>CAYMPV010000005.1:0-236935 GCA_964392305.1 uncultured candidatus Brocadiaceae bacterium
CGTTCTCGTAGGCGCGCACGAACGAGAAGTCGATGCTCCAGCGCGGGTAGGTGAAGTTGTCGGGGTCGCCGCCGAAGTGCGCGGCCTGCAGGTTGACCGCGAGCACGAGGCGCAGGTCGTCGAACACGCGATAGCGGTAGAGCTGGTGAACGGCGCCCTGATAGAGCGCGACCACCTGATGCATGAACCCCGGGTGCGCCTCGTCGGCGGCCTTCTTGATCGCCGCGATGTTGGTCTCGCGCTTCTTGGCGATGGTCGCCGCGTCGTCACCGGTGGCGATGCCTTCGTCGACCTTTGCGGTGATGTCCTCCTGCGCGACGAGCTGTTGCACGGTCAGCCCCGGGATCTTGACCTCGTCCTCGAGCGCGGTCGCCGCGTAGCCGTCCTTGACCCAGTCGTTCTCTCCTTGGATCTGCCCGACCTGTTCACGCACGCAGTGGTGGTTGGTCATGATCAGACCCTTGGGCGAGACGAACGACGCCGAACACCAGGGGTTCTCGCGTTCGCCCAATCGCAGCGCGCCCAGGCGCAGCGAATCGAGCCATTGTTGGTCGGGCTTGAATCCGTATTCCTGCTCGAGGTAGGCGAGCGGCGGGTTCTCGAAGGTCCACATCTTGCCCAGCGCGAGGTTGTCGGCGGCCCCTTGGGCGAGCGCCGGTGCGGCGAGCAGGAGGAGAAGGGAAGAGAGTGGCGATCTGGTGGGGCGCATCATCATGGGTCGGGCGGACTCTACGTAGGTGCCAGGGAGTAGGTCAGCAGCCGGAGAAAAGTTCGTGAACGGCTCTTCAGCGCCGCTCGAGCAGCGTCAGCACCTCGACATGCTCGGTGTGCGGAAACAGATCACACACCCGCACCGCGGTCACCTGATACCCACCGGCCGTCAACTCCCCGAGGTCGCGCGCCAGCGCCTCGACCGAGCACGCGACATGCAGCACGCGCTTTGGTTTGGCGCGCAGCAACACCGCGACACCCGCCGGCTGCAAGCCCGAGCGCGGCGGATCGACGACACACAGATCGATGCCTGCCGGCAGCGTTGAACCGGCGAACGCGGTGCGCTGCACGGTCACGTTCGGCAGTTCGTTGACCTTGGCGTTGTGTTCGGCGTCGCGGCAGGCGGCGGCGTTGTCCTCGACGATCAGCACGCTCTTCGCGCCGGCTCTGGCGAGACGCAGGCCGAACGCGCCGACGCCGCCGTAACCGTCGACCACACTCAGACCGCGCACGTCGCCACAAAGATCCATCGCCGGCGCGTAGAGCAGGGCATAGGCACCCGCGTGGATCTGGTAGAAGCTGCCGGCGCTGACGCGGAACTGCAGACCGTCGCGGCGATCGACGACGTGATCGCGCCCGCGCAGCGGGTTGTGCCGCTGGCCGAGCAGGAACTCGTCGTCGCGTTCGGAGATCGAGTGCATCACCCCGACGAGCTGTCGCGGCCGGCCGCCGACGTCGATCGCGTCGGCTGCGCGCTGCAGCCCTTCGCCGATCATCGCGCCTTCGGCGAACACCCCCGGCCGCGTGACCACGCCGGCCGCGACCTCGCCGGTGCCGCTCGCCAGCCTGGCCCAGACGGCCATCACCATGCCGGTGCGGCGCTTGGGATCGAACGGCTGGGCCCGCGCCTCACGCAGCACGCGTTCGGCGTGCAGCCCGAACTCGGTCAGCCAGCGATCCTGCGTGCGGCACTCCTCGATGCGCACCAGCTCGTTGGTGTGGAACTCGTAGAGGCCCACCGTCGCGTGCCCCTTGGCGTTGGCGCGCACCGGATACAGCAGCCGCGTGCGGAAGTGCAGCGGCGTGCGCGGCGGCAGCGCATGTTCGATCGCGACCCCGTCGAGGAACGGCGCCAGCAGCTGCTGCGCCGCATCGACCTTCTCCTGGATCTGCCACGCGATCGGCTGGTCGAGCAGCGAGCAGCCGCCGCAGATGCCGAAGTGTCGGCACTGCGGCAGCGGTTCTTCGGGGCGTCGGGGGGAGAGGCGGGGCAAAGCGGGGCGGGTGGGCAGTCGGACGAGCCTATCCGCAGCCGCGGCGCGGTCCTCGCCCTACTTGCCGGCGAGCCGCTCGGCGCGATACCGACACGCCTGCTGCAGCTTGTGGATCTGTCGACGATCGAACGGCAGCTCGTCGAGCCGTTCGATCCAGCGCGGCGCGGCCGCCAGCAGGCCACCGAGCACGCGCGCGGTGGCCTTCTCGGGCACGCCGCACTGTTCGCCGAGCGCGACGAAGTCGGCGCGTCGGATGTCTTCGCGATCGCGTCCCTGCACCGACAGGGCCATCGTCGTATCGCCGTAGGGATGGGTGCTCGGCAGGTCGTAGGCGGGGCACACGTGCCACTCGTGCTGCCGGCGCAGGATCGAGAAGTTCTTGCCGTGCGCGTCGCCGTTGCCCGTGAGGTAGGCGAACACGAACTGCTGCAGCAGCGTGCGCGCGGCGACGATCGGCGCGCCGCAGCGGCGCGACAGGCCGAGGATCACTTCCTCGGTGGTGAGGCGATACTTGTCGGCCGGATATCGGCCGAGCACCTGGCAGGCATCCTCCTGCGGCAGGCAACGCATGACTTCGCCCGACGGCTCGCGATCGAAGCGTTGCACGAGCAGCCCGGGTCGTCCTTCGCGATCGTGAACGAGTTCGACGTGCGCTGTCTGCAGCCCAGAGTCCTTCGCTGCCGCCACGAAGAACGCTTCGTTGACGACCAGATGCGGCACTTCGGGCGGATCGAGCTTCAGGATCCACTGGGCGCCGGCGTGCTCCACGGGCAGTGAGATCATCTGACCAGACACCTTGTCCTGCGCGCCGGGGAAGCCGCGGCGATCACGCATCGGTTGTTGCAGCACTGCGGCGAAGAGCTCGGTGAAGTCGACTGCGTCGAGCGCTGGCGGGACGACTCGTTCGCCCGTCGCCTGCAAGTCCGGGGACGTGCCCTCGGGCAGGATGCGCACGTTGCCGATCGTGTCCTCGCCGACCGCGAGCAACAGCGTCAGGTCGTCGTCGGCCGAGGTCTTGGTGGCCCGGCGGACCGCCGCGAGGCGTCGCCCCTCGGGCAGCAATCCCGCGAAGAACGGTCCGACGGCGCCGCCCGCGAACTGCACCCGCCCGACGTCGCGCGGCAGTGAAGTCGCGACGGGCGCGCCGGTGTAGCCGTCGCGGTATTCGAAGCACACGCCCTCCGCGCTGCGCGTGAGCCGCGCCGCCTGCTGGTCGTCGACCCAGACCGCGGCGACGTCGATGCGTCGGAGTTCGTCGGCCTGCATCACTCGTCACGCAGCAGTTCGGGGTCCACCGACAGCTGCGGCGTCCTGGTCACCTGCAGGCCCAGGCCGAGCACGGCGATCACCGCCAGCAGCTTGTCGAGCCGCAGCGTTGCCTTGCCGGCTTCGGCCATGTGCACGAACCTCGTCGAGCAGCGCGCCAGTTCGGCGAGTTCGGCCTGGGTCAGGTGCAGCGCTTCGCGGCGGCTGCGGATGAGGTCTGGGAATGCACGATCGTGCATAGTCAGAGAATCATCGGCAGGCTGGAGGTCGCGATCCAACAGAAAATGCACGATCGTGCATCCACTGCACCACGAACGCATCTACGCCCCCGAACCCTGCCCTCTGCGAACTAGCCCTGTGCACGATCGTGCATCCGTCCGGTAGCCTGATCCGCCCCATGCTCGCGTTCCTCGTCGTGCTCGCCCTGCCGCAGGGTCCGGCCCCGATCGACCTCGACGCGGTCCTCGACGCGGCGCCGTCGATGACCGCGCACGCCGCGATCTGCAAGGCGCCGGCCGAGCACCGGCTGCAGATCCTGGTCGGCGTGCCGGTCACGGGCGACGACGGGCGCACGACGCTGGTGCGCAGCCGTGTGGGTGACCCCAAGCAGTACTTCTACCCCGCGAGCTCGGTCAAGCTCTGCGCGGCGGTCGCGCTGCTGCTCGAACTCAACCGGATCGACGCCGAGCGCGGCACTGCGCACGGCCTCGACAGCGAGTGGCGCATCGGCGCGCGATTCGACGGCGACGCGGTGTTCGATCGCGACGCGAGCAACCTCGACGGCGGCCGCGCGACGATCCGGCACGACCTGCGCAAGATGCTGCTGGTCAGCGACAACCTCGCCTACAACCACTGCCTCGAGGTGCTCGGCGCCGACCGGCTCAACGAGGCGATGTGGGCTGCTGGTCTGCGTTCGGCGCGGCTGTGGCACCGACTGTCCGAATCTCGTTCCCTCACGGAGAACATGCAGACGCGGCCGGTCACGCTGCGCACCGGCGAGGTCGCCACCGAACTGCCGGCGCGTGAGGCCGCGGCGAAGTTGTCGAACGCGGACTTCACCGAACTGAGCCTCGGCAGCGGTCACCTCAGCGACGGCAAGCTCGTCGCCGCCCCGATGTCGTTCGCGCAGAAGAACGCGATCTCGCTCGAAGACCTGCAGGACGTGCTGGTCGAGGTCGTGCGCCCGGAGATCGACACCGGCAAGCGCGGTTTCCCGGGACTCTCGATCGGGCAGCGGCGGTTCCTGGTGAGTACGCTCGGCGAACTGCCGCGCGAATCGGCCAACCCGCACTTCGACCCCGAGAAGGTTCCCGACCACGCCTGCAAGTGGATCCTGCGCGGCGTGCGCCGCGTGATCCCCGCCGAGCACCTGCGCGTCTACGACAAGATCGGGCGCGCCTACGGCTTCACCGTCGAGAACGCCTACGTCGAGGACACGCGCACCGGGCGCGGCTTCTTCTTCGCGATGGTGCTCTACACCAATCCTGACGGCGTGCTCAACGACGACCGCTACGGTTACGCAGAGATCGCCGAACCGTTCTTCGACGACGTCGGCGAACTGATCACGCGTGTAGTATTCGCAACCCCCCGATGAGACCCCTGCACTCCGTGTTGTTCCTGGCTGCCGCGTCGGTCGCCTTCTGCTCGGCGATGCCGCAGCCGGCGCCGACGCGCACGAACGTGCCCGCCGGCCACCCCGACCCGGAGGACTTCTTCACCTCGTCGGAGCAGTGCGGCGTATGCCACACGACCGCGCCCGCGGCCAACGCGATGCGCACCGCGACCGGCGACGACGTGTCCCCGTACGGGCTGTGGCAGGGAACGATGATGGCGAATTCGTTCCGCGACCCGTACTTCCGGGCGCAGATGCGCAAGGAGACGATCGCCACCGGTGAGGCGGTGCAGGAACTGTGTCTGCGGTGCCACGCGCCGATGATGTCGCACGGGCTGGCGATGTCGGGCGAGCCCCGTCCGCGGCTGGCGCAGATCGAGATGGACACGTTCTCGGACGACGGCGTGTCGTGCACGGTGTGCCACCAGATCGCCGACGAGAAGCTCGGCCAGCCCGAGTCCTGGTCGGGCAACCCGACGATCAACAAGGATCGCAAGATCTTCGGCCCGTACGCGGACGTCGCGATCGGACCGATGCGCAACATGGTGCGTTACACGCCGCAGCAGGGCACCCACATCCGCAAGTCGGCGCTGTGCGCGACCTGCCACACGCTGTTCACCGAACACCATGCGTCCGGGCAGAACGGCAAGCCTTTCCCCGAGCAGACGCCGTACCTCGAGTGGCGCAACAGCGAGTTCAGCGACGAGGGCGGCCGCGAAGACACCTCGCGAACGTGCCAGGAATGCCACATGCCCGAGACCGGGCCGACGCGCATCGCGCGCAACCCGATGGGCTTCGACTTCCTGATCCCGGTGCGCGAAGGCTACCGCGCCCATGCGTTCGTCGGCGGCAACGCGTTCATGCTGGAGATGCTCGACCGCAACCGCGAGGAGCTCGACGTGATCGCCGAATCCGCCGCGCTGCAGCGCATGATCACCGCGACGCGGCGGCAGCTCGGTGAACTGACCGCGAAGCTGACGGTGTCGCCGGTGACGCGCCAGGACGGCAAGCTGCAGTTCACGGTGCGCGTCGACAACAAGACCGGCCACAAGTTCCCGACCGGTTACCCATCGCGGCGCGCGTGGCTGGCGATCGAGGTGCGCCAGGGTCGGCGCGTGGTGTTCGAGTCGGGTGCGTTCGACGACAAGGGCCACATCGTCGGCGTCGCCGACGAGCTGAACGTGCCACATGTGCAGGTGGTCGAGAAGCCCGAAGACGTCGTCGTCTACGAGATGGTGTCGCTCGATCCCGACGGCGCGCCGACCACGCACCTCACCAAGATGGCCAAGAAGGGCAAGGACTCGCGTCTGCTGCCGCGCGGCTGGCGCAAGGATGGCCCGCACTTCGAAGAGACCAGGCCGTTCGGCACCGACGGCGACGCGGACTTCGTCGAGGGCGGCGACACCGTGCACTTCGACATCCCCGCGCCGCAGGGCCGCGGCAACGTGCAGGTGGTGGCGAGGCTGTACTACCAGACGATTCCGCCGGCGTGGGTCGACGCGCTGCGCGGCATCGATGCCGAAGAGTGCGAGCGCTTCGTCAGGATGTACGACGCGGCGGACAAGACGCCGGAGACGGTCGACGTGGCGGTCGGCACCGAGCGCTGATCAGTCCTTGCGGCGCGACGCCGCTTCAGCGGCGTCGATCTGCGCGCCGACCGCCTCGGCTTCGGCCGTCTTCGCGGCGAAGCCCTCGATGTCGCCGTTGCGCTGCAGATCGCGCGCTTCTTCGAGAAGGGTTGCGTAGCGACGGCGCAGATCGGTGAGGGTGCGGTCGGAGCGACGTGACCGGAGCCAGGTGAACATGGCGTTCCGTTCGAGGATGCCGAGGGCACGGATGCAGGCTGAATCCGCGCGAGGGTCGGCGACGAATCCGCGACGACGATGAACGACCTGTCCGCTGCCGACCCGTTCGTGATCCTCGGTGCCACCGGTGCGGTGGGCACGGTCCTGGCCGAACGGCTCGCGGCGCGCGGCGGCAGGCTGATCCTCGTCGGGCGCGACGAAGGGCGGCTCGGGGTGATGGCCGAACGCTTCGCGGCGCCGTTCGCGGTGCTCGAGGGACTCGCGCCCGGCGCAGTCGCGGCGACCCTCAAGTCGGCCGTCGGTGACGGCGCGGTCGGCGGCATCGCGCACTGCATCGGTTCCTTGTTGCTCAAGCCGGCGCGCGCCACGAGCGACGCCGAGTGGCAGGAAGTGCTCGACGTCAACCTGAGCAGCGCCTTCGGCGTCGCCAAGGTCGCGCCCGAGATCGTCGCGCGTGGCGGCGGCGTGGTGTTCTGCAGCTCGGTCGCGGCGGGGCTCGGTCTGCCCAATCACGAAGCGATCGCCGCGGTGAAGGCCGGGATCGAGGGGCTCACGCGCGCGTTCGCGGCCGGCAACCTGCGCCGCGGCATCCGCGGCAACTGCGTCGCGCCGGCGCTCGTGAACAGCCGCATGACCGAAGCGCTGCTGGCGCGGCCCGGCATGCTCGACACCGTGAGCGCGCGCAACCCTTCGGGCCGCATCGGTCGCGGCGAGGACATCGCGCGCGCGATCGAGTTCTTGCTCGACCCCGC
The DNA here is from genome assembly GCA_964392305.1 of uncultured candidatus Brocadiaceae bacterium. Taxonomy (GTDB): domain Bacteria; phylum Planctomycetota; class UBA1135; order UBA1135; family UBA2386; genus JACKIC01. Next base: position 7,421 of record CAYMPV010000005.1, read on the forward strand.
CAACAGCTGGATCAACGGTCAGATTGTGGGCGTCGACGGGGGGTTCGGCGCGCTGCAGTCGACGTGAACGGGGGGCGCGGTCGGCCGAACGGTGGTCCGCGACGCTACAGGGCGCGAGAATCCTGGCACCGTCGGCGCCCGGCCGACGCCAAGGAGCCCATGCACATCCGCCCCGTCCTGTTGTTCGCGTTCCTGGCCGCCTGCTCTTCACCGCAGACGGATGGTCAGGGCGCGGTTCCCGGTCTCGCCGATCTCGGCGGCAACCACTTCGCGATCTCGACCGCCAACCCCGTCGCGCAGGACCAGTTCGACCAGGGACTGGCGTGGTGCTACGGCTTCCATCACGCCGAGGCGACGCGCTGCTTCGGGCTGGCGGTCGCGGCCGACCCCGACTGCGCGATGGCGCACTGGGGCCTCGCCTACGCGGCCGGGCCGCACATCAACAACATGGAGATGTCGCCGGAATCGGCGCAGAGCGCGTTCACGAACGCGCAGCGCGCCAAGGAGCTCGCCGCGCGCGCGACGCCGCTCGAACGCGCGCTGATCGACGCGATCGCGGCGCGCTACGTCTGGCCCGCGCCCGACGACCGCAAGGAACTCGACCGCGCCTACGCGACGGGCATGCGCAAGGCGTACGAGCAGTTCGGCGATCATCCCGACGTCGCCGCGCTGTTCGCCGAGTCGCTGATGGACCTGTGGCCGTGGAACCTCTACCGCGAGGACGGCAGCCCGCAGCCCGACACGCTCGAGATCGTCGCGGTGCTCGAGAAGGTGATGGCGGCGCATCCGCGGCACCCGCAGGCCAACCACCTCTACATCCACGCCACCGAGGCTTCGGCCGACGCCGCGCGCGGTGTCGCGGCGGCCGACCGGCTGCGCGGGCTCGCGCCGGCGATCGGTCACCTGCAGCACATGCCGGCGCACGCCTACCTGCGCGTCGGGCGCTACGAGGATGCCGCGGAGGCCAACCGGCAGGGCATCGCCGCAGACCTGCGCACGATCGCGCGCACCGGGCGCGTCGGCTTCTACGAGCTGTATCGCGCGCACAACTACCACTTCCTCGCGTATGCGGCGATGTTCACGGGCAACGAGCAGGAGGCGATGAAGGCCGCGCGCGAGATGGTGCGCGAGCTGCCCGTCGACGTGGTGCAGCAGATGCCGGCGTTCCTCGAGGCGTTCCTCGCGGTGCCGTGGCACGTGCTGGTGCGCTTCGGCCGCTGGCAGGAAGTGCTCGACGAACCCGCGCCGGCCGAGTGGCAGAAGAGCTGCATCGCGATCCGGCACTACGCGCGCGGCGTGGCGCTCGCGGCGCTCGGGCGCGTCGACGAAGCGGTGGCGGAGCGCGCGGCGTTCACGGCGGCGGCCGCGCAGGTGCCCGCCGACTGGACCGTCGGCAACAACCCGACGAGCACGATCCTCGGCATCGGCGCGGACTTCCTCGAGGGTGAGATCGAGTTCCGGCTCGGGCACCACGACGCCGCCTTCGCGGCGCTGCGGCGCGCGGTGGCCAGCGACGAGAAGCTGCGCTACGACGAGCCGTGGGGCTGGATGATGCCGCCGGCGCACGCGCTCGGCGCGCTGTTGCTCGAGGCTGGCCGCGTCGACGATGCCAAGGCCGTCTACCTCGCGGACCTGCAGCGCCATCGTGAGAACGGCTGGGCGCTGCAGGGGTTGGCCGAGTGTTACGAGCGGTCGGGAGCAGCGACCGAGGCGTCGGCGACCAGGCAGCGTTTCGCCGCAGCGTGGCAGAACGCGTCGGTGCAGATCGAAGCCTCGTGCTTCTGCCGCCGGTGACGTTGGGTTGCCGGTGACGGTGGCGCTCGACCGGGGCGAGAAACCGTGGCACTCGTCGGCGTGATCCAGCGCCTGACCCTCGACCAGCTCGCCCCCCTGTTCCCGCCCATCTCTGGTACTCCATTCCGCAATGCGAACCACCCCGCTGCCCATCGTTCTCCTCACCACCACCCTCGTCGCTTCGTTGGCCGCGCAAGCGACGGTGGCCGTTCCGCCCCACGCTGCGGACGTCGACGGCCACCAGTCGCTGGCGCTGCCCTTCGGCGTGCCCGGCTTTCGCACCCAGATCCTGGTCGAGGCCAGCGCGATCGCCTCGACGCAGGCCGTGCTGACCGGCATCCGTTTCCGCGCCGATCGGCCGTCGGCGCCGCTCGCGGCGGCGTCGGTGCCGAACGTCACCGTGTCGCTGAGCCACTGCAGCCTCGGGCTCGGTGGCCTGCAGTCGACCTTCGCCAACAACGTCACCAGCCCCGCGACGCAGGTGTTCGCCGGTACCGTGCAGTTGCCCGCGCAGCCGGTCGGGTTCGCCGGTCCGCTCGGTTGGGATGTCGTGGTCGCGTTCGCGCAGCCCTACGTGTTCACGACTGCACAGGGAGACCTGCTCATCGACATCGTCGGCAACAATGGCTCCGGAGGCACGCCGAACTACTACCTCGACGCGCTGCAAGGCGGCGGTTCGGTGAGTCCGTTCGGTGTCGCCGGCGACAACCCGAGCTTCGATTTCCTCAACCTCGTGGTCAGCACGAGCGGCACCCTGGAACCGCGGTTGTTGACGCCGGGCCACACGATCGAATTCAGCTCGACGTTGTCGTTCACGCATCCGCCCGGGGTGCTCGCGTTCGGCCTCGACGGCCTGCCCGCGCCGTTCGATCTCGGTCAGCTGGGCGCGCCGACGCACTCGATCTACATCTCGCCGCTGGCCACGGTGGCCCACAGCTGGCAGCAGAGCTTCATCGGTTGGTATTCGACGGCGGCGGTCGCGGTGCCGAGCGACCCGGCCTTCATCGGTCTGCGCCTCTACGGTCAATCGTTGCTGTTCGAGCCGACCGCCAACGCGCTCGGTCTGCTCACCAGCGGCGCGGTCGAGGTGCGCATCGGCGACGCCCTGGCGCAGTTCCCTATGCAGCAGGTCGATGCCTTCGATCCGGCGGCGACCACCGGCACGCTGGTCGATTTCGGCTTCAGCCAGCCGCACTTCGGCGCCACGCCCGTGCTGCTCGAGGGCACGTTCCAGTAGGCGCAGGCCGAACGTGGCCCTCCTTGCCCAGCAGCAAGCGCGCGGCTTGCAGATACGGCGCCGCCGCCCGGCCGCGGGGTTGCGTATATTCGCGGGTCGCATGCCCGCTGACGAACCCGCCGCCGACGATGCCGACGCCGATGCCGCCGCCCGGCCCGAGTCCCGGTCAGGGGGCTCGCCGGAGCCACAGCCGCTCACCGAGCTGTTGCTGCGCGCGGCCGGCGGTGAGTCCGCGGCGGCCGAAGCGGCGTTGCCGCTGGTCTACCGCGAACTGCGCGGCCTGGCGCAGGCGCGCATGGCCGGTGAACGCCGTGATCACACGCTGCAGGCGACGGCGTTGGTGCACGAGACCTGGCTCAAGCTGGTCGGTGTCGGCGAGGGTTCGTGGGCCGATCGCCACGCGTTCTACCGGGCGGCGGCCGTCGCGATGCGCCGCATCCTGGTCGATCACGCGCGCCGCCGAGCTCGCAGCAAACGCGGCGGCGGGGCGCGGCACGACCCCATCTCGCTGGATCGCCTGCCGGCACGTCCGGACGTCAACGACGCCCTGACGTTCTTGCAGCTCGATCAGCTGATCGAGGAGTTGGGTCGCGAGGATGCGCGCGCGGGTGAGATCGTGCGGTTGCGGTTCTTCGCGGGACTGTCCGTGGACGAGACCGCGGCGGCGATGGGGTTGTCGCGACGGACGGTGCTGCGCGAGTGGGCGTTCGCGCGCGCCCGCCTGTACGCGGCGCTGCAGAGCGAAGTCCACGGCGATGGTTGACCGTCTCAAGCAACTGTTCGAGGCCGCGGTCGAGCTGGGTGCCGCGCAGCGCGACGGGTTCGTGGCCGAAGCTTGCGGCGACGACCGGATGTTGCGAGACCGGCTGATCGAACTGCTGCGCGCCCACGAGGATGCAGGGGACTTCCTCGAGCATCCGACAGGGCTCGTGCAGGCGATCGCCGCCGCCGATCAAGCGGAGCCGGTCGGAGAACTCGTCGCGGGAGCGCGTGTCGACGGCTACGTGCTGGTGGAACGGATCGGCGTCGGCGGCTTCGGCAGCGTCTGGCGCGCGCGTCAGGATCAGCCCGTCGAACGTGAGGTCGCGCTCAAGGTTCTGCACGCGGCGGGAGACTCGGTGCGTGCGGCAGCGCGGTTCGCCGACGAGCGGCAGAACCTCGCGCGCATGCGTCATCCGTCGATCGCCAAGGTGTTCGACGCGGGGGTCACCGCCGCGGGCAGGTTGTGGATGGCCATGGAGCTGGTCGAAGGCCGGCCGTTGGTGACTTGCTGCCGAGATGATGGCCTGGGTTTGTCGGCGAGGTTGCGCCTGTTCGTCGCGGTGTGCCAGGCCGTGCAGTACGCGCACGGCAAGGGCATCGTGCACCGCGACCTCAAACCGTCGAATGTCCTGGTCGTCGACCGCGATGGCGTCGCCGAGCCGGTGATCGTCGACTTCGGCGTGGCGTGCACCCTCGACGTCGCCGACGCGATGGCAGGGGACGAGGTACCGGTCGGCACACCCGAGTACATGAGCCCCGAGCAGGCGGCGGCGGACTACGGCGCGATCGACACGCGCACCGATGTCTATGCACTCGGCGTGTTGCTCTACGAACTGATCGGCGGCGCGTTGCCGTTCACGAGACCCGCGGGGATCGATGCGGCCCAGCGGCTGCTGCGCCAGATCCGCGAGGACGAGCTGGTGCCGCCTTCGCGTCGGGCGACCGCGATGCCCCGCCTGCCGATCGAATTGGACTGGGTGGTCACCAAGGCGATGAGCAAGGATCCGGCCGGCAGGTATGCGACCGCCGCCGCGCTGGCCGACGACGTGCAGCGTGTGCTCGAGCACGAACCGGTTTCGGTCGGCCCGTCCGGTCCTGCCTATCGGTTGCGCAAGTTCGCGCGGCGTCATCGCCTGGTGGTCGCTGCCGCGGTCGCGATCCTGCTCACCTCGAGCCTGGGTTCGTTCGTGGCCGTGCGCGGTTGGCTCGACGCTCGCCACGCCGAGCGCATCGCGCTGCTCGCCGAGCAGGGGGCGCGTGCCGATCAGCGGCAGGCCGAGCGCGCCTCCCAGCGAGCGCAGCGGGCGCTGGATCTGCTCGACGACCTGTGGGAGTCGGCCGATCCGGCGCGGTTCGGTCGCGCGGACTATCCGGTGCGGGAACTGTTCGAAGACTTCGAACTGATGCTGCCGAGCCGCGTCGTCGGTGAACCCGAGGTCGAGCACCGGGTGCGGCTGTCGCTTTCGCGCGTGCAGCGCATCGTCGGCGCCTTGCACCGGGCCCAGGTACATGCCGACCGCGCGGTCGAGATCGCGCGGGAACTCGATCCGCTCGTCGGCCTGCCGACAGCATTGGTCGAACAGGCCAGGGTGCTGTTCGATCGAGGCACGATCGCAGCAGCGGCGGCGGCTGTCGCCGAGGGCCTGGCACACGTCGATGTCGCGGCGACGCCGCTGCTCGTCGCCGACCTGTGCGAGGTGCAGGCCAACTGTCTACAGCGGCAGGGTGATGCCACCGCGGCGATCGCCGCTTCCGAACGGGCGATGACGCTGCGGCGGCAGTTCGGGGACTCGCTAGAGGTGGCGCGCAGCGCCCTGCAGTCGGCCAACATCCATGGCTCTCGAGGCAATGTCGACCTCGCGTTGGAGCACCTGGAGAGCACGCGTCACCTGCTCGCACCGTTCGGTGCAGACCACCCCGACGCGCTGGTCGCGCTGCAACACGAAGCGCTGCTGCTGCTGCGCCGCGGCGACAAGGCCGGCGCGCAGAAGTGCCTGCTCGAGTGTTTGCAGCGGCGCCGCGGTCTCTACGGCGCCGGTCATCCGCAGGTGGCCTGGACGGAGGTGGACCTGGCGTGGTTGTGGCACGAGCAGGGCCGCGACGCCGAGGCGGAGCCGTTGCTGCGGCGCGCGGTCGAGGCGCTGCGTGACCGGTTGGGCGACCGTCACGTGTTCGTGACCGAAGCGACGCAGCGCCTGGGCGCCGTGCTCGTCGAGTTGAAGTCTTTCGACGAGGCAGAGTCGATGCTGCGCACGGCCGTGGTTCGTTTTCGCACCCTGCCGGCGCATCCGGTCGACGGCCTGGTGGGATGCCTGGGAAACCTGGCGGCGCTGCTGTGGAAGACCGAGCGGCGTGAGGAGGCGGTGGCGGCGCAGGGCGAGGCGCTGCAGGTCGCACGCAAGCAGTTGCCAGAGGATCACTTCGTGACTTCGGTGAGCATGACCAACCTGGCGTGGATGAGCGCCGAACTGGGGCGACCCGAGCAGGCGATCGAACTGCTGACCGAGGCATTGGCGCGCTCGAGCGCCGCCGGCCGTTTGGGTGAGGCCAAGATCCAGCGCGATCGCCTGGTGACGCTGCTGCGCCAGTCGGGTCGGGAACAGCAGGCAGAAGCGCTGGAGATCGAGTCGCGAGGTAGGTGATCGGGGCCGCCGTCGGGTAGAACTCCGCGCTCGTCTCGTCATCGCCTCGTCCCGTCCCATGCTGGCTCGCCAACTTCGTCTGTTGCTGGCCGTCTGCACTTTCGCCGGCTTCGCGACGGCTCAGTACGCCGTCGGCACCCGCGACGTCGCGTGGCCCAATCCGACGGCGCAGGGCAGCGCCGTGCTGAGCGCGCGTGTGCACTATCCCGCCGCAACCACCGGCGTGAACGTGCGTGTGCTGCCGCGCGTGAACGGCTGGCCGACGATCGTGTTCCTGCACGGTTTCGCGATGCTCGGCAACCACTATGGCGAGCTCGGCGACGAACTGGCGAGCGCCGGTTTCGTCGTGGTGATGAGCAACACGGCGCAGCTCAACAACCTCGCGCAGGAGAACGACGGGCGCGCGCTCTACGCCGCGGTGCGCAACACCGATCGCTGCGACGCCTTCGTCGGCGCGATCGACGTCGACGCGATCGGTCTCGCCGGCCACTCGATGGGCGGGGGCAACGTCGCCAACGTGCTCGCGAACAACCCCGGGTATCGCTGTGGACTGGCGTTGGCCCCGGTGGCCCCGCTGGCCGGCAGGGCCGCGCTCGTCGACGTTCCGCTCGGCATCATCGCCGGGCTCGGTGATTCGACCACACCCGTGTGGCTCAACGCGCAGCCGTACTACCAGTCGATGACCGGCTACCGGCAGATCAAGTCACTGCACCTGCTGAGCTCGTACTGCAACCACAACAACGTCGCCGGCCTGCAGCTGACGACCACGGCGCACCGCGCGGTGTTCACCAACGTGCGCGACCTCGCAGTCGCGTTCTTCCAGCGCTTCCTGCTCGAACAGGCCGGCGCCCTCGAGGACACGGTCGGTGAACGCGCCCAGGCGGGTTCGCAGTTCGTGGCGCTCGCCCACGAGTTCGAACGGCCGCAGATCTGGACCGCCGGGCCGCTGCGCATCGGCCACCGCGTGCGGCTGTCGATGGCGGGCGAACCGGGGCTGACCGGCACGCTGGCCGCGTTCTCGCAGGTCGGCACGCCGTTGCCGACGTCGGTGGGGCTGCTGCGCCTCGATCCGGCGACCGCGATCGTCGGCGTCTACGGGTTCACCGGCGCCGAGCGTCGTTACGACTTCACCATGCGCGTGCCCAACGACCCGCTGTTCGTCGGCGTGACGTTCTCGCTGCAGGCGTTCGGCTATGGCCGCAACGGTGGGCCGATCCTCGGCAACGCGATCGACCTGTGCATCGTGCGCTGAACGTGCGGTGAGTCGGCGCGTCAGTCGGTGGTGATCAACCCCGAAGCGAACAGTGCCTGCTTGTCGTGCACACCGCGCCAGCCCTCGGTGAGCACGCAGTGGCCGACCGGCGCGCGCAGCGAATTGCCCGGCCCCGCGCACAGCAGCACGTCGGGTTGGAACTCGCGCATCGCGGTGCGCACGCTCGCCGAGAAGTCGAACGTCTCGGTCACCTGCTCGTGCGTCGTGTAGTAGAGCAGGTCGCGCGGGTCGGCCGACCACGGTGAGTGCACGTTGCCGAAACCGTCGATCAGGTGGCACTGCGGCATCTTGATCGGCAGATCGGCGAGCAGCGTCGCGGCCTGCGCCGAGGTCTCGTTGCACAGGCGCGTGTGGAACGGGCCGTGACCCGCCAGCCGGAACGGGAACTCGCGGTCGCCGACCTTGACCTTGGGCAGGCGCGTGAGCAGTTCTTGCACGGCGGCTTCGGTGCCGGCGAGCACGGCGTGGCCGCCGAGGTGGATGCTGTGATCGCAGTAGAACTCTTCGCCGCGGTCCTGCAGCGCGTGCACGGTCGCTTCGACCGCGACCCACAACGCCGGGTTGCGATGCCAGTCGTCGCCGACCGTGGTGGTCAGCACCTGGCCGCCCTTCACGAGCTTCTGCAGCCGCGCCATCGTCGCGACGAGTCGCCAGCCGGCGGTCGGGTCGAGCGCGCCGCTCGCGGGCAGCGCCGTGTACCAACCCAGCGAGTTGCCGGCGACGGCGACGATCTCGTAGCGCTCGCGCAGCTGCTCGACGTGCGCCATCGTGCCGAAGTAGATCAGCTCGGCGGCATTCTCACCGTCGAGGTGGTAGCTGGGCCGGAAGCGATCGGCGGTGTCGACCTCGGTCAGGGTCGGCCGTCCGTCGGCGCGGCGTGCGGCGTCGCTGGCGGCGAGCGCGTCGGCGACGAGGCCGGGACGCAGCGTGCGGCCGACGAAGCCGAGCTCGTCCTTGCCGTAGGCGCCGCGGCCGGGGCAGAACAGCACGGCGGTGGGTTTGCTCATCGCACCTCCTCGGCGCAGATCGCCAACGCGGCGCGTTCGATGTCGGGTTCTTGCACGAGCACGAGGTTGGCGGCGGCGGCGAGCGGCACGTAGCTGTCGAGGGCGGCGACGCGGCGCAGCACGCAGCCGCGCAGCTCGGGATCCTGGCACAGCTCGGTGAGCAGCATGGGACTCGGGCCGCCGGCGCTGTGGCGGCACTCGTCGACGATCAGGCAGCGACCGGTGTCGCGCACATGCCGTTTCACCTCGTCGATCGGCATCGGCATCAGCCAGCGCAGGTCGAACACGCGCGCCTTGACGCCGCGTTCGCGCAACCGCTTCTGCGCGCGCAGGCTCATCCACAGACCGTTGCCGTAGGTGACGATCGTCAACTGGTCGTCGCTGCCGGGTTCGTAGACGCGGCCTTCGCCGAGCGGCATGGTCTGGTCGGGCGGTGGATAGCCGAACTGCCACAGGCCGTCGCCGGCGGCGTGCAGGTCCTTCTGCATGTAGAGCGCGATCGGCTCGAGGAACACACACACCTTGCCATGGTCGTGGGCGACCGCGGTCACCGTGCGCAGCATCGACACCGCGTCGTCGGCGCGAGCCGGCACGCCGAGCACGATGCCGGGGATGTCGAGCAGGGCGCCGACCGAGTTGTCGTTGTGGAAGTGCCCGCCGAAGCCCTTCTGGTAGGCGAGGCCGGCGATGCGCACGACCATCGGGTTGCTGTAGCTCGCCACCTGACCGCCGAGCCCGCGGCGCGACTCGCTGGTGCTGAAGAACTGCAGCGACGCGGCTTCGCCGCGGATCTGGTCGATCGCGTTGTGCAGATAGGCGAGGTACTGGATCTCCGGGAACGGCAGGCAGCCGGCCTGCGCCATGCCCTGGGCGAGGCCGAGGATCGTGGTCTCGTCGAGGATCGTGTTGAACACGCGGCCGCTGCCGAACCGTTCGTGCAGGCCCGCCGTGGCGTTGTAGACGCCGCCCTTCTTCGCCACGTCCTCACCGAACACGAGCGCCTGCGGATACGCGGCGAGGATGTCGGTCAGCGCCTGCGGGATGCGGAACGCGAGATGGCGTGGCCGCGCGTCGTCTTCGGGCAACTTGCCGCCGAACACCTGCAGACGGCGTTCGCGTGCCGCGACGCGCAGTTCGTACTGTCCGGGCCGCGGCAGTTGCAGCGGCGCGGTGATGGCGGCGGTGCTGGTGAGTTTGGGCCTGGTGTCGGCCTCGATCGCGGCGCGGCGCAGGCGCGCGTCGGTGTCGCGATACAGCGCCAGCAGCTGTTCCTTGGTGATCGCGGCGGTGCGCAGCAGCAGGTCGGCGAACGCGAGCAGCGGGTCCTGCGCCTCGTTGGCTTCGATCTTGTCGAGCGACAGGTGGTTGACCTCGACGTCCGAGCCGGCGTGGCCCATCAGCCGCACCGTCTGCAGATGGAAGAACGCCGGGCGGCGCCGTTCGCGCACGTAGTCGATCGCCGCTCGCGCCGTCTGCCAGACGCCGGGGAAGTCCTGGCTGTCGGCGCGGAAGTACCGGATCGCGGCGCGGTGCTCCATCATCTGTCGCACGTAACCCTCCGGTGTGCGCACCGAGATACCGATGCCGTTGTCCTCGCAGACGAACAGGACCGGGCACGGCTGCGCGTGCAGCAGCGAGGCGCTGGCCGCGTTGAGCCCCGCCTGCGCGGTGGCGTGGTTGAACGACGCGTCGCCGAAGCTGCAGTAGACGATGCTGTCGAACGGCACGCCGCCGCTCGGCTGGATGCCGAGCCGTTCCATGCGCTGCAGCGCGCGCGCGAAACCGACCGCCTTGGGCAGGTGGCTGGCGATCGTGCTGGTCTGCGGCGGCACGTGCATCGTCGGCGAGCCGAGCACCTTGTGCCGGCCGCCGCTGATCGGGTCCTCGGCCGAGGCGCAGAACGACAGCATCGCGTCGAAGAACGGCGTCTCGCCCCGCCCCTGCCGGAGCCGCGCCGCCATGAATGCGCCGCTGCGGTAGTGCAGGAACGCGGTATCCGTCGGTCGCAGCAACGCGGCGAGGATCGCGTTGGCCTCGTGGCCGCTGCTGCCGATCGTGTAGTAGCTGATGCCCTTGTCCTTGAGTTCGCGCGACAGCAGGTCCTGCAGGCGCGACTGGATCGCCGACTCGAAGATCGCCACGGCCTGGCGGCGCGTCATCGCCGAGTGCGGCACGATCGGCGCATCGAGCGAACCGCTGAGCGCGCGCTCCGGGCCGGGATGGCTGTGCAGCAGGTTGAGCAGACGCTCGGTGACGGGGCCTTCGCGGCGGATCGACATGCGGGCAGGGGCGGGCGGGGTGCGGCGGGCCGGGGATCCTAAGCAGGGCGTCACGCGCGCGCGACGCCGGTCCGTGCTTGCGCCTGGCCATTCGAGCGGTTGGCATGGAGGGCGTGACCGCCAATCGCCCGCTGCAGCAGGATCTCGCCGCCGAACTGCGTGACTTCGCGGCGTTCGGCACCAGCAGCGTGATCGGCGAACTGCAGGCGGAAGGTGCGCGGGTGCCGACGTTCACCAACGAGTTCTGGACCAGCGCGCAGCGCGAAGGGCACAGCCTGCACGAGGTCAGCTACCGCGCCTGCTTCAAGCCGTCGTTGCCCGCGTTCTTCATCGAGCGCCTGTCGTCGCCGGGCGATCGTGTGCTCGACCCGTTCATGGGGCGCGGCACGACCGTGCTCGAAGCGGCGTTGCGCGGCCGCGTGCCGTGCGGCAACGACGTCAATCCGTTGTCGGCGATGCTGGTGCGGCCGCGCCTGTCACCGCCGAGCTTGCCGGCGATCTTCGCGCGGCTCGAGGCCTTGCCGCTGCGCTGGACAGGGTGGCTCGACGACGACCTGCTGGTGTTCTTCCATCCGCAGACGCTCGCGGAGATCTGCGCGTTGCGCGATCACCTGCTGCGGCGCGAGGCCGCCGGCGAACTCGACGCGGTCGACGAGTGGCTGCGCATGGTCGCCGTCAATCGGCTGACGGGCCACTCGTCGGGGTTCTTCTCGGTCTACACGTTGCCGCCCAATCAGGCCGTGTCGGTGGCCGCGCAACGCAAGATCAACGCCAAACGCACGCAGACGCCGCCGTTGCGCGACGTGAAGGCGATCCTGCGCAAGAAGTCCGCGGCGCTGCTCGCCGACGTCGGCCCGCTGTGGCGGCACGACGGTGACGCCTCGCTTCGCGACGCGGTGCTGACGACCGGCCCGGCAGCGGCGATGGCCGCGCTCGAGGACGCGAGCGTGCAGCTGGTGGTCACCTCGCCGCCGTTCCTCGATGTCGTGCAATACGCCGACGACAACTGGCTGCGCTGCTGGTTCTGCGGCATCGACGCCGGCGCGGTGCCGATCACGATGGCGCGCATTGTGCCCGCGTGGCAGCAGGCGATGCGCGAGGTGTTCGACGAGTTGCACCGCGTCGTGCGCCCCGGCGGTCACGTCGCGTTCGAGGTGGGTGAGGTGCGGCGCGGCAAGGTGCGGCTCGAGGAGGCGGTGTTGCCGGTGGCGGCGGCGGCGGGCTTCGCGCCGCAATTGGTGATGATCAACGCGCAGGACTTCACCAAGACCGCCAACTGCTGGGGCATCGACAACAACAAGCGCGGCACCAACACCAACCGCATCGTGGTGCTGCGGCGCGACTGAGGGAACTACCAGGCGCGCTCACGAAGTTGCTTCTTGGTGATCTTGCCCGAGCCGGTGCGCGGCAGGGTGTCGAGGAAGTGCACCTGCTTTGGCGCCTTGAAGTGGGCGAGGCGGTCACGCACGTGGGTGATCAGTTCCGCCGCCGTCGCCGCCGCGCCGGGCCGCAGCACGACGGCGGCTGCGACCATCTCGCCCCAGACCGGGTGGGGCGAACCGAACACGGCGCACTCGAGCACGGCGGGGTGCGCGTAGAGCACATGCTCGACCTCGACCGAGTAGACGCTCTCGCCGCCGGTCTTGATGACGTCCTTCTTGCGATCGACGATGTCGACGAAACCGTGCGCGTCGATGGTCGCGAGGTCACCCGTGCGCAAGAAGCCGTCCTGGTCGAACGCCGCCGCGGTCGCTTGCGTGTCGTGCCAATAGCCGGGCGTCACCGTGGCGCCGCGCACGCGGATCTCGCCGACGCTCGCACCATCGGCCGGCACGGGCTGGCCCGCGTCGTCGACGACCCGCAGTTCGACGCCGCGGAACGCTCGGCCCGTCTTGCACTTCATGCGCAGACGTTCGTCGGCCGGCAGCGCCTCGAGTTCGGGCGGCAGGATGCCCAGCGTCAGATACGGGCTGGTCTCGGTCATGCCATAGGTCTGCACGTAGTCGCAGGCGAAGACCTGCAGGATGCGGCGCACGACCTCGGGCGCGATCGGCGCGCCGCCGCTGAGCATCAGCCGCAACGCGTATCTGCGCCCCTCGGCGGTCGCGTCCGCGACCATCAGGTTGAGCATCGTCGGCACCAGGTTGGTGATGGTGATCCGTTCATGCTCGAGCAGGTCCAGCGCGGCGACGGCGGAGAACTGCGGCAGGAAGGCGTGTTCGCCGTGCACGTGGGTGATCGCGAACGTGGCCCACGCGTCGGCGAGGTGGAACATCGGGGCGATGTGGGCCCAGCGATCGCTTCCGCTCAGCGCCAGCTCGGTGGCGGCGGCGCGCGCATGGGTGACGACGTTGCCGTGCGTCAGCACCACGCCCTTGGGGTTTCCGGTCGTGCCGCTCGTGTAATAGAGCTGCGCCGGCGTGTCGGCGCCGGCGAGCAGCGGCTCGAAGGGCTCGCCGTCGAGTTCGCGAAAGAACACCGCCAGCGGCGCCGGCCCCAGCGTGGCTGCCGCACCCGTGTGCGCGCCGTCGTGCATCACGAGCCGCGCGCCGCTGTGGTTGACGATCGCCTGCAGCTCATTGGCGGCGAGACGGGTGTTGAGGGAGACGAAGATCGCACCGGCGGCCGCGACCGCGTAGTAGGCGAGCCAGTGCTCGACGCAGTTGTGCATCAGGCATGCGACCCGGTCGCCGGGCAGCACGCCGCGCTCGGCGAGGCGTCGCGCCAGTTGCAGCGCGGCGCGATGGGCAGCGGCATGGTCGGCGCTTGCGGCGGCGCTGGCGCCGCGCCAGGCGCGCGAACGCGGCGCCGATGCAGCCGCCTCGGCGAGGAAGTCGAAGACGTTCACGGGCGAGGTGTCTAAAGGTTTGCCGCGCGCTTGTCGCGGGCCTCGGTTGTTCGCGCGACGTCGCGTGTTCCAATGGCACGCCGATGACCGACACGCCCGAGGCACCCGCGGAGCTCGCCGCCGCACCGCATCCACCATTGCGGGTCCTGCGCGAAGAGCCGGATTGGATCGCGGTCAGCAAGCCGGCTGGACTGCTCGTGCACCGCGACGAGCACCATCCCGACGCGCCCGCCGCGTTACAGATCGTGCGCGATCAATGCGCGCGTTTCGTCTATCCGTTCCATCGCCTCGATCGCGCCACCTCGGGCATCCTGCTGTTCGGCTTCTCCTCGGCGACGGCGGCGCAATTGCAGGCGGCGTTGTCGGCGCCCGGTGCCCACAAGGAATACCTCGCGTTGTTGCGCTGGCCGGGCAGCGGTGCGGATCTCGGCGACGCGTGGACCAACGATCGACCGCTCACCGACGAGAAGGGCATCGCGCGGCAGGCGCGCACGGACTTCGAGTTGGTCGAGCGTTTCTCGCACTGCGCGCTCGTACGTTGCCGCATTCATACCGGCCGCTATCACCAGATCCGTCGTCACGCCAATCACAGCGGTCGCCACGTGCTCGGTGACAGCACCCACGGCAAGGGTCGTATCAACGCGTTGTTCCGCGAGCGCTTCGGGCTGCCGCGGCTGTTCTTGCATCTGCAGCGGGTGGCAATGGACTTCCCGGGCCTGGGGCCGGCGGAGATCGTCGACCCCTTGCCGGACGAACTGCAGGCGGTCCTGGAGAGGCTGCGACAAGGCGGTTCGACGCCCACAAGCACTTGAAGGCAGCGCTGGCAAGCCCCCGCTGTCGGAAAGCGCTTGACTGCCGTGAAACAGTCATCAAGATGCACGCGGTTCTCGCCCAGAAATACGGTGCAGCCGTATTTCTGATCGGCCCAACGAGCGTAGTCAGGAGTCGCCGAACCCCAATCAGATAAGTCCTTTGCGACTTACCAGGCATCCGGACCACACTTTCTGAGTGGCGAAAACCGCGTCCACCAGTCGCTGACGACAGCAGCTCTCGGCACGGGTCCTTGGAATGAATCTGAACAAAAAGTTCGCGCTGGCCGGCGGCGGCTACTGCCTCTACGCGCCGCGTTTTCCCCGCTTCCAGCACGCGCCCGGTTTCGCCGACGAAGCCGCGATCGGCAACGCGCTGGTGCCGTCGGTCTTCTTCCTGGCGGTGCTCGAAGGGCGCCAGTCCCTGGTCTTGCAGTGCAAGCAGGTCGAGATGGACCACGGCAAGGCGGTCCTGACCTACGAAGACGGCAACGGGCTCAAGCTGGTCGAGCGCCGCTTCCTGTCCCAGGACGACCGCTTCGTGTCCGAACTGGAGCTGCACAACACGGGCAAGAACGAGCGTGAAGTCACGGTCGTGATGTGGACGACGACCGACCCCGAAGGCGAGCCCGTGTCGCTCGAGGGCGACAGCTTCCGCATCCGCCGCGGCCTCAAGACGACCGACGCGCCCGACGTGCCCGCGGACATCCACTACTCGTCGCCCGACAGCAAGGGCGCGCGTTGTCTGCAGGGCTTCTTCGCCGAGGGCGGCAGCGACCGTCCCGACTTCGAGGAGACGCCGTGGTTCGACATGGAGGCGCTGCCGACGCCGCGCGCCAAGCGGCCGATGGAGAAGCCGAGCCCGATCGTGCCCGGCTCACGCGTCTACGCCGGGCTGTTCCGGCCGATCCCGCTCAAGGCCGGCGGCAAGGCCGCGCACCGCTTCGAGGCCAACGTGACCTTCAAGGGCAAGGGCGTGACGTTCCGCGCGCGCCGGCCCGACGCCAAGGACGAGAACGGCTGGAACGCGTTCTGGGACAAGGTGCCGCGCTTCTCGTGCGACAGCAAGGAGATCGAGCGCGTCGTCAAGCACCGCTTCGGACTGCTCTACCTGCTGCGCCAGGGTCAGGGCGCGGGCCTGTTCAGCTCACCCTCGTTCTGTGAGGGCAACGGCCAGTTCCATCAGCCGACGGCGTTCAGCACGCCGGCGATCATGCGCGAGGCGCGCTGGCTGCAGGACCCGTCGATGGCGCGCGGGTGCCTGAAGATGTTCTTCGACAACCTGCATCACAACGGCCAGGTGCCGGGGCGCGTCTACATGGCGGGCCTGAACAGCAACGACTTCTACCACGCCGACTGGGGCGGCGGTTTCGAGTCGCTCGACGCCATGCACGGCGACAAGGCGACCAAGAAGGCGGTGCTGATGTCGATGCAGCGCTACGTGAAGTGGCTCGCCAACAACCGCGACCCCGAGGGCAGCGGTCTGACCGACATCGTCAACCACTTCGAGGCCGGCCAGGAGTTCTCGCGCCGCTACACGGTGATCGACGGCAAGGCCGATCGCGCGATCGAGTTCACCGAGCAGTTCCGCCTCAAGGGCATCGACGCCTCGGTGTTCCGTTACCGCATGGTGAAGTGGCTGCACGCCGTCGCCGAGGAGATCCAGGAGAAGGCGATGGCCAACCGCTTCCAGGCGGAGGTCGAGGTCATCCTGGACACGATCCGGCGCAAGATGTGGGACGACAAGGCCGGCATCTTCATGGACCTCGATCCGGTGAGCCGGCGCAAGACCAACGTCAAGGCGGCGGTCGGCTTCTATCCGCTGGGCACCGACATCCCCAACACCAAGCAGGTCGACGCGATGCTCGACCTGTTGTCCAACCGCAACGAGTTCTGGACCAAGTACCCCGTGCCGAGCATCGCGATCAGCGACTCGACCTTCGATCCGAGCGGGCGCTGGAAGGGCACGCGCAAGGGTTGCCCGTGGAACGGTCGCGTCTGGCCGATGCTCAACAGCCACATCATGGAGGGGCTCACCTACTGGGCCGAGCGCGGCAACAAGAAGGCGCAGAAGCTCGCCAACGAACTGCTCAAGAAGACCATCGCCATGGTCAGCGGCGAGGCCGAGGGCACGACCGAGGCCAACTCGTTCGAGCACTACCATCCGGTGACCGGCATCGGCTCGCGTTACCGCGGCATCGATCTCTACCTGCACTCGTACCTGCTCGACAACATCTTCCGCATCGCCTGCGGCTTCGCGATCCGCTTCGGCGAGGTCCAGGACGACCCGATCGGCGATGCGATCGACTTCCGTCTGCAGGGCATGCCATTGGGCAACAAGCTCTACGACGTCGAGCGCAAGAACGGTCGCCTCAAGGTGCAGCTGCAGTGAGCTGCGCCTGAGCGAGTCATGACCACGGTCGAGATCGACGACGTCGTCGCGGCCCAGGCGCGCATCGCCGGGGTCGTGCACCGCACGCCGGTGCTGACGTCGACGACGCTCGACGGCGAACTCGGCGCGAAGGTGTTCGTCAAGTGCGAGAACCTGCAGAAGGTCGGCGCCTTCAAGGCGCGCGGCGCCTGCAATGCGGTGTTCGCGCTCGACGCCGCGGTCGCGCAGCGCGGCGTGGTCACCCACAGCAGCGGCAACCACGCCGCGGCGCTGGCCTGGGCCGCTGGCCAACGCGGCGTGCCGTGTTTCGTGGTGATGCCCGACTCCGCGCCCAAGGTGAAGGTCGATGCCGTTCGTGGTTACGGCGCCGAGATCGTGTTCTGCAAGCAGAGCGAACGTGAGGCAACCTGCGCGCGGTTGCAGCAGGAACGCGGCGCGACCCTGGTGCACCCGTTCGAGGATCCGCTGGTGATCGCCGGCCAGGGCACGGCGGCGCTGGAACTGTTCGAGGACGTTCCCGACCTCGATGTGATCGTGGTGCCGGTCGGCGGTGGCGGGTTGTGTGCGGGCACCGCCGTGGTCGCGCGTGCGCGCCGCCCGCTGGCCGATGTGATCGGCGCCGAACCCCTGGCCGTCGACGACGCGGCCCGTTCTCTCTCCACGGGCATCCGACAGCCGCGTGTCGACGATCCCGCGACCTTCGCCGACGGTCTGCTGACCGCACTCGGCGCCCCCAACTTCGCGCTGTTGCAGCGACACCGCGTGCGCATCGTCACCGTCACCGAGGCGGCGATCGTCGCCGCGGCGTGGTTCTTCGTGCAGCGCATGAAGATCGTGGTCGAGCCGAGCGGCGCCACCGTGCTGGCGGCGCTGCGGGCCGTGGGCGCGGAGGTCGCCGGGCGACGCATCGGGCTGATCGTCAGCGGCGGCAACACCGACTTCGCCTGGATGCTGCCGGCTTAGCCGATGTGCGCATGGGGCCGGTGGCCGTTCGGGCTATCCTCGTGCGCAGAACGAGGACCAGAACCATGACTTCCATCCTGCTCACGACCGATCTCTCCGACGAGTCCAAGCGAGCGTTCGCGCCGGCCAAGGAACTGGCGCAGAAGCTGGGCCTGACGATCAAGCTGGTCGCGGTGCTCGAAGACCTGCCGTTCGAGCCGACCGGCGGCGGCCTGATGGCCGTCTATCCGGATCGCTCGCAGATCCACAAGGACTGGGATCGTGAGCTGCAGAAGCTGGCCGACGGACTCGGCCGCGACATCTGCAAGTCGGCCGAGGTCGTCGATGCCGTAGACGTCGCCGCCACGATCGTCGAACAGGCCCGCAAGGACGGCGCGAAGTTCATCGCCATGGCCACGCACGGTCGTTCGGGCCTGCGCCGCCTGCTGCTCGGCTCGGTCGCCGAACTGGTCATCCGGCACGCGCACGTACCGGTGATCGTCTACCCGCCGCCGGCAGGCTGACCGACGCGGGCTCCGCCTCCGACACCGGCGCCCTGCCCGACACCGGCACGTCGGGCCCAGGCCTGGCAGCGGTGCACGAACATCATCGTCACCAGCACCGGCGCGACGAAGTTGACGATCGGCACCACCGACAGCCCCGCCGTGCCCATGCCGAGCAGCAGCAACTCGCCGCTGTTGGCACGACGCAACGCGCGCGCGTCGGTGGGTGAGAGGCGGCGCAGGGCGACGAGTTCGAAGTACTCGCGGCCGAGCAGCAGGCCGTTCACGAGCAGGTAGCCGACCGGGTAGAGCGGCGGCGCGAACCACAACAGCAGCAGCGCCGCGTTGAGCGCGACCACCACGACGAGGAACCTCAGGCTGGTGACCAGACCGGCCCAGAACGACAACCCGGGAGCCGGCGGCAGCTGCGGGTAGTGGCGCGCTTCGACGGCGCGCGCGGCCGGTTCGAGAATCAGGCCGACGAACGCTGCCGCCAGCAGCGGGAACGTGAACCAGGTGAGGAGCAGCGTCAGCCCTGCACCGAGCAAGTCGCTGACGAATTCGAGCCAACCGGTCGTGAACAACGACGTGTGCGTCAGCGTCCAGCCGATCGCGCCCCAGACCGCGGCGAAGCAGGCCACGCTGAGCAGCACCGAAGCGCCGAGCAGCGCCAGGATCCTGGCGTCGAACAGCTGACCGATGGCGAGGAAGAGGGCGCGCAGCATGCGTTCTTCAGCCCAGCGCCGAACCGACGAGCGCCTCGACGGCGAGGCGTTCTTTCGGGATCGCTGCGGACAGCACTTCGTGGCCGTGGGGTGTGCAGACGACGTCGTCTTCGATGCGCACGCCGCCGAAACCGCGTTTGCCGTTGCTGGTCAGGAACTTGCCGGCGCGGTTGAAGTCGACGTGGCCCTTGAACTGCTGACGCATCTCGCGGTTCTCGAGGATCGCGGGCACGAAGTAGATGCCGGGCTCGATGGTCACGCACATTCCGGGCTGCAGGTCGAGGTCGAGACGCAGGTAGGCGGTGCCGAACTGCTTGCTGCGCTGACGACCGGGGGCGTAGGCGACGAGGTCACCGAACGCTTCCAGGTCGTGCACGTCCATGCCGATCAGGTGACCGACGCCGTGCGGGAAGAACAGCGCGTGCGCGCCCTTCTCGACCAGGCCGTCGACGTCGCCCAACAGCAAGCCCATCTGCGCGAGACCGTCGGCGAGCACGCGGCAGGCGCCCAGGTGGATGTCGCGGTAACGCGCACCCGGCTTGACCATCTCGATCGCGGCCTTCTCGGCGGCGAGCACGACGTCGTAGACCTCGGCGGCCTCGCGACCGAAGCGGCCGTTCACTGGCCAGGTGCGGGTCACGTCGGCGCAGTAACCGCTGCGGCGTTCGGCGCCGGCGTCGAGCAGCACCAGATCGGTCTCACGCAGGATGTTGCCGTGGTCGTGGTTGTGCAGCACCTCACCGCGCACCGACAGGATGGTGTTGTAGGCGGGCACGCAGCCGTGCCGCGCGAACGCGCCCTCGACGTGGCCGACGAGGTCCTGTTCGTAGATGCCGGGGCGGGTCTTGGCCATCGCCAGCGTGTGCGCCTCGCGCGTCACCGCGGCGGCGATGCGCATCTCGGCGAGCTCCTCGCTGCTCTTGTGGCTACGCAGCTTCGCGACCGTCAGCAGCAGGTCGCGGTTGCCGATCTTGGCGCTGTCGTAGAAGTCGATCTTCTCCTTGGTGATCGCGGCGGCCTCGGCGGTGGCGCGCGGATCGGCGACGCCGATGGTGCGCACCTTGCGCGCACCACACTTCTTCTTGACGAGCCTCGCCAGGTCGCTGCGCTTCTCGACGGCGTCGACCGAGAGCCGGCGCTTGATCTCGGCGAAGCCGGGCACCGAACCGTGCCACAACGCGTCCTCGGGCGTGCGCTCGTCGAGGAACAGGGTCACCGTCTTGTCCTTGGGGTCGAACAGCGCCGCGGCGTTGGGCTCGGCGTCCGGGAAGAAGAACAGGAACGTGCTGTCGGCCCGGAACGGCGACCAGTTGGCGGGGTAGTTGCGCGAGATCCAACCACCTGCCATCAGCAGGACCGGCGAGTCGATGGCCGCCAGGAACTCGCGGCGGCGCTTCTTGCAGTGCAGAGGGTTCGGCATCGCCGCAGATTAGGGTCCTCGGTGGCCTGGCGCACGCGGCCGCAGGTCGTAGCGGCCGGCACCAGGCCTCATCCGCTGCCGGGAGATATGACCGGCCAGGGAGTAACCTCCGCGGGTTGGCGTCGTCCGCCCCTCACTCCTCGTCTCCACGCATGCGCCCCACGCCTCTCCTCGTCGCTTTCGGTCTGCTCGTCCTGGTCGCGCTCGGTTGGTTCTGGTTCCGCCAGGACCTCGGGCCCACGCCACAACCGCTCGCGCCCGGTGCCACCGCGGGCGACTCCGGCAAGGCCGCCGCGGATCCGGCGGCCGGCGCCGTGACGGCCGGTGACCCCGCGATCGGCAGCGTCGCCGCCGGCGATACGGCTGGTGACCCGCAGCGCGTCGCCGTGGCCACCGACCCGGTCACCAACGGGATGTTGCGCGGTCGTCTGGTGGACTCCGCAGCCCAGCCGCGGGCCGGCGTCGAGCTCCGTCTCGACACCTGGCCGAGCGACAACGGCTTCGAGTTCCTGCCGCCTTCGGTGTTGCCGCCGGGTAGCCGCGAGCGACCGGAGGCGACGGCGACCACCGGCGCCGACGGCACGTTCACGATGCCGATCGCCAAGGGGCATCGCGGCCGCTTGTCGCTGGCCGGTGACGACCTCGTTTTCGCCGCCGGCACACCGCGCATCGATGCCGCGGTGACGCTCGACCTCGGCGACCTCGTGGCGCTGCGCGGAGCGACGATCGCCGGCGTGGTCCACGACGAGTTCGGCAAGCCGCTCGCGGACGTCAAGGTCTCGGCGCGCACCAGCGAGATCGGTTTCGGCACCAGCAGCATGGGCACCACGGATCGCGACGGCCGGTTCCGGCTCGGCAAACTCACCGAAGGCACCTGGAACCTGCGCACGGCGACGGCGCAGTATCTGCCTGCCGCCGAGAAGATCGTCCTTGCTGCCGAACAGCAGAAGGAGGACGTCGTGCTGCGGCTCGCGCGCGGTGCGGCGATCAGCGGCCAGGTGGTCGACGATCGCGGCGTGCCGGTGAGCGGCTGCAAGGTCGCGGCGCAGCGGCAGGAGGAACGCGGCGGCGTGCGCATCGAACGGTTCGCGAGCGACGAGGCGGCGGTCACCGACGAGGCCGGCTTCTTCACGCTGGCGGGACTGACCGGTGAGACGACCACGATCCGCGCGTTCGGCGGCAAACACTCCGAGACCATCGCCGCGGGGGTCGCGGTCGGCACGGGTGACCTGCTGATCACCGTGCAGCGCCTTGGGGTCATCGAGGGAGTGCTGGTCGGCGGCGACGGTCAGCCGATCGCCGGTAGCGAAGTGTTCGCGCGCCGCGACGACGGCGCCAGTGACGCGGCGCTGGCGATCGAAGAATCGGCTGGCATCCCGATGTTCGATGCGCCGTCGCGCGTACGCACGGCGGCCGACGGCACGTTCCGGCTCGAAGGCGTGCGTCCCGGTGCGGTGGTCGTGCACGCTCGCGGCGAAACGCACCGTCCGGTGCGCCTCGCGGGCCTGACGATGGTACCGGCGCAGGTCATGAACGGTGTGCGTCTGGTCGCGGATGCCGGCGCTTCGGCGCTGGTCACGGTCGTCGATGCGGCCGGTGCGCCGGTCGCCAATGCGCGCGTCAGCGTGCGCCGTGCACCCGAGTCCGTGGACGAGGCGCAAGGGTTCGGCTTCCGTCGTGCGGTCCGAGTCGAGGCCGACAACGGCGGCGCGCGGTTCGTCGGTGATCGTCCCGAGCTCGGTTCGGTGCTCACCGACGCCGAAGGCAAGGCGTCGATCCCGGCCTTGCCGGCCGGTCAGCTCGAGTTCACCGCCAGCCACGAACGGCACGCCGCGGCGCGGCCAGTGGTGGTCGTGATGCCGGCGACGGGCCAGGCGCAGGCGTCACTGGCGCTGCGCACACCGGGCTTCGTCGACGTGAGCGTGGTCGGTGCCGACGGCGCCGCGATCGCGGGGGCGCGCTTCGCACTCGAAGGGCCGCTCGGTGCCGGTGAGACCTCGACGCGGCAGAAGCACACCGTCGATGCCGAAGGCAAGCTGCGCGTCGGCCCGTTGGTGCCCGGTGACTACACCGCAGTGCTGGTGCGCGACAACCAGGGCCACAACATCGGCGGCGCGTTCGTGATGGTCGGTAACGACAGCGACGCGATCGAAGCCAGTCAGCGCAGCGTGCGGATCGTCGCCGGCGACACCACGGTGATCGATCTGCGCAAGCCCCTGTCGGTGCGTCTGCATGGCAAGGTGTTCGGCGCCGACGGGCCCGTCGCCGGCTGCCGCGTCGAGCTCGAGGCCGCCGGCGGTGATCTGCCGCAGATGCCCGGCATGGGCGGGCGCGGGGCCGTCTGCGATGGCAACGGCGAGTACCAGTTCACCGATGTCGAGGCCGGCAGCTACGTGCTGCGTTATGGCCGCGAAGACAGCCTGATCAAGGCGAGCTTCGAACTGCAGGTGAGTGGCGACGCCGCCGACCAGAGCCAGGACCTCTACTTGCGCACCGGCACGCTGCGGGTGCAGGCGGTCGTCGCCGGCTCCGGTGAACCGATCAGCGGCGCGATGGTCGAGCTGCAGGTGGCGCAGCCGGAAGCACCTGAGGGCGCGCCGCGGCAACGGCGCATGATGATGGTGACGATGTCGACGAGCGGCGACGAATCGGCGGAGGCCACCACGATCACGATGGGGCAGCAGCGCACCAAGACCGGTGCCGATGGCTGGGCGCAGGTCGACGATGTGCCCGTGGGTGCCTACGACGTGAAGATCACCCACGACAAGTACGCCGACGGCAAGCGCGCCGGGCAGGCCGTCACCGAACGCCAGGTGACCGACGCAGGGCGCGTCGAGATGAGCGCCGCGGGCCGCATGCGCGGCAAGGTGGTCGCGGCCGATGGCAGCGGCGTACAGATCGCGTTGGTCGAATACCGGCGCGAGAATGAAGGTGACCGCGAGACGCAACCGGCGATGGGCGGCAAGTTCTCGTTCGCGTCACTGGCCCCCGGTCGTTACCTCGTGCGCGCTCGGAGTCTGCCGCTGGGGCCCGGTGAGCCCGGACCGTGGGGTGAGGACACGGCGATCGAGGTCAAGGCCGGCGAGACCGCTACTGCGGAGCTTCGTCTGCCGCCCCGCTGAGCTCGCGGCGGCCCTGGGCCAACGCCTTGGCGCGCGCTTCGTGCAGTGCGGCCCGGAACGCGTCCAGATCGTCGGCGTACCGCTCGCGCAGCGCGGCGGCGTCGACGCCGCCGCAGGTCGTGCGCAACCACCGCACCTGCTGCAGCACCGCGTCACGCACGGCGACGCCGGTGTGCTCGAGCCCCAGTCGGCCCGCGGCGTCGGCGGCGATCGCGAGTGCGAACAGCTCTTCCGGAAAGTCGCCACCGCGCAGCCACTCGTCGTAGAGGCGCGCGAGTGTGCCCGGGCGCAGCGCCGCCAGATTGTGCATGTGCAGGTGCAGCGCGCACACCTGCCGCGCCAGCGTGCGGGCGCGTTGATCGGCGAAGCCCGGCCAGCGGTCGAGCAGATGCGCGATCGGCGCCAGCCCCGCGTGGTCGTGACCGAGGTGCCGCGGCAGGTCGGCGGCGCGGGTGTAACCCTTGCCGAGGTCGTGGCAGAGCACGGCGATGCGCACCGTCAACGCGTCGCGTTCGTCGAGATGCTGCGTATGCCTGAACGCCCACTCGAGCGCGAGGATCAGGTGCAGACCCTGGGAGACCTCGGGGTGGTGACGTTGTGGTCCGGCGGGTCGACCGTCGAACTGCAGCGTGAGCTCGGGCGCGAGCAGCTCGAGCAACCCGGCTTCGTGCAGTTCACACAGGCATCGCCCGGGCGATGCGCACTTGACGAGCATGCTGCGCAGCTCGCCGGCGATCGCTTCCTTGGGAAGCTCGAGCAGCAGCCGCGGCGGCAGATCGAGCCCGCGGATCGCGCCGTCGAGATCGAACCCGAGTTCGTGGGCCTTGCGGTAGTAACGCAGCCAGCGCACCGGATGCTCACGCACACGATCGGCCGGCGCACCGACGGCGCGGATGCGCCGCTCCTGCCAGTCGCGCAACCCTTGCTGCGGGTCGTGCAGTTCGTCGCCGGTGAGCTGCAGCGCCAGCGCCCCGATCGTCATGTCGCGTTCGGCGAGGTCGTCGGTGATGCGCTGCGCCATCGGTGCGGCAGGGTCCCGACCGCGGAACGTGGTGAGCTCGAGCCGCCGCCCGGCGACCTTCGCCGCCAGGGTGCCGCGCGTGAGGTTGCCTTCGGTGGCCTTGAGGAACACGCCGTGTCGACGCAGCAGGGCCTCGCCCGCGGCCACGTCCAGCGCCCATGCGAGGTCGAGGTCGCCGGGTCTCGGCCCGGTCAGGCCGGCGCGCACACAGGCGATCGCCAGCGCCGCGGAGCCGACCACGCAGACGCCGAGTTCGGGCGCGAACAGCCAGGCGGCGTGCTCACGCAGGAACGCGACCTCGTCGGCGGCTGCTGGAGCGGGGCTCAGAGGGGGTTCTTCTTCAGCCACTCGCTGGCTTCCGTGGCGGAGGTGAAGCGCTGGCCCGTGATCGCGAAGACGGTTTCCTTGACCTTGCTGCGCCACGCTGCCCACGCCTTCCACCGCGCTTCCCAATACTCGGCGGGCGGGTTGCTGCCGTCGTGCACGTCCTTGGGCGCCGGTTCGTCGAAGTTGCGCAGCAACATCGGCAACGCCTGCTTCTCCTTGTGTTGTGCGACGAGGTCGAGGATCGCCTCCTGCAGCGTGACGCGCTCGGCGGCGTATTCCTGCTCGAACAGGTCGTCGATCGCATCCCACTGCCTGGCGTCGTAGCCGCACTTCGCCAAGGAGCGGATCAGCTCGGCCTGCACGACCGGGTGGGAGCCGACGCGGGCGTTCTTGAGCAGTTTGCGCACCGCTTCGTTGGCGTCTTTGGTGGGTTGGTTGGCGAGCAGCGCGGCGGCGCGTTGGCGAACCAGCAGCGACTTGTCTTCCTCGACGACCTTGACCAGCGGCTTGATCAGCAACTTGTTCGAGCCCTTCGCCACCGCGTCGAGCGCCTGCGTCTTCTCACGCATCGTCGCCTTGCCCTTCATCACCTTGCCGAGCTCGGCGGCAGCCGCCTTGGCGGTGCGGTCGTCCCAGGTTTCGACCGGCGCTGCCGGCTCGACGGGTTTGTCGGTCGCGACGGGCTTGTCCGTCTCGGACGGTGGGGTCGGCGGCTGCGGAGCGGGTTCTGGCTCCTGCCAGAGCAACAGGCTGGTGAGCAGGGCGGCGAGCATGGGACGGGTGATCATACCGTCTGCCAGCCGGGCGTCAGGACACCTTGCCGTGGGTGACCTCGTAGGCCAGGAACCCGGCGTAGATCAGCAGGAACACGACCCCTGACAACCGGGACACACCGCCGCTGACGCGCAGGACCACGACCATCAGCAGGGCCGAAGCCCCGGTCATGATCATCAGCCGGCCGAGCGCGTCGACATCGACCGGAAACGGCTGCAGCAGGCCGGCGACGCCGAGCACCGAGCCGACGTTGAAGATGTTGCTGCCGATGACGTTGCCGATCGCGATCTCGGGCTGGCCCTTCTTCGCGGCGACCGCGGAGGTCGCCAGCTCGGGCAGGCTGGTGCCGATCGCGACGATGGTCATGCCGATCACCGCCTCGCTCATGCCCAGCGAACTGGCGATGGCGACGGCGCCGTCCACGAGCCACTCGGCGCTGTAGGCGAGCAGGACGAAGCCGGCGCCGAGCAGGCCGAGGTGCAACACCCAGCCGAGCGCGGTCGCGCGCGGCGGGGCCGCGTGGCCCGGGTGCTCTTCCCGCGTGCGTTCGCGGCGCAGCAAGCCCAGGCAGAACAGTGCCAGCATCACCACCATCACCGTCGACAGCGGGCGCGAGACCTCGCCGGTGAGCACGAACGGCACCGCCGCCAGCGCCGTCGCGATCAGCATGTAGACCAGTTCGTACCAACGCACCTGCAGCCGGATCGCGCAGATCGACGCGGCGACGCCGATGATCAGCAGCACGTTGGCGGTGTTGCTGCCGATCACGTTCGCCATCGCGATCTCGCTGTTGCCGTTGCGCGCCGCCGTGAAACTGACCAGCAGTTCGGGCAGCGAGGTGCCCATCGCCACCAGCGTGAGGCCGACCGCCATGCGGCTCATGCCCAGGGTCAGCGCGATCCAGACCGCGCCGCGCACCAGCAGGTCGGCCCCGGCGACCAGTCCGACCAGCCCGGTCAGGATCGCGACGATGGGGTAATCCGAGGACCAGGCGAGGGGCAGCAGGGCAGCAGGCATCCGCCGGATCCTACGGCTGCGGCCCGCGCGCGCGACAGGAACCGGCCGGGCTTCAGACCGCCCATGCCAATGGCCGATCGATACCGCATGCGGACCCTGCACCTGTCCCTCCTGTTCCTCGCCGCTCTGCCCTCGTGCCTGGAGATGGAGCACACCGTCAGCCTGAACGCCGACGGCAGCGGCACCCAGACCGTGCGCATGGACGTCAGCGAGTCCACGCTCGACAAGGTGCAGAAGGCCAGCGCCGCCGCCCAGCTCGGCGCGGCGGCCAATCCGTTCGCGGTGTTCGACAAGGAACTCGTCGGCCGCGAGCTCGCCGCCGCGGGGCTCGAGCTGACCAGACACGAGACCGCCAAGAAGGCCCAGCGCCGTTCGGTCGAGCTGCAGGCGTCGTTCCCGAAGTTCAGCGACCTGCAGCAGAGCCCGCTGTGCGGCAGCAGCGCCGAATGGGTCCTGGCCAAGGGGCCCAAGGCCGGCACCGCCAAGCTGACGCTCTATCTGCAGGGCAAGCAGGCCTGGCTCGAAGCGCGCGCCAAGGCCGAGAAGATGAAGGACGAAGTCGACCCGGTCGCCGTCGACTTCTTCAACCGCCGCATCAAGGAGGTCGCCGGCCTCGACGTGACGTTCCGGCTGCAGGTCCCGGGCGACGTGCTGCTCTGGACCAAGAACCTCGACAAGCCCGGGCCGCGCGAAGTGCTGATGCACGTGGTCGCGGCCGACATCCGCACGCCAGAGGATCTGGTGCGTTGGCTGGCGCCGCGCTTCGAGGTGATCTTCGACGCGACCGGGTGCACGTTGCCGCTCGAGTGAGACTGCGGTCGAGTCAGCGGTCGTCCCTGGCCCGGTCCTCGTCGGCGAAGAACTGCTGGATGCCGCGTTCGAGCTCGTCGGCATCGACCGGCCGGATCGGCTCCTTCGTCGGCATCGCGATCAATCGACCGCGCGGCTTGCTGCGGCGGCGCAACCTGGCGCCGATTGCGGCGCGCAGCGGGCCGCCGTACAGACGCAGCACGACGGCCAGGAAGATGGCCATCACCAGGACCAGTGCCCAGGTGCTGCTCGGTGTGCCCAGCAGCGGTGTGGTGCTGAGGCTGAAGCGCAGTTCGGGGCGCAGCCAGCGCGCCGCGGCGGCGGCGACGTCGGTGGCGGTGACCTGCGCCAAGGCGGTGGAGAACGTGTCGACCTCGCCGCCGTGCCAGGCGATCCAGGCCGTGTATTCCATCGCCGCGACCAGTTCGTCGACCGACCCGCAGACGAACCGGCTGTGGGCGCGCGCGATCGCTTCCTGCAGCCGGACCGGATCGACCTGCTGCAGTTCGGCGACGAGTTCTTCGGCGATCCCGGCCAACGGCGCGACGTTGCCGCGTTCGCTGGTGGGGCACTCGAACTGCAGGCGCTGCACGTCGCGACCCCAGGTGAGCGACACCGACGGCGCATAGGCGAGGTGCTGTTCTTCGCGCGCGACGGCGAAGAAACGCTGCTGCAGATACGCGTCGATCACCAGCAGGGCGCTCAGCTCCGACGGCTGCGAACACTGCAGGTGGTAACCGAGACGCAGCATTCCCGACCCGTCGCCGACGTAGCTGCGGTTGGTCCACAGGTCGCCGAAACGCGGTGTCGGTGCGACGCTCACCACCGGGTCGCCGGTCGGCGCCGATGCGAAGGCGTTCCGCACCGCTTGCGCGCACTGCTCGCGGTCGACCCTGCCCGAGAAGCCCACCGCCATGTTGCCGGCGTGGTAGTAGCGCCGATGAAATGCGCGCAGGTCGTCGATGGTCACGGCCCTGACCGTGTCGGGACTGCCGCCGATCGATCGCGCCAGCGCATGTTCGCCGTAGAGCAGGTTCTCGAAGGTGATCGCGCGGAAGTCGGGACCGTTGGTGTTGATCTCGTGGATCACCGTCTGGCGTTCGCCTTCGACCTCGTTGTCGTCGAAGCGCGGCTCGAGCATGTGGTCGGCGAGCCAGTCGACCATGAACTGCCAATGCCCTGAGCGCCCGGTCAGGTGATAGACCGTGACCTCGGAGGAGGTGAAGCCGTTGGCGACAATGCCGCGTCGCGTCAGGTTGCCGTCGGCGAACAGCCCCGGACGGCTCTTGGTCGACAAGAACAGCACGTGCTCGAGGAAGTGGGCGATGCCGGCGTGTTGCCGCACCTCGTCGCGCGCGCCGACGCCGACGATCACCGCGATCGAGAAGCGATCGGCGTCGTCGTCGGGGAAGTCCCAGATGCGCAGGCCGGCGTCGGTCACTTCCTCGTGCACCGCCTGGGCTCGTGTCTGCGTCGTTGCCAAGGCCGCCGGCAGGACGGCGAGCAGCAGGGAGCTGAGCAGCTTCGGCGGCATCGGCTCGGACGCTACGGGAATGCGCGGAAGCCAACCAGTGGGTCGGCCCCGCGCGGTCGTGGTCGCGCAAGACACGAAGGAGCTCGCCGTGCCAAGAGGAGTGACTGGGCAAGCTCGGCCCCCCGTCCGACAGAACTTCGGGAACCGGCGGGGTGTAGGCGCGTCCTCGCCCGGCCCGGTTTGCCGCAGTCCCGATCCGAGGTGGTTCTCATGGCCCGTTCGTTCCGATCCGTTCTCCCGTTCCTTCTGCTCGCGCCACTCTGCGCCCCACTGTGCACACCCCTGCTGGCGCAGGGCCTGATCCTGCAGCCCGATGGGCCGCAGCCGCCGGTCGCGGTGCCCGGGCAGCGGCCGACGGCGCCCGTGCACGTCACGCGCACGGCGATCCACGGGGAGATCGTCGATGGCGTGGCGACCACGGTGATCGATCAGGTGTTCCGCAACGACGGCGCGCGTGAGGCCGAGGGCACCTGGATCCTGCCGCTGCCGCGCGGGGCGGTGGCCGACGGGTTCACGATGACGGTGGGGGGCAAGGAGGTGAAGGGTGAGGTGCTCGACGCCGGTCAGGCACGCGGCATCTACGAATCGATCGTGCGGCGGCGCAAGGACCCGGGGTTGCTCGAATACGCGGGGGAAGGGTTGCTGCGCGCGCGCATCTACCCGATCCCGGCGAACGGTGAGGTCGGCGTCACGGTGCGGCTGCGGCAGGTGCTCGAGCCGATCGGCGGCGTCTACCAGTGGTCGTGGCCGCTGCGTTCGATGCAGATGGGCGATGCGGGCACCGGGCCGATCGCACTCGACGTGTCGATCAAGTCGAAGACGGCGTTGGCGACCGTGTTCGCGCCGTTCGGCGGCGCCGAGATCCGGCGCGAGGGGCAGCACCGCGCGACGGTGACCCTCGAAGGCAAGTTCGCCGAACTCGAGAACCTCGAGGTCTACTACGGTCTCACGCAGCAGGACTTCGGCCTGCACCTGTTGACCCACCGCCAGACCGGTGACGCCGGCTACTTCGCGATGCTGGTGTCGCCGCCTCGCGAGTTGGCCGACGACAAGGAGATCCCGCGGCGCTGCGTGCAGTTCGTGGTCGACACCTCGGGTTCGATGAAGGGCGAGAAGATCGAACAGGCGAAGGCGGCGCTGCGCACCTTCCTGCGCTCGCTGCGCCCCGTCGACATGTTCCAGGTCGTGACCTTCGCGTCGTCGGTGCAGACGTTCTTCGAGCAGCCGGTCGCGGCCGGCAAGGAGAACATCGACGCGGCGATGGCGATGGTCGAACGCCTGAACGCGATGGGCGGCACCAACATCAGCGGCGCACTGCAGCAGGCGCTCGAGGCCAACCTGCCGACCGGCGACGACGCCGGCGCGCTGCTGCCGCAGATCGTCTTCGTCACCGACGGTGAGCCGACCATGGGGTTGACCAACCCGCAGCAGATCCTGGCGCTGACCAAGCAGCTCGACACGCGCAACATGCGCCTGTTCGCGCTCGGCGTCGGCGATCAGATCGACGTGCGGCTGATCGACGATCTGGTGCAGCAGCACCACGGCGCGCGCGACTTCGTCGGCAACAAGGAGAAGATCGAGGCCAAGGTCGACGCGCTGTGCAGCAAGATCGCGCAGCCGGCGATGACCGACGTGGTCGTGCGTTGCGACGGCATCGACGTGTTCGACGTGCACCCGACGACCACGCGCGACCTGTTCTGCGGCGAGGTGATGCAGATCACCGGCCGTTACCGCGGCGAGGGCAAGAAGCTCGTGCGCGTGCGTGGCAAGCAGAACGGCAAGGACCGCGAGTTCGTGTTCGAGGTCGAGTTCCCGATCGTCGCCGCGGATCGCGAGTTCGTGCAGACCCTGTGGGCGCGACAGCACGTCGCCGCGTTGCTCGACGGCATCCGTCGCGGGGGCCAACGTAAGGAACTGATCGACGAGGTGCGCAGCCTGGCGACGCGCTACGGCATCGTCACGCCCTACACTTCGCAGCTGATCGTCGAAGAGAGCATGCGGCTGGCGGGGCGCCCGCTGGCCGAGTCGTTCGATGGCCGGTGGAACAGTGCGACCGGTCTCGGCGGTGGTCCGGGCGGTGGTCGCGGTGCCCCGGCCGGGCCCACGACGGGTGGTCCGGGTGCGCCGGCAGCTGGCGCTCCGACGACGCCGGGCGACAGCGGCGCGCTCAGCAGGCTCGGTCGCGCGCGCACCGGAGAGCAGGCGGTTGCCGAGAGCAAGGCCTCCACTGGTTCGGACGACTTCTACCTCGGCAGTGTGCGCAAGACCGACCGTGACGCCGAGGCCGCCAAGGGTGGCGCTGACAAGGGTGGCAAGGACGTCGCCGAGGGCCGCAAGGCTCCCGCCGCGCTGCGCCGCGCCGCCGGCCGCGTGTTCCTCACCGTCGGCGAAGAGCTCGTCGAGCAGGGCCTGCCGGGCGATTGGCAGAAGCAGGCCGTGTTGATCGAAGCGTTCTCCGACGAGTACTTCGCGCTGCTGAAAACCAACCCCAAGCTGCGTGACGTGCTGGCGCTCGGCGACCGCATCGTGTTCCGCGACGGCGAGCGCATCGTGCAGATCAAGCCGGCGCCGGCGAAGTGATTCGGGCGGTGCAGGGCGCTACCTTGCGCCGACCAATGCTCCGCTTCCTGCGCTGGCTCGTGGTGCTGATCGGCGGCGTCCTGATCGGCGGCGGTCTGGTCCTGCACGGCCAGGTCGCCGTCGCGCGCTACATGCGGGAGGAGGTCGATCGCACGTTCTTCCTGTGGCGCGCGATCGGTCAGGCGACGTTCACGTTCCAGAGCGACGACGTGCGCATGGCCCTGGTGGCCGCCGAGACCCCCGAAGAGGCGCTGCGCGAATCCGACCGTGCCGCGTGGGTGCTGGTCATCATCGGCGGGCTGCTGGCGTTGACCGGGCCGCTGCTGCACAGCCATCGTCATCACGGCCAATCGGCCCCGTTGTCCTCGGCGAAGATCCAGGGGGCCAAGACCCCGCCGGCCAAGGTGCCGACACGCGGCGGCAGGAAGTGACCCGTGGCGCTGCTGGCCTACAGGCCGATGAACTTGCCGCCGTTCTCGTTGGCGAGGCGCCGCATCAACTCGGCGGGTGAGATCGTCATCCACGGCATCGGCTGCGCTTCCTGCGGGTTGGTCGAGGTGATGAAGATCGTGTTGATGCGCATGTTGGCGAAACGGTTGGTCTCGTGCACGAGCCGCAGGATCTCGATCGGATCGATGATGTCGCCGACCGACGGCGCACCGTCCGACAGGATGAAGACCTCGTCGACGTTGGTCTCGTAGCGGTCGCCGTAGACCAGCGAACGCACCTTGAGCCCCTGCTCGAAGCCCGACCACAGGTTGGTGCCGCCGTTGGCGCGCAGTCCCTCGACGTGCTTGAGGAACCTGGCGCGGTTGCGTTCGGTCGCCGGCACCATCTCCTTGCTCCACATCTTGGCTTTGGGATTGCCGTTGAAGGTGACCAGGTTGAAGTGCGCATCGGGCGAGATCGAGGTCATCGCCCGCTCGAGTTCGCGGCGGGCGAAGTCGATGCGTTTGGTCTGACCGTCTGGCATCGGGAAGTCCATGCTGCCCGACAGGTCGAGGATGAACAGCACGCGGCTGCCCTGCACCGGGATGCCGCAGAAGCCGCTCGCCACCGTCGTCGGCGGGCCCTTGGGCTCGTGCTTCTGGTTGAGGTCGATCTTGTCCTTCTCGCGCTCCCACAGCTCGCGCCACTTCTCCGGCGCCTGCGCCGGGATCACCGCGCCGGTCATCGCCGACAACAGTTCGTGGGCGCGGTAGAGCAGCAGCTGCGACAGCTTGCCGGACTGCACGTCCTGCGGGTTGTCGCGGAAGCGCTCGAGCACGCCGATCAGCGCCGGGATCGCCTCGAGCGAACGCCAGTCGTCGAGCAGCTGCAGCAACGCCATGTCACCGCGCCACGTCGACCGACCGATCGCGCCGATCGCCGCGCGTGCGGCCAGTCGCGTCGACTCGGGCGGTGCGCCGGTGGCCTTCTTCGCTGGCGCCGCCTTGGCAACGCCGGCCGACGCGTCGTCGGTCTTGGTCTCGTCGCTCTTCGCCGTGGCGGGCGTCGGCACGTAGGGTGAATACAACGAGCGCAGGCAGCGGCTCACGGCGATCAGCACTGCGTCGCTGGTCTCACGTTCGAGCGAGCCGATCAGGGCCATCGCCGCGGCTTCGTCGCCGAGCGTCTGCAGGGCCTCGGCGGCGTTGACCCGGACCAACTCGTCGCCGTCGTTGAGCTGCTGTTCGATCGTCGCCCGCATCGCCTTGTCGCCCAGGCGTGCCAGGCAGCGCACGCCGGCGATCTGCAGGCCCGCGACGGCCGCCTTGTCCCCTTTGCTCTCGCCGCGCGCGGCTTTCGCCAGTTCCTCCTTGGCGGCCGCCGAGGTCAATCGCGCCGCCCACTTCTCGCCCGCGGCGCGAACGTGATGCGGCGCGGCATCGGCGTCGAGTTTGCTGGCGGTGAGACCGACGGCAGCGACCTCGAGCAGCGCCGTGGCGGCTTCCGCGTCGTCCTGTTTGGCGACGGCCTCCAGGATCGCATGCAGGTCACCTTCCCAGGTCGGGTTGCCCAGTCCGCTCTTGGGCACGAGGTCGAACTTCATGGCCAGCGACTTGCTGGCGATGTTCTCCTTCGACAGGATCGAGATCTTGCCGGCGAAGTAGAGCTTGAGCCAGGCGTCGAGGGCCTTGGTGGCGTCGCTCGGCAGGGCCACCCCCGAGCGATGGCTGGCCGCCAGGGCAACGTCCAGCACCGGGTCGTGCAGATTCGGTGCGGCAAACGGCGACGCGTGGGCCGCGAGGGCCAGGAGAAGGGCGAGCATCGGCCGCCATGCTAGCAAACCGGCGTGCCGCGGTTTCGCGCTCGGGCCGAAACCCGCAGCGGCAGCTGTTGCCTTCAGCGGTTGCGCACGATGTGGATCTCGAATTGGCTCTTCGGCGAGACCCACTGCGGGCCGCATTGTCCCTGCAGCAGGAAGACGTGGTTGTGGCGCGGCAGGCCGAACGATTCGACGATGTCGTCCGGGTCGCCGATCACGAAGAAGAGCTGCGAGAACGCCTCGGGCTGCATCGTGTTGAGCCGCCACAGCACGTCCACCTCGTCGCGCGGGTCCACCGAGGGCTGCACGCGGATGGTGTTCAGGACGTTGGCGAGGTTCTTGCTGCTGAGCGCCGGCGCGACGATGTAGCGCGCGGTTTCGAGGTTGCGCTTCTGCAGGCGCCTTTCGTCGAGCATGTTGACGGCGACCCGCAGGTCGGCATCGACGTCGACGTCGCTGAACGACAGGCGGTCGCGGTCGCGCAACGTCAGCAGCAGGTGGCCGAAACCGCGCAGCTCGTCGGCGTTCTCGAATGCCTGACGCAGCATGCCCGAGTTGTCGGGCTCGTCCTGCAGGCGCGCGAGTGCGAAGTTGGCGTCGGAGTAGCGCTGCACGAACTGTCGCGCTGCCTCCTTGGCGACCAGGTCCGCGGTGAGCGGCTGGGCTGACGAAACCAGTGCGAGGGAGTTGGGGCTGTAGACCGTGCCGCTGTCGATCGGGCGCTGGCCGCCGATGCGGCCGCGTTGGTCGTCGCGCGGTTGCCCGTGGTTGTCGCGGTCGGCGGTCAGGTTGTCGGCGACCAGCGTCGAGTCATCGTGCCGCGGGTTGCGTTCGTCGTGCAGCCAAAGCGCGGCCAGCAGGACTGCGGCAGCGGCGGCTGCGCCGGTGAGCGCGTAGCGCACCTTGGTCAGCGTCGCGATCGGCTCGCGGAACACCGCGTCGGGCGTGCCTTCACCGGCCTGGATGCGCGCCCACAGGCGGTCGCGGAAGTCGTGGCCGACACCCTTCGGCGGCAGGCGCAGCACCAGTTCCTGGGCGGCTTGCAGCTCGTCCCAGTAGGTGGCGCAGCCGGCGCATTCGTCGACGTGGTGCATGACGACGGCGCGGCGCCCCGAGGGCAGGCGGCCATCGAGGCACTGTGACAGTTCGAAGCGGCAGGAGTTGCAGTTCATCGGCGGTGGATCCGGTTCTCGTTCACACCTTGATCAGGCGGCTGACGAGTGACTTGAAGCGCTGTCTGGCGCGGAACAACCGCGTCGAGACGGTCTTGACCGGACAGCCCATCACGGCGGCCGCGTCCTCGTAGCTCATGCCCTCGACTTCGCAGAGCAGGAACGCCTCCCGGAATCTCTGCGGCAGCTCGGCGATCGCCTTCTCGATCGCTTCGTTGGCCTCACGTGTCTCGGCGATCTGGTCGGGCGGCGCGGTGTCGCGGTCTTCGGCGGTGAACGGCTGGTCGTCGTCGCGCTGCAGATCGCGGAACAAGCTCATCTTGAACTTGCGGCGCCGCAGTTGGTCGAGGCACAGGTTGCGCGCGACGCGATACAGCCACGGCCGGAACGCGGAGGTCGGCACCTGCGAGAGGTGACGGTAGAGCGCCAGGAACGCGTCCTGGGCGACGTCCTCGGCCGCGATCGAGTCGCCGAGCAGACGCGCCGCGTAACCCTTCAGGCCATCGGCGTACTCGGCGATGGCGCGTTGGTACGCGACCATCGTCACCGGGTCCGGTTGCAGATCGGCGCCGTTCTTGGCCATGAGTGCGTTGGGGACGAGTGCCGCGACGGCATACTGCACGATACGCGAAGGCGGCGTCCGGCAGGTCGAGGCTCAACCGCGCCGCAGGACGCCATCGGTATCGCGAAACTCCGAGCCCTTTCAAAACGTGTCCCCATGATGGAACGCGAACCCCGCCGCCGCCGCCCCGCCGGCTCACCGATTCTCCCTTGCGGTCGGTGGATGCGTGCCGCGATTGCGGTAAGTCTACTGATGGTGGGAGGATGTGGCGGCTCGTTGTCGCACCGTTCGGTCGCGGACCTGGTCGAGGCCGAGTTGCCGATCGATGCCGCGGTGCAGCGCATCCGCGTCGAGGTGCCGAACGGCACGGTCGGTGTGGCCGCCGGTTCGGGCCGGACCCTCCGTTACGGCGGGGGGGTGCGGCGCGCCGCGGACACGGCCGAGGACCTGGCCAAGCTCGAGGCGATCGGGCTCGAATTGACTGCGGTGCTCGACGACAAGGAGCCGGGCACGCTCGTGGTGAAGGCGCCAGGCATCGGTCCTGACGATCCCAAAGGTGTGTTCGGACTCGAGTTGGGTCTTCACGTGCCACCGGGCATCCCGCTCGAGATCAAGGTCGCCGGCAGCGGCAACGTGACCCTCGATCACCGCAACGCCAGCTCCAAGATCACCACGGGCCGCGGCGACTTGCGGGTGCAATGGAGCGCCGGTGCGCTCGAGGCCTCGACCCGCCGCGGCAACGTGATCGTGATCGAGCACGGCGGCGATGTCGACGTCGACGTCGGCGTCGGTGACCTGCAGGTGTTCGTCGCGCAGCCCGACAAGCTGATCCGTCTGGTCACCGGGCAGGGTTCGTTGCAGTGTCACGTGCCCAAGACGACCCAGCTCGACCTCGATGTGGCCGTCGCCATCGGCCACATCAGCAACGGGTTCGGGTTCAAGGAGGAGAAGACCGGCGACTACAGCGCTGCCATGCGCGGCAGGCTCGGCGATGGCCGCACCAAGGTCGTGCTGCGCAGCGGCGCCGGTACCGTGTCGGTGATCCCCAAGGAGTTCGAGGCGGGTTCCGGCGCCAGCCAGGGGCTCGATTCGATGGCGCTGCTGACCTTGGTGGTGTTCGTCGGTTTGGTCGTGCTGATGATCGTGGTGAGGTTGGTGTTTCGCGCCCGAAGTGGCGCTGCCACAGGGTCGTCGTAGCCACGGAGAAGGTCGTCGTAAGCCCATCGGAAGGGGCGGCGGCGGCGCTCGACGGTTCGGGAGTACTTGCCCTGCGCGCACGGAAAGGGGGGAAATGTCGTCAGGTGGCTCACCCGACCGGCGACATCACGTAGCAGTCACCCACCGCTCCCAACCCCTCTGCGCCCGGTGCTCGCTCCGAACCGCCGCGGCCCCGATCGAAGGATCGAACTCATGACTCTAGGCAAGCGTCTCCTCGTGTTCTCCGGCCGTGATGCGACGGCCAACCACCTCAACAAGATCGTCGCCGACTGGGGCTGCATGGTCAGCACCTGCAGCTCGATGGACGAGTTCCGCGGTCGCGTCGAAGGCGCCGACTACGACTTCGCCGTGGTCGAGCCGACCAACGTGCTGCGCCGGTTGCTGGGCGAGAACCAGCCCGAGGAGACCCTGCAGCTGACCCTGGCCGAGGTCGAGAAGCGCCACATTCACCGCGTGTTGGCCTCCACCGGCGGCAACAAGACGCGCGCCGCGCGGGTGCTCGGCATCGACACCAAGACGCTCTACAACAAGCTCAAGAGCTACAAGGCCTCCGAGGCGATGGCTCGTCGCCGGCTGCAGAACGCTGCCGCCGTGACGATGATCTGAGCGCCGATCGCGGCGACGGCCCCCCTCGACCGCATCGCTGGCGGTCGTCGCGGCCGGCAAATTGCGCCGCGTAACGCCCCATGACGCGGGCGATCCCGGGTCGAGCACAGCACGGATCCGACCGCTGCGCTTGGCCCGTGGTAGGGTTCTGCGGCGCGCCGCAACCCTGCCGGCCGCCGGGAAGGAACCATGACCCGCGTCGACGCCCTCATGCTCGAGCTGCAGGCTCGTCACAAGAACCACGACCCGCGCTTCCTCACCGCGGTTCGTCCCCTGGTCGAACGGATCCTCGATCCTGGCACACCCGACGCAGCCCGGGTGCCGTTGCTCGAGATGCTCGCCGAGACCTTCGAGCGCGATGTGCAGATCCGCGAGTCGACGGCGCAGTCGCTCGCGGCCTGGCGCGACTTCTTCGCCAACCTCAAGAGGCTGCTCGGCCTGGAGTGAGTCGCGAAGCGACCGCCGCATCGCGCCTTGCTGACGATGCCGGGTTTTGCAGCGTGCGGCCCGGCTGGAAGGCTTGTCGTCCCGCCTCGGGCCTTCTCGCGTCGCGCGCAAAAAACCTGCTCGATTGGCGAGTGCGTGATCTCCCGATGCGAGCGTGCATCGCACCGACAGGTGGCGCGAACGGCTTTCGTCGCTGCAAGAAGCCCACTTATGCGCGCCGCGGCGCTGCCGATGATCTGCCTGCCTGTGTCCAACACAGCGCAACGGCACACGGAACCCGCGACGGGCCATGATTCGCCGACTTCGATCCTTTGCCTGCAGTGTCCGTCGCGGGTTTCATTTCACCTGGGCCGAGTTCGACCTGGACATCGCCGGCGCGCAGCGATGAGATGCTCGGCCTCATGGGCCTCCAAGATCATCTCGACACACTGAAGGAAGCCGAGCAAAGGATCGATTCGATCAAGGTGAGTCTTTGACTACCTTCGCCGTCACCGTGAGCTCGCGGACATCGAGCACCAGATGAGCCAGCCGGGGTTCTGGGACGAACCAGAACGCGCCCAGGGCATCGCCCAGCAGAAGAAGCTGTGTTTCCAGGTGGTCGATCCGATCGATCGCCTGTGCAAGCTGGTCGAGGACGGCCGCGTGCTCGTCGAGTTGGGCGAGGACGATCCCAAGGCCGTCGAGGCCGATCTGGTGGAAACCGAGCGGCAGATCCACGAGGTCCTCGACCGACTCGAGTTCCAGCTGATGCTGGGCGCCGAACACGATCCGATGAACGCGATCGTGACCCTGCAGTCCGGCGCCGGCGGTATCGACGCCTCGGACTTCGCCGAGATGCTGCTGCGCATGTACATCAAGTGGGCGTCGCAGCACGACTACGAGGTCGAGGAGACCGACTTCCAGAAGGCCGAGGAAGCGGGCATCAAGAACGCCACGATCGTGATCCGCGGTCCCTACGCCTACGGGCGCCTCAAGGCCGAACAGGGAGTGCACCGGCTGGTGCGCATTTCCCCGTTCGACGGTCAGGGTCGCCGGCAGACCTCGTTCGCCTCCGTCGAAGTCGTGCCCGAACTCGACGACTCGATCGCCGTCGACATCCGCAAGGAGGACCTCAAGGTCGACACCTTCCGGGCCTCGGGCGCCGGCGGCCAACACGTCAACAAGACCGAGTCGGCGATCCGCATCACCCACATCCCCAGCGGCATCGTGGTCGCGTGCCAGGCCGAACGCAGCCAGCACAAGAACCGCGACTCGGCGATGCGCACGCTCAAGTCCAAGCTCTACCAACTCGAGCTGGCCAAACGCGAAGCCGAGCTGGCCAAGTTCTACGGCGACCGCGGCTCGATCAGCTGGGGCAACCAGATCCGCAGCTACGTGCTGCAGCCCTACCAGATGTGCAAGGACATGCGCACCGAGCACGAGACCTCGGACGTGCACGGCGTGCTCGACGGTGACGTCGATCCGTTCATCGAGGCGTATCTGAAGAAGCGGAAGGACGAACACAGGTCATGAGAAGGGCGCTGCTCTCGGTAACCGACAAGCAAGGCATCGTCGAGTTCGCGCGGGGACTGAGGGAGCTCGGCTTCTCGCTGCTGTCCACCGGCGGAACCCGCAAGGTGCTCCTCGAGGCCGGTATCGAAGCGACCGAGGTCGCCGACTACACCGGCTCTCCCGAGATGATGGACGGGCGCCTCAAGACGCTGCACCCCAAGGTGCACGGCGGCCTGTTGGCGCGGCGCGACGTGCCGGCGCACGTTGCGGCGATGGCCGCGCACGGCATCGACGCGATCGACGTGCTCTGCGTCAACCTCTACCGCTTCCGCGAGACGGCCCGCAAGGCCGGCGCGACCCGCGAGGACATCGTCGAGAACATCGACATCGGCGGTCCTGCGATGATCCGCAGCGCGGCCAAGAACCACGCCGCCGTGGCAGTGGTCGTCGATCCCGACGACTACAGCAAGGTGCTGCAGGCGATGCGCGACCACGGCGGCACGGCGCCGGCCGACGTGTTGCGCAAACTGGCGGCGAAGGCGTTCGCGCACACCGCGGCCTACGACGCCGCGATCGCGCAGTGGTTCGACTGCGAGCGGCGCACCCAACCCGGCGAGTCGTTCTTCCCGGCGCGGGCCGCGTTCGCCGGCGAGAAGCTGCAGGACCTCCGCTACGGCGAGAACCCGCACCAGCAGGCGGCCGTCTACACGATCGGCGATCCGTCGCCGAGCCTCGTCGACGCGCGCATGCTGAGCGGCAAGGAACTGAGCTACAACAACATCCTCGACGCCGACGCGGCGTTGGCGTTGGCGCTCGAGTTCGATCGCAGCAGCTGCGTGCTGGTCAAGCACAACAACCCTTGCGGCGCAGCGGTCGCCGAGACGCTGCCACGCGCGTTCGAACTGGCCCTGGCCAGCGACCCCGTGTCCGCGTTCGGCGGCATCTTCGCCACCAACCGCCGGTTCGACGTGCCGACCGCCGAGGCGATCGTCGCCAGCGGCACGTTCCTCGAGGTGATCGTCGCGCCGACGGTGGACCCCGAGGTGCTGGCGGTGTTGCAGCGCGCGAAGTGGGGCGGCAACGTGCGGGTGCTCGAGCTCGGCGGGGTACCCGACATCGGCGCCCGCAACCGGTTCGTCGCGCGCCAGGTCTCGGGTGGTTTCCTGCTGCAGACCGCCGACGCGCCAGCGGAGATTCCGCGCCGTGACGTCGTCACCAGGCGCGCGCCGAGCGACGCCGAGCAGCAGGCGCTCGCGTTCGCCTGGCGCGTCTGCAAACACGTCAAGTCGAACGCGATCGTGTTGGTCGCGGCCGTCGATGGCGGTGGTTTCGCGACCGTCGGCGTCGGCGCCGGTCAGATGAGCCGCGTCGACGCCGCGAAGATCGCCGTCGACAAGGCGGGTGTGCGCTCCAGGGGCGCCGTCGTCGCCAGCGACGCGTTCTTCCCCTTCGCCGACGGACTGTTGGTGTGTGCCGAAGCCGGTGTGGCGGCGGTGATCCAGCCAGGCGGCAGCAAGCGCGACCCCGAGGTCGTGGCCGCAGCCGACGCCAAGGGCATGGCGATGGTGTTCACCGGCCAGCGCCACTTCCGCCACTGATCGCGATGGATCTTGCGCGCGCAGTCGAAGACGTGTTGCTCGGTGCCTCGATGCGGCAGGTCGCCAC
Organism: uncultured candidatus Brocadiaceae bacterium; assembly: GCA_964392305.1. Lineage (GTDB taxonomy): Bacteria > Planctomycetota > UBA1135 > UBA1135 > UBA2386 > JACKIC01. The sequence continues at coordinate 48,648 of CAYMPV010000005.1, forward strand.
GAGTTACCGCCAGGATCTGATCGACGACTTCGGCTTCCGGCCCGAAGAGGTCCGCCCGGACACCTTCCGTGAGGAGGTGGGTTCGTTCATGCGCCGTCTGTCGCGAGAGCTCGGCGAGCGTCACGCCGGCGATCCGCGCGTCGGTCAGGCCCTGTTCGAGTGGGTCATGGAATGCGATCACTACGAGGCCTGGGACGCGTTGCTCAGCGGTTTTGCCGTCGACGGCCGCGACCGGCTGGTGCGGCGCGGCAGGATCCTGTTCCCCGGGCCGTTGACGGCGCATTGGACCGACCGGTGAGGAACCGTCGGTGAGGAGGTGTCGGTGAACAGTGCGATCGGCGCGCGGCTCGCCGAGGTGCGGCGGCAGATCGGCGCCGCGGCCGTCGCCGCCGGCCGCGACCCGCTCGAGGTCGCGTTGCTCGCGGTCAGCAAGACCCACCCGGCGCAGGATGTGCGCGCCGCGCACGCCGCCGGCCAGCGCGACTTCGGCGAGAACCGCGTGCAGGAACTCGCCGCCAAGGCCAATCAGGTGACGGACCTGCCCGGATTGCGTTGGCACATGATCGGTTCGCTGCAGACCAACAAGGTGCGCGACCTGCTCGAAGTGCCGGGCCTGGCGCTGCTGCACAGCCTCGATCGGGTCCGGCTCGCCGACGAGCTGCAGCGTGAACTCGCGCGGCAGGGCCGGTCCCTCGAGGTCCTGCTGCAGATCCACGCCACCGACGAGGCCAGCAAACACGGCTGCCCGATCGACGCCGCGCAGCCGCTGCTCATGCACGTGTTGGCAGCGTGCCCGTCGCTGCGGGTGATGGGCCTCATGGCGATGGGACCGCTCGACGGCGATCCGGCGCCCGTGTTCGCCGCGGTGGTGGCGTTGCGCGATCGCCTGCGGGCGGTGAGCGGTTTGCCGCTGGCCGTGCTGAGCCTGGGCATGTCCGACGACTTCGTCGCCGCGATCGCGGCGGGGTCGACCATGGTGCGTCTGGGCACCGTTGTGTTCGGGGCTCGAGGTTGAGCCGCCGGGGCGCTTGCCGCTACCCTTCCCCGCCGTGCCCAAGAAGCGCAACTCCACGACGGTGTCCGAAGTCCGCGGGCCGTCCGCCAACGCCAACGAGCTGATGCTGCGGCTCGCCGTGGCGATCCCCGAGCCGCGCTGCGAACTCGACCACAAGGATCCGTGGACCTTGCTGGTCGCGACCATCCTGAGCGCGCAGAGCACCGATCGCACGGTCAATGCGGTGACCCCGCTGCTGTTCGCGAAGTGGCCGACACCCGAAGCGCTCGCGGCAGCGCCGCGCGAGGAGGTCGAAGCCGTGGTGCACCGCACGGGCTTCTTCCGCAACAAGGCCAAGGCGATCCAGGGCGCGAGCCTGGTCATCCACGAGCAGCACGGCGGCGAGGTGCCGCGCGACATGGCGGCGCTGCTGCAGTTGCCCGGCGTCGCGCGCAAGACCGCCAACGTCGTGCTCGGCGTCGCCTACCGCATTCCGTCGGGCATCGTCGTCGACACCCACGTGACCCGCGTCAGCCAGCGTTTGGGGCTCACTGCTGCCAAGGTCGCCGACAAGGTGGAGCACGACCTGTGTGCGCAGTTCCCGCAGGACCAGTGGATCGACAGCGGCCACCGATTGCTTCTGCTGGGCCGCTACGTGTGCCTCGCGAAGAGTCCGAACTGCACCGACTGTCCGGTGTTCGAGCTCTGCCCGTCGCGCCAGGGCGTGGCTCTCGGCGATTGGCAGACGCGCGCCCGCCACACCCAGGACACGGTCACCGCCGGTGGCAAGGGCGGTTCGGGTGGTTCTTCTCCCGGGGCGTGATCCCGATCGTGATCGGGCCGCCGGGTCGGGGCCGTCGCCGGTTACCGTGGTCAACCCGACTCAACCCGGTGGAGCACGCTTGAACTGGATCCGCAGAAGCTTCTGGCTGGTCGCCCTGTTGCCGGTGATCGCCGCCTTCACCTACGTGTGGGCTGCCGCACGCTATCCCGAACCCGTCGCCGCTCGCGTCGCGCTGCATGAACCGACGACGGTGTGGTACATCGACCAGTGGCTCGAGTCCGCCGGCGAACCGGTGCAGCCGCTGCAGCGGGCGCTGCTGCTCGGCGCCCTGCACCTGCCGGGGGCGACCCTGCAGTTCGTCGCCGGGTTGGCGGCGCTGTGGGCACTGCTGATCGCCTGGCTCGGGTGCTGCCTCGTGCGACGTTCCTCCGGCGCCGCCGGCCTGGGCACGCCGCTGGCGTTCGGCGGCGTCGCGTTGCTGTGTTGCAGTCCGGCCTTCGGGGCCGACTGGCTGCAGGCCGAACGCCTGGGCATGTTCCTGCCGCCGCTGCTGCTGCTCGCGGCGCTCGCGTTGTTGCAGCGCGAGCGGTTCTTCGTGCTGCGCATGCTCGCGGTGTTGCTGATCGTCGCCGCGGCGCCGCTGTGTCACGACCACGGTGTGCTGCTCGGATTCGCGGTGTTCCCGGCCGTTCTCGAAGCGGCGGGTCGTGCCCAGAGCCCACGGTGGTTGTGGGCCATCACCGCCTTGGTGTTCGGGGTCGTCGCCAGCGTGGTGAGCTTCTTTCCGGCCGGTGGCCTGCACGGTGATCAGGTCGGGTTGTTTGCGCATCTTGCGGCGGCCCCCGGGGCGCGCCTGCTGGACTTGCTGGCGGCCGCGGGTCGCGGTTGGCTCGACCTGTGGCCCGATCGCCGTCTCGACGAACTGGCGTTCGGCGCCGCGACCCTCACCGTTCTCTCACTGGTACCGTTCCTGCCCTCGCGCGTGCCGGCGTCGGCGAGCGCACCGTGGTGGAGTTGCGCGCTCTTCGGGCTGCTGCTGGTGCCGTGGGTGACGATGCGCCACGGCTTCGACCTCGAGCCCTGGCTGGCGCGCGAACTGCACTACGGCCTGTTCCTGCTGCCGATCGGCGTGCTCGGGCTGTTGGCGTCGCGCGGCGGCAACCATGCCTGGACCATCGGACTCGGCGCGATCGTCGTGCTGGCGCTGCAGGACTGGCCGCGTGGCGTCGAGAACCTGCGCGCTGCCCGGGCCGAGGCGCTGCGGGTCGAGGCCAGTCTGGTGATTCCGCCGGCCTTCGCCGATCACACGGTGACCGCGTTGTCGCCATTCGCCACGCCGATGCATCGGGACCGCCTGCTGGGCCAGGGTTGGGTTCCGGAGCCGACGTTCGACAACACTGCCGGCGCGGTTGCCGCGCAGGGTTCGCCGCCGCGCGACGAACTGGGCACCGTGATCTCCGGCTCGCCGATCGACCTGCACGGCATGGTGCGTTCGTCGATCGTGCACGAACAGGTCGGCGCCGTGTTCGTCGCCGCCGTGCGCGGTGAGCAGCTCGAACTGCTGGGCGCGACGCTGCCGCGCTTCGCCGGCCGTGGCCGCGACGCGCAGTGGCGGGTGTCGTGGAGCGCCGCGGTCGCCGACGGCACCAGGCTGCTGGCGTTCGTCTACCTGCCCCGGCAGCGCCGCATGGAACGCATCGGCGCGGTGCGGCTGGTCAAGGACGGCGCGCTGACCAGTCCCTGAGCCCGGGCCTGCGCGGTTTGTGCGGCCGAAGAGGTCAGTCGAAGCGGGTCTGGCGCGCCAGCCGCTTGCGGATCAGGTCGACGCGTTCGAGTTGACCGCGCGCGCCGAAGCGCTCGTAGAAGCCTTCGCGTCGGAACTCGGGCACGAGTTCGCGGACCGACCGGCAGCGGGCCTCGAGCACCTTGACGAGATCCGGGCCTGGCGCGACGGTCGGATCGATCTTGGCGGCGACGTCGCCCGCGAACCGCAGCATGCCGCCGATGGTGACGTCGCGCGTCACCATGTGGTTCTTGTTGTCGCCCCACGCATCGCCGAAACCGCTGCGCAACGCGCGCAGCACGTCGCGCAACAGGCCGTAGCCACGGTCCTTGTTCCAGCCGCGTCCGTCGCGGAAGCGATGCTGTGCGTCCTTGCGCCGCACCAGGCGGTGCACTTCGCCGAAGATCTGCGCCTGGTTGATCCACATCTCCTGGTGGGAGCGCCCGCCGAGCATGTTGATGTGGTACTGCAGTGGTGAGTCGCCTTCTTCGTAGAGAGCGCGCACCAGCCCCGCGGCGTACTTCTTCTCCGGATCGGTGCCCCACTCGATGCGTTCGTAGAGATCGATCAGGTGCGAACGGTTGATGCGCGTGTGGGTGCTGTTGATGACCACGAACATCTCGGTCGCGAAGTCGCTGGTCTTGCCGTCGAAGATCACCACGGGCACCTCGATGCGGCGGTCGGCGTCGTCTTCCTGCAGGTAGAAGTGCAGTCCCGCGAGACGGTGCTGGCCGTCGATGATCAGGAAATCGCCCCGCGGTTCGACCAGGTTGCCGGCGCGCTCCATGCCTTTGAGCGGCTGGAACTCGAGCTTCTCGGTGCTGAACAACAGCACCGCGCCGGGGATCACCGGCTGCCGCACTTCGTTGCGGTAGAAGTCCTTGATCTGGCGGACCTTCCTCCGGTTCAGGTCGCGCTGGAACGACTTGCTGTTCTTCTCGATCGCCTGCACGTAGCGCTCGACGTCGTCGGGCTGCTTCTTGCCGCTCGTCTCGCCGCCGATGACTTCGCCGCGCTCGCCGTAGAACCGGGAGACGAAGCGGACCTTGCGCAGCAGGTCCTCGGCGGGGTAGCTGACGAAGTAGAACTCCGACTCCTTCTGACGCATGCGCTGAGCGAACATCGAGCGAGCCTCCTGGGGCGAGTTGCGATCCTTGGTCGAGCGGCCAGTTTGCGTCATCGAGGGCACGATCGCAAAGGTCCGCCGGGCCTCGGCTCGTAGGGGAAAGACCCGACCTTGATCCCTGCCACGAAACGCTTTGAGGCGGGTTGCCGTCAAGGGTGACGAATCGTGAAGACGATCACCGGGTAGCCGCCGGGCCCCCCGGAGGCGAGGAACACCATGCGCCGATCCACCTTCCCGGGAGCGCTCCTGAGCGCCGCCCTCGTCGTCCCTGCCTGCCTGCGGGCCCAGGAACCGTCGAGCCAACCGGGTGAGGAGTTCGTCGACCTCACGAACCTGAGCCTCGAGGAGATGTTGGACGTCGAGGTGTCCCTGGTCTCGCGCCGCGCGCAGCGCATCGGTGATGCGCCGGCTTCGGTCTACGTCATCACGCGTCGCGACATCGAGCAGTCAGGCCTGACGAGCATCCCCGAACTGCTGCGGCTGGTGCCCGGCGTGCACGTAAAGCGCATCCAGTCGGGACGCTGGGCGGTGGGCACTCGCGGCCAGCCCGGAGAGTTCGCCAACAACCTGCTGGTCCTGATGGACGGCCGCAGCGTCTACACGCCGCTGTTCTCGGGCGTCTACTGGGACATGCAGGACCTGGTGCTCGACGACATCGAACGCATCGAAGTGATCCGCGGTCCTGGCGGCGCGCGGTGGGGCGCCAACGCCGTCAACGGCGTCATCAACGTCGTCACGCGCAAGGCGAGCGACACTCTGGGTTCCTACGTGCAGACGATCGTCGGCAGCGAGGACAAGTCGATCTTCTCGTTTCGCCATGGTGCCTCCGTCGGTGAAGGCGTCGACCTGCGCATCTCGGGCAAGGTCCGTGATCAGGACGCGACCCGCGATGCGAGCGACCTCGGTGTCGGCGACGGTTATCGGTCGGGGCTCGTGGACTTCCGGCTCGACGGCGGTGGCGATGACGACTCCAGCTGGATGATCCGTGGCGGCGTTCAATCGCTCGACGAGACCTTGCTCCAACAGACCACGACGGTGACCGCGCCGTACACCGACACATCGCTGGTCGGGACGAGTGCGTTCGCCGGGCACCTCCTGGGTCGTTACGAGCTGACCGGCGACGGCGGGTCGTCGACCACGGCGCAGTTCTACTACGACGCCTTCGATCGCGATTGGGAAGGAGTCGTGCACGAGAAGCGGCAGACGATCGACTTCGACCTGCAGCATTCGTTCTCGACCGGCGATCACCTGCTGACGTTCGGCGCCGGTTACCGCATGACGACCGACGACCTCACCGGTTCGGCCGTGACGCGGGCGCGTGACTACACGCAGACGAACAACCTCTTCAGCGCGTTCGTGCTCGACGAATGGCAAATCGCCGAAGGCTGGCGCGCCAACATCGGCGCCAAGGTCGAACACAACGAGTTCACGGGTCTGGAGGTGCAGCCAGAGCTGCGCTTCGCCTGGAACCCCGCGCCCGACTGGATCGTCTGGACTTCGGCCAGTCGCGCGGTGCGCACGCCGAGCCGCGCCGAGGACTCGGCCAACATCGACTTCCAGGCGCAGGGCGGCGGTCCCGGCGGCTTGCCGATCGTGACCGTGCTCACCGCGAACGAGGACCTCGATGCCGAGAGCCTGATCGCCTACGAGCTCGGCGCGCGCGGCACCGTGAGCCAGTCCCTGCTCGGCGAACTGACGGTCTTCATGCACGACTACGACGACATGACCGCTTACGTGCCCGGGACGCCGTTCGTGAGCAACGTGCCCAACCCGCGTTTCGAAGTGCCACTGGTCGGCACCAACGCCTACGCCTTCCGCAACAGTGGTGTCGAGGCATCTCTCACCTGGCGGCCTTCGGATGCGTGGCGCGTCGTCGGCGGCTACTCGTATCTCGACCAGCACCTGCTGGACGACGGTGTCGCGGCATCTTCGACTGCCGGTTACGGCGAACACCCCGACCACCAGGCCCTGCTGCGCATCGCCTACGCCCCGGAGCCGACCTGGGAGATGGGCATGCAGGCGTTCTACTACGACCAGGTCGCCACCAGCGACACCGACGCGTTCGTCCGGCTGGACCTTGGTTTGACGTGGACCCCGGATCGGGACACGCGCCTCTCCATCGTCGGCCAGAACCTGATCGACGACCGGCACCGTGAAGCGGGCTATGACCTGTTCACCTTGCCGACCGAGGTCGAGCGCGCCGTCTACGTGATGTTCTCCCACCGCTTCTGAGCAGCGCCCTCGACCATCGATGTTCCTGCTGCACCGCACTGCGACCGCTGCACTCACGTTCGCCGCGATCTTCGCGATCGCGACGACGGAGCTGCGCGCGCAGGAACCGCCCAAGAAGGAGGCGCCGCCGGTCGCCGATTGGGACGAGATCTCGGCCAGCCTGGCCGTCAAGTTGCTGGTCGACCAGCACATCGGTTTGCCTCAGGTCGATAGGCAGAAGGAGCTCACCATCGCGGTGATCGGCGACTCTCGCTTCGGCCGCGCGTTCGCCGCCATCGCGGCTGGGAAGAAGACGAGCAAGCCACAACAGGCGCCGTTCCGGATCGTGACGGTCGCCGAGAAGAACCTGCTGGAGGAGAAGGCGAAGTGGACCGCGTGCAGCGTGGTCGTGTTCGCGACGGATGATCCGAAGGCGACGACCCAGGCGCTGGCGATCATGGCGGGCAAACCGTCCCTGCTGATCGGTCGTACCCCCGGGTTCGTCGCTGCCGGTGGACACCTCAACTTCTGGCTCAGCAAGGACAACAAGACCCGCTACCAGCTCGATCACAAGGCCGCGCTCAAGATCGGCATCAAGCTGAGTTCGACGGTCGTCAAGTCTTCTCGAACCGAGGAGGCCCGATGACCTTGGCCGGGATCGGGATCCGAGCCGCGATCGGTGACTGGCCGCTGCACCGCAAGCTCAGCTTGCTGCTCGTGGGGCTGACCGCGGCTTCGTCGCTGGTGCTGGTCGGCGGCATCCTCGTCCGTGAAGCCGATCAGCTCGAGAGGAACCTGCGGGAGCAGGTGGAGACGGTCGCGGACCTGCTGGAACCGGGTATCAAGTTCTCGCTGCAGATCGCCCAGAAGGAGGAACTCGCCAGCGCGCTGCGTCTGATCGAGAACTCCGAGTCGATCGATCGCGCCGCGATCTACGGCGCTGATGGGCAGTTGCTCGTGATGTTCCCCGAGAGGGGATGGCAGCCCCGCCTCCATGTCGGCGAAGTGCAGGCGGTGGACGAAGCGGATCGTCTGAGCATCGTGCGCGGTATCCGGTTCGAGAGCCTGGACAACCGGCAGCAGTTCGGGGCGCTGCTGCTGGAGGCGCACAAGGGGGTCATCACCGAGCGCTTCCGCAGCGTGTTGCTGCAGGCGGCGGTCGCGCTCGCGCTGCTGATCGGCGTCCTGGTGCTGGTCTCGCGGCGACTGGTCACGTCGGTGTCCGCACCGTTGCTCGAGCTCGCCAAGGTGGCGAAGAGCATTCGCGCCGATCAGAACTTCTCGCTGCGGGCCGAACGTCGCAGCGGCGACGAGGTCGGGGAGCTGGTGGTGGCCTTCAACGACATGTTGGCGCAGATCCAGGCGCGTGACTCGGAGATGGCCGACCACGCCGTGCAGCTCGAAGCCGAGGTGCGGCGCCGCACCGAAGAGCTGGAGCGCACCGCGCAGAGTCTGCGTCTGGCCAAGGAGCGCGCCGAGGCTTCGGTCGAGGCGCGTTCGCAGTTCCTGGCCAACGTCAGCCACGAGATCCGCACGCCGCTGAACGCGATCCTCGGCATGACCGATCTCGTGCTGGGCACGCAGCTCGACCAGGAGCAGCAGGAGTACATCAGCACGGTCAAGCAGTCGGGTGACTCGCTGCTGTCGATCATCGAGGAGATCCTCGACTTCGCGAAGATCGAAGCCGGCAAGATCGAGCTGGACATCGTCGAGGTCGACCTCTGTGCGCTGATCAACGACACCATCCGACCGCTCTCGGTGAGGGCGGAGGCCAAGGGCATCGATCTGGTTGCGGACATCGCTCCGTCGGCGCCGATGCTGGTGCAGCTCGATCCCCTGCGCGTGCAGCAGGTGCTGACCAATTTGATCGGCAACGCGATCAAGTTCACGGCCACGGGCGAAGTGGTGCTGCACTTGGATGTCGTCGGGGAGAGCCTCGAATTCCGTGTCGAAGACACCGGGATCGGCATCGAAGCCAATCGCATCGAGCGCGTCTTCGAGCCGTTCACGCAAGCGGACGGCACGACCTCGCGGCGCTTCGGCGGTACCGGCCTCGGGTTGACCATCAGCCGACAGCTCGTCGCGCTGTGGGGCGGCAGGTTGCAGGCGAGCAGCGTCTACGGGCGCGGCAGCGTGTTCCACTTCGATGTGCCGTTGGTCGTGGCCGACAAGCAGGAGTCCCCGGTGGCGCTCGGCGATGTTTCGGTGCTGCTGGCGATGGACCAGGGTGCACACGCCAAGGCGATGGCGCGCGCCCTCAAGGCCTGGGGATGTCGCGTCGTGCTCACCGCCAGGGCCGAGGTGCCGCTGTTGCTCGAACGCGTACAGCAGCCGTTCGACGTGATGCTGGTGCAGAACATCGACGAGAGCTGGCCGCTCGATTGCGTCAAGAGCCGCGACGGTCGCGCCAACGTGCTGCTCGTCGTCAGTCCCGGACGCCTCGCGGAAGGCATGGCGCAGATCGAGACGCTGCGACTCGCGGGTTACGTGATGTGGCCGTTCGCGCGCCGGGAACTGCTGCGCAAGCTGCAACAGGTGCTGTCGCCGGCCGGGAAGGCGCCGGTCGCGGCGTTGCCGAAGCAGCCGGACGCAGTCGTCGGGGTCGTGCGCCGGATCCTCGTCGCCGAGGACAACCCGATCAATCAGCGACTGGTGGCGGCGATCCTGGGCAAGGGCGGTCACGAGTTCGAGATCACGGCGGATGGCGCCGCCTGCGTCGAGGCCTATCGCCGGCGGTGTTTCGATCTGGTGCTCATGGACATGCAGATGCCGGGCATGGACGGCATCGAGGCCGCGCACCACATCCGCGATCTCGAGGTGCAACTCGGTCGACGCACGCCGATCGTGGCGTTGACCGCCAACGCCACCACCGAGGACCGCCAGCGTTGTGAGCAGGCCGGCATGGACGGGTTCCTGACCAAGCCGATCCGCCCGGCGCGGCTGCTCGAGGTGATCGCTGGTTACCAGAGCCTCGACGACGGTCCGACCGCGCGCACCTGAAGCGTGCGGCGGCGGTGCGTGCGGTTATCGTCGCGGCCGATGCCGCAGCCGACCGTCGTCTGGGCCTACCGCCGCACCGGCAAGTTCGCGTTCCACGTGCTCACCGGCGCCCTCGAGGCCGCCGCGGACACTCGCGACGTGCCGGTGGTGTTCGCCAACGGTGTCGAGCGCCTGGTCGAAGCGATCGGCGTGGCCCTTCAGGGCGGTGGCCCGGTGCTCGTCGGCTGGTCGTTCTACTCACCCGACGCGGTGCAGATGATCGGCGAGCTCGCGGCGACGCGGCAGCGACTCGACGATGCGCGAGTCGTGCACCTCGTCGGCGGTGTACACGCCTCGGCCGAACCCGAAGCGACGCTGCGCGCCGGCTTCGATCTCGTCGCCGTCGGCGAAGGAGAACAGGTGATCCAGGCAGTGGTGCGAGCGTTGCGCGATGAGCGACCACTGCACGAACTCGCCGGCATCGTCAGCCTCACGGCCGCAGGCGGCGTGCGCCGCAACGGGCGTGAGGAACGCATCCTGCTGGACGCCTACCCGCCGTTCGGTCCGCGGCACGGTCGATACGGCCCGATCGAGATCACGCGTGGGTGCGTCTACGCGTGCCGCTTCTGCCAGACGCCGTTCTTCGCCGGAGCCAGTTTCCGGCACCGCTCGGTCGAGAACGTGCGCCATTGGGCGCGCTTCCTGGTCGGCCGCGGCTTTCGTGACTTCCGCTTCCTGACACCGACGTCGCTGAGTTACGGCGCCACCGGTCCACAGCCAGACCTCGGCGCGGTCGAGGCGTTGCTCGCCGGTGTGCGTGAGGACATCGGGCCCGATCGTCGTCTGTGGTTCGGCACCTTCCCGAGCGAGGTGCGGCCCGAACACGTCACGCCGGTCTCGCTGAAGCTGCTGCGCCGCTACGCCAGCAACCGGGCGCTGATCCTCGGCGGGCAGTCGGGCAGTGACCGCGTGCTCGCCAAGAGTCGTCGGGGGCACGACGCCGCGACCGTCGAACGTGCCGCTGCGTTGTGCGTCGAACACGGGTTCGTGCCGCATGTCGACTTCCTGTTCGGCATGCCCGGCGAGGAAGTGGCCGACGTCGACGCGACCTTCGCAATGATGGATCGCCTCGTCGCGCGCGGCGCCAAGGTGCATGGCCACACGTTCCTGCCGCTGCCCGGCACACCGTTCCGCCGTGCCGCGCCTGGTGCGTTGACTGTCGAGCGCCGCCGGCAGCTGCGCGCGCTGGCTTCGAAGGGGCAGCTCTACGGGCAGTGGGAGCAGCAGGAGCGTTTCGCGCAGGAGCTGGCCCGCGCACGCGAGGTGCCGTGACGCACGAGACGGCGCAGTTGGTGCCGCTGCGGCCGTGTCCTAACCTGCCCGCATGCTCTGAGCCCTGAGTTCGCCTCGCAGGATCGCGGTCGTGGTCCTGTTCACCCTGATCGGTTGGGCCGTGCAGGCCTTCGCCGGACTCGACAACGCGCTGCTCATCGGCCTGATCGCGGGCATGCTCGTCGCCAACTTCGTGCCGGCGCGCGGGGCGTGCCCGATCGCGCCGCGTCAGCAGCCCTGAGGCGCACAAACCATGACTCGAATCAGACCCTGATTCGAATCAGACATTGACTCGAACAAACATCGACTCGAATCAGACATTGAAGCGGAAGTGCAGCACGTCGCCGTCCTGGACGACGTACTCCTTGCCCTCGATCCGGTAGACACCCTTCTCGCGCGCGACCGCGACGCTCCCGCAACGCACCAGGTCGTCGTAGGCGACGGTCTCGGCCTTGATGAAGCCGCGCTCGAAGTCGGTGTGGATCACCCCCGCGGCCTGCGGCGCGGTGTCGCCCGCGTGGATCGTCCAGGCGCGCACTTCCTTCTCGCCGGCGGTGAAGTAGGTGCGCAGGCCGAGCAGGTGGTAGGTGGCGCGGATCAGCGAACCGACGCCGGACTCGGCGACGCCGAGGTCGGCGAGGAACGCCTTGGCGTCCTCGGGCGACAGCTCGACGAGGTCGCTCTCGATCTGCGCGCTGATCACGATCGCTTCGCAGGCGAGGTGATGCTCGGCGTAGTCGCGCACCTTCTGCACGAACGGGTTGTCGTTCGCCGTCGCCAGCTGATCGTCCTTGACGTTGCAGGCGAAGATCGTCGGTTTGGTGGTCAGCAGCTGGAACTGCTTGGCGATCTCACGCTCGTCGCTGGTGAGCTCGGCGAGCAGCGCCGGTTTGCCCTGGTCGAGAACGGGCTCGATCTTGGCCAGCACCGGCAGTTCGGCCGCGGCTTCCTTGTCGCCGCGTTTGGCCTGCTTGGTCTGGCGGTCGATGCGCTTCTGGATCGACTCGAGGTCGGCGAGCACCAGCTCGGTGGTGATGATCTCGATGTCGCGGATCGGATCGACGGTGCCCGAGACGTGGTGGATGTCGACGTCCTCGAAGCAGCGCACCACCTGCACGATCGCGTCGACCTCGCGGATGTGGCTCAGGAACTTGTTGCCGAGCCCTTCGCCCGACGCGGCGCCGGCGACCAGGCCGGCGATGTCGACGAACTCGATCGCGGCCGGGATCACCACGTTGGTCTTGGCGATCTTCTGCAGCACGTAGAGCCGTTCGTCCGGCACCGTCACCACGCCGATGTTGGGGTCGATCGTGCAGAACGGGTAGTTCGCCGCCTGCGCCTTCTGGGTGCGCGTGACGGCGTTGAACAGCGTCGACTTGCCGACGTTGGGGAGACCGACGATGCCGGCGCGTAGGCTCATCAGTGGCTCGCGATCTCGGCGATGGCCTTGGTCAGGGCGGGCACGACTTCGAAGGCGTCGCCGACGATGCCGTAGTCCGCGACCTTGAAGATCGGCGCGTCCGGGTCCTTGTTGATCGCGACGATGGTGCGCGCGGTGCGCATGCCGGCGAGGTGCTGGATCGCGCCGCTGATGCCGATCGCGATGTAGAGCTGCGGGGCCACGACCTTGCCGGTCTGACCGACCTGCTCGCGGTGCGGACGCCAGCCGGCGTCGACCACGGCGCGTGAGGCGCCGACCGCGGCCACGCCGGCACCGAACGCGGCGGCGAGGTCTTCGACCAGTTTGAAGTTGTCGGCTTCCTTGAGGCCGCGGCCGCCGGCGACGACGACCTTGGCTTCCTGCAGCGGCGTGCGGCCCGAGCTCGACGAGACGATCTCCTTGACCACGGACAGCAGGTCCCCGGCGGGCGCCGCGACCTTGCTCACTTCGGCGGCGCCGCCACCGTTCGCGACGGCGAAGTTGTTCGGGCGCAGCGTGGCGCAGAACAGCGGCTTGCTCGACTTCGCGGTCAGGATCGCCTTGCCGGCGAACACGGGCCGTTGCGCGGTGAACGCGCCGCTTTCGAAGCCGACCGCGACCGCGTCGGTGGCGATGCTGGCGTCGAGCAGGGCGGCGACGCGCGGCAGCAGGTCCTTGCCCATGGCCGTGTGGGCCATCAGCACGGCGCTGGCCGAGACGCCCTTGGCCTGTTCGGCGATGGCCTTGGCCCAGCCGTCGCCCGAGTAGTTGGCGAACGGCGCGCCGTCGATGGCGATCACCTGCTGGGCACCGCTCTTGGCCAGGTCGGCGCAGGCGGCGTCGAGACCTTGGCCGCAGGCGATGACGACGACCTTGCCGCCGGTGCTGCCGGCGAGCTGCAGCGCGGCGGTGACGGCTTCGAGCGAGGGACGCTTGAGCTGGCCCCCGCGGACTTCGGCGATGACGACGATGTTGCTCATGATGTTCTCCGGGGGGATCTCAGAGGGCCTTGGCTTCGTTGCGGAGCGCGTCGATCAACGCGGGCACGGCGTCGACGCCCTGGCCGACGATGCGGCCGGCGGGACGCGCTGGCGGCAGCACCAGCGAGACGATCTGCATGCCGGCGGCGGGCAGCTGGGCGGAGACCTCTTCGAGTGGCTTCTTCTTCGCCGCCATGATGCCCTTGAGGTTGGCGTAACGCGGCTCGTTGAGGCCCTTGTTGCAGCTGATCACTGCCGGCGTCTTGCAGGTCACGACTTCACGCGCGCCTTCGATGTCGCGTTCGGCGGTGAACACGCCGTTGTCGAGGGTCAGCTTGGCCACCTCGGTGACGCAAGCGAACCCCAGGCGCGTGGCGAGGTTGGCAGGCAGCTGGTTGTTGTCCGAGTCGACCGCCTGGCGGCCGCAGAACACCAGGTTGCACGGCACCGTCTTGATCCACGCGGCGAGCGTCTCGGCGGTGTTGGTGCCGTCGTACATCCACTGGTCGGTGGTCAGCAGCACGGCCTTGTCGGCGCCTCGCGCCAGACAGTCGCGCAGCTCCTTCTGGGCGTCCTTGCTGCCGACGGTGACCACGGTCACGGTGCCGGCGCCGAGCTGTTCCTTGGTGCGCAGCGCCTGCTCGAGGGCGAACTCGTCGTAGGCGTTCAGTTCGAACTGCACGCCGGCAGGATCGATCGACTTGCCATCGGCGGCGATCTTGATCGCGGCGTCCGTGGCGGGAACACGCTTGATGCAGACTACGATGTCCATGTTCGTTGGGGTCGTTGGGCTCACCCTGGGGGAGCGTTCGCAAAATCGGGCGAGCAGTCTAGCCGGGGGCCCGGGCCTGCCCCGCACACTTTTGGGGAAGCTGTGCAAACGCCTGCTGTCGGGCCGGATTTCGTGGCACCGGAGGACGCGGTGGCGCCGACCTTGAACCGCCGCTGGCACCGCCAACAATCCGCCCCGTGACCTCAACTGCTCCGCGGCGCCGCCAGACCCTGATCCGCAAGCTCATGCTCGCGCTGCTGGTCACGGCGCTGGCCCTGGTCGCCGCGGAGGGACTGTTCCGCGCCTTCGGGCCCAGCGACGCCAAGGGCAAGGGCGTGATCTACGCGGCCAACGGCACCGAGGTCCCGCTCGGCGAGATCGTCGCTGCGCTGACCAGGGTCGAGGAGGCGTTCGCCACACTCAACAGCGGCGTCGAGCCGCCGTTCGGCAAGCTGCAGGCGAACATCAAGATGCGCATGGGTTACCAGCCACCGGCGCGCTGGGACTACTTCGACGCCAACGGCTGCGTGGCGGTCGACACCAACAGCCGCGGCTTTCGCGACCTCGAGTTCGCGGTCGCCAAGGCGCCCGGCGAATTGCGCATCCTGTGCCTGGGTGACTCGCTGACCTACGGCCAGGGCGTGCGTCTGGACCTGACCTGGCCGCAGGTGCTGGAGGCGACCCTGCGGCGCGAACGCAACGCGGCGGTCGAGGTGATCAACGGCGGCTTCGCGAGCGGCCCGGGCGTCAACACCCCCGACGGCTACGACCGCTGGGTCGCCGAACACGGGCTGTTGTTCGCGCCGGACATCGTCGTCGTCGGCGTCTGCCTCAACGACGTCGGGCCGGTCGGCATGTTGACCTACGACGCGGTGCCGCGCGCGCCGGTGTGGGGCGGGTTCTCCAAGTTGCTCGACGCCGCGGTGCAGACGTATCGGCAGGCGGCGGCGCGTCACGTCAAACACGACTTCATGGCGGACATCGTCGCCAGGCCCGGACTCTGGCAGGGCACGCAGCGCGGCCTGTCGGCCCTGCGCGACCTGCTCGCCGAACGGCGGGTGCCGCTGGTCGTCGCGATCTTCCCGATGATGTGCCAGCTCGAACCCGAGCTGTATCCGTGCCAGCCCGTGCACACGATGATCGCGACGTTCTGCAAGGATCACGGCATCCGCTGCGTCGATCTGCTGCCTGACTTCCACGGGCTGCGCGAACAGGATCTGTGGGTGCATCCCATCGATCAGCATCCCAACCACGTCGGCCACGCGATCTTCGCGCGCCGCATTCACGAGTTCCTCGCCGCCGAAGGCCTGCTCGGCCAGAAGTGAATCGGCACGCCACCAACCATGCGCCTCACCCTCGACCGGCTGCAGACCCCCGCGCTGCTGATCCATCTCGACCGCGTGCGCCACAACGTCACGCGCACCATCGAACTGTGCGGTGGCGTCGCGCGGTGGCGGCCGCACGTCAAGACCTGCAAGGTGCCCGAGGTGTTGGCGTTGCTGCTCGACGCCGGCGTGCGCCAGTTCAAGGTCGCGACGACACGTGAGGCCGCGGTGCTGCTGACGCTCGCGACCGAACCGATCGACGTGCTCGTCGCGATGGCGCATCACGGCCCCAACCTGCAGCGCGTCGCTGCGTTGGCCAACGGTGCGGCGCGGCATCGCGTCGCGATGCTCAGCGAGGATCCCACGCACGCGCAGCAGGTCGCCGCCGCCGGGCTCGGTGTGTTCGTCGACCTCGATCCGGGCTGGGGCCGTTCGGGCATTCCGCTGGCAGAACGCGAACGCATCGCTGCCGTGCAGCAGGCCGCCGGCCCCGCGTTCCGTGGCCTGCATTGTTACGAAGGTCACCTCGTCGCCGATGATCCCGCCGCGCGGCAGCAGGCAGCGCAGCCGATCTACCGCGAACTCTGCGCGCTGGCCCGTTCACTCGGCGTCGATGAACTGGTCACCAGCGGCACCCCCGGCTTCCTCGCGGCCCTGCAGTTCGAGGACTTCGAGCAGTTCCGTCACGTCGTCAGCCCCGGCACCGTCGTCTACTGGGATGCGCGCAGCGCCGAGCTGGGCATCGACGGTTATCGACCCGCCGTCGAAGTGCTCGCCCGCGTCGTCAGCCGACCGACCCCGACCCAGCTCACCGTCGACGCCGGCAGCAAAGCCATCGACGCCGCGTCGGGCGATCCCGTCGCCGTCGTCGTCGGCGATTGGCAACTGCGCACGCGCAGGCCCAGCGAAGAGCACCTGCCGCTCAATGTCACCGCCGGCGCCGCGCCACCGCTCGGCGCCCTTCTGCACCTCGTGCCGCGGCACGTCTGTCCGACGGTCAACCTCGCCGACGAGGCGGTGTTGATCGATGGCGGTGAAGTGTTGCGCGTCGTGCCCGTTCGGGCGCGCGGCCATGAGACGGTTGCGTACTGAACCGGGTACAGACCACAACCGGCCAGCCGCGCAGCGGCTGGCCGGTTGTGGTCTGTACCCGGTACCGTACCCTACTGCTCGCGCACGGGGCGCCACCCGTAGAACGCGTTGCGCTCGTCGGGTTGCGCCTGGGTCTGCAGCGAGGGTTTGGGGCCCGGCATCGTGAACCACGAGCCACCGCGCAGCATCTTGTCGGTGCCGACCTCGTCCTGGCACCACTCCCAGACGTTGCCGAGCATGTCGAACAGGCCGAACGGGTTGGCGGTGAGTCGGGCGACGGGGTGGCGGTCGTCGCCGGCGTTGAGGTTGAACCACGCGTGCTGTTGCAGTGTGGTCGAGTCGCGCCACGGGCCGGCGGCGTCGTCGAGGCCGGCGCGGCAGGCGTGTTCCCATTCCTGGCCGGTCGGCAGGCGGTAGCCGAAGCGTTCGCAGTAATGCACGGCGTCGTGCCAGCTCGCGGTCATCGGCAGGGTGTCGTCGTCCGCAATGGGCACGGTCGGGTCGCCGGCGAAGTCGCGCACGTAGCGGCGCCATTGGCCGACGGTCAGTTCGGTGCGCGCGACGAGCAGTGGTGGATCGCCCGGAACGCGGCAGAAGGTGACTTCGGTGCGCGGGTCGAGCAGCAGGGTGCCCGGGTGGTTGGGGTCGAGGTCTTGCCAGGTGGTGGGGTCGGCGTGCTGCTGCAGGGCGAGCTGGGCGGCGGGGGTGAGGCTCACTTTGCCGCCACCGCCGCATGCGGGCAGGTTGAGGAGGGCGGCCAGGCTCAGGAACGTCAGCGCGCCGTGGTCACGCATGGCCGACCTTGTCGGGCGCGGGGCGTTTGCGGGTGAAGCGCAGGAGCAGCAGCGAGAACACCACGGTGCTGACGCCACCCAGGCAGAGGCCGCGCCAATCCAGGTGGGTGCCGAACTCGTCGTGCTGCAGGTAGGGAACGACGCCGAACACGTAGGCGGTGGTGGTGATGCGTTGCTCGAACGCCACGCCGCTCTCGCCGGTGGCCTGTTGTTGCCAGTATCCCCACGTCAGCGCCACCAGCAGCGTGAACACGAGTCCGGCGAGGTGGCGCATCGCCGACAGGCTATCCGCCGCGCTCAGACCGAGTCGAGCCCGTCGACGAACATCGGCGGCAGCGGTGCATGCGTCGATCGCGCCATCGGCCCGGGCACCTTGGTCGCATCGATCACGCTGATGCCGAGCCGCCCTTCGAGACGCTGGCGATACGGCGGCAACAGCACCGCGGCCTCGATCTGTTCGGTCAGGTGCATGGCAGCGAGCAGCAGGTGCGCGATGTCGTCGTCATCGCCGCCGAACTCGTGCCAGGTGTTCTGCAGGTCCGCACCCTTGCCGGTGCACGCGTAGGCGATCACGGCGCCGTCGCGTTCGAGCACGACCGTGGTCATGCCGGGCGTCGTCAACAGTCCGGACATGGTCTGGCGCGTGCGTTCGATGCGCCACGGCTTGGCCACGTGCAGGTTGTGGATCGCGTCGTGATCGCCGATCTCGGCGAGGCGAACGCCGTCCATGCGCGGCCGCGGCCGGCGAGCGATCGCCAGCATCGTCTCGGGTGTGGTCGGCACGAAACCGTGTCGCGCGTAGAGATCGGGTCGTTCCGCCCAGAGCAGGATGTGTTCGACCTCTGGCGTGAGCGCCGCGATGGCGGCTTCGAGCACGGCGCCGGCGAGTCCTTCGCCGCGGCGTTCGGGCGTCGTCGCGACGCTGCCCAGCAGCGCGCAGCGGAACGGACCGGTGAGGCCGTGGGCCAGCACGGTCTTGGTCGCACAGTGGCTGACCAGGCGGTCGCCGTCGAACAGCGCGTGGAACTGGCCCTGGCCGTCGCTGCGGTAGAGCAGCGGCCACGTGTGCTGCACGCCGTAGAAGCATCCCGGCAGCAACCACGCATCGAGCGCCGCCAGGTGCGGCGCGATGCCGTTGCGGTCGAGCACGGCCGGCGAGAGCGTGAGGGTGGAGGGGCTCATGGCAGGCGTTGCCGGAAGGCCTCTTCGAGTTGCCGCCGCAGATCCATCGCCGTGACGAAGCTCGCGTCGGCGGTGCGCATCGCGTCCTGGAGTTGATCGGCGTCCAACACGCCGTCGACCTTCTTGTGTTCGGCGACGAGCTGCTCGAGCGAGTCGAGCAGGCTGCGGAATTCGCCGCTGTCGCCGGTCGCGCCGGGACTCTTGGCGGCCGGAAGGCCGAGCACCGGATCCAGCTTGAGCGTGGTGTCGATGGCCATGGCGATCAGCGCAAGAAGCCCTGCAGGCTGGTCTGCACCACGCGCGCGCTGACCTGCAGCGCGGCCTGGTAGGAGAGGTCCTGCTTCTGCAGTTCGAGGATCGCCTCGGCGATGTCGGTGTCCTGCACCATCGACAGCGACTCGGTGCGGGCGATGCGCAGACCTTCGACACGGTTGCCGAGCACGTCCATGCTCGACGAACGGAAGCCGAGTTCGCGCACGCCGTCGAGCACGGCGTCGTGGGCGCTGTCGATCTCCGACATCATCTGCGCGATGCGGTCGCGGACCATGTCGTCGGGCAGCCCTTCTTCGTTGCGCAGCAGATCGCGCATCGTGATCAGGGTGGTCAGCGCGTCGAACGTGCCCGTGTACTTGACGTCCTCGGCGCCGGTGCGCGCGAGGTTGCGCACGTCGACGTTCAGCACCGTGCCGTCGAACGAGTCGCGCGCGGTGATGCTGCTGCTGCTGAAGTCGGTGACCTCGGTCACCGACTCGCCGCCGTCGATCGACAGCGACGCCTTGGCGGTGAACGTGCCGGTGGTCGTCGCCGGCACGCCGGTCACGGTCAGCGAGATCGTGCGGCCGTCGGCGGTGGTGAAGTTGCCGTCGGTGATCGGCAGGTTGAGCGCCGGGCCGCCACCGACACTGAGCGTGTCCGGCGCCGAGGTGAACGTGAAGGCCAGTTGGCCAACGGCGTTGGTGCTGCCCGTCCCGGCGGTCACGGTGCTCGGTGCGTCGGTGTGCAGCCCCGCGAACGAGACGTCGAGCACGCCGAAGCCGACGCCGGTGTCACCGCGCCCGGTCGGCGCCGCGCCCGTCGCCTGCCGCCCGGTCGCCGGCGAGAACACCGTCGCGCCGCGATCACGCTGCAGGAAGATGCGGTCGCCGGGCACGTTCAGCGCCGTGGTCACGCCGGGCGCGACCTCGACTTCGAGACTCTCGCGGTTGCCGTGATAGACGGCGCGCGTGCGGCCGTTGACGGTGACGAGCTCGAACGGTGGGGTGCCGTTCTCGGTGCCGCCGAACAGGTATCGGTCGCCGCGGCGGCTGTTGCCGATGCCGACCATCTGGTTGAGCAGCTGCTCCATCTCGGCGCCGATGCTGCGCCGGTCCGAGGTGCTGAGCGTGCCGTTCGAGGCCTGTGTGGTCAGCTCACGCACGCGCTGCATCGCCGCCGAAGCGTCTTCGAGCGAGCCGGCGCCGGTGTTGAGCGTCTCACGCGCCAGGGCGACGTTGTTGGTCAGCTGGTCGAGGTTCCGCAGATCGTTGCGGATCGGCAGGATGCGCAGCGAACCGGCGGGGTCGTCCGACGGCCGGTTGATGCGGCGACCGGTCGAGATCTGCTGCTGCAGCTGGGAGTAGCGATACAGGCCGCTCTGCACGTCGCTGAGCGCGCGCGAGTAGAGCATGCCTTGGGTGATGCGCAGACTCATCGGTCACCTCCCGAGGTTGATCAGGGTGTCGGTCATCTCTTGCGCGACCTGCAGGAAGCGGGCGGCCGCCTCGTAGGACTGCTGGAAGCGCACCATGTCGACCATCTCCTCGTCGATGTTGACGCCGGAGACGGCCTCTCGTTCGGACTCGAGCTGAGCCATGAGCTGCTGCTGCGACTTCAGCGTCGTGGTCGCGGCGGCGGCGTCGAAGCCGACGTCGCCGACCAGGTCGGCGTAGAAGTCCTCGAGCGTGTTGGTGTCGAGGTCGTCGACGTTGCTCGAGCGCATCGCCATGAAGCGGGTCAGATTGCCGGCGTCGCCCGACGCCAGGCCGATTCCCGCGGCGAGGCGATCGGGGTTGTCGAGCAGGTCCTGGTTGACGGCGATGTCGCCGGCGCCCGAACCCGTGAAGAACGAGTTCATGCCGAGCGCGACCAGCAGATCCGAGGTGTCGCTGTCGGCGAGGGCGTCGACGGCGAAGACGTTGCCGTCGGTCGCCGACAGGTCACCTGCGCCGAACGAAACCGTGATGCCGTTGCCCAGGGACAGCGGTTTGCCGGGTTCGTAACCCGAGCCGACGTTCAGGGTCGTCACCAGCTGACCTTGCTGGTCGAACACGTTGACGCGCAGGTCGTCGGTCTGCCCGATGGCGCCATCGCTGGCGGGCACGAACGTGAAGCGTTCGTTGCTGCTGCCGCCGTAGGTGCCTTCGACGGCGACCTCGACCGCGTGGTCGCGGCCGAGCGCGGTCGTGGTGCTCAACCCGAGATCTGCCAGGGCGGTGCTCGCGCCGCTGTTGGCCAACGTCAGCTGCGCCGTGGCGCCGCCCTGCGAACTCTGCACCACCAGCCGCCCGCCCACGGCGAGCGCCTGGCCGGCGCTGCCGAGGTCGGAGTTGATCGCCGCGACCAGTTCGTCGACGGTGACCGCGGTCGGATCGACGAACTCGTTCGAGCTCAGCGAGATGTTGGTGGTGGTCGGCGACGCGGCGGTGCCCGTGGTCACGGTGAAGGTGACCGGGAAGGTCTGGCCGGACAGGTCGTACGGACCGCTGGCGGTGCTGCCGATCGACGGGAAAGCCCCGCCGAAGGTGCCGGCGCTGTCGGGGTTGGGGTCCAGCCGCGGCGAGAAGTCGAAGCCGTAACCGGCGTCGCTGCCGATGCGCAATCGACCGGTGGGGTCGACCGAAGCGGTCAGGTGATCGATGTTGGTGATCGCTGCAGCGACGTCTTCCAGGGTCATCGAGCGCGGATCGATGTGCAGGCGCGTGCGTTCCATCTGGCCGGTGGCCTGGTCGGTGACCGAGATCGCGAGCTCACCCTCCTGCACGTCGAACAGGAAGCCCGACTGCGACAGCAGTTCGTCGCCGCCACGACCGTCGCCGTCGCCGTCGACCGCGCCGTAGAACGACGTGAGGCTCGTGAACGGCCCCGAACGCGGCATGCCGGTCGAGTGCAGCCGGTTCATCTCGAGGATCAGGTTGCGCGCCAGGTCGTCGATGCGGCCGGAGATGCCCGGCAGGCCCGTGGACTCCTGCTGGAGCAGCGCCGCGATGCGGCCGTTGCTGATCGTGGCCCGGTTGGTCGAGGTGCCGACCGTGACCCGGGTCTTGCCGTCGATGTCGCGGCCGACCGCGAGCCCCGAGGCGCGATCACCGGCGACCAGCAGGTGGCCACCGACCAGCAGGTCGACGCTTCCCGACGGGCGCTCGATCGCGCGCGTGTCCAGCAACGTGCCGAGTTCCTTGACGAACTGGGCGCGTGTGTCGCGCAGATCGTTGGCCGGCTGGCCGTTGGACTCGGCCGAAGTGATCTGCTGGTTGAGCCGCGCGATCGCCTCGGCGCCCTCGTTGACCTGGCGCACGAGGCCGCGCACTTCGTCGAAGGTGCTGCCGGCGAGTTCGCCGAAGCGGTCCGAGATCAGGCGGAAGCCCTGGCTCAGGGCGCTGCCGGCCTGGATCACACCGCCGCGCAGCGCGCGGTCGGCGGGGTCGGTCTGCAACTGGCCGATCGAGCCGAACAGGCCCGCGAGGCTCTCGGAGAGACCGCCGTCGGGTTCCGACAGGATGCCTTCGATCTCGGCGAAGCGCGATTGGTCGAGTTCGGCAGCGCCGAGCAGCGAACCCTGCAGCTGCAGGCGCCGCTCGAGGCCGTCGTCGAACAGGCGGTCGATGCGCGAGACGTCGACGCCGTTGCCGATCTGATGGCCGCCGGCGATCGTGTACGGCAACGACGCCGAGAGCAGCACGCGCTGCCGCGAGTAGCCGAGCGTGTTGGCGTTGGCGATGTTGTTGCCAGACGTCTGCATGCCCAACCGCGCCGCGGTCAGTGCGCGCAAACCAGAACCGAGTCCGAATCCGAAGCTCATCGTGCTTCTCCTGTTCAAATCCTGCCGTCGACGAGGTTGCCCGCGCCGGCAGCGCCGAGGCCGAGACCGGCGCGCGAACGCGCGTTGCGGTCGTAGCCCGAGGGGAGTCCTTCCTGCTGCTTGCCGCCCGTGAGCGACGTGAGCATGTCTTCGTGGGCGCGCTGCGAGAACCGCAGCAGGCGTTCGCCGAGCGCGACCTCGATGCGCACCTGCTTGGCCAGGCGCGTGGCGGTGTCGGCGGCGCGGCGCAGTTCGAGGGCCGAACGCGTCGGCAGCGCCTGGCAGATGCGGCTGATGTTGACGTGCAGGTCGGCCTTGTCGACGTGGGGCACCGCCGGCAGGTCGGTGAGGACCTTCGCCAGCAGTTCGCCGCGCGAGAGTTCTTCGATGGCCAGGGCGCGGGAGACCTGTTCGAGCTCGGCCGACGGCGCGATGGTGCTCGGCACCGCCGAGGCCCACGAGGCGCGGCGCTGCTGCATGCCGGTCAGCAACTGCTCGAGCAGGTTGATGGTGCGGTGGAACGATTGCTCCAGTTGCGCGGCGCGATCAACGGCGATCATCGAAACCTCCCTTCAGTTCGGGCTTCTCGTCGAGCGGCCGCCAGTCTTGCACGCTCGTGGGTTTGGCGGGCTGCGGGGTCAGCTGGTTGTGGCGCTCGATGTCGGCGAGCACCGCTTCGGCGATGCCGACGCGCCCGCTCGCCGAGACCTGCTTGGCGACGTTCTCGTCGAACCAGTCGCTGTAGGTGTCGGCGCCGGGGCCGCTGCCGAACATGCCGCCTTCACCGCCCATCGCCGCGCTCGCGCGCATGCTCGAGACGAGCGAACGCACGAACAGCTGCTCGAAGGTGTCGGCGACCTCGGCCGCCTTGGCGCGGCCGGCGTCAGCCGGGTTCTTGGGCCGCATGCTCAGGGTCTCGAGGCGCAGTGTGTCCATCAGCGCACCTCGAGGTCGGCGTGCAGGAAGCCGCCCTTGTCCAGGGCGACGAACACCGAGATCAGCTGCGCCGGCGTCATGCCGAGGGACTTCAGGTTGGACAGCAGGTCGGCGACCGTGGCGCCGCCGCTGACCTTCTTGAGCTCGGTCGATTCTTCGTGCACTTCGACCGTCGTGCGGTTGACGGTCTCGGTCGTGCCGTCGGAGAACGGCAGCGGTTGCGAGACGTAGGGGTCGGTGGTGACCGCGATGGTGATCTCGCTGAGGCCGACGACGCAGGGGCTGATCAGCACACCTTCGCCGGCGAGCACCACGCCGCTCGACTGGTCGATCGTGACCTTGGCCGGGTTCTCGACCGCGACGCGCACGTCGCCGACGAACGCGACCAGCTGGTTGGCGTTCTCCTCGCGGCGCTGCGGCTCGGGCAGCTCGATGCGCACCAGCGACATGTCGACGACCGAGACCTTCGCGTCGGTGCCCTCGAGCGCCCGCGCGATGCCGTTGCCGACCGCCACTGCGTTGAACGGGCTCGGGTTGTTGAGCCGGAACTCGATCGCTCCCGACTCGCTGAAGTAGCTGCTCGGGTTGTCGCGCACGACCAACGTCTTGTTCATCAGCGTCGCGGTGACGCTGGTCGCGTTCTTGTCGAGCTTGGCCTGGTCGGTTCCGGCCGTGAACCCCGGCACCGAGAGTTTGCCGCTGGCGACGGCGTAGATCTCACCGTCGACACCGCGCAGTTCGCAGGTCTGCAGGAAGCCTTCGCGCAGTGACACGGCGTCGGTGATCGAGGACACGTCGACGTCGAGCGTCTGTCCGACCTTGGCGAACGCGGGCAACTCGGCGTTGACCATGACCAACGTGGTCGAGCCGCCGATGACGTCCTGGATCAGCTCGTTGAGGCCCAGGCGGCGCACCATGTTGAGCATCGCCAGGCGTGTGCCCCGGTCGCTCGACCCGCCCTTGAGACCGGTGACGATGCCGATGCCGGTCAACTTGTGCGGCAGCGTGTTGTGCAGCTTGGTGATCTGCTTGATGCGCGGCGACAGCACGGTCTCGCCGGCGGCGTTGAAGGCGACGGCCTGCGGCAGCGCGGTCACGATCGGAGGGGTCACGCTCGGAACCACGGCCGCGGCCGGCGGCTCCTGGACGGGGTCCTGAGCCGACAGCGGGGCGAGCACGAGAAGAAGGCAGAGGTGACGCATGGTGAAGCTCAGAACGGCCAGGCGGCCCAGATGATGGTGTCGAACAGGGTGCCGATCGGACCGCGCGTGACCTGGCGCGTGCCGGCGCCGGTGCCGGCGATCGAGATGCGTGCGTCGGCGACCTGGGCGCTGCCGACGGTGTTCTCCGAGGTGACGTCGAGAGCGCGCACCAGCCCGCTGATCTTGAGCGTGCGCGACTCGTCGTTGACGGTGACGGTGCGCGTGCCGGCGACCACGAGGTTGCCGTTCGGTTGCACGTCGACCACGATCACGGCGACGCTGGCGCGCACGTCGGAGCCGGAGTTCTGCTTCGACTCACCCTCGAAGTCCGATTCCTTGCGGATGTCGATCCTCGGCAGCGCGCTGCTCGAGAAGGTCTTGTCGCTGAGCGTGTAGGCCTCGAGGCGGGCCGCCAACGAAGTGTCGTTGCGGCGCTCGACCTTGTCCTCGTTCTTGACGGTGGTCGTCTCCTGGATCGTGATCGTCAGGATGTCGCCGACGTTGCGAGCGCGCAGGTCGGTGATGACGCCGACCTGCGCACCGGCGCGCACGTAAGGGTTGTTCTGGGCGATCGCAGGAGCGGCCACGACGAGCAGGATCAGCAGCTGGTGAAGGCGCATGGTGGGTTCCTCAGTGCAGGACGACGAGGCCGGGTGCGGCGACGATGCCGACCAGCTGCTTCTTGGAGTCGATGTTGGTCAAGGTGACGCGGCCGCTGATCGGGGCGTCGTGATTGGCCAACGCCCGCGCGGTGACCTTGATGCGACCGTTGGTCATCACCACGGTGACGATTTCGCCCTTGTGCACCACTGCCGGGGGCGCGGTGTCGGCGAGCATCAGGCGCTTGTCGCCCTGCAGGTCGCGCATGGCGACGAGGCCGTCGACGGCGGCGAAGTCGGACAGCAGCAGGTTGCTGGTCTGGGAAACCGCCTCACGCACGAGTTCGAGGTTCTGCGGACCGAGCGCGGTGCCCTGGCGGATCGGACCGACGGTCTTGAGCACGCGCTGGTAACGCGTCAGCTTGAAGGTGATCGGCACCTTCTTGTGCGCTTCGCCGTCGACCTCGATCTCGACGTCGACGACGGCCATGGTCGGACTGGTCTTGCCGCCGCGCACCCGCGCGACGATCTCCTGGCTGCGGCGACCCGGTGGCGCCTGGATCCTGCGCACGGCCTTGGGCGTCTCGATCTCGACGTCGCCGCCTTCGAGCGCGAGCAGCGCCTGCAGCGAGGTGCGGGCGGCTTCGAGCACGTCGGCTGGCGGCACGTCGACGACCACGGATTGCACCGCGGATTCGCTGGCGCCTTCGAACTTGAAGTTCGCGAGGTCGTAGCCGGCGCCGGCGATCGCCTGGATCAGTTCGGTGCGGCCGATGGTGCGCGCATAACCCTGGGTCGGCGCCCTGCCGAACTCGACCTGGCCGAGTTCGAGCGCCATCTGGCCGGACGGGAGGATCTCGCAGAAGTCACCGATGCGGATGTCGAGACCGCGCACCATCGCCGTCGGCTTGATGCGGATCTCGAGCTTCGCCGCCGGCGCGCCGTCGCCGTGGCCGCCGTTGCCGCCGCCGCTGGCGAACACGGCACACAGACCGAACGTAACGAACAGGTTCATGACTCTCCTCCTTCTCTTGCGGTCACTGCGCTGCGATCAGCGCGAGATGTTGGTGGCGGTCTGCAGCATCTGGTCGCTCGCCTGGATCGCGCGGCTGTTCACCTCGTAGGCGCGCTGCGCGACGATCAGGTTGACGAGCTCGTTGACGATCTGCACGTTCGAGCGTTCGACGAAGCCCTGCTTGAGCAGGCCCAGGCCGTTGTCGCCGGGCGTGCCGGTGGTGGGTGGCCCCGAGGCGTCGGTCTGACGCAGCACGTTGGAGCCGTCGGCGAGCAGACCCGACGGGTTGATGAACCGGTGGATGGTGATGTCGCCGAACGTCGTCGAGGTGTCCGGGCTGCCCGCGGTGCGGCCCGAGACGCGACCGGAGGGGTCGATCGAGATCTCGAGCGCGTCGCTCGGGATCGTGATCTCGGGGGTCAGCACGTAACCCTGACCCGTGACCAGCTTGCCGTCGCGGTTGACGTGGAAGCCGCCGTCGCGCGTGTAGCCGGTGCCGTTCTGGGTCGTGACGGAGAAGAAGCCGTCGCCGTCGATGGCGACGTCGAGCTGGCGCTCGGTGATCTCGAGCGTGCCCGTCGTGAACACCTTGGTGGTGCCGTTCAGACGCGTGCCCGAACCGATCTGCGTGCCGATCGGCACCGGGGCGCCGTCGCCGCCCTGCGCCAGGCCCGGCGACTGCAGCGTCACGTAGAACAGATCCTCGAAGGACGCCTGCGACTTCTTGAAGCCGGCCGTGTTCACGTTCGCGATGTTGTTCGCGATCATGTCCACCATGGTCTGCTGGGCCTTCATGCCCGTGGCGGTCGTGTAGAGACTCTTGAGCATTGCTGTCTTACCTGAGGATGCTGGCGATGATGTTCTCTTGCAGGCGGCCGACTCCGGTCAGCGCCTTCTGCGTCGCGGCGAAGCTGCGTTCGACCGTGATCATCTGGACGAGTTCTTGCAGGCTGTCGACGTTGCTGCCTTCGAGGAAGCCCTGCTGCATGCCGTCGCCGACCACTGCCGGCTCCTGCTTGAGGGTGTCGACGTAGCGGCCGTTGCCGATCGGCTGCAGGCCGTCGGCCTTCTCGACCTTGACGATGCCGATCGGCCCCCAGGTCTGGCCCGTGATCGGGTCCTGGATCTGGCCGTTGGGGGAGATCGTGATCTTGCTTGGCGCCAGTTCGCCGGCGCCGAGTTGGATCGGGTTGCCGTTGACGTCGAGCACGGCGTCGCCGCCGTGGGTCATCAGGCGGCCGTCCTTGGCGATCTGCAGCTGACCGTTACGCGTATAGAACTGATCGCCGCCGTAGTTCTGCACGCGCATCCAGGTGTTGGCGTCGAGCGCCACGTCGAGCTGGTTGTCGGTCTGACGCACGATGCCGCGGCCGAAGTCCGATTGCTCGCGGTAGGCGATCGTCGGCATCTGCTCGGCCAGCATCGCGTGGAACGGGCTGGGCGCCTGTTCGGCGATGGCGACGCGGCGCTTGAAGCTCGTCGTGTCGACGTTGGCGAGGTTGTTGGCGATCGCCGCCTGGCGTTCCGCGAGGAACGACAGACCGCGCACCAGGTTCTGTTCGGCGTAGCTGCTCACGACTACCTCACGATGTTCATCAGTTCGGCGAGGATCTCGTCGGTGGTCGTGATCACGCGCGAGTTGGCCTGGAAGCCGCGTTGGGCCTCGATCAGGTTGACGAACTCCTGGGCGATGTCGACGTTGCTGTTCTCGAGCTGGCCCGCGCGCACCGAACCCGCGCCGGCCGCGTTGGCGGTCGTGGCGATGGCGTCGTCACTGTTGGGTGACTCGACGAACATCGTGTCGCCGCTGCGCAGCAGACCGCCTTCGTTGCTGAACATGCTGATGCGCAGCTGTTCGAGCACCTGGCTCTGGCCGTTGCTGTAGTAACCGACCAGTTCGCCGCTGTTGTTGAAGCCGGCGTTGAGCAGGGTGCCGACGCCGTAGCCGTCCTGGTCGACCGCCGCGACGGTGGCGACGTTGCCGAGCATCGCGACGCCGTCGAACTGGCCCGACGAACCGAGATCGACGGTCACCGACTGCTGCGAGCTGATGCCGTTCCAGGTGAAGGCGAGCGTATTGGTGCCGCCGCCGATGACGTTGAACGAACCGTTGTCGTTGAAGCGGATCTGCCCGATCGAGCCCTGGTTGATCGTGCCCTCGCTGGGATCGATCTCGGCGTTGAGGTCCCAGATGGTGGGGTCACCGGCGCTGCGCGTGAACGTCATCGTCACCGGGTGCGTGCGGCCCTGTGCGTCGACGACGTCGATCGAGGTGACCGCGGTGTCCGGGCCGGTGCCGTCCTGTGAGACCGTGAAGTTGGGCCAGTTGACGCGCGCGGTGCCGGCGCCGTCGCCGATGAACAGGCTCAGCGACGCTTCGCCGGCGTTGGCGGCGGTGACGCGGATGTTGCCGTCGGCTTCGAGCGTGGCCGTTGCCTGGTTGTTGTCGAGCGTGTTGTTGATGAAGGTGATCAGGTCGGCCACCGTGGTGCCGTTGGTGCCGTAGACGAACGTGTCCGAGAACGCGGTGCCGTCGGGGTTGGTGCCGCTGATCGTGATCGGGTCACCGACCGCGTAGGCCGAGTTGCGCGCCGTCAGCGCCGCGAGGTCCGTCGTGCCCAGTGCGACGCTCTCCGAGCCGCGATCGAGCGTCGCGTCCAGGCCCATCGCCGCGAGCATGCCGGTGGAGCCGGGGCCGTCGTCGAACTTGATGTTGGCGCTGTCGCCGAGCTTGATGGTGTCGAAGTCGATCGTGCCGGCGAGGTCGTCGGCAGTGACCGACAGGCCGGTCACGCCGCTGAACAGGTTGGCGATGGTCGATGCGTTGACCGGGCCGGGACCCGTCGGCGGCGCGCCGAAGTTGGCCTGGCTGAAGGTGATCGTCTGCTGCGCGCCACCGTTGACCGAGACCAGCACCGTCTTGTTGCCCGAGCTGACCAGCGAGGTCAGGTCGAACTGCGGAGCGGAGGCGCCGCTCGCGAGCGCGCTCTTCGTCGCCGGCGTGCCTTCCTTGAACACCGCGCTCGACTGCACGATCTCCTCGAGCGGACCGCCGACGCGCGCCGGCAGGTTGCCCTGGAAACGAACGTTGCTCGACGGCACCGCCGGCAGCGTGTCGGAGACGGGCACGGAGATGTCGCCGCCGCTGGTGCCGACGACGCGCAGGCCCGAACGCAGATCGACGAGCGTGCGGTTGGCGTCGATGCCGAACGTGCCGACGCGGGTGTAGAAGTTCTGCGTGCCGTTGGTCAGCGTGAAGAAGCCGCGGCCCTGCAGCGCGACGTCCATCGAACGACCGGTGTCCTGGAAGGTGCCCTGGTTGGTGTTGGTGTCGACGGTCGACATCACCGAGCCGTGGCCGATCTGCAGCGGGTTGAGGCCGCCGAAGTCGCCGTTCGGACCGGCGCCCGAACGCACCGTGAAGCTCAGCAGATCGCTGAACGTCGGTCGCGAGCCGCGGAAGCCCGGCGTGCTGACGTTGGCGAGGTTGTTGCCGATGACGTCGATGTAGGACTGGTGGACGCGCAGTCCGGAGAGGCCTGTGTAGAGTGAAGTGCTGACCATGGTTGCCGGGTCGGTGTCTGGACTCGAGGAGCTGGGGACTCGAGGATCAGGCGGTCGCTTCGGACTGGGTGATGCCCAGCACTTCGCGCATGCCGATGTCGCGGTCGTTGTCGAGCTTGAGGCGGATGTCGCCGGCCTCGTTGATGTAGATCGACTCGACCTCGCCGGTCTCCGTGGTGCCTTCCTCACCCGCGTAGGAGACCTCCTTGCCGAGCAGCGCGCTGCCCTGGCCGAGGCCCTGCGCCCGCGCCAGCACGCCCTGATAGTCGAGCAGCTTGAGCATGTTCGAGTTCAGGTCACGCTGCTCCTGCATCGTGGTGTAGCTCGCCATCTGGTTCATGAAGCTCTCGTTGTCGACGGGCTCCAGCGGCGTCTGGTTCTTGAGCTGCTCGGTGAGCAGCTTCAGGAACGGGTTGTCGTTGTAGGTGGTCTGCGCGGTCGACAGCACGCTGGTGCCGCCGCCCGAGGAGAGAGAACCGATGCCGTTGGTGGTGGTCATGACGTTCCTTCGTGCCCTGTGGCCTTCGAGACCTGTGGCTAAACCCAGTAATCGAGGCCCTCGGCCGTCACCCAACCGCCCATGCGCGGCTGGCCGACGTTCGTGATCTCGCGTTGATCTTCGGTGGATGCACCGCCGAAGTCGGCGTCGTGCAGGTTGCGGCGCGAGCCTTCACTGCGCGCTTCGACGTGCGCTCCAGCGACGTCGAGCCCGGCGCTCTGCAGCGAGCTGGTGAGCTCGTCGAGATGCTGTTGCAGCAGGTGCGCCATGTCGTCGCGCTCGGCGCTGATCGCCAGGTGCAGGCGGTTGCCGGCGGTGACCGACAGGCGCAGGTCGAGCTCGCCGAGCTCGGGCGGCGACAGACGCATGCGCATCTCACCGCCGTCGTCGTTGAGCTTGAGCAGGATCTGCTTGAACACCGAGTCGCGCGCCTGCTCGAGCAGTTGCGTCGACGCAGCGTTGTTGGTGCGGTAGCCGGCGGTCACGGCCTGGCTGCGCGGCGGCGTGGTCGGCAGCTGCGCGTCGGGCCCCGCGGCGCGGGTCATCGGCTGACCGGTGCCCTTGGCGGCGGCGACGGCGCCGATCGCGTTGCCGGGGTTCGCGCCGGCGACGAGCAGGTTGTTGCTGCTGGTGGTGCCGGGATTGAGCACGGTGACCAGCACCTGCTCACCCGCGCGCGAATAAGGGCGGGGAGAGTCGGCTCCTTTGCCTGCAGTTTCCTGCCGCTCCGCCTCTCCCCGTCGGGTTGTGTCCTGGACTTCGAACGGTCGGCCGCTGGCCTGGTCGGGCAACTCCGTCGACGTCGAGTCTTCGGCGACCATCGAGGTGGGCTCGTCCGTTTCGCGCTCACGCGGCCCGCGCGGTTCTTCGGCCGTTGTCACGGCCTCTTCGGTGGGCGGCGCCTGTTCTTCGGCGCGGGGCGCGGGCTCGGGCCGCGAGCTGTCCCGATCGGCGACCATTCGCTCTTGCAGCACGGTCTCGAAGGCATCGGGGCGACCGGCGTTCATGGACGCGGGCAGGGGTACCCCCATGGGGTCCGCCTCGACATGTCCACGCACGGTGCTCAGCATTGCCTCATCTCCTTCGCTTCCTGCCACTCACCAGGAGCACCGCACATGCCAAGCGGTCGGCCGCCGGCGTCGCCCCCTCGGTACCGCCGGATCACCGTCACAAAGCCTGCCGCTGGCAGTTCTTGCCGACCCGGGCTGCGGCAGATCCTGCCGACCCCGGCAGGTTCTGCCGGCGCCCCGACCGCACCGAGGCGAGGCATCCCACGACACTTTTCGAGACCTGCCTCTCAAGTCGGAAATGCTTCTGCCGATGATCCCCTGCCGAGCCACTCCAAGAGGCTGACCAATGAACATCACGAACGTCGGGAACAACGGTGGGATCGAACGCGGCGGCGACCGGCCGCAGCGGACCCAGCACAAGCGCGATGGCGCGGACGTTTCCCCAGTTCGCGACGAAGCGCGCATCAGCGAGAGCAGCCGCGCGACCGCCAACGCGGTCGAAGGCCTCGCCGAGAAGGCCCGCAAGCACGACGGTGACCGTGATGAAGTCGTCGCCGCGGCGCTGCAGCGCCTGCAGAGCGGCGCGCTCGACAGCGACTCGACCTATCGCGAGACCGCCCGGCGCATGCTCGACAGCAGGTTCTCGAGCGCCTGAGTAGGGTACCGAACCGGGTACAAACGACAACCGGCCAGCCGCGCAGCGGCTGGCCGGTTGTCGTTTGTACCCGGTTCCGTACCCTACTGCACCCGCGCGTAGGCGATGCCGTCGGGTCCGCGACCGGCGGCTAGGCGCGCGATGACGGTGCGCTGCTGCAGGTCGAGCACGGCGATGAATTCGCCGCGGCCGCAGGCGACGTAGCAGCGTTTGCCCTCGGGGTCGACGCAGAGGCCCATCGGCATGGCGCTGAGTTCGCTCGAGTCGCCGTGGATGTCGATCGCGGCGATGCGCTCGCGTTTGTTTGCGTCGAAGATCCACACCTCGCCGCCCTCGGCGCAGCTGACGAGTGCGAATGCGCCGTCGGCGGTGAACGCGACGCGGAACGGGAAGTCACCGGTCGGCAGTTCCGCGACCACCTTGCCGGCGGCGCGTTGGACGATCGAGAGGGTGTTGGCGGCGCGGTTGCCGACCCAGACGTCACCGCTCGTCGGGTGTACGGCCAAGCCTTCGGCGCCGGCGCCGGTGGCGATGATGATCGGCGCGGCCACGGGGGTCCGGCGCAGGTCGAACAGCGCCACCGAGCCTTCGCGCACGCTGGTCGCGGCGAGCAGCTGCGGATCGCCGCCGCCGGCGACCATGTGCATGGTCGTCTGCGGCGTCGCGAACGTGTGCAGCACCTTGCCGGTGTCGAGGTCGACGATCCCGAGGCGCCGCGAACTCTCGCTGGTCACGGCCACCCGAGTCGGCGCGACGAAGTGCAGGCCGTGCGGACGCAGCAGCAGGCGCTCCTGCGCCGCCTCACCGTCACCTTCGACGAAGGTCAACGCGATCGTGCGTACCACCGTGTTGGCGACCAGGTCGACGACGGTCAGGGTCGAACCGGGCTTCTGTTCGCCGTAGTCGCTGACCACCGCGAGGCGCCCCGACGGCGCCACCGCGACCTCGTGCGGCCCGACGCCGGTGGGCAGGCGGATCAGTTCCTGCTTGTTGCCCGGGTCGAAGATCGACAGCGTGTGTTCGCTCTTGTTGGCGACGAGCAGCCGGTCGAACGGCGGCACCGGCCCGGGTTTGGCGACGGGATCGGCCTGCGCCAGCAGCGGCACGAACGCGGCGCCGTGGACGACGGCGACCAGCAGGAGGCTCGAGAAGAACCGGACGGCGGGGCGGCGCATGGCGGTGGACTACGCAGCGAAACAGCGCGTTGCGAGGTCGGCGCGGCAATCGGCGCTCGGGGCTAGAGGGGTTGTCGCGCGGCGCTACCATGGTCCGGCCCCTCCCCTCCCCGCGACCGATTCGTGCAGAAGATCGCCCTGGTGTTCTTGGCCGCCCTGGCCGGCGGGCCTTCGTGCCTCGTCCGGACCCAGGAGCCGGCGGCTGCTGCCGGCCAGCCCGAGTCGGTGCAGGAGCGCGCGGCCAAGGCGATCGAGCAGTACGAGGCGTTCAAGAAGGAAGGCAAAGGCGATGCGCAGCGCAACCGAGCCTTGTTGTGGCTCGGTGAGATCGACTGCGACGAGGTCACCGACTATCTGCGGCGCGAACTGCAACAGGCGGGCGACAAGCCGTTCGCCAACATCGTGCTGCAGGCGATCGGCAAGGTGCGCCGCAAGGCCCTCGAGGAAGATGTCTGGAACGTGATCGTGCGACCGAGCGCGCCGGTGTCGGTGCGGCGGTCGGCGACCGACACCTACCGCCAGCTCGGCGATCGCGGCGTCGATCGGCTGGTCGAGTTCGTGCTCGGCGGTGACGCCGCGGGTCCGCGCGCGATCCGCGACACCGTGGCGATGGTGTTGTTGAACAGCAAGGACGACCGGGCGATCCGCGCGCTGGTGCCGTTGCTCGACCAGGGCGATGGCACCGAGCGCGTCGCCAACCTGCGCCTGTTCGACAACGTGCAAGGCGTGGCGTCCGTGAGTCTGGCGCGCGTCAACCTCGTGCGCGAGACCGATCTGGTGCTGGCGGCGATGGCCTGGCGGCAACTCGCAGTCGAAGGACACGATCGCGCCAAGGCCTTGGCGCTCGACGTGGTCGAGAAGTTGCCCGAGGTGGTGCCGCCGCAGGTCGCCGCCGACACGATCCTGGGTCTGTCGATCGTGCGCGACGCCGACTTCTATCCCGTGATCATGCGGCTGGCGAAGGCCAACGCGCCGCAGGTGCGCACCGCTCTGCGAGAGGCCGCGGAGCATGTGGCGCAGGACCCGGCGCTGCTGCAGTTCCTGGTCAGCGAAGGTCTCGAAGACGAGCACCCCGACGCCCGCGCAGCGGCGCGTGAGCTGTTGCAGAAGGCCCCGCCCGAAGCGGTCGCGCCGCTGCTGGCCAAGGTGCGCAAGGCCCTCAAGCGGCCCAAGAAGGACTCGCTCGACCTCGCCATCGGTCTGCACGAGCTGTTGGCCAAGGACCCGTCCTGGCGCAGTGACCTGCTGGCGATGGCCTCGGCCAAGGAGCCCGAACTGCGCACCGTCGGCTTGTCGCTGCTGCACGAACTCGGCGCCGACACCGCGATCGTGCCCGCGCAGAAGGCGCTGGCGGCGAAGTCGTGGCCGCTGCGTTCCGCGGCTTACCGATATCTGGGCAGGTTCCGCGACGTGACGTCGATCCCGTTGCTGATCGCGCGCGTCGACAAGGAAGAAGGCCGCCTTGCCGACGAGCTGGCCCAGTCGCTGTTCAGGCACACCGGCACGCGCTGCTGGAGCAAGAAGGAATGGGAGACGTGGTGGCGTTCGCGTGAGCAGGGGTTCGTGATGCCGCACGAGGAGACCGTGCGCACCAGCACCGGCAGCGGCGGGGGCGCGACCTCGGCCTACTACGACATCCCGCTGGTCAGCACCAAGATCGCGTTCCTCGTCGATCACAGCGGCTCGATGCGCGCCCAGGTCGGCACCGACAAGAAGTTCACTCGCCTCGAAGCCGCCAAGAAGCAGCTCGCGCAGGTGCTCGAGTCGTTGCCTGCGACCCACCAGTGCAACCTGATCGCCTACGAGACCAAGGTGCGGCCGATCTGGAAGGAGCTGCGGCGACTCGACACCGAGAACCGCAAGGACATCC
This sequence comes from uncultured candidatus Brocadiaceae bacterium, assembly GCA_964392305.1. Lineage (GTDB taxonomy): Bacteria > Planctomycetota > UBA1135 > UBA1135 > UBA2386 > JACKIC01. The sequence continues at coordinate 84,004 of CAYMPV010000005.1, forward strand.
TCAAGGAAGTGGCGCGACTGCAGCCGGCTGGCGGCACCAACATCTTCGACAGCCTGGAGGCGGCGTTCGCCGACCCCGAGGTCGACACGATCTACCTGCTCACCGATGGGCAGCCGAGCGCCGGCCGGCTCACCGACCCGGCCGACATCCTCGCCGAGGTGCGCCGCTGGTATCGCACACGACAGGTCGTGGTGCACTGCATCGCGATCGGGCTCGAGTCGCAGCTGCTGAAGCAGATCGCCGAGTGCACCGAAGGCGTCTACAAGTCGGTCAAGTAGCGCCGTCGCGCCGCGGCATCAGCGCAGCGCAACATCAGCGCAGCGGGCATCAGCGCAGCGCGCCCTCGAGCGCCGTCGACGCGTCGGTGCGTTCATCGCGGTACTTGACGATCAGCGGGGCCGCCACCGACAGGCCGCGCGCCTCGGCGAAGTCGCCGCGCGCCGGACGCATGCCCGGCACCACCACGGCGCCGGCCGGGATCTCACCGCGTCGTTCGATGCCGTTGACGAGGTCGTGCACGATCGTCGCCGAGGTCAGGACCACGCCGGCGGCGAGCACCGCCCGTTCGCGCACGACCACACCTTCGAACACGCCGCACAGGCCGCCGATGAAGGCGTCGTCCTCGATCACCACCGGGCTGGCGTTGGCCGGCTCGAGCACGCCGCCGATCTGCGCGCCGGCCGAGAGATGCACGTTCTTGCCGATCTGCGCACACGAACCGACCAGCGCGTGGCTGTCGATCATGGTGCCCGCGTCGACGTAGGCGCCGACGTTGACGTAGGCGGGCGGCATCACCACCACACCTGGAGCGATGAACGCGCCGCGGCGGATCGACGAGCCGCCCGGGACCAGCCGCACCTTGTCGTCGAGCGTGAAGCTGCGCACCGGGTAGGCGGTCTTGTCGAAGAACGGCGCCGGCTCGGCTTCGATCATCGCCATGGTCGAGTTGCGGAAGCCGACCAGGATCGCGCGTTTGACCCAGGTCACGGCTTGCCACAAGCCGTCGTCGCCGCGTTGCGCGGCGCGCAGTTCGCCGCTCTCGAGCGCGCGCAGCAGCCGCAGATGCATGCCGGTCCAGTTGGGGTCGCCGTTCAGTTCGGCGTCGGATCGCGAATACCACTCGTGCAACGACGGCTCAGGCATGGACCACCTCGGCGCGCAGCGTGCGCAGGGCGGCGGTCAGGCGATCGCGCGTCGCCGCGACGGCCGTGGTGAGCGGCAACCGCAGGCTCGGCTCACACAGACCGACCAGCGCCAGCGCGGTCTTGATCGGGATCGGGTTGGGTTCGGCGCTGAGCGCTTCGAACAGGGGCAACAGCGCGCGCTGCAGCTCGCGGGCGCGGTCGAGGTCGCCGTTGCGCGCCGCGGCGACGAGGTCCGCGACGGGGCGCGGCACGGCGTTGCCGGCGACCGAGACCAGACCGCTGCCGCCGACCGCGATCGTCGCCAGCGCCAGCGCATCGTCGCCGGCGAGCAACGTCTTGCCCGCAGGCAGTTCGGCGGCGATGCGGCCGATCTGCTGCAGGTCACCGGACGACTCCTTGACGGCGACGATGTTCGCTTCGCGCCACAGCTGCTGCAGCGTCGCCGGCAGCAGGTTGGTCGCGGTGCGACCGGGAACGTTGTAGGCGATCAGCGGCAGCTCGGGCACGGCAGCAGCGATCGCGCCGAAGTGGGCCAGCAACCCGGCCTGCGTCGGGCGCGTGTAGGGTGGCACCACGACCAGCGCGCCGTGCGCGCCGAGTTGGGCGGCGCGGCGGGTCCAGACGATCGTGTGCGCCGTCGACGCGGCGCCGGTGCCGACGAACACCGAGGCTGGGCCGGCGTGTTCGAGCACGATCGTGACCACCTGGTCACGTTCGGTCTCGGTCAACATCGCGGCTTCGCCGGTCGAACCGAGCGCGACGACGAACTCGGCACCGCCACCGACCACGTGGCGGGTCAGGGAGGCGAGCGCGGCGACGTCGAGCGTGCCGTCGGGCGTGAACGGCGTCGCCAGCGCGACGCCCAGGCCTTCGATGGCCACGGGACGGGTGGGGTTCATGAGTTGGCTCCGTGCAGGTCTGCGAACAGGGGATCGAGCACGTCCTTGGCGACGTCGTCCATGGTGAAGACGCCCGAGCGTCCTTGGATCCAGCGGGCCGCGGCCAACGCGCCGTCGGCGAACGCCGCGGCGCTGCGCGCGGTGTGGGTGAGTTCGATGACTTCGGCCGGCGCGTCGATGCCGACACGATGCTCGCTGTAGGTCGATCCGGCGCGCACCACCGCGACGCTGAGGCTGTCGGCCGTCAGCGGGCCACCGAGCCGCCACCCGGTCTTGCGCGGGCAGCCGTCGAGCAACGTCTGCGCCAGCATCTTGGCGGTGCCCGACGGGGCGTCGTGCTTACGCGCGTGGTGGTGTTCGATCAGGTAGGGGTCGCGCGTCGCGTCGAGCGCGGCGAACCGCGCCAGCGCCAGCGAGAAGCGGCGCAGCAGCGCCACGCCGAGCGAGAAGTTGGGCGCCAGCACCACGCCGATGCGATCGCCGACCGTGGCCCGCAGGTCGGGAAGGTCCCAGCCGGTGCTGCCGACGATCAGCGGCACGCGCCGTTCCAGCGCCCACTGCAGGCGCTCGGCGACGACCGCGCCGCTCGACGCTTCGATCGCGGCGTGCACCGGCACCGGGGGCGGCGCTTCGCGCGTGACCTGCCAGGCCAGCTGCGGTCCGGCGGCGGCAGCGATGGCGCTGCCAAGGCGGCCCCTGCCGAACAGACCGATGCGCGTGTTGGTGCTCATGAGTCGATCTCCGCGGCGGCGACGGCAGCGGTGTCGGCATCACGACCGGCAGCCTGCTCGAAGAACTCGGCGTGCAGTTGTTGCATGACCTGTGGCGCGGCGGCCGAAGGCACGACGAACGAGAGGTTGCGTTCGTTGCCGCCGAAGCTGACCAGCTCGGGCGTCACGTCACCGAGCGCGCGGCAGGCGCGTTCGAGCAGGCGCGGCAGTCGGCGCAGGCCTTCGCCGACGGCGACGACGATGGTGCGATCGGTGGCCACCTCGACGCGGGCGTGGCCGGCGAGCGCGGCCGCCAGCGCCTCGACCGGCGCGTCGGGTTCGACCGTGCACGACACCGAGACCTCGGCGGTGGCGATCAGGTCGACGCTGATGCCGAGCTGCCCGAACGCGCCGAACAGGCGCGCCAGGTAACCGCTGGCGTTGAGCATGCGTGTGCTGGTCATGGTCAGCACGGTGACCGGACCGCGGCAGGCGAGCGCCGCGACGTTGCCGCGCGAGTGGCCGCTGACGCGTGGGTCGATGGTCGTGAAGTAACCTTCGGGCCGCTGGGTGTGGCGCACCGTCACCGGGATGCGCGCTTCGACCGCAGGTTGGATCGTCGCCGGATGCAGCACCTTGGCGCCGAACGCGGCGAGCTCGGCGGCTTCGGCGGGGCTCAGCGTCGCGATCGGCAGCGCCGCCGACACGAACCGCGGATCGGCCGTCAGCACGCCTTCGACATCGGTCCAGATCTGCACTTCCTCGGCGTCGAGCGCCTCACCGAGCAGCGTCGCGGACCAGTCGCTGCCGCCGCGCCCCAACGTGGTGGTGTGGCCTTCGCGCGTGCCGCCGACGTAGCCCTGGGTGACCACGATCTCACCGCCGGCCAGCAGCGGCGCGACGGACTCCTGGGCCAGTCGGGCGATCTCCGGGCGCAGCGGCGTCGCCGCGCCGAAGCGGTCGTCGGTGCGCAAGAACGTGCGCGCGTCGACGTGACGCGTCGGCAGACCGCGCTGCCGCAGCAGCGCGGCGAGCAGCGTGGTGGAGAAGCGTTCGCCGTGGGCGACGATGGCGTCGCGCGTGCGCGGCGTCAGTTCGCGCAGCAACGCGACGCCGCGCAGCAGCACCTGCAACTCGTCGTGCATCTGCTGTAACGCGCTCTTGCAGGTCGCCAGGTGCGGTCCCGACAGCAGCTCTGCGGCCGCGTTCGTCGCGTTCGTGAGCGGTTCGCCCGCGAGCCGCAGCGCTGCGTCGGCGTCGCCGCGTTCGGCGGCCACCGCGGCGGCGAACAGTGCGTTGGTGGTCTTGCCCATCGCCGACAGCACCACTGCCGGGCGCAGGTTGCGTGCGCTGACCACGAGGTCTGCGACCTGTTGCAGGCGCGCGGCGTTGGCGACGGATGAGCCGCCGAACTTCATCACGATCATGACGCGTGGCTCCGCAGCAGGGTCGTGGCGATGCGCACGAGCAGTTCGCAGCCGGCGGTCAGATCGCGGCCGGTGATGTGTTCTTCGAGGGTGTGGGCGACCTTGATGTCACCGGGACCGCACAGCACGACGCGCTGGCCGCCGATGATCTTGCGCACGCGCGGGGCGTCGCTGCCGAACGTCACCGTCGCGTGCTCGAAGCCGGCGAGTCTGGTGAAGCGCTCGGGCGGCGTGTAGGCGATGCGTTCGAGTCTGCCTTCGGCCGGCGTCAGCGCGCGCGCCCGGTCTTCGAAGTCCGAATCGGGCAGGGAACGCACCATCAGGATTGCCTCGGCATCGGCCGGGATCACGTTCGGAGCGCCGCCGCCGTGCAGCTTGCCGAGGTTCCAGACCTCGGGGCCGAGTTCCGCGTCGGCGTGCGTCGGCAGCTGGCGCAGTGCCTGCAGCCAGTCGAGCAGCGGCCAGATCGCCGATCGGCCGAGCTCGGGTGTGCCCGAATGCGCGGCGATGCCCTTGGTCGAGAGCTTGAGCTGCAGGGTGCCGCGCTGGCCGGTGGCCAATCGGTTGCAGGTCGGTTCGCCGTTGATCGCGGCGACGCACGTGTCGAGTTGCGGCGCGAAGTCCTGCGACGCGATCGCGCCAATGCTGTCGGTCTCCTCGCCGATCACTCCGAGCCAGGCGAAACCTTCGTAGCCCTGCTGCAGCAGGGTGCTGATCGCACCCAGCTGCGCGGCGATCTGGCCCTTCGCGTCACAGGTGCCGCGGCCGCTCAGCAGGTCGCCCTGACGCCGCGGCGGCAGGAACGGCGGCACGGTGTCGAGGTGGGTCGAGAACAGCAGCCGCGGCACGCCCCAGGTCGCGAGCACGTTGTGTCGGCCCGGTGCCACCTGCTGCATCTCGATGCTGGCGCCGAGTTCGCGCAACAGCGAGCGCAGGGCGGGCAGGCCGTTGTCTTCGCGGCCGGTGGTGGTGTCGGCGCGGCACAGCGACTCGGTGCGATCGAGCAGCCAGGCGGCCGTCGGTGTGATGTGCTGGGGGCGAGCCTTCTGGGTGGCGGCCCTCTGGGCGGCCTGCGGGTCGGTGTGGGTCACGGTTGAGCTCCTGGTGCGATCGTCCCCGATTCGGGAACAACCACCGGAGACCCGTTCACGTCGACAAGGCGCTCCTGGCACGCCGCGACGGTGGTTACCGACGCGACAGACACGGGTGTTTAGACCCAGTGTCCAACCGACCCCGCAGACGAGCGCGAAGCCGGTTTCGGCGGTCGTCGCCTTTCGCCGGTGCTGCAGACGGGTTCGTCACCCTGGGCATCGGTTACTGATCGCGACCGCTCCTCCAGCGGAGGACGCAGGATTGCTGGCGGCGCGCAGGCCGTCAAGCGCGTCGCCGGGTTTATTCGCGCGTCCGGGCTAGCGCCGCTGCAGCGCGAACTTCGCCAGCGCGCCGACGACGTCCATCTGCTCACCCTCGGTCAGGCCCTGGAAGATCGGCAGCGCCAGGGTCGTCGCCGCGGCCTCCTCGGCGACCGGGAAGTCCTTGGGGTCGGCCCCCAGATACGCGAAGCAGGGCTGGCGGTGGAACGGCAGCGGATAGTAGACCGCGCAGCCGATGCCCTGCTGGCGCAGGTGCGCGATGGCGCTGTCGCGTTGCGCCGCGGGCACACGCAGCACGAACTGGTGGTAGGCGTGCCGATCGACGTCGGTCGGCAGCGTCGCCCACTCGGTCAGGTTGGCGTCGGCGAACAGGCGGCGGTAACGCGCCGCGTTCTCGCGCCGTTGCTCGGTGATCGCCTCGATGTTGCGCAGGCGCACGCGCAGCGCGGCGGCCTGGATCGCGTCCATGCGGAAGTTGCCGCCGACGACGTGGTGTTCGTATTGCGCGGTCATGCCGTGATTGCGCAGCAGCCGGCATTGCGCCGCGAACTCGGCATCGTTGGTGGTCAGGAAACCGCCGTCGCCGATGCCGCCCATGTTCTTGGTCGGGAACGTCGACCAGCCTGCGCACAAGCCGTCACCGCCGGCCATGCGGCCGCCGCGTTTGGTGCCGATCGCCTGGGCCGCGTCCTCGATCAGCGGCACCGAGAACTTGCGGCAGATCTTCAGCACCGCGTCGACGTCGAACGAGGCGCCGAACAGGTGCACGGCCATCACCGCCTTGGGTCGTTTGCAGCCGGCGAGCGCCTTCTCGAGCTGTTCGGGGTCGATGTTCAGGAAGGTCGGGTCGACGTCGACGAACACCGGCCGGGCGCCGGTGCGCGCGACCACGCCGGCGGTCGCGAAGAACGAGTAGGTCGGCAACACGACCTCGTCGCCGGGGCCGATGCCGAGCGCCATCAGCGGCGCGAGCAGCGCGTCGGTGCCCGACGACATGGTGATGGCGTGGTTCACGCCGAGGTAGGCGCACAGCTCACGCTCGAGGTTCTCGACTTCGGGGCCGAGGATGTAGTGGCCGCTGCGGATCACGCGCACCACGGCGGCTTCGATCTCGGCGAGCTGGGCCTTGTCACGAGTCAGATCGATCAACGGAACGGGCATGCCGGTGAGGATAAGGAAGCGCGGCGCCGAGTCAGCGCCGCAGGCTGGAATCCCCGGCAGGCCCTCGCGGCGTGCCGCAACGCTCAGCGGGCGAGTCGACTGCGGGTGTGGGGCAGCGCGGCCGACACCCGCTCGCCGATCGCGGCAGGCGGGGCATCGAGCAGGGTTCGTGCCGCTTCCAGTTCGCCGCAGCGCTCGTGCAGCTGGATCTCCGCCAACCAGAGGCGGTCGTCGTACCAGCCCTGGGCCCGCGCTTTGCGGAACAGTGCCCGCGCCCGCTCGGCGTCGGCGCTGCTGCCGGCGACCGCTGCCAGCCAGGCCTCGACGATGCGCAAGTCGTGATCGCGCGGCAGTTGGGAGACCAGCAGACCCAAGCCCGACTGCAGCAGGCCGGCGGTGGCCACGGCGCTCGCGCGGTCCGCCGCGTCGAGCGGTTCGAGCGCGCACAGGCACGCCATGACGCTGGTTCCGAATCGGTGCAGGCGGTTGTCGAGGTGCGGCAACTCGCGCAAGTTCACGATCTGCAGCAGTTCGCTCGTGGCGCCGTAGAGCCGACGCAGGGCTGCGTTGACGTTGGGCTGTTCCAGTTCGAACATCGCCTGGTCGATGCGCAGCATCAGGATCTCGTCGTGCGACGACCAACTGCGCGGGTAGTGCTTGCCGAGCTGTTCGGCGATGGTGTCCGCTTCGTCGAGAAGCCCAGCCGCCTTTGCGTCCTCGCCTCGCGTCGACAGGACCAGCGCGTGGCCGCGCGCCGCCGACATGTGCAGCAACAGCATCATCAGGTTGTCGGGATCGCGGCGGCGGGCGGCGCGGATGTTCTCGAGAATCGGTGCGGTCAGCAGCGGCAGCGCCGGGGCCTGCCCGGTCTGCTGCTGCAGGTTGGCGCTGACGACGAAGAACTCGCGCATCAGCCCGTGGGTGTACGGATGGTCGGGGAAGTCGGTCGCGAGCCCGGCGACCACGGGTTCGGCGCGCGACACCCAGTCCCAGGCGGCGTCGCCGTTGCCGGTTGCCCCTTCGAGGAACGCCAGGCGCAGGCAGCTGTGGCCCAGGTCGTCGCGCGGTCGTCGCGCCTGGGGATCGATCTCGACGACCCGCTCGAACAGCTCGTGGGCCACCCGGTAGTGATCGGCGACCTCGGTCGGGAAGGGGCCGTTGGCGGTCTCCTTGAGGATGTCGCCGACCAGCACATGGGCCACCGCCTGCAGCCGCAGGTGGTCGATGCCCGGGTCGTCCGTCGCCAGCTCTTCACTGACGCGCAACAGATCCCGACGCTGAGCGAGGGCCTGGTCGAGCTGGCCGTTGGCGCGGGACAGATCGCTCTGCAGGTGCAGCAACTCGGCCTGGATGCGACGCACCGCCAGGTCTTGCGGGGCGCGCTCGATCATGCGTCGCACGGTGTTGCCCAGTTCGTCCGGCAACGAGGTCGGGCGACCGCCGTTGTGGGTGATGTTGCGCAGTTCTTCGAGGGTGCCGTCGAGCAGCGTGAGCAGGTCGCGGTTGGCGGCGTTCGCGCTGCGGTAGCCGCCGATCGCGATGGCGACGCTCAGTGAAGCGGCCACCAACAGCCCGCCGGCCAGCCCGGTCAACAGGCGGTGGCGCCGCACGAACTTCGACAGCACGTACACGGCCGTGCGGTCGCGCGCCTGCACGGGTTCTCCGGCCAGCCAGCGTTGCAGATCGGCGCCGAACTGATCGGCGGACGAGTAGCGGCGTTCGGGGTCGTGGGCCAACGCCTTGGCCAGCACGGCGGCGAGGTCGGCGTCGATGTGTGCCGCCACCCGGTCCGCCGGCGCCGGCGTGTGAGAACGGGTGAGGCGCAGCGCATCCGCCAGCTGCAGGCCGCGCGCCGGCACGGCTTGTCTGCCGGTCAGCAACTCGTAGGCGATCGCACCCAGGCCGAACACGTCGGAACGCAGATCGACGTCGCCGTCGAGTTGTTCTGGCGCCATGTAGCCGAACGTGCCGACGACGTTCGCGGTCACGCTGGCGACCGTCGCGGCCGGCGTGGCGACGCCGAAGTCCAGGATGCGGGCCCGCGGCGGGTCGACCTCGACGTCGAGGCGCACGTTCTCGGGCTTGAGGTCGCGGTGGATCACGCCGCGACGATGGGCGTGGGCGGTCGCGTCACACAGGCTGATGACGAGGTCGACGCGCGCGCGCAGGTCGAGCTGCAGCAGGTCGGCGCCGGCCAGGAGCGGCGGCCCCTCGACCAGTTCCATCACCAGGAACGGCTCGCGGCCGGTGTCGCTTTCGGCATGGCCGGCATCGAGCACGTCGACGATGCCGGGGTGGCGCAGTCGCGCCAGCATGGTCAGTTCGCTGCGGAAGCGCCGCAGCACCGCCTCCGAAGCGCTGCCGCCGCGCAGCAGTTTGAGCGCCACCGAACGGCCGGTGTCGACGTGGACCGCGCGGTGCACCACACCCATCGCGCCTTCGCCGAGTCGCTCACACAGCAGGTAACGACCGAAGTCGGCGGTGGCGTGGTGGGTCGATGCGGGCTGCCGGTTCGCGGGCGCGAGCGGCGAAGGCCCGGCGCGCAGCAAGTCGCGAATGGAACGCTCCAGGATCTGATCGCTGCCGACCGCGGTCTGCAGGGCGATTTCGCGAAGGTTTGCCGGCAGGCCACCCAGCCGCGCGGCGATCTCGAACGCACGCGACAGTTCCCGCGTGGGCTCGTTGGGTCCTGGGGCTGCCGCGGACATGGGCGGTGATGATCGGGGCTGGCAGGATTCCCGGCAACCGGCCCCCGCTTTCGTCGGGCCGAGTCAGATGCGGCTCTTGCCCTGGCGCCACAGGTCGGCGAGGCGCGACACCGGCTCACACAGCAATTCGATCACGCGGCGCGACGCGAGCACCCGCTCGTCGAAGTCCGGTTCGGTCTCCATGACCGCGTCGGCAAGGGCCGCGTAGCGGTTGCGGTAGCCGCCGAGCACGCCGCGCAGGGTGCCGGCCGGCAGGTGTTCGCGAAAGCGCACGTGCAGCAGGGTGATGCCGACGGTGCGGTGCTGATCGACCTCGGGTACCAGGATCACGGTGCGGTCGTCGCTGCGCCCTTGTGCCACGAGGCACTGGCGCTCGGTCGCGACCAGGTGTTTGGTGCCGCGCAGCGCCGGGTTGGTTGCGGTGCGCGACGGCAGGTTGCTGGCGACGCCCTGCTGGTCGACGACGCGGATCGTCGCGGTGCCCGTGTCGAGGTCGCCTTCGATCGCGTAGCGCGTGCTGCCGAGCACGGCTTCGACGGCGGGGTCGAGCCCGGCCAGGGTGCGCAGGTCGCGGTAACCCAAGCGGTCGCGCACAGCGCCGGCGGCCATCACCGCGTGCACCAACGGCACCGACAGCAGCGCCTCGTCGGCGCGTGAAATGCCGACGGTGACCGTCTTGGCCTGGTGCTTGATCGCGTCGACCGGGCGCGTCAGTTGATCGATCGAGGCGGTGAGTTCTTCGGTGAGCCGATCGACGACGACGCCCGGGGTGCCGGGTTCGCCGAACTCGACCGCGAACACGTCGAGCGGCGTGAGCCCGAGCGCGTAGTTGCCGAGCGACACCAGGCGTGCGGCGGTGCGCGCCTCGAGCGTGCCGTCGTAGCGGCCGAGCAGCAGTTCCTTGCGGAACACCTTCCACGGCGCCTGCAGCTGCGGCCGCAGCTGGTCGAGCGCGTCGTCGCTCGAAGCCTGTTCGCCGAAGATGTCCTCGATCGCGGCGCGCATCTGCCGCAGCGGCCGCGCCGACTCGTCGATGGCGAGCGCGGCGCGATAGCCGAACAGGTGGCCCGCCATCGTCGACAGCACGTAGGCGAGGGCCGGCGCCACCTGGGGCACCTCGATCGTCGCGGCGGCCGCGGCGAAGCGCGTCTCACCGGCGGTCACGATCACGATCGGGGTCGCCTTGTGGGCCTGATAGATCGCCACTTCCTTGGCGACGTCGTCGGCGAGCGAACCGGTCGCGCCGGCGGCGCACACCAGGATCAACGGCTCCGACGACAGGTCGATGTGCTTCTTGTCCTCGGTCGCGTCGCAGGCGATCGACTTGTAGCAGAGCTCACTGAGCTTGATCCGGATCTCGGCAGCCGCGACCCGGTTCTTGCCGTTGCCGACCAGCGCCCAGTAACGCTTGGCCGGCACCAGCCGCCGCGCGATCGCCCCGATCGCCTCGTCCTGCGCGAGCACCTGCTGCATCGCCACGGGCAACTCCAGCAGCGCGGTCAGCAGTTCGTGCTCGGCCGCGTCGTCGTTGCTGCCGGCGGCGCGCGCCAAGGCCAGGGCCAGCAGCTGTCCCGCCGCGCACTGCGCGTAGAACGCCTTGGTGCTGGCGACGCTCATCTCGACGTCCCGGCCGTCGCTGGTGAACAGCACGCCGTCGGCCTTGTCGCAGAGGTCGCTGCCGCGCCGGTTGACGATCGCGAGAACGGTCGCGCCGCGCGCGCGCGCGAGGTCCACCGTGCGGTTGGTGTCGGTGGTCGTGCCCGACTGCGAGATCGCGACGATCAACGTGTCGCGCATGTCGTCGCGCAGCCCGAAACCCGACAGTTCGGTGGCCGGCAACGCGCGCACGGCGATCGCGGTGTCGGCGAGCGCGTCGCTCATGGCCGCGGCGACGGCCTGACCGGCGACGGCGGCGGTGCCCTGGCCGATCACCAGCGCGTGGCGAAACCGGCCGGCGCCCAGACCGCTCGTCACCGCTTGCGGTAGCGAGTTCTCGGGCAGGGCAACCTGCAGCCGATCGCCGACGCGCACGATGCGGCCGCGCAGGGTCTTCTGCAGCGACGACGGCGCCTGCGTGATCTCCTTGAGCAGGTAGTGGCGGAACGTGCCGCGGTCGATGTCGCGGGTGGTGACGGCGGCCTGTTTGAGATCGCGGTTGGTCACCGGCAGCGCGGTGCCGTCGAACGCGCACCGCGAGATGCCGGCGACTTCACCGGCGTGTTGCCGGTCGAGGATCACGACCTGGCCGCGCGATGCCGACGGATTGCCGGGGTTGCCCGGCGTCTCACCGTCGAGGCGCAGATAGGTCGAGCAGGCCTCGATCACGCCGTAGGGTTCGCTCGCGACCACGAACAGGTCCGGAGCACAGCCGACGTAGAGCGCCTGGCCCGAGCCGCGCAGCGACAGGGCCAGTCGGCCGGGTTGGCGTGTGGTGGCGGCGCCGATCGCCACCGAACCCTCGAACGTCGCGACCGTGCGCAGGAAGGCGGTGTCGAGGTCGTGGCCGCCCGCCATCGCGCGCGACACCAGCGTCGGGATCACCTTGGCGTCGGTGGTGATCGCCTCGTGCAGACGCAGGCCGTGGCGTTCGATCAGGTCGTGGTGGTTGTCGACGTCGCCGTTGAGAACCCCTAGCACCAGCGGCCCGTCGGTCGGTTCGGTCTGCCGTTCGTCGAGCGGATGCGCATTCGGTTCGCTGATGATGCCGACGCTGGCCCAGCGCGTGTGGCCGAGCACCAGGGCCTCACACGACGGTTGCCGCAGCGCCGCGGTCAGCAGCGCATCGGCCTGCACGCTCTCGCGCAGCGCCCGCACGTTGTCGCCGAGTTCGCCGATCTCGGCCGAGTGTTTGTAGACGAACACCAGCGCGCCGTCGCTGCAGCGCACCGCGGCGTTGCGACACAGCGGGTCGTCGGCGCGCGCCGCCAGCAGGCCGGCGATGGCTGCGTCGGCGAGGTCGACGCCGGTGACGACGAGGCTGATGCCGGCCGAGTCCCGGCCGCGCACCTCGAGCCGGTCGAGCGCCGAGAACGCCATCGCCAGACTCGACCACGCGGTCGCGGCGGCGCGGTGGGGCGGCGGTTCGCTGCCAGCGAGTGCCAACACGGCCGCCGCGTGCGGCAGGCGGTCGCAACGGACTGCCCACAGACAGTCCTTCAGATGCAGCAGGGCGGCGTTGCGTGCCTCCACGGCCGCGTCGGGCGCGCCGGTGGCGGGTTCGCGATCGAGGGACTGTTCGAAGGCTTCGACGCGCGCATGCAGCCGGTCGAGTTGCGCTGCCAGGCCGAGCCTCGCGTCCGGGTGTTGCAACAGCGCCCACGTGCCGGCGGCGCCGCGCAGCTTGATGTCCAGTTCACCGAGGGCCGCGCCGGCGGTGGCGATGGCCGCGAGATCCGGAATGGCGCCGAACGCGTCGTCCGCGCGCTCGGCGAGGTCGAGCAGATCGCGGATCACAGGGGCAGGTCGATCGCTGCGCCGTTGCAGGACGGCGATGATGCCACACATCGGTTCGGGGTCTCCAGGTCAGCGCGGTGAGAACTGCAACAGGCCGCTGCGCATGGCTTCGGCGAAGGCGGTTGCACCGCTCTCATCGATCGCACCGGCCAATTGCTTGAGCCAGTCACCGGCGGTCGCCGGCAGCGCGCCGGGCGCGATCTTGGAGTGCGTGGCCGGATCCTGCCACTGGATTCGCATGCTGTCGCAGACCACCACACCCAGGTTCTCGTCGAGTTGCAGGACGCGACGGTCCTCGTCGAGTTGCTGCCAGGTCGCCGCGGGCAACGGCACTGCCTCCGCGGCATCGAGGCCGAGGTAGAGCTTGCCTTGTGCCGTCCAGCGCACGAACTGATCACCGAACTTGCACGACAGCACTTCGAACCCGCCCGCGAAGGTGACGTCCGGGTCCTCGAGGATGGCGGGCTCGCGCAGGTCCTGGCCCGACTTCTTGCGGGCGGCGGCGGTCAGCTGTGCCACCGCATCGGCTTTGTCGTCGAAGGCCTCGCCGCCGCCGGGGTAGTCGTCGCCGAGCCAGGTGCGCAGCGCCCGGTTGGCGTCCTGACCCAGGCGTTTGCCCCACGGGTCACCGAGGAAGGTGCGTTCGTCGCCGAGGGCGTCGAGCAACGGCTGCAGCGGCACGGCGCGGCCCTTGGCCAGCAGCAGCGCGGTCAGCTTGGGCGTGGCCCGCGGGTCCCGTTCGGGCAGCTTCAGCACGTTCTCGTTGCCGAGCATCACCGAGCCGAAGCGAGCGTGGGTGCGGGTCAACCAGGCGACGTCGTCGTGGTGATCGGAGAACAGTTTCTCGAGGGCGGCGCGGTGCTTGGGCAGGTCGGCCGCGCGGTTGGCCAGGCCGCGCATCGACTGGCCGCGCCAGAAGAAGTCGCGATCGATCGTCCACTCGACCAGCAGCTCGATCACGGCATCGTCGGTGGTGTTGGCGTCGGCGATCGACTCGACCAGGATCGCCGGCACGGCCGCCCGGCCGTTCTTCTGCTCCCACTGCCGCAGCGCCGGCACGGCGGCGCCGCCAGCCTGCGCGACCTTGCGCCCGGCAGCGAGCCGCATGCCGTAACGCGACGCGGTGCAGGCCCGATCGACTTCCTTGATCCAAGGATCCGGATCCTGGGGCCACAAGGCCAGCAGTGGCGACGCCACGGCCAGCAACAACAGCAGATGGATGTGCTTCACGCGATCGGTTCGGCGAGGGGCGGATACGGCGTCGGTCACCGTTCACTTCACGGTGTCGGCGTCCATCTGATAGATCATGATGACGACGCCGTCTTCCTTCTCTTCGCCGACGTAGAGCTTGCCGGTCACGGTCACGATGCCGACCTTGACGTCCATGGTGACGCCGTCGGGAAGGGTGCAGAACACGATCTCGTTGAGTTTGGGGGTGCCGGTGCAGCCGCAGGCGTCGTTGACCAGCATGAACTGGTTGACCGCCGAGCCGCCGGGGACCTCGCGGCGCATGAAGCCCGAGATCGTGACCTCGACCTCGTCGAGGTCGGTGACTTCCTTGGGCAGCTTCATGCCTTCGGTGTAGTCGAAGCTGGCCAGCACCGAGAAGCTGGTCTTGGTCGGTCCCTGGCCCATCAGGGGCAGGAGTGCCAGTGCCAGGTAGGTGCGCAGGGCGGACATCGGCGGCGCAGGATAACAGTTCGGCGGGGGCAGGTCAGCTGCCTCCTGGCACTGCTTCGGCGCTCGCCGGCGGTTCGGTGAAGGAGTCGTGCGGCAGGCTGCCCCGCACCGCCCGCAGATAGCCGAAGGGAGTCAGCCGCAGGAAGTTGGAGACGCGCGACGTGTAGACGTCGGCGTGGCCCTCGATCTGCCGGGCGAGGCGGCTCTTGTCGTTGCCAGCGCGCATCAACGGCCCCCAGAGCGGGTGGCCGAGCTGGCCCGCCGCCCTGGCCAGCGGTGCGATCTGCGCATCGAGTGCCTCGATGTCGCGGCGCAGCAGCCGCAGCCGCTCCTGCAGTTCGGGGGTGCTGCCGGCGACGCCTTCGGGCAACGCTTCGCCGGCGCCGGCACGCTGTAGCGCCAGCCGCAGCACGGCCTGCTGGTGGTCGAGCCGTTCCTTCGCCGCCATGCGATCGTGCAGGGCCACCTGGGTGGCCGCGAACGCGCGTTCGTCGCGCACCTCGTGCTCGAGTTCACGCAGGATCATCGCCGTGCGCCAGCGCCGGATCTGGCTGCTGACGTGCACGTCGGCATAGACGTGATCGCCGACATAGAGGATCGACTCGCCGCCGCAGCCGAAGAAGTCCTGCACCGTCTGGGCGTTGCCGCCGCGGTAGACGCCGCCCGACTGCAGCGGCCCTTGCAGCGGCCGTTCGGTGCCCGCGGCGTCGAGGATCTCCGCGAATGGCGCGGTGCCGTCGAAGAAGCCCGGTTTGCGCGCTTGTGCGATCACCAGCGTGAACAGGTCGCGCCACGAGCCGCCGGGCAGGTGGCGGTCGAACGCGTACTGCATCATCGCCTGCGTGTAGTGCCACTCGGAGTTGGTGGCCAGGAACAGCTTCTTGCCCGCCTGCTGCAGGTCGAGCAGCGCACGCGGCAGTTCGGGGTCGAGAGCGACGAAGCGCTCGGGGTCGGCGATGATCTCGGCCTTGAGTTCCCCTTCGAGGTGCGCGGCATCCATGGTCTTGCCGACCAGTTGATAGAGGCTGCCGTAGTCGAGCCCCGGCATCCGGCCGGCGTCGAGCAGGTCGACGAGCTGCGCGTAGAGGCACGCCTCGGACAGCGAGAACAGCGTGTTGAGGAACACCCAACGCGGTTCGGCGAGATCGACCCAGACCTGGCTGTAGGCCGCGCGCTGCGCGTCGTGGGCCAGCATCTGCATGCCGTGCGCCGCCTGCGTGACGTAGCCGAAGCGGTTGGCCTTGACCAGATTGCCGCGCTGCAGGTCGAGCACCAGGCCGCGCGCGAAACGTTCCGCGTCGAAGCGCATCGACTGCACCGGGTGGCCGGCCGCGAGCAGTCGCTGTTGCACGTGGGCGAAGGCGCGTTCTTCCCACGCAGTGACGTCGTAGTGGACCAGCGTGTAGTCCATGTCGAAGCCGACGACCGCGATCGACCGCATGTTCAGCGTGCGATTGCAGAACACGCGGCGTTCAGGTGACGGTTCGAAGGCGGTGGACGAGAGCGGCATGCCGCACGTTGTAGCGCACGGCGTGCGACGCCGCCGCTACTGGGCCAGACCGAGTTCGATCTCGAGTGCGCTGCTGTTGTAGAGCGGGTAGGGGTCGTTGGCGTTGGCGTCGTACGTCAGCCACTGGAAGTAGGCGACCATGCCGAGCAGGCCCGCGTCGTTGGGCACGGGCAGGGAGTAGCTGGCGCGGCTCGCACCTTCCGCAGCGGAGTGCAACCAGGCGAGCGCGCCGTACTGTTCGGGCACGAACACGAACGACAGGCCGTGCGCGTTGAACGTCGCCGGGATGCCTCCGGCCATCAGGCCGACCAGGCAGTCGCGCGGCGCGTCGCTCAAGGTGATCGCGAAGTTGGCGTTGCCGAGCACCGGTGAGCCGCCGCTGGTGCCGCACCGCGGCAACAACGCGCTCGGCGTCGGGCGCGCCGGGCCGACCACGCGCACGTGACCGCGACCTGGGCCGCTGCTGCCCGATGCCTGGTTGTGCAACGTCGCGGACACGATCTGCGTCGCCGTCGCGGTCACGATCATCAGGCTGCCGATCAACAGGTCCGGCATCTGGTCGTGATCGAGGTCGGTGATCGTGATCGACCTGGGTGAACTCAGGTTCGGCTGCCAGTTGGACAAGAAGCCGGGTCCGTTGGCGGGCGGCGCGTTGCGCGTATCGGCGAACACACCGAGGCTCGTCACGTGGACACCCGCGTTCGCGCCGAGCGGGTCGAATGGCCCCATGACCCAGACCAGTGCGCCGGCGGCCAGGGCCCGCTGCGCATGCAGCGCGACGAGGTCCAGGTTGCCGTCGCCGTCGAAGTCGGCGACGTGCGCGGCCTGCAGGTCGCCGTTGAGCACGGTTGCGACACTGGCCGGCAGCGTCACGGCGTTGGTCGCGATCACCGCGCCCTGCGGGTCGACTTCGACGACGCTGAGTTCGGGCTGCATGATCCAGGTGGTCGGCAACGAGTGACCGGTCAGGAAGTAGGCGTGTTGACCCCCCATCAGCGGTCCGCCGAACGCATGCGCCAGCGAGGTGACGTACATCGACGTGCCCGTCGGCTGGGTCGGGCCGACCTGCTGCACGACGCGGTTGGCGAAGCGGTAGCGGGTCAGATCCGAGGCGTGTGAGGTCGCGTTGGGCGCGACCTGGCCGAGCACGATCAGCGTCTCGCAGGTGCCGTCGGCATCCCAATCGACCCAGTCGGCGTCGACCGGCGCGCTGGGTAGCGCCATCTGCACCGCGGGTTCGAAGGTGCCGTCACCGCGCCCGAAGTAGAGGAACATCCCCGGCGAGGTGATGCTCTGGCTGAGGTGATCGGCGAGCACCGGACCGAGCAGCATGTCGAGGTGACCGTCGGCGTCGAAGTCGGCGACCTCGAACACCGGCAGGTGCAGCACGACCGGCCACGGCACCAGGAACACCCGCGTGAGGTCGTCGATCAGCGTGCTGGAACCGAAGCCCGACACCGTCGCCGACTGTCCGGAGTTGAGCGCGAGGCCGAGCGCGAGGCTCAGGGTCATCGACGCGACGTCGGCGAAGCCGTCTTCGTTGAAGTCGCCGGTGGCGATGCGCGCCGAAGCGGCAAGGGAGGGTGGACCGGCAGGAGTGGCCCCGCTGACGTCCGCGAACGACACTCCGTCGCGTTCGAGCAGTTTGGCGCGGAAGCTGACGAAGTTGGTGCCCAGCGCGAAACCCGGGTTGGCCTGCACGATGTCGACGACGCCGTCGCCGTTGAGATCATCGGCCGCGACGTCCGGGCCGACCATGAACACGGCTTGCAGGATCGAGGGCGGCCCGAAGTTCGGCCCGCCCTGCGCTACGCCCGCGATTGCCACCACTGCGACGGCTGTGCAGCCGACGACCTCTCTGAGCAGGTTCATCTTGCGATCCTCCTGCTTCTGCCTTTGGTGGCGCGGGGGCGAGCCGCGTCGCGAGGCAGAAGCCCCACTGAGTTGTCCGAGTGCTGCTCGCGACAGCGGGCAGCGTGCATTGAGAGCCTTCGTCGAAACCCGGTGGTCGCTTGAGTGCTTTCGGGAGAGCGATCGCTAGTGCCTTCATCACCTCTTGTTGTGAGTGCAGATTTTCGATCGCACGCCACAGTGCGCAGCACGAGATGCGGCGCGCGAACCACGTGATCGGTTGTGAACACCGCGCGTCGCCGCGCACCTGCTGCTGGGGAACCCCTACGAACCGCTGCCATGTCCTTCCTCCTCGATGAGTTGCCGATTCGGCAACTGCATGTGTGCGAGGAGGGGGCAAGTCGGGGCCGGAAACGTCGCGCCGCGGTTCGGGTCAGCGCGACGCGTAGAGGTTGGCGACCGTCGATGGGTCGTCCGGGCGCCGCACTTCGACGAGCACGCGCAC
The DNA here is from genome assembly GCA_964392305.1 of uncultured candidatus Brocadiaceae bacterium. Taxonomy (GTDB): domain Bacteria; phylum Planctomycetota; class UBA1135; order UBA1135; family UBA2386; genus JACKIC01. The sequence continues at coordinate 102,426 of CAYMPV010000005.1, forward strand.
ATAGTCGTCGCCTTCGAACGCGTCGAGGCGCGGCCAGTGATCGCGCAGGTCGTCGCCCACCAGCACGGCCACCGCGACTGCCGGGCCCGCCGGATCGGGGGTGAGCAGCGGATACGCATGCAGCGCCAGGTGGCCGTGCACTACGCCGATCGACCAGTCCCCGGCGCAATCGCTCAGTTCGTGGTGGTTCTCGCGGCCCGGCGCCAGCGTGCCGTAGACCGCCAGCCGCCGACTGCAGCCGAACGCCCGCTCGAGCGCGGCCTCGGCGACGGCATCGCGACGGCCGTCGCGTCGGGCCAGGTTGGCGCGTCGCAACAGTTCGCGGGTCGTTTCGTCGAGCACGCCGGCACGATAACGGTGGCGGCGCGGCGCGTGGATCACTGCGCCGTGAACGCGCCGTCGACCGGTCAGGCCGCGAGCGCGGCGAGCGCCTGGTTGGCGACGGCGAGCAGACGTTCCTTGCCGGCGCGCTGTTTGCCGAGCACGTTGATGCCGATCACGGTCGCGAACACGAACGACGCGAGCTGCTTGCAGTCGGCGTTGGCGGGCAGATCGCCCTGGGCCTTGGCGCGGTCGAGGGTCTTCGCGAGCAGCTGCTCCAAACGGTCGCCGTGGTCACGCAACTGCTCACGCACGGCGTCGTCGTGCGGCGCCATCTCGACATTGGCGTTGACGCAGAAGCAGCCGCGTTTGCCCTGGCGACCGGCCGCGGTCTCGGCGGCGCCCAGCACGAAGTCGCGCAGCGCCGCGATCGCACGTTCCGCGCCGAGCAGTTGCTGCTCGAGTCCGGCCATGGCGCGCACCTGGTAGGCGTTCAGGGCCCGCAGGTAGAGCGAGTGCTTGTCGCCGAAGGTGCCGTAGATGCTGGCGCGCTGGATGCCCATGGCATCGACCAGATCGCCGACCGAGGTGGCGTCGTAGCCCCGCTGCCAGAACACGTCGAGGGCATGGTGCAGGGCGTCGTCGACGTCGAATTCCTTGTGGCGGGCCATGGCCGGCCGAGAATGTAGAACGATCGTTCCGGAATGCAAGGAGGGTCGCGCGCAGATTCCCGAGGGATCGTCTGCGCGGAGGCTCGTATCATCCCCGCCCCCAATGCACCCACGACTCAGTTGGTTGTCGTCGTTCGCCGTGCTGGCGACCCTGCTGTTGGCGCTGCCCACCGCGGCGCTCGCGCAGGACAAGTTCCAGGTGAAGGCCGAGTTCTCGCCCGCGACGGCGAAGCCCGGCGACGAAGTCACCCTGCGCATCCACGCCACCGTCGAGTACGGCTGGCACGCCTACGGCACCAAGGAGCAGAACCAGATCCCGGTGTCGCTGCCGGCGAAGAAGCTCGTCCTGTCGGGCCTCGAGGTGGTCGAGCCAGCGGTGATCCCCGAGGGCACGCCGTCGCAGGGGCCGCTGGGCACGCAGTACGAACTGCCGCACGAGTTCACCGTCGACCAGAAGCTGCGCGTGCCCAAGGGCATGGCCGGCGGCAAGGTCAAGGTGTCGGGTGAGCTGAAGTATCAGATCTGCGATGCCAACAGCTGCGAGCCACCGGACGCGGCGAAGTTCTCGGCGACGCTGACGGTCGATGCGGCGGCATCGCAGCAGGGCGGTGAACAGGGCGGCGCGCAAGCCGCGGTTCCCGAGCTCGGGGTGGTGCCCGGCCTGCAGTTGGTGCCCGACGAGAAGCTGACGCTGAAGGCGCGTTTCGAGCCGGCGACGGCGCGCGCCGGCGAGACCGTGATGCTGGTGCTGGATGCCGAGGTCATCGATGGCTGGCATGCCTACGGCACGCTGGAGACGACCAACCTGCCCGTCTCGCTCAAGCCCGAAAAGCTCACGCTCGGCGTTCTCGAACGCGGCGGCGAGCCGCAGATCCCGGCCGGTGAACTCAAGGACTTCCACGGCCTCGACACCTACCCGCTGCCGCACCAGTTCACGGTCAAGCAACCGGTGAAGGTGCCCGAGGGCACGGCGCCAGGTGAGGTCGAGGTGTCGGGCGCGATGAACTACCAGGTCTGCGACGAGAACTCGTGCGACGGCGAGACCGATGCCGCGTTCACGGCCAGGTTGGTGATCGAGGCGGGTGCGGCGCGGGCTGAGTACATGGCTGCGGCCGCTGCCGAGCCCCGCGCCGGCGGGCCGCGTCAGCCGAAGTACACCCTCGACGACATCGATGGGGACAACGCCCTCACTGGCAGCATCTGGAGCCTGATCCTGCTGTCGATCGCCGGCGGTTTGTTCGCACTGGTGATGCCGTGCACCTACCCGATGATCCCGATCACGTTCAGCTTCTTCACGAAGCAGGCGGATCGCCGCAACGGCAACGTGTTGTCGTTGGCGCTCACCTACGGCATCGGCATCGTGTTGATGTTCACGATCATCGGCGTCGCTGCCGGTGGCGCGATCATCCCGTTCGCGGGGCACTGGGCCACCAACCTCGTGATCGGCGTTGCGTTCGTGGTCTTCGCCTTCTCGCTGTTCGGCTTCTTCACGCTGCAGTTGCCGGCGTTCGTGACCAACGCGGCGGGTCGCGCCAGCGCCGCCGGCGGTTTGCTCGGGGTGTTCCTGATGGGGGCCACGCTGGTCGTGACCTCGTTCACCTGCACCGCGCCGATCGTCGGTGCTCTCCTCGCCGGCGTCGCCGAAGGTGGCTACGGCCGGGTCGCGTTGGGCATGGCCGTCTTCGGGCTGACGATGGCGGCACCGTTCGTGTTCCTCGCCCTGTTGCCCGGGAGGGTCAAGGCGTTGCCGAAGAGTGGTGAGTGGATGAACACCCTGAAGGTGTCGCTCGGCTTCGTCGAGCTGGCGGCGGCGCTGAAGTTCTTCTCCAACGTCGAGTTGGCGCGCGGTTGGCACGTCCTGCCGCGCGAAGCCTTCTTGATGATCTGGGCCTTCGCATTCACCGCGCTGGCCCTCTACCTGTTCGGCCTGCTCGGGCATCGTCGGGTGCCGGTCGAAGGCGTGTCCGCGACCCGCAACAGCGTCGGTCTGGCGAGTCTGGCTTTCGCCTTCTACTGCCTGTTCGGGGTGATGGGATTCAACCTGGACCCGATCATGACGGCGTTCGAGCCGCCTTATCGCCTCCGCCAGATCGAGGAGCACGAGATCGTCAAGGACGACTACGCCCAGGCGATGGAACTGGCGAAGCGCGAGAAGAAGTACGTGCTCGTCAACTTCACCGGCTTCACTTGAAACAACTGTCGCATCGTGGAAGGCGTGACCTTCCACGACCCGGCGGTCGCGCAGCAGCTCAAGGAACGCTTCGTCGAGAGCCGTCTGCACATGGATGGTGAAGAGGTCGTGCCGCCGGCTCTCTTCGCCAAGCACCGCGAACTGCAGGACGAGCTGATCGCGAACCGAGCGATGCCCTACTACGCGATCATGGATCCGCGCAACGGCGATTTCCTGTTCCGGGCCAAGCTGCGTGGCAGCGACCCGGAAGGATGGAAGCAGGACTTCCTGGCGATGTTCAACAAGCTGCCGGAGCTCTGACCGCTGTTGCGCGCGATGCCGGCGTCAGGCCGCGCGAGGGTACGGTACCGGGTACAAACCACACAGGGGTGGCCGCAAAGCGGCCCCCCCCCGGGGGGGTTTTTCCCGCGGGGGGCCCCCCCCCCCCCGACGGCGGGCCGGGGGGGGGGGCCCCCAAGCGGCCACCCCTGTGTGGTTTGTACCCGGTTCGGTACCCTCACGCCGCCTTCTGCGGCACGGGTGCCGGCACCACCGTGCGCCGCACGATCTCGTTGTCGCGCAGGATGCGCAGCGTCAACTCGGCGCCGATGCGCGAACGCGGCATCGCCGCCATCAGGTCGCCGACGCCACGCACCGCGCGCTCATCGAGGCTGATCAGCAGGTCACCGTGCTGCAGACCGGCATGATCGGCAGGCGACCCCGGCGTGATCGCGATGATCGCGAGGCCGCGCGGTGACGGCAGGCCGAGGCGATGGGCGATGGTCGGCGCGATCTCGACGCCCTGCACCTGCACGCCGAGCCAGCCGCGCACGACGTGGCCGTGGTCGCGCAGTTCGGGCAGCACGACCTGCGCGGTCGAAGCCGGCACGGCGAAGCAGAGCCCCTGCGCCTGCGGCACGATCGCGGTGGCGATGCCGATGACCTCGCCGTCGGCGTCGAGCAGAGGGCCGCCCGAGTTGCCGGGGTTGAGCGGGGCGTCGGTCTGGATCACGTCCTCGATCGAGTAGCCGCTGGGGCTCGGCAGCGAGCGACCGAGGCCGCTGACGATGCCGGCGGTGACCGAATGCGACAGTCCGTGCGGGCAACCGACGGCGAGCGCGTAGTCGCCGACGCGCACCGAGGCCGAGTCGCGCAGCGGCAGGCCCGGGCCCTCGGCATCTGGAACGCGCAGCAGCGCGAGGTCGGTCATCGGGTCGATGCCGAGCACGTCGACCACCGCGGTGCGGCCGTCGTGGAACGTCGCCTCGACGGCGAGCGCGCCACCGACGACGTGGCTGTTGGTCAGCGCCAGGCCTTCGTCGCCGCACAGGAACCCCGAGCCGGTGCCGCCGCGCCCGCGATGCATGGTGCGCAGGTGCAGAACGGACGGGCGCACGCGCTGCACGACGTCGGCGACGTGGTCCGACAGCTGCCGGAGGAAGTTCATGGCCCGGGTTAGGCCGCGCGGTGGGGGCCACGCAAACCGCGGCTCATGCGCCGGCGTCACTTCTTGGCGGTCTTCTTGGCGCGCGTCTTGGCGGCGGAGCTCGGCGGCGCCTTCTTCGCCGCCTTCTTGGGGGTCTTCTTGGCCGCCGCCTTCTTCGCCGCCTTCTTCGCCACCTTGCGGCTCGACCCGCGGCCGAGCATCGCCTCGTAGTTGGCGACGTAGCGCTCGACGGACCAGCGCTTCAGCGCCTTCTTCAGCACGTCCAACGCGAGGTCGTCGACCTTCTTGAAGCGGATGCAGCACTTGCCGATGTCGAGCTTCTTGCCGCTCGCGGCCCACGCTTCGCGAAACCAGTCGCTGTCGGCGTCGCCGATGGATGGGTAGATGCCCATCAGGTAGAGCGACAGGTAGTTCTTCTGCGACGCCAGCGCGGCGAACGGCAGTGCCTGCTGCGGGTTGCAGTGGTAGCCGGGCGGATACAGCTCGTGCGGCACGCAGTAGCCGATCATCCCGTAGCTCATGTTCTCGACGTAACCCTCGTCGAGGTTGGCGAGCAGGAACTTGCGGACCTCGCTGACGATGGCGCGGCGATCGGCCGGCAGGGACTCGAGGTAGGCGGCGACGGTGGTGGCCTTCGATTGCATGCGCGGCAGTGTAGCTGGCGCGGGATCCAGTGCATCCGAACGGTCGTGGTGGCGAACACCCGCGCGCGCACTCGCTGGCGCATTCTCATTCACACCACACCACCATGAAATCGATCTTGTCCCTCTTCTCCATCGGTCTAACCACTGCGCTGCTCGCGGCGCAAGACGCCACGGTCACCGTGTTGCACGGTGTTCCTGGGCTGGCTGCGCCGGTGCAGGTGTTCGCCAACAACAACTTGTTGTTCGCCTTCGACTACGGCGATCAGCAAGGCCCGCTGTCGCTGTCGCCCGGTTCCTACGCGCTCGAAGTGCGGCTGAACGGCGCGCCGATCCTGTCGGCGAACGCGACCCTGAACGCCGGTGACGATGTCTCTGTCATCGCCCATCTCGACGCAGGTGGCGCGCCGCGGTTGGCGTTGTTCGCCAATGACGTCACGCCGTTGACCTTGCCCGCGTCGCGCCTGACGGTGCGGCACACGGCGCAGGCGCCGGCAGTCGACGTCGAGCTGCGGCAGAACAACGCCGTGGTTGCCACCATCAACAACCTCAGCAACGGCAGCGAGGCGATCGCGCCGGTGCCGCCGGGCCGCTACGCGGTGAGTCTGCTGCTGGCCGGCACCAGCACGGTGGCGTTCGGACCTGTCGACGTCGCCGTCGAGAATGGTGTTGGCTACGGCGTGTTCGCCGTCGGCAACGCCGGTAACGCCAACTTCACGCTGCTGACGCAGCGGCTGCCGCTCGCCGTGACCGCGACCGTCGTGCACGGCATCCCGGGTTTGCCCGCGCCCGTCACGGTTCGCGCCAACAGCAGCAACCTGTTCGCGTTCGACTTCCGCGAGGTTCGCGGGCCGCTGGTCGTCAACCCCGGGGCCTACACCTTCGACGTCGTGCTCAACGGCGCGCCGGTGTTGTCGCGCAATGATCAGCTGTCGCGCGGTGACGACGTGACCCTCGTGGCCCACCTCGACGCGGCAGCCAGCCCGGTGTTGTCGGCCTTCGTCAACGACACCACGCCGACTGCTGCAGGCAGCGCACGTGTGGCGGTCCGCCACCTTGCCGCCGCGCCCGCCGTCGACGTGGTCGTGACGAACCAGGGCTCGGTGCTCGCCACCATCCCCAACCTGAGCAACGGCCAGGAGGTCGTGACCTCGCTGCCGATCGGGAACTTCGAGGTGTCGCTGCGCGCCGCTGGCACCACGACCACCGTGTTCGGTCCGGTCAACTTCCGCCCGCAGCAGAACCTGCTCTACGAATTCATCGCGGTCGGTGACTTCTCCGCCAACACGTTCGGTGTGGAGTTGTTGCAGCGCGACCTGTCGCCGGCGGTGCCGGCGTCGATCCAGACCCGCGTCGGTGGTTGGGGCTGCGGCCCGACGATCGCGTCGACGCCGAGCACGTTCGAGTTCGGCGAGCCGTTCGAGCTGACGGTCACCGGCGGCGCCGCGAACGCGATGGCGCTGGTCAACTTCGGTGACAGCATCACCAGCGTCGGGCCGATTGCACTGCCCCTGGCGCTGCAGCCGATCGGTGCTCCGGGGTGCTTCCTGAACACCAACGTGTTGGCCACCCTGGTTGCGATGACGGACGCCCAAGGTGACCTGCGGATCGGCTACGTCGTGCCCAGAGCGCTGGCCGGAGTGATCCAGCCGGTCTACTTCCAGGTTGGCGTCGCCTCGAACAGCAACAGCTTCGGTTGGGTCACGACCCAATACCTCGAGCTGTTCTGACGGCCCGCACTGACGCTGCTCTGAGCCGTATCCAGGAGATTCGGCGAGGCCTCGTCGCCCCGAACAGGGGCAAGTGGCGGGTGCAATGCGCCCTGTGGTCCCGTGTCCCAGACTCCTAGAGCAGCGTCAGTGCGCCGACGCGTCCCGGCAGGCCACGCAGGCGCACCACGCACTCGGCGAAGGCGCCGTCGCGCGTCGGCACCGCGAAGCGAGACACCTTGGTGAATCCGAACCGCAGTTCACGACCCAGCCAGCGGCCGAGTTCGGTTGTGGCGGCGTCGACGAGGTCGTCGTCGGTGGCGTCGGGCGCGATGTCTGTGAGTTCGCAGCGCAGCAGGCAGCGGCCGGCGATGGCACGCCCGGGAAACACCCGAGAACAGTGGATGGCTTCGGCGAGCGGCGACCCCGAGTCGGGTGTCGAGGCGATGCCGTAACCGGGCAGAGCCTCGCCGACCGGTTCTCGGTCACCCAGGAAGACGAACGCATGCGTGCGGTGCTGCAGTCGCGCGGCGACTTCTTCGAGCGCCGGGTCGAACGGCACCAGCAGCGGTGCGGCGGCGGCCAGCGGCAACGCGAGCACGAGTTCGCGCGTGAACAACGTCGCTGGGACCTCGCCGCCCAGATCGATCTCCCAGCCGGCGGCCGTGCGGCGCAGGGCGGTCGCGGCCCGGCCGAGGCGCAGCCACGAACCCAGCTCGCGGCGGCAGGCCTGCCACAGTTCCTCGTTGCCGGTGGCGAACGACACGGGGATCGGGTCGACCGGCGTGTCGTGCAACGCCTCGCCGTCCCAGACCTTGCCATGGTGCGCCTCGGCGGTGGCTTCGATCAGGCGGGGCGGCGACGGCAGCAGCGCCAGCAGCGGCTCGACCTCGTCGCGCGCGAACGCGAACGCGCCGAGTTCGCAGGAGAACCCGTTGCTGCGTTGCGTGCGATCGTCGCCGCCGGGCTGCGGCAGGGCGTCGATCAGCACGACGTTGGCCGTGGGCTCGTCGCGTCGACGCTGCAGCGCGGCGCGCACGCCGCGGCGCCCGGCGCCGAGGATCACGCAATCGGATTGGGGCTCGGGATCGGCCATGGAGTCGGTGTCCGTACATGCAAGGAGGCGGGACCAGCCCGCCTCCTCGCGTGTCGCGATCAGGATCGCGAGTCGTCGTCAGCAGCTCTCAGAACAGCAGCTGGAAGGCCACACGGAAGATGTGGTTGGTCGTGTCGCCGCCACCGGTGGGGGCGACGTCCTGCAGCGTGTACTCGAGCTGCGTCTTGCAGGCGTGGCCGTGGTAGAAGGCGTTGACGACCGCGCTGATCTCCGTCGCGTCGCCCGGCGTGGAGCCGATGCCCTGCAGGCCGGTGAAGTAGGTGACGGTGTCGTCGGTCTCGACGAAGTTGTAGCGGAGACCGAAGCCCCACTGCATGTCGCTGTCGCCGCTCTTCGGCATCACGTACATCGCCGACACGGCGTAGCCGCTGGGCTCTTCATCGGGGCTGCCCGAGACCGAGTCCGAGCGCATGAAGTACTCACCCAGGAACTGGAGGTTGTTGACGCTCCAGGCCGTGTTCAGGGTGTAGGTCGTGCTCTCGAGGTCGGCGCCACCGGTCGCGGCGCCCTTGCCGTTGCCGAGGGCCAGGCCGGCGCCGATCGTGCCGATGAGCTTCTTGTCGTCGGTGCGGAAGTCGCCCTGCGTCATGCCTTCGGTCGTCTGCTTGCCGCCGAAGTAGTCGCCCATCGGGTCGAAGTTGACCGCGGCGACGTAGCTGAGCTCGTCATCGTCGTTGTTGACTTCCTCGCCACGAGCGGCGGCGGCGGCGTTGGTGGCGCTGCCGGCGTTGCCGTTCATCGCACCGAGGGCCCAGCGCAGCTTGCTCTCGGCGTAGCGGCCGGCGAGCCACACACCGCGCGAGTAGGCGTCCGAGAAGCCGCGGGCGGCCGAGGACCGTTCGACGAAGAACAGGCCCTTGGAGGTACCGGTGCCTTCGAGGCCGAACAGCGTCTTGCCCTGGCCGAAGCGCAGGCCGATCGTGCCGCTGTCCGAGTTCATGAAGTTCCACTGGGCGTGGCCTTCCTTGATGCTGGCGCCGGTGTCGTTGGCGTCGACCTGCAGCTTGTACTGCACGTTCTTGTTGAACACGTGACCCGCCAGGGTCATGCGCGCGCGGCGGATGGCGAAGTTGTTGGTGTCCTCCGCGCCGTCGTTGCCTGAGTAGGTCCAGTGGACCTGCAGCTGGTTCGACAGGCTCAGGCCGAAGGCGTCACCGCCGTCGTACTTGAGCCCCGAGCCGGGCTTGGCGCTCCACCCGCCCATGGGCTTGTCTTGCGCCAGGGTCAGGGAAGTAGAAACGGCGAGGGTCAGAAGGCCGAGGGCAATCGACTTGGTCATGCTAGTTGTGATCTCCTCCCAGTTGGGATCGTGCGACGTCGGCGAGGTGATGGCCAGGTTTGCTGAGGGAAAGGGTTTGGTGGGCCAATGCCAAGCTGACGTTGGGGCGAAATGCTAGGCACGTCGGCAACCCGGCTCCAACAGGAAAGATCGCGAATCCTCCAATGGCACCGAACCTTTGTTCGGTGTGGAGACTTGGAGGTCAGGTGCACCGAAACGCGGATAATTACCGCCGGATGGCCCTGAAGCGGGTTTTCCACAGATGTGCACAACTGGTATCGGAGGGCGCCGGGACCGGCCTCGAGCGCATATATGTTCGTGAAATGTTTGGTTTCGGCGGCGGCCCCGGCGGCAGCATTCTGACAAAATCCCCCTGCAAGGTTGGGCTTCCTTGCAGCCGATAGCCCCGATAACACGGGTCTTTGGGCCCACGCGCCGCCGCTCCCGACCCGGATCGCCATGACCGCCGAGACACTGAGAACCACGTGCAATCGCGATTGCCCCGATGCATGCGCCATCCTCGCCGAAGTGCAGGACGGCAAGGTGCTCGGACTACGGGGAGACCCGGAGCACCCGGTGACCAAGGGGTTCCTGTGTTTCCGCACCAGCCGCTTTCCCGAGCTGATGTATTCCGATCACCGCATCCAGGGTCCGATGCTGCGCCGCGACGGGGAACTGCGGCCGTGCAGCTGGGACGAAGCGCTCGCGGCCATCGCCGAGAAGCTGACCACGGTGCGCGCGGAGTCGGGGCCGAGCGCGATCTTCCACTACCGGTCGGGCGGGTCGCTCGGGATCCTCAAGCATCTCGCCGACCACTTCTTCGACCTGTTCGGCCCGTGCGCCACCAAGGTGGGTGACATCTGCTCGGGCGCCGGCGAGGCCGCGCAGCAGCAGGACCTGGGCACCAGCGACAGCAACGACCTGTTCGACCTGCTGCGTAGTCGGCACATCATGCTGTGGGGCAAGAACCCCACGGTCAGCAACGTGCACCTGGTGCCCGTGCTCAAGGATGCCGTGGCCGGTGGCGCGCGGCTGGTCCTGATCGACCCCGTGCACCACAAGTCTGCTGCCCTTGCCGAACTCGTGCTGCAGCCCAAGCCCGGTAGCGACTTCGAACTGGCGATGGCGGTCGCGCGTGAACTGTTCGACAGCGGTCGGGTCGACCCCGGCGCCAAGAACCACTGCGATCATCTCGACGAGTTCCGCACCCTTGCCTGCAGTCGCTCGGTCGCGCAGTGGGCCGAGATGGCGGATGTGTCCGAGGCGGCTGTGCGGGCCTTGGCCAACCGGTTGGCCGATGGTCCGACGGCGATCCTGGTTGGCTGGGGCATGCAGCGTCGGCAACGCGGCGGCGCGATCGTGCGCGCCCTCGACGCCCTGTCCGCGATCACCGGCAACCTGTTCCGCTCGGGCGGCGGGGTGTCGTTCTACTTCAAGCGCCGTAAGCCGTTCCGGCCGTTCGGCACGCCAGTCGTGCACCCGCGCCTGATCCGCGAGCCGCTGCTCGGTCAGGACCTGCTGGCGGCCGTCGATCCGCCGGTGCGGGTGATGTGGGTGACCGCCGGCAACCCGGTGTCGATGCTGCCCGACTCCCAGACGGTCGCGCGCGCCCTCGAGCAACTCGAGTTCCTGGTGGTGGCGGACTGCTTCATGACCGACACCGCGCGGCGCGCCCATGTGGTCCTGCCGGTCCCGACCCTGCTCGAGGACAGCGACCTGCTCGGGGCCTATGGCCATCACTGGATCGGCGAGTCGCGCGGCGTGGTGCCGATGCCTGCGGAGGTGCGCCACGAGGTGCACATCTTCCAGGCGCTGGCCAAGCTCCTGGGGCTGACCGATTACCCGCAGGACAGCATCGACAACCTCAAGCGCATGGCCCTGGCGCCGGTCGCCGGGCAGGCCGCGAGCCTGGAGTTCCTGCGCAAGAACGGCGCCGTGCGCAGCCCCATCGCCGACCAGGTGCTGTTCGGCAAGGGCCGCGTGGTCACCGCCAACGGCAAGGTGCAGTTGCTCGATGTGGCCCCCGCGCCCGTCGAAGTGAGCCCGCCGTCACCTGCCGAGGGCGCCAGCGAACCGCTGTGGCTGTTCTCCAACTCCACCGAGAAGAGCCAGGCGTCGATCTGGTCGGGCAAGGGGCTCGGCGAGCGCACCTGGGTCGTCGTGCACCCCGATGCGGTCCCGGGTCTGCGGGCGGGCGCCGTCGTGTGCGTGCAGAGTCCGACCGGTTCGCTGCAGGCGGAGTTGCGTCTCGATCCGCAGCAGCGCAAGGACGTGGCGATCATGCCCAAGGGCGGCCACTTCGACCGCGGCCACAGCGCCAACGTCCTGATCGAGGCGCGCGCGACCGACATCGGGCTCGGCGCTGCCTACCTCGATTGTCTGGTGCGCATCTCGGCAGGTTGATCGCCGCGCCGTCGCGGCGTCGGCTCGCGGCGGCGTTGGTTTGTGATCGGGCGCCGCTAAGGTGGCGTCGATGCGGCGCATCACCGGCACCCACGTCTACTCCTACGTGAAGTGCCCGCGCCTGGCGGCCCTCGACCTGCACCTGCCGCGCAGCGAGCGGCGGCCCGCGACCGAGTGGGAAGAGTTCGCGGCGCAGCGCGGCCGCGACTTCGAGGACCGGTTCGTCGCCGACTTGCCGATCGTGGCGCCCGAGTATCCGGAGCGGGACTTCGAAGCCGGTGCGGTCGCGACCCGCGCGCTGCTGTCGGCCGGCCGCGAGTGGATCCATCAGGCCGTGTTGCTCACCGCCGATCGTCTGGGCCTGCCGGACCTGTTGCGGCGGCTGCCGGGCGGCAGCGAGTTCGGTGAGCACCACTACGAAGTCATCGACGTCAAGACGTCGGGTCGGCCGCGCAGCGACCAGATCCTGCAGGTGGTGTTCTACACGCGGCTGCTCGCCGAACTGCAGGGGCGCATGCCGACGCACGGCGCCCTGGTGCTCAAGGACGGCCGCGAAGAACGGTTCGCGATCGCCGACTACGAGGCAGCCGGACGCGAGGTCGAAGACGCGCTGCGCCGGCTTCGCGACGACATGTCGGCGGCGCGGCCGTTCCTGCAGTCGGGTTGCTCGGGCTGCTACCACGATGGGCGTTGTCTGCCGGAGATGACGGCAGCGCAGGACCTGTCGCTGGTGCACGGCATGAGCCACGGCGCCAGGTCGATCCTCGAAGACCTCGGCTGCCGCACGATCACCGACCTCGCCACGTTCCATCCAGAGGGCGCGCGGCATCGCGGCAACCTCGAGTCGGCCCTGGTGCGCCGCCTGCGCCGTGGCGCCCAGGCCTACCTGCTCGGCAAGCCCCTGGTCGAAGAACGGCCGCGGCACGATCGTTTCGCCGACGCCGCGCTCGTGCACCTGCTGACCGACGCCTACGCCGGCCGCGTGTTGGCGTTCGGCGTGCTGCATCCGGTGCGTGAAGACGGTGCGTTCGCGTGGCGACGCGTGGCGGATGGCGGCGACGAGTGGCACGCGCTCAAGCAGTTGCTGGCCGAGGTGCCCGAGCGCTGCCCGCTGCTGCATTTCGGCGGCGCGTTGCCGCGTTGGTACGCGGAGCATGCGTTCGAGAAGGAGGCCGACACCGGCCTCGAGGCGCGCTTCGTCGATCTCGACAAGCGCCTGCACCATGCCGCGGTGCATCCGCGCGCCGTGTTCGGGCTCGCCGACCTGGTGCGGCACGCGCTCGGCCGCGACCCGCAACGCGCCGGCCACGCGGGCGCCGCGGCGATGTGGACCGGGTTGCCCGACGCCGACGAACGGTTGCGCAACAAGTTGCTCGCCGATCTTCAGGATCTCGCCGCGCTCAAGGCCGAGATCCTCGACGGCCATCCCCATCCCCAGGACCACCCCTTCCCCCAAGACCACGAGGCGCCGCCGCCGACGGTCGTGGCCGAGTCGAGCTGAGCGCCGTGCAGTTGTCCCTCGAACAACGGTTGCTGCGTTTCCTGGCGCGCGAAGAGCGCGACGAGCAGCGGCAGAGCCGCGAACTGCGCGCGCAACCCGTGGCACAGCGCGTGATCGAAGGCGAGTGCATCGAGAACGCGACCTTCGTGGCCGAGCGCGACGGTTCGTTCCATTTCGCCGTCGCCGACAACACGTCCAAGTTCCGGCCCGGTGACACGCTCGTGGTCGGCGACGGTCTCGACATCGACGGCGGCACGCCGCTGGTCTGCGGCGCCTACGACGCCAACCAGGCGGTGCTGCGGCTCGAGCGCGATGCGTTCGCGCGCGGGGTCGCCATCGAGCTGGAGCCCGGCGCCAGCTACGTGATCGATCGGCGGCCGCTGGGTTTGCAGGGCCGGCTGCGCGACGCCGTGCGCGCGGCGTTCGCGTGGCCGCATCTGGTCGCGGTGCTGCGCGGCGAACACGTGCTCGCCGAGGACGCCGGGCGCAAGCAGCGCGCGCTGGCGAAGCTGAAGGAACTCGGGCTCAACGCGGCGCAGGTCCAGGCCGGTGCCGCGGCGATCGCCACCCAGAGCCTGGCGCTGGTGCAGGGGCCGCCTGGCACCGGCAAGACGCGGTTGCTCGCCGAGGTCGTTGCGCTGCTCGCGGGCGCCGGCTGCCGCATCGCCCTGTGCGCCTTCACGCACCGCGCCGTCGACAACGCGCTGCTGGCGATCCGCCGCTGCGCGCCGGACCTGCCGCTGATCAAGCTCGATTCGTCGTCGGGCGACAGCCGCGAACTGCTGCGCGACAGCGGCGTGCAGATCGTCGATGCCCGCCGCGTGCGACTGCCCGAGAAGGGCGTGGTGGTCGGTTCGACCTGCTTCCAGCTCGCCAAGCTCGGCGACAAGGAGCGGTTCCACTACACGGTGTTCGACGAGTCCGGCCAGTTGCCGATTCCGCACGCACTGCCGGCGATGCTGCGTGCGCAACGCTGGCTGTTCTTCGGCGACCATCGCCAGCTGCCGCCGGTGGTGATCACGTCGCACGCCGATCCGGAGGTCGCCGTGTCGATCTTCGAGCTGCTGCACGGCCACTACGGCTCGCACCTGCTCGACACGACCTACCGCATGAACCGCGGCGTCTGCGACGTCGTCAGCCAGACTTTCTACGAAGGGCGCGTGTTTGCCGCCGAGAGCGCTGCAGAACGGCGCATGCCGTTCACCGCAGGTGGGCGCTTCGACGAGGTGCTCGACCCGCACGTGCCGGTCGTCTGGTTGCGCATCGATCACCGGCAGCCCGGGCAGCGCTCGAGCGAGGAAGCCAACGCGATCGCCGAGCTGGTCGAAGAACTGGTGCGCCGCCATGGCGTCGCGCCCAGGGACATCGCCGTGATCGCGCCCTACCGGGCCCAGGTGCGCCTGCTGCGTTCGTCGATCGAACAGCGGTCCTTGCCGCACGGCGACGAACTGGTCGTCGACACCGTCGAACGCATCCAGGGCCAGGAACGTGAGGTCGTCGTCGTGTCGCTGACCGCCGGCGATCCGTATGCGTCGCGCGCCCGCGGCGCTTTCCATCTGTCGCTGAACCGGCTGAACGTGGCGCTGTCGCGGGCGCGCACCAAGGCGGTCCTGGTCGCCAGCGCGCACGCGTTCGCGGCACTGCCGCACGATCCCGAAGGCCTGCGCATGGCGTCGCGCTGCAAAGAACTGCGCGACCGGTTGCCGGCGGTCGATCTGACGCGGCTCTACGTCGTGGTCTGAAGCGGCGGCAGCAACGGCAGCAGCCAGGCAAACAGCGTCGCCGCGAGGTCGTCGACGGGATCGGTGCCGTCGAGCGTCAGGGTGTCGATGCCCTCACCTTCACCCGGCGCGACGAAACGGCGCCGCAGCTGTCGGGCCTGTTCGGGGCCGGCGTCGCTGACGTTGTCCGGGTCACTGCGGCGCGCCGCGGCGCGCGTCACTGCGGTGGCCTCGTCGATGTCGACGTGCGTGAGCCAGAGTTTCGAACCGGCCGCGGCAGCTGCGTCGCGCGCGGCAGCCCGATGGGCGGGCGTCGGGAAGTTGCCGTCGAGCAGCACGACGCGTGCGCCGTCGCGTGTCTGGCGCGCGGCGCGCTGCAACAGTTCCGTGTAGGTGCGTTCGGAGAACGCTGCGGTGTAGTGCTCGGCGCGGGCCGGCGCGTCGGCGGCGATGCCGGCGAGCTGCTTACGCACGACGTCGGTACTGTCGTGGGGCCAGCCTGCGATCGTCGCGATCCGCGCCGCGAGATGACTCTTGCCGCTCGCCGGCGGCCCGCAGAACAGGATCCACGACGGACACCGCGCTTCGATCGTGCACGCCGCAGCAAGCAGCACATGGGCTGACGCCGAACGCCGGCAGCCGTCGCGCTCGTCGGCGGGGAGCTCAGCTTCGCCTGCGGCGATCGCCGCGACCTTGGCGCGCACCATGGCCCGATAGGCGATCAGGGGTGGCAGCAGTCGCGGCAACTCGTGATCACCGCTGGCGCGCACGTAGGCATCGACGTAGCTGGTGGCCAGCTGGCCCGCGCGGCGATAACGCAGGTCCATCACCAGGAACGCGTTCTCGGTGGCGACGTCGCCGCAGCGGAACTCGGTGTTGAACTCCAGGCAGTCGTAGATCGTCGGCGGCGCGGTCATGCAGATGTTGCGCGCGTGCAGATCGCCGTGGCCTTCGCGCACGCGACCCGCAGCGGCGCGCCGCTGCAACGCGGGCAGGATCGCGGCGAAGTCGGCGGCGTTGGCGGTGGCCAGCGCGGCGAGAAGCAGCGGCGGCAGGCCGTGTCCGGGCAGAGCGGTCAGTTCGGTGAAGTTGTCGCGCGCGAAGCGGACCAGGTTGTCCGGGGCGCCGGCGGCGATCACCGCCGGGCCGTGTTCGGCCGCCGCGTGGAAGTTCGCCATCTGCACCGCGAGCGCCTCGATCTCCTCGCCGCGCACCGCGCCGGTCTGCAGCAGCACGTCGAGCATGCGTTCGGCCGGCAGGCGACGCATCACCACGGCGATCTCGACGTCCTGATCGGATTCGTCGTCGCCGATCGCCGCAAAGCGCAGGCCTTCGCCGTGCGGCCGCAGCGCCGCAGTGCCGAGGTAGACGTCGGGACACAGGCGCCGATTGAGCCGGACCTCGTCGCGACAGACCGCGCGCCGCTGCTCGAGGGTCGAGAAGTCGACGAACGGCAGGCGCACCGCCTTCTTGAGCTTGTAGACGCGATCGCCGACCAGACACACGATCGACAGATGCGTCTGCACGATCTGCACGGTGTCCTGCACGGTGTCCACGGCCTGCGGATAACAGGCGGTGGAAGTCAACGCCCGCAGCAGCGCGGCGGTGTTCACGGCAGCAACCCGAACGCCAGGTAGATCGTGTAGAGCAACAGGCCGAGTGCCGTGCCGAGCACGAGGATGCGCACGCCCCGTTTGGGTGCGGAGGTGCTCACAGCGAGTCGAGCAGCGCCTGGAACGCCGCTTCGTCGAGGATGCGCACGCCCAGCGCGCGCGCCTTGTCGAGCTTGCTGCCCGCGGCTTCGCCGGCGACCACGTCGGTGACCTTCTTGCCGACGCTGCCGGCGGTGCGGGCGCCGAGCGCCTCGACCTTGGCCTTGGCGTCGTCGCGCGTCATCGTCTGCAAGCTGCCCGTGAACACGAACACGCGCCCGTCGAGCGGTCCGGCGGCGGTGGGTTCACTCTGCTGTGGTTCGACGCCGGCGGCCGCCAGCGCGGCCAGGGTCGCCTGATTCTGCGGCGCGGCGAAGAAGTCGACCACGGCGCTCGCGACCTCGTCGCCGACGCCGTCGACCGCGGTCAGCGCCGGCAGGTCGGCCTGCTGCAGACGCGCCAACGAGCCGAAGTGCGCCGCGAGATCCTTGGCGGTCTGTTCGCCGACGTGACGGATGCCGATGCCGTGCAGGAAGCGCGCCAGCGTCGGCCGCTTGCTGCGTTCGATGTTGTCGAGCAGGTTCTGCACGCTGCGTTCGCCGAAGCGCTCGAGCTCGAGCATCTGCTCGCGTTTGTCGGCGAGCGTGAACACGTCCTCGACGGTGCGCAGGATGCCGGCAGCGGCCAGCTGTTCGACCTGCTTGGGCCCCAGGCCCTCGATGTCGAACGCGCGGCGGCTGGCCAGGTGCACGACGCGACCGCGCAGCTGGTCCTTGCAGTCGAGCGCCAGGCAGTAGAGGAACTTGCCTTCGTGATGCAGCGGGCTGCCGCACGCCGGACACTCGCCGGGCGGCGACGCGGGCCGCGACTCGGCGGGGCGTTCGTCGGCGAACACGCGCACGATCTCGGGGATCACGTCGCCGGCGCGTTGGATCTCGACCAGATCACCTTCGCGGATGTCGCGTTCGGCCAGCAGGGCCCAGTTGTGCAGCGACGCGTTGCGCACGGTGACGCCCGCCAGTTCGACGGGCTCGAGGTGGGCCACCGGCGTGACCGCGCCGGTGCGGCCGACCTGCGCGCCGATCTTCTGCACGCGGGTCTTGCCGAGGCGCGGCGCGAACTTGTAGGCGAGTGCCCAACGCGGTGTGCGCGCGGTGCGCCCCAGCCGCTGTTGCAGTTCGAGCTGATCGACCTTGGCGACGATGCCGTCGAGTTCGTAGGGCAGTTCGTCGCGCCTGGCTTCCAGTTCGTCGCGGAACGCCAACACGCCGTCGATGCCATGCACCCGCCGAGCCGGCGCGGCGACCGTGAAGCCCCACGCCGCCAGCTGGTCCCGGATCTCCTGATGGGTCGCGAACGCCGTGCCTTCGCAGAAGCCCAGGCCGAAGGCCAGGAAGTCCAGCGGGCGGCGCGCGACGATCCGCGGGTCGAGCAGCTTGAGCGTGCCGGCAGTGGTGTTGCGGGCGTTGCGGAAGGTGCCCTCGCTGCTGGTCTCCTCGTGCTCCTGCAGCCTCCGGAAGCCCTCGCGGCTCATGATCACCTCGCCGCGCACTTCGAGGCGCGGCGGGAACGGGCCGTCGTCGGTGAACCGCAGCGGCAGGTTGCGGATGGTGCGCAGGTTGCGCGTCAGGTCCTCACCCTGTTCGCCGTCGCCGCGCGACAACCCACGCACCAGCACACCGTCTTCGTAGAGCAGATTGGCGCTGGCGCCGTCGAGTTTGGGTTCGCAGCTCCAGTCGACCGCGGCCTCTGCCGGCAGATCGAGCAGGCGATGCACCCGATCGTCGAAGTCGCGCACCTCGTCCGCGGTCATCAACGACTCGATGCTGCCCATCGGCGCCAGGTGCGCCGCGGTCGGGAAGCTGCCGCCCTTGGGCAGCGGCGCGCCGACGCGCTGCGTCGGCGAATCGGCGCCGACCAGTTCGGGGTGCTCGGCTTCGAGGCGGCGCAGCTCGGCGAACCACTGGTCGTATTCGGCGTCGGTGACGTCGCTGTGGCCGCGGTTGTAGTACTGGTCGTCCGCGCGACGAATCGACGCGACCAGCTCGGCGATGCGTTCGACGATGCGTTCCTCGTGGCCCACGCGGCCGTTGTAAGCGCGGGCCGCCCGCAGGCTCAAGAGTCCAGGTCCGCCAGCAGGTGTCGCGGCCACAGCGCCGCGAACTGGCGCACGAAGTCCATGCGCTCCTCGAACTGTTCGGGGCTCCAGCGACGGCTGCCGTCGGCGAGGCACAGGGCGCCGTCCTCGACGTCGATCATCGGCGGCTTCTGCGCGAGCAGGAACTCCATCATGCGCGGATGCAGCACGTCGTAGGCGAAGCGCTTGTCGTCGGACTTCACCAGGAACGCGCGGCTGAACTCGACCGACTCGAAGTCGATGTCGTCGAAGCCGAACGCGGCGGCGATCTTGTCGAAGACCCCCTCCGGGCGGATCAGCAGCGGCGGTGTCCGCCACGGCAGCTGCACGATCAAATAGCTGAAGTCGTAGGTCGTGGTGCGGCGATTCTTGCCGCTGCCCGAGGTCTCCTGATAGCGGAAGTCACCCAGGCGCACGCCACAGTCGCTGCCGAAGAGCTCTGCTGTGCCGGACAGGGTGTTCTTCGCGATCCGCGAGTGGCCGCGGCGGAAGATCTCGAACTGGGCGAAGCGTTCGTCGTGGTGGCTGTTCTTGCGCGGGTCGAAACGCAGTCCCAGACGCGTGGCGAGTTCGCCGAGAGCCTTGATGCGCGTCTGCTCGGCCTTCCAGGCGAACCATGCGCCCACGCCGACGATGGCCACGAAGGCGACGAACAGGATGATCGGCAGGGCGTGCACGCCCGCACCATAATCGCTGCGATGGCTGCGGCTACGCCTTGCGCGTGTTGCGGCTGACCTCGTAGGCCAGTTCGAACGAGGAGATCATGATGCGTCCGTCGCCGTTGACCTTCGGACCCGGCACGAACTCGTAGCTGGCATCCTTGACCTTGCAGGCGCGTTGGAAGCGTCGCTGCACCTGATTCTCGAGCGCCTCCACCACCTGACCGCTGCTGACCAGGCCCGTCGACAGGATCAGGTCACCGAAACGTTTGCCGGGTTCGTCGGTCGCGCCGCGCATCAGCGTGTCGATGTCGGCGCGCTTGCAGAAGCCGAGATCGACGAGCACGTCGCCGAGCCGCTCGCCTTCCGGGCAGTGGGACGTCTCGGTGGCGCAGATCGAACCCTCGGAGAAGCGGAAGGCGATGTGCCCTTTGCCGAGATCGATGCGCAGCACCCCGCTCTTGCGCGTGCGGCCGATGAACTGCAGCACCGACAGCAGCGGCATCGACTGCGCCGTGCCGCGCAAGGTCGCGTCGCCGGCCCGCTTGCCGACGTTCTCGGGGGCCGCCGGCGGCGCCTTGGCGCCCGCGCCGCCATTCGTGTTGGTTGCCGTCGCCGGCGGTGTCGCCGTCGGTGGCTGGGGCTCCTTGGCAGGTTGCAGCGCCTTCTCGAGCGCCACCTTCTTCGGGTCGACCGGCGGCCGGTTGATCGGCTGCTTCACCAGCAGTTCGTGGATCGCGTCGGCCAGGTCGCGCATGCCCTGTTCGATGCTCTCGAGCTTCTCGGCGCTCTTGCCCAGGCTCAGGCCGCGCATCGAGACCTGCTCGAGGGTCTGCGCCAGGATCGATGCCAGCGACGCGAAGTCCTCGCAGTAGCCCTCGATCAGCGTGCTGGCCGCTGAAGCCGGGAAATGCGCCGTCTGCATGGACAGAGGTATCGGCAGGCAATGGCCCGTAGCTCCGCTGCGGCTCCGATCCGCCCTTGCCATGGGTCCCCAATCGCGAATCGTTTCGGGAAGATCCTCATCGCGATTCGGGCACCGTGACGCGCGGCACGATCCGTTCGTTGGCATCGTCGAGTTCGAAGAACGACGGCTCTTCGACGCCGGCCATGCTCGCGACCAGGCTCGACGGGAACGACTCGCGCAGGTTGCGCAGTTCGCGCACGTTGCCGTTGAAGAAGCGGCGGGCGGCGGCGATGCGGTCCTCGGTGACGGCGAGTTCGTGCTGCAGACGCAGGAAGTTCGCGTCGCTGCGCAGGGCCGGGTAGCTCTCGACGACGACGAACAGCGAGCGCAGCCCGGCCATCAGCTTGTTCTCGTCCTCGGCCTGCGCCGCGGCGCTGCCCTGGTTGCGCATTGCCTGATCGCGCAGCGCGACGACGTTCTCGAGCACTGCGCGCTCGTGCTGGCTGTAGCCCTTGACCGTCTCGACCAGGTTGGGGATCAGCTCGTAGCGTCGTCGCAGTTCGACGTCGACGTCGGACCAGCTCTCCTTGATCGTGTGCCGCAGCTGCACGAAGCGGTTGTAGACGGCGATCCACCAGATCAGGGGAGCCAGGACGACGATGGCAACGACGACGTATTCCATGGGGCGGTCCGCTTGTGGCCGGTGGCGTGCCGGTGCCGTCGGCACCGTCTCGGTAGCGAACCGTCTCTGAGGCCAACCGGAAGGGGGTGCGCGCGGTTTCCCTGGTGCGTGGCTTCGTGTCCCGCCGCCGGATAGAACAACGCGCTTGCCCGCGCCGATAGCAAGTCCCGCCGCCGCCATGTCGATCTCGCAGCCGCTCCTGTTCGAACGCAAGCTCCTGCCCAAGGTTTGGGGTGGGCGCGCATTGGCGCAGCTGCTGGGCGCCGATCTGCCAGCCGGGACCGCGATCGGCGAGACCTGGGAGCTCTACGACCGCCCGGATGGCAGCAGCCGTTTGCGTGGCGAGCGCCGCACCCTGGCCGACCTGCTGCGGCAGGACGCAGCGTCGTTGCTGGGTGCGGGCGTCGCCGCCGGTGCTCAGGGCCGCTTTCCGCTGTTGCTCAAGTTCATCGATGCGCGGCAGGCACTGTCGGTGCAGGTGCATCCCGACGACGAACTGGCGCGTGCCGAGAACGACCTGGGCAAGAACGAGGCCTGGGTGGTGCTGCAGGCCGGCCCGGCGGCGCGCATCTGTCGCGGGATCCGTCCGGGCACCGACGTCGGCGAGTTCCGTCGGGCGGCCGACTCCGCGGCGGTCGAGCCGATGCTCTGGGCGTTCACTCCCGAAGTCGGCGACTGCGTGCACGTGCCCGCCGGCACCGTGCACGCCATCGGGCCCGACGTCGTCGTGTTCGAGGTCCAGCGCAACAGCGATGTCACCTACCGCCTCTACGACTGGGGGCGCGATCGCGAGGTGCACGTGCAGAAGGCGCTCGAGGCCGCGCACCTGGAAGCGCCGGCTGGCGACGATCAGGGGCGGCCCGTGACGATGCCGGTGGCGCTGCCCGACGGCGGTGAGCTGCTGGTCTCGACGCCGCACTTCGGCCTGCGCCGCTATCGCGTGACGACCGCGCAGACGGTGCCGACGATGGGGCGTTTTGCGACCATCACGGTGATCGACGGACAGGGCTCGCTGCGTTGGTCCGACGACGCTGGCGAGCAGCGCTTGCCGATGCGGTTGGGAGATACCGCGCTGGTGCCGGCATCGCTGCCCGAAGTGGTGGTCGAAGCGGATGGGCGCTTGGTGATGCTGGTCTGCGATCCGGGAGAACGCTGATGGCGAAACGACATGAAGATCGAGAACCCGGCAGTCGCTTCGCGCGCGGTTCGGGTGGTGCGAAGAAGGGCGACGAGAAGACCGACCGGAAGTCGGGCAAGAAGCCGAACGCGGGGCCGGGTCGACGACCCGATTCGGGCAAGCGGCCCGATTCCGGCAAGCGACCCGGTCCCGGCAAGCGACCCGATTCGGGCAAGCGGCCCAGCCCCGACCGGCGGCCCGCCCGCGGCGCGCGCGACGACGACGCCAGGAGCCGCGGACCGGCACGCGGTGTCGGTAGCAAGCGTCGCGCCACCGGCCTGGTCGTCACGCCGGCCAAGCTCCCTGGCGTCGAGGTTCCCGGTGGCAAGGTCGACGACGGCAAGGTCCGGCTCAATCACTTCCTGGCGATGAGCGGCGTCTGCAGCCGGCGCGCCGCCGACGGCCTGATCGCCGGTGGTCGCGTCGAGGTCAACGGTGAGCACGTGCGTGAGCTCGGCGTGCGCGTCGATCCGCACCGCGACGACGTGCGGCTCGACGGCACCAGGATCCAGCCCGAACGGCCGGTCTACGTGCTGTTCAACAAGCCCAAGGGCGTCGTCTGCACCAACGCGGCCAACGAGCAGAAGAAGCGCGTGATCGACTTCCTGCCGCAGGTGCGCGGACGCCTGTTCACGGTCGGTCGACTCGACCTCGACAGCGAGGGCCTGATCCTGCTCACCAACGACGGCGCGTTCGCCCAGGAGATGACCCACCCGCGTTACGGAGTGCCCAAGGTCTACTCGGTGCTGGTGCGTGGTCGTGTCGAGGAGGCGAAGATCACCAAGGCCCGCTCCGGCGTCTGGCTCTCCGAAGGGCCGACCGCCGGCATGCAGATCAAGATCGAACGGATCGGCAAAGACCGCACCTTCCTCAAGGTCACCTTGCGCGAGGGCAAGAACCGCGAGATCCGCCGGGTGTTCGCCAAGCTCGGGTACACCGTGACATCGCTCAAGCGCATCCGCATCGGCGACCTGAACCTGCACGGTCTGCGTGAGGCGGCGTGGCGGTTCGTGCAGCTGCACGAGATCGAACGGCTGCGTGAGGTCGCGCGCGAAGAATTGGAGTCCAGATGAGCAAGAAGAAGAACGCCTCGGCCGGACCGAGCCGCGCTGAGTCTGTCGACAAGATGCTGCCCGACGTCGAGGTGGTCGAACTCGGCAACGGCTTCCGCGCGCTGCTGGTCGAGCGTGGGCCGTTGCCCGTGGTCGCCTCGATCCTGTGGTATCGCATCGGTGCGCGCGACGAACGCATCGGCGAGACCGGCGTGTCGCACTTCCTCGAGCACATGATGTTCAAGGGCACCGAGCGCTTCCCCAAGGGGCACATCGACCTGCACACCAGCAAGATGGGCGGCAGCAACAACGCCTTCACCGACAGCGACAGCACCGCCTACTACTTCTCGCTCGCCGCCGACCGCTGGGAGACCGCGCTCGAGATCGAGGCCAGCCGCATGCGCGGTTGCCTGCTCGACCCGCTCGAGTTCGCGAGCGAGAAGAACGTGGTGCTCGAGGAGTTGGCGATGGGGGAGGACGACCCCTGGCGGCCGCTCTACCAGGCCACCGAGGCGCTGATGTTCCAGGTGCATCCGTACCATCACCCGGTCATCGGATACCGCCAGGACCTCGAGCGTTTGTCGGCGCAGGCGATGCGCGACTACTACGAACGCAACTACGGCCCCAACCGCGCCTTCCTGGTCGTGGTCGGCGCGATCGACAAGGCCCGCACCGCGGCGCGCATCCGCGAACTGTTCGGCGGCATGGGGCGCGTGGCCGAACGCACCGAGGCGCTGCGCGAACCGGCGCCGCAGGGTGAGCGTCGCGCCGAACTGCGCACGCCGCACTCGGTGGTGCGCCTGTGCATCGGTTTCCCGACCTGTCGCATGGGCGATCGCGACGACTACGCCCTGGACGTGATCGCGCACGATCTGGGCAACAGCAAGAACAGCCGCCTCTACAAGCGGCTGGTCATCGACGAAGAGCTGGTCACCGACGTCAGCGTCATCAACGAGACGCGCCAGGATCCGGGCGGTTTCTTCGTCATGTGTGAGTTGCGCGACGGCGCCGACCCGGCCGAGGTCGAGGCGGCGATCCGCGAGGAGATCGCCGCGTTGCGCGAAACTGGCGTCGCCAAGACTGACCTGGCGCGCATCCGCACGCAGATTCGCGCCTCGTTCCTGTTCCAGGATGAAGCGGTGCTCGATCTGGCGATGAAGCTGGCCCGCTTCGAAGCCGGCACACCGGACGGCTACCACACGCTGGCCAGCGTGCTGCCGACCTACGACTCGCTCACGCCCAAGGAACTCGCCGAGGTCAGCGCCAGGTATCTGGCGTTCGATCGCGCGGCCGTGGTCTGGGCGCTGCCGGCGACGACACCGACACCGGCCGCCAGGTCGGGTGTGAAGGCCAAGGTCGCCGGCAAGGGTCGCACGCGCACCAAGGCCAAGGCCCGTCCCAAGTCGAAGGCCAGACCCGAGCCCAAAGCGAAGTCCAAGCGCCGGAGCAAGGCATGACCACCACCATCAGCCTGCAGATCGGCGAACGGCGTCTGGCCTCGGGCCTGACCCTGCTGGCCGTGCGCAACCCCGGCGTGCAGACCTACGCCTGCGCGGTGTCGCTCGACGTGTTGCCCAACGACGAACCCGTCGAACTGTGCGGTCTCGCCAACCTCGTCGGTGAATGCCTCGACGAGGGCACGCGGCACTACGACGCGCTGCAGCTCGCCACCGCAGCCGAGAGCCTGGGTGCGTCGCTGGCCGGCAACCACCGCGGTGGCGTCGTGATGTGTCCCGACGAGAAACAGAAGGAGGCGCTGTCCCTGCTGCACGAACTGGTGCTCGAGCCGGCGTTTCCCAGCAAGGAAGTTCGGCGCGTGCAGGCCGAAGTGCTCACCGAGCTCAAGGCCGAACAGGACGACCCGCGCATCCTCGCGGCCCGCCGCTTCCGGCGCGAGGTCTACGGCGACCGCCATCCGCTCGGGCGCGCCTCCAACGGCACGCCACAGACCCTGGCGAAGATCGGCCCCAAGCATCTGCGAGCGTTCCACGAGGCGTGGTTCCGGCCGGCCGGCGGCTACGTCGCGGCGGCGGGGCCCGGCGAGCCCGAGCAGATCCTCGATCGGCTCGAGAAGACCTTCAAGGGCTTCCGCAAGGCGGCGCCCAAACACCCGCCGCTGCCGCCCGTGACGCTCGCCGAAACCAGCCGCGACATGCACCTGCCCATGGCGCGTGAGCAGGTGCACGTCTACCTCGGGCATCTCGGCATCCGCCGCGTCGATCCCGACTTCTACGTGCTGTCGGTCATGGATCACATCCTCGGCACCGGCCCCGGCTTCACCTCGCGCTGCTCACGCAAGCTGCGCGACGAGCAAGGGCTCTGCTACGCGGTCAGCGCCGGCATCACGCCGAGCGCCGGCGAAGAACCGGGCACGTTCACGGCCTACATCGGCACGTCACCCGAGCACCGGCAGCGCGCCGTCGACGGGTTCCTCGACGAGATTCGACGCATCCGCAGCGAACCGCCGACCGAGCAGGAGCTGCAGGACGTCAAGGACTACCTCACCGGCAGCTTCGTGTTCGCTCTCGAGCGCAACAACAACCTCGCTTCGTACGCGATCCGCGCCAAACGCTTCGGCCTGGGCTTCGACTTCCTGCATCGCTACCCGGACCTGATCCGGTCGATCACGCGCGAGGACGTCAGGGCCGCGGCCGAACGCCATCTGCACCCCGATCGTCTGGTCGTCATCAGCGCCGGAGCGAGTTGAGGCGGTGGCCGCAGTGACCTCGAAAGCAGTGACCTCGGCGGCAGTGACCTCGACAGCCGTGCTGGCCGCGCTGCACGAGATCGCCCCGCCGGCGCTCGCCGCGGAGTGGGACAACACCGGGCTGCTGATCGAACCGAAGGCGCGGCGCGGTGCGATCCGCAGGCTGTTGCTGACGATCGACCTCTCGGCCGAGGTCGTCGCCGAAGCTGCGGCGTGGGGCGCCGAGTGGGTCGTCGCCTATCACCCGGCGATCTTCGCCGGGCTCAAACGCCTGCGTCACGACGACGGCAAGCAGCGCGCCGTACTCGCGGCCGTGGCCGCGGGGCTCGGCGTCTACTCACCGCACACCGCGCTCGACGCGGCGCCCGGGGGCATCGCCGACTGGCTCGCGGCCGGAGTGCTCGGGGAGACGCCGGCGAAGTCGATCGAACCGTGCGGCGACGGCGACTTCGGTCGCGTCGTGGTGTTCGCCAGACCGGTCGCCCGCACCGTGCTGGTGCAGCGCGTCAAGGAGCATCTCGGCGTGCGTCACCTGCAGATCGCGTTGCCGACCAGGACCGCGGCGAAGGTGCGCAGCGTCGCGGTCGCGGCGGGTGCTGGCAGCGGCATCCTGCGCGGCGTGCGTGCCGACGTCTGGCTCACCGGCGAGATGTCGCACCACGACGCGCTGGCGGCGACCGCGGCGGGCAGCACCGTGCTGCTGGCCGGCCACAGCAACACCGAACGCGGCTACCTGCGCGTGCTGCGCGATCGGTTGCGTGCGGCGCTCGGCCGCAGCCTTCAGCTGCGCATCGCCAAGACCGATCGAGACCCGTTCACGGTGACTTGACGCGGTGCGGATCGGCTCGCCGTCAGAGGTCGTAGCCGAACCCGGTCAGCAGGTCACCGAGCTCACGCGTCAGGAACTCGCCTTCGTCGTGAGGCAGGTCGCGGCGCCAGCGACCGACACTGGCGGCGACGGAGTTGCTGGTGCCATGTGCCGCGAACAGCGTTCCCTGTGCGAGATCCTTCGCAGTGAGACTCTGCAGCGGCAGTTCGAGGTGATCGAGCACGCGCTGCAGCTGCGCCCTTGGATCGGCGACGAGGTCCTCGTAGCGCACGAGTACGTAGTCAGGGACGTATGGGAGCCCGTAGCCGTAGCGGCTGCGGAACTCCGTGCAGAACTGCTCGACGGACAGATCGAACCAGTCGTCGATGTGTTCGCGGACCGTCATCCCGACGGGCGATTCGCGGAAGCTGCGATAGGAGCAGAACACGTCGCGCGGGTCGCGTACCAGTACGACGTAGGATGTGTCTGGCCAGAGGGAGCGGGCGGCGAGCGCCGCGCGCGGGTTCGGCAGCTTGTCGCCCCAGCGTGTGAACTCCTTCGCCGCAAAGTGTCGCGCGTAGAAGTCCTCCACGGCCTGCTTCACACACGGTGCGAACACCGCGCAGAAATCCTCGCGATAGGCGTCGCCGATCAGTCCCCGCAACTCGAACTCCGTGTTCGTCGCGAAGGCCTGTTTCGTGTAGGCCGGTACCGCGGCGTACTCGGTCGCGAACCAGACGAAGTCGAGGATGCGAGCCTCGTTGGTCAGCGCGATCTGCGGATGTTCTTCGAGCAACCTGAGCAGATAGGTCGAACCGCAGCGGCCGGTCCCGAGGATGAAGAATGGGCTGGACATGAGCCGATCATGTCTCCACCGGTCGTTCGGCGGGCATGCGGATCGCGTGGCGGAAGACGTAGTTGACGATCGGGATGCCGAGCACCAGGCCCCAGACGCCGAACAGCTTGCCGCCGATGGTCAGCACGATCAGCACCAGCACCGGATTCATGTGCATGTGGTGACCGTAGATCTGCGGGTTGAGCACGTAGGTCTCGAGCGCGTGGATGATGGCGATCAGCAGGATCACCAGCAGCATGGACGACACGCCGCCCGACTGCAGCGCCACCAGACAGATCGGCGTCGAGCTGATGACGGTGCCGACGACCGGGATGAAGCTGAAGAAGAACACGATCGCCGACAGCACCAGCAGGTTGTCGAGCCCCATCATCCAGATGCCGATCGCGGTCAGGATGGTGTTGCAGACGGCGATGAACAGCTGCGCTTCGAGGGCGCGGCCGAGCACCCGCGCGAAACCGGCGATGTTGTCCGCGACCTCGTTGTAGATGAAGCCGACGCGGGTGCTGGCCAGGCCGTGCACGCCGCGGCTGAGCTTGCGCAGGTCGAGCACGATCAGGAACGAGAACAACAACGACAGCAGGAACGACGACGCGTAGCCGATCACCGACTGGCCGACTTCGATCGGGTTCTTGGTGAACGAGTCGCCGAGGCCGGCGACGAGATCGCGCACCATGTGCAGGTTGGGTAGCTGATTCTCGACCGGCTTTTGCGGGTCGGTGCCGACTTCGGTGCCGACCGGAACCTCGGGTTTGTCGGGCGCCGTCTCCTTGACCGGCCCCTCCGGCGGCTTCGTCGGCACTTCGGGCTTGGTCAGCGTCGCCGCGTCGGGCATGCCGAGCTGGTGTTTGGCGAGCCCTTCGTACAGCGACGGGTACTGGCGCAGGAACTTGTTGAGCTCCTTGTCGCCGTCCGAGACGTACTTGTCCTTGTTCTTGAGGAAGACCTTCGCCTGTTCCTGCACCTGTGGCACCAACGTGAAGCCGGTGGCGAACAGGGTGCCGAGGAACACCAGGCCGACGATCACCACGCGCAGCGGGCGGTTCTTGATGCGATGCGCGAGGCCGTCGACGCCGTGCGCCTGGATGTAGGCGAACACGAACGTCAGGAAGATCAGCAGGAAGAACGGTCGCAGCAGGTAGAGAACCGCGATCAGCAGGGCCCAGACGAACGTGCGGGTCGCGAGGGAGAAGATGCGATCCCAGGGTGGCGGTAGGGCCTTCTCCGGTGAGTCCGTGGCGGGCGACATGCGGGGCGGACGGTACGACGGGCGCGCGGCGTTCGCCAGACGTGAGGCAGAATGTCCGAGGTCCTTGGCGGTGAGTCGCGCGTGTCTTGGTTTACCCGTCGTGCGGCGCCGGTGATGATCCGCGGATGCGGCGCACTCTGGTACTGGTGGTCTTGTTGGGTGGTTGTGGTGAATCAGCGAAGCCGGTCGTACCGGCGCTGCAGGCCGCACCGCTGCGGGAACGGCTCGCCGATGACGGGCCGCGTTTCCGTCGCCTGGACCCGAGCCGCACCGGGATGGACTTCACCAACCTGCTGCGCCGCGAGAACGTGGTCGCCTACGTCTACACCGGGGCCGGTGTCGCGGTCGGCGATTACGACGGCGACGGCCGGCCCGACGTGTATCTGGTGTCGCAGGACGGCCCCAACCGCCTGTTTCGGCAGGTCGCGCCGCTGCAGTTCGAGGACGTCACCGCGGCTGCGGGAGGCCTCGACGGCGGCGACGCGTGGGGGTCGGCGGCGGCTTTCGCCGACGTCGACGACGACGGCGACCTCGACCTCTACGTCTGCAATCTCGAGTCGCCCAATCTGCTCTACGAGAACCAGGGCGACGGCACCTTCCGCGAACGGGCCGGCGCCCATGGCCTGGACACGGTCGCCGCCAGCATGGGCGTGGCGTTCGCCGACTACGACAACGACGGCGATCTCGACGCCTATCTGCTGACCAACCGCGTGCTCGGTTCGCAGCTGCCGCCCGCGATCGTCGCCGATGTCACGCTGCCCAAGGCGATCCGCAAGACCAAGGCCGAACTGTTCCCGCCCTATCCGACCTTCGCGGTTGCCGCGGACGGTGCGTTGAAGGTGCCGCAGGGTTACGCCGACTTCTACGCGACGATCGGCGACCGCGTGTTCGTCGCCGGTCAGGCCGATCGCCTGCTGCGCAACGACGGCGGCCACTTCTCCGAGGTCAGCGCCGTGGCCGGGGTTCACGATCAGGGCAACGGCCTGTCGGTGGTGTGGTGGGACTACGACGGCGACGGGCACCTGGACCTCTACGTGGCCAACGACCTGCACTCACCGGACCATCTCTACCGCAACCTCGGCGACGGCCGGTTCGAGGACGTCACCAAGACGGCGTTGCCGCACACGACGTTCTTCTCGATGGGCTGCGACTTCGGGGATCTCGACAACGACGGCCGCCTGGACCTGTGTGTCGCCGACATGTCGAGCACGACGCACTACATGGGCAAGCTGCTGATGGGCAACATGGGCACCCATCGCTGGTTCCTCGAGAACGCCGACCCGCCACAGTACATGCGCAACGCGGCGTTCCTGAACACCGGCACGGGGCGCTTCCTCGAGGGCGCCTACCTGGCCAACCTCGCGAGCACCGACTGGACCTGGAGCCTGTTGCTGCGCGACCTCGACGAGGACGGCCGCCTGGACCTGTTCGCGACCAACGGCATCCCGGTGTTCACCGACGACCCCGACGCCGGGCGTCGCTTCGACGCGTTGTGGAAGGAAGGTCACCAGCAGCAGGCGCTCGAGGTCTACCGCGGTCTGCGCCGCATGGAGGAGAAGAACATCGCGCGGCGCAACCTCGGCGACCTGAAGTTCGCCGACGTCGGCGAACAGTGGGGCCTCGACGAACTGGGCGTGGGCCAGGGTGCGGTGATCTGCGACCTCGACGGCGACGGCGATCAAGACGTGATCGTCAACAACCTCAACGACCCGGTCAGCGTGTTCGAGAACCGGTCCGCGGCTTCGCATCGGGTGTTGGTGCAGTTGCGCGGCACCACCAGCAACTCGGCGGGCATCGGCAGCCGGATCACCGTGACCGCCGGCGGCGTGACGCAGACCCGGCTGCTGATGCCGACGCGCGGATACATGAGTGCCGGCGACCCCGTCGAGCACTTCGGTCTGGGCGAAGCGACCAGGATCGAGCGGCTCGAGGTGCGCTGGCCGACCGGTGCGGTGCAGACGTTCACGGAACTCGCCGCCGATCAGCTCTACACGATCGGCGAGAGTGGCGCGGTGGCCCCCGCGGCGACTGCCAAGGCCATCGAGCCGGGCCGGTTCGTCGCGAGTGACGCGATCGCCGTGCGCCATGCCGAACGCGCCTTCGACGACTTCGCGGTGCAGCCCCTGCTGCCGCATCGCCTGTCGCGCCTGGGGCCGGGTATCGCCTGCGGCGACGTCAACGGCGACGGTCGCGACGACGTCTGGGTCGGTGGCGCGGCGGGGCAGGCGGGTACCTTGTTGCTCACGAAGAGCGACGGCACCTACGCGGCCCAGGCCGGGCCGTGGGCCGACGACCACGAATGCGAAGACATGGGGGCGGTGTCGATCGATGTCGACAGCGATGGTGACCTCGATCTCTACGTCGCCAGCGGCGGTGTCGAGGCCGAACAGGGCAGCGAGTTGTTGCGCGATCGGCTCTACCTCAACGACGGCAAGGGTGGGTTCAGCGAGGCGCCTGCTTCGGCGACGCCCGACGATCGCTTCAGCAGCAGCTGCGTGGTCGCCGCCGACTACGACCGCGACGGTGATCTCGATCTGTTCGTCGGTGGACGTGTGGTTCCCGGTCGTTACCCCGAAGGTCCGCCGAGCCGCCTGCTGCGCAACGACGCCGGCAAGTTCGTCGACGTCACCGCCGCGGTCGCGCCGATGCTGGCCGATGCCGGCATGGTGACGAGTGCGGTGTGGAGCGACCTCGACGGCGACGCCTGGCCCGACCTCGCGGTCGCAGCACACTGGCAACCCGTGCGTGTGTTGCGCAACGACGCCGGCAAGAAGCTGACGGACAACACTGCGGCGCTCGGCCTCGCCGCAGTCCGCGGTTTGTGGAACGGCCTCGCCGCGGCCGACCTCGACGGCGACGGCGACTTCGACCTGATCGCCACCAACCAGGGCCTCAACACCAAGTACAAGGCCAGCGCCGCCGACCCGCTGCGCGTCTTCGCGCGCGACTTCGACGGCAACGGCAGTTTCGACGTGGTCGAGTGCAAGCAGCAGAAGGGCACGGCCCTGCCGGTGCGCGGCCTGTCCTGCAGCAGCGAGGCGATGCCGTTCCTGAGCGAGAAGTTTCCGACCTACGACGCGTTCGCCAAGGCGACGCTCGGACAGATCTACGGGGAGGAACAGCTCGCGCAGAGCCTCGAGGTCGGCGCCGACGAGCTGCAGCACGTCGTGTTCGAGAACCGCGGCGGATCGTTCGGGTTGCACCACCTGCCGCGCCTCGCGCAGATCTCGACGGGCTACGGTATCGGCGTCGCGGACTTCGACGGCGACGGCGATCTCGACCTCGTGCTCGCGCAGAACACGTGGTCGCCGGAACCGGAGACGGGGCGCACCGACGGCGGCCTCGGCTTGTTGCTCGAGAACCGCGGCGGGCTGCAGTTCGAACCGGTGCCGCCGGCGCGTGCGGGCATCGTCGTGCCGGCCGACATGAAGGGCCTGGCGGTGCTGGACCTCGACCGCGACACGAGCCCGGACTTCGTCATGACCGTCAACGACGGCGTGACGCGGGCGTTCCGCGACACCAGGGCGCGCTTCATGGCGGTGCGGCTGCGCGGCGCGCCCGGCAACCCGACCGCAATCGGCGCGCGTATCACGTGGATCGGCGACGACGGCGGGCGTCTCGTTCGCGAACTGCAGGCCGGATCGGGTTACCTGTCGCAGTCGGCGGCCGTGGCGTTCTTCGCGTGGCAGTCGTCGGCAGGCAGGTTCGAGGTGCGGTGGCCCGACGGCGAGGTCACGCGCCACGAGCCCCAATCGGGTGACAACAACATGGTGTTCTCGCGATGAATCGGATCGCGCCGTTCGCCCTCTGCCTGCTCTTGGGTTGCGGCGAAGCGCCGACACCGGCGCGGCAGGGCCACGAACGCATGCTCGAGGTACTCGCGGCTTGCGCGGCACAGGCGGCGCACGACAACGTGTTCTTCGGCGAGGACAAACTGCGTGAGCAGCGCGCGTCACTGACGCGCCTCGGCGAGGCGGCGCCTTGGCGGCTGCGGCTCGACGTCGGCATCGGTGAGATCCGCTTCGGCAACGAGGGCGCCGGCATCGATGTCCTCACCGCCGCGCGCGAGTTGATGCAGCAGGGCAAGATCGAGTTCGACCACGACGCCGCCGTCGCCGTGAGTTTCCACCTCGGCGTCGCCTGGATGCGTTACGCGGAGACACACAACTGCTGCGCGAAGCCGACCACGGAAACGTGCATCCTGCCGCTGCGCGGCTCGGGCGTGCACGCCGACAAGGAGGGTGCGACGAAGGCCGCGAACCTGTTCGTCGAGGTGCTCAACAACTCGGCGCCGGATCACTACTGGCATCGGTCCGCGCGCTGGTTGCTCAACCTCGCGCACATGGCGCTCGGCACGTTCCCCGACGGTGTGCCGGTGACGCACCGGCTGCCGGCGAAGGCGTTCGCGCCGGAAGCGGACTTCCCGCGCTTGCTCGACGCGGCGCCGCAGGCCGGCCTCGACACGTGGGGGCTCGCGGGCGGTGTCTGTGTCGACGACTTCGACGGCGACGAACGGCTCGACGTGGTCGTCACCGACTGGCACCCGCGCGGGCAGATGCGCTTCTTCCACAACCGCGGCGACGGCACGTTCGAGGACCGCACCGCGGCCGCCGGACTCACGGGCATCACGGGCGGGCTCAATCTCATCCACGCCGATTGCGACAACGACGGCGACCTCGACCTGTTCGTGTTGCGCGGCGGCTGGTTCTTCGAGACCGGCTGCATGCCGAATTCCCTGCTCTGCAACGACGGCAAGGGCAACTTCACCGACGTGACCTTCGCGGCGGGCATCGCCGAACCGTTCTTGCCGACGCAGGCCGCGGCGTTCGCGGACTACGACCTCGACGGCGACCTCGACCTGTTCGTCGGCAACGAACACAGCGAACGCCAACGCGCGCCGAGCCAGTTGTTCCGCAACAACGGCGACGGCACGTTCACCGACGTCGCGGCGGCGGCCGGCGTCACCAACCTGCGTTACTGCAAGGGCGCTGCGTGGGGCGACGTCGACGGCGATCGCTGGCCCGACCTCTACGTCAGCAACATCGACGGACCCAACCGGCTCTACCGCAACCGCGGCGACGGCACGTTCGTCGACGTCGCCGAAGAACGCGGCGTGACGCGGCCGCTGGCGGGCTTCCCGACCTGGTTCTTCGACTACGACAACGACGGCGCGCTCGACCTGTTCGCCGCGAACTACGACACCGGCATCGGCCACCTCGAAAGTTTCGTGAACGGCGGCGACCTGCCGTTCGAAGCGATGCGGCTCTACCGCGGCGACGGCAGCGGCAACTTCACCGACGTCACCGAGAAGATGGGCCTGCGATTCCCCGCGTCGCCGATGGGCTGCAACTTCGGCGACGTCGACGGCGACGGCTGGCTCGACTTCTACCTCGGCACGGGCGATCCGCAGTTCTACAGCCTGATGCCGAACCTGCTGCTGCACAACCAACGCGGCGAGCGCTTCGCGAACGTCACGATCGCGAGCGGCACGGGTCACCTGCAGAAGGGCCACGGCGTCGCGTTCGCCGACCTCGACCACGACGGCGACCAGGACCTGTTCGAGGCCGTCGGCGGCGCGTATCCGGGCGACGCGTTCCGCAACGTGCTGTTCGCCAATCCCGGCTTCGGCAACCGCTGGCTGGCGCTGCGGCTGGTCGGCGTGCACGAGAACCGCTGTGCGCTCGGCGCGCGCATCCGCGTCGACCTCGTCGAGAACGGCGCGACGCGCAGCGTGCACAGGCACGTGACGACGGGCGGCAGCTTCGGCGGCAATCCGCTGCGTCAGACGATCGGGCTGGGACGCGCCGAGAAGGTCACGGCGGTCGAGATCCTCTGGCCGCGCAGCGGCAAGACGCAGCGTCTGACCGACGTGTCCCTGGACACGGTGCTGCGCGTCGTCGAAGGCGAAGCGGCGTTCACGCGCGTCGACCTTCCCGCGGCGAAGTTCGGCGGGCGTTGAAGCGGGCGCCGCCGGCGGCACACTGCGTTCCGTGAAGCTGCTCGTCGTCATCGCCGTCGGTCTGCGCCCCAAAGACCTCCAGCACGCGCCGGTGCTGCGCGGGCTCGGCTCGCACGGGTTCGTCGCGCCGCTCGACACCGTGTTCCCGGCCGTCACGTGTAGCGTGCAGGCGTCGTTCCTCACCGGGCTGCAGCCGTCAGGTCACGGCGCGGTCGGCAACGGCTGGTACTTCCGCGACCTCGCGCAGGTGATGCTGTGGCGGCAGAGCAACCAGCTCGTGCACGGTGACAAGCTCTACGACGTCGCCAAGCAGCGGCTCGGCACACGCACGGCGAAGCTGTTCTGGTGGTGGAACATGTATGCGCGCGGCGTGGACTGGAGCGTCACGCCGCGGCCCGAGTACCACGCCGACGGCCTCAAGAAGCCGGGGCTCTACAGCGAACCGCAGGACCTGCAGCAGCAGCTGCAGCAGCGGCTCGGCCCGTTCCCGCTGTTCGACTTCTGGGGGCCGCGCGCGGGCATCGCGAGCACACGCTGGATCACCGACTGCGCCCTCGACGTCGCCGCGCACCACGACCTTGACCTGCAGCTCGTCTACCTGCCGCACCTCGACTACGACCACCAGCGCTGGGGCCCCGACGATCCGCGCAGCGTGCAGGCCGTGAAGGACCTCGACGCGCAGTGCGCGCGGCTGATCGAGATGGCGCGCGGCAAGAACGCGCACGTGATCGTGCTGTCCGAGTACGGCATCGAGAAGGCCAACCGCCCGGTGTTCCTCAACCGCGTGCTGCACGAGAAGGGCTACCTGCGTGTGCAGGAGACGAGCCACGGCCAGCTGCTCGACTGCGGCGCCTGCCGCGCGTTCGTCGTCGCCGACCACCAGTGCGCGCACGTCTACGTGCAGCGCGCCGAGGACCTCGAGCCCGTGCGCAAGCTGCTGGCCGCGCAGCCCGGCGTCGCCCGTGTGCTCGACCGCGCCGAGCAGAAGGAACTCGGCATCGATCACGATCGCAGCGGCGAACTCGTCTGCGTCGCCGAACCCGGCTGCTGGTTCGCCTACCACTACTGGCTCGACGAAGCGCGCCGGCCCGACTTCGCGCCGACCGTCGACATCCACCGCAAGCCGGGCTACGACCCGGCCGAGCTGTTCGTCGATCCGAAGATCACGTTCCCCAAGCTCAAGGTCGCCAAGACGCTGGCCAAGAAGCTGCTCGGCTTCCGCTACCTCATGGACGTGATCTCGACCGACAGTTCACAGGTGATGGGTTCACACGGGCGGCTGTACGGCGACGACGACGCAGGGCCGGTGTTCTTGTGCAGCGACCGTTCGCTGGCGCAGGACCGGGTCGCGGCGACCGGGGTGAAGGACCTGTGTCTGCGGCTGCTGCAGCGCTGATTCGCGTTGCCGACCGCAGCAGAGGGTCCTCATAAAGCTCTCCTAGTAAAGATCTTGTGGAGGCCATACGGCGCCCTGGGTTGCGGATCGTCCAATTCAAAGTCACATTTTGAAGTGGACGATACTACGCTGGACCGAGCCGATGATCACCAGGGACATCCAGACGGAACTGCTGCGCGTCGCGACTGCCTTCCCGGTCGTGACTCTCACGGGACCTCGCCAGAGCGGTAAGTCGACGTTGTGCCGGGCGACGTTTCCGGACAAGCCGCACGCGAACCTCGAGGCGCCGGACATCCGATCGTTCGCGAGCGAGGACCCACGCGGATTCCTCGGGCAGTTCCCCCAGGGGGCGATCCTCGACGAGGTGCAGCGGGTGCCGGAACTGGCTTCGTACCTGCAAGGGCTCGTCGACGCCGACCCCGAGCCAGGCCGGTGGATCCTGACGGGGTCGCAGAACTTCCAGCTGATGACCTCGGTGAGCCAGTCGCTGGCGGGCCGTTCGGCGTTGCTCCAACTGATGCCGTTGACCTGGGGCGAGATCACGCGGTTCGGCGTCACCCCCACGAGCGTCGACGCCGCGTTGCTTGCCGGAGGATACCCACGCATCCACGACAAGGGCATCGAGCCGGCGGATTGGCTGCAGTCGTACGTCGGGACCTACGTCGAGCGCGACGTGCGAACCCTCGCGAACATCGGCGATCTGATCGTGTTCCAGAGATTCGTCGAACTGTGTGCGGGGCGCACCGGCCGCTTGCTCAACTACTCTTCGCTCGCGTCCGACGCGGGCGTGACCCAGCCGACGGCGAAGGCGTGGCTCGCGGTGCTCGAGGCGAGCTTCATCGTGTTCCGGTTGCCCGCGTTCTTCGGCAACCAGCGCAAACGCCTCGTCAAGATGCCCAAGCTGCACTTCGTCGACTCGGGCCTCGCGTGTTGGCTGCTCGGCATCCGCTCGTCGGACCAATTGCGTGCGCACCCGTTGCGCGGCGCGATCTTCGAGTCCTGGGTGGTCGCCGAGGTGATGAAGGCGCGTGCCAATCGCGGTCAGGTCGGCAGCATGTCGTTCTATCGTGACAAGGACGGCGTCGAAGCGGACCTGGTCGTCGATCTGGGTGACCGACTGGTCGTCGTCGAGGCGAAGTCGACCGCGACCGCGTCGCCGGCGATCGTGGCCGGAGCCGAACGTCTCGCGGGTCTCGTCGGTGCCGACGGTCGAGCGGTCGAATCGAGGGTCGTGTACGGCGGTGACGAACTGCAGCGACGCACGAGTGCGACGATCGTGCCGTGGCGGAACGTCGGCGAACTGCCGTGGCACGGGCTCACGCGCTGACCCCTTCTTTTTTTTCGAAGGTCGTGTCGAGGCGCCGTCCGGCCGGACGACGCAGGGGCGAAACCGGCGCGGGTCAGGTGACCTTCGCCACAACCGAACACCCAGAACACAAGAGAACTGATCCGATGCGAATCCTCTGCATGCACAAGGCCAGCCCCCAAGACGAGGCTGGCATCCTGCCGCCCCCCGAACTGATCGAAGGCATGGGCCAGCTGATCGGCGAAGCCTGCGAGAAGGGCTTGCTGCTCGCCGGCGAGGGGCTGCGGCCGAGCTCCGTGCGGCTGCGCCTCACGTTCCGAGGCGGGCGCTGCGACGTCACCAAGGGACCGTTCCGCGGCGACAACGAACTGCCGCAGCGGCTCGTGATCCTCAAGGTCGGCAGCGAGCAACAGGCGATCGACTGGGCGCGGCGCTTCGGCGAGGCGGTCGGCGCCACACGGCTCGAGCTCGGGCCGTTGGTCGAGGAGTGCGACCTCGTGCCGGGCGAGCGGCCGGCCGACGCGCCGCTGCGCTACATGATCCTGCAGCAGGCGACCGCCGACTCCGAAGCTGGCAAGCCGGCGACGGCCGCGGCGCAGCAGGGGCTGCGCACGGTGCTCGCCGCGATGCAGAAGGACGGTGTGCTGGTGTTCACCGAGGCGCTGCGGCCGAGCCGCGAAGGCACGCGGCTGAACTTCCGCGACAACGCGCGCACGCGCACCGACGGCCCGTTCCTCGAGTCGAAGGAGCTCATCGGCGGCTTCTGCATGATGCAGATGCATTCGATCGACGAGATGGTGGCGTTCTGCGACCGCTTCGCGCGCATCGTCGGCGGAACCTGCGAGATCGACGTGCGCGTCGTCGCCGAACCGGACGGAGGTGCGTCGTGACCGCCGCGCGCCGCGCCGTCGTCGCCGGCCGCGTGCTCACGGGACTCGCGGTCGCCTTCCTGCTGTTCAGTTCGTCGACGAAGTTCTTCGCGCCGGACATGGTGCGCGAAGGGATGATCGAACTCGGCTACCCGCCGCAGATCGCGCTCGGGCTCGGCACGCTCGAACTGCTGTGCACGGTGCTCTACGCGATCCCGGCCACGTCGCGCCTGGGCGCGGTGCTGCTCACCGGCTACCTCGGCGGCGCGGTGGCGACGCACCTGCGGCTGCTGCACCCATGGCTGTCGCACACGCTGTTCCCGATCTGGATCGGCGTGATCGTGTGGGCCGGGCTGCTGCTGCGCGACCGGGCGCTGCGGGAGGTCGTGCTCGCGCGCCCGAGAACTGCCGCGGCGTCCTGACCGCGCTTGCGCCGCCGCGGCGACAGGCTCTGATCGCCGGCGTGGACGAACCCGAACGTCGCGCCGTCGAGGCGACCTGGCGGCTCGAAGCGCCGCGCATCGTCGGCGCGCTGGCGCGCCACGTGCGCGACGTCGACCTCGCCGAGCAGTTCGCCCACGACGCGCTGCTCGCCGCGCTCGAACAGTGGCCGCGTGACGGCGTGCCGGACAATCCGGGAGCGTGGTTGCTCACCGCGGCGCGCAACCGCGCGGTCGACTTCGCGCGGCGCGAACGGCGCACGCAGCAGGCGTTGCCCGACCTCACGCGGCTGCTGGTGGAACGGCAGGCGCAAGCCGCGCCCGGGACGGACGCCGGCGACGACGTGCTGCGGCTCATGTTCCTCTGCTGCCACCCGGTGTTGCCGCCCGAGGCGCGCACCGCGCTGACGCTGCGTCTGATCGCCGGCCTGTCGACCGAGGAGATCGCGCGCGCCTACCTCGTGCCCGAACCGACGATCGCGCAGCGCATCGTGCGGGCCAAGCGCGCGCTCGCCGACGAACGCGACACGTTCGACGATCCGACGGACGAGAGCCTGCCCGCGCGCACACGCTCGGTGCTCGAGGTGATCTACCTGCTGTTCAACGAGGGCTACGCGGCATCTTCGGGCGAACGCTGGACGCGCGTCGATCTCTGCGAGGAGGCGATGCGGCTCGCGCGCATGCTGGCCGAGCGACTTCCCGAAGTTGCCGAAGCCCACGCCCTCGCCGCGCTGCTCGAACTTCACGGCTCCCGGCTGCACACGCGCCACGGCGAGCAAGGTGATCCCGTGCTGTTGCTCGAACAGGACCGCAGCCGTTGGGATCGCCTGCTCATCGAACGCGGCCTCGCGGCGTTGGCCCGGGCCGAAGCCCTCACCGACGAGCCCGGCACCTACCAACTGCAGGCCGCGATCGCCGCCTGCCATGCGCGCGCGCTCACCGCCGCCGAAACCGACTGGCCGCGCATCGTCGAGCTGTACGGGCAGCTCGTGCTGCTGGCGCCTTCCCCGATCGTCGAACTCAACCGCGCGGTGGCCGTGGCGATGGCGTTCGGCGCCGAGGTCGGCTTGTTCCTCGTCGAGCGGCTCGCTGTGGAACCTTCGCTCGCCGGATACCACCTGCTGCCGAGCGTGCGCGGCGAACTGCTGCGTCGGCTAGGCCGCACCGAGGAGGCACGCGTCGAGTTCGAGCGCGCCGCGAGCCTGACCGAGAACACGCAGGAGCGCGCCATGCTGGCGCGGCGGGCGGCGCAGTGCACGTCGTCCGGCGATTGACATGCACACGCATGCATCGACACTCGTGGCATGGCCAAGAGCATCCAGATCCGCAACGTTCCCGAGGCCGTGCACAAGCAGCTCAGGGCGCGCGCGGCCGAGTCTGGCACGTCCTTGTCGGAGTACCAGCTGGCGGAGGTGACGCGTGTCGCGGCATTGCCGACACGAGCGGAGATGTGAGCCAGCCTGCGGTCGCGACCGCGTGTGAAGATCACGGAGTCGGCTGCGAAGATGGTCCGCCGCGAGCGTGATTCCAGATGATCGTCGGACTGTACCGATCGACTGGTCGCCTGCGGCGAGGTCGTGCGCCGACGCGCCTCAGGGCCGCGTCTGCCGTTCGAGTTGCTCGAGGATCGCCATCGCCTCGTCGTCGCCGCCGCCGCACATCTCGACCGAGGCGCGCAGATCGCTGCACCACTGTGGGCGCTCGGGTCTGCCGAAGAGCAGGCAGCGGTTGCCCGCGTCCAGGTGCACGCAGCGTTCGCCGGCGCGCTTGCCGTTCGGCATGCCGAAGAACGGCGTCGTGATCGACGGCGCGATGCAGCAGGCGCCGCAGCCGACCCGGCAGGAAAAGTTCGTCATGCGTCCTCCAGGATCGGCGTGAGGAGTTCCGCGGCGGACGAGACCTCCGGCCAGCGCTTCTTCGCGCCGGTGAGGCCCCGCAGAACCTTTCGCGTCACGGTCGGGCCCGACTCTGCGAACGCCAGCGCTGCTTCCTCGAGATCGTCCGGTCGGTCTTCGGCGAGCACTTCGAGCAACAGTGCCGCCTGATGCAGGTCCTTGCCCGACTTCGTCTGCTGCGTTGCCGAGCGCGTCTGGCTGACGAGCAGCTTGTGCAGCGCGAAACGCGCCGGCGCCGGAACGACGACCAGCGTCGTGTTGCGCGCTTCGGGCGCGATCGCCGGCTGCGCGTCGTGCATCGCGAGCGACAGGAACTTGATCGGTGAGGCTGCCGTGCGGAAGCGCGGGATCGGGATGGGCGACCGGTCGCGTTCCGAGCCGGGGGTCAGCAGGTCCACACGCAGCGGCTTGCCGCGCACGCGGAAGGAGGTCGACGGACTGTCGCGTTCGAACTCAGGGACGGGCACGAAGCCCATCTGCAGGCTGTCGAGCGCCTTCGGGATGTCTGCGTCGATGGCCGGCAGAGCAATGGCCACGTGCCCCGCGATGTCGACGTCCTGCGTGCGCCAGCTCGCGCCGGGCCAAGCGACGCCGAGCTGGTTGCCGAGCAGCAGGAACGCGTAGGAGCCCATGAGCACGCCGCCCGAGGCGAACACGCCCGCGTCACCCAGCGCGCGCAGTACGCGCGCTGGACCGTGCGGCACCTGGGCGATGCCGGCCGTTCGCATCAGTGCCGCGAGCCGCCGTTGCTGCGCCTCGTCCTCGACCCTTCGATCGCGCGTCGCGCCGTGCTCCGCGACGAGGGTGTCGAGCGTCGCCGTGCGGCGGCCGATGGCGAACTGGCGCTTCGTGCCGCCAGGATCCGAATACTGGAAGTAGAGGTACTCCGCGCCCTTCACCGACTTCGTCGAGAACGAGCCGTCGAGGTGCGACCAGTCGCGACCGCGTTCCCGGGCGAGCAGTAGCGCGACGGCCTCTGCGTGCAGGGTCTGCGCATCCTCAGGCAGGCGGTCGATCATGGTTATACGCAGAATAGTAGCGATCTGCGT
The DNA here is from genome assembly GCA_964392305.1 of uncultured candidatus Brocadiaceae bacterium. GTDB lineage: Bacteria > Planctomycetota > UBA1135 > UBA1135 > UBA2386 > JACKIC01. Next base: position 144,203 of record CAYMPV010000005.1, read on the forward strand.
ATAACCAACACAAGCCTCACTGCGCCATCTTGCTGTACCCGCGCAGCACCAGCGAGGCGGCGAACGCGCCGCCGGGAGCGATGAGGTCCTCGCCGCGGAACGGCATGCCGCACAGCCACAGGATCGCGTAGACGGCCAGCAGCACCGCGCCGATCGCGGCGAGCAGCCACGACCAGCCGAACAGCCAGGCTTCGAGCAGGTTGCGTTCGCGCGTCGGCGACGGATTGGCGGGCGCATCGGTCACGATGGCACTCTACCGTGCCGCGCGCCCGCTCCGTCAACCGCCCCTGCATGAACCTGCTCCGCCACCTGCCTGCCGCCTTCGCCGCCGCCGCGTTCGCGCTGTCCGCCGCCGCCGCCGCGCGCTACCCGGGCGGCACCACCTGGTCGCCGGACACGGTCGGACATCGCTGGACCGAGAACTTCGTGTGTTCGCTGCTGCAGGCGAAGGCGCTCAACGGCGAGGACAACGCGGCGCGGCCGCTGGCCTACGCGGCGCTCCTGCTGCTGTGCGTGGGCATGGGCGTGCTGTTCTTCTTCGTGTCGCGCAGCACGACGTCGCGCGTGCACCGCAGCGTGATCGAGATCGGCGGCATCGGCCTCGCGGTCTACTCGTCGCTGGTCGCGACGCCGCTGCACAATCTGGTGGTGAACATCTCGCTGGTCCTGGGCGCGGTCGCGTTCGTGGCGGTGCTGCACCTGATGTGGCGCGAACGGCGTCGCGGGCTGTTCGTGTGGGGCGTCGCGTTCCTCGGCGTGAAGGCGGCGAACGCGGTCGTCTACTACGGCGACGTGTGCTTCGACCTGCTGCCCGTGCTGCAGAAGGTGGGCATCGTCGTGGGGGTGGCGTGGCTGCTCGCCGTGCACTACCGGCGCGCGTCGGGGATGCCCTTGGGGGAGGCAGCGTCATGAGGAGGTTCTTGGCCGCGATCGCGGCGTTGGGCGTAGCCTGCGTCGGCACCGCGGCGATTCCGTTGCTGTCCGTCGCGTGCTGGCGTGGCCAGGTGTCGCCGTGGCTCGCCTGGTGTGCGGCGCCGCTCGTGATCGTCGCGATGGCGCTCGCCCTGAGGCGGTTGATGCCGCTGACCAAGCGGCCCGTTCACGAGGACGGGTCGTTGCCGTGGCGCGAGTTCCGCGCGGTGCGCCGCTTCGAATTGATCGCCAACGGCGAAGAGGACGTGTCACTCGTGCTCGAGTTGGTGCGCGAGCGGCTGGGCGAGGCCGCGCTGGCGGTGCGCTTCGATGGCGTCAGCGATCTGTCCCTGAGCCAGCTCGGCAACTGGGCCGTCTTCTTCGATGGGCTCGTCGTCGAGGTGTTGTCGGAGGATGACGAAACGGGCTTCGCGATCCGCGATCCGCACGGTGAGGCGATCGCGTTCCGTTGTCGCGGCTTCGAATCGATCCCCTCCTGAACGCAGAACGGCCCGACAGCACGCGTGCGCTGCCGGGCCGTTCTGTGAGCAGTCGAGCTGCCGGGCGTGGCTCAGAAGTCCATTCCGCCCATGCCACCCATACCACCCATTCCGCCCATGCCACCCATGCCGTGGTCATGGTCGTGGCCGCCGCCGCCGGCGGGCTTCTTCTCCGGAACGTTGGAGATCAGCGCCTCGGTGGTCAGCAGCAGGGTCGCCACCGACGCGGCGTTCTGCAGTGCGGCGTAGGTGACCTTCGCCGGGTCGAGCACGCCGGCCTTGATCATGTCCTCGTAGACGTCGGTCGCGGCGTTGTAGCCGAACGTGGCGTCCTTGTGGTTGCGCACGGTCTGCACCACGATCGAGCCGTCGACACCGGCGTTCGCGGCGATCTGGCGCATGGGCGCCTCGAGCGCGCGGCGCACGATGTCGGCGCCGATGCGTTCGTCACCTTCGAGCTTGAGGGAGTCGAGGACCTTGGCGCCGCGCAGCAGCGCGACACCGCCGCCGGCGACGATGCCTTCGGCCACCGCCGCACGCGTGGCGTGCAGGGCGTCCTCGACGCGCGCCTTCTTCTCCTTCATCTCGGCCTCGGTGGCCGCGCCGACCATGATCTGGGCGACGCCACCGGACAGCTTGGCGAGGCGCTCCTGGAGCTTCTCGCGGTCGTAGTCGGAGGTCGTGCGGTCGATCTCGGCGCGGATCTGCTCCATGCGGGCCTGCGCGTCCTTCGGCTTGCCGGCGCCTTCGATGATCGTGCAGTCGTCCTTGCCGACCACGACCTTCTTGGCGCTGCCGAGTTCGGCCGTGGTGACCGACTCGAGGTTGATGCCGAGGTCCTCGAAGATCGCCTTGCCGCCGGTGACGACCGCGATGTCCTCGAGCATGGCCTTGCGGCGATCGCCGAAGCCGGGCGCCTTGACCGCGCAGCACTTGAACACGCCGCGCAGCTTGTTGACGACCAGCGTGGCGAGGGCTTCACCCTCGATGTCCTCGGCGATGATCAGCAAGGGGCGGCCGCTCTGCGCGATCTTCTCGAGCAGCGGCAGCATGTCCTTGATCGACGAGACCTTCTTCTCGTGCACGAGGATGAAGGGGTTGTCGAGCACCGCCTCCATCTTGTCCTGGTTGGTGACGAAGTGCGGCGACAGGTAACCCTTGTCGAACTGCATGCCTTCGACCCACTTGACCTCGGTGGTGAGGCTCTTGCCCTCTTCGACCGTGATCACGCCGTCCTTGCCGACGCGCTCCATGGCGTCCGCGAGGATCTTGCCGATCTCCTCGTCGTTGTTGGCGGCGATCGAGCCCACCTGGGCGATCTCCTTCTTGCCCTTGATGTCGATCTTGTTCTTGCGGATCGACTCGACGACCTTGGCGACCGCCTTCTCGATGCCGCGCTTGATCGCGACCGGGTTGGCGCCGGCGGTGACGTTCTTGATGCCTTCCTCGAAGATGGCCTCGGCGAGCACCGTCGCCGTGGTCGTGCCGTCACCCGCGATGTCGGACGTCTTCGACGCGACTTCCTTCACGAGTTGGGCGCCGAGGTTCTCGTACTTGCCGGCCAGTTCGATCTCCTTGGCGACGGTGACGCCGTCCTTGGTGACCGTCGGGCTGCCGAACGACTTCTCGATGATGACGTTGCGGCCGCGCGGGCCGAGGGTGACCTTGACGGCGCGCGCCAGCTTCCGGACGCCATCGCGCATGCGTTCACGCGCTTCCTGGTCGTATGCGATCTTCTTGACTGCCATGGTGAATACTCCGTGCGATGAATGGGGTGGTGGGTGAGCGGGTCAGCGACGCCGGCTCACTCGATGACCGCGAGGATCTCGTCTTCGCCGAGGATCAGCATCTCCTCGCCGTCGAGCTTGATCTCCGAGCCGGCGTAGGAGGAGAACAGGACACGATCCTTGGTCTTGACCGACATCGCCTGGCGCGTGCCGTTCTCGAGGACCTTGCCGCTGCCGACTGCGACGACGATGCCTTCGCGCGGCTTCTCCTTGGCGGTGTCGGGCAGGATGATGCCGCCCTTGGTCTTCTCGTCGGCGGCGACGCGCTTGACGAGCACGCGGTCACCGAGGGGGGTCACGGTCGCAGACTTGGTCTTGGACATTGCTGGATCCTTCGCAGGTTGGGTTGGGAGGTGTTGGTAGAGAGAGTCGTGATCCGGCTGGGCCGGAATGCCCACGCGCCGCTCAGAACGGGCGGCGCGGTGGGTTGGAGGGTGGTTGGGTCGAGCCCGGTGTGGGCGGGTGTCCGGTCAGGTGTGGTCCGGTCAGGTGCTGATGCGCCCGGTCAGCCGGCGGCGTGACCAGGGGCGTCAGCGGGCCGCCGAAGTGCGACTGGATCAGCATCTGCACGGCCTGACGCAGGCGGTCCAGTTCGAGCGGCTTGCGCAGGAAAGTGAAGAAGCCGGCGTGGCGGGCCGCGGCGGCCTCCTCGGCGCTGGCCAGGCCCGACATCAGGATGCCCGGCAGCGGCCGGATCCTCGCCAGGTGCTGGAAGAGCTCCAGCCCGGTCATTCCCGGCAGGTGGAAGTCGAGGATCGAGAAGTCGAAGCGCTGTCGCCTCGCCAGCCAGACCGCTTCCTCGCTGTGCCCCACGGCGCCGACGTGCCAGCCGTACTCGGCCAGGAACTCGCTGAGGCAGTTGCGCAGCGAGTCGTCGTCTTCGACCAGTAGGATGCGGAAGCTCTGGAACATGGCGTGGGACCCCTGCTAGGGTCGGGCGCCGCCCGGAGCAACCGATGTGCCGCGCTGGCTGGATGACGCAACTCTCTTCTTTGAGAGAGCTTGGCATCAGCGTGCGCGGCGGGGGAAGAGCTTGCTGCTGCCTACTTGGCAGGGCCGTGAGGGCCTCAGGCTGCCAATCTGGCTTGTGAGAACCCGGCTGCTGGCAAGCCCCGCTGAGCAAGGGTCCGCCGCGAGCGGTCGGTGCGCAGACTGGCGGTGAGGGCTGGGGCCGGACTCGAGTCGCGCAGCGACTCAGTCGTCTTCTTCTTCCTCTTCGTCCTCGTCCTCGTCTTCTTCTTCCTCGTCTTCGTCGATGTCCTCGAACTCTTCTTCTTCGGCGACGTCTTCGGCCTCGTCTTCGTCGGCCTCGACATCGTCGTCTTCCCAGTCGTCCTCGTCGTCGTCGACGTCACCTTCGTCGTCTTCGTAGGAAGCCAGGATGCGGTCCCAGTCGGCAACTTCGATGGTGTTGTTGCAGACCAGACAAACGCTGTCGTTGTCGCGAAGGTCCTCGAGTTCGTCGAGCTCGCGATAGACCTTGCCGCACTCGCGGCAGCGAACGATCTTGCCCATGGGTAGTGGATGCTAGGGGGGTGGGACGGCAGTCCGGACGGGCCGAGGCATAGCGGCTGGCTTCGGCAAGGCAATCCTCGGCCGGGGGAATCTTGGCGAAGGTTGTTCGGGGACTGCAGATCTGGCCCCATTCCGTTCGAAGAGAATGGCTGTGCAGAAGTCGTTGTACGCCATCGCGGGGCTGGGACTGGGCGGTTGTGTGGTCCTGATGCTGATGCTGGACCGCACCCTGAAGGTCGTCGAGCGGCCGCAGCGGTCACCGTACGAGGTCGAGCTCGAGGCCGAGTTCGGCGCGGGTCTGGTGCGTCCACCTGAAGTCCGCGAACTGGAATACGGCGGTGGCACCCACCTGCACGCGCACCTCGTGGTCGTCGATGGGTTGCGCAAGGAAGTGGTCGTCGAACGTGCCGGTGCAAGGCTCTGGCAACTGTCGGAGCGCGGTGGCCGCGACACGGTCGAGGTCGTGATCTACGTCGACGGGGTCGCCGACGGCCCGCAGTTCGTGCGGCGGGTGCCGCGGGGTCGCGGTGCGCCGCGGTCGCAGGCGCCGGCAGTGTTCACGCCGGCCGGGCCGGCGGTCGCGCCGCGCTGACGAGAACTGCCGGCTCGAGTGGGCTGCGGCAGCTCGATGGCATGGCGCGATCCGCGCTGGCCGATGGTCGTCGCCGGCCCATGCTCGATAGGCCTCGACGATGCCCGCAGCGGTCGTGTTCGCCTTCGCCGTCGCCGACGGCCTGTCGCCAGTCGTCGGCGCCGCGCCGTACGACGTGTTGTCGCGACAGATCCCGCGCCTGCTGGTGGCGCGACTGAACGGCGGCGGTGACCGCGGCGTGCGCTTCTTCCCGTTCCTCGGCCCCGTGGACGGTCAACGCAACTTCCTCGCGGTGCGCGAACTGTTCGAACCGGTGCAGCTGGCGGCGCTGCATCGACAAGGTGACGTGGCGTTGCTCGTCGACGGGGTGTTCCGCGGCGAAGTGCTGCACTGGCGATTGCTGGACGGGCGCAAGCACGACGTGCTGCGCGAGTGTGAGGTGAAGTTCGACCCGCGCCGGCCGCTCGACGTGCTGCTGCGGCTCGAGTTCGAGATCGGCGACCAGCTAGGTTGGCTCGATCGTCCGCAAGCGACCTGCGCGCTCGCCGGCGAGGCGCTCGGTTGGTGGTTCGTGCTCAAGGACACCGTGCTGCGTCACGAGGCCAACCTGCTCGACTACTCGCCAGAACCGATGCGCCCAGCGTTGCGCCTGCTCGACCTCGCCCCCGATCTCGTCGCGGCTCACGACGCCGTGCTCGACCTGGCCACCCAGGTGGCCAAACGCAATCGCGGTGACCAGGACCTGGCGGCGCTGCTCGGCAAACTCACGCCGCTGCTCACCGACGACCCCGATCGCCTCGAGCGCCACGCCGCGATGGCGCAGGCCTGCGGCGCCGAGAACGACGCGGTCACCTCGCTGCTGCGCGCGGCGCGGCTCGCGCCGGAACGGCCCGAGCTGGTCGAACGCGCCGCGGCCTTGCTCTACCGCCTCGACCGCCACGTCGAGCTCGCCGAGCTGGTGCAGCAGGCCCGAACCGAACGGCGGGCGACGTGCACCGCGCTGGCGCAGTTCGCGGCCGTCGCCGACCGCGGTGGCAACCGGGCCCTGCGCCGTGAGCTGACCGACGAACTGTTGGCGCGCGGCGACCTGACCGTGCCGGTCGCACGCCTGCTGGTGTCGTTCCTGCTCGAAGACGAACGCCCTGCCGAGGCCCGCGCCGTCGCCGAACGGGCGCTGCGTGAACAGCCCGAACACGCCTTGTTGCGCTTCGAACTGGGCCGCGCCTGCCTGTTGCTCGGCGACGACGCCAGCGCCGCCGCCGCCCTGCAGCGCGCCCTCGCCATCGGCCTGCCGTTCGCCGTGCGTCCCGAGGCCGAACGCATGCTGCGCCTCGCCTCGGTGCCCGGACTGTGGGCCGGCACGCGCGCCGTCGAAGCGGCGATCGGCGCCGGCGACCTGCCGCTCGCCCTGCATCACGTCTCGCGCCTCGTCGCCCGCGTCGGTCGTGTGCCCGAGGCCCTGTTCCTGCTCGGCCTCGTGCGCCACAAGCTCGGTCACCCGCGCCGCGCCGAACGCGCCCTGCGCCGCGTGCTGCGCCTCGACGACGCCTTCGCCGATGCCCACAACCGCCTCGGCATCCTGCTCGTCTCCCGCGGCCGCATCCAGGAAGGTCACGACCACCTGCAGCGCGCCCACCAACTCGCGCCCGGCGAAGCCTCCCCCCTGCTGCACCTCGCCCAGGCCTGCGCACTGCTCGGCCACCACGAAGAGGCCCGCCGCCACGTCGACGCCGCCCAACTCGCCGGCGCCAGCCCCGACCTCCTCGCCGCCGTCCGCCGCGAGATCGCGTAGGGTACGGTACCGGGTACAAACCACAACCGCGCGCCCTCACGGCGTGCCCCGGGCAAAAGGTTGGTCGGTTGCGTCGGGCTCCGGTACCGTCCTCGCCGCGCCATGTCCCCGCCCGATGCCCTCCTCGAGTTCCGCGCCCGCTTCCCGATCACGGCGCGCAGCAACTACCTGATCAGCAACTCCCTGGGCGCGATGCCGAGCGCGACGCGCGCCAGCATGCAGCAGTTCCTCGACGGTTGGGACACGCGCGGCGTGCGTTCGTGGGGCGACGGCTGGTGGGTGTTGCAGGAACGGGTCGCCGATCGGATCGCCGGTGTGCTCGGCGTCGCGCCGGGCACCGTGTCGATGCACCAGAACATCGCGGTCGCGCAGGAGATGATCCTGTCCTGCTTCCGCTTCGACGGTGTGCGCAACAAGCTCGTCTACCTCGACCGCAACTTCCCCTCCGACCAATACATCTACGAAGCGCGTGCGGCGCACGGCGCGCGGCTGGTGCGGGTTCCCGCGGCGAGCGACGGCATCTCGACCGACGTCGAACGGGTTTGCGCGGCGATCGACGATCAGACCCTGATCGTCGCCATCGACCACGTCATGTTCCGCAGTTCGGCGATCCTCGACCCGGCGCCGATCGTCGCCAAGGCGCGCCAGGTCGGCGCGTTCGTCGTGCTCGACACGTTCCACTCGGTCGGCACCCTGCCGCTGCAGCTCGCCGACCTGGGGGTGCACGCCGCCGTCGGCGGCGCTCTCAAGTACCTGTGCGGCGGCCCGGGCAACTGCTTCCTGTACGTGCACCCCGACGAGGCCAGGAGGCTCACGCCGGCGTTCACGGGCTGGGCCGCGCACAAGCAGCCGTTCTTGTTCTCGCCCGACGGCCAGGACTACCGCGACGACGGTGGTCGTTTCGCCACCGGCACGCCCAACGTGCCTGCGCTCTACGCCGGCCAGGAAGGCATCGCGACGGTCGCCGAGGCCGGTCTGCCCGCGATCCGCGAACGCAGCCAGCGGCTCACTTCGCTGCTCGTCGACCTGGCGCAGCGGGCAGGTCTGGGCATCAAGTCACCGCTGGCCGCCGAACGCCGCGGCGGCCACGTCGCGCTCGACGTGCCGCACGGCTACGCGGTCTGCCAGGCGCTGTCGGCGCGCGAGATCGTCGTCGACTTCCGGCCCGACGCCGGCCTGCGGGTCGCGCCGCACTTCTACAACACCGAGGACGAAGTGCGCGCGTGTGTCGCCGCCGTGCGTGAGATCCTCGACACCGGCGAGCACGAACGTTTCCTGCAGCAGGAACGCAAACCCGGTTGAGGTGATCGCGATGCGCATCTGGGACATCAGCGAACCGCTCGAGCCGTCGACCTCGACCTTCCCCGGCGACACGCCGTTCTCGCAGGAATGGGTGCTGCGCCAGGAGAACGGTGGTTCGTGCAACGTCAGCACCATCCGCATGTCGGTGCACGTCGGCACACACACCGACGCGCCGCTGCACTTCGACATCGCCGGTGCCGACATCGCCTCGGTCGACTTGCGCCGCTATATGGGCCGTTGCCGCGTCGTCGACGTGCGCGGCGTCGGTTCCCCGTCGCTGATCCCGGCGACCGCGCTGACTCCCGAAGCGCTGCATGGCGCCGAGCGCATCCTGTTCCGCACGCGCGATCGTCACGATCACCGCACCTGGCAGTCCGGCTTCACCGCCGTCGGCGCCGCTGCGGCCGAGGTGCTTGCTGCCGCCGGCATCGTGCTCGTCGGCATCGACACGCCGAGCATGGACCACGCAGACAGCAAGGAACTCGACGGCCACCACGTGCTGCATGCAGGCGGCGTCGCGATCCTCGAGAACATCGATCTGACCGGTGTGCCGGAAGGTGACTACGAACTGATCGCCCTGCCGCTGCGCATCGTCGCCGGCGACAGCAGTCCGGTGCGCGCGATCCTGCGCGAACTGCCCCCGCAGCGTCCTTCAGAGCGTCCTTCAGAGCGCCCATCAGAACGCCCATGACCAAGCGCCCCGTCAACCCCGCCGATCTGGCCGCTCCCATCGGTTTCGCGCACGCCTGGCTGGTCGAGCACGGCGAACAGCGCACGCTCTACCTCGCCGGTCAGTGCGGCTACGACCAGGCCGGTGTGGTCGAGAGCAAAGGTGACCTCGTCGCCCAACTCGACAAGGCGCTGCTCAACATCGGGTCGATCCTGCGCGAAGCGGGCATGACCTTCGAGGACGTCGTGCAGCTCAACTTCTACGTGATCAGTCGCGACGACTACGCGAACGCGCGCAAGGCGTTCGGCAAGGTCTGGCGCCGCCACTGCGGCAAGCACTATCCGGGCATGGCCATGTTCCAGGTCGTGTCGCTGTTCGACCCCGAGGCGCTGATCGAAGTGCAGGGCATCGCCGCGTCATGAAGGGTTTCGCCGTGTTGTCACTGTTGCTCGCCGCCTGCGCCAGCGAGGCGCCGAGTACCGACTTCGACGCCAGCGCCGGGCGCGTCACCGTCACCATCACCGGCGACGGTTTCGTCGATCTCGACGGCCGTCGCATGCCGTTCGAGGCCGCCGCGCTCGAACTGCGTCAGCGCACCCGCAAGATGTCGATCGAAGACCTCACCCTGCGTTTCGTCGTCGACGTGCGCGCCGGCGAGCCGGTCGACGATGCCGACGAGCAACGCATCATCGACGGCGTCAATCGCTGGCTCGATCAACTGACGATCATGGGCGTCAAACAGGCCACCGTGCACTGATCGGGTCCGCTCCGACTTCGCCTGCCACTGCCATGGAACTGATCCTGCGTCACCTGCCGCCCGAACTGATCGTCTTCGACGTCGACGGCACTCTGCACGACACCTTCCGATGGTGGTCGCCGGTGATCCGCGCCGGCCTGCAGCGTTTCGCCGACCGTGAAGGACTGCAGGTGCAGATGCCCACCGACGCCGAAGCCGAAGCGGTCGTCGGCATGCGCGACGCGGGCGTCTGGGCGCCGTTCCTGCCCGACGCGCACAAACACCGCTGGAACGACCTGCGTTCGGTCGTGTTGCCGATGGAGGTCGAGACCATCAGCAGCGGCACCGACTTCCTGTTCACAGGTGTGCGCGACCTGCTCGAACACCTGCGGCGCATCGGCGTGCGAGTGGCCCTGGCCAGCAACTGCCGCAGCACCTACATGGCGGCGGTGCAGCAGGGGCAGGGCCTGGCGGCGCTGACCGACTGGCAATTCTGCCTCGACAGCCCCGGCGTCGAGCACAAGACCGACATGCTGCGTCTGGCGCAGGCGGCGGCCGGGGCGACGCGCGTGATCATGGTGGGGGACCGCGAACCCGATCACGAGGCGGCAAGGGCCCTTGGCTGGCCGTTCGTATGGCGCCGCAACGACCGCTGTTCGATCACCGATGCGGAGCTGGTGTGGGACGGCGATCCGGACCACCTGCTGACGGGCCTGGGGTTGCCGCCGCTGACCTGAGCGAACGACTTGCCCCGGTCGCCGGCAATCCCGAATACACTGTCCCGCCTGCCGTAGCGCCGCGTTCTGCCCGGAGCCGCCCCATGGAACTCGTCCTGATCCTCGTCCCGATCTTCGCCTTCGTATTGGCGAAGATGCTGCTCGAACAGCGGGCCCGCAACCGCGCCGACAACCTGCACATGCTCGAGGAAGCGCTCAGGAACCCGGCGCTGGATCGGGCCACGATCGAGTCCCTGACCTTCCAGCTGACCGGCAACCGGCCGCCGCGCGTGCCCGGTCCGAGCCGCAGCATGGCGGTGTTGCTGGCCCTGGGCTGGCTGGCGCTGTTCGTCGGCGTGGGGGTGATGGCGATCGGCGGCATCCTCGAAGAACGTGATGCCCTCGCCGGCGGTGTGCTGACCGCGATCGTCGGTTTCGGTCTGGTCACCTACCCGTTCGCGTTGCGCGAACTCGAGGGCCGCCACAAGGAGGCGCAGCGATGAGAGACGAAGAGGTTTTCTTCGCGTTCGCGTTGCCGATCGTCTGCATCGGCGTCGGCTTCGCGATCCACTTGACCAAACAACGCAACCAGCTGCGTAAGCAGCGGCTGCAGGTGCTCGAGACCGCGCTGCGGCACCCCGGCATCGACGCGCAGGTGCGCGACGAGATCCTGCGGGTGCTCGCCGACGAACACGTTCGCGGCAACCGCCCTTTGATCGATCGCCTGCGGCCGTGGCTGAGCGTCGGCCACGTGCTGATGATCTCGGCCGGCTGGTTGATGTTCGTCGGCGGGTTGCTCGCCTGGGGCTACTCCGAACTGAACGGTTTCAGCTGGCGGTCGACCGAACCCTGCATCGTCGCCGCGATCACCGGCTTCGTGATCCTCACCTTGCCGACCGCCGTCAGGGAAGGACTCGGCCGCGGCCGCAAGCAGCTGCCGCTGCCGCGTTGAGAGCCTGGCTTCGGTGACGTGAGCGGCCGACCGGTGACAAGCCGCACGGCTTTTGTTCTGATCGCCGCGTGACCCCGCCCCGCGGCCGAGAACTGCCCAGCGCCGAAGAACTGCAGCAACGCGCCGCGCGGTTGCTCGCCGACTGGCGCGTGCCCGACGCCGCGATCGACGTCGCCTGGAACGAACGCCTGAAGACCTCCGCCGGCCGCGCGTTCGTGCGCCATGGTCGCATCGAACTCAACCCGCACCTGCTCGGACGGGCGCCCGAACAGGTGCAGATGGTGCTCACCCACGAGGTCGCGCACATCGCCGCGGCGCGTCTGTTCGGGCCGGCGATCCCGGCGCACGGTCGGCACTGGCGCAGCCTGATGCGGCTCGCGGGCGTGCCGCCCAAGGTCACGCACGACATCCCGATCGCGCCCGAACACCGACCGCGCCGCCGCCGCCGCCAACTCTACCTGCGGGTCTGCGACGGCTGTGGCGATCGCCGCATCCTGCAGGCGGTGCGCTACGGTCGTTGCCAAGGCTGCGACGCGCGCGATCGGTTCCTGGTCTTGCGCGCGGCCGCCGGCCCGGCCGGCCGCCGCGCCCTCGAGAACTTGTCGCTCGCCGACGTGCGGGCGAAGTGCTCTTCGTCGATACTGCCCGGCGACTGGTGAGTATCGTGAGCCACGCCAACGACATCTTCGAGCAGATCGTGCAGCTGCGTCGCGACGGCATCCCCGCGGCGCTGGCGACGATCGTCGGCACGCGCGGCTCGACGCCAGGTCGCGTGACCATGCGCCTGCTGGTGCGCGACGACGGCACGTTCCTCGGCACGGTCGGTGGCGGTTGCCTCGAGGCCGAGGTCTACGACGCCGCCATGGCGGTGATCGCCAGCGAACAGCCGCGCTCGTTGACGTTCCGACTGACCGAGCAGGATTCGCCCGACTCGGGCCTGATGTGCGGCGGCGAGGTGACCATCTTCGTGGAGCCGATCTCGACACCCTCTCTGTGGATCTTCGGTGGTGGTCACGTCAGCAAGGCCTTGTGCCAGGTCGCGGCGCTGGCCGGCTTCCGCACCACGGTCGTCGACGACCGCAGCGTCTACTGCAGCGCCGAACGCTTTCCCGAGGCGCACGAGACCCGGGTCGCGACCTACCCCGAAGCGGTCGCAGCGATGCCGATCCGGCAGAACAGTTACGCCGTGATCGTCACCCGCGGTCACAAGGAGGATGGCGTCGTGCTCGAGGCGCTCGGGGCCCGTTTCGCCGCGGGTGATCGCCTGCGGTTCCTGGGCATGATCGGCAGCAAGACCAAGCAGGCGCTGCTGTGGAAGCACTTGCGCGCCGTCGGCGTCGGCGACGAGTTCCTGGCTACCGTACGCACGCCGATGGGGGCCTACCTCGGGGGACGCAGCCACGAGGAGATCGCGGTTGCCGTGGTCGCCGAGCTGATCGCGGTGCGCCGGCTCGGTCACGACCTGGCGGCCACGTGGGCCGAGAAGGCGCAGAGCAAACGTCGGCCGGAGGGCGTGCGGGACCTGCCGGCCGCGGATTCCGACATCGCCTGAGCCCCGGGCCGCGGCAACGTTCGAAACCCGGGGTCGTCGGGCACCGAACCTCACCGCCTGCCGCGGCGTTGTGTCGCTGCCGCCGAAACGGCATGATCTTCGGCCCCCTCCCTCCCGCGACCCCCCTCTCGCAGGCCCAATGAAGTCGAGCCTCCTCGCTGTCCTGACCGCCTCCACCCTCGCGCTGAGCGTTTCCGCCCAGGAAGACCGCATCTCCCTGAACAACGGGACCGTCATCGATGGCGTGCGCGTCACCAGCTTCGACGTGCGCGAGCTCAAGTACACCAAGGGCGGCGCCTCTGAATCGGTCCCATCCGATCAGGTCGCCAAGCTCGAGCTCGCCAAGTTCGCCGACGTCTTCCGGCGCGCGGTCGGCGGTCGTGATCCGGACCTGTTGCTGACCATGGCGCGTGAGCAGGTCAAGGCGAAGAACGACCTGCTCGGCATGACCGGCCTGCACCGCGCCGGAATCATGTTCCTCGATCAGGGCAAGGCACCCGAAGGGGTCAGCGCGCTCGAGGAGATGCAGAAGGCCTATCCCGAGGGCGGTCTGGCACCCGAAGTCTTCCGTCAGAAGTTCGAGTATTACCTCGGTCAGGGAGCCAAGGGCGCGGGCAACGCCGGCAAGGTCGCCAAGTCGTATCTCGACACTGCCCAGGGCAACGCATGGCCCGGTGGCTTTGCGCTCGAAGCCGAGTTCTTCGGCGCGATGGCCGACCGCATGGCCGGCGGCAATCCCAAGGACTTCCAGAGCAAGCTGCGGGAAGTCAGCGGCAAGGCGTCGAGCACCAGCCCGACGATCGCCAACCGCGCCAGCGTGCAGCTCGCGCACAGCCTGCGCGAGACCAAGGATGCCGGCGGCGCGCGCAAGATCTACGAGGACCTGGCCACCAAGAACGGCGTCGACGTCAACTCGCGCGCCGGCGCCTACCTGGGCCTGGGCCTGCTGCTGCTCGACGAGGGCGCGGCCAACAAGGAAGCCAACCGCGCGGCGCTGCTGATGTTCTTGCGCGTGCGTCTGGAGACCCGCGACGCGTGGCCGAGCCTGCAGGCCGAAGCGCTCTACAACGCGATCCTCGCGGCCGACAAGTGGCGCGGCAACGAATACACCTACATCATGGCTCGCTGCCGCGGCGTGCTGTTCAACGAGTTCGGCAGCACCGAGTGGGCGCAGCGCGCCAAGCAGGGTCGCTGAGCGCTGGGCCGCTGAGCTGACCGTGGACCCCGCGACGCCACGCGCCGGGGTCACGTCCCCGCCGGGTTGGCTCAACGAAGCCAGCTTCCGGCTGTTCCGCATCTTCACGCGGCTGTTCCTGCGGCTGTTCTTCGGCTTGCGTGTCGAGGGTGAACTGCCGCGCACCGGTCCCGTCGTCGTCGCGGCCAACCACACGTCGTTCCTCGACCCGCTGCTGGTCGGGGCGGCGAGCGGTCGCCGCGTGTTCTTCCTGATGACCGAGGTCGTCTGGCGATCGCCGCGGCTCAATTGGTTCTACCGCTGGCAGAAGACCCTGCCGCTCAGCACGCGCGGCGCCAACCGTGACTCGTTGCGGGCCGCGCGCCAGATCCTGCAGCGCGGCGCCGTGGTCGGGATCTTCCCCGAGGGAGGCATCAGCCGCGACGGCAGGCTGTTGCTCGGCAGCCCGGGTGCGGTGTCGCTGGTGCTCAGCGAAGGCGCGCCGATCGTGCCGGCGGGCATCGTCGGCGCGCAGCATGCGATGCCGTTCGGCGCCCGAAGGCCGCGGCTGTTCCACCCGATCACGGTCCGGTTCGGTGCGCCGATCACCGCCGCCGAGTTCGATGCGGCGGCGCGCGGGGATCGTCGGCATCGGTTGCAGCTGGCGACCGCGCGCATCATGGAACGCATCGGCGAACTGACCGGGCAGGAGTCGCGCGAGGTGGAGTTGCGGCGGTTGCGTCCTGCCGACTGATTTTTTTGGCGCGCCGCGCCACAAGTTGCGACCTCCGCGCCATGCGTGTGTCGAGAGCGGTGTTCTCTCGACGCACATGCAATGGCAGTCGAAGAGGAGACCTGGCGCGCCGCGCGTGACCTAGCCCACTCGTGCCTGCGGCGCTTCGGCGACGCCTGGACGGTGCGTGAGCGTGACGATCTGGCGCAGGAGAGCCTGATGCTGGCGTGGCAGTGGGCCGGTCGGGCCTGCGAACCGCACCGCGCCAAGGCAGCCGTGCGCACGATCGCCAGCCGTCTGCGCATCCGCGGTCTGCATCGTCGGCCGCGTAACCGCGTCGACATCACGCCGATCGGCGGAGCGCTCGAACTGGTCGTCGCCGCGCCGCCCGACGCGCGCACATTCGTGATCGCCGGTCGCCGCGTCACCGCCGAGTGGTTGTTGCCGCGTCTGCAGCGTGAGTTGACTCGCCTGCGCCCGATCGATCGTGAACTGCTCCTGGCTGGCAACGAGGGCGTCGGATCGGCCGAGCTGGCGCGCCGCTTCGATCGCAGCGTCGCGGTGGTGCGCACTCGCGCCTATCGCGCCCGGCGCCGTGTGCAACGTGCCATCGAGAACGAAGTCCGCGCCGCGGACGCGCTCGACCTGTCCTGAACCCAAGTGAGATGGAGATCGTGATGAAGAAGTTCGTGATGCAGTTGTGTCTGTTGTCCTCGTTGCTCGTCACCGCGCCGGCCCAGGGTGAAACCCAGGAGACTGGCAAGCCCGTCGCCGCCAAGAAGGTGACGCGACCGGCGCCCAGCGCGGCGGCCAAGGAAGCCATCGCGGCGGCCAAGGCCGTGCTCGACGGCGCGCGCGGCCTGCATGGCGCCGAACGTCTGCAGGCGCTCGAGCGCGCCGGCTCCGCCTACGACAAGGTGATGGCCGACTTCATGGCCGAACCGCTGGTGGTGGCGGCGGCGGCCTACACGGCCGCCGGCGTCTGGCGCCAGCACGGCAGCCTGCCGTTCGCGGAGAAGGACTACCTCGCCGCGGCGAGCTTCGACGCCGAGCGCTACGGTCAGCGCGGCCTGATCGGCGCGGCCGACATGCAGCGCCGCCAGAAGCGCCTCGACGATGCCCTGGCCACCTACAGCAAGGCGGCCGCGATCGACCCCAACACCGCCGCTGCGCAGGAGGCCCGGCTGTGGCAGGCCCGCGTCCTGCAGTCCCTCGGCAAGATCGACGAAGCGATCGCCGCGTTCCAGTCGACGCTCGAGGCGGCGCGTTCGATCCGCGACACCATCGAGACCGTCAACTTCCTCGCCCTCGCCTGGATCGAGAAGGGTGACCTCGACGCCGCCGGTCACGTCATCGAGCACGCCGAAGAGGCGGTCGCCGGATCGGGTGAAGAGGACCCGGTCGTGATCGAGCGCTGGCGCAAGGCGCTCGAGAGCATGACGGCCCGCAAGAGCCTGCAGCGCGCCCGCGACAAGCAGACCGGCGCCGCCAAGGATGCCGTGCGCCTGGAAGGAGACCGGCGCGGCAACTACTGAGCGCTCTGGTAGAGTTCGGCCCAATGCGCGCCTTCCCTTGCCTGCTGGGCCTGCTCCTTTGTTCTTGCGCCGCGTCCGGAACCATCGACCGCCTCGGCAACAGCTGCCCGCCTTCCGACTTCGGGAGGCCGGGCTGGGTGCGGACCTTCGCCGGCGTCGGCGCCTGGACCGGCGGCATCCTCGGCACCGTCGTGTCGATCGTCGCCCTGCCGATCACCTACCCGATCAGTCTGCTTGCCGAAGACGAGTTCGCAGCGGGTGGTCGGACCGAGTTCTTGATGTTCCCCGCGTCCGGCGGCGCCGCGTTCGGCCACGCGCTGCTCGGCTGTCCGCCCGATGTCGTCGACTACGTGTTCCGAAGGGCGTGGGTCGGTGGTGAGGATCCGGTCAACAGCTATGAGATCGTGCCGATCGAGGCGATGCCTTTGCCGCGGGGTGAGGAGGGGGATGGGGTGAAGGGGGCGGGTTCGGATGGTTGAGGGGCGGTGGGTGGGAGGTAGAGTGTCGCTTGCGGGCGATTAGCTCAGTTGGTTAGAGCGCCTCCCTTACAAGGAGGGAGTCGACAGTTGGGCGCAGCCGGCTAGTATCTGCTCCAAATCCCTAGCCGATCGCCACTTCGTGGCGAACCCTGCCCCTTGGGCTTGTGCGGCTTCCCGACCCCGAAGGTTTCACCCCGAAACCTTTGCCCTCTGGAAACCGCCATGAGCCACGCTGGCCCATCCCTCACGCAGACCAAGGACGGTCTGTCGATCGCCAAGTTCTCCGGCAAGACCTACCGCTTCGGCAGGTTCGAGGAGCCCGAAACCCGCCGCCGCTTCGATCAGTTCAAGGCGCAGTGGCTGCTCAACGGACGCAAGGTCACGGACGAGATGCTCCGCGACCTGCGCGGGCGCGGCAGGTCGGACGAGCTGACCATCGATCGTCTGGCCGACCGCTTCCTGGAACACCTCGGCCGCAAGCACTCGGACGAGTGGAAGGCCAACAACCACGACCGCATCAGGATCGCGCTGCAGCCCCTGCGCACCCTGAGCGGAACGGAGGCTGCTTCGGCCTTCGGCCCGAAGCGCCTACAAGCGGTCAGAGAGTTCATGATCCGGCGCGGGTGCGGCGTCGAGGGCAAGGGCAAGCCCCTGTGCCGATCAGAGGTGAACTGGCGCACGAACGCGATCAAGCGGTGCTTCCAGTGGGCAGTGGCGGAAGAGTTGGTGCCGGGCAACACCCATCACGCTCTCAAGGCGGTCGCCGGCCTACGGGAGGGGGAGTTCGGCGTCCGCGAGGGCAAGCCACGAGTCCCTGTTCCGTCAGAGTCGTTCGAGGCCGTGCTGCCGTATCTGAGTCGCCAAGTCCGAGCACTGGTGCGAGTCTTGTGGTGGACCGGCGCGCGACCATCCGAGGTCCTCAGCCTCCGACCGTCCGATCTGGACCGATCAGGCAGCACCTGGGTGCATCGGCGCGAGAAGCACAAGACCTCTCGCTACGGCCGGATCAGAGACATCCACTTCGGCCCCGAGGCGCAGGCGGTCGCTGCGGAGTTCCTTCTCCGCGGCCCCGACGAACCGATGTTCTCGCCCCGCGAGGCAATCGCTGAGGATGCCGCGGCGCGAAGGGCCGGTCGTCAGACGCCCCTCTGGGCCTCACACCTGACGCGCTACGACCGAGAACGATCTGAGCGCGAGACGCGGGTCGTAGGTGAGTGCTACACGTCAGACTCGCTTCGGCAGGCTGTGACAAGGGCGATCAAGCGGCTGAACCACGACCGCCAGCTTCGAGGCGAGAAACCCATCAAGCGATGGGTGCCCTACGAGCTTCGCCACAGTGCAGGCACCCGCATCCGAAGCGCCGCTGGCATCGAGGTTGCGAGAGCAGTTCTTGGGCACACCGACACACGCATGACGGAGCAGTATGCAGAGTTCGACCAGCAGAAGGCGCAAGAGGTCATGGCCCGACTAGGATAAGCCGCTCGATGAACCTGCAGCAGTGCCTGGACTTCTTCGTAACGGATGCAGAGGACACGGCTGTTCCTCTGCGCCCGCGCCTCAAGCTATTCGAGCGGCGCATCCGGATGCTGGAGGCGCTACATGGAGCACAACAACGCAACAACGCCGCTCTGGTCGACAGGCAGGCCAGGAACATCGTTGCCGAGCTTCCCCGCTCAGCAAGCCTTGACCGCCCGCTCTCGGTCGTCACTCGGCGCGATCTCGGTAGGCTGGTGAGTGCGCTCTTTCGAATCAAGTCTCATATGGATGCTGATCTGCTCCGCGAGGAGGAGGCCGATGCACGCTGCTCCGTTCGCGCGAAGTTCCATGAGCTAGCGAAGCGCCGAAAGAGAGCAGACGACCCCGCCCGGGAACAAATCGACCAGGAGCTGCTGGGTCTCCTGAACTCTGTGCCCAGTCGTTCGTGGGTGCCTAAGGGCATCCGCGTCAAGGTCTTCGTCTCGAAGCTCCTCGTTCTTGACGAGGTGGCGGCTCGCAAGTGGCTGGATGAAAGAGAATTTCGACCCGAGGGCCGCCATCTCAAGAAGGACCTCAAGAGCTTCCTCGGCAAGCTCATCGACTCGGGCGTGCCAATGCCCGAAGGCATCATCGCCGTTGACTACGCTTATGTGGTGACAGCCTAAGCACGCCTTGCTATGCTTCGCACTGACGCAGTAGTCCGCGAAGCGTCAGCTTTCATCGAGGCGAAAACCGTGCCTTCTCGGCCGACATCCGAGAGGAGAACGCGGGCGGAGTAAGTAGCCCATCACCTTCTCACACCCGCGCCGACTGGCTCGGGGGAGTCGTGTCATGGGCTCAGCACCCGATCCGGTGCTTCCTTCTCCGTGGCGCAGCGTTGAAGAAGCTGCGCTGCACTGTCGTGTCTCTCGATCAACGCTTGAGCGCGCAGTTCGCTCGGGCGATGGCCCGCGCGTCCACCACGTCGGCGCTCGCCGCGTGTTCCACGTCGACGATCTCGATTCGTGGATCAAGCAAACGAGCGGTGAGCAGAGGAGGGGGCGATGAACGGAGACGTTCAGGACTTGTTGTCTCGCCTCCCAGAGGATGAGCACTACCTCCTCGTGCCCCTATTGAAGGAAGGCCCGAAGCTCGCAGAGCGACTCACGGGATCCCGCCCTCATCGCAGCAAGCTGCATCGGCAAGCCACGAAAGGACAACGCGGTATCGTCCTGCGTTGCGCGTCCGATGGCGGAACGCGGCTCACCTGCGCAGCATGGTTGGTGGAGTTCTGGGTCAAGCTCGGGAGGAGGGACCGCTGATGCAACCTAGCAGTTGGTCGCTTTGGATGTGGATGCCTATGCCGAGCGCGGAACGGCATGCGGGAGGCCAACCATGACTGGATCTCCTCCACCACTTCGGTCCCGGGACCACCAGTCGTCAACGCAGGTATCCGCCGACCGAACGCGGAAGCTCATCGCACTGGTGTCGGATCTGCTAGAGGGTCAACGCGAGACCCATCGCCTACTCCGGCTGCTTCTCGGTGCTGAGCGCACGGCCGCTCGTCCTGGCGATCCGGCCAAGGGGGACCGTTCTTGACCGTCGAGCGCCAGCTCGTGACGTTGAGTCACTCGTGGCCCTGCTACGCCCTGTTCTCTGTCGGTTTCCTTCCGCCGAGTGAGCCATGACTCCCAAGCTGGTCGCCATCAAGAGAACGCCCATCGGGTTGTTCGACACGTTGAAGATCAGGCTGGATCATGTTGCGGATCAAGACGACCTCGACGCGCTGAGCGCGAACTCGACATGGAAGCGCAAGGCTGGCGCTCAGGGACCCGTGTTCGTCAACCGGGAGAACGGAATGAAGGTGATCTGCTACCAGGACTTAGTCATGGTCGAGGCGAGTGTCCCGCGCGTCCTGGGGCTGCCAAGCGACATGCAGCACCTCGTGCGCGTCGTCGACTTGATGAAGGCGCTCCATCTCATGATGTCGGTCATGCCCAAGACCACCTCGCAGGGCAAGGCCGCGGGGCAGGAGTGGTTCGTGACCCGGATCGACCTCGCCGTGAACTTCATTCGCCCCGAGGGAGACCTCTTCGAAGCCGTTCGCCTGCTCAGGTTCCCCAAGGTGCAGCGTGGCGCAACTCTGTTCGATGACTCCGGCGTCGTCTACTTCGGCAGCAAGTTCGAACTCGTTGTGTATCGGACCGACAAGCGCCCTCCGCGGGGCAAGCTCAAGGCCGGGATGCGCCATCAGAAGTTCGTTCGCCGTCGTGCCTGGATGTTGCGCTGTGAGCTCAGGTTCATGAACCCGATGGCCTTGGCCGAGCTTGTCCAGCATCTCGAACCAGATCCGCATGGCCTTCCTGTAGGCATCAGGGCCACGCGAGATGCCAAGATCGAAGTCCATCGCGTCCGGATCGACTACGAGCGGCTTCACAGAATCCTCGCGACCTACGTCGACTCGCTTGGTGCGGAGCTACCGGATCTCGGTGGGAAGCGTGCGACGCAGGCCGTGTTTCGCGCATACGTCTTGGCCAAGCTCGGCACCAAGATGCCCGACCTGTGGGCTGCGGCTGTCTCCGGTCTCTCCGAGCGTCAGGTCAGGACGATCAAGATCGACGTTGCGGGCCAGATGCTGCGAATGCAAGGCATCCGCCTCGTCGAGCTGATCTGGAATCGGCACCGCATCAGCGCGGATCTCCACTGGAAGCTCGCCGAGCAGACGCGGCGCGCACTCTGGGGATAGGGTGCGCCGCGGCTGTGGCGCTGGCGATGGTCCCTACGGCCCGATTCGCCGCGGCGGAACTTGGCTTTGAACTCTCGTTGACACGGAGTCAACGGGATGGCTACGCGGGGCGTGTTCAGACTGGGTCCACGACGCGATCACCATGGTCTGGAGCTGCATGCACGCGCTCCAGTGGTGGACCGCAGTCTCGCCGTCCAGCCCGTAGGCGCGAGTCGAGATCGTAAGGCTCCAACCCGCGTGACCACCGGGCTGGAACACGACGGGATCGGGCCGCAGACTAACCAGCCGGTTCCAGCGGGTCGCGTGAGGTTCGCTGCCGAGCCCCTCGTGTAGCGTGCGAACAAGCGAACCGTAGCGGCCCATGTCGCAGCGTTCCGGGTCGACGAAGGCAAGTTGCACGCTCGACGACGTCATCCAGGCTGGCGGTCCACCCTGCTGGAACAGTCGGGTGGTCGCGCATTCGCACGCGATTGTCATGAACGGAGTCTCGGGCGCGTTCAGCAGTTCGACCTGCTCACGCATCGCCGGCCTGCCGCGTAGCGTGTCGATCAGATCGATCTGGTCCGGGTTCTCGCGCAAGTCGATCCAGCACCGGCGCGGCACCCCGTCCGTCCCGTAGGGCACGGTCGTCATGATGTCGCCGGGCTCGACAAGCTCGACGCGTGTGGTCGGCAGTCTGGTTGTCCGGGTCGTGTCCATGGTGCTGTGCGTCAGCGACGCGCGACCCTACGTGCCTGTCCGCCCGACAATCTGAGCGGCGACCTGCTGCCGCAGCGCCGCCATCGCGCTGAACACGCGCTCCGTGCCCGTCGAGCTCGAGTGGTTCGCGCGATGACGGGTCAGCGCCCGGATGTTCTCGGGGCGTGGCCCGACTCCGAGTGCGACCTGCGCGCGCAACCCCCGGCTCGGTGAGAACACGGGCTTGCAGCGAGGGGTCAGATTCCGGGAGGCACGGCGGTGGCGCTCGGGGATCGGGGCCGGAACGAAGATGCCGAACCCGGGAACCCGAACTGCGCGACCCTTGGTCATCTCGTCGGCGATCGCCTCCAGGAACAGCGACATGACCCTGACGACGCCGTCTGCACCTACGCCGCTTCGATCTGCAGCGAGGTCGATGCACCGCTGGAGGGACTCGCGGTCGGCGGCCTTGCTCAGGTAGGGCATCCGAATCATGCTCATGGGCTTGTTCGCAGTATTGCCGAGGTGTGTAACGACAACGGTATGTCATTGTAGCGTTATGCAGGCGTGGTGAGGAGTAGGGGTAGGGGCTCTATGTGCGCGTCGTGTTGATGCGCAGCCAGCCTCCAGTCGCTACAATCTCTGAGTGAGCACCGCTTCTTCGAACCTCGCCTTCGCCGTGTGCCTCATGATCCTCTCGGGCTCGATCGGCGCGGCGTTCGGCCGCCGCTACTGCGGTTGCGATGTCTTGGTCCTGCCTCACGACCGCCGCGGTTCGAGCCTGGGCGAGTCGGACGCAGAACTGGTTCGCCCAGCGACCCCGGAGCTGTCCGGAGACGTCATGGTGCGCGAGGCGGCGAGCACGGCCAGCGACGGTGACGCGAAGCAATCGAGCCGCATCGCCGAGCTGGAAGCCGAGGTCTCGCGGCTCCAGTCTGAGCTGGGCACCACGCGGTTCGCCTCGATGCTTGTCGCAACGGCTCCTCCAGACCCGCCCCTCGGTATCGCTCAGGCCATGCGCCTGCTCGACGACAGCTACTTGACCGAGTCGCCGGAGCTGCGCACGGCGTTCGTTCAGGGGGTCAGGCACGACGCCGCGCTCGACCTGCTTCAGGCCGAGCCGCGATTCCGCTCGGCGCTCGCGGCGGCACGCCGGGCCAGCTCCTACGAGTGGCCGGCTCGGCGCGAGCAACTCGTCCAGGACTTCGTCCTGCGCCTCGTCGACGCCGGACTCTCAGGTCGAACGATCGAGCACTATCGCGCCGCCCTAGCCGACTACCTGGACGGGTGACACGCCGGTAAGCTGCGCCGTGGCACACCCGGGAGCGGTGGTCCGCAGCGACCCCAGAGTGGGCTCGACTCTCCTTTCCTTCCCCTTTTCCCCAGCCCGGCCGCTCCCACCTTTCTCCTCTGATGCTCGCCGAAGTGACTCTCGAGCTGTTCCAGATGCGCACGGTCGAGCCTCTGATCGTGTGCCGTGACGCGGGCGTGCAGCACGCCGACCAGGATCTGACCGACGCGCGCACCTACGTGCCGGGGGAGATCGTGGACCTTCGCTTCGCACCGACGCTGTCGGTGAGCCATCCGGACTCGTTGCGCGCGGATGTGGTGACCAACGGCGACCGCGTCACCGTGCAGGCGCGTCACGATGTGTTCACCCACGGTGGCCAAGCCCTGGTCGAGTTCGGGCAGGTCTTCGAGGTCGACCGGCGCTGCGTCTTCGTGGTCTGGCGCTGAAGCAGCGACCGGCAGTGTGCACGCGCAAGTTCCCGACTGCTGGACAGCAGCTCTGGCACGATGGTGCCCGCCGACTGGTGCCGCCGGAATCCGACCCCTGAACATGGCTTCGCCCGTGCGGCGTATGCCGATCCGTAATACTCCGATCCGGGATCTAGGGTCATTCGTCGCTCGACCTGCCGACCAGTGCATCGGGGTCGATCACCACGGCGATGGTCTCGGCTCCCCAGCAAAAGCCAGCCTACAAGATCTTCTTGAAGGCCCTGCGGAAGGCGCGCAAGGATGCCGGCTTGACTCAAGCCGACGTCGCCAAGAAGCTCGGGCGCAACCAGTCCTGGATGTCCAAGAAGGAAAGCGGAGAACGGCGAATGGACCCCGTCGAGCTGTGCGAGATCGCCAAGGTCTACCGGCTCCCGATACACGCATTCCTACCTGACTTCCCCGGGTAGTTCCGGCTGACCCTGCCGAGGCCGCAAAGGGATCGCGCTGCCGAAGTTCCCTCAAGATCCACCGTTCCCTGGCCGAACACACGGGTGGCTTCGAGGAATACGGATTGGGATATTTCTGGAAGGCTGGACTTCAGCCCAAAGGCATGGAAGGAACAATGCAAGGAACGCAACAAGGAGGCGAGGCCGGCGTGAAGCGGAGCTTCGTCGGTTCGATCGCCCGCGCTTTCATCGCTCTGGCCGTGCTGGCCGTCATCGCTGTCGCAGCCGTGGTGGGCTTGGGCGTCTTCGCGGTTCGCGAAGGCGTGTCAACTGTCGCCCGGCTTGCGGAGATCGGTGGTCGCACAGAAGGTGCGACCGAGAAGAAGATCGCAGATCAGGCTCCCGCTCTGACGATCGCCGCCAAGACGCTCTTCTCCGACTACGAATCGAACGAGGTCGCGGCCGACCAGAAGTTCAAGGGCAAGACGCTCCTGGTCACGGGAACGGTTGAGGACATCAAGAAGGACCTGATGAATCGGATGTATCTGACGCTGACTGGCGACGGCCCGTTCGCAAACGTGCAGTGCTTCTTTGCCCAGTCCCACGAGAGCCAGCTCGCGGGGCTCCGCAAGGGGGTGAGCGTGTCGGTCAAGGGCCAGTGCGACGGCAAGATGATGAACGTCCTGATGCGCGGCTGCACTCTGGAGAAGTAGAGACCTGCGACCCAAGGCGCGACGATCGCCATGCACGCGGTCGTGCGTAGCGCGCGCCGAGCAGAAGTTGGGTTCGAGGTTCGGCGACGCCTACGCGGGCCGATGCGTCGCGCTCAAGGGGCGCGACATGGACTTCAAGGCGCGTCGCGCGAAGTGACCAGGGCTCAGGACGATCGCTGCTGGAGGCACGCGCTACGGCTCGCCCACGCGGCGATGCGATAGGACTGCCATGACCACGCCCTCCACCACAGCCGACCAGCAGGCGGCCGATCGCATTCCCGTCCGCATCTGGTGCATCAACAGCGAGCGCGACCTCGTTGCGATCCACTTTCGCGACCAGGACCTGAAGGCATGCGGCCTACAGGACGGCGATCGGCTCGTCTTGGACATCAACGGGGCAGCCGCGCGTGGCGACGTCTGTCTCGACCTCAAGGGGCCGTGGCTCGGCACGCAGAAGCTGCGGTCCGAAGGGTGGAGCCATCGCCGCATCACCGATGCGCTTCGCGCCGTCGGCGTGGACAACCCGAGCGAACACGTCGCGCTAATCGTCGAGCGCAACGGCGTCGTTCTTCCTGCTACGGAACCACACGAGTTGCATAGGCGCGCCGCCGCCCTGGCCTCGGCCGGAGTGTCGCTTGCCAGCGCCGTTGACAACGCGACGCCGACGAGGTTTGAGCGCGTGGTCCAGGAGTTCGCCCGCAGCCCCGCGGTTGTCGCCGAGGTCCTGCGGATCGCTGCGGGTCTGTGCGAACTCTGCGAGTGCGCGGCACCGTTCCTCCGAGCCGATGGCTCGCCCTACCTAGAAGTGCATCACGTCCGGACGTTGTCCGAGAACGGCCCGGACACGACCGACAACGCGGTCGCGCTGTGCCCGACGTGCCATCGCCTGCTGCACCATGCGGGCGCATTGGATCGCGAAGCCGCGCTGTCGAAGCTGCGCGAGAGCGTGACTCGCTTGTTGCCCGCTCCGGTCTGACGCCTCTACCTCTGCAGCTTGCGGAGCACGGCCCAGACCGAGTGAAGCGCGTCGACGTAGTCCCGGTCGAGGTCGGGCGACGCCTCGCACGCGCCCTTGAAGTTGCCGTAGGCGATCGACGACACGAGCGCCGCCATCACCCTGGCGAACGTCGTGCGCGGCACGATCATGCGGAAGGCGTAATCACGACCGGGCTCGCTCCGGATGATCGGGTAGCGCCTGAGGATTGGGTGGTCTCGCTGCAGCAACTCCAGGTGCTTCCTGACCCTGGCGCGGACCATGAGCTTCCTGGGCGCGTCGGGCCGCTTGCCGGGCTCTGGGCCGGCCTGAACGACCGAGAGCGTCCCAGCTACCGAACTGATCCACATCGCGCGCCTCCGTGCATTGTGGGCGCATACACGGCCGGCACGCTGCGGTAGTCAACCGGGCTTCCTGACCTCTGCGTTGCGCCGTGGCGCATGTTGGTGCTGAACCGACGGTGACATTGAGTCACTGGGAAGCGGCCCGGTGTCGCGCCAGGAGGGTTTGCACCGTCGACCTTGCCCAAGGTCGCCCGGTTCGGGTGCGAACCTGCTCGGCGTTCAGCGTCGCCGCGATCTCCGCGAGCGAGCGCCGCCTGCCGTCGGCGTCGGTCGCGACCTCAAGCAGGCGCTTGAGGCCCGCGGCCTCCTCGTCGCGCGCGCCGTAGGCCGGCGGCCCCTCGCACCGCCCTCGCTGCCGCCGAACTCGGTCCCTGGCCGCGCGCAGCTTCGCTACGAGGCCAGACTTTTCGAACTCGCTCACAGCGGCAAGGACCTGCCGAATGAGCACGGTCGTGGGGCTCGCATCATCACCGTTGGTCAACTCGTGCCCTCCGTCCGCCTCGACCACCCGGATCTCGTGCTCGCGGAACGTGCGGAGCAGAAGCTCGCTCTCGACCAGATCGCGGGCCAGTCTGTCCGCCTTTTCCACCAAGACCGTGTCGATCCCGGCGGCCGTCGCGGCTTCGAGCAACGCGGTCAGGCCGGGTCGTTCGGCGAGCCCGAGCGTCCCCGAGACACCTTCGTCCCTGAACTCCTCGACCACGTCGAGACCGTTGACCTCGGCGAACGCCGCGATGGTGGTCCGTTGGCGTGGGAAGCCGTCGCCGCCGATCTGGCTTTTGCCTGAGACCCTCAGGTAGCTGAGCGCCTTCGTCCGGCCCCGTGCCAGGGCCGTGTTCGGCGACCCCGGTGACACCGGGGCTTCGTTCGGGGGCTGCTGACCGCGGTTTCTCGGATTCACGTTCAGCACATCGATCGCAGCGGCGACATCTTCGAGCAGCGCCCACGACGAGTCCCGAAGTGGGACCGACAAGGCATGCCCTTCGAGCGCCGAGGTTGGTCCGTCGAGCAGGTTGATGCGCATACGCGACGGTGGGTCTACATCGCTCGCGATGCGACACCGGGGGCGATCCAGCATGGCACGGTGCGGATCGACCCGAACGTGGACGAGAACAGCAACCCGCAGGACCTGTTCGGCAGCCGCGGCATCGAGGAAATGGAGGCGGCGGCGGCGGAGTGCATGGATCGAATCCGGCGTTGGTTGCGCGACCGACCGTAGAACGCGCTCCAACCTCGGGTTGGAGGTGGCTGCGGACCCTGGCTCCGGTCATCATGCCCATCGGACGGAGGTCCCGCGCAGGCGGCCATCAGGGCGGATGCGAACGGGACCTGCAGCCACGGTCCGCCGCTCGTCATGCCCACGCCCTCCCGCAACCGCTACGTCGCCACGGCTTCCCCGCTTCCGCTCGGGCCACCTTGTGCCGCTGCAGGTGCATGCGATGAGCCCAGGCGAGGAGAGCGAGTGGAAGACGCGCAAGCGCCGGATCGACCCGCGCCTCGACGCGGTCGGCTGGAAGCTCGGCCAGGGCGCGGCATCGCCTATTCCCAACCGGACCGAGGAACACGAGACCCAGAACGGCCCGGCCGACTACGTGCTCTGGCACGACCGCAACATCGTCGGCGTGGTCGAAGCGAAGAAGGTCACGATCCGGCCGCAGAACGTGCTGACACAGGCGCAGCGATACGCGCGCGGCCTCGGCGACACGCCGTTCAACTTCGGCGGCCTGCGCGTGCCGTTCCTCTACTCCACCAGCGGCGAGGTGACGTGGTTCCACGACGTCGGCACCCGCTGAATCGCTCGCGGAGGCTCGCGCAGTTCCACACGCCGAACTGCGCTCGCCGAGATGCTGGGTCGCGACTTCGACGCCGAGTGCCAGCGCCTCGCAGCGATTCCGCACGACCACCCTCGGCTGCGCCCTTACCAGAGGGAGGCAAACTCAAGCAGGCGATGAAGGCGACCGATGGGTGGCACTCTGGCTGTCCGCGCCGGTAGGGCACGACGGGCACCAAGTCCCAACTGCCGGACCTGGGTTGAGTCACTACGACCGCCAGCGCCCAGCCGGCGGCGTCTCGGCTGCCCAGGCTCATCGCGACGCCCGGCGCGGCGGAGGCCGATCCCCGGTTGCCACACCCCCCGGAACCAGATTCGCGCTAACCGTTCGCGCGGCAACTTGCCGCGAGATGCCGAGTTAGCCCTCGACGGACAGGCTGTCGCGGGGATGCTAGTGGACGAGCAGGGTGCATCTGCCCTGCGCGTCAGTTGACAATCGCGAGGAACACAGTTGGGCAAGCCGTTCGCCACGGAGCTAGACCAGCTAGCCGCTACCTACGCCTGGGCACTTGAGGTGCCTCTCGGTGACTTGCCGCGGGCCATCCGGGCGTGCTGCGCGTTGCCGATGGTGGCAGTTGGGTCTGGGGGCTCGTACACCACTGCCCACTTCGCAGCTTCTCTTCATCGCCAATACACGGCAGAAGCTGCGTCGGTCATGACCCCGCTAGACGCGGTTTCGACGCCGCAGTCTCTTCGCGCGACAGCCGTCCTGCTCGCCACCGCGGGAGGTAGGAACCCCGACGTGCTGGGTGCATTCCTGCGCCTCGCGGAGCGAGAGCCGCAACGCTTCCTTGCTTTTTGCGCCCGATCCGGCTCTCCCCTCGGCCGGCTCGTCGCGAAGCACCCATTTGTTGACCTCGCCGAGTTCGAGCCTCCAACAGGGAAGGACGGGTTCCTTGCAACGAACTCGCTCTTGTCATCCACGGTCATTCTCACTCGGGCTTACGCCGCCACGTACCTATCACCTTGTCCATTGCCCGAGCGGTTTGCCGACCTCTTCCCCACCACCGGGAATCGCGGTCTCGCCGACATTGCCAAGCGTTGCGAGCCACTCTGGCAGCGTTCGGCTCTCTTGGTTCTCTACGGCCCTGTCTGCCATGCCGCCGCCGTAGACATCGAGTCCAAGTTCAGTGAAGCCGCGCTTGGGAGCGTACAGCTCGCTGACTTCCGGAACTTTGCCCATGGCCGGCACCATTGGTTGGCAAAGCGGGGGCCTGAGACAGGCGTTCTGGCCTTGGTCGCAGGCGAGGACCTAAGGCTCGCCGATCCCCTGCTCGCCCTGATTCCGAAGACCGTCCCGGTTGTGCGTCTAACCGCTTCAGGGACGGGGCCTGTCGCAAATCTCTCGGCCATGGTGCAGGCGTTCGCGATTGTTGGCAGCGCCGGAAAGGCACGCAGGATTGACCCAGGAAATCCAGGAGTACCCCCCTTTGGCCGGAAGATCTACCACCTGCGAGCCTTCGGCTCGCCTCGCACTTATCCTGACGGCCTTGGTCTAGCAGAGGTGGCTGCAATCGAGAGGAAGAGCGGGGCCACG
The DNA here is from genome assembly GCA_964392305.1 of uncultured candidatus Brocadiaceae bacterium. Classification (GTDB taxonomy): domain Bacteria; phylum Planctomycetota; class UBA1135; order UBA1135; family UBA2386; genus JACKIC01. Next base: position 173,613 of record CAYMPV010000005.1, read on the forward strand.
GTGGCTGGCCTTCGCGCACGCGGCACACTCGCAGGTTGGCGTGCCGCCTACAGTGATTTCCGAGCCAGCCTGACAACCGCCCGCTATCGCGGGGTCGTCCTGGACTACGACGGGACCCTCTGTTCCGAGGCGGAACGATTCCTCCCACTTTCTGCCCCTCTTGCCCGCCAACTCAACCGTCTGCTTCGGACCGGAGCGGTGATCGGGATGGCGACTGGCCGCGGGCAATCGGTCAAGAAGGTACTGCGAGAGGCGGTTCGGAAGCGGTTCTGGGACAGGGTCGTCGTTGGCTACTACAATGGTGGAGACGTTGCTTCGCTCGCCGACGACGCTCGTCCGGATGGGGCCGACCGCGTCGACTCGGCACTAGCATCCGTCGCTCACGCGCTCCGAGCTGCCGTCGAACGGCCCGCACTTGCGAAACTGACGTTCAGAATCCCTCAGATCACCATTGAGCCGGACCTGAACGTGCATTGCGAAGACCTCTGGGGTCTTGTCCAGCGGTTGCTCTGCACGGCCTGCGCTCCTGGGGTTGCCGCCGTTCGGTCCAGCCACTCGATAGATGTGCTTGCCCCAGGCGTGACCAAGCTCGCCGTCATTGCGAGGGTCGGCGCGCTTTTGACTGACCACCCGAACGCGAGCATCCTCTGCATCGGGGACCGTGGACGCTGGCCGGGCAATGACTACGCCCTCTTAGCGTCGCCGTTCGCACTGAGCGTCGATGAAGTCTCGGCTGACCCGCGGTCGGGTTGGAATCTTGCCGCACCCGGACGGCGAGGAATAACGGCCGCGCTCGACTATCTTGAGGGGTTGGAGGAAACTTCAGGCGGACTGCGCGTGACGGGCGTGTGAAGGCATGTGACCTGTGAATCAGAACTTTATCCTAGGCAAACTCAGCGAAATCATGCGGTGGGACACCGCTCGGTCGCGAACCGAGTTCGCGTGGCTCGACCTCATGTCGAAGATGAAGTACGACGGCTACCAGGACTTCCGAGCTGGAGCCCGGTTCGTCGAATGTCTGGCCGATTGGCTTCAGCAGTTCCCGACGATCGCAGAGCGGGAGATCGCATACGAGTTCGTCCGCCGCAACTTGGTCTACCTCAGTCCCGGGGAGATGAACCACCTCGTCGAACTCCTCTTCCCCGAAACAGTCCAGTGGAGGCTCATGCGGGCCGCGGCCAACCGATTGAGTCTCCCGGCCTACCGGGTATGGGCAGACTCCGGGGCCACCGAATGCTACAACCGGCTCCTGCGCCAGACGCTCTTCATCGAGCTGAGCGATGGTGCCCGGATCGACGTGTTTCGGCGGTCGAACGCTGGAGTCTTGAGCAACGAGCAAGTGGTCACCGCCCCTCGGATCAACGATGGAAAGTGGGACGAACTCTTGAAGGACCTTCGTGACGACCTGAAGGACCCCGCTGCCCGGTTCGCCTTCGTGTTTCTGGTCGACGATTTCATCGCAAGTGGGACTACTCTCCTTAGATTCGACCAGGAGAAGAACCGCTGGAACGGGAAGATGATGAGGTTCTGGGACGATGTGCAAACGGTCGCGAGCACTCACTTCGAGACAGATTGGATGCTCTGCGTTCACCACTACTTGGCTACTCATCACGCAAGACAGACCGCCGAACAGCGCCAGCAGCAAGCCCTTGCAGGCCGCCGAGCGCAGAATCTCGGCTGGTTCGAGCGGGTCCAGTTCTCGTACGGTCTGGTTTTGCCTGAAAGCCTCCCCGTCTGCGCGTCGCGGCACGAAGCGTTCCTGAAGCTCGTCGGCACGTACTACGATGACGCGATCGAGACGAAGCACACCAAAGTCGGGGGCGCGGATGCACGGCTCGGTTTCGGGAAGTGCGCACTGCCTCTCGTTCTTGAGCACAATACGCCCAACAACTCGCTCGCCATCCTCTGGGCGGACACCAAGGGTGGCCAAGGCAAGCACGCCATGCGGCCTTTGTTCCGTCGACGCCAGAGGCACTCGTAACGAGAAGCCATAGTGGACAACCCTTTCCTCAGACGCGCTACCGAGTTCCTTCGCGACGACGAGGCCTTCCTCGCAATCGTGAGTCCGGATCCCGTCACGTTCTTTCTGAAGAAGTCGGGGCAGTCGGGAAGACTCTATGACCGGCTTGTCCTGATGCGCGGCACACCCGGGAGCGGGAAGACCACGCTTGCCCGCCTTTTTGAGTTCCCAAGCCTCGATGTACTCCTCCGGAATAGCTCTGTTCCCACCTATCAAGACCTCGTTGGGGCACTCGTCGACTGCGGTGCGGTTGCTAACGAGCAGCCAACCGTACTCGGCTGCCGCTTGCCGCTGGAGACCGACTACCGGGAGTTCTGGGAGTTTCCGTACGCGGAGTCTCTAAAGCTCGGGCTCATGACAGGGCTCGTCCAGGCGCGGGCCGTACTCGGCTGGCTTAGGGGCCTAGCGGCAGCAGGCATCCGACCAGTCGACGTCGAGGTTGTCCCGCGGGCCGGTGCGGAGGCAATCGTTGAGGCGATTGGCGGCACGGGCGGAGAGCAAGTAGCTGCCCGCGCTCGCGCAGTTGAGAAAGCTCTATACCAAGTGATGGGCGCGCTGATCGCCCCTAGCGAAGCCGACCTTCCCGCTGAGGCAACTGCGGCCTATCAGCCATTCGATATCATCGATCGGGTCCGAGTGCAGATCGGACCGGCGGGACAAAAACGGCTCCTGGAGCTTCGTCCGCTTGCCATTCTCGACGACGCCCACGTCCTTCACCCTGCTCAGTTCCGGGCGCTACAGCGGTGGCTTGCTCGGCGCGAACTCAGGATCGCACGTTGGATGATAGCTCGGTTCGACGTTCTCCTTCCACAGGAGGCGCTGGGTGCTTTCACTGAAGACCGCTCGGACGCTGCTGACTACCCGGGTCTGAGCCAGGATCGGGAGATTGAAGTAATCCTCCTCCAGAGCAGTGGCCTGCGGCGCGCGGACCGGGCTAACTTCCGCAGGATGGCCAAGGACATGGCCGGTCGCTACCTGCGCCGCATGTCACTCCTCAGCACGCGCGCCTTGGTCGTGCTCGGAGACTTGCTGAGAGACGAAGATGTGGCCATCAGCGTGTCCGCGCTCGAACAGCTCCGGGAGCGAGTTGACGCCGCTCAGCGGCGACTCAGGGTTGCTCAGCCGAGGCGCGAGGCCTTCGAGAGGGATGTGCGTGAGTTCCGGGTCGGCGGGAAGCCGGTCGCCGACGACGTGGCTCTCGCAATGACCAACGTCATGCTGCACCGCTATGCAAAGCGAAGGAGCGGCCCAAGCATGTTCGGTGACGACGATGACCCGGAGGTGTCGCGCCCCGTCAACGCCAACCCATCCGTCTACGAAGCTGCGCGGCTCCACCTTCTGCAGAAGCACGACCGTGCGTACTACTACGGAATCGACGACCTGTGCGACGCGAGCTCGGAGAACGCGGAGCAGTTCCTTCAGCTCGCGGCCGTACTTGTCGAGACGTCGGCTACGCGGATCATCCAGTCGAAGCAACCGTCTCTGGACGCTTCGACGCAGCACACGCTGCTCCGGGAGCGAGGCGAGCAGATCATCAAGGGGTGGAACTTCCCCCAGCATCTGCTTGTGCGTCGCCTCGTCACCGCGATCGCTCTCCGATGCGTTGCGGTGACCAATGAGCCGAACGGTTGGCTGACGCCTAATGCATTTGGTATACGACAGCAGGAGTTCGACGCGCTTTCAGTTTCGAACCAAGATCTCGCGCACGTTCTCCAATTCGCAATCGCCTACAACGCAGTAACCCTGGTCCCTCACTACCCATGCAAGGGTAAGGACTGGTGCCTCATCGAGCTTGGCGGAATGGTCGTCTTGAAGCATGGCCTGACCCTTAAGCGAGGCGGGTTCGTTGAGAGTTCCGCACAGGAACTCGGCGAAATGCTGGAGGAGCCAAGGCCATGAGTGCCCGCTGGGATCGCTGCATCTACCACCAGGGGCAACACACAGACGACTTCCTAAAGACGTACATGGCGGAGTCGCACCGGCAGGCGCTACTCATAGCCGGGGCCGGATTTGACCCGAGGTCAACTGCTCTAGCGGAGCGTCTTGGTACGCACGGTGCAGGCCGAACCCGCGGCTACTTCCTCCGCGAGGAGCGGCCAAGGCCGGACCCGGCGCTCGTCGCCCGGGCAGACCGGCACGAGAACGCTCTGCGCGGTTACCTTCCCCAAAGCTCGGTCCATCGCCTCGATGTGTTCGCTGCCGACAATGCAGTCGTCGGTGGTAGGAAGGCGGTTGGTCTTGTTAACGATCTCCGGCTTGACGGCCTGACGGACGTGTTCGTCGACCTGAGCGCACTCTCCATAGGGGTGGCGTTCCCGATGGTCCGCCACCTGCTCAGTCGGGTCGAGAAGTCCGGGCAGAACCTTCACCTCGTCGTTGCTGACGAACCGGCCACGGATGCAGCCATCTCCGCATCCGCGAGCGACGTGGCAGACGCCGTCTTCGGGTTCAAGGGCGGATGGGGACTCGATGGAAACTCAAGAGCTGCCAAGCTCTGGATGCCCCAACTCGCCGCCGGAAAGAACGCCGTCCTTGAGCGCATCCACCAGCGGGTGCAGCCTCACGCAGTCTGCCCGATCTTGCCCTTTCCGGCGGTCGACCCTCGGCTACCGGATCAGCTCATGGAGCACTTCCGGGAGGAGTTCGAGAACACTTGGCGAGTCGACTCTCGGGATGTCGTCTACGCGAGCGAGCGCGGCCCGCTCGATCTTTACCGGACCATCCTGCGGCTGGACGACTCGCGTCGGCGCGTGTTCGCCGAGATCGGCGGATCGCTCATCGTGCTGTCTCCGATGGGCAGCAAGGCGCTTGCCGTCGGGGCGCTCATGGCCGCCCTTGATCGGGGCTTCACCATCATGTACGTGGAGGCCCTAGGTTACGCTGCCGACCTCGCCCAGCTCGATGCGGATCGGACGGCTCAGGCACCAGACTTGGTCCACGTCTGGCTCCATGGCGAAGCCTACGGCCTGTCTGGCAACCAAGAATCTGCCGTCTCATGACTCGACCCTCTTCTTCCGCCAAGGCGGCCGCTGCTCCCCTCGTGGTCGGAACAGGCTTGGTCGCTCTCGATGTCGTGCTTTCCAGGGCACAACCGAACAACCCGCGCTACTGGGCCGGCGGCACCTGTGGAAACGTTCTAACAATCCTCCGTTACCTTGGATGGAGATCTTCACCCATCGCTCGCCTGCGACCGGGTGGAGCGACGAACCGCCTCGTGGCTGACCTCAGCCGCTGGGGCGTGGGATGCGAGTACGTAAGCGTCGCTGATGACGGCAGCACGCCCATCATAGTGCAGCGAATCGGACGGAACGCAGCCGGCGAGCCATACCACACGTTCTCATGGCGGTGCCCCAACTGCGGCTCGCGGCTGCCGAGCTACAAGCCAGTGCTGGCGACCGAAGCTGCCACCATCGCCAGCGGCCTAAGGAAGCCACGAGTGTTCTTCCTTGACCGATTGTCGCGCGGAGCCCTCGTTCTTGCAGAAGCTGCGTCTGAGGCAGGCGCGGCGGTCGTGTTCGAGCCATCTTCGGTCTCGAGCCCAGCCATGTTCCGTGAGGCGTGGGCGATTGCCGACGTAGTGAAGTACTCCCACGAACGACTCCAGGAGCTACCCGAAGATCTGGACTCGGCGACTGGCCCCAATCTTCTAGTCGAAACTCTTGGCAGCGAGGGCCTGCGCTATCGAGCGCGTCTACGAGGAAGCCGAATCAAATGGCAGCGGCTTGATGCACTCGAAGCCCCCATTCTGCGCGATGCCGCAGGAGCTGGGGACTGGTGTACGGCTGGCATCATTCACAAGCTTTTCCCTAAGAAGTCCGGAGTATGGGACAAGCTCACCGACGACGCTCTGCGCAATGCAATCCGCTACGGCCAAGCTCTTGCGGCCTGGGCATGCGGATTCGAAGGAGCGCGAGGTGGGATGTACGAGGTGGAGCACGCGCAGTTCGAGCGAGATGTCTCAGCCATCCTTGGAGAGGATGCAGGACGTGCCAGAGGAACGGATCGCCCGGATTCGGCCTCAGCAGGCATCGCGTGTCTTTGCCCGTCATGCGAGCTACCTGATCGTGCTGCGAAGATTGTCCGCAAGGCTGGCAGACGGAATCTTCCACTGCAAGTCTCGTCCGTCGCAAGCCGCTAATGTCCGGCTTCGTCGGCATCGGTCAGGGTTGTCTGCTTGTCGGTGCGCGTTTCGCGGAGCCGCCGCCCCATGGAACCCCGACGCCGTTGAATCGCTCATCATGTCTTCAACCCGCACCTCGAACCGATCGAGGGCGATGCGCCCATTCGCTGCGCGGTCGCTGAATCCAGCTCGCGCCGTGTGCGTGACATTGAGTCAGTGTCGGGTCTGTGTCGGGTCAACGGGATCCAGCGCAACTCCACGCGATCCGGCGCGACGCCGTACAACTCTTCGCCGACCGCTCGGAACCGGGAGCGATGTGTCTATGCTGCCTTGCGCGGAACATGCAAACGGCACGACGTCGAGCACCTGAGATCGCGATCCTCAACAAAGACTGCCGGGCTTGGATGGGTTCGCAGCCAGCCAACGTGGTCGACTGCGTCGTCACGTCCCCGCCCTACAACCTGGGCATCGCGTACGAGTCCTACGAGGACAAGAAGCCCCGCGAGCGATACCTCACTTGGTTGGGCGAGGTGTTCGACGACCTCCATCGAGTGCTGCGGCCTGACGGGCACTTCTTCTTGAATGTCGGCTACAGCAACACGGACCCGTGGGTTGACGTCGACGTTTTGCTGGTCGCACGCAAGCGGTTCGTGCTGCAGAACCGGATCTGCTGGGTGAAGAGCGTCTCGATCGACACCGAGACGTTCGGCCACTTCAAGCCGATCAGCTCGGGGCGCTTCGTGACCCCGACGCACGAGATGGTGTTCCACTTGACCAAGACGGGGAACGCCCCGATCGACCGCTCGGCGGTGGGCGTTCCCTACAAGTGGAAGTCGAACCTCGACAAGCGAAGCCGCATGCGCGGTCGCCTCGCCAAGAAATTCGGCTACGCGGGTTGGCTTGACTTCGAGGCTCGTGCGACCGAGCGCGAACGCGAGCGACTTGATCGAGAACTGGTTGCGCGGGTGAAGAAGCTCGGCGTCGTGAAGGACCGCCGCTGCCGGGGGAACTCCTGGTTCCTGCCCTACGACACTATCCGGGATCGCGACCGGGACCGCGGTTCGCACCCCGCGACGTTCCCCGTGGCCCTGCCCGAGATGTGCCTCCGGTTGGCGGGTTGCCCTGCCGGCTCACTCGTCTTTGATCCGTTCGTGGGCTCGGGCACGACGATGATCGCGGCGAAAGCTGCTGGCATGCGGGGCGTCGGGACCGACATCGACAGGCGCTACGTGACGCACGCTCTGAAGCGGCTCCAGCAGGCTGCTACCGCCAGCGTGAGCGAGCCGACTGCAGTTCGACGCCGTGCGGTCCGATGAACAACCGGCCAGGGGCAAGTAGGAGCCCCGTTACATCTCTCCCGAGGAGCGGCAAATGGCGAACAAGCGCAGCAGGGAAAGGGGCGAGCGGATCCCGTCCTACCTCAAGGACGATGGATACCTCTACGTGATGGTGACCGGCGAGGACGGGCGACAGCAAGAACACGCCGTGCACATCCTTGTGGCCGAGACGTTCCTCGGCTTCGCCCCGTCCCCGGAGCACAGGGTCGTTCACAAGAACGGGAACCTGACCGACAATGCCGTGACCAACCTGGAGTGGCGCGTGCCTGGGTGATCGAGCGCGGGCCGCGGCGCGTATGATCGCGAGGTGCTTACGCGACTGCACGGCGATCCGAGGATGCCGCGGGGTTGCGCTGGGGGCCTGATCTGGCCTGATCTGGGCCCGACTCGCTGGAGGCCCGGTTGCCGCTGCGGGGGCCATGCTTCCGCGCCCCGAGAGCACACTGCGGAGTCGCCCCAGGACAAGAACGTGGAGTTCCGGTGGCGCGCAACGTATGTTGCCCCCGAACTCAAGCTGAGTGGCGTCGCCGCTCGATCCAGCTACCGCGTGGTGTCCCGTCTAGGAAGTCAGGTGTCGCGTCAGGTCCGCCAGATCTCGATCTGGGCGGTCCTGCTCATGCTCTGCCTGGGACTTCCGCGCTTCCTCGTGGTTTGCAGCGGACCACATTGCCACGGCAGCATCGAGTTCGTGCATGCCTCGGGCTCCTGCTGCCAGGATCACCACGAGGTGGAAGTCGGTTACGGCGCGCACGAACACGATCACGGCGACGACGATGGTGGCGACTGTGGCGAAGGTGATACTGCAGAGCCGAGTCGTTGTGGTTGTTCCGACGTTGCGTTCTCGATCGCCGAAGGCCCGCTTCCCGAACGCATCACGTTCGAGTTCCACGACGCCCCGGCGGTTGACGTCGTCGATTCGTGGCTCGCCTATACGCCGAGTGCGCAACCCGACACGGTGTTGCCGCCTGCGACTGGTCCGCCGAGAACGGACCAACGCACCGAGTTGCTGGCTACGACCCTTCTGCTGATCTGAGTCGACGCGCGCCGCCTGAGCCCTGTGGCTCGGGATTCGGGGCCTTTTGGCCTCGCTGTGCCGCGTCGTGCGAGTGACGCGGCGTCCCGTTCGCGCGCCAACGTCACGTTCGTCGACTCTCATGCACCCGATCCGTTGGGCGGCTTTGTCCGCCTTCGTCGCGGCAGGCTGCCAGACCTACACGCCTGCTCCTATCGATCTCCTGGCCCACGCCCGGCTGTTCGCCGAGCGCATTCCCGACGCCACGTTCGTGCGGGCGTTCGCCGAGACGCTGCGCCAGCACGACCCCGCCATCCACGGATTCGACGTGGCGGACGGGCTGTCGCTCGAAGAAGCACGCTACGTCGCCCTGCTCTTTAACCCGTCGCTAAAGGTCGTCAGGGCACAGGCGGCCGTGGCGCAGGCGACGGCGGAGCTGGCGGGCTTGTGGGACGACCCGCAGCTCAGCGGCTCGTTCTTCTACGTGCTGGAGAACGTCTGGCAGCACAACTGGTTCGCCGGGGCCTACATCGCGCAGACACTGCCGATCACGGGTCGCCCTGGCTTGGAGCAGGCGCTTGCGGAATCGCAGCATGCGCAGGCGCTGATCGACGCACGCCGTTCCGAAGCCGAGGTACTGAACAATCTGGATGTCGCGTGGGTGAAGCTCTCCGCCGCACGGCTGCGCGTCGATCTGCTGACGGCGCTGGTGCAGAGGCTCACCGACCTCGAACAGATCGCGTCGCGGTTGGCCACTGCCCAGACCCTGACTCAGCTCGAAGCGCGTGCGTTCACGCTGGCGAGAGTCCGCCACCAAGCCGACCTCGTCGTCGCACGCGGGGAAGCACAGGGTGCAGACCTGCGTCTGCGCGAGCTGCTCGGGATGCCCCCTGGACTGGAGCTGCGCGTCGAACCCAATCTGTCCACTACCGAGCGTGTGTCTGGTTCGGAGCAGCTTACGAAACTGAGCCAGAGCCCTCTCGTCGAGCTGGCGATGCGCGAGCACGATGTCGCCGAACGCGGGTTGCAACTCGCCATCCGCAAGCAGTGGCCGGAGCTGTGGATTCAGCCCGGGTGGCAGGAGGAAGACGCGCAGCCGCGCCCCGCTTTCGGCTTCTCGTTGCCGATCCCACTGTGGAACGCGAACGCGCAGGAGATCGGTGAGAGGCGAGCGGCGAGGAACGTTGCCGCCGAGCGCCTGAAGGAGCGGCTCGAGGCCGCTACGCACGCCCTTGCCCAGGCGGACACGAAGCGCCGCGCAGCGGTCGAGACACGACGCATCCTCGATGTCGAGTTGCTGCCACTCACCGAGCGCCAAGTCGCGGACGCGAAACGTCTCGCCGAACTCGGCCAGCTCGACACTCTTCTGATCCTGGATGCCGTGACACGCGCCTACGAGGCGCAACTCGCCGCGGTCGCATCCGCCGTGACCGAGGCGGAAGCCACGGTCGAACTGAACTCGCTCTTCTGGCCGTCGCTGGCGGCCCCTGCGAAGGAGGAATGACCCATGGCTGCACGTCTCCGTTTCGTTCTCGTTGTCACCCTGCTCGCGTCGGCCTGTTCGAAGAAGCAGGAGCCCCAGCCTGCGCATGACGAAGCACAAGCACCGACGAATCGGATCGCGGTGCCCGAGACCGTTCGCAAGAACCTCGGCATCGACTTCGTGAAGGTCGAGCGTCGCCGGGTGGCGCAGACCCTGCGGTTCTCCGGCCATTTCGAGCTGCTGATGACCGCGCGTCACGAGCTGCGCACGCCGGTGCAGGGGCGCATCACGCTCTTGGTGAAGCCTCTGCAGTCGGTCCAGGCCGGCGATCCGATCTTCCGCGTGGACTCCCCCGACTGGCGACGAACGCAACGCGAGATCGGCGAGATCGCGACGCAGATCCGCATCGAAGAAGCACGGCTGGCGTCGATGCAGCCGCTGGTCGTTGCCCACCGCGAACACGAACAGAGCCTGCGCGAAGCCGTGTCGGTTCTCGAAGCGCGTCAGAAGAACGTCGAAGACACGCAGTCCAGCGTCGGCGGGCAGGCTCGCGAGCTGTCGGAAGCGCGTGCGCAGCTCGCCCAGGTGCGCGCTGACCTCGCCGAGGCTCGCGAGAAGGGGGCTACAACCGATGCCGCGCTGGCCGAAGTCCAGGCGCAGCTCATCGCTGGTCGGGACAGGTTCCGCTTGGCGCTCGAAGCCGCAGCGGCTGTGACCGGCTCGACTGTCGAACAACTGCTCGGCGATGCCCCGGGCGCTACAAACAAGTTGCCCAACTGGCGGGTGCTGTCGGCGATCGAGGTTCGCGCGAGTGCAGGAGGCGTGGTCGACCAGTTGCAGGTCGCTTCGGGCTCGTGGATGGAAACCGGCCAACTGGTCGTCACGGTCAGCGACCTCGGCCAAGTTCGGTTCCGGGCACGCGGCCTGCAGAGCGATCTGCCGCGGCTACGCAGTGGCTTGTCGGCGCAAGCGGTGCCGGCACTCAGCACCAGTGCCGGGGAAGAGCGAGTGCCGGGAGCCCTGCTACTTGGCTCCGACGCGGACCCGTCGCAGCGGACCCTCGACCTGTTCCTCGAACCGACCGCTACGGCGGCGTGGGCACGTCCCGGCGTCGCCGGCTTCCTGGAGATCGAGACGGCCGGCACCGCGGAGCCCGTGCTGGCGATCCCACTCGCCGCGACCCTGCAAGATGGTCTCGAACGGGTGCTGTTCCGACGCGATCCGGCCGACGCGGACAAAGTCATCCGCCTGGAGGCGGACCTTGGCCTCGATGACGGACGCTGGGGCGAGGTAAGGAGCGGCCTGCGTGACGGCGACGAAGTCGTGCTCGCCGGTGCCTACGAGCTGATGCTGGCCAGCTCGGGTTCGGCAGCGAAGGGCGGGCACTTCCATTCCGACGGGACCTTCCACGCTGGGGAACACAAGTAACATGTTCCGCAAGCTCATCGCCTTCTCGCTGCGGCAGCCTTGGATCGTGCTGCTGATGGCCGTCGGTCTGCTGGCCTTCGCGGGCTACCAAGTGCCGCGCATGCCGGTGGACGTGTTCCCCGAACTCAACGCGCCGACCGTCGTCGTGCTGACCGAGGCCGCAGGCTTCGCCGCCGACGAGGTCGAACAGAACGTCACGTTCCCGATCGAGAGTTCGGTCAACGGTCTGCCCGGAATTCGTCGTGTGCGCAGCGCGAGTGCCATCGGCCTGTCCCTGGTATGGGTCGAGTTCGAGTGGGGCGAGGACATCTACCGCGCCCGCACCCTGGTCGCGGAGAAGCTCAACGCTGCACGCGCCAACCTGCCGCCGAATGCGCATGCCGAGATCACGCCGATCACCTCGATCACCGGCGAGATCATGCTGCTGTCGTTGTCCTCGCCGGATGGCAGTCAGTCGCCGATGACGGTGCGTGCGTACGCCGAGTTCGAGCTGCGCAACCAACTGCTTTCGGTCCCGGGCGTGGCCCAGGTCGTCGCCATCGGCGGTGATCTGCCCGAGTACCAGATCAACGTCCGTCAGGACCAACTGCAGCTCTACGACTTGACGATGCAGGAAGTCGTGGATGCGGCACGCACGGCGCACAGCACGGCTGGAGCCGGTTACCTGCCGAACGTCGATGGGCTCGAACTCCCGGTGCGTCAGACGGGTCGGGTGCGGTCGGAGGCGGACATCGCCGGAACTATCGTTCGCTACAAGGACGGACACCCGGTCACGATCGGGCAGGTCGCCGAGGTCGTGCTCGGGGCGACGCCGAAGCGCGGCACGGCCACCGAGGGCGGCAAGGCTGCCGTCGTGTTGTCGGTGCAGAAGTCACCCGGCACGAACACGCTCAACCTGACCGACGCCATCGACAGCAAGCTCGACCAAGTCGAGAAGGCGATGCCCCTTGGCGTTGTCCTGAACCGCCATGTGATGCGCCAGTCGGACTTCATCACGTTGTCCGTGCACAACCTGATCGCGGTGCTGCGCGACGCGGCGATCTTCGTTGTCATCATCCTGATCCTGTTCCTGCTGGACGTCCGCACGACGCTCATCACGTTGACGGCGCTACCGCTCAGCTTGGCGGTTGCCTTCCTCGTGCTCTGGGCATGCGGGCTTTCGATCAACGTCATGACGCTCGGTGGCCTCGCGGTTGCGATCGGCGAACTGGTCGACGACGCGATCATCGATGTCGAGAACGTCTTCCGCCGGCTGCACGAGAATGCCGCTCTCCCGGTCGAGGGACAGAAGCCGGTGCTCCGGGTCATCTGGGACGCGAGCAACGAGATCCGCAGCTCGGTCGTCTTCGCGACCGTCATCATCTGCATGGTGTTCGTGCCGCTGCTCTTCCTGCAAGGCATCGAAGGGCGCTTCTTCCGGCCGCTCGGCATCGCCTACATCGTGTCGACGTTCGCGTCGCTGATCGTCGCGCTCACGGTTACCCCGGCGCTCTGTCGGTTGGTCCTGTCGAGAGTCGGTTCGAAGGCGCACGGCGAGGGGTTCCTCGTGCGCTGGTTGAAGCGGCGCTACGAGCCGGCGTTGCAGTGGGTGATGCGCCGCGGCCGCAGCATTCTCGCGGTCTCCGCACTGGCCACCGTCGCGAGCCTCGCACTCGGCAAGACCTACGGCACGAGCTTCCTGCCCGAGTTCAACGAGGGCACGTTCACCGTGTTCCTGATGGCTCCGCCCGGCACTTCGCTGGAGGAGAGCAATCGGCTCGCAGTCGGAGTGGAAGCCCAGATGGCGCAGCTTCCCGGCGTGCGATCCGTCGTGCGGCGCACCGGGCGCGCCGAGCGCGATGAGCACGCCGAGCCGGTGAGTAGTTCGGAGATCGAGGTGACGGTGGCCGCTGGCTTCACCAAGCACGAAGTGCGACGGTCGCTCGACAGCGTGCTCTCCGGCGTCCCCGGCATCACGACCAGCATCGGCCAGCCCATCGAGCATCGCTTGTCACACGTCCTCTCCGGCACGCCGGCGGCGATCGCAATCGTCGTGCAGGGGGATGACCTGAGCCTGCTGCGGACTCTGGCCAAGCAGATCGAGGGCGAACTGGTGTCGCTTCCGGGGACGCGCGACGTCGCCGCGAACCGCGAAGTGATGATCACGTCGCTGCCCGTGCGCTACCGACCTCGCGACCTCGCGGCGGCCGGTCTGAGCCCGGCGGCGGCTGCGGAGCAAGTGCAGGATGCTCTCCAGGGCGAGACCGTTGCCGAAGTCAACGAGGGCATCCGGCGCTACGCGATCACGGTGCGCCTGCATCCTGACGAACGCGAACGAGTCGACGACGTGAGCAGGCTGGTCCTGCGTGGTGTCGGCGGGGCCACGGTTCGGCTGCGGGACGTGGCCGACATAGGGCGCGAGCGCACGTCGAACCTGATCGCGCGCGAGAACGGCAAGCGCAAGGCCGTGATCTCCTGCAACGTCGCCGAAGGCTACAACCTGGGCCAGCTCGTCGAAGAGGTGAAGAAGCGGGTCGAACCGATCGTTACCAAGGCGGGCTGCACGCTCGCTCTGGGCGGTCAGTTCGAAGCGCAGCAGTCCGCGAGCCAGACGATCCTCGTGATGGGTGTCTTCGTCATCGTCGTGATGCTGTTGTTGGTGAACGCTGCGCTGGGCTCGATGCGGGCCGCGGTCCTGGTGATGGTCAACCTGCCGCTGTCGCTGATCGGCGGTATCGCCGCCATCTACCTGACCGAGTCGCCGAGCCTCTGGAGCAACACGCTCGCGCTGTTCGGCCTCGGCAGCGGTCGGTATGTCGCGCCGGTGATCTCGATCGCCAGCATGGTGGGCTTCATCACGCTGTTCGGCATCGCCGTGCGCAACGGCATCCTGCTCGTGCGGCACTACTTCGACCTGATGCACGAGGGCGTGCCACTGCAGGAGGCCATCCTGCGCGGCTCGATGGAGCGGCTCGTGCCGATCCTGATGACGGCGTTGACCGCAGCACTCGGACTCTTGCCCATCGTGATGGCTGCTGGCGAACCCGGCAGCGAGATCCTCGCCCCGCTCTCGGTGGTCGTGCTCGGCGGCCTCCTCTCATCCACTTTCCTCAACCTGCTCGTCGTCCCGGCCGGGTTCTACCTGATGTTCAGGAACCACCCGATCGGACCGGCGGGCAATGACCCTGACGCCATGGAGTTGTCATGAAGCCGAAGTTGTTCCCCGTTCTCGTTCTCTCCGTCCTCTTCGCCGCGTGCGGCAAGGAGGCCCATGTCCACACGCCCGGCGATGGCCACGGCACCGAAGCCGGCCACACCGACGACCATGGAGGCGGTCACGGATCGATGGTGAGCCTGGGTTCGATCCAACTCGGTGGCGTCGCCGTCGAGGTCAAGCAGGAAGGCACGGTCGAGGCTGGCAAGGAGGTCGGCGTCGATCTCTCCTTCGCCAAGGGTGCGGCCGTTCCTGGCACGGTGCGCGCGTGGGTCGGGGTTGAGTCGGCGGCCGGCTCCCTGAAGGCCAAGCTCTCCGGCATGCATGGTCACCTGGAGGTGCCGAAGCCCCTGCCGGAAGGCAGCAAGTTCTGGTTCGAGGTCGAGGGCGCTACCGGCACCACCAAGGCTTCGATCGCGTTCCGCAAGTAGGTCCCTACCTGAGTTGGCGCTACTCCGATGAACAACATGCTTCCCTGGTTTCGCCTGACGATGCTGGCGCTGATTGTCCTCGCTGGCTGCGCTGGAGCACCCTCACCGTGGTGTGCTCCCGAGTGCGCCGAGTGCAGGGATCTCGCGGTGCAGGAGCTGAAGGTCCACCGCACTGGCCGACACTTCCAGTCCGCTTCGCGACTGCCACGGGTCCACACCTGCAGTTGCTGCAAGGTCGAGGTGACACTCTACGACGAGGATGGCAAGGCCATGCTGCGCTGCCCGAAGTGTGCGCCAGTGGGCATTGAGTGCGCTGCCTGCGAGACCGGCGGCTCGCAGGCGCACAACCATGCGACCAAGTGAAGGCTCGCGGCCGGGCCTTGCCCTCACTCGGCGAGGCTCGGCGTCTGGATGCCGATGCGACACTGTCCGTCGGTTCGGAGCTTCATGCGGCGCTCGAACCTCTTCTGGTCCTGAGCCAGGGTGTCGTCGACCTCCAGCGCCGCGAGCAATTTGCGCAGGTGCTTCTCTGGCGCAGTCGCCGCGGGGCACAGGCTGTAGTAGACCCAGCGGCCGTCCTTTCTCCCGCGCACCAAGCCGGCCGAGACGAGCACCTTCAGTTGTCGCGACACGTTGTATTGGCGCTCCTGCAGGGCGTCGACGAACTCGCAGACGCAAAGCTCGGTCTCGTTGCTGGCTAGCAGGCGAAGCATGCGAACGCGCGTCGGATCGGAGAGCGCCTGAAAAGTTGCAGACGCCTGCTCGGGTGAAGAAGTCTTGCTCATGCGAACGACATGGGAATCCGATCAATAGTTGCACGAATGCGCATGTGTGCTAGTGTAGCACGACCCGCGACGACCACAAGCGTTCCCCCGACTCCCGCCATGGGCAACCCCGACGAGCTTCGACCGAGTGAGTGCATTGCCGAATCGTCGTGCGGGCACACTGCGAGTGAGGAGGGTGGCCATGGTGCGCGTAGCAAGCGATGGCGCTTGCCGACGGCGGCTGTGCTGGCTGTGTCAGCGGAGCTTTGGGCGCTGGGTCAAGGTGCGGAGAGTACGGCCGCCGTGGCCACGTTGTCCGTCGCGGCGATCCTGCTCGGCGGCATCCCGACGCTGCTCGGAGGGCTCAGGTCTCTCGCCGCGCTGCGCCTCGACATCCAGTTCTTGATGACCATCGCGGTCGTCGGCGCGTTCGTGATCGGTGAGTTCCCCGAAGCCGCGGTGGTGGTCGTGTTGTTCGCGGTTGCCGAACGGATCGAGGAGCGCACGGTAGCCCGGGCGCAGAACGCCATCCGCTCGCTGATGACGCTGTCGCCGCCTACGGCAACCGTTGCCGATGCCGGAGGTCAGTGGGTCGAACGGCCGGCGGCCGAGGTCCGCGCCGGATCCACGATGCTGGTGCGGCCGGGTGAGCGGTTCGCGCTGGACGGTGTGGTCGTAGACGGCGAATCCGCGGTCACCCAAGCGGCGATCACGGGCGAGAGCCTGCCCGTAGAGAAGCGGCCCGGCGACAAGGTCTTTGCCGGCACCATGAACGGACAGGGTGCGTTGCGTGTGACGACGACCGGCGGTGCCGACCAGACCACGCTTGCGCGCATCGTTCGTAGCGTGCAAGAGGCCCAGGCGCAGCGGGCTCCCGTGCAGCGGTTCATCGACTCGTTCGCGCGCATCTACACGCCCGTCGTGGTCGTGATCGCGACCCTAATAGCACTGTTGCCATGGCTCGCGTTCGGACAACCCTTCGAGCCGTGGCTCTACCGCGCCCTGGTCCTGCTGGTGATCGCCTGCCCATGCGCGTTGGTCGTTTCGACGCCGGTGGCGATTGCCAGCGGTCTCACCGCAGCCGCACGCGCCGGGATCGTCGTCAAGGGAGGCGTGTATCTGGAGCGCGGGGCGAAGCTCGTGTGCATCGCGCTCGACAAGACCGGAACGCTCACTGCGGGCACTCCGGCCCTGACGGACGTGATCCCGCAGAATGGCCGCGACCCTGAGGAAGTGCTTCGGCTCGCGGCGAGCATCGAGGCGTCTTCGGAACATCCCGTCGCCAGGGCTTTGGTGTCTGCCTACAAGGGCAAACTGCAGCAAGTGACCGGGTTCACTGCGTTGACGGGCCGCGGTGTCGCGGCAGTCGTGGACGAGGTCGATCTCTGGGTCGGCAATCACCGGCTCGTGGAGGCCACCGGCGTGTGTTCCCCGGCGATCGAGCAGCAGCTCCAGGTGCTCGAACAGCAGGGCAAGACGTGCCTCGTGCTGATGTCGCGGGACGCGGTGTTGGCGATCTTCGCGGTCGCGGACCGGGTGCGGGAGACGAGTCATGCCGCGATTGCGGCGTTGAAAGGCATGGGCATCCATCCCGTCGTCCTGAGTGGGGACAACCAGCGCACCACGACCGCGGTGGCCCTTCAGGTCGGCATCGACGACGCGCGGGGTGAGTTGTTGCCCGAGGACAAGCTACAGGCGGTCGCCGCCATGAAGGCCAAGCACGGCGCGGTCGGCATGGTCGGGGATGGCATCAACGATGCCCCGGCCCTGGCGCGTGCCGACGTCAGCTTCGCGATGGGCGCTGCGGGGTCGGATACCGCCTTGGAGACCGCGGGCGTCGCGCTAATGGCCGACGATCTGCGCGGTCTCCCGGTCTTCCTCAGGATCAGCCGCGCAGCCAAGATCGTGCTGCGCCAGAACATCGCCGTGGCTCTCACTACCAAGTTCGCCTTCTTTGCCATGGCTCTCGTCGGGCACGCCACGCTGTGGGCTGCGGTGGTGGCGGACATGGGGGCCAGTCTGCTCGTGGTCGCGAACAGCCTGCGGCTGCTTCGAGTGCCCACGCCTGGATTTGTGCACGAAACCACCGGAGTCACGACATGAGAGAGCAAGTGAGACGAAACCGAGGTCGATGCTTGGCCACGGTGGTCGTGTCTGCAGCACTGGCCGGCTGCGTGGCCTACGAAGCCGAAGACATCACCCTGCAGAAGTCAGCCGCTGCGCTGCCGCGACACGTCGGTGCGTTGACGTTCGACCAAGCCGTCGCCTTGGCCATGGCGCAAAACGGCGAGATCAAGGCGCGCGAAGCCGAATGCCGCGCCGCCGGGCTGGACGTCATG
This sequence comes from uncultured candidatus Brocadiaceae bacterium, assembly GCA_964392305.1. Lineage (GTDB taxonomy): Bacteria > Planctomycetota > UBA1135 > UBA1135 > UBA2386 > JACKIC01. Next base: position 191,740 of record CAYMPV010000005.1, read on the forward strand.
CCTACGGAGCTGCAGGCCCAACTGCAGCAAGAGAGCCTCGCCCTGATGATCGACCCCTTCGCGCTGCTCGGCTTGACGCAGCGAGGTGCGAGTTCGTTTCTCGCCGAGTCTCGCGCCGACGAGGCCGCCGCCGCGCTCGCACAGACCCGCTGGCGCGTCGTCGCGGGCATTGCCGAGGTGTTCGCGCACCACCGTGCGCTCGATGGGCTGCAAGGGGTACCGCTCGTCGCGGTGGACAGCGAAGTGTTCGCAGCCGCCGGCCTTGCCTCGCCTGTGGCGATCGATCAGGTCCGTGGTGCCGCTGCGGCCGCCGATGCCGAACGCCACGCGATCGACGCGGAGAAGGCGACCCAGACTGCGGAGCTTCGACAGATGCTCGGACTGTCTCCCGCATCGGAGCTGGACTTGGTTCTTCCTGCCGCCGACTGGCCGCAAGTGCCGCCGGCCGACGAAGAGTGCCTCTTGCGTCGACCGGATCTGGCGCTGGCGCTAGCCCGCTACCGGACCGCCGACGCCGAGTTTCGCAAGGCCGTCGCCGACCAGTATCCATCGCTGATGATCGGTCCTGACGCGCCGCTGCGCGGTGGCACGATCGATCCGATGGCGGTGCTCCGGCTCCCGCTCGGTGCGTCTGGTCCTGCCGAGGCGGCGCGTGAGCGACGCAATGCGGCCCGCAGTCGCGTCAGCGATGCACTGGCACTCGCGGCCAACGAAGCCTCATCGTGGGCTGCCCAGTACGCAACGGCGGTAGTCCGCGAACGGGCAGCACGCGCCAGCGCACGGGCTTCTGCTCACGCTTTCGCGGCGGCTACTGCAGCACTACACGTCGAAGTCGACGCATTCGAACGAGTTTCGGAGAAGGCCCCCATGGCAGTTCGTGACGCGATGGAAGCCCGGGAGGCCGCGATTGCTGCAGCCCGGGCGCGAGTTCGCTCGGCGGTCGCCGCCGGTTGGCCGGCTGCGGAGGCCCGTCGATGAGTTCTGTCGACTTGTCCGCGCTGCGCATGGCGGAGCAACCTCCTGCGATCCCGAAGCGACCGCACGGCCCGCGCTTGTTGGGTGTGGGCGCGCTCGGGCTGGTGCTGGCCGTCGCGGCGACGTTCATCTGGCCGCTGCTGCGGCCGACGCGGATCGTGCCGACCGCCCAGATCGAGGCCGCTGCGTCGACCGGGCCTTCTACCGTGGCGATGGCGGAGGCCGCGGGATGGATCGAGCCCGATCCGTTCCCGATCCTGGTCCGTCCCTTGGTCGCTGGCCGCGTCGAACAGATTCCGTTGCTGGAGGGAGCCGAGGTCCAGGAAGGGGTGACGGTGCTCGCGACGCTCGCCAGTGCCTTGTTGCAAGCGCAGCGCGAGCGAGCCGAGGCCACCTTCGCGGAACGCGAGCGCGAGGTCGTCGTGGCCGAGGAAAGGCTGCGTCTGGCCGAGGCGCAGTTTGCGCAGCGAGCCCAGATCCGCACTGCGTTGGCCGATGCCGAGGCCAGCGTGGCCGCCAAGGAAGCGCGGCTGGCGGCGGCGAAGGGCATGCAAGAGCGAACGGCTGCGGAAGGGCGCAGTGCTATCGCAGCACGGGACGCCCAGCGCCAGTTGGAAGGGGCCGGCGGTTCCTACGCGGTCGCACGCCAGCGTGCCGAGGCCGCGGCCGAGGCGGCAGCGGCGAACACTACGGCCGCTGCGAAGGAGGCCGTGCTTGCCCAGCAAGAGCTGGCAGCGGCGCGGCAGGTGCTGCTCATCGCCAAGGAAGTCGCGGGCAACCCGGTCGATCTCGCGGGTGCGCTCGCGGTGACCAAGGCGGAGGCCGAACGCGCTCGCGCCCAGCGCGACGTCGCGCGCGCAGAACTGCAGATTGCGTCGCGTGAGGCCGAGTGGTTGACGGTGCGATCTCCGGCCACTGGCGTCGTCATGAAGGTGATCGCTATGCCGGGCGCGGTTGTCGGGCTGGAAGGCGAACCGATCCTGAGCCTCTACGACCCGAAGAAGCTGCGTGCGCGCATCGACGTTCCGCTCGGCTCGGTCGGAGCCATACGTGAAGGGCAGCGTGTGGAGCTGCGCAGCGAAGTGCTCGGCAACGTCGTGGTGCAGGGGCAGGTGCAGCGCATCCAACGCGAGTCCGACCTGCTGAAGAACACCCTTCAGGTGAAGGTCCAGGTCATCGACCCACCGGCCTTGTTGCGGCCGGAGACGCTGTGCCGCGCGCGGTTCCTTGCCGAGGAGACGACGGAAGCCGTAGGCGCACAAGCTTCGTTTCGGCTGCCCAAAGCAGCCGTGCAGAACGGTCGCGTGTTCGTGTTCGACCCGACCGAAGGCACGGCTCGCGGCATCGCCGTCGAGGTGGTGCAGGAAGATGGCGCGGGCGTCGTGATTCGGGGCGAGCTGTCGGTGACACAGCGCGCGATCCTTGTGCCGGTCACCGAAGGCGAGCGAGTGCAGGAGGAACAACGATGAGCTTGATCCAAGTCGAAGGCGTGACGAAGACCTTCCATTCGACGTCGGAAGAGGTGACGCCGATCAGCAACCTCGACCTCGTCGTCGAGAAGGGCGAGTTCGTCGTGCTGATGGGGCCTTCCGGCAGCGGCAAGACGACGCTGCTGCACATGCTTGCCGGCATCGACCGCCCGACGAAGGGTGTCGTGCGAGTGGCCGGCGAAGAAGTCTCGGCGATGAGCCCGAGCCAGCTCGCGCGCTGGCGAACCCGCGCCGTCGGCTACGTGTTCCAGCAGTACAACCTGATCCCGGTGCTGACCGCGTTCGAGAACGTCGAGGTGCCGCTGTTGCTGCTGCGCCTATCGCGAACCGAACGCGAGAAGAAGATCAGCACGGCGCTGGCCGCCGTCGGCTTGTCGGACCGAGCCCACCACCTGCCGCGACAGCTCTCGGGTGGCCAGCAGCAGCGCGTCGCGATCGCTCGTGCGATCGTCGCCGACCCGGTGGTCGTGTTCGCCGACGAACCGACTGGCAACCTGGATCGAAACGCCGCGAAGATGACGATGGAATTGCTGCGGCGCTTGGTCGACGAGTTCGGCAAGACGCTCGTGATGGTCACGCACGATCCCGTTGCGGCGCAGGCTGCTGACCGGATCGTGCATCTGGACAAGGGGCAGATCGTCACGGAGGCGACCCATGCGTGAACTCCTCGCGTTCCTTCCCTACGCCGTGCGCACGGCGTTGCGCGCCCGCATGAGGTCCATCCTGACGCTTCTTGGTGCGGCGTTGGCGATGGCGTTGTTCGCGTTCGTGCGCACCGTCGACGACGGCGTGAAGCTGTTGGCGGCGCGCGCCGATCAGCCCGTGCTCGTGGTGTTCCAGGACAGCCGGTTCTGTCCGCTGACGTCCGAGTTGCCGCTGCGTTACGAGCGTTCGATCCAGGACGTGCCCGGCGTCGCCGCCGTGTTGCCGACGTTGGTGTTCATCAACTCCTGCCGTTCCAACCTCGACCTCGTGACGCTGCACGGCGTCGAGTCGAAAGACTTGGAGAACCTCTACCCGCTGGAGTTCCTCGCCGGCAGCGCCGGAGACTGGAAGTCGCAGTCGGACGGTGCTCTGGTCGGCGAGCGCCTCGCCGCGCGGCGTGGCATCCAGGTCGGGCAGCGCGTGCGCCTCGGCGAGATCGACGTGCAGGTTTCCGGGATCGTGCGCAGCGAGACCGCGGGAGTCGCCAACCTCGCGTTCGTGCATCTCGACCTGCTCGGGCTGGCGCGGAAGCGCCTGGGCACCGCGACGCAGTTCTTGGTCAAGGTGCAGGACGGCGCGGACCCGGAGCAGATCGCGCAGGCCATCGACGCGAAGTTCCGCACCGACGAGTCGCGCACGGACACGAAGAGCATGCAGGCGTTCGTTGCGGCGGCGATCGCCGAGATCGCGCAGGTGGTCGACTTCGCGCGGTGGCTCGGCTACCTCGCCGTCGTGGTGGTGGCGCTGGTGCTGGCGAACACGGTGTTCATCAGCGCCCAGGCGCGATCGTCGGAGATGGGAGTGCTCGAGACGATCGGCATGACGAAGCCAAGACTCATGGCCCTGATCGCGGTCGAAGGCATCGGCCTCGGACTCGTCGGTGGCATGCTCGGCACCGGCGTGGTCCTGGCGCTCCTTTGGTTTCACCCCGTGACCCTCGGCGTCGAAGGCTACGGCATCGACCTGAGTCCTGGCCTCGCCACGGTCAGCTACTCGCTGCTGGCAGCCCTGGTGACCGGCACGCTCGCTTCGCTGCCGCCCGCGATCTCCGTGGCACGCCGGCCGCTCTACCTCGGGGTGAAGGACGAATGACTCTCCTGCCCCTTGGCTACGTGCTGCGCAACATCCTGCGCCGACGCGCTCGCAGCATCGTGACGATCGGCGGCATCGCCGCGACCACGATGCTGGTGATCGCGATGCAGTCCTTCGCGACCGGCATGACCGAAGCTGGGAAAGGCAGCGCGCGTGAGGACATGGTGCTGCTGCTCGGCGTTTCCTCGGAGGTGGACCTCGTGCGCTCGGTCATACCGCGCGGCAGCGCCGAAGTGGCCGCTGCCTCGGTGCCGGGCGTGCTCACGGCGGCGAACGGACAGCGTGCCGCCTCGGTCGAGCTGCACATTGCGTCGCGCCGCGGCGATCAGGTCGGGCTGTTGCGCGGCGTGACGCCGGCGGCGTACTTGGTTCACTCGCGCGTAACGGTCGTCGAGGGGCGCGAGCCACGCGAACCGTTCGAGCTGATGATCGGCGCACTCGCAGCCACGCGCATGGGGCTACCGGCCGAAGCGATGCAGGTCGGCAAGACCATCGAGCTGGAGCGGCGTGAGTTCAAGATCGTCGGCCGGTTCGCCGCGCCGGGAACGGTCTACGAAGCCGAGATGTGGGCTCGCCTGCCCGACATCATGCTGGCGACGAAGCGGGAGGACGTCTCGTGCGTCGTGCTGCGCCTCGCCGACAGGGCCGACCTCGCCGAGGTGAAGCTGTTCGCCGGGCGGCGGCTCGACCTGGAGATCGCGGCGATCCCGGAAACCGAGATGATGCAGGCTCTCGCCAGCAGCCTCGAACCGATCGCCGCGCTGGCGCGCTGGATGGCGGTTCTTGCTGTGATCGCCGGGGCGTTCGCCTGTGCGAACACGATGTTCGCAGCCGTTCTGGCGCGCACGAAGGAACTCGCCACGCTGCGTTCGATCGGCTACTCGCCGCCGTCGCTAGCGGTTTCGATCGTCTTGGAGGGCGTCTTCGTCGCATTCGCTGGCGGGGCCACAGGCATCCTGCTCGCGCTACTCGTCGGCGACGTCTCGTTGCGCTATCCCATGGGCGCTCTACGCCTCGATCCAGACCTGCCGAGCCGGCTCGTCGGATTGCTGGCTGCCCTTGCATCAGGTCTGCTCGGAGGCATCGTGCCTGCCGTGCGTGCGGTTCGAATCCCCCTTGTCGAAGCCATTGGAGGTCGCGCGTGAAACTCTCGTTCGCTCTGGTCTGTTTGTCGTTCGTCGTGGCTGCTGGTTGTGGTGGTGATGCGCCGAAGTCTGCCGCGCCGGCCGCCGCTGCTCCCGAACTGGCGAAGCTCACGCTCGCGGCGAAGCCCGCCGGTGCGGTCTCGGTGCAGGACGCGAGGAAGGCGGGTGCGGCAGATTCCCGCACGGTGACGGGCCGCATCGCCAACGTCGTGCCCGGGTTCGCCGTGTTCACGCTGATGGACTCGTCGCTTCCCTACTGCGGCGAGAAGAACAAGGAGGACGGCTGCAAGACGCCCTGGGACTACTGCTGCGAGAGCGCCGAGACGCGCACCGCGAACAGCCTGCTGGTCGAGGTTCGCGATGCGAAGGGCAAGCCCATCGCCGGTTCGCTCGGCGACCTGCGCCTGCTCGATGCGGTCACGGTGGTCGGCAAGCTGACGAAGGACGAGCACGGCAACCATGTGCTGCTTGCGACGGGCTGGCATCGCGACGCGCGCCCCGAGCTGCCGGCGGACTTGCGCTGGCCGAACTGAGCGTTGTGCGCTGACACCATGCCGACACGATTCCTCGCCATGAACTCTGGCAGCCCTCCGGACATGAAGCCCGGATCGAGAGCAGGCACGCTTTCCCCATTGATCCGATGAGATCGTGTTCGCCCTCCGGCACCAAGGCGCATTGTGTTGGCAATCTCGTGGTTGCCAGTTCGCCGGTTGCAGCGACTGGGGTCGGAACGCGGAAGCGTCCCCGAGCAAGGGCAGCAACGTCGAGGGTAGTTGTCCGCGGTTGGGCAGCAGGGGGCAGTCCCGAATCGCAGGCCCGGCCCACTCCGCCCTGGATCGCTACCCGGCTCAAGCGTAGTGTCGTCAGTCGCCGAAACGACGAAGCACCGAGAGCCCGCCAACCAGAATGAGATTCCCGCGAACACGCAACACGACGCTCACGCAGCTTCTCGCTGTGCTGGTGGCGGTTTGCCTGATCGTGAAGCCTCTCGTCGTGGCGCTGCATTTGGCGAACCACGAGCACACCGGCGCGCTGCTGGCGGGGGCTGGCGGCCATTGCCATGACGATGGTCATGAGCATGGTCACGAACACCCGGATCATCACGACGATGATGCGGCGGACTTGCCACTGGAAGACTCCCTGCGGGCAAGCGGAGACGATTCGGATCACCCCCCGCATCCGGCATCAGACCACGACGATCGGGTCAAGATTCGCGTGGCGACGGGTGGCCCGCAGCCCCCGACGGAGTGTGGCCTTGCGGTGAGCCACTGGGATCCCGTGGTGGTCCCGCAGGTCGTGAGGACTCAGACTCGTTTTCGCCCAGCTACGGGTCCGCCGAGAACGGACCAACGCACCGAGTTGCTGGCTACGACCCTTCTGCTGATCTGAGTCGACGCGCGCCGCCTGAGCCCTGTGGCTCGGGATTCGGGGCCTTTTGGCCTCGCTGTGCCGCGTCGTGCGAGTGACGCGGCGTCCCGTTCGCGCGCCAACGTCACGTTCGTCGACTCTCATGCACCCGATCCGTTGGGCGGCTTTGTCCGCCTTCGTCGCGGCAGGCTGCCAGACCTACACGCCTGCTCCTATCGATCTCCTGGCCCACGCCCGGCTGTTCGCCGAGCGCATTCCCGACGCCACGTTCGTGCGGGCGTTCGCCGAGACGCTGCGCCAGCACGACCACGAGGTCGACACCCTGTGCTCTATCCCAACCCATTCGCCATGAATACCGTGATGGAACCGTACGCGCCAGTTGGCCAACGCAGCGGTCGTTCGGCCGCGGGCCTAGCCCTCGTCCTGATCTCGCTGACCGGGTGCCAAAGCACACGTCCCGACCCCGCCGCGGAGGATGCCGTCACGCAAGCCGTGGCCCTCGGTGAGCCGCTGACCTTTCGCGTCGAAGGGGGGCCACTCGACGAGCCTGCAGCGGGCGACACGCTGTCGTTCCTCGACGCGACGCGACGGGCCGTCCTGACCGACCCTGGACTCCAAGGGGCGCTGGCCAGAGTTCGCATGGCCATGGCTGACGCCGATCAGGCCCGTCTGTTGCCCAACCCCGTACTCAGCTTCATCCTCCGCTGGGGGGCGGGGAAGCCGAACGTCGAGGTGACGCTGACCGAGAGCATCATCCAGGTCTTCCAGCGATCGAGTCGATCGAGCGCGGCTGACAACCGACTGCGGCAAGCTGCAGCAGACGCCGTCGGCGACGCGCTCGATGTCGTCGCCGCCGTGCAGGAGTTGTATGCCTCGGTGCAAGCCGAGGACCGGCTGCTGCCAGTGCTGGAGAGTCGTCGCGACCTGCTGCGCCGGCTCACCGAGGTCGCCAGCAATCGCCTCGAAGCAGGCGAGGGTGTTCGTGGCGACGTGACCACGCTCGACGCGCAACGGGTCGAGATGGACGTCGAACTCGCCGAGGCCGGTCTCCGCCGACGAACGCAACGACTGCGGCTGGCGCACCTCATCGGCGAGCCGTCGGGCAGCGCCGCATGGCAGCTCGAACCGTGGACGCCACCGGCTGCAGTCGCCACCCCCGAGCAGGTCTGGGTAGATCTCGCCTTGCAACGCCGCCCGGAAGTCCAGTCGGTGGCGTGGCAGCTCGCAGCACTCGGAGATGACTACGCGCTCACGCGGCTCTTCCCTTGGGAAGGCAGCGACATCGGTGTCGACGCGCAGCGCCCTGATGGATGGGTTGCTGGTCCTTCGGTCTCGACGCCGCTCCCGATCTTCGACACGGGAGACGCTCGCCGGGCGCGTGTCACCGCCGAGCAGATCGAGGCTCGGCATGCGTTGACCACCGTGAGACGCCGCGTCGTCGAGGAAGTTCGCGTCGCCCACAAGGCGCTCGCCGGGAATCTGGTCAATCTGGGGCGTGTTCGCCAGGACTTGATCCCGCTGCGACAGCTACGCCGCGACCAAGCCGAGGAGGCATACCGCGCGGGCCTGACGGACGTGACGCCGCTGTACCTGGCGGAACGAGACTTCGGCGTGACGCAGAGTCAGGCAATCGAGATCGAACGCCAAGCCACGATCTCCTTGGTTCGCCTGCAGCGTGCCGTCGGCGGTCCCGGCGTTGCCGCGGAGATCGCCAAGTGATGCGCGGCCACCTCTTTCCCATTCCAACACAAGCAACGGCCACCGGCCGCAGATTCGGAGACTCCATGAAGACCGTCCTTGATTCCCAGTCGTCGCGCGCCGGGGCTCCACCACGCCTGCTGACGCGCATTTCCCTCTCCACCCTCGCATGGGTCTTGGTCGGGAGCCGCGTCCTTCTCGCCCAGCACGAGAAGGACGTTCCCGGGGCCGCCGAGCCGCCAACTGCCAAGTACGCGTTCGAATGGGGCGGGGTCTATCCGCTACCGGCCGGCCCGACGGATCTCGTGATCCAGCCTGGGCCCGATGCCAGCATCGACATCGCCCTGGTCCCGGTGACGGACAACTCGGATGCGGCCTTCGACGCAGCCGTCGCGGCAGCGGTGCGCGTCTTCGCTGGCGAAGCCAAGCCCGTGCAGCCGGGTGAAGAGATCGCTCCCGGTTCGCAGTTCTACCAACTCAGGGTCGAGGGAACTGCGGAGATGCGGTTCGTTGTGCGGGCCGCGACAGCAGGTCGCGTCGCCCTCTTCACCCAGCACTTCGCCGACGAGTTCCAGACGAGCTTCCTCGCTGGCGGCAAGAAGATCTACCCGGAGGCGGCGCGCAACTTCCGCGACCGTTTCGGCCAGATCGTGATCCAACCCTCGGCAATCGAGGCTTTCGGCATCAAGCTCGGACCGGCCGGCCTGCACACGTTGGTGCCCGCCTTCACGGCTCCCGCGCGTGTTGCCTTCAACACCGAACGCATGGCCTACATCGGCTCCGCCGTGGTTGGGCGTGTGGCGGCCCTGCCGGTTCGCCAAGGAGACTTGGTCAAGACCGGAGACACGGTCCTCGTCGTCGACAGCCCCGAGTTGGGGCAGGCCCAGAGCGACTACCTCCAGAAGCGAACCCTGGCCGAGACGGCTGCGCCGATCGTGGAACTGGCCCGCAGCGCCCTCGATCGCGCCAAGGGTCTCCTCGACAAGTCCCAGGGCATCTCGCTCACCGAGGTGCAGAAGCGGCAAGCAGACCACCAGATGGCGGAGTCCGCGCTGCTCAACGCACGCGCCGCGCTGATCGGTTCGCTGAATCGGCTGCAGCTCCTGGGCATGAACGAGGCCGAGATCAAGGCACTGGCCGACACCGGTACGATCACGCCCCGCTACACGGTGCGTGCGCCGAGGAACGGCACGGTGATCCGGCGCGAGATCACGCTCGGCCAACTGGTGGGGCCGGATCGAGACGCGCTGCTCGTCGTCGCTGACCTGTCGACGCTCTGGGTGCTCGTCGATGTGCCCGAACGACACCTGAAGGATGCGGCCGTTGGCTCACCCGCGCGCATCACCGTGGCGGCTCTGCCGGGAACTTCGTTCGCAGGCGATGTCTCGTTCCTGAGCGCCGACCTCGACGAAAGCACCCGCACGACCCAGGCCCGCGTCGAAGTCGACAACGCGGACGGACGGCTGCGACCCGGCATGTTCGCGCAGGCCGAGATCCTCGACGAGCAAGCCCTTGCCAAGGATGCCCAGAGCCCGGGCGTGCTGGCGGTGCCCGAATCGACGATCCAGAGGATCGAGGGCAAGCCCGTCGTGTTCGTGCCGTTTGCCGAGAAGCCGAACACCTATCTCAAGCGGCCCGTGACCATCGGCGTGGCCGTGGGCGGCATGGTGCCCGTGCTCCATGGCCTGCGTGAGGGCGAGGTCATCGTGTTGACCGGGACGTTCCTACTCAAGGCCGAACTCGGCAAGTCGTCGGCCAAGCACGAGCACTGACACCGCGCCGGTCGGTCTTCACGTCGATTCCACACCCTTGCATCCGGCTGATCGAGCGGCTCGTCCGCCCTTCACCACAACGAGTCACTCCTCATGCTCGAACGCATCCTGCATTTCTCCATCGGCAACCGCTGGATGATCGTGCTCGGCACGATCCTCGTCGCGGCAGTCGGCGTGTGGTCTCTCGGTCGCTTGCCGATCGATGCTGTTCCCGACATCACCAACAATCAGGTTCAGGTCAACACGTTCTTCCCGGCGCTTTCGCCAGGGGAGATCGAGACGCAGGTGACCTTCCCGATCGAGACCTCGCTCGCGGGCATTCCGGGTCTCGAGTACACGCGCTCGCTCTCGCGCAACGGCTTCTCGCAAGTCACTGCGGTGTTCGACGACGACGTCGACATCTACTTCGCGCGACAGCAGGTGCTCGAACGGCTTGGTGGAGCCCGAGAGAAGCTGCCCGCCGGGGCGGAGCCCCGCATGGGTGCGATCTCCACGGGCCTCGGCGAGATCTACATGTACACGGTCGAGTTCGAGCACCCGACCGGCGAACAAGCCCCCATCGCCGAGCAGGGCAAGCCCGGTTGGCAACGCGATGGCACGTATCTGACGCCCGAGGGGCAACGACTCACGAACGACATCGAGCGGGCCACCTACCTGCGCACGGTGCAGGACTGGATCGTCAGCCCGCAGCTACGAGGAGTTCGCGGCGTCGCGGCGGTGGATTCGATCGGCGGCTACGTCAAGCAGTTCCACGTCCAGCCCGACCCGATGAAGCTCGTCAGCTATGGCCTGACCTTCACTGATGTCATCGAGGCGCTGGAAGCCAACAACGCCAGCACGGGTGCCGGGTACATCGAGCACAAGGGCGAGGCGTACACGGTTCGCGCCTCCGGTCGGCTCACGACCATCGAGGAAATCGCCAAGGTGGTCGTTGGCGAGATCGGCGGCACGCCCATCTACATGCGCGACATCGGGCACGTCGTGCTGGGCAAGGAACTCCGCTCGGGCACGGGCAGCGAGAACAGCGGAGAGGTCGTGGTCGGCACAGCGATGATGCTGATCGGCTCCAACAGCCGGATCGTGTCGTCTGCGGTCGATGCCAAGATCACGGCGATCAACAAGAACCTGCCGCCCGACATCCACGCCAAGACGGTGCTCAACCGCACCAAGCTGGTCGACGCAACCATCGCCACGGTCACCAAGAATCTGGCCGAGGGGGCGATCCTCGTCATCGTGGTGCTCTTCCTGCTGCTGGGGAACATCCGGGCGGCGATCATCTGTGCGCTGGCCATCCCGCTGTCGATGCTGATGACGGCAACCGGCATGGTGCATTGGAAGGTCACCGGCAACCTGATGTCTCTCGGCGCGATCGACTTCGGCCTGATCGTGGACGGCGCGGTCATCATCGTCGAGAACTGCCTGCGGCGGCTTTCGGAGAAGCAACACCGCGAGGGTCGCCTGCTCACGCTCGACGAGCGTCTCCACGAGGTGATGGTGGCCACCAAGGAAGTCCGACAAGCCTCGGTCTTCGGCGAAGCGATCATCATCATCGTCTACTTCCCCATCCTCGCCCTCACCGGCGTCGAGGGAAAGATGTTCAGCCCCATGGCCATCACCGTGATCCTCGCACTGGTCGCGGCGTTCATACTGTCCATGACGCTGGTGCCAGCACTGGTGGCGATCCTGATCCGGGGCCGCGTCAAGGAGGGCGACAACTTCATCGTTCGCGGCGCGAAGGCCGTCTATGCCCCCACGCTCCGGTGGGCCGTGCGCCGACGCTGGGCCGTGGTCGCAGCCGCCGTAGTAGCCTTTGTCGGCTCCCTCGGCTTGTTCCTGCGCATGGGGCAGGAGTTCATCCCTGTGCTCGACGAGCGGGACATCGCCATGCACGGGCTGCGCATCCCGAGCACGGGCCTGACCCAGTCCATGGAGATCCAGTTCGAAGTCGAGCGCGCCGTGCGCTCGATTCCCGAAGTCGCGTTCGTCTACTCCAAGACGGGCACTGCCGAGATGGCGGCCGACCCGATGCCGCCGAGCACATCGGACACGTTCATCATCCTGAAGGCGCGTGAGCAGTGGCCCGACCCCCAGGTGGCCAAGAACGACGTCATCGCGCGGATCGAGAAGGCCGTGGAGCAGGTGCCGGGCAGTCGCTACGAGTTCCTGCAGCCGATCCAGATGCGGTTCAACGAGCTGATCGCGGGTGTCCGCAGCGACGTGGCCGTCAAGGTCTTCGGCGACGACTTCGAGCGGATGGGAGCAACCGCCGCCGAGATCTCCGAGATCATCCAGGAGATCGACGGCGCAGAGGACGTGCAGGTCGAGGTCACGGAGGGACTGCCGGTGATGACCATCGACATCGATCGGGACGCGATCGCCCGCTATGGCATCAGCGTTGCGGAAGTGCAGGATGTCGTCTCCGCCGCGATCGGCGGCCGCGAGGCGGGGCAGGTCTTCGAGGGGGATCGCCGCTACGACTTGGTCGTGCGCCTGCCCGACGAGATCCGGCGCGACATCGCCGCGCTGGGCACCCTGCCCATCCCACTCCCACCGCGCAAGAACGACTCAGGCAAGAGCCGCGCGCGCGCCACCGCTTCGTTCGATCCAGTCGGGAGCGGCGATTCGGACGCGCAGGTCGAGCGCCCGGCCTACATCCCGCTTGCGGCCCTGGCGAAGATCGAAGTGGCCGAGGGGCCAAACCAGATCAGTCGCGAGAACGGCAGGCGGCGCATCGTCGTCCAAGCGAACGTGCGCGGCCGCGATCTCGGCTCGTTCGTCGCGGAAGCGCAGCAGAAGGTGCAGGGTTTGGAACTCCCTCCCGGTGGCTACCTCGAGTGGGGAGGTCAGTTCGAGAACCTGATCGCCGCTCGTGAGCGCCTGATGGTCGTGGTGCCGATCTGCTTCCTGCTGATCTTCCTGCTGCTGTTCAGCACCTTCAACTCGGTCAAGTACGCGATGCTCGTGTTCAGCGGCATCCCGCTCGGCCTGACGGGCGGCGTACTGGCGTTGTGGCTGCGCGGCTTGCCGTTCTCGATCTCTGCGGCGGTCGGCTTCATCGCGCTGTCAGGCGTCGCGGTGCTCAACGGTCTGGTGATGGTCTCGTTCATCAACCAGCTTCGTCGCGAAGGACTGACTACCGCGGAAGCGGTGTTCCGCGGCTCTCTGACGCGCCTGCGGCCCGTGCTCATGACGGCGTTGGTGGCATCGCTAGGCTTCGTGCCGATGGCAATCGCCACCGGCACCGGCGCGGAGGTCCAGCGTCCGCTGGCAACCGTGGTCATCGGCGGCCTCATTTCGAGCACGCTCCTGACCCTGTTGGTGCTGCCGGCCCTCTACCGCATCTTCACCGGCCGCGAACCCGACGGCACGCCTGACCCTTTGCCGCAACCCTGGGAGAAGCCGGAAGCCGGTCCCTTGGAAGTGAAGCCCGACCCCATGCCGGGCAGTTGATCCGCATGGCACAGGAACGTTCCGCGATGCTGGTGCAGCGGATGGCTACCCGAGGAAGCAACATGAGATCGCGACTACTGCAGTCTCCCCCTCTGGAACTCACTGCGCCGGAGACGCGAGTCTCTGTCAACGAGGTCCAGGTGCATTGTCTGCGGCGTTTCGAAGCAGTCGGGCAGCCCAGGGAGCTGAGCTAACCATGGATGAAGCCAAGATCGATCGTTGGCGTCACCAGCACACGTTCGGAACCGACGAGCGCGCCCCAGGCGAACGGCGGACCCGGTGGGTGATCGCGCTTACCTTCACCACGATGGTGGTCGAGATCGCCAGTGGGACGGCCTTTGGTTCCATGGCGCTACTGGCGGACGGCTGGCACATGGCGTCGCATGCAGCGGCCCTGTCGGTGACTGCCTTTGCCTACTGGTTCGCCCGGCGGCACGCGCAAAGCGACCGCTTCAGCTTCGGCACCGGCAAGGTCGGCGCGCTTGGTGGGTTCGCGAGTGCTGTGGCACTGGCGCTCGTGGCGCTTCTGGTCCTCGTGGAGTCCGGTGAACGACTTCTGGTTCCGGTAGACATCCAGTTCAACTACGCCATCGGCGTTGCGGCGGCAGGACTGGTCGTCAACCTCGTGAGTGCGTTCCTCCTTCGTGACGACCACGAGCACGAGAGTCACGGGCACCTTCACCACGACCACAACCTGAGGGCGGCCTACCTGCACGTGATGGCGGATGCTCTGACGTCAGTGTTTGCGCTCGGCGCACTGCTGACCGGGAAGTACCTGGGCTGGACCTGGATGGACCCGTTCATGGGCATCGTTGGTTCGATCGTGATCGCGCGTTGGTCGTACGGGCTGATCCTGGATACGAGCCGGGTGCTCCTCGATGCCGAAGTCGATGATGATCTGCGTCGTGATCTGCTGACGGCTATCGAAGCGGAACCCGAGACGCGCGTCGCCGACTTGCATGTCTGGCGCGTGGGCCCACGGCACTTCGCAGCGATCGTCGTCGTTGTCGTGGCCGAAGCCAAGCCGTCTGAGCACTACCGAAGTCTGTTGCGCGGCCATCAAGACCTCGTGCACGTGACGGTGGAAGTCAACGCGAGTCGGTAGACGGGCAACCGCAGCACACAGCGCAGTCCTCTTGGCCGTTGCGATCCTGGTCGGTCTTGTCATTCCCTCGGAGCGGAGGTGGCACCGCTACGCGGGACGCGGTCTCATGAGAGGTATGCACCGATCCACTGCCATCGGCCTTCTGGCGGCACTCGCCGCCTGCGGTGAACCCGCCCAGGACCCGACCCGGTCCTGGTCCGTCCGGCTCGACGAAGCCACGGACGTGAGCGCGCCGGGTCGCATCACACCGCTGCCGGGCAACGGGGTCGAAGTGCAGGCTGGTCCCAACGCAACGTTGTGGCGACGCGATGCCGGCGCGACCGGCTCGTATCGGCTCTCGGCGCGGGTTACGCAGCGCAACACCGGCCCGCACGCCCATGGCGCTGGCCTAGTGTTCGGCGGCCGCGAGGTCGACGGGGAGAACCAGACCTACACGTACTTCCTGGTGACTGGCGACGGCACGTTCCTAGTCAAGACCCGCGATGCGACGTCTACCGCGATCCTGGTGCCCTGGAGCGAGCATGCCGCCGTGAACCGCGAGAATGCCGAGGCCACGACCAGCAACGACCTCGCCGTCGAGATCGGCGCGACGACGACGCGCTTCCTTGTCAACGACAAGGAAGTGCATCGAGCGCCGACAGCCACGCTGAAGACCGAGGGTCTGTATGGCTGTCGCCTCGTGCACGACCTGCACGTCAAGTTCGAGAACGTGGTGGCTACGGCGCAGCCGTAGTCGGACGGGACTCGATGGCGCATCGCCCGCGCGTTGGCGGCCATCAGGGCAACCTGAGGGATTGCGATCGTCTGCGAGCGAGATGGTGCGCAGGGCCACCGGAGAGTCCGAGGCGAAGCTGCATGACCCCAGGGCTGATTGCACATGACCGCAACTGAAGACGAGAAGCTTCCCCTCGGCGGGGATCGGCAGCCAGCGGACGAGCGTGGTTGGCTGAACCGCTCAACGGTCGGAGTGGCCTCGGCGAGCCTGTTCTCCGACATCTCGCACGAACTCGCCACCGCTGTGCTGCCAGCGGTCCTTCTCGGGATGGGTGCCGGACCGGCTGCGATCGGCATCATCGAGGGAAGTGCTGACGGTGCTGCCACCCTGGCAAAGCTGTGGGGTGGTCACGCGGCCGACCGACTGCCCAGGCGGAAGCCACTCGCGTCCATCGGGTTCCTGGTGACAGCAGTGGGCGTTGCGGCGATCGGCTACTGCACGAGCTGGCTGCAGGTTCTCGCGTGCCGAGTGGCGGCTTGGATCGGCCGCGGCAGCCGGAGTGCGCCCCGCGACGCCTTGATGGCGGATGCCGCGGATCCTGCCGCTCTCGGCAGGGCCTTCGGTCTGGAGAGGGCTGGCGATTCGCTGGGAGCCGTAATCGGGCCACTGCTCGCCATGGCCCTCATCGCCAATGGGGACGCTCCCCAGGACATCATGGTGTGGTCGCTCCTGCCAGGGATGCTCGCCTTCCTGGCGATCGCGGTCGTGGTGGTCGAGAAGCCGAGGCTCCACGGACGCAGGCACAGCAGCGGCCTGCTCGCTAGCCTGAAGCTGACCGGCGCGCCGTTTCGGCGCTACGTCGGAGTCGTGTTCGCGTTCGGCTGCGGCGACTTCTCGCGCACGCTCCTGATCCTGTACGCGACGCAGCACGCTACTGGAACCCTGTTCTCGCTTACTGCTGGGGCATTCGCTATCGGGCTCTACGTGGCGCACAATGCGGTCAGTGCGCTGGCTTCGCTTCCGCTCGGAGTGCTCGCGGATCGATGGGGCAGGCACAAGGTCTTGGCACTTGGCTATGCCGTTGCCGCGATGACGACGCTCGGGCTTGCCCTGTTGCCCCCGCTGCCCGCCATCCTCTTCCTCCTGTTCGTCGCCTCGGGCGTCTACATCGCCGCCGAGGAAGTGGCGGAGAAGGCTCACGCGGCGGAGCTGCTGCCAGTCGAGGTAAGAGGCACTGGCTTGGGGGTGCTTGCCGCGGCAAACGGCATCGGTGACTTCGTGTCGAGTGCGATGGTTGGCACCATGTGGTCAGCATTCCCCGACACACCTGCGATCGGATTCGCGGCTGCCGGGGTGCTGCAAGCAGCCGGTGCTCTTGCCGCACTGCGCCTCCAGAGTGTCCGCAAAGGCGGCCTGTAGCATTCAGCGCTCGATGGGGACCTACCTACGTTTCGCTGTCTTGCTGGCCTGTGCGTGGTCGCTCGCCGGGTGCGCTGCGTTGACGACCGTGCTCCCGAACGAACCGCGCTCGCCACACCCGCCACGCGCCGTCGCTGGCACGCCATTCGTCGACTGCAAGGGCATCGTTCACTGCCACAGCCACCTGTCGCACGACTCCGAGGGCACGATCGAGCAGATCGGCGCGGCATGCACCGACGCACGGATCGACTTCGTCGTGATGACCGATCATCAGACCGATGCGTCCATCCGCGATGGCGTTCGCGGCATGGTCGGGGACACGCTGTTCCTGGTCGGAGCTGAGGTGCGCAGCCCACAGGGCACGCTGTTGTGCTTTCCGCTGACGAAGCCGCTGCGGCGCTTTCAGCACGCGGGGCTGCTGGCGCGCGAAGCGGCGGCGCAGGGGGCGCTGTCGTTCGTGTGCCACGGCGAGTTGTGGAAGGTTCCCTTCGACCTGCCGGGTCTGCACGGTGTAGAAATCGTGAACCTACATGCTGGCGCATTGGCAGCGAACAAGCTGGGTACGCTTGCCACGGCGCTGTTCTTGCCGATGCGCTGGTTATGCGAACGCATCTGCGTACGCGACGAAGCGGTGCTCGGCGCGTGGGATCGCGCGCTGGCGACTCGGCACCCGTTGCCGCCGGTCGGGGGCAACGACGCACATGCCAACATCCGCGTGTTCGGGCCGCTCGGCGGCACAATCGGCAACTACCGAGAGGTCTTCCTGACGCTCTGTACACACGTGCTGGCGGAGCGGCTCGACGAGACCAGCGTGGTCGAAGCGTTTGCGGCTGGCCGAACCTATGTGTCGTTCGACGTCTTCGGCGATGGCTCCGGCTTCGACTTTCGCCTCACGGATGGCCGCGGCTGCGTGCACCTCGGCGGGTCTACGGTAAGTGCGGCGGAGCAACTGGAACTGCGCGTGACGACGCCAGCGACCGGTCGCATTCGCCTGCTGCGCGACGGGGTCGAAGTCCAGGCGCGTACCGCTCGCACGTTGGTCGTGCACGCGCCACCACCAGGAGTTTGGCGGGTCGAAGTCGCCACTGAGTCCGGTGATCCTTGGCTCATCTCCAGTTCTATCCGGGTGATCGAGGCGTCGAAGTCCGCAGGCTTGGGGACGGGTGTCGATACGGCAGGACCGCGAATGTTCAGAACGTCCACCCCAGTCCGATCCACAACCTGACCTCGTTCTGGCTCGGGTTGCGGTCGTTCTCACGGCCGAGGGCGTTGGAAATATGGTGGTAGTTGACGCCGAGCAGCCCACTGGTGCCTGGAGATAGTGGCACCTCGATGCCTGTTCCGAAACCGAAGGAGAAGTTCCAGACAGTGCCACCCGGCGGGATCTGGTCGTTGGCGAGCTGGAACCCGCCGTTGCCGTCGACAAACAAGGGCCAGTCGCGAACCGGGTAGAGGCGCAGTGTGCCTTCGATCTCGGCGCTCTGAACGTCACGCCCCGATGTCCACCAGTTGCTGAAATTTGTGCCGAGGCCGAGTGCCGCCTGCTCATCGAGAAACCGGCCCCAGTGCACGCCGACGCCGGTGTCTTCGACTTCCCCATTGCCGTCCCAGAAGAACGACTTCTGCAGGACGGGTATGCCGTGGTAGACGCGGGTCGTAATGAACTGGTCGCCGGGACGGTGCGACAGGCCCAGGCCCCGAGGTTCGCTGGGGACTGTCGTCGCGCATGCACCGAGCAGCAGCGGCACCGAGATGTTGAGCGACGCAACGAGGCGCAGCTTCGAGGTGGTCATGCAGACGGGGTCTTGCGCGGGACTCTGCCGCGGAGTTGCGGCACCAGGAACAGCGCCTCGCGTGCGATTTTCCCGTCCATCTTCGACTTGCCGATGCGGCGGTCGACGAAGTGGATCGGTATCTCATGCACCGAGTGCCCCGCGCGCACCATGCGAAACGTCATCTCGATCTGGAATGCGTAGCCCTGGGCGTGCACGGCAGCAAGGTCGAGAGTTCTGAGGGCATCGGTGTGGAAGCATCGAAACCCCGCTGTGTTGTCGCGGACCCCGGTGCCGAGGAGCATGCGTGCATACAGGTTGGCACCGCGCGACAGCAGCCGCCGTCTGAAGTCCCATCCAACGGTGCACCCACCCGAGGTGTAGCGGCTGCCGATGACGAGCGGTGCGTCCGCCGAGGCGAACACGAGACGCGGCAGGTCCCAGGGCGCGTGGCTGAAGTCGGCGTCCATCTCGCAGACGCGTTCGTAGCCGTGTTCGATCGCGAAGCGGAAGCCCGCGATGTAGGCCGTGCCGAGGCCCTGCTTGCCGGTGCGGTGGAGCACCTGAATGCGCGCATCAGCGGCGGCGAGGCGATCGGCAAGCTGGCCGGTGCCGTCCGGCGAACCGTCGTCGACGACCAGGATGTCTCCGTCCACATACTTGTGAATGGCACGGACGATGGGTTCGAGGTTGTCCTTCTCGTTGTAGGTCGGGATGACGACCAAGGTGCGCCAGGGGACCTGATGTGGTCGCGTTGGAGTCGGGCCGAGGCCGGCGCTGCGACCGCGTTCGGCCGCGGCGCGGGCGAGGGCTTCGTCCTGGCCATCGAGGACGATGATGCGTTGGCTGTCGATGCCCGAGCGGACCATAGCTTCGGCAACCGCAAAGTCGGCGGCGATCACCAGGGGCTCAGCAACTGCGTGGAGTGCACGCGGTGAAACTGTGGTGCCAAGGCCGCTCTTGGAAAGCGGAATGTGCTCGGAAGCTGTCACCGCCCGCCCTCCGCACCCTTGTAGCCGCGACAGACGTAGATGTGGGTCTCAACCAGATCGACACCCATGCAAGCAACTTGGAGTTGCTCAGCGAGTTCGATGCTGGCGAAACGGTCGGCCGCCTTCTGCACCATCTCCTCCCGCCCCTTCGGACGCGGCAGTACGAAGACTGCGTCCTGGCCAATGCGGGCCCTTGGGGGCGTCCAGTGGTCGTACTGAAGGGCGCGTTGGCCAAGCACATTCTGCGCGAGCGTTGGCTCGCCAGGATCCGAGTTGTCGCAGGCGTGGTGACCGTCTGCCGCCCACAAGAGCCGCAGGTTGCGCCCGAGTTGGGCTGCGTCGCGGTAGTCGGCGGCAAAGAAGAACACGTTGCTTTCGATGGCGTCCTGTTGGTCGAGCCGTTCTTCCCACCGCTCGGCGTGCGCTGCGATCTCGTCCCACCCGGTCCACGACGACCCGCGCCCAGGAGGGACGAGGCGCAACGCTGGAGCGAGCGGTGCAGCCATGGGAACCAGCAAGAGGGAGGCCGCAGCCCAACGCAATGCTGGCTTGGGATGGAGAACCGTGCTGCTGCGTTCACGCCACCACCAGATGACACCGAGGAGGAGTGTCACGTAGGCGGGCGCAGCCCAGTTGATCTTGACTTGAATCCACAGCGACTGAAACAGCAGATACCCCAATAGTGGTGCGCCAAAGGCGAGCAAGTGCATGGCTCGTGCGTCAGCGCGGGCACGGCGAAGCAAGAATGCAATCGCAAGGGGAAGTGCGAGCGATACTACAGGGTGCAGGACGCCGACCTGTCCACCGACGAACTGTGCGAGCCAGTGCAGGCCGAACTCACCCTTGTCGAGCCGTTCCGTCGTCTGGAAGCGGAACGACACGTAGTCATGTTGGACGTTCCACCAGACTACTGGCGCGAAAACGAGTCCCGCGACGACCAGGGCCAGCCAAGGGCCAGGGCGAAAGACCTGTCGCCTGAGTGGGGCATCCAGGAGCAGGAGCAGGAAGCCGCCGAAGCCGAGGAAGGCGGCGGAGTACTTGCTCAACAGCGCCAGTCCAGCGCCGATGCCAGCGAGCAGCCACCAGCGCATCGCTCCGCCGCGTGCCCGCCACACCGACCAAGTCGTCAGCGTCCAAGCCGCGATCAGTGGCGCGTCAGGGTTGGCCAGAAAGTGCGTCATCACGACAATCGGCGACACCATCGCCAGCACGATCCAGGCTGACTGACCGACTCGATCGACGCCGAAGTCTCTCAGCAAGAGGACTCCCAGGCGAGTCGATGCGAGTCCGCACAGCCAAGTGCCGGCACGCAAGCCGACGCTGCCGTCACCGAACACCTTGGTGCCAACCCAGATCAACCACGCGACCATTGGAGGGTGGTCGAAGTACGAAAAGTCAGGGTGTTGAGCGTACGTCCAGTAGTACGCTTCTTGAGAAAACACCGGCAGCGTTGCGCAGAGCCACGCGGTGAAGATCGCCAGAGCAGCGAAGAGAACCCTGGGACGAGAGAGGGCTGCTTGAAGCATGGCTGGGCTTGGCAATCTGTGGGCCACTGGGGCTCAGGGATTAGGCTCACTGGCTGCGCAGGCGCGTGCCATGTAGGAAGTGCACGCGAGGAGGTAGGGGCTGCACGCCTCACCCCAGCTTCTAGTTCTAGCTGCGCCGCCTTAAGGAACCCTGAAGCCGCTGAATGCGAAGGTTCCGTTGCTGGCTCCGGGCAAGAGGGCCACCCTGTCCGGACCGCTCTTCAGGAGTGCTTCAGGAGTGCGGGCTATAGAGGAGTGTGGGCGGCCAGCTCGGTCGTCCTCAGACCATCCAACCGGACCATCAAGATGAAGACTCTCCTGACGATGCTCGCTCTCCCTGTACTCCTTTCGGCGGTCCCTTCGAGTGACTGGCATCCCTCGAATGGCCCGCGTGGAACCGACGAAGCCGAGGAGGTCGATGTTCGTGACCTCGTTGGCGCGGCGCGGATCAACCTTCACGAGGCGATCCGGAAGGCTCTCGCCGAGCAACCAGGGCGGGCCGTAGAAGCGGAACTGGAGGGAGAGCGGCGCGACGGCGAGATCGCCGTGTTCTTCGAAGTGCTGGTCCTCAGCGACAAGGGCGAGTTGATCGAGCTGCGCTTGAGCCCCGTCGACGGCGCTGTGATGTCGCGCGGCAACGCACGCGAAGATGCCAGCGAAATTCGACAGTTCATCACGGCGCTCCGACACTCCGAGCGAACCCTCGACCAGTTGGTCACAGCGGCCGAGACCTTCATCAAGGGCTCGCCGGTCAAGACCTCGCTCGGCTACGAGAGCGACGCGCCCCTGGGAGAGGTCGAGTTCGTGAACGGGCGACACATCATCGAGGTTGCTGTCGAAGGGCGAGCTGGCCATCTCGTCGAGATCGAGGTCGGTGGCGAAGAAGCAGTCGGCTCAAGCCACGACGCGCCGGAGCCGCAGCACGAAGGCCGTGAGCATGAAGAAGAAGAGGAAGGTGAGCGCGGTGGCGCGGGCCGATAGACTTCTCTGTCCGGTTCCTGCACTTGTCCCATGGCGCGCCTACTTGTCGTCGAAGATCAGCAAGCGTTGGCCGACGCTCTCGTGCGCGGCCTGCGGGACGAGTCGTACATCGTCGAGTCAGTTGGTGACGGAGCAGCGGCGCTTTGGGCGGCGCGCTCCCAGCATCTGGACGCCATGCTGCTCGACGTTCGAATACCGTCGCCGAACGGGTTCGACGTGTGCCGGCAACTCCGCATGGAGAAGTGCCGGCTTCCGATCCTCTTGTTGACGGCATGCGACGCAACCGAGGACGTTGTGCGCGGGTTGGATGTTGGCGCTGACGACTACGTGACGAAGCCGTTCGTCTTCGCTCAGCTTTTGGCGCGGTTGCGAGCACTGATTCGGCGCGGCAGCGCAGGAACCGAATCGGCTCTCCGAGTAGGGCCAATCCGACTCGATCTCGCGTCCAGGCGAGCCTTCCGGGATGACCGCGATGTGTCTCTGACCGAGATGGAGTTTCGGGTGCTGGAGCTGCTGATGCGTCGAGTCGGGGCGGTCGTGCCGCGCGAGCGGCTGACCTCGGCGATGTGGAGCGACGATCTCGGACCCGGTTCCAACGCTTTGGAAGTCCACGTCGCCAACTTGCGGAAGAAGCTCGGCGACCGGCAGGGCGCTCTGCTTCAAACCCGTCGCGGCGTCGGCTACGTGCTCGTGGATGAGGGACACGAGTGACGTTGTCGCTACGTACGGGGTTGATCGTTTGGTTCACCGGGTTGGCCTCATTGGTGATCGGTGCGGGTTCGTTGGTTCTTCAGCGCGTGACGCGCGAGATTCTCTTGGATGGCGTCGACGCAGTGCTCGCGACGCAGGCTGAGGGCGTTGGTGCGGTGTGCGAATGGGATTCCGGTCGGGTGGCACTCGACGGCTACTTCGAAGCCGGGGGGCAAGACCCACTCCTCCAAGGTAAAGGCGGCTTCGAAGTGCGCCTGCAGCCGTCCGGACAGATACAAGTGCGAAGAGGAGTTGAGTTGCCCCCGCCGCGCCCAGGACACGAGGTTGGCGCTGAGACCTACGGTTCCCTGCGCGTGACGACGATGATGGTCACGTTTCCACCGCGCCCAGCTACCTCCGAACCTCATCCTGAGCCAAGCAGTCCCGGATTCACGGTCCTTGTGCGCACTGCCGCGTCGCTGCTGCCGATCGAGCGACAGATGGCGACGATCCGTTCGTTCTCGCTCTGGACGGCCGGCTTGTCGATGGTGGTAGTTGCGCTGTTCGGCTGGTTCTTGTCCAGGCGTGTGACGGGGCCACTGGCGCGGCTCGGTGAGGCGGCTGCGAGGGTGCGCGATGACGCTGCGACCGATCTCCCGCGCACCGGCAATGGAGACGAGATCGATAGGCTTACCGTCCTTTTCAGCGAGGCATTTGCTGCTGTCCGGGGTGCCGTCGAGCAGCAGAAGCGTTTCGTTGCTGATGCGTCGCATGAACTGCGCAATCCCGTGGCGACCATCGCGGGCATTGCCGAGATTGGCCAACGCCGTGTCCGTGGAGTGGACGAGTATGGGGAGATGTTGGCGAGCATCGAGACTGTCGCTCGTCGGATGACCCGAATACTGGAGTCGCTCCTTGCATTGGCGCGCCTCGATGCGACAGGGCGCATACATGGACCGACAGTGGATCTGGCGGATATGGTTCGCGAGATTGCGGGTGGTGTGACCACCGCAGCTCACATTGCGTTGGACACTTCGCCTTCGCTGGTTGCGGGTGACCCGCAGCTCCTGAGGATGCTGTGCAGCAACCTGCTCGACAACGCGGCTAAGCACGCCGCATCGCGAGTGGAGGTGCGTGTGGCCCGCGTGGATGGCAACGTAACCATGCGCATCGTCGACGACGGCCCGGGGCTGTCTGCGCCAGAGCGAGAGAGAGCTTTCGAACGCTTCTTCCGCGGTGGCGAAGCCAAGGGCTCGGGGGCTGGACTCGGATTGGCACTGGTGCGCTCGATTGTCCGCGCCCACGGCGGCGACTGTCGGATCGAACCCGATGCTGGCGGGCTGCACGTGTTGGTGACGTTGCCGGTCGCCAACGATAAGCTGGCGGCCCGCACTGGGTAGGTTCTGCCGCGTTCCACGGCAGCCGGCTGCGTATGCACAGACTGCCGTCGACGACGAGAGCCATCGCAGTCTTGGCCTTGGAACGGTTCGCGATCTCTTCGTGACGTTGAGTCATGGGCTCCCGGCCTTGCGTGAGCCGCCCCTCAATAGCCTCAGGGCCGTCGGGCTGGCAGGCGCGAGACCCGAAGAGTCAACAACCCGGTCGAGTTTTTGGAATCGCGCACGGAAAGGGTGTCGCGAAGACATCGGAGGCAGGTGTGACTGCTGCAGCCCCCGAGTCGGTTGGCTCCTTCTGCGAACAGCGTGGTGCTGTCGAAGTTCCAGGCCCTCACCGGCGCGTTGATTCCTGAAAGGACCGTGCCGATACTTCGTTGAGTCGATGAGTTCATGATGCCGTTCCGCAGCCTCTTGGCAGCCGTTGTCACCGCTCTGGCGCTCGCGCTTGGGTTCGGTGTCGTGGCGGGGCGCGACGCGACGACCTCCGGCTCCGAGCATGCGTGCTCCTGCTGCGTGGGTGCATGTGAGTGCGCCAAGCAGGTCGTGCCGGACTGTGGCTGCGAAGCGAACGTCGAGCGCCCGGGACTGCCGGCCGTGCCGCCGGAAGCACCGACGCCGCACCACCCTACAAGTGCGGCGGGGGCGACGCGGATCCACGAGCCGTGGCGGTTGCCTTCCATCACTGGGCCGCCCGAAGGTGCGAGTCTGGTTGGTTCCGCGGCGATTCGATTCGGGAACGACTTCAGGCAGGGACGCCGGCGGCACGGCGTGCTCTCGGTCTGGCGGGAGTAGCGAGCCTCTGTAGGAGCACTCTGTACTGACGTCGCCGACGACGCAGTCCAGGTGCCCGGGCGGCCCCGAATGGGGCTTTCGTGGCGATGCGCGGCGCGCGTTGCCGGTGACCCTCCTGCAGCGTTTACCTGAGCCGAGAGGCTTCCGTCATGCGTTGGTTTCGTACCGCCCTTCCGGCAACGGCCTTCTTCGTCTTGTTGTTCTCGGCCGCTGGCGTCGGCTACTGGTTTGGAACCCAACGCGCCGGTGGTGGCGCGAGCAAGTCAACCAGCGTCTACACCTGCTCGATGCACCCCCAGGTGCGGCAGGATGGTCCAGGCACCTGCCCGATCTGCCGCATGGAGTTGGTGCCCTTGGCCTCGGTGCCCAAGGACTCCGGACCCGCCCTGACGATCGACCCGGTTGTCGTCCAGAACATGGGCGTCCGCGTGGCAACCATCGCGCGGGGACCGCTGTCCAGGACCGTGCATGCGTTCGGCGCGGTGCGCGAGGCGCAGGCGAGGCAGCGGGATATTGCGCTGAAGATCCCGGGCTTCGTGCACAAGCTGCACGCCCACACCGAAGGGATGGCGATCAGCAAGGGCGACGTGCTGTTCGACCTCTACTCCGCCGAGTTGATCGTGGCGCAGGAGGAGCTGATCGCCGCCCGTAAGAGCGGTGACGCCGAACTGCTCGCGGCCGCTCGACAGAAGCTGCTGCTCTGGGATCTGCCCGCTTCGCTGGTCGACGAACTGCAAGCGAGGGAACGCGCCCAACAGACAATCCCCTGGCCAAGCCCGGTCAGCGGTCGGCTCATGCGGCGAGACATCGTCGAGGGTGCGCCCGCGATGATGAACCAATCGCTGCTGCGGATCGTCGACCTGTCCGAGGTTTGGCTCGATGCGCAGTTGGCTGAGCACGAAGCCGGCATCGTGCGGCTCGACATGGAGGTCGAGGCTTCGTTCGCCGCGCTGCCCGGGCGTGTGGCCAAGGGCCGGATCGTCTACATCGCCCCGGCGGTCGACGAAGCGACGCGCACGGTCACGGTGCGCGCCGTGCTGCCGAACGAGGACGAGTCGTTTCGGCCGGGGATGTTCGCACGTCTGCACATGCCCTTGTCGCTCGCGGCGGATTCGGTGCTGGTGCCAATGGAAGCCGTGTTGGACACCGGCGACCGCCAGCTCGCGTGGTTGGCTCTCGGGGACGGCAAGTTCGAGCCGCGCGCGCTGCGCGTCGGGAGAACCGGCGACGGTGGCATGGTCGAAGTGCTGGACGGCCTGAAGGAGGGCGACCGCGTCGTCGTCTCGGGTCAGTTGCTGATCGACGCGGAGAGCCAGTTGCGCGAAGGCACTCGCAAGCTGCAGGGCGAGGGACTCCTGCACAAGAGCCCGGGGCCGGCCGTTCGTGAACCCTTGCGCCTCACCCCGGAGATCCAGCAGCGCGTCGACGCGGTGTTGAGCGCCTACTTGGCCGTCGCCGACGCGCTGCTGCACGACAAGGACGACGATGACGGCTGGCTTCGCCTCGCGACCGCCGTGCAGGCGCTGCACGACGATGCGTCGCCTGAACTGCACGAACTCGTGCACGGGTTGCCGAAGGCGGTTCCCGCCGACACTGCCGACGTCGCCACGCGCCGCAAGGCCCTGATCCCGGCCGGCAAACTACTCGCTGAGTTGTTCGCGGCAGCCCGGCCGAGCAAGACCTTCGGAGCGTGGCTGATCGTCCTCCACTGCCCGATGGTCGAGGCCGACTGGCTGCAGACCGACGAGCAGGTGAAGAACTTCTTCGACCTCAGCATGACGTCGTGCGGCGAAGTGAAGAGCCGCCTGCCGCTCAACACGGGGGCGGGTCGATGATCGCGCGCATCCTCGAACTCAGCGTGCGCCACCGCGCACTGGTCGTGATGTTGACGGTGGGTCTCCTGGCGCTCGGCCTGTGGGGCTACCGGAACGTCCGGCTCGACGCGATCCCCGATCTGTCCGACGTGCAGGTCATCGTCGTCACCGAGTATCCGGGCCAGAACCCGCAGGTCGTCGACGATCAGGTCACCTACCCGCTGGCCAGTGCGCTGCTGGCCGTGCCCGGGGCCACGGACGTGCGTGGCGTGTCGATGTTCGAGCTGTCGTTCTGCTACGTGCTGTTCGAGGACGGCACGGACATCTACTGGGCGCGCAGCCGTGTGCTCGAGTACCTGTCGACGATCCGGGACCGCCTGCCGGCCGGCGTGCAGCCGAAGCTCGGCCCGGACGCCACCGGCGTCGGGTGGGTCTACCAGTACGCGCTGGTCTCCGATCGCCACGACCTCGCCGAGCTGCGCACGATCCAGGACTACTACCTGCGGTATCCGCTCAGCTCCGTCGACGGCGTCTCCGAGGTCGCGAGCTTCGGTGGGTTCGTCAAGCAATACGAGGTGCTGCTCGACCCGGAACGGGTGCGAGCGTTCGGTGTCTCGGTCACCGCCGTTGCGGCGGCGATCGAATCGAGCAACCGCGACGTCGGCGGTTCGGTCGTCGAACGCTCTGAGCAGGAGTACATGGTGCGGAGCCGCGGCTACCTGCACGGAGTCGATGACCTCGCCAAAGTGCCGGTCGGACTAGGTGCCAACGGCACGCCCGTCTTGCTCGGGCAGATCGCCGAGCTGCGCGTCGGCGGCGAGGCGCGCCGGTCGGTCGGGGACCTCGACGGCAAGGGGGAAGCCGTCGGCGGCGTGGTCGTCGCGCGCTTCGGCAGCAACGCCTTCCAGGTCATCAAGGATGCGAAGGCGCGGCTCGAAGAGCTGAAGCCTGGGCTGCCTGAGGGCGTGCGCATCGTCCCGACCTACGACCGCTCGCTCGTCATCCAACGCGCGGTCGACACGCTGCGCGACGCGGTCTTCGAGGAACTGATCGTCACGGGCCTCATCTGCCTCGTGTTCCTCGCCCACGTCCGCTCGGCGATCGTCGCGCTGATCATCCTGCCGATCGGCCTGCTCGTCGCGATGCTGCTGATGACGCTGCTTGGCATCAACGCGAACATCATGTCGATCGGCGGCCTTGCGCTAGCGATCGGCGTCATGGTTGACAGCTCGGTGGTGCTGGTCGAGAACGCGCACAAGCATCTGCAGCGAGCGCGCGACCTCTTCGAGAAGAGCGGTGTGCCGATGCCGCCGCAGCCGGAGATCGTGCTCGCCGCGGCGAAGGAAGTGGCCCCGAGCCTGTTCAGCTCGCTGCTCATCATCACGGTCGCCTTCTTGCCCATCTTCGTGCTGGGCGGTGAGTCGGGCCGCATGTTCAGCCCACTCGCGTGGACCAAGACCTTTGCCATTGGCGCAGCCGCCATCCTGGGCATCACTGTGGTGCCCGCTCTGATGGTCTGGTTCCTGAAGGGCCGCATTCCGCGTGAGGAGAGGAACCCCGTCAACCGGCTCAGCGAGGCCGTCTACGAACCGTTCTTCTGGATCTGCCTGCGGCACCCGTTCGCGACCTTGCTGTGCGTGCTCCTGCTCGGAGCGTCAGCGATCTACCCGGCGACGAACCTCGGCTCCGAGTTCATGCCGAAGCTCGACGAGGGCGACTTGCTCTACATGCCGACGACGAGCCCGAGCGTCTCGGTCGGCAAGGCGCGCGAGATCCTGCAGCAGACCGACAAACTGATCGCGCTGGTGCCAGAGGTCCGCACCGTGCACGGCAAGATCGGCCGCGCCGAGACCGCGACCGACCCCGCACCGCTGTCGATGGTCGAGACGGTCGTGCAACTCGAGGCCGACCGCAGCAAGTGGCGAACGCGGGCGGTGGATCGGTTCTGGCACGGCTTCCCGGGTTGGTTGTCGTGGCTGTCATGGCCGTTCGAGCACACGTTCTGGCCCGATCGCCGACCGATCACGATGGAGGAGTTGAAGTTCGGCTGGTCGGAGCCGGACGGCAGCCACCACCAAGGGCTCGACGAGATCGTGCGCCTGCCCGGGATGGCCAATGCGTGGCCCCACCCGATCGAGAACCGCATCAACATGCTGTCGACGGGCATCAAGACGCCGGTCGGCATCAAGCTGTTCGGGCCGGACCTAGCCGTCTTGAACGATCTGGCGCAGCGCACCGCCGCGGCCGTGCAGGGTGTGCGCGGCACCACGAGCGCCTACGCCGAGAACAACCTCGGCGGGCTCTACCTCGACATCGCTGTCGACCGTGCCGCGGCGGCTCGCTTCGGCATGACCACCGGCGACGTGCAGATGGTCATCCAGATCGCGATCGGTGGCATGCCGGTCAGCACAGCGGTCGAAGGGCTCGGCCGCTTCCCGATCAACCTGCGCTACGCCCGCGAGCGTCGCGACGACCTGGACTCGTTGCGCGGCGTGCTGATCGACACGCCCGCGGGGCAACAGGTGCCGCTCGGCGAGCTGGCGTCCTTGAGCCATGTCTCCGGCCCGCCGATGCTGCGCAGCGAGAACGCGCAGCGCACGGCCTGGGTCTACGTCGACCTCGCCAACCGCGACCTCGGTGGGTTCGTAGCCGAGGCGCGCGATGTCGTCGAGCGCGCGGTGCCGCTGCCTGCGGGCTACAGCCGCGTCTGGTCCGGCACTTTCCAGTACCTGCAGGAGACCGAGGAGCGGCTGTGGCTCGTCTTGCCCATCACGGGGCTGCTGATCGTGCTGCTGCTGTATCTCGCCAACGGCTCGTGGTTCCGCGTGTGCGTGATCCTGCTCGCCGTGCCGTTCTCACTGATCGGCGCATTCTGGTTCCTGTGGGCGCTGGACTACGACATGAGCCTCGCGGTCTGGGTCGGCATCATCGCGTTGCTCGGCGTCGACGCGGAGACCGGGCAGGTGATGCTGCTCTACCTCGACAGCGAGTTCGATCGCGCGAAGTCGGAAGGGCGCATGCGAACGACCGGCGACCTGATGACGGCGATCCACGCCGGAGCCGTGAAACGCATCCGTCCAAAGACCATGACGGTTGCGACCGACATGATCGGTCTGCTGCCGCTTCTGTGGGCGACCGGGACCGGGGCTGACGTCACGCGGCGGCTCGTCGCCCCGCTGATCGGCGGCATCACCGTGAGCTTCCTGATGGAGCTGCTGGCGTACCCGGTGATCTTCTATCTGTGGCAGCGTTGGCGGATGCGGGGCCAGTTGGAGGTGGTCGCATGAAGGCGGTTCCCATGGTGTTGGCACTGGCCTTGGCCGGGTGCGTCATGCGGCCCGAAGGCGAGCAAGCTGAGCGCGACCGAGTTGCTGCCGCCGGGGTCGAGTTCCACAAGCCGTTTGCGGATCGAGAGCTTTCTGATCTGACCCAAGGAGCAACGCTCTCCACGTTTCTGGCGCACGCCGAACAGGCCAACGGCGCGCTGGAGGCGGCCTTCCATACCTGGGAGGCGGCACTCGAGAAGGTGCCCCAGGCCAGCACGCAGGCAACTACCGCGATGGTCGGGTTGGAGCACACCCTGGACGGCGGGTCTGCGCTCGATCGCACGGCCTTGCTGCTGATGAACAACACCATGGCCATGATCCTCTGGCCTGGACGCTTGGAAGCGCAGGGCGAAGCTGCCCTCGCCGATGCACGAGTCGCTGGGGCCGCCTTCGTTCGGCAACGGTTGCGGCTGCAGACCCAGGTCAGCGACGCGTACTACGCCCTGGCCTTGCGCGACGAGGAGTTGGCGCTTCTCGACCGCCTGGAGCGGCTGCTTGCCGTGCAGGTGCCATCCGTGGCGGCGCGGGTACGAGCAGGCTCTGCCATGCAGGCCGAGCTTCTGGCTGCCGAGGTGGCGCGCGATCGGGTGCGCGCGGAGCGCGCGAAGCTTGCCGGCGAGCGGCCAGCCCTGGAGGCAGCACTGCGTGCGATCGCCGGTGTCGGGGGCGATGCCATGGTGACGAAGCCGGTGCTGCCGCCTCTGACCGCCCTTCAACCGGCTGAGCGGGACGTGATCGAGTCCGTGTTGGCGAACAACGCCGAGGTCGAGCTGCAGCGACGTGAGCACGCTGCCGCGATGGCCGAGGTCACGATGGCCGAGTGGGAGCGTGTGCCCGAGTTCTCCCTCAGTGCCACGGTGATGGGCACCATGAGCCAGACGCTCGGTGCGGCCATGACGTTGCCTTGGCTGCGTGGAACGGCCATCGAAGGCGCGGTGCGCGAGAGCGAGGCGCGCGTGCGCGCGGCCGACGCCCTGCGTCGACAGGCTGGCGTCGATGCGACAGCCATGGCGGTGCGCGAACTGGCGATGCTCGCCGCGGTGGAGGCGGAGCACGCCGTGCTCGCAGAGTCCCTGCTGCCTCGGTTGCGGCAGATGGGAGACGTCGCGCGCGCCGCGTGGACCGCGGGCGGCGGCAAGCTCACCGAGTGGGTGGCCGCGACGGCCATGGCTCTGGAAGCCGAGGCGGCTCTGGCCCGGCTGCGTCGCGAGCATTCGCTGGCGAGGGCGAGGTTGCAGGAGCTGCTCGGAGGAGTTGCCCCATGACCTGTTCGCGCCCGAGCGGGGAATCGTCCCGCCCGTCACACACCTACCTTGCTCCCGCCGGACCGACACGTTGTCGGCGCTGCGGGGGCAGTTCTGCGACACGAGAGGAAACGAAGATGACCACGAAACGACTGTTCTGGATCCTGCCGCTGCTCGCGGCGTTCTTGTTCGCCGCCAACGCGCTGGCGCAGCACGACCACGGTGACCACGGCCACGGCAAGAAGCAGGACGACGCGAAGGCCGTTGCCCGCGTGGGCGACGCCTACTCGCTCAGCACCTGCCCGATCACCGGCAAGAAGCTCGGATCGATGGGCGATCCCGTAGTCAGGCTCTACGAAGGGCGCGAGGTCCGCTACTGCTGTGGCGGCTGCATCAAGAAGTTCGAGAAGGACTTGGCTGCGAGCTTGTCGGCGCTCGACGCGAAGATCATCGCGGACCAGGGGCCGCTGTATCCGCTGGCCACCTCGGTGATCTCGGGCAAGAAGCTGCCGGAGAAGGCGCACGAGTTCGTCTTCGGCAACCGCTTGGTTCGTGTCTCCGACGATAAGGAGAAGGCCGAGTTCGCCAAGGAGCCGGCCAAGTTCTTGAAGGTTCTCGATGTTGCCGTCGTGACCGCGCAGGGCAAGGACTACGTGCTGAAGCAGTGCCCTGTGAGTGATGAGAATTACGGCGGCGACATGGGCGACCCCATCGACGTCGTGGTCGGCGGCCGACTCGTGCGTGTCTGCTGCAAGGACTGCACGGACGAAGTCGAGAAGGCTCCCGCGAAGTTCGTCGAACTGATCGATGCGGCCCGCAAGAAGGCAGCCGAGGCGAAGCCCGGCGAGGGCAAGGCGGACCAGTCCAAGGAAAAGAAGTGAACAGGACGGGCCGCTTCCTTTGCTGCGGCTCGGCAAGTTGCGAACGCCCATGACCTCCCCAGTCGAACGAGAACCTGTCATCGTGCCGGCGCTGCGTTACCGCGGCCTGACGTGGCTCTACGACTTCGTGATCGGACCGACTACTCGGGAGCGAACGGTCAAGGCGGCGATCGTCACGCACGCTCGCGTGGAGCCTGGGGCTCAGGTGCTCGACGTGGGAGCGGGCACCGGGTCGTTGGGGATTATGCTGAAACGATACCAGCCGGCCGCGAAAGTGGTCGGTGTAGACGGCGATCCGCAGATCCTCGCGATTGCGAAACGCAAAGGCTCGGCGGCGGCGGTCGACGTGACGTGGGTGGAGGCTAGGGCGCAGCGCCTGCCCTTCGAACGCAACCAGTTCGACCGCGTCATCACGAGCCTTCTGCTCCACCATCTGGATGATGCCGCGAAGGCTGCGGCGCTTGCCGAGATGCGCCGCGTCCTACGACCCGGTGGAACGATTGTGGTCGCCGACTGGGATCGGCCGCGCGGACCACTGATGCACGCCGCATTCCTCCTGGTCCGCCTTCTCGACGGCTGGGCCAACACCCGGGCGCACGCGGCCGGACAGCTTGCATCCGCGATCGCCAAGGCTGGCTTCGTGAATGTCATGGCCGTCGCTCACTTCAGTACGTGCTGTGGAACCCTGACCGTGTTCACCGCGACCAATCCGGCCGCAGGAGACGGTCCCAACCCGAACGGAGAACTACGATGAGATCGATCCTGACTCGACTGGCCGTGTGGCGCAACTGCGCCCTTCTGTCCGCCCTCCTGCTGGCCGTGTTCGCCGCGTGCCACGGCACTGGATCTCGGTGCCACTGAACGCTCGATCGCGATGGCCCGATCGATTTGCGGTGGCTGGGCACGCCGCGCACTCTGCGCGTGACGTCGTGTCATCCGACGACACCGATTCGCCTCGCGTCTTCGTATCCTGGAGTGACGGAGCCGGGACACGAACGGCTGCAGCCCCACGATGCGCGAGCTGCGTCGCATGTAATGCCCATCGACTCTCGACGTCTACGAGGGCATGACGACGAAAGATCCTGCTGAGGTCCCGAGCGAGACTGCCATCCTCGACATCACCGGCATGACCTGTGCCGCCTGTGCCGGCCGAATCGAACGCGCGCTGGCGAAGGTAGGCGGCGTGGAGGTCGCCCAGGTCAACATCGTCTCGCAGCAGGCTCGCGTCGAAATCGACCCGAAGCGCACGAACCGAGCCGCACTGGAGGCGGCCGTCGTCGCTGCGGGCTACGGCGTGTTGCCACCCGCCTCCACGGCCGGTCCGATGGAGCTGGATCGCAGCGGGTCGGAGGAGCGAGACCGCCGAGTTCTGGTGCGCGACCTTGCCGTTGCGGCGGTTCTCACGGTTCCGCTTCTCGTCCTCGGCATGTCCCATGGTGCGATCCCCTTTGCCGACACTGGGGCCGGCCGCATCGTCCAGTTCGTGCTTGGCACGGGTGTGCTGTTCGGACCCGGCCGTCGGTTCCTGCGCGCTGGCGTTGCCGCGGTCCGCCACCTCAGTCCCGACATGAACACGCTGGTTGCGCTCGGGGCGCTCTCGGCTTGGGCGTGGTCGACGGTGGCGACGTTCGCCGCGCACTGGTTTGCGCACAGTGAGCATTCCGCGCCGCACATCTACTTCGAGGCGGCGGCGGCAATCGTCACCTTCGTGCTGCTCGGCAAGTTTCTGGAGACGCGGGCTCGCTGGCGTCTGGGAGATGCAGTGCGTGCGCTGCACGCCCTGGTGCCGGCGCTGGCGCATCTTGTCGACGGCGACGCATCTTCGATCGAGCGCGACGTCCCGGTCGCTGACCTGCGGCCCGGCGAGCGCGTGCGGGTTCGTCCCGGCGAGCGCGTGCCGAGCGATGGCGTCGTCGTGCACGGTAGTTCTGCCGTGGACGAATCGCTGCTCAGTGGCGAGAGCATTCCAGTGGAGAAGGGGCTTGGCGACCGCGTCGTCGGCGGCAGCATGAACACGTCCGGTGCGCTGCTCGTACGCGTCGAGAACACGGGTACGGAGACCGCGCTGGCGCGGATCACCGCCGCGGTCGAACTGGCCCAGGGATCGCGGGCACCGATCGCTCGGTTCGCCGATCGGGCCAGTGCGGTGTTTGTGCCGA
Organism: uncultured candidatus Brocadiaceae bacterium; assembly: GCA_964392305.1. Taxonomy (GTDB): domain Bacteria; phylum Planctomycetota; class UBA1135; order UBA1135; family UBA2386; genus JACKIC01. The sequence continues at coordinate 226,248 of CAYMPV010000005.1, forward strand.
TCGTGCTGGTGCTGGCGCTGGTGACGTTCGGCGTCTGGTGGTCGATCGACCCGACCTGGGGCGGGCTGCCGGTGGCGATCGAGTACATGGTGGCGGTGCTCGTGATCGCTTGTCCGTGTGCGCTCGGCCTTGCGACGCCTGCGGCCGTTGCCGTCGGTGCTGGACGTGGTGCGGAACTCGGGGTCATGTTTCGAACCGGCGCGGCGATCGAACAGGCGAGCCACATCGACACCGTGATGTTCGACAAGACCGGCACGCTGACGACTGGCCGGCCTGATGTGGTTGCCGTCGAGCCGCGACCCGGCATCGGGAGCGAGGAACTACTGCGCCTTGCCGCGGCAGTCGAGTTGTCGAGTGAGCATCCGTTTGCCCGTGCGGTCGTCGGTTCGGTGCAGGCGCGTGGGCTCGCGCTCGACGCAGCAACGCAGTTCGTCGCCGTTCCGGCGATGGGGGTGATGGCGCGTGTGGGCGGCTTCACCGTTCGCGTCGGCAAGCCCGAGTGGCTCGCCCAGCACGGCATCGATGTCGCGGCGGTGGCTCCGCGCGTCGCGTCGCTGGCGTCAGGTGGGGTCACGCCGCTTCTCGTGGCGCGAGATGGTGACCTACTGGGGGTGATCGGCCTCGCCGATGCCCTGCGGCCCGAGGCACGGGCGGCCGTGAAGCATCTGCGCGCGATGGGGATCCGTCTCGGGATCCTGTCCGGAGACAAGCAGGGCGTCGTCGCTGCGATTGCGCAGCAAGTCGGTATCGACGAGATCGCTGCGGAGCTGCTACCTACCGACAAGACCCGACGGATTGCCAAAACGAAGGATGGAGGGCAGCGCGTCGCGATGGTCGGCGATGGCGTCAATGACGCCCCGGCACTGGCGACCGCCGACCTGGGGATCGCAGTCGGCACCGGCACCGACGTTGCTGCGGCAGCCTCGGACGTCGCGCTACTGCGAGGCGGGCTCGCGGGCGTGCCTTTAGCCATCGCCTTGGCCCGAGCAACCATGCGCACGATCCGGCGCAACCTGCTGTGGGCGTCGGTCTACAACCTGCTCGGCCTGCCGATCGCGGCCGGCGCGTTCGCGGGACTGGGCATCGCCTTGTCGCCGGTGTACGCCAGTGCCGCCATGTCGCTGTCCAGCGTGTCTGTCCTGTTGAGTTCCCTCATGCTGCGGCGTTTCCGCAGCGCGAGCGGAGCGGAGATCGTGCGGTGAGCTGCCACGAAGAGCGTGAGGGCGACGCCGCGGGACTACCGGACCGCGTGATGCACGAACTCGTTGCTGGCCACCGCGAGTTCGTCGCGTTCGTGGAGCGGCGCGTCGGCGACCGCACCATCGCCGAGGACGTCGTGCAGGACGCTTTCGTCAAAGGTCTGGAACGCGGCGGCGACCTGCGTGCCGACGAGTCGTCGCGCGCGTGGTTCTACCGCGTGCTGCGCAACGCGATCATCGACCGGCACCGGCGATCGACGACTGCCGACGCTCGGCTTCAGGCACTTGCCGACGAACTGGAGCGGGCCGAATCGCAGAGGGCTGCCGAAGCCGATCGCGAGCTGTGTAGCTGCATCGGCCGGCTGATCGACACCCTGCCGCCTGATCAGGCCACGGCTTTGCGTCGCATCGAGCTGGACGGTGTCGCGGTCAAGGACTTCGCTGTCGAAGCAGGGCTCGGAGAGAGCAACGCGGGGGTTCGAGTCTTCAGGGCGCGCAAGGCCCTGCGCGAGCGAGTGACGAGGGCTTGCGGAACGTGTGCGGAACACGGTCGCTTCGATTGTTCGTGCCGCAAGCCACAAGCTGGCTAGTCAAGCTGCAATGTCGCACCGCCGCGATCCGGTCGCGCTGCCCGGCTGAGTCAGGCCGAACGCAGAACCTACTTCTTCTGCGCCGGCTGCCCGCCTGCCGCCATGCCTTCCAGCACCTTGTCGACGTTCGTCGTCGCAGGATCGTAGTGGACGGTGATCTCGGCGTTGCCCGCCGTGATCTCGGCCCCCTTCACACCCGGCAGCTTCTCCAGCGTGGCACGCACGCCGGCAACGCAGCCGCCTCAAGTGGGCTTCTTGTCGAGGACCAACATGGCGTCCTTCGTCTCGATCGACACCGGATTGGTCGCGCAACCCGCGAGAACGAGCGCGACCAGCAACGGTAGGGGTGCGAGCCTCATGACTTCACCTTTGCGCCGGCCTTACCGGCAGCGACGAGCTTCGCGACCATGTCGGCCGGCTTGATCTTCTTGGCGTCGTAGTGGACCGTGAAGTCCTTGTCGCCGGACTTGATGTCGATCTGGCTGATGCCATCGACCTTCCCCAGGGCACCGCGCACGGCGGTGATGCATCCCCCTCAAACGTCCTCGCCCAACTCCAGCTTGACCTGCGAAACGGTCGCGGCAGCACCCGGCGTCGGGTTGTTCGGAGCGGTGGGCTCCGGCTTGCTGCAGGCGACCAGGGTCAGCGCACAGGCGCTCGCGGCGAACAGTCGGCTCATGATCTCATTTCCTCGATGCAACCCCGCGAAAGTTCGCGGTGGGCGAGAATCCTAGGCTGCACTTGGTACCGCACCAGGGGAAGGCTCAGGTGCCGCCTGCGGTGCAGCTCGGAGTGTCGCGCCGTTCTCACCTTCGCGGCCCTACGATGCCGGGCCGCCTTCAACCCGTCAGGATGACCATGCGAGTCGCACTCCAGATGCTCTGCTCCCTCTGCTTCGTCTTGTGCTTGCCGGCGCAGCAGCCCGACTGGAAGCCGGTTGGTGTGGTGCTCGGCGAGGCAGGCTCGGTGCTGCCCGACGGCACGTTCCGCATCGACCTGCCGCGCAAGGAGCCGGTCCTGCGCAACGAGTTCGGTTTCGTGGTCCCGCCGTCCATGGTGCTGACCTACGCGGCATTCACGGGCACGCCTGAGCGCGCGATCGTGGTGGGCGACACCTGCATGTTGCCCGAGGAGGTCAACCCGGTGCTCGACGAGCTGAGGAAGGGCAACCTGGAGATCGTGGCGATCCACAACCACATGCTGGGCGGCAGCCCGAACTTCATCTTCCTGCACTTCCAGGGGTCGGGTGCGGCACTGGAAATGGCAAAGGCGATCCGTGCGGCGTGGGATCAGATGGGCAAGCAACCCGCGGCGGCAGCACCGGCGGCGGCGACTCCGCCTGCGCCCGACTGGAAGGCGGTGTCCGACGCGGTTGGCCTGCCGGGCGCGATACAGAAGGACGGCATGTTCAAGATCGTGCTGCCGCGCCCGCAGTTGGGGACCAGCATCGATGGGCAGCGGCTTCCTGTGGGCGTCGGGCTCGCCTGCTGGGTCGGCTTCGCGCCTTGCGAGTGCGGGCGGACGATGGTCATGGGCGACACCTGCCTGCTCCGGAGCGAGCTGCAGCAGGCCATCGACGCCTACCGCAAGCACGGCATTCGCATCGTCGCGATCCACAACCACCTGCTCGGAACGAGTCCCGAGCTGATCTTCTGCCACTTCTCGGCGGAAGGGGATGCGATGGAGCTGGCGCGGGCCATCAAGGTGGTGTGGTCACCGCTACGAGCGAAGTAGTCGCGGCCCTGTCGATGTGGTCCGCGTTCGAGCGCCCTGACGTCGTGGCCTCCTACGGGAACTGGGAACGCGGTTCGGGTCCTGCGCGTGACGTTGAGTCAGCGTTGGGCGCTCATGAGGAACCGGGCGCAACTCTCTGCTACGATCACGCCGCGCGCACCCGTAGCTCAGCCGGTTAGAGCACTTCGTTTACATCGAAGGGGTCGTCCGTTCGAATCGGACCGGGTGTATTCACGTCGCGGTTCCAAGCGAGTCATCGCCGTGGCTGCAGGTGCCGGAGAGTCGTCGTTGGCGAGCCGAGTCTGGCCGTCGAGCATGGCGCTGATGCAGCCGGCGTTCGCTCTCGCGAAGCCCTTCAAGAAGGTTTCGAACGCAACCTTTCGCGCGAATCTCGGCGCAACTCGGCGGAACCGAGTGCGACCGGGTGCGACCCCTTGCACCATGCCCGGCAAAGGGTTACGATCGAAGTCGCCTTCGTAGCGGGACATCCGCAAGAAGCCCGAATCCCTCTTACAAGGAGGATGTCGGGGGTTCGAGTCCCTCATCGCCCATTACGTTTAGAGGCCATCCGCGGGGGTCTAGGGGCGGTTTTGGCGAATCGGGGGTGCGAGTGTGCAATGCAGTGTGCAACTGGCGCGGTCACAACGTGGCACGATCTGGCACAACGTGGCACAGCCTGGGGCGCCGGTCGTCGGCGGAAGCCGCTGGTCCTGGTGGGCGTGTGCCGGCCAGCGTTGGCGTTGGGGGCGCCCATGGCGCGCGTGGGCCGGTGGGGGCGTGGGTGGCACTGGCGGCCCGCTGGCGGCCTTCAGGCGGTCGCTGCGCCGCCTGCGGCATGCGACGACTCGGCGAAGAGTCGCGGAACCGGGAACTTCCCCGGCAGCTCGCGGAACAGGTCGTCCTCGCCGAGTTCGCCGTACAAATCCATCGTCAATCTGATGTCGGAGTGCCGAAGCACCTGCTGGATGACCTTGGGGTGGACGTTCAACTCGATCAGGATGCGCGCGCAGCTCTTGCGCAGCGCGTGGAAGTCGACCCGTTTCGACGTCGGACTCTTCTGCGGGATCAGGCCGGCGAACGCGGCGTCCTTGCGGACGATCTCGGCGATGGTCCGAGGCACCTTGAACACCGCGTCGGTCTCCGTGACGACGAGGTCGCCGCGGCGAACCGCGGCCCGGCTGCGTCTGGCCCGCATCTCCCTGAGGGCCTGCGCCACGAACGGCTGTAGCGGCACGCGCGCGTCGTTGCCGTTCTTCGTGAACTCGCCGGCCAGCCTGACGGCGGGAGCACCCTCTTCGAGCGTGACGTCCTCCCATAGGACCGCCGCGCACTCGGCCACGCGGAAGCCGGTCGTCAACGCGAACCAGTAGAGGGCCTGCCGGTCCCTGACGATGTCGTCGTAGCCCGGCCAGAACGGGCACCCGCCCTCACCCTGTGCCTTCTCCGCCTCGTAGCGAGCCCACGCAGCATCGACAAGGCGCTCGGCCTCTTCGAAGCGGAAGCTGTGGCGCTTGAACGTGCGGTGCTTGTCGCGTTTCGGCGTCCTTGTCCGAACGGTACGGAACGGGTCTGTGTCCCAGCGACCGGACCGCTCGAGCCACCGTCCGAAGGACCGAAGAGCACCCGCGTAGTTGTCGCGCGTCTTGGTGCTGTGCTCTTGCTGAACCTGCTCCAAGAACCTTTCGACGTCCGGGACATGGATGTTCGGAATCGTCGGCGGGACTGCGAAGGCCATGTAGCCGCGGATCTGGCGGATCACCGCCTTCACGTAGACCTCGGTGCGTCCCTCGGCTTCGAGGTGAGCCTTGAACTCGTTCACCAGGTGCGCGAAGGGCTTCTTGCGCGTCTCGGCGAAGTGGTCAACGACGCCGATCTTCTTCAGCTCGATCTCGCGCAGCTGATCGGCCAGCACGTTGCGCGCGATGCGCAAGTCGCCGGTCTTCGTGCTGCGGCGCCGCGTGACGCCGGCCTCGTCGTCGTAGACGATGTGCCAGTAGGGGCTGTTCGGCCTCCGGTACGGGTTGCCGGTCCAGTGGTGCTCTGCGCTCTTCTTGGTCACCGGGACGTCTCCTGCATGAACGCGATCACCTCGTCACGGACGAGCAACGTGCGCCCGCGGATGCGCCGCGGGGTCGGGAAGCCAGATCGGGGGTCGGCGAGCATCCTCCACAGGCTTCGCTTGCTGACGCGAAGGAAGGAAGCGGCTTCTGGGATCGACCAGAGACTTCGCTGCAGCAGCGCGGCCTCGTCGAAAGGTGCGGCAACGGGGCTTGATGGGGCCGGCGGCTGCTGGCTGTCCGAGGTGTGCAGAGGGGCGATCACTCGGCCTCCCTCGCGACCGCCGCGCCGAACACCGCCTTCTCGATCCGCCTTCGCGCATCGTCGTTGAGAGGTCTGACGTAGGGATGTGCCCGCCCCTGGCGATCTCGCTTCTCAGGCCACGAGAGAACGAGTCGGCCGTCTTGCGTTCTTCTCGCCGTGAGGCCATCGACCACGACGTCGCCGAGGACGAGCGACAGGTAGCCAAGCAGTCCGCGCTGCTCGTCCTCTGCGGATCCGCGCGTCCAGGTTCGAATGCGGATCTCAGGCGTCATCATCGTCGCCTCCTGCCGCTTGCTCGGCGTTCTCGAGGAACTGCCTGCCGAAGCTCCGCAACATGATTCGCTCGGATGCTTCGGCCGCGAGCAAGACATCCATGTGCCCGTTGGGGATGTGCTGCTCGATGCACTCCGCCGCGAGAGCACGCAGCTTGCTGGGGTGGATGGCGTCGACTTCGACAGAGCCTCCCGACCATCCCTTGGCCCGCGAGTCGGTGCGCTTCGTCGGTCGTGTGGGAAGGTCGAGCTCGACGATCTGGGCCGCCGTCACCGCGACCGGTTCGAAGTACACCGGGACGTCGCCCGCGAACTCGGACAGTTCGTTCTCGACGTGGCGAGCGATGTCCACACCGCTAGGGTCGCGGTCACCGAAGTAGTAGATGAACGTCTCGACCCCGTCGGCCTGGATCGCTTCGCCGGCGCTGTGCAGGTAGCTGAGGCTGGGGTAGCCGCGGGTGACCATCAGCGGCACGTCCCACTTGGCCGTGACCTCAACCAGAACCCCGGCCAATGCCTCCTTCTCGAGCCACACCTCGACCCGGGTGTCGAGGTCCGCCCAGATCTGGCGACGGTAGAGCCGAGCCGTCTCGGTCAGCGCGTCCTCGACCGACCCGTAGGTCTTCGGCTTGCGCATCCACCGCGTGTTGTCCGCAATGTCGGAGTAGTCGATCTCGCCGCTGCGCCGCATCAGCACCAGCAGCCGGCAGATGGCCTTGTACTCCTGCTCGGTCTTGTCGATCAGCCCGCGGGTGACCGCCTGGTAGTAGACCTGTCGAACAGTGACGGGCGGATCCTCGGCGACGATGCCGGCCAGCTGATCTCGCAGCTCCGCCATCTCGGCCTTGGTGCGGCGACGCTTTGTGGGGCTAGTCCCACTGTTGGTCCGGTGAACCATCAGCGTCCTCCCTGCCCATCGGGGTGATCGGGCTGATCGGCGTCCTCGCTACGGTGCCACCGAAGGGGGAGTAGGGGGACTAGGGGGACCTTGGACCTCAGTTTGGGGGCGTTTTGGCAGCGGCGTGCCTTGTCCTCCTTCTCCTGGTCAGCTGACCGGTTCGTGTTGGTGAGGTGGTTGCCTGCGAAGTAGTCGAAGACGATGTCGGCGAACTGCCGTGCCACCGACTCGTGCACTGACAAATCACCCCGGAACTGAGGCTCGAAGTCCCCCTGGTCCCCCTGGTCCCCCTCGGATCGACGTGACTTAGACACCTTCGACCCTCCAGGTGGCGACGCCGCCGCGGGTGTTGCCGCGCACCAGCCGAAGGCTGCCCTCGGGTCGCCGGTCGATGCGTTGGAAGTACTGACCCAAGCACTGCGCGAGGCTCTGGCCAGGGCTGGCGATGGCCGTGATGGGGGTGATCGAGTCGCGGAGGGCCGGGTTATTCTGGGTCTGTGCGAGGACCTCGGAGACGACGAACGACGAAGTGTCGAACTGTTGCTGGAGCGCGCGCAGCACCTCCGTGAGTTGGTCACGCACGGGATCCGTGCTCTCGATCCTCTTCCTGGTCTCGCACGGGTCGGCCTCGTCGAGCCACACGAGTCCGGACCGGACCCAGCCGGACCACTCCTCGAACCGCCCGAACACCGTGAGGTCCATGTCCGGGCGCCCGGCGACGTGGTAAGCGCGAAGCACGGTGAGTCCGGCGACGACAAGCTCGCCGCGGTGTTGCGGGACGTACTGATGCAGATTGACGTCGAACTTCCGCTCCTCGGGACGCTCGCACCCAGGGTCGAGTTCGCAGATCACCGTGCGCGTCGTGATGTCGCCGACGAACTGGATGTTGTTGCCGGTCGCGATCCAGGTCGTGTTCGTCGTCGGCAACGACAGCGTTTGCGACTTGCCGAGGACGCGGTCGCGCCACGTCGGCTGCGTCAGGATCGAGCACAGCGCGGCACTGCCGAACGCGCGTTCGATGTTGTCGATGACTGCGACCGGGTCGCCCTCCGACAAGATCGGCAACATGCGTTTCTTGTCTTCGTTCTCGTCGGCACCTTGCGCCATCACCGCAGCTGGTCGGCCGGCTGCGATCATCGAGACGATGTCGGCGAGCAGTGACTTGCCCGAGCCCATCTTGGGTGCGCCGAACGCGAACAGCGGGGCCGTGCGTAACGCTGGCCGGATCAGCGCGGTCAGGATCGCGGCGAGGGCGACGCTACGGTCAGCTGGTCCGCGGAACGGGAAGCCCTTGAGCACCGCGAGCAACTTGTCGAGTGCTGCTCTGGCATGTTCTCGCGTTGGCTGCTCAGGAATGACGGGGAATGCGTTCTCGGCCAGCGACAGGTACAGGCCCGAGTCTCGGTCGTAGCCACTGCGCGCGAGGATGCCTCCATCGCCTCGGAGAGTCGGGCAGTCGATCACTCCCGTCAGCGGCTGCACGCGCCACGCGCCGGTGCGGCTGAGAAGGATCTGTGCGACGCGCTCAGGGCAGTCGACGGCGTAGACCTCGTCGGTTCGTCGATCCACGCGCTCCCACTCGATCAGCTCCGTCAACTTGTCGATGAGTGCAGCAGTGGTGACCTCGAAGATGATCGGCTTGCGGCGCATCGATCGCCCGAGTCCAGCTTCTGGTAGAGAGACCACCCGAACGAGCTGTGTGCCGCGCTGGTAGAACAAGGGAGGCCATTGGCGGAGCAGCACTCGTTCGGCCTTGTTCACGGCCATGTGGAGCCAGCCCCCGATCAACCGGATCTTGGGGCGCGCGTCCTCCCTGATCTCGGCGTGGGGAACGTCGTCCGAGGCTTCGCTGTTCGAGTCGATGACGCCATGAAGGTCGCGCGGCTTCTTGGTGCCGGCGTCAAGCCCGCTGTCGATCGTTGCAGTGGTTTCGTGTTCGGGCAGGCCAATCGCACGAGCCGCCTGCAGGAGCTCCGCCTTCACCCTGCCGTGCTCGAGCACACCTGCACCAACGAACTGTCCGAGTGCGAACGCTGCCTTGTTCAGCGTGTCGTTGCGCTGGCCGTCGGCGCTCTCGTAGACGGCGTCGAGTTCATTCTCGAACGCTGCCTGCACGTAGGCGGTGATGCGAGACTGCTGGTCCGGTGCGGCGCCTCCGGACGCCTTGTCGTCGACGAGCTTCAGCTTGGGTGCCGCCTTGGGCTTGGCCGTCTTCCGCCGGGGTTTGAGGAGTTCGAGAAGGTGATCCGGCAGTGACGCGATGGCGACGTCATCGGGGGACAGCCCCGGTGCCCACGTGTAGGGCTTGCCGGTGTCGGGGTGGATCGATCCGACGAACACGACCTGACCGCCGTCGCCGCGCACGTCGACGCCGGGCGCCAACGTCTTCACCGAGTTGCCGACCTTGAAGGCGGGAACGGTGAAGTAGTAGTGCCGCCTGCCACTGCCGGTGATGGCGGTGACCGTCTTCGGCAAGTTCAGCGCGGCGCTGGCGCTGCCATCGGAGCTGTCGTCGTCAACGACGATGACGCCGGAGACCGCTCCCGTGCGCAGGCCGACGTTGTCGCCGCTGCGGATCCAGTGCGTTACCGCCTTCAGGCCGTCGGGCTCGCGCTTCTGCCAGCCCTTATGAACGGGGATCTTGCCCTTGAGCCGGGCCAGCGCCCACTTCCGATCGAGGGCGCGACGAGCCTCCTCGATGCGTTCGCTGGTCGACGGGCGAGGTGCTTCTTGGGGATCAGCCACGCGCCACCTCCTCGCCAAGTCGGGCGCGGAGTTCGTCCGTCAGCAGGCCAAGGGCTTCAGCTGCCTGGAGGAGGTGGTCAGCGGACCACAGGCGCCGGCCGGCCAGGATCGGTGGCGGCGGATCGACTCGCCCGCGGCGAACGGTCTCGGCGAGCTTGGGCTCGGTTGTGCCGAGCAGGTTGGCAGCGGCGCCTGTGGGCAGCGGCAGGGGTGGGGAAGTTCGTCGGCCGACGGGTGTTTGCTGGTTCACACCCGCTAGGTCGGACGCGGGGCGTCCCACTTCGGACGATTCTCGTCCGGGCCATTCCGCTGGCGCCAACTACGTGTTCACGCGCCAAGTGATGGGAGGACGGGGGTCGTATACGGGGTTGGCGCTGCCCCTGCCTCGTATCGCATGTTCCAGGTGGTCTCCCAGAGCCTTGTGCTGGGCGGTGATCGCGCGCATCGACCTTCGGATTGCAGCTCGAACGCTATCGGCGACAGCCCTAGTCGGAGACTTCATCTTTCGCTTCCGGCCCATGAACATTGACTGTTGCACCTGGTCCGCGATGGCCTGCTTCTTTCGGTAGAGATCCTCGAGGCCGGCTTCTCGTCCGTGTTCCTTTGCTTCTGCGATATCCTCGTCGACATCCTTCATGGCCTTCCTCAGATCGCCGATCCCCTGGTCGTCGACAAGTTCCTGTTCAGAGTCGACAGACTCGGCGGTGCGCTCGAAGGATGTCACACCGATCGGGACTCCTGGACTGGAGAGCAACTTCTGGATGTACGCCATGCCGGTCAGGTGCTTGACGACGGCGCGTTTGTTTTCGAACTCGATCGTCCAGCCGCCGCCGTCTCGAAAGAAGCCGGGTGGCGTAGCGGCATCGTCTTCTTGGAGCTCCTGACGTTCGTGTGGGTGCCGCCGCAGCGTAGTTCGGCGGCGTAGCCA
>CAYMPV010000006.1:0-232706 GCA_964392305.1 uncultured candidatus Brocadiaceae bacterium
GCGTCGGCCCCGGCCTCAAGCGCACCGTGTTCATGCAGTGTCCGCACTGCAAGGGCGCCGGCTGGTCGCGCACCGTGCAGAGCAAGGCGTTGTCGGTGCTGCGTGAGGTGCGCGCGCTGACGAACCTCAAGGGTTACTCGGTGCTGCAGGTGTTCGTGGCGCCTGCGGTCGCGGACTACCTCGTCAACTACAAACGCCGCTCGACCCTCGAGCTCGAGGACGCCGTCGGCAAGACGGTGCTGTTCCGGCCCGAGGTCAGCTACCCGATCGACGTCGTGCACTACCGCTTCTTGACCGGCGACGGCCAGGAAGCGCGCATCGCGATCCCGGCGGGGCTCGGCGTCAAGGCCTGAGGTCGGGCCTGAGGTCGGGTGTAACCGGCGTTGCAGGACCCCCGGTCCTCCGCCGGCAGGGCGGTCGCGAACGAATTGCCGTGCGTTCGATGAGCTTGGCGAGCACGGCGCGCGCGCCGTTGCACCTCACCTGGCGAGCAGCTCCACCTTCACCTGCGTCAACTTGCCGTCGACGACCTCGACATCGCAGTGCGTCGGTTGATACCCGGCGGCCGTGACGATGAAGCCGTGTCGCCCCGGCGGGAACGCCGCGCGCGCGAGGCGGAACTGGCTGGCGAGCGGCCACGGCGACACGCGCTGGTCATCGCTGTGCAGCGTGCAGGGCACTTCGAGCCCGCCGGCGTCGGCGCGAACCTCGACGTCCCGCCAGTGGCCATCGGCCGGCGGCTGTGCGGCGTGCAGGCGGAACGCTACGCGGCCGGCCGGCATCGAAACGATGCGTACCTCGGTCGTGGCACCGTCCTCGATCACGATCTCACGCTGCTGTTCCCCGCGCGATGGGGTGTTCCAGCCGAACACTTCGTTGAGCGTTCTGCCGAGCAGCATGGTCAACTGCCAGCGGCCCGCGGGCAGGTCGCGGTAGGTGTGGTCGGCGGGCGGGATGACGCGGGAGTGGTTGACGAAGACATCGCGGCCCAGGTGCTGCAGGACAAAACCGTAGTCGGGCATTGGTGCACCATCGGGGTCCTCGACGAGCAGGCGCAGCGCGCCGAACTGCAGTGCCGGCCGCAGCACGAGTGCGCGTTCGACGCGGTGTACACCGGCGAAGACGTCGTGCCGCAGAATCGCGGGCTGCGCGAACTCGTCGGTCGTGTAGAGGCACCAGAGGCGATCGAACGGGGTCAGCACCTGCCGCCGCCCCTGCTGGTCGCAAGTGAAGAAGGCGCCCGAGCAGACCAAGCCGACTTCGGGGAAGCCGACACGCAGCTTGTGAGCCGGATGTTCGCCTGCGGGGTCGTAGAGTTCGCCGCGCACCGTGGCGCCAGGCAACGCTTCGCCGTCCTCACCGCGCACGTCGAGCAACAGCAGCTGCATGTTCACGACCAGACGCGCCGTCTCCCCGACGCGCAGCACGGTCAGCGACTGGTCGCTGTGCATGGCGTCGACGACGCCGACTGCGTAGGTGCCGCCGGGGTCGAGACCGGCGCACGTGAACGAACCATCGGTGGCCGTGCGCGCGGAGACCCGCACCTGCACGATCTTGCCTTGCCGTTCCTCGAACCTCGATTGGCGGCCCATGAACGAACGGCGGATCGCGCTCGGATCCTCGGCCAGCGCCGCATCGATGCGCCTCACGAACAGCGGGAAGTCGCCCAGCGGCGAGCCGTCGCCGAGCACGACGTGGCCGGAGATCACATCGGCGCTGCTGAGCACGATCATGCCGAGGTCGCAGCCGCCCGATGGGTTCGCCGGCTGCGGCGACAGGGGCAGCGTCGCGTTGCCGTGTGTCGGGTGGGTGATGGTGATCTTGTCGGGCCATCGTTCGGGGTCGGCGGCGAGCACGAAAGCGCCCGCGTCATCCGACATCGTCTCCGCGTTGGTGAGGTCGTCGAAGGAGCGGTGGACCTCGAACACCTCGGCACCGACGACGGGCGCGCCGGCGGCGTCGACGACCTGGCCGCGTATGCCGGAGCCCGCCGACACCTGCAGGTCGCTGCGGAACTCCTGCGGCGCGTCGGTTCGTGGCAGGCCCAGGACATCACGATCGTGGCCCCCGCGCGCCGTGATGGCCTCGACGAACACCAGTGTCGTGCTGCGCCACAGTGCCGAACGTGTTTGCAGTTCGTCGAGCGCGCACCGGTAGATGCCGTCGGCCCCGGTCACGCCGTCGGCGAGTTGTTGGCGCTCGTGCTGAGGCACGTCGGTATCCCGCGCAAAACCGATCGGCATGGTCCAGACCCGCACGCTCGCGCCGACGACCGGGCCAGCTGAATCGCGCACCGCGACCTGCAGCGGCCACGCTGGAGTGGCGGTGATCACTGCAGCTTGCCGGGTGGGGGCATCGGTCGGCGGAACCGTTCCTGGCGCGGGGGCGTCGTCGTCGGCCTTGGCCGAAGTGGTCGCGGAGGGCACGTTGCCGGGGGCTTGCGGCGTGGGCCAAGGAAAGCGCAAGGCGAAGAGCAGCAGCAGCGCCGCGCCGATGGCCGTGAGGGTCAGGGTCTTGCCGTTCATGCTCCACCAACCTGTCCACCAGCCTGCGGTCAGCAGGGCAACGGTTGCGGTTGCGGACGCGCCGGCCGTTGCCGTCGCGAGCGCCTCGTTGATCACCTTGGCCCGAACCTGCGCCAGCAGCGCGCCGTCGCCCGCGAGCCACGCCGCGGCCAGGGCCGCGAGGCTCGTCGGCAGCGCGGAACGCAGCTGCGATAGGCCGCGGTGCAGCTGTGCGCGCACCGTGCCGACGGGCCGTTCGAGCGCGTGTGCGATCTCGATCGGCTGCAGGCCGTGCACGAGCCGCAGCCGCAAAACCTGCCGGTAGGCAAGGGGGAGCGTGTCGATCGCCGTCCGCAGCACCGCGAACGACTCGTCGGTGGCGGCGAGGGCCTGCGGATCGGGTGTTTCGCTGGAGGCCGTCGCGGCGTCTTCGAGGTCGGTCTCACGCCGTCGCTGCTGCCGCCGCCAGTGCATGCGCGCCTCGTTCTGCAGGATGCCCGCCAGCCACGGCCACAGCGGCCGCTGCCGGTCCCAGGTCTTGGCGCGCGTCATCGCCGCCAGGAAAGTCGTCTGCACCAGGTCCTCGGCGCCGCTGCCGCCACACAGGTGCGCGGCGAGCAGCACCAGCCGTCCGGCCGTCGCGTCGAAGACCCGCGTCAGCGCCGCCGGATCGCGGCGGTCGGTCCAGGCGATGAAGTCCTGCTCGAGGTCCACGGGTGCCGTTATGCCCGACGGTGCGGCAGCGTTGCGTCTTTTCGGGCGGTGGCGGCGTCTACCGATCGGGAACCAACCGGGTCGGCCACCTGGGCAGGCAAGCCCGAACGGACCAGGATGTTCCCGATCGGGTATGCCGTCTCGTCTACGGCGACGGCCACCCGGGGCACCAGACGCCTCTTGACTCACGTCCCTCGGTCGCTATCGTGCCTCGCCCTTCACCCCGACCCTCGGCCAAGAAGAGACTGTCATGTACGCCGTTCTCGACGACCGCAACCAGCAGTACCGGGTTGAACCCGGTCAGCGCATCCAGATCCACCTCCAGGGCACCGCCAACGAGGGTGACGTGCTCACCTTCGACAAGGTCTGCGTGCTGGGTGGCGAGGGCGAGGGTCGGATCGGCGCTCCCTACGTCGCCGGCGCCTCCGTCACGGCCAAGGTCGTGCGTCAGGTCAAGGGCCCCAAGGTGACGATCGGCAAGTTCAAGCGCCGCAAGAACCAGCGCCGCCGCACCGGCTTCCGGGCCCGGTACACCGAGATCGAGATCGTCGAGATCAACGGGTAGTCGTTCGATCGAACTGCTCGATCGAACTGGCTGAACCGCAGAACGCATTCGTCGGAGATCCAAAGATGGCTCACAAGAAAGGACAGGGTTCGACCCAGAACGGCCGCGACAGCAACCCGCAATACCGCGGCGTGAAGGCCTACGGCGGCCAGCGCGTCAAGTCCGGCTGCATCATCGTCCGCCAGTGCGGGTCCAAGTTCCACGCCGGCAAGAACGTGCGCACCGGCAGCGATTGGACGCTGTTCTCGGTCGCCGACGGCGTGGTGCGCTTCCAGTCGAACGGCCGGGTTCACGTCGACGTCGTCGAAACGACCGCGTGACACTGGCTGGATGAGACGCTGGATGAGCCTCTGATTGGATGAGCCTGGCGGTGTCGGCCGCGCCGCAGTGGCGCCTGGCCGACAGCGAGGGTCGGCGAGGTAGACATGTTCGTCGACGAATTGGAGATCAAGGTCCGCGCCGGCAAGGGCGGAGATGGCTGCATCTGCTTCTTGCGCGACAAGAAGACGCTGCGCGGCGGCCCCAACGGCGGTGACGGCGGTGACGGTGGCAACATCGTGCTGCTGCCCACGACGCACTGCAACACGCTGTTCCACCTGGCGGGACGCGGCATCTTCGCAGCCGACAACGGCGGCCCGGGCATGCCCACCAACTGCAGCGGCAAAGGCGCCGAGGACATGATCATCGAGGTGCCGGTCGGCACCGTGGTGCTCGACGCCGAGCGCGGCAACGTGCTGTTCGACCTCGATACGGCCGACGAACCGTGGGTGCTGGCTCGCGGTGGTCACGGCGGCCGCGGCAACGCGCGCTTCGCGACTTCCACCAACCGCTCGCCGCGCAAGGCGGAGAAGGGCAAGGAAGGAGAGGAGCGGCAGGTTCGCCTGAGTCTGAAGCTGATCGCCGACGTCGGCCTGCTCGGGTTGCCCAACGCCGGCAAGTCGACGCTGCTGGCGACGCTGACCAAGGCCCGGCCGAAGATCGCCGGTTATCCGTTCACCACGCTCGAGCCGATGCTGGGTATCGCGACCGGACCCGGAGAGAGCACGTTCGTGCTCGCCGACATCCCGGGCCTGATCGAGGGGGCGAGCGCCGGCAAGGGGCTCGGCGACAAGTTCCTCAAGCACATCGAGCGCACCCGTCTGCTGCTGCACCTGGTCGACTGCAGCGATCTGCCGATGGCACCGCCGGTGGCGGCCTGGCGCACGCTGCGCGCGGAGCTCGCGCAGCACTCGCCGGAGCTGGCGGCGCGGCCGACGCTGGTGGTCGCCACCAAGGTCGAGGACGAAGCTGCGCGCGCGCGGGCCGCCGAACTGGCGCGCGCGGTCGGCGGGCCCGTGTTCCCGATCTCGAGCGCCACGCAGAAGGGGCTGGTCGAACTCGTCCATGCCGTGGGCGCCACGCTCGCACGCATTCCCAAGACGCTCGGAACGGTCCCGTAACCGGGCGTTCCTGTGATGCGCCGGGGGGGCGTCGGCCGATAGACCCCGCGGAGGGTATCGCCGTGACGAGTTCCAATGTGGGTCCTGCTTCGACTGCCACCAGCCGCTTGCCCAAGCTGCGCGACTTCCTGCGCATCATGGTCAAGGAGAGCGCGAGCGACCTCGTGCTCAAGGCCAACGGTTGTCCGGCGGTGCGCGTCGCGGGTGTGATCCGCTTCCTCGGCGACCAGCCGTTGCCGGCCGAGCTGATGCGCTCGTTCCTCGAGGAAGCGCTCGACGAACGCGGCATGCGCGACTTCGAGGCCACCGGTGCCTGCGACACGGCCGTGGCCGTGCCCGGTGTCGGCCGCTTCCGCTGCAACGCCTTCCATCAGTGTGGAGAGGTCGGCTTCGTGTTCCGCGCGATCAAGAACGACATCCCGTCGTTCAAGGACCTCAACCTGCCGGTCGAGCCGCTCAAGCGTCTGGCCTCGCTCAAGCGCGGCCTCGTACTCGCCACCGGTATCGCCGGTTCGGGCAAGTCGACGACGCTCGCTTCGATGATCGAGTTCGTCAACCGCACGATGAACAAACACATCGTGACGATCGAGGACCCGATCGAGTTCCGCTTCGAGGACAAGCGTTCGATCGTCAATCAACGTGAGGTCGGCCCCGACGTGCAGAGCTTCTCGCAGGCGCTGCGCCAGGCTATGCGCCAGTCGCCCGACGTGATCCTGATCGGCGAGATGCGCGACGCCGAGACCGTTTCGGCGGCGATCAGCGCGGCCGAGACCGGCCACCTGGTGTTCTCGACGCTGCACACGGTCAACGCCGTGCAGACCGTCGAACGCATCATCTCGTTCTTCCCGCCGCACCAGCACGAACTCGTGCGTCTGCAGCTGGCGCTCAACCTCGCCGGCGTCTGTTCACTGCGCCTGATCAAGAACAAGGACGGCACGGCGATGGTGCCGGCCGTCGAGATGCTGATCAACACGCCGACGGTGCGTGAACTGCTCGAGCAGGGCGCGACCCGCATGTTGCCCAAGGCGCTGACCGAAGGCAGCTACTACGGCACGATGACGTTCAACCAGTCGCTGATCCGCCTGTTCCAGGCCGGCAACATCAGCCTCGAGGACGCCCTCGCCGCGTCGGACAACCCCGACGAGCTCAAGATGCAGATGCGTGGCATCACCCAGGGATCGGGCGTGCGCCCGAGCTTCTGAGCCGCGCGTCGAGCCGCGGCGCGATCGCGGCTGGTCGTGTTCTTCGCGCTGCCGCTGCGGTAGCGTGTGCGCGCCGATGGACGGGCTGCGCACATTCGGAATCGTGGCCCACATCGACGCGGGCAAGACCACGCTCACCGAGCGCATCCTGCACGACGCGGGTGCACAGGAGCACTGCGGCAACGTCGAAGATGGCACCGCGACGACCGACTGGCTGCCCGAGGAGCGCAGCCGCGGCATCTCGGTAGCGGCCGCTGCGACGCGTGTTTCATGGGCCGGGCACGAACTGCAGATCGTCGACACGCCCGGTCACGTCGACTTCGTCGCCGAGGTCGAGCGTTGCCTTGCGGCCCTGGACGGCGTCGTGGTGGTCGTCGACGCAGTGCGAGGGGTCGAGTCGCAGACGCGCACGGTCTGGGGGCAGGCGCAGGAGCGCGGCCTGCCGCGGCTGGCGTTCGTCAACAAGCTCGACCGGCCCGGCGCCAGCTACGACGACGTCGTCGCCGAGATCGCCGAACAATTCGAGGTCGTGGTCGCGCCGGTGGTGGTGCCGCTCTGCGACGACGCGGGCGCGTGGCGCGGTCTGGCCCACGCGCTGTCCGGGCAGGTGCAGTGGTTCGAGGGCGCGCCCGATGACGACGACCGGCGTCGCATCGTCGCCACCCTGCGGGCCGCCAACGCGCGGTTGATCGAACTCGCTGCCGACGCCGACGACGAGGTCCTGGCCTTGGTGGTTGCCGACCTGCCGGTGTCCGGCGATCGGCTGTTGCAGACCCTGCGGCGCGAGTGTCACGCCGGCCGGTTGTCGCCCGTGTTCGCGGGTGCGGCGCTCTGGAACCGCGGCGTCGACTGGCTGCTCGATGGTGTCGTCGCCTGGTTGCCGGCGCTGGCCGAGCGGGTGCGCGGCGGTGTCTGGGCGACCAACCGCGTCGGTGACGCCGCGGCGCCGTTCGCCGGGCTGGTGTTCAAGGTCGACCACCGGCAGCAGGTGCTCAACTTCGTGCGGGTGATCCGCGGCACGATGCGGGCCGGGGCCGAGGTGCAGCGGCAGCGCAACGGGCGTCGTCTGGTCGTGCCTTCGCTCGGCGTCGTGCTCGCCGATCGGCGCCGTTCGGTGACCGTCGCGGGGCCGGGGGAGATCGTGGTGGTCGAGGGCGAGTTCGAACTGCGCACCGGCGACATCCTGACGGCGCCGGAAAGTGCGGTCAGCCTGCCGGTGCTGCGCTTTCCGCAGCCGGTGCTGTCGACGACGTTCGAGCCGGTGCGCGCCGAGGATGGCGCGACCCTGTTCGCGGCGCTGCGTCAGTTCGCGATCGACGACCCGACCCTGCGAGTCGAACGGCAACACGAGCAGATCGTGGTGCGCGGCATGGGCGAACTGCACCTGGAGATCGTCGCCGAGCGCCTGCGCGCCGCAGTGCCGGCGCCGTTCGCGGTGGCCAGGTTGCGAGTCGACCGCCGCGTGACCGTGCGCGACGCGGCCGTCGCGACTGGCGAGGCGCGGGCGGTCGTCGGTGGCGTCGACCAGGCCGCGCGCGCCGAAGTGTCGGTGTTGCCCACCGCGTCGCCCGACGATGCCGTCGCGATCGAGGTGCGCGGTGATGACGACAGCGAAGTGTTGGCGGCGATCGTGCAGCAGGTGCGTTCGCACATCGCGCACGGGTTGGCGGCCGGGCCGCTGGTCGGGTGCCGGGTGGTGTTGACCGCGGTCGACGTCGAGGCCGGGGAGGCCCTGGCTGGTCAGGCCGTGGCTCGTGCCCTGACCTCGGCCCTGGCCAAAGCCGGCCTGGTGCCACTCGAGCCCTGGGTCAGTTTCGAGGTCTGGTGCCCGGAAGAGGCGGTGCAGGCCGTGCTGGCCGATCTCGGCACGCGCCGCGCGGCGGTCGCGGCGGTGGCCGCCGGGCGTTTGGGCGCACGCATCGACGGACGCGCGCCGCTCTCACGCATGCTGGGCTACGTCACACGGTTGCGTTCGCAGACCAAGGGTCTTGGGCGAGTCTCGATGCGGCCCGACGGGTTTGCGCCGGAGGCGTCGTCAGGCGGGGGCGGCTGAGGGTTCCCTGGTCCCGGCAGAATTTGTTGTTGGCGTGGCTTGACGACTTGGGGGCGCGTCGCTACTCTCTCCTCCCCACTTGCGCTCCAGGGAGCACATCTTTGTATGTAACCCCTTGCCGCGCGAAGGTTTGCGCTGATTCTCGGGGCCGTTCCCAGAGCCCCGGCGCAAAACGACACCCCTGAGGCTGGCCGTCCTTGGCCGGTCACCGATCATGCAAGAGCGAATCCAAATCCGGATGGAGGCCTACGACTACGAGGCCCTCGACCAGGCGGCTCTCGACATCGTCGAGACCTCCAAGCGCACGGGTGCGCGCGTTGCCGGGCCGGTGCCGTTGCCGACGCGGATCGAGCGTTACACGGTGCTGCGTTCGCCGCACATCGACAAGAAGAGCCGCGAGCAGTTCGAGGTCCGGACGCACAAGCGGCTGATCTACATCTCCGAGCCGTCCACCAAGACCGTGGATGCCCTGAGCAAGCTCAACATGCCGGCGGGTGTCGACATCCGCATCAAGGCCTGCTGATCGTTGTCGCCGGATTCGCGCGCGCCGGACTGCCGGCGCCGTCCGAGTGGTCCGGCCGTCGTCACACACAAGCTTCCGAATAGTTGGTTCAACCAGACATGGTCGAAGTCAAAGTCCTCGAAGGTGGTTCGCTCAAGTCGGCGCAAGTCGATGCTTCGGCCTTCGGTTCCCGCGTGCTCGGACGGACGCTCAAGGATGCGGTCGTCATGTACGAGGCCAACGTTCGCGCTGGCACCGTGCAGGCAAAGACGCGCACGATGGTGCGCGGCGGCAACAAGAAGCTCTGGAAGCAGAAGCACACCGGCCGCGCCCGCATGGGCACGACCAAGTCGCCGCTGTGGCGCGGCGGTGGCCGTATCCACCCGCCGGAGCCGCGCGACCACGCCTACTCGATGCCCAAGCAGGCGCGTCGCGTGGCGCTGCGCAATGCGATCTTCACCAAGTTCCGCGACGGTGAAGTCGCGGTCGCCTCGGGTTGGCCGCAGGACAAGCCGAGCACCAAGAGCGCTTTCGGCATCCTCGGGCAGCTCGGCATGAACCGCAGCGCGACCGTGGTCACGACGACCAATGACCGCAACCTGGTCAAGTCGCTGCGCAACGTGCCGCTGGTCGACGTGCGCACGGTCGACGACCTCAACGCGCGCCAGGTGTTGCTGCGCCGTTATCTGGTGCTGACCCCGGACGCGCTCGCCGCGATCCAGCAGCGATTCGGCCAGGAAGCCAAGAAGGAGTCGTGATCATGGCCAACGTCAATCAGTACTACGATCTGGTCCGTCGTCCGGTCGTCACCGAGAAGAGCTCGGTGATGCAGGGTCTGCGCAACCAGTTCACCTTCGAGGTTGCCTCGGGCGCCAACAAGTCCGAGGTCAAGAAGGCCATCGAGACGCTGTTCTCGGTCAAGGTCGAGAAGGTCAACATGCTCAGCATGCCGCACAAGGCCAAACGCACGTTCGGCCGCCCCGGCCAGACCAAGCCCTGGAAGAAGGCGGTCGTCACCTTGCGCAAGGGCGAGACCATCGACGTCGCGTAGCGCCCGTCAGGACGCACCGCACACCCGAGTGCCGCACCAAGCACGAACCACCAAGCTACGCCGAGAGATTCCCATGCCAGTCAAGGTCTACAAGCCAACGTCCGCCGGCCGACGCAACTCGTCGGTGCTGGACTTCAGCCACCTGACGAAGGGCAAGCGCCGTGAGAAGAGCCTCACCGAGCGGCTGCACGACAAGACCGGGCGCAACGCGCTGGGTCACATCACCAGTCGTTTCCGCGGCGGTGGCATGCGCAAGATGTACCGCAAGGTCGACTTCCTGCGCAGCAAGGACGACATCCAGGCGACGGTCGCGGCGATCGAATACGACCCCAACCGCACGGCCGACCTCGCGTTGCTGCACTACGCCGACGGTGAGAAGCGCTACATCCTGGCCCCCAAGGGTCTGGTCGTCGGCATGAAGGTCGTGTCGGGTCGCAAGTGCGATCCCGAAGTCGGCAACAGCATGCCGCTCGAGACGATTCCGGTCGGCCTGCAGGTCCACAACGTCGAACTGCAACCCGGTCGCGGCGGCCAGCTCGCCCGCGCCGCCGGCGGCACCTGTCAGCTGATGGCGCGCGAAGGCGACTACGCCACGCTGGTGCTGCCGTCGGGCGAGATGCGCAAGGTTCCGGTCAAGTGCCGCGCCACGATCGGCGAGATCGGCAACGCCGACTGGCAGAACGTGCGTTGGGGCAAGGCCGGCCGCGTGCGCTACATGGGCCGCCGCCCGCACAACCGCGGCACCGCCCAGAACCCCGTGACTCACCCGATGGGTGGTGGCGAAGGCCGCACCGGTGGTGGTCGTCATCCGTGTTCTCCGACCGGCGTGCTGGCGAAGGGTGGCAAGACCCGTCGCGGCAAGGCGGCGAGCAACAAGTTCATCCTGCGTCGCCGTTCGCCGGGCAAGCATGTCTCGGTCGGTAGCGGCAGCTAGTCCCGTCACGCCACCAACCGACAGGCTTCCAGAAGCACGCAGTCACACGAGGATCCACAGCGATGAGCCGTAGTATCAAGAAGGGGCCCTTCGTCCACCCGAAGCTGCTCAAGAAGGTCGAGGCGCTGAACCAGAAGGGTTCGCGCGATCCGATCCAGACCTGGTCGCGTGCGAGCGTGATCCTGCCCGACTTCGTCGGCCACACGTTCAACGTGCACAACGGGCGCGTGTTCCTCAAGGTCTACGTGACCGAGGACATGGTCGGCCACCGTCTCGGCGAGTTCTCGCCGACGCGCACCTTCCGCGGTCACGCCAGCAAGAAGGACGGTGCCAAGTGAGTTTCGAAGTCCGAGCCGTGCACCGCGGTTGCCAGATGGGGGCCTACAAGGCTCGCCGCGTCCTGGAACTGATCCGCGGTCGTTCCGCCAGCCAGGCGCTGGACGATCTCCGCCACGATCGTCACCGCGCGTCGCGCTACATCTACAAGGTGCTGGCTTCGGCCGTCGCCAACGCGCTGCAGAACCCTGCCGTGCGCGCCAATCGCCTCGTCGTGTCCAAGACCTGGGCGCACGACGGCCCGCCGCTGCCCGGCGGTATGCGCGTTCGTCCCGGTCCGCAGGGGCGCGCGATGCCCATCAAGAAGCGCACCTGCCACATCCACGTCTACGTCGCCGATCCCCAGGCGGCCGCCGCGCAGGGCGAAGCCGGAGGGGAGGAATAGTCCCATGGGCCAGAAGATTCACCCGACCGGTTTCCGTATCGCCATCACCGAGCAGTGGCGCTCGCGCTGGTACGCGAACAAGAAGGACTTCGCGAAGAACCTGCTCGAGGATCACAAGATCCGCAAGTTCATCCGCAAGGAATGGCAGTTCGCAGCGATCCCGAAGGTCGAGATCGAGCGCACGGGCGAGCTGGTCACGGTGTTCGTGCACACGGCCCGTCCCGGCGTCCTGATCGGCAAGAAGGGCACCAAGGTCGACGAGTTCCGTCAGGAACTCGAGAAGCTCACCGGCAAGCCGGTGCGCATGAAGATCATCGAGATCCACCGTCCGGAGATGGAGGCCAACCTCGTCGCCGAGGCGGTCGCCGAGCAGCTCGGCAAGCGCATCAACTACCGTCGCGCCCTCAAGAAGGTCGCCGACACGTCGATGGCCGCTGGTGCCAAGGGCATCAAGATCCGCGTCGCCGGTCGCCTGCAGGGCGCCGAGATGTCGCGCGTCGGCAACTTCCGCAAGGGTCGCATCCCCTGCACGACGTTGCGCGCCCAGCTCGACTACGGCTTCGCCACGTGCGCCACGAAGTACGGCACGCTCGGCTGCAAGGTCTGGATCTTCAAGGGTGAGTACGGTCCCGGCGAGACCACCTGCGGCCTGTTGCCGGTGCGCACCGTGGGCGATCGTCCCGCTAGCTGAGCCGCGCGCGACGCCCGGTAGAAACCCGATCATCGAACACCCAAGCGAACTGAACTGAGGTACTGGCCATGTTGATGCCCAAGAGAACGAAGTGGCGCAAGCAGATGCGCGGTCGCATCCGCGGCGAAGCCACGCGCGGCAACGAGGTCGCGTTCGGTGAATTCGGTCTGCAGGCGCTCGAGCCGGGCTGGGTGCCGGCGCGCGTCATCGAGGCGGGTCGTATCGCGATCTCCCGCAACGCGCCCGAGGCCAAGAGCTGGATCCGCATCTTCCCGCACAAGTCGGTGTCGAAGAAGCCGGCCGAGACCCGTCAGGGCACCGGCAAGGGCGACGTCGAGTTCTGGTGCGCGATCGTCAAGCCCGGGACCATCATCTACGAGGTCGACGGCGTGACCGAGGACGTCGCCAAGCGCGCCTTCAACCGCGTCGCTCACAAGTTTCCCGTCAAGGTCCGCCTGGTCCGTCGCCGTCACGGCTGATACCCAACGAGTTTGCAGATGAACAAGGCCATCAAGGAAGTCCGCGGCAACGACACGCACGACCTCGAAGTGCAGCTCGGTGAGCTCCGCAAGGAGCAGTTCCAGCTGCGTTTTCGCGGCGCCGAGCAGGGCGCACGCCCGTCGCGTCAGCGTGAGATCCGTCGCACCATCGCCCGCATCCTGACCGTCATCGGCGAGCGTAAGCAGACCGCTGCCAAGAGCTGAGCATCCGATCATGAGCAACGAAACCAATAGCGCGCCCTCGGGTCCGGCCTCGGCCGACCGCAGCAACCTGCGCAAGGTGATGCGCGGCACTGTCGTGTCGAACAAGATGCAGAAGACGATCGTGGTCCAGGTCGACCGCAAGGTCCGGCACCCGATCTACGAGAAGTTCGTCTCGCGCCGCACCAAGCTGCACGCGCACGACGAGGCCGGCGAAGCCAAGATCGGCGACACCGTCGAGGTCATGCAGACCCGCCCGCTCAGCAAGCTCAAGCGCTGGCGCCTGATCCGCATCGTTCACCGTGCGCCAGGTAGTGAGCTGGCCTGAGTGAACTGGCCTGAATAACAGCACACCGCTCCAACAGATCGCAGCGCAGCACAGCAGGAGAAGCAGATGATCCAGGAAATGTCGATGCTCGATGTGGCCGACAACACCGGCGCCAAACGCGCCATGTGTGTCAAGGTCCTCGGCGGCAGCGGCCGGCGTTACGCCTCGGTCGGCGACGTCATCGTCGCCGTCGTCAAGAAGGCGCTGCCGACCGGTGAGGTGAAGGAACACGAAGTCGTCAAGGGCGTCGTGGTCCGCACCAGCAAGCCGGTGCGCCGCGAGGACGGCTCCTACATCCGCTTCGATCGCAATGCCCTCGTCGTGATCGACAAGGACAACAACCCGCGAGGCACGCGCATCTTCGGCGCCGTCGCTCGCGAGTTGCGCGATCGCAACTTCATGAAGATCGTCAGCCTCGCCGAGGAGGTCGTCTGATGCTCACCAACAAGCCCAAGCCCAAGCGCCAGGCGCTGCACGTCAAGAAGGGCGACAAGGTCGTCGTGCACTCGGGCCAGTACAAGTCCAACGAGCCCCGCGAGGTGCTCAAGGTCGATCTGCTGAAGGGCAGGGTGATCGTGCAAGGCGTCAACCTGCGGTGGAAGCACCAGCGCCGTTCGCAGGAGAACCCCAAGGGCGGTCGCGTGCAGCTCGAGATGCCGATCCCGGCCAGCAAGGTGCTGCTGTTCAGCGAGAAGCTGGGCAAGGGCACGAGGACCAAGATCGCCGTCGTCGACGGCAAGAAGCGCCGCGTCGGCGTGAAGTGCGGCACTCAGTTCGACTAGCTGACTCAGTTCGACTAGCTGATCGGCGGCATTCTGATCAGCAGCAGTAGCGACCCATAGCATTCCCGAGAATCCCGATGTCCACCACCAGCGAAAAAGCCCTGCCGCGCCGCCTCGCGCAATACCGCGAGAAGGTCGTGCCTGCGCTCCGTCAGGAGTTCGGTTACCCGAACCCGATGATGGTCCCGCGCCTCCAGAAGATCGTCGTCAACATGGGCGTCGGCAAGGCGGTCGAGAACAAGAACCGCCTCGAGGCCGCGACCAAGGACCTGACTGCGATCACCGGTCAGAAGCCCCTGGTGCGCAAGGCCCGCGTCGCGGTGTCCGGCTTCCGCCTGCGTGAAGGTTACGCGGTCGGTGTCGCCGTCACCTTGCGTGGCGCCCGCATGTGGGAGTTCCTCGACCGTCTGATCACGCTCGCGATCCCGCGCATTCGCGACTTCCGGGGTCTGCCGTCCAAGCTCGACGGGCGCGGCAACTACTCGATGGGCCTGTCCGAGCAGAGCGTGTTCCCCGAGATCCAGCTCGACAAGGTCGAGTTCGTCCAGGGCATGGACATCACCTTCGTCACCACGGCCCCGACCGACAAGGAAGGACTGGCCCTGATGACCCAGCTGGGCATGCCCTTCCGCAAGTAAGGCCCCACGGCCTGACCCTTCAAAGAAACTCGCTGTTCGAACAGCACCACCTTCAAACGCAGTCGCAACGCCAATAGTCGTCGCCGACAACGCGAACCCGAACCGTTAGCCAAAGCAAACTGTCATGGCAAAGAAGTGCTTGAGGATCAAGCAGCAGCGCCCAGCGAAGTTCTCGTCGCGCCGCTACAACCGCTGCCAGATCTGTGGTCGCGCGCGGGCCTATTACCGCAAGTTCGGCATCTGTCGGTGCTGTTTCCGCCAATTGGCGCTGCAGGGGGAGATCCCCGGCGTGCGCAAGGCTTCGTGGTAGGAGAACTGAGTCATGATGACCGATCCTATTGCTGACATGCTCACCCGCATGCGCAACGCTCTGATCAGCGGTTCGTCGGCCTGCGTGCTTCCCGGAAGCCGCCTGAAGGTCGCGATCCTCGATGCGATGAAGCGTGAAGGCTTCATCCAAGGTTACGAGGTCGGCTCGCAAGGGCCGCGCTCTTCGATTCGCGTCGAGTTCCGTTACGGACCCGACGGTGAGAAGGTGATCACCTCGCTCAATCGTTTCAGCCGCCCCGGCTGTCGTCGTTACCGTGCCTGTGGCGATCTGCCCAAGGTGCGGGGTGGCCTCGGCATCGCGGTGGTCTCGACCAACCAGGGCGTGCTGTCCGACCGCGAGTGTCGGCAGCGTCGCGTTGGTGGTGAGGTCCTGTGCACGGTCGACTGACCGTCATGCTTCGTTCCACGCCGCTCCGCTCCGGTCTGAACTGCTAGAGCCTGCACTGATTCTGCCCACACGGGCGACCAGAGGTTTCCAATGTCACGTATCGGCAAGATGCCAATCGATGTTCCCAAGGGTGTGACCGTTTCGGTCGACGCCGGGGTCGCCGTGGTCAAGGGTGCCAAGGGCCAGCTGTCGCTGAACCTCCGCCCCGAAGTGTCCGTCGCGATCGAGGACGGCGTCGTCCAGGTCACCGCGCACGGTGAGGAGCGTTTCGCCAATGCGATGCGCGGCACCACGCGTGCCCTGATCGCCAACATGATCGAGGGTGTCACCAAGGGCTATGAGAAGAAGCTCGACATCTCGGGCGTCGGCTACGAGGCCAACCTCGAGGGCAAGACGCTGGTGCTCAAGCTCGGCTTCAACAAGCCGGTGCGCTTCACCGTGCCGGGCACCGTCGTGGTCGCGACGCCGACGCTGACCTCTGTGGTCATCAGCGGCACCGACAAGCAGCAGGTCGGCGCGGTCGCCGCATCGATCCGCAAGCTGCGCAAGCCGGAGCCCTACAAGGGCAAGGGCATCAAGTACAGCGACGAAGTCATCAAGCGCAAGGCGGGCAAGGCGTTCGCCTCGGGCGGCTAGTAAGCGAGGGTTGCAGCAATGGTTTCCACCTCACAAAAGCACAGCAGTCGCCGCGGCAAGGCGTTGTCCGTTCGCAAGAAGATGCGTCGGACCACGGCCCGCCCGCGCCTCTCCGTCTTCCGCAGCCTGAACAACATCTCTTGCCAGGTCATCGACGACCTGCGCGGCCACACGATGGCCGCCGCGTCGACGACGGAGAAGGAGATCAAGGCCGCGCTCGCAGGGCTCAACAAGACCGATGCCGCGGCGAAGGTCGGAGCGCTGCTCGCCGAACGCGCCAAGCGCGCCGGCGTCGTCAAGGTCGCGTTCGATCGCGGCGCCTACAAGTATCACGGCCGCATCAAGGCCTTGGCCGACGCGGCTCGCCAAGCCGGCCTGGAGTTCTGACATGTCGAAGAGCAAGTTCAACCTGATCCCGATCGACGAGTCGCTGGCGGCCGACGTCGAAGACGATGTCGTCGCGATCAACCGCTCGGCCGCCGTGGTCAAGGGCGGTCGCCGTTTCTCCTTCAGCGCGCTGAGCGTCGTGGGCAACCGCAACGGACTGGTCGGCATCGGCTACGGCAAGGGCCGTGAAGTGCCGGGTGCGATCGAGAAGTCGGTCAAGGACGCACGCAAGCAGATCATGCGCGTGGTCCGTGAAGGCACCACGATCCCGCACCCGGTCGAAGGCTGGTTCTGCTCGACGAAGGTCCGCCTGATTCCGGCGGCGCCGGGCACGGGCATCATCGCCGGCAAGGCGGTGCGCAAGGTCCTCGAGCGCGCCGGCATCACCGACATCCTCACCAAGAACTACGGCTCGACCAACGCGCTCAACGTCGTCAAGGCGACGATCGTGGCGCTCGGCAAGCTGCGCAGCCGCGAAGAGACCGTCGCGCTGCGGGGAGTGACCCTCGAATGAACCTCGCTGAAGCAAAGGCCCTCGGCCTTCCGTTCCCCGAACGCAAGCGTAAGGGCCGCGGTGTCGGCTCCGGTTTGGGCAAGACGTCGGGTCGTGGTCACAAGGGCGCCAAGGCGCGCTCGGGCTGGTCGCGGCGCATCGGTTGGGAAGGTGGTCAGATGCCCATCTACCGCCGCCTGCCGAAGGTCGGCTTCAACAACAAGAACTTCGAGTTGGTGTTCACGATCGTCAACGTCAGCGACCTCGAGGTCTTCGACGCCGGCGCCGTGATCAACCTCGAGGCGATCCTCGCCAAGGGCCTCACCTCCAAGGAGAAGCACTCGGATCTGTTCAAGGTCCTGGGCAATGGCGAGATCACCAAGGCGGTCACGGTCGAGGTCGATGCGATCACGGGCACGGCCCGCGAGAAGATCGAGCGCGCCGGCGGCAAGGTGATCGTTCGCGAGAAGAAGGCCCACCGGCCCAAGTTCGTCGCCAAGGATGGCAGCAAGCGCAAGCCCGGCGCGCCGCGGCTTCGTGGCGCACGCGCTCCCAAGTCCGCCCAGTGATGCGGCACTTGTTCCCGGTCAGTCCCTGAGCCAAGTCTTCGCGTTCCGCCCTTCCGCAGCACCACCAGCACCGAGGCACCATGAACCTGTCGATTACCAACCTGTTCAAGGTCAAGGAGATCAGGGACAAGCTCCTGATCACCTTGGGCCTGCTGTTGGTCTATCGGATCGGCTTCTTCATCCCGCTGCCGGGCGTCGATCACGTCGAGATGTTCAAGAACAGCGGCAACCTCAGCGGGGTCAGCCGGTTGTTCGGGATGATGAACGTGTTGACGGGTGGCTCGCTGCAGAGTGCGACGTTGTTCTCACTCGGCGTGATGCCCTACATCTCGGCGAGCATCATCTTCAGCCTGCTGACCAAGGCCGTGCCGTCCCTGGAGGCAATCGCCAAGGAAGGCGCGAGCGGGCAGCGCAAGATCAACCAGTACACGCGCCTCGCCACTGTCGGCATCTGTCTGGTGCAGTCGTGGTTCGTGATCTTCGGCGCGCTCGGCACCGACAGCAAGTTGCTGCACGCCGGCGTGCGCGACTGGTTCGGCCTCTACTGCATCGTCGTGATGGTGGCTTTGACCGCCGGCACGATGTTCATCATGTGGCTCGGTGAGCAGATCACCGAACGCGGCATCGGCAACGGTGTCTCGCTGATCATCATGGCCGGCATCATCAGCAACCTCGCCCCGGCGCTCGGCGGCTACTTCGAGTTCGGACTCGACCGCGAAGCCTGGCAGAGCCTGCTGTTCTTCATCGGCGCCTGGGGTGTGGCGGTGGTCGCGGTCGTCTACATGACCAAGGCCCAGCGGCGCATACCGATCCAGCAAGCCAAACACACGCGCGGCCGGCGCGTCTACGGCGGCCAGCGCCACTTCCTGCCCTTCAAGGTCAACCAGGCTGGTGTCATGCCGATCATCTTCGGCTCGGCGCTGCTCGTGATTCCGACCATGATCGGACAGGCGCTCGGCTGGAACTGGCTCGCGGACACGTTCGCCAGCCAGCGCGGTTTCTGGTTCGTCACCGGCTTCACGGCCCTGATCTTCTTCTTCTCGTTCTTCTGGACCTCGATGATGTTCCAGCCGAGCGAGATCGCCAAGAACCTGCAGGAAGGCGGCTCGTTCATTCCCGGTATCCGTCCGGGCAAGCCGACGGCTGAATACCTCGAGGGCACGATGGTGCGCATCACCCTGGCCGGCGCGGCGTTCCTGTCCCTGGTCGCGGTGTTCCCGTCCCTGGTCGGCGGCGGTGGCGGCGGCGGCCAGATGGACCAGATGCTGATTTACTTCATGTCCGGCACCTCGATCCTGATCGTGGTGGGTGTGGCCCTCGACATGGTCGAGAAGCTCAACGCCATGCTGGTCATGCGCAACTACGAGGGTTTCCTGGCCGACGGCGGCGATGGCAATCAGGGCGGCGCCTCGGCGGGCGCCGGTTGGGGGCGTCGCTAGGCCATGACCGTCGCCGTTCGAGCCCGCTGTGTGTTCCTCGGTGCCCCCGGCGCCGGCAAGGGCACCCAGGCGAAGAAGGTCGCGGAAGCGGCCTCGATCGCGCACATCTCGACCGGCGACATGCTGCGTGCCCAGGTTGCCGCGGCCACCCCGCTCGGCACCCAGGCCAAGTCGTTCATGGATGCCGGCAAGCTGGTGCCCGACCAGGTGATCATCGGCATGGTCCAGGCCCGGATCGCCGAGCCCGACGCGAGGGAAGCCTGGATCCTGGACGGGTTCCCCCGTACACTTCCCCAGGCACAAGCGCTCGACGGGACCCTGTCGGGGGCCTCCGCCGTGTCGCACGTGATCTACTTCGACGTGCCCGAGAGCGTGCTCGTCGGCCGCCTCACGGGTCGTCGGACCTGCGGCAAGTGCGGCGCCATCTGGCACGTGGACAACCATCCGACCAGGGTCGCGGACGTCTGCGACAACTGCGGTGGTGCTTTGGTGCAACGCTCGGACGATCGCCTCGAGGCGATCACCCAGCGACTGGAACAATATCGGACGCTGACGGCGCCTTTGCTGGCGTACTACCGTGAGCGTGGTGTCTTGCGGGAGATCGATGCGAATCGGTCTCCCTCTGTCGTCTACGAGGAGCTGCTGAACTTGATGCAATGACGGACGAGACGGAGGATCCCCGGCGCCGGGGTGAGTGTGGCCAGCGGGCCACGGTGCTCACCAGGCTCAACAACGGGATGCTTCGTTTGCGGACCATGAGTGGAAGCGAAGTGACCGGTCACGCGGCCAAGGATCTCCGGATGGTGCTGACGCGCCTGTTGCCGGGAGACGCAGTGATGATCGAGTTGTCCCCCTTCGACCCCAGCCGGGCCCGCATCCTCAGCCTCGCCAAATCCCAGGAACCCGGTTCGCACGAGTCCAACTCACGACGAGCCAGTTCACCGTCAGCCCATCCGCCAGCAGCCCCGCCTCAATCATCACAACCGCATCCCACCCAACAGCGAGAACTACCGTGAAGGTCAGAGCAAGTGTTCGGCGCATCTGTGAGCAGTGCAAAGTCGTGCGGCGCCGTGGCGTCGTGCGCGTCATCTGCGCGAACCCCCGACACAAGCAGCGTCAAGGTAAGTAAGCAAGGTAATCCAGTATGCCCCGTCTCCTCGGCGTAGATATCCCCAACGAAAAGCGCATCGAGATCGCGCTCACCTACATCTATGGGGTGGGCCCGGCGATCGCGCAGAAGGTGCTCAAGGACCTCGGCATCAACCCTGCGGTCCGCGCCAAGGACCTCAAGGACGACGAGGTGGCGAATCTCGCCAGCCATCTCGAGAAGAACTATCCGGTCGAGGGTGCCCTGCGCCGGCTGACGATGCAGAACATCAGCCGCCTGAAGGAAATCTACTGCTATCGGGGTCTGCGCCATCGGCGCGGTCTGCCCGTGCGCGGCCAACGCACCCGCAGCAATGCCCGCGGTCGCAAGGGTCCGCGCAAGACCGTCGCCAACAAGAAGATCCTGAGGAAGTGACATGAGCTCGCCCAGCGACAAGAAGAAAGGACGCGTCCGCAAGAACGTCGGCAAGGCCGTTGCCCACGTGAAGGCCTCCTTCAACAACACCATCATCACGGTCACCGACAACGCCGGCCAGGTCATCGCCTGGGACTCGGCCGGGACCATCGGCTACAAGGGCTCGCGCAAGAGCACGCCGTTCGCGGCGCAGCGCGCGGCCGAGAAGGTCGCCGACAAGTGCAAGAAGATGGGCGTTCACGAAATGGAAGTGCTCGTTCGTGGCCCCGGCTCCGGTCGCGAGTCCGCGATCCGCGCCCTGGCCAACTCGGGCATCGAAGTGAAGTCGATCGAGGACATCACCCCGCTGCCGCACAACGGCTGCCGTTCGCGCAAGCGCCGCCGCGTCTGATCTACGCGTTGACCTACGCACTGGCGCCGCCGTCACCGGTGGCGCCGCCAACCCCAGCATTCACCGAC
The DNA here is from genome assembly GCA_964392305.1 of uncultured candidatus Brocadiaceae bacterium. Classification (GTDB taxonomy): domain Bacteria; phylum Planctomycetota; class UBA1135; order UBA1135; family UBA2386; genus JACKIC01. The sequence continues at coordinate 21,049 of CAYMPV010000006.1, forward strand.
TGAATTCACCGTAATGGCTCGCATCAGCAACAACGTCTGCAAGCTCTGCCGCCGCGAAGGCGTCAAGCTGTTCCTCAAGGGACAGCGCTGCTTCTCGGAGAAGTGCGGCGTCAACCGCCGCAACTATCCGCCCGGTCAGCACACTCGCCCGAAGAAGACGACCGACTATGGCACCCAGCTGCGCGAGAAGCAGAAGGTGAAGCGCATCTACGGGATGCTCGAGAGCCAGTTCCAGAACTTCTTCACGCTGGCGATGCGGCAGAAGGGCAACACGGGTGAGAACCTGTTGGTGCTGATGGAACGCCGTCTCGACAACGTGCTGCTGAGCCTGGGCCTGGCCTTCTCGCGTTTCGATGCGCGCCAGATGGTGGCCCACGGCCACGTCTACGTGAACAACCGCCGCCTCGACATCCCGAGCTACCTGGTCCGCCCCGGCGACGAGATCTCGGTGCGTGGCAGCGAGAAGCTCAAGAAGAAGGCCACCGAGGCCGTCGAAATGAACAAGGGGCGCCCGCTGCCGGCGTGGCTCGAAGCCGCGCCTGGTGAACTCAAGGGCAAGGTCATCCAGTTGCCCAAGCGTGAGGATGTCACCGTCGAAGTGAACGAGCAGCTCATCGTCGAGTTGTGCTCCAAGTAGTCGTGCTCGAAGTAGTCGCGCCCGAAGCAAGTGGCGCCGACCATCACGCAGCCTGCTCCGCATACAGCCGAACCCAAGACAGGAAGGAATCACCCGATGCGCATTCGTTGGCGTAACTTCGAGCTGCCGTCCCAGGTCCGCCTGGAACGGGAGACGTCGACCGATCTCTATGGCAAGTTCATGGTCGAGCCCTTCGAGAAGGGTTTCGGTTCGACCATCGGCAACGGCCTGCGCCGCGTGTTGCTGTCGTCGATCGAAGGCACCGCGGTCACGTGGGTGCGCATCGACGGGGTCGTGCACGAGTTCTCGACGATCTCGGGCGTGCTCGAGGACGTCACCCAGATCGTGCTCAACATCAAGAAGCTGCGCGTCAAGCTGCACACCGACGCGCCGACCACGCTGCGCCTGGACGTCAACCAGAAGGGCGAGGTGCTGGCCGAAGCGATCGAAGGCGACCACAACGTCGAGATCGCCAACCCGGACCTGAAGATCTGCACCCTCACCGAGGACGTGCGCTTCTACTGCGAGATGCAGGTCCGCAAGGGTCGCGGCTACGTCACCGCCGAGGAGAACGTCACCGAGGACCAGGAGATCGGCACGATCCCCGTCGACTCGATCTTCAGCCCGGTGCACCGCGTTCGTTACGCGATCGAGAACACGCGCGTCGGCAAGTCGACCGACTACGACCGCCTCGTGCTCGAAGTCTGGACCGATGGCACCGTCTCCCCGGAGATGGCGTTGGTCGAGGCCAGCAAGATCTACCGCAAGCACCTCAACCCGTTCGTCCAGTACTTCGAGCTCAAGGAAGACCTGGCCGTCGAGGGTGGCGTGTTGGCGCCGGAAGGCGACGAGGGCGCCAAGCGTCGCGAGATGGTCGATCTGCTCAGCAAGAGCATCGACATGCTCGAGCTCTCGGTGCGTTCGAAGAACTGCCTCGACAGCGAGAACGTCGCTTCGATGCGGGACCTCGTTTCGCTCACCGAGCCCGAGCTGCTCAAGGTGCGCAACTTCGGCAAGACCTCCCTCAAGGAGGTCAAGAGCAAGCTCAGCGCGCTCGGCCTGTCGCTCGGCATGCACACCGACGACTACAGGTAGCCGACGCCGGCGAACGAGCCGCCGGCGAACGAACAGACGAACAGTACGCTGACCAACAGCACGCAGAACTACAGCTAGAGATCGGAATTCGAGGCAGTCATGAGGCACAAGGTTGCTGGCAAGTCTTTGAGTCGCAACACGGCGCACCGCGCCGCTCTGCGCAAGAACTTCACGGTGTCGGTCATCATGCACGAGCGCGTCGTCACGACCCTGGCCAAGGCCAAGGCGCTGCGTCCGCACGTCGAGAAGGTGATCACGCTGGCGCGCCGCGCCACCGAGAAGACCCGCCTGCACGCCATCCGTCGCGCGGTTTCGCTGCTGCAGGACAAGGCGGCGGTGAAGAAGCTGTTCGACGAGATCGCGCCGCGCTTCGCCAACCGTCCGGGTGGCTACACGCGCATCCTGCGCCTGCCCGACTACCGCATCGGTGACGGCGGCACGAAGGTGGTGTTCGAACTCGTCGACAACAACGTGCTCGAGCAGAAGGTCAAGGCCAGCGAGGCCGTGGCCTCGAACGAGACCGCGGGCGTCTGAGCCCCCGTCTGGGCGCCCTGGAGCGCCGCTTTCTCGCCCGGCTCGCCGGGCCGCCGCGGACCTACGGGTCCGCTTTGCGGTTTTGGCGGGTCCGCTCTGCGGCTTGGACGTGCGCTCGCCGGCGTCGGTCACCGGCGCATCGGCCCGCCGACGCCTACTGGCGCGTGAACGACATGAGCTCGGGGCCGACCAGCAGCGCCAGTTCGTCGAGCAACTCGTCGCCGATGCGCACGCCCTGTTCACAGCGCACGCGGTAGCAGTTGCCGTCCTCCTCGATGTCGAGGTGCAGGTGGTGCTGGCCGCGGAAGCGCTCGACGATCTCCATGATGCGCCCGAGGTTGGCCTCGCTGGCTGTCGCGCCCGACAAGTGCAGCACCAGCCCCGCGACCTCGCGCCGCATCACCTCGGCGGCCGGCTCGATCTGATCGAGCAGCAGCGCGGGCTCCTCGCTGTTCTTGTCCATGCGTCCGCTCAGGAACACGATCGCGTCCTCGACGATGCGATCCTTGAGGGTGGCGTAGGCCCGCGCGAAACACGTCACGGCCACCTGCCCATGCAGGTCTTCGAGCAGGAAACGCGCCATCTTCTGGCCGGCGTTCTTGCCTTGTTTGATCTGCATCACGCGCACGCCGCTGACCATGCCGGCGATGCGCACCGTGCCGCCGGGTTCGAGCCCGGCAAGGGAGGCCGTGGTCTGGCCCGCGATCCGGCTCAGGAAGCCGCCGCGCTTCTCGAACGGGTGCCCCGACAGGTAGAAGCCCAGGGACTCCTTCTCCCGGGCGAGACGGTCGTGCTCGGGCCACTCCGGCTCGTTGGCCGCAGCGACCGTGCCCGCGGCCGCTGCGGGCGGTGGTGCGAACAGCATCTTCTGGCCGCGGCGCCGGTCCTCGCGGGCGATCGCCGACGCGCGCAGCGAACCCTCCACCGACTCGAAGTTGCCGGCTCGGGAACGCCCCATGCCGTCGAACGCGCCGGCCTGCACCAGCGCCTCGAGCGCGGTCTTGTTGAGCATGGTGCTGTCGAGCCGTTCACACAGGTCCTCGAGTCCCGAGAACGGGCCGTTGGCGGCGCGTTCCTCGGCGATCGCGTCGGCGACGCGGCTGCCTACACCCTTGACCGCGCCCAGGCCGTAGCGGATCGAACCGTCTTCGACGCCGAAGTAGCGGCGTGAGTGGTTCACGCTCGGCGGCAGGATCGGCATGCCGCCGCGTCGTGCCTCGTCGACGAACTCCTTGATCTTGTCGCTGTTGCCGGACTCGACCGTGAGGTTCGCGGCCGTGAACTCGGTGGGGTAGTGGGCCTTGAGCCACGCGGTCTGGTAGGTGACCAGCGCGTACGCCGTCGAGTGCGACTTGTTGAAGCCGTAGCCGGCGAAGTACTCCATCGTCTCGAACAGTTCCCGCGCGAACTTCTCGCCGTGCTTCTGCGCCACCGCGCCGGCGACGAACTGGTCCTTGAACTTGGCCATCACGTCGGCCTTCTTCTTGCCCATCGCCTTGCGCAGGTTGTCGGCGTCGGCCATCGAGAAGCCGCCGATGATGTTGGCGATCTGCATCACCTGTTCCTGATAGACGATGACCCCGTAAGTCGGCTCGAGCACCGGCTGCGTGTCGGCATGCGGGTAGACGGTCTTCTCCTCGCCGTGCTTGCGGCGCACGAACATGTCGACCATGCCCGAACCCAGTGGGCCCGGGCGGTAGAGCGCGAGCACCGCGATCACGTCCTCGAAGGTGTCGGGGCGCAGTCGGATCAGCAGTTCGCGCATGCCGCTCGATTCGAGCTGGAACACACCTTGCGTCTCGCCGCGCGCCATCAACGCGTAGGTCTCCTTGTCGTCGAGCGGCAGCTTGCCGAGGTCGACCTCGATGCCGTGCACCTCCTTCACCAGGCGTACGCCTTCCTGCAGGATGGTCAGCGTCTTGAGGCCGAGGAAGTCCATCTTCAGCAGGCCGACTTCCTCGAGTTCGGTCATCTGCCACTGCGTGATCACGTCGTCGCCGTTCTTGGCGAGCGGCACGTATTCCTTGAGCGGCTTGTCGGCGATCACCACGCCGGCGGCGTGGATCGACGAGTGGCGGGCCAGGCCTTCGAGTTTGAGCGACAACTCGAACAGCCGCTTGTGTTGCGGACTGCTGTCGCGGATCTGCTGCAGTTCGGTATCGGTCTGCAGCGCCGCTTCGAGCGATGCGCCTGGGCCCTGCGGCACCTTCTTGCAGATCGTGTCGATGTCGCCCACGGGGAACTCGAGCACGCGGCCGACGTCGCGCAGCACGCCGCGACTGGCCATCGTGCCGAAGGTGATGATCTGGCAGACCGAGTCGTCGCCGTACTTCTGCCGCACGTACTCGATCACTTCTTCGCGGCGATTGCCGCAGAAGTCGATGTCGATGTCGGGCATCGAAATGCGCGACGGATTGAGGAAGCGCTCGAACAGCAGCGCGTACTGGAGCGGACAGACATCGGTGATGCGCAGGCAGTACGAGACGATCGAGCCGGCGGCCGAGCCGCGGCCTGGTCCGACCGGGATGCCCAGCGACCGCGCCTTGTCGATGAAGTCCTGCGTGATCAGGAAGTAGCTCACGAAGCCGAGCTTCTTGATCACGCCCATCTCGTAGTCGAGCCGTTCGCGGATCGGCGCGGTGATCTCGCCGTAGCGATGCCGGGCGCCCTCGAAGCACAGCCGCTCGAAGTAGGCGTCGGGTGTGCTGCCATCGGGCGGCTGGAACACCGGCACGTGGTAGACACCGAACTCCATGTCGACGTTGCAGCGCTCGGCGATGGCGACGCTGTTGGCGATCGCTTCGGGCCAGGCCGAGAACGCCGCCGCCATCTGCGCTCGCGACTTCAAGAACAGCTCGCGCGAACTCATCCGGAAGCGCTGCGGGTCGGTGACCGGCTTGCCGCTGCGGATGCAGAGCATGATGTCCTGCGCCAGCCAGTCCTCGGGCTTGATGTAGTGCACGTCGTTGGTGGCGACGCAGCCGATGCCCAGTTCGGCGCCGAGTCGGCGCAGGGTTTCGCTGACGCGGTGTTGGGCTTCGTAGCCGGTTTCGGCGACTTCGAAGAAGAAGTTGTCCGGGCCGAACAGGTCGCGCAGCTGCACCGCCGTGCGCCTCGCGCCGTCGATGTCACCCTGCTGGATCGAGCTGGCGATCTGCGAGCTGATCGTGCCCGACAGGGCGATGATGCCCTCCTTGTGCTCGGCGAGCAGTTCGCGGTCGACGCGCGGTCGGTAGCTGAAGCCCTCGAGCCAGGCACGCCCCGACAGCTGCCGCAGGTTGGCGAGGCCGACGTCGTTCTCGGCGAGCAGCGTGAGGTCGTGGGTGGGATTGTCTGCTCCCGCGGTCTCCCGGCGCGTTCGCGCCGCCACGTAGGTGGTCTGGCCGACGATCGGTTTGATGCCGTGTTTGCGGCAGGCCTTGAGGAACTCGACCGCACCGAACAGATTGCCGTTGTCGGTCAGCGCCAGCGCCGTCTGGCCGTCCGCCGCCGCCGCCGCGACCAGCTGCCCGACCTTGGCCGGCGCTGCCAGCAGGCTGTAGTGCGAGCGCACGTGCAGGTGGACGAAAGGCGGCGCGTCGGTCATCGCAGTCGCCAAACTACGCCTGCGACCTCTTTGGGCCAGCAGGATCTCCACCCCCGGTCCGTGTTGAGCCGGTACTGATCGGACTGACGAACTAGCTCAGCCAGCTGCGGAGGTTGGCGATCCCCTGCTCGGCGGGCCAGACATCGATGGAGCCATCCCGCATCGGACGCGATCCGCCGTAGATCAACGCACAGCGCGCCATCGGGTAGTCCTCGAGGAACGCCCGCAGACCGGTCAGGTCCCGTCCGCGTAGGGATCGCGATTGTTTCACCTCCAAGGCGAAGAGGCCCCGGTCGCCATAGATCACGAAGTCGACCTCGGTGCCGCCCTGCGTGCGCCAGTACGACAGTGAGTAGCCCAGATCGAGGGCGTCGTTGAGAGCTCGCAGCTGCTGGAGCACGAGCGTCTCCAGAGCGATACCGCCGATCTCGTCGGGCGAGTCCAGCGGACCACGCGGGCGGATCGCGCGGAAGACCCCGGCGTCGAAGAAGAAGAACTTGGGATGTGTGACCAACGCGCGTTGGGCCCGCCGACTGAACACCGGCAGGCGGATGGCCAACAACAGATCTTCGAGGATCGTGAAGTAGTTCGCGGCCACCTTACGATCGACGGCGCACTCGCGCGCGACCTCGGCGATGTTGAGCACTGCGGCCTGCGAGAACGATGCAGCCTCCAGGAATCGAGTGAAGGCACTGAGGTTCCGGGTGAGACCCTCCTGCTGGACTTCTTCCCGGAGATAGGTGCTGACGTAGCTCGCCAAGAAGCCACGCGCGTCCGCCTCGACCCAGACCGGTGGTAGGCAGCCGAATGCGAGGGCATGTTCGAAGCGGAAGTCGTCGCCGAGTTCGCCAGCTGCGAAGGGATGCATGAAGCGCGTCAGGGCGCGGCCGGCGAGTAGGTTGGTTCCCTTCTGCCGGAGCTTTCGGGCGCTCGATCCCGTGAGGGCGAAGCGCATGCGTTTGGACTCGATCAGGCGATGCACTTCGTCCAAGAGGGCCGGGATCCGTTGCACCTCATCGATGACGACCCAGCCGGAGTCATTCGTCACGAAGGACTCCAGTCGTGCCGGGCTCGCGAGCAGGCGGGCGTGGGTCTCGGCTTCCAGCAGGTCGACGTAGGTCGCGTCGGGCAGGTTTGTCCGAACCCACGCCGTCTTGCCAGTGCCGCGTGGGCCGAAGAGGAAGAAGCTCTTCTCCGGCGGTGGCACTAGGATTCTGGGGTACACGATTCCATTATCGGCCCGAAAACGGAATTAGCCATTCCGGAATCTGGCCCTTGCGCCCAAGCCTTCCCTCGCTGCCATGCCGTGCGGGCTACTGCCCGGCAGCCTGCGCCGAGGGGGCGGCTGACGCATCGCCAGCCGACGAATGGCCAGCCGACGAATCGACGGCTGCGCCGAGCATGCCGACCTTGCGCCCGGCTTCACCGAAGCGCTGCAGCACCTCGTCGACCTGGGCGTCGGTGTGGCTGGCGATGAACGAAGTGCGGATCAGGTCCTGACCGATCGGCACGGCCGGTTGCGTCACCGCATTGGTGAACAGGCCGCATTCGAACAACGCGCGCCACAGGTGCAGCATGCGTTCCTGGTTGCCGACGATCACGGGCACGATCGGGCTGGCCAGCGTGCCGGCCGTCTGGAAACCCATCTCGCGCAGGCCGGTGCGCACGCGGTGTGCGATCTGCAGCACGCGTCGGCGCATGTCGGGTCGCGCCTCGATCAGGTCGAGGGCCGCCAGTGCAGCCGCCGCCGAGGGCGGGGCGATCGCCGCCGAGAAGATCAGCGGTCGTGACTGGTGCTTCATGAACTCGATCACGCGCTTGGGGCCGGCGATGAAGCCGCCCAGGCTGGCGAAGCTCTTGCTGAAGGTGCCCATCACCAGGTCCGGCTCGATGCCGCAGTGTTCGGCGGCGCCGCGGCCGTGGTGACCGAGCACGCCCATCGAGTGGGCTTCGTCGACCATCAGCCGGGCGCCGTAGCGGTCGGCGAGCTCGCGGATCTGCTGCAGCGGCGCCAGGTCGCCCATCATCGAGAACAGGCCGTCGACGATGATCAGCTTGCCGCCGCGGTTGTTGGCGCGCTGCAGCTGGGACTCGAGGTCCACCATGTCGTTGTGGCGGAACTTGCGCACCTCGGCAAACGACAACCGGCAGCCGTCGATGATCGAGGCGTGGTTCTCGCGGTCGCAGAAGATCAGGTCGTCCTTGCCGCAGATCGAGGAGATCGCCCCGAGGTTGGTCTGGAAGCCCGTCGAGAAGCACAGCGTGGCCTCCATGCCCATGAAGGCCGCCAGCCGCCGCTCGAGCTCTTCGTGAAGCTCGAGTGTGCCGTTGAGGAATCTGGACCCCGAGCACGACGTGCCGTAGCGGCGCACGGCGTCGATCGCCGCCTGGCGCACGTGCTCGTGGTGGGTGAGGCCGAGGTAGTTGTTGCTACCGATCATGATCAGGCGACGACCGCCGATCTCGACCTCTGTGCCCTCACTCCCGGCCAGGGGGATGAAATACGCGTACAGCCCGGCCGCTTGCAGCTCCTGGGCGCGCGTGAAACCATCGCATTTCTGGAAGATATCCAAGGTCCGGGGCGGGGATGGTAGATTCGGGACGCGGCCGTGACAAAGCCTTTGTCGCCTGGGAAGCGTCTAGAATTGCCTGAGATACTTGCCTCTCGACTCCAACTCTACCCTCCTGTTGACCGGCGCCACCGGTTTCCTCGGCGGCGCCCTTGCCAGGGCGCTCCTGGCTTCGGGATTTGCGCCCGCCCGCCTGCGGCTGCTGGTTCGGGACCCGGCGCGGGCTGAGCGACTGGGGTTGCCCGGCGCGTCGCTGCGCAGCGGCGACCTGGGAGATCCGCAGGGCGCGGCCGCGCTCGCCAGCGCCGTCGCGGGCGCCGATCTGGTCGTGCACCTGGCCGGTTCACTGAAGGCGTTCGGCAGCCAGGGCTATGAGGCGGTCAACGTCGAGGGCACACGCCGGCTCTACACCGCGGTCCGTGAAGTCGCGCCGCAGGCGTTCGTGGTGCACGTCTCGTCGCTTGCTGCCGCCGGTCCGAGTGTGGACGGCGCCGGCTCGGCGGCGCCTGCAGCACACTGCCGCCCGGTCTCCGCCTACGGCGCGAGCAAACTGCGCGGCGAACTCGAACTGCTGCGCGCGGGGCTGGCACACACGATCGTGCGGCCGCCGGTGGTCTATGGCCCCGGCGACGGCGCCACGCAGTTGCTGTTCCAGCAGGCGACGGCGCCGCTGGTGGTGGTGCCGCGCCGCGCCGCGCCGATCTCGGTGATCCACGCCGACGACGTCGTCACGGCGTTGCTGGCAGCGATCGAACGCCGCGTCGCCGGCGCGGTGCTGCCGCTCGACGGCCCCGAGCGCACGGACACGCATGCGTTCTCGCGCGCGATCGCCTTCGCCTGCGGTCGCCGCGCCCGCCTGCTGCCGGTGCCGATGGCCCTGGCCGCGGCAGCTGCTTGCGCCAGCGACCTCGTGGCGCGTCTGCGTCGCCGGCCGGGTTACTTCAACCGCGACAAGGTGCGTGAGATCGGCGCGCCCGGCTGGGTCGCCGACGGAGCGCCGGCACGCGCGGCGCTGGGCTTCTCGCCGCGCATCGGCCTGCAGGAAGGCCTCGCGGCCGTGGCCAGGGCGGAAGGGTTCGCCCGCGCCGTCACTTCAGCAACTGCATGAGCAACGCCTTCTGCACGTGGGTGCGGTTGGCGGCCTGTTCGTAGATCACGGATCGCGGTCCGTCGAGCACGCCATCGGTGGCGGCGACGTTGCGACGCACGGGTAGCGGATGCATGAGCAGCGCATCCTTGGTCTTGGCCATCAGCGCTTCGTCGACCTTCCAGTCCTGCAGCGAGCGCTTGACCATCGCCTCACGTTCGTCGTCGTCCCAGTGCTTGATGCAGCCCCACGACCGCGCGTAGAGCACCTCGGCACCGCGCGCCGCGGTGTCCTTGTCGTTGACGACCTGCACCGCGCCGCCGCTGTCGCGCGCCAGCGTCTTGCTGCGCTCGAGCACCTCGCCGTCGACCTCGAAGCCCAGCGGGTGGGCCAAGGTGACGTCCATGCCCATCATCGCCGCGACCTCGAGGATCGAGTGCGTCGGGCCCAGCGACTTGGGCTCGGGGTGGTTGCACCACAGCAGCGTCAGCTTGCGGCCCTTGAGCGACACCAGGTTCTCGCGCATCGTCAGCACGTCGGCGAGCGCCTGGCACGGGTGGCCCATGTTGGTCTCGAGGTTGATCACCGGCACCGATGCGTAACGCGCGTAGCTGCGCAGCAGCAGTTCCTGGCGATCGAACTCCCAGGTGCCGACGCGTGCTGCCGAACGCACGCCGAGCGCGTCGACGTAACGCGACAGGGTGCGCGCAGCGTCCATGACGTGCTCCTCCGCGCGCCCGTCCATGACCGCCTGTTCCTGCGGCTCGAGCTCGTAGAGGTCGTTGCTCGACAGGTTGATGCAGTGGCCGCCGAGCTGCACCATCGCCGTCTCGAACGACACACGGGTGCGCAGGCTGGGTTGGAAGAACAGCATGCCCAGGGTCTTGCCGCTGAGCACCTGGCCCGGCCGCTTGCCCTTGATGCGCGCCGCCAGCTCGAGCAGATCGTCGAGTTCGCGGCGGCTGAGATCGGCTGTCGAAAGGAAGTCGCGCTTGCTCACAGTTCCCGGTATCGGTGGAGTGCGCGACGATAGATGAGCCCTATGCCGCCCACAAGCGAAGAAGACGCGCGTTGGATGACGCGCTGCCTGCAGCTCGCCGACGAGGCTGCGGCTGCCGACGAGGTGCCGGTCGGCGCCGTCGTGGTGCTCGGCGGGACCGTCGTCGGTGAGGGGCGCAATCGCGTCGAAGAGCTGCGTTCGCCGCTCGCTCACGCCGAGATGGAGGCGCTGCAGCAGGCGCTGGCGACGGTGGGGGAGAAGCGGCTGCCCGACGCCGTGCTCTATTGCACCCTCGAACCGTGTTTCCTGTGCGCCGGCGCGATCCTGCACACGCGCGTGCGGCGGGTCGTGTTCGCGGCGCGCGACCCCAAGTTCGGCGCCGTTCGTTCGCTCGGCACCGTGCTCGAGGACCAGCGCCTGAACCACCGCTGCGAGGTCCACGAAGGTCTCGAACAGCAAGCCAGCGCCGCGCGGTTGCGCGCCTTCTTCCGCGGCAAGCGCGGTGGCGACGGACCGGTCGCGGGCTGACCTGCGGACCGTTTCGACCGTCCCGTTTGTCCGTTGAAATGCACCGGGTGCTTCGGCACGATGCCTCGCCTCATTTGCCGGCCACGCTCCCCAGCGCGGCCAAGGATCCTCGCGGAGAGGTGTCAGAGTGGCCGAATGAGCTGGTTTCGAAAACCAGTGTGCACGCGAGTGTACCGGGGGTTCGAATCCCCCCCTCTCCGCCATTTTTTCGGTCTCCCGCCACGGTTGGCCGGTCGTGCCCGCAGAGCGTCACTCCGCAGGGCTCCCATCCAGGAAACCTGAACGACAGGCGTTCAGCTTTCCATGTGGTGCCCGTGCTGGCGAAGGGTGGCAGGGAGGGCGTGCCCAGTCACCGCAGCTGCTGCCACAAGAACGTGTAGGCGAGCGCCGCCATGAACGCGGCCTGCTTGTTGTCCGCGGCGCCGCCGTGGCCACCCTCGATGTTCTCGTAGTAGAGCGCGTCGTGGCCCTGCTCCATGAGCCGCGCCATGAACTTGCGCGCGTGGCCCGGGTGCACGCGGTCGTCGCGCGTCGACGTCGTCAGCAGCACCTTGGGGTAGTCGGCCTTGGGGTCGAGGTTGTGGTAGGGCGAGTAGCGCCGCAGCCACTTCGCTTCTTCGGGCACGTCGGGGTCGCCGTATTCGCCCATCCACGACGCACCGGCGAGCAGCTTGTGGTAACGCAGCATGTCGAGCAGCGGCACCTGGATGACGACGGCGCCGAACAGCTGCGGATACATCGTCAGCATGTTGCCCATCAAGAGGCCGCCGTTGCTGCCGCCCTGGATGCCGAGGTGGTCCTTGCTGGTGAGCTTGTTGGCGACGAGATCCTCGGCGACCGCGGCGAAGTCCTCGTAGGCCTTGTTGCGGTGCTGCTTGAGCGCGGCCTGATGCCACTTCGGGCCGAACTCGCCGCCGCCGCGGATGTTGGCGATCGCGTAGACGCCGCCCCTGGTGAGCCAGCACGCGCCGGCGGTGGCGCTGTAACCCGGCGTCATCGAGATCTCGAAGCCGCCGTAGCCGTAGAGCAGCGTCGGGTTGCTGCCGTCGCGCGCGATGTCCTTCTTGTGCACGACGAAGTAGGGCACGCGCGTGCCGTCCTTCGAGCGCGCCTCGCGTTGCTCGACGACGAGCCCTTCCGCGTCGAAGAACGCGGGCAGGCTCTTGAGCTGCCGCGCGACACCGCCGCCGATGGTGCCGAGCCACAGACTCGTCGGCGTCAGATAGTCGGTGATCGTCAGCCAGTAGTCGTCACCTTCCTCGTCGTCGACCGCCGACGCGCTGATCGTGCCGAACTCGGGCAGGCCCGGCAGCGTGTCGCGCCGCCAGCCGCCGTCTTCGTGGGTGAGCACGAAGATGCGGTTCTTCACGTTGTCGAGCACGTTGACGAGGATGTGGTTCTTGGTCGGCGAGAAGCCGGCCAGCGAGGTGCGTTCGGTCGGCGCGAACAGCACGTCGAACGTGCGCGTTCCGGCCAGGAAGGCGTCGAGCTTGCACGCGAGCAGCGAGCCCGCGGCGTGCGTCGTGCCCGCGACCTGCCAGTCGTCGCGCAGCTCGAGCAGCAGCCAGTCGTGGTAGACGTTGGCGTTGGCGCTGTCGGGCTTGTCGATGCGCACCTTCCTGCCGTCCTGCAGCAAGAACATCTCGTTGGTGAAGAACGTCGTCGCGCGGTAGACGAAGTCGCGTTCCCAGCCCTTGGTCTGGTCGCGCATCGCCGTCAGGTAGACGTCCTGCGCGTCGCCCTCGGCGACGGTCTCGGCCGAACCCAGCGGTGTGCCGCGGCGCCACAGCTTGGCGATGCGCGGGTAACCCGACTCGGTCATCGAGCCGGGCCCGAAGTCGGTGGCGACGTAGATCGAGTCGCGGTCGCGCCACGAGGTCATGGACTTGGCTTCCGGCAGCACGAAGCCGCCTTGCACGAAGCTCTTGGTGGTGACGTCGAACTCACGCACCACGGCCGCATCGGCGCCGCCGCGCGACAGCGACAGCAGGCACCGTGTGCGGTCGGGCATCAGGAACGAGGCGCCCTTCCAGACCCAGTTCTCTCCCTCTTCCTTGCCGAGTGCGTCGAGGTCGAGCACGACTTCCCACTGCGGCTCGTCCTTCTCGTATTCTGCCAGCGTCGTGCGCCGCCACAGGCCGCGCGGGTTCTTGGCGTCCTGCCAGAAGTTCCAGTAGTGCGAGCCGCGCCGCGCGACGTAGGGGATGCGCTCGGTCGAGTCGAGGATCGCGAGGATCTTGCTCTGCAGCTCGGTGAACAGTTCGCTCGCGGCCAGCACCTCGGAACTTTCCTGGTTGCGGGCGCGCACCCAGTCGAGGGCCTTGTCGCCGGTGACGTCTTCGAGCCAGAGATTGGGGTCGGAGGTGGCCTTCTCCTGCTGGGGCATCGCCGGATCTTGGGCGGGCAGAAGGGGCAACGCAACGACGAGGGCGAGCAGCCACGGGAGGAAGTTGGGCATGGGCAGCAGCGCGGGGGTGGGCCGGGTATCAGACGCGGGGCCGTGCGCCGGCGCGAGCATGCGGCAATGGTTCCGCGCCCCAGGAGCGCCGCGTCAGCGCTTCTGCTCGAGGCGCTTCGCGAGAACGTCGAGAACGCTGGCTGGCCCCTTGTAGTCCTCGCCGTCGAAGCTGTCGGCGACGACAGCGCCCTTGGCGTCGAGTAGCAGCAGGTGCGGGATCCCACTGCCCTTGTGTGCCATCGTGAGCGGGATCTCGCCGAGCTCCTTCCACGCGACGCCGAGGAAGGGGAACTCGTGTTGCTTGGCGTAGGCCTTCATGCCCGCCTCGTCGCGATCGCGACTGACCCAGATCACCACGAACCGCTTGCCGGCATCGCGCTTGTGCTTGCTGAAGAGTTCCACGAGCTGCGGCGAGAACTTCTGGCACGGCGCACACCACCCCGCGGAGAAGAACAGCAGCACGTTCTCGGGAGGGCGCTTGGCGTCGACCTTCGTCTTCTTGCCCGATGCGAGGTTGACGAGCTTGCCGTTCAGTTCGGCGAGCACGCGGTGGCCTTCGCTCTTGCGCTCGTCACGCAACGCCTGCCGGACTCGCGCCGCGAGGTCCGTGGTGTGCAGCGGCAAGGCGGGAAACTGCTGGCCACGCGGATCGCTCACGCGCACCCACTTGCCGTCGAACACGCCGAAGTCGAGTTCGTAGCCGCGATCCGCGCGCACCACGGTCTGGCTGTTGCCGTACGCCACGCGATGCGCGAGTGCCACCTTGGCCGGCCACAGGTCGGCGCGAGCGGCGATCGCCTTCACGTCGAGGGCCCGTTCCTCGGGTGTCATCGCTGCGAACGCGGCGTTCACCGTTTCGAGCGCGTTGCACTCCGTCGGCCGGACCTTGGCGCTCGCATCCTTGCCGGGCAGCAGGAACGTGAGGCTGCTCGCGTCCAGTTCCGTGACTTCGTAGTCCACACCCGGTGCGACGTCCACTCCCGCGATCCTTCCGGCCTTGTTGATCTGGACCGTCTGCGGCCACAACTCGGGTCGAGCCGCGAGCTGTTCCCAGGTCAGCCCAGGCAGCGCGGCGTCGGCTTCCTGCGCCTGCAGGTTCGCGAGGAAACTGAAGGCTACGGCGAGAACGGCATGGACGTGGAACCTGGGCACGAAGGTGTCTCCTTGGCGACGAGTGGTCGCGCAGGCTAGCCTCGCCCGTCCTTGGGAACAACGCGGCCGCGACCGCACCACGGCCGAAGTCCTGCCGGCGTTGGCAAGAACGTGCACCCGGCGACCGCCCCGCGGCGGTAGATCCGGCGTCTGCCGATGAGCTCCAAGGTCGTGTCACCCCGCATCGACGATGCCGCGTTCGTTCGCCTGCTCGAGGAGCAGCGGCGGGGCGTGCTCGACTTCCTGCGCCGGCTGGCGCCCGCCGACGCCGAGGACGTGCTGCAGGAGACATACGCCAAGGTCTGGCGGCTGCGCGAGAGCTTCGACCCCGCGGGCAACGGCTTCGCCTGGTTGTTGCGTGCGGCGTTCCGAACGCTGCTCGACCACCGCCGCATCGCATCGGGGCACTCCCACAATCGCTGCGAAGCCCGGTGGCGCGGGGCAGGGAGGATAGGCGCGGGGCTGCCGCGCTGCATGAGCACGCCGTCGACACCGTCCAAGCGTGCACCTTGACGGAACGAGCCGCCACCGCGACCGTGCCACGTGCGTACCCAGGGTCCCCTCACTTGCTGACGCAGCTGTTCTTGCCCGGCTACCGCTCGGTGCGCTACCTGAAGTTGGACCTTCAGCGCGTGACGCTGCTGGTCGGCGCCAACGGCTCGGGCAAGAGCAACCTCTATCGCGCGGTGCGGCTGCTGGCCGAGGCCGCGGCCGGCAACCTGAGCCGTTCGCTGGTCGCCGAGGGCGGTCTGCCGTCGGTGATGACCGCGATCGACGAGCCGCGTCCGTGCCCGACCGTGACGCTGGGGTGCACGCTCGACGATTGGCGCTACGAGCTCGAGATCGGCATGACGCCGGCGGGGCCGAGCACCGCGTTCAGGCTCGATCCGTTCGTGGTGGGAGAACGCCTGCAGTTGCTGACGAACGATCGTCCCGTGATGTTCCTCGAACGCAGCGGGGTCCGCACCCTGGTCCGCGACGGCGACGGCCGCGTGGTCGACTATCCACACGACCTGGCACGAAGTGAGGCCGCGCTCGGGCAGCTGCACGACCCGGCGCAGTTCCCGGAACTCGCGTCGCTGCGGCAGCGCATCCTCGCCTGGCGCTTCTACCATCAGTTCCGCACCGACGAGCAATCGGCGTTGCGACAACCGCAGCTCGGGGTGTTCACGCCGGTGCTCGGGCACGACGGACGCGATCTCGCCGCGGCCCTGCAGACCATCGCCGAACTCGGCATCGGCCCGCCAGGAGAGCGGTCGATCGACCGTTGGCTGGACCGCGCGTTTCCCGGTACGCGCCTGAGCATCGTGCATGACGAACGTGCCGCTTTCGAGGTGTTGCTCGATGTGCCCCACGTGAGTCGCGCGCTGCGCGCCGCCGAGTTCTCCGACGGGCAGCTGCGCTTCTTGTGCCTGCTCGCGGCGCTCTGCAGCCCGCGCCCCGCAGAGCTGCTGGTGCTCAACGAACCCGAGACGAGCCTGCATGTCGACGTGTTGCCGGTGCTGGCCGACCTGATCGCCGCGGCCAGCAAACACAGCCAGGTCGTGGTGACGACCCACGCGCGGGAACTGGCGGATGCGCTCGCGGCGGCGACGCATACCCAGCGGTTCGAACTCGAACTGCGCAAAGGGTAGACCCGCATCGTCGGTCGCGGTCGTTACGAATGACCCGGGGGTCGGTTGTTCGCATCTCGCGGTGGCGCGGGTAAGGAGAACGCATGCCGTGCCTCGCCCGCGCTGTTTGCCTGTGCTGCGTGATCCTGTGGTCCACTGCCTGCTCGGAGCCGCCGCTCACCAGCGACCCGATCCTGCCGCACGACACCTTCGGGATCGACTCGACCGTGCTCGGCGAGCAACGCCGCATCAACGTCTACCTGCCGCTTGGTTACCAAGACGCGAGCGACTCGTTCCCGGTGCTCTACATGCCCGACGGCGGCGTCGAAGAGGACTTCCCGCACATCACCAACACCGTCGACGCGTTGATCAAGGAAGGCGCGATCGCGCCGTGCCTCGTGGTCGGCATCGAGAACACGCAGCGGCGTCGCGACCTGACCGGGCCGACCGAGGTCGCCAAGGATCGCGAGGTCGCGCCCGTGGTGGGCGGTGCGGAGGCGTTCCGCAAGTTCGTCACCAGCGAGCTGATCCCCGAGATCGAGCTGCGTTACCACTGCACCGGACAGCGCGCGATCGTCGGCGAGTCGCTCGCGGGCCTGTTCGTGATCGAGACGTTCCTGTTGTCGCCGGGCACCTTCGACATCTGTATCGCGATGAGCCCGAGCCTGTGGTGGAACGACCACGACCTCGTGCGCCGCGCGGCGTCGCTCGTCAACGCCAAGACCCAACGACCGCGGCGGCTGTGGTTCACGACGGCCAACGAGACCGACATCGCGCCGTACTGCGACCAGCTCGCTGCGGTGCTGCAGGAGCAGCAGCCGCACGATCTGCAGTGGACCTACGCGCCGCGCCAGGACCTCGAGCACCACACGATCTTCCGGGGCACCAAGGAGGCGGCGTTCCGGGCGGCGCTGTGGCGGCCGTAGGTGACGGCACCTTCGAAGTTCTGGCTGGAGCCGGTATCCTTCGCCGGTTCCCGCGGGATACGTGTGCCCAAGATCCACCGCATCAGGGCCATTGTGGAAACGCATTGCAACAGATTGCTGGAGGCGTGGCATGACCACTTCGAATAGCACCCAGGCGAAGGCGACGAGGGTCGCCGTGGACGACCGCGAACTCGAGGTTCACCTCGCGGACGGCCGTCGGCTGCATGTGCCGCTGTCCTGGTTCCCGCGACTGCAGCGCGGCACGGCAGCGTAGCGGGCCAACTGGCGGTTGATCGCTGATGGCAGCGGCATCCACTGGCCGGATCTCGACGAGGACCTCGCCGTGGACGGTCTGCTCGGCGGCGCCAAGGCGCCGGGCGTGCGCACCGGCTGAGCCGAGCACAAAACACTCGGCGCCTCGCTGCGTCGCGCGGCCTGCGGCGTAGTCTTCGCGCCATGTCGCCCTCCTCCGTCGCCGCGCTGTCCTCCCTGCTGTTGTTGGTCGCCTGCGGCACCGCGCCCGCGGGGCCAACGCCGATCGCCCTCTTCAACGGCCATGGCCTCAGCGGCTGGCACCTCGACATTCCAGCCGCCGACGGCGGCAAGCAGGTCGAGCCGTCGTTCGTCGTCGAGAACGGGCTCTTGATCTCGTGCGGCACGCCCGAGGGGCACCTGATCACCGACGCGAGCTACGCGGACTACCGCCTGACGGTCGACTGGCGCTGGCCCGACAAACCCGGCAACTGCGGCGTGCTGGTGCACTGCTCGACACCGCGGCGCCTCTACAAGATGTTCCCGGCGTCGATCGAGTGCCAGCTGCTCGCCGACAACGCGGGTGACTTCTGGTGCATCGGCGAGGACATCACCGTGCCCGACATGGAGGCGCGGCGCGGCCCGAAGGACAAGTGGGGTGTCGAGGAGGGCCAACGCCGCCGCATCCTCAACCTGACCGACGGCAGCGAGAAGCCGGTGGGCGAGTGGAACGAGATGGTGATCGAATGCCGCGGTCGGCAGATCACGATCTGGGTCAACGGTGCGCTCGTGAACGCGGGCACCGATTGCACGGCCGACCGCGGCCAGATCGCCATCCAGGCCGAAGGCGTGCGCTGCGAGTTCCGCAAGATCGAGCTGCTGCCGCTGACGAAGTAGCGCTGGCGACGCAGCTGTCGGCGAGGGGAAGAGCCAACGGCCCGCGAAGGTGGAACCCACCAGGCACCCCGGGCACAAGAAGCTGCACGCTTATGGCTGCTTCCTTCCGGACCTGACCAGGTTCACGCCGCCCCCTTGCTCGGGACCCGGCGGACCCCACCTTCGCGAGCCGTTCGCAACGAACAGTCACAAAATGGCGGAGAGGGGGGGATTCGAACCCCCGGCAACCTTTTGGGCTGCACTCGCTTTCCAAGCGAGCTCCTTAAGCCGCTCGGTCACCTCTCCGCACACCGCTTGCTCGCACCGGTTCATGAGTCTGGCTCGTGGTCCGGGGCGCCTGGGCGGCGATTGGGGACGAACCTTGTAGCCGTGGTCCGCGGCCGGTGCAACGACCTGTTGCACGGGACCGCGGACTCTTCCACGAACCCTTCCGCTGGACGCCGCGATGCGCGATGCTGCGGCCATGGTCGGTGGCCCTGGCAAGGACGGAACGGACGAACCTTATCTCGTCGTCGCGCGGCGGTTCCGCCCGCAGACGTTCGGCGAGATGGTCGGGCAGGACGAGGTGCTGCAGTCGCTGCGCGTGGCCCTGGCGCAGCATCGCATTCCCCACGCGTTCCTGTTCTCGGGCAGCCGCGGCGTCGGCAAGACCACCTCGGCCCGCATCCTGGCCCGGTGCCTGAATTGCGAACACGGGCCGACGCCGACGCCGTGCGGCGAGTGTGAGCTGTGCCGGTCGATCCAGGCCGGCAGCAACCCCGACATCGTCGAGATCGACGCGGCCTCGCACAACGGCGTCGACGACGTGCGTGCGCTGCGCGAGCACTCGGCGTTCGCGTCGATGCGCTCGCGCTACAAGGTGTTCATCCTCGACGAGGTGCACATGTTGTCGAAGGGCGCCTTCAACGCCCTGCTCAAGACGCTCGAGGAGCCGCCGCCCGGGGTCGTGTTCGTGCTCGCCACGACCGAGTTGCACAAGGTGCCCGAGACGATCCGTTCGCGCTGCCAGGTGTTGCTGTTCCGCCGCGTCGGCGAGACCGACCTGCAGCGGCGGCTGCACATGATCGCCGAGAAGGAGGGCGTGACCCTGGGCGACGACGTGCTCGCCGAGATCGCCGGCTCGGTGCGCGGTGGCGTGCGCGATGCCGAGACCGCGCTCGAACGGATCCTGCCGCTGGCCCGTGACCTCGGTGACAAGTTCGACCTGGCCGCGTATCGCTCGCTGGTGTCGCGCGTCGGCGTCGAGGGGACTGTCGCGGTTGCGCGGTCGCTGCTGGCCGGCGACGTCGGCGCCGGGTTGCGCTTCGCGCGTGATCTGCAGCAGCAGGGCATCGACGAACGTGAGGCGCTCGGCGAACTGGTCGAGACGTTGCGCTCGGTGATGCTGCTCAAGGTCGATGGCGACGACACCACGTTGGTGCCGACGACCGGCGCGATCCGCGAGCAATTGGTGGCCCTGGCCGCGGGTGCCGAACTGCACCAGCTCGACGCGATGATCTCCGCTGGCATCCTGGGCCGTGAACGGTTGCGGCGTCTCGAGGACCGCGGCGTCGTGCTCGAGTTGGCGTTGGTGCGCATGGCCCAGGCCGGGCTGCTGCCGAGCCTGGCCGACCTCGTCGCCGAGGCGCGCGCGATGCCCGCGGGTGTGGCGCCTGCCCCCCGCAGTTCCGGCGACAACCCGCGGCCGCAACCGGGGCGGCCCGCGGCGCCCGTTGGCAATGCGCCGATGTTCGGCAAGGCAGCGTCACCGTCGGTCGCGGCTTCGGCCCCTTCGGTTCCGGCCACCGCCGACCTGCGCACCAGACTGCTCGCGCACTACCACAGCAATCCGTTGATGCATACGGCCCTCGAATTCTGCCGCATCGACGGTCCGGGGGCCGGTGACGTCGTCAAGGTCGTGGTGCTCGCCGAACGCAAGATGTACCGCGATCGGTTGCAGGCGGTGCCCGTGCAGCAGGAGGTGACCAAGGTGCTGCGCGACCTCGTCGGTCGCGAGGTGCAGGTCACGTTCGACTTCGGTGGTGAGGGTGGCGTCGAGGGGGGCAGCGTCGGTGCGAACCCCGCGCCGCGTGTGTTGGCCAAGGACGCCAAGCCAGGGCCGACGACGACGCGCGTGATCGAGAAGTTCCGCGGTCGCGTCGTGCAGGTGAATCCCGAGGACCGCGTGCAGGCGGCGCCGCCGGAACCTGATGCGGAGGAGATTCCGATCATCGATCCGCCGCCGGAAGACTGAATCCGCCAAGCTGCGTCAGCGCGTGGCCTCGACCCAGCGCAACAGTTCACTCGCAGCGGGGCGATCCGCCGTGTTCTCGATGCTCTCGGCGACGTACGCGTGTCTGACGATGCCGTTCTGGTCGAGCACGAACGAGGCCGGGCGCGCGAGGTTGCCGACCAGCCCGAGCGCCTTGGCGAGCTCGAGGTCGGGGTCGTAGACGAGGTGGTAGGGGGCGGTGGTGTCACCGAACTCCCGCGCACAGGCAGCGGCGAACGCCTGCATCCGGCTCTTGTTGCCCGGAAACATCACCACCACCTCGCAGTCGAGCTGGCGCCATTGTTCTGCCAGCGGCGCCAGCTCGGCGGTCTGCGCAAAGCAGTAGACACACACCTGCGTGGTGAAGCCGCGCAGCACGACCAACAACACCCGCTTGCCACGGAACACTGCGAGGTCCAGGAGCTTGCCGTCGGCGGTCGGGAAGGAAGTGTGCGGCAGCGGCTTGCCGACCAGTGTGCCTGACAACGTCGCGTCGCCCGTGCCCAGCCGGCGGCTGTCCGCAGCGCCGCCGTACAACCGACCCGCCTGGTGTTTGCGCGGCAGCCAGCCGTCGCGGTAGTAGCGGCGGTAGATGGTCAGTTCGGCGCGTTCGCGCGCGGTCCAGGCGCCAGGGTCGGTCGGCGCCAACGGCGCTTCGTTCCGTGCGGCTTCTGGAACAGCCGTGGGATCGGTCGGCTGCGGCAGGACTTCGCGCGGCGCCAGCAACTCGTCGAGCCAACGGCCGGCCACCGTCAACGGCGGCTCGGCGGCGACGACCGTGGCTTCACTCCACTGTCGATCCCACGGTGCGCGTGGCGCGGGTAGCACGGTCTGCGGCTGCAGGCCCGCGGCGGAGCGCAGCAGCCAGGTGCCATCGGCTCGCCCGTCCTGCACCGGTCCGCGCGCGAGCACTTGCCCGTCGGCGTCGCAGGTGAGCAGTTCGCCGCCCGGTGTGCCGGCTGCGAACGTCACCATGGCGCGCAGCGCGCCGCCGCGGTGGCGCGTGACCCACATGCCGAAGGGCACGCCGTCGCGCACGAAACCCTCACGTCGGGTGCTGCCGTCATCCCATGTCTCGTGCACGACCTGGATGGCGTCGGGCAGCGGGTAACACAGCGTCGTGCGGGTGCCGTCGGCGGCGACCTTGGTCCAGGTGCCGACGGGAACGTCGGCGAGATACTTGCCGCGCGCGGTCGTCCCGGTCGCGGGAGTGAACTCGCTCCACTGCAGGCAGCGTTTGCCGGCGTCGAAACAGCCGCGCTGCAGCTCGGTGCCGTCGACGGCCCAGAAGGTCCATTCCCCGTGTTCCCTGCCGTCGTGGTACTCGCCGCGGCACTGCAACCGTCCGTTCGGGTGCCAGAACTCCCACAGGCCCTGCTGCCGCTCGCCGCGATAGGTGCCGCGCATACGCAGGGTGCCATCGGGGTACCAATGGGTCCACGTGCCGGTGCGCTCGTCGCGGTGGTAGTCGCCGCGCGCCTCGACGGCGCCGTTGTCGTGCCAGAACGTCCACGTGCCTTCCTGCAGCCCGTCGACGAGGTCGCCCTGCGCGGCGCGCCGCCCGTCGGGGTGCGTGTGCTCGGCGCGCGTCGGGCCGCCGGCGCAGCAGGTGAGCCACGGCAGGCTCGCCGCTAACATCCCGACCCAAGCCATGCATCGTCTCCGCCGCGCGTCGTTCCTTACGGTCCTGCTCATGGGTTCGGCCTGCGTGTTCGAGAGCGAACGGCGCCCGCTCGTCGACGTCAACGCCGCGGTCGCCAGTTCGTACGTGTTCCGCGGGCAGACCTTCACGGAGCATGCGGTCGCGCAGTTCGACACGCTCGTGCAACTGCCGACCAAGGACGGCGGCAGCGCGAGTGTGGGCGCGTTCGGCAACCTGGATCTCGCCGACAGCGTCGGCCAGGCCTGGGCGGACGGCGGTCACGCCGGTGAGTTCACGCAGCTCGACGTCGTGGCGGGGTACGGGCGCAAGTTCGGTGACGTCGACGTCGGCGTCGGGCTGCGCCACTACAGCTGGCCGAACGGGGAGACCTTCCGCTTCGCACCGTTCCCGTCGACGACCGAGGCCTTCGCGCGGGTCGGCGGGGAACTGTTCGGCCTGGGGGCGTCGCTGACGGCGCACTACGACATCGACGAGGTGACGGCGCTCTACGTGCGCGGCGAGCTGACGCGCGCCGTGGCGTTGGGGGAAGGGTGGTTCCTCGACGGCACGGTCGGGCTCGGCTGGTCCGACGCCGATCACTCGCAGTGGCTCTACCGCACGCACACGGCGGCGTTCGCCGATCTCGGCGGCAGCGTCGGGGTGCGTTGCGAACTCGACGACATCACCAGCGCGCGGTTGGCGGTCAGTGGCAGCACGATCGTCGACACGCAGCTGCGCGACTGGTTCGACGGCAAGATCGACGCCGACGTGCTGTGGGTGACTGCGAGCGTCGGCTGGGCGTTCTGAAGGTCGAAACGGCGCGCGTTCAGCGCGGCGCCGCGAGTCGCCAGTCGGTGAACACCGCGACGCCGCCATCGGCGAAGATCGCGACTCGGCCCGGCTGCCACGCGATCTGCCAGTCGGTCGCCGGCACGACCTCGGCCGCGGCCGCGGTCGGCGCGCCCGGTGGACCGCAGTGCGCGGCGAAGCGATCTCCTGTCCAGGTCAGTTCGAACTGCAGGGGTTGCCCGGTCGGGAACGTGCCTTCACAGCTGCCGAGGTCGAGCACCGACTGCCACTCGCCGTCCAGGAAACGCTGCCGCTGCCAGGTCGCCGCGAAACGTTCGCCCGCCAGCGAGGTGATCACCAGCGCCAGGGCCTGGTCGCCCACCAGTTCGATCCGCAGGCCGACCGCGCGGATCGGCACCTTGGGAGCCTGCGGCGAGACGTAGCGGAAACGCGGCTCGATGTTGCCGCGCAGCGTGAACGCGCCGCTCGGCAGCAGGCGCGTGGCCGTGGTGCGCGCACGAGGACTGTTGACGAGCATGCCACGCCCCGACTCGTCGGCCTGCCAGCAGCTCGACTCGGTCGTGGTCCACGAGGCGATCGAGCCAGACTCGAACGGGTCGATCGCGGCATCGGCGGCGAGCGCCGCGCGGCCGGCCGCGACGGTCACGGCGATGCGCACCTCGCGGCGTGCCTCGGTTTCGTCGGCGCCGGCGACGACGAAGGTCAGTTCCTGACCGCCTGCCCCGTACGGCACCGAGAAACGTTGGTTGGCAGCGTCACTGCCGATCACGGTCACCGGTGGACCGCTGGTCTGCGAACACGAAGCGCGTGAGTTCGGGGCGCCACCTTGCCACGTCCAGCCGATCGTGCCGATCTCACCTTCCTGCAGCAGCGTCGGCGCGGCGACCACCAGCGTCGGCGTCGGCGCGGGTGCCGGAGGCGTCGTCGGCAGTTGTCGCTGCGACCAACCCCAGCCGACGAGGCCGACGACCGCGAGTGCGGCCAGCGCCAGCGCCACGCGCGCGCCGCGCCGAGGGGAAGCGCTCGGCGCGGGCCTCGGCGTGAGGCCCAAGGCGTCGAGCGCCGCCAGCAGCTCCGCGTAGGACTGGGGGCGGTGCGCGGGATCCCACGCCAGCATGCGCCACAGCAGCGCGCTCACCGCGGGCGGCACGTCGGGCAGCGGCGGGACCTTCGCGGGTTCGCGCAGCGCCGCTTTCTGCATCACCAGATCGGTCATGGCCGTGCCGCGGAAGGCGGGGCGGCCCACGAGAGCGTGGTGCAGGATGCAGCCCAGGCCGTAGATGTCCGCACGATGGTCGACGGTGTCGGGCGCGTCGAACTGCTCTGGCGCCATCGTCGCCGGCGTGCCGAGCACCGCGCCGACGGGCGTCAGCAGCGAGCCGGCCCGCGCGGCACCGGCGGCCCGCGCCAGCCCGAGATCGGCCAGTTTGGCGACGAACGGGAACCGCGCGTCCGGCGGTTCCCCCGACGCGGGCTGCAGCAGCACGTTCTCGGGCTTCACGTCGCGGTGCACGAGGCCCTGCCGCTGCGCGTATTCGAGCGCCAGCGCGAGGTCGCGCACCAGTCGCAACGCGGTGACGACCGGCAGCGAGCCGTTCTGGTCCAGGTGCCGGCGCAGATCGAGGCCGTCGATCAGTTCCATCACCAGGTAACAGCGACCGTCGGGTGACACGCCGGCGTCGAAACAGGCGACGATGTGCGCGTGTTGCAGCCCGGCCAGCATGCGGGCTTCGCGGCGGAAGCGATCGACGAACGCGGCGGTCTGCAGCTCGGGATCGAGTACCTTCACAGCGACCGCGCGCTGCAGGTAACTCTGCTTGCCGCGGAAGACGAAGCCCTGACCGCCGCGGCCGAGCAGTGCGTCGAGGTCGACGCCGGGGATCGTCGGCCAGGTGCTGCGATCCTCGGCTCGCGGTCCGATCGCTGCCGTCGGCGCCGCGCCGGCGAGTTCGTGGGCATCGAGACGTTCGAGACGCGAGACCTGCTGCAGCAGCCGCATGGCCGCGGCGAGCAGTTGTGGGCGATCGCCGGCGCGGCGCGCCAGCTCGGCGGCCGGATCGGCCGCCTCGAGGCAATCGCAGACGAGCTGTTCGAGTTCGTCGTCGTGCCTGTCGCCGTCGGCTTCCATGACGTTGGAGCGAGCCTGCGATCAGAGCACGATGCCGCGTTTGTCGAGCGCCATCGACAGCTTCACCAGCGCGCGGCGCAGCAGTTGTCGACAGTTCTCTTCGCTCTTGCCGAGCGCGACGGCGATCTCGGCGTGGGAGAGTCCGCTGATGCGCGCCATGGTGATGATCTCGCGGTGTTCCTCGCTGAGCTCGTCGAACGCCTCTTCGAGCTTCTGCGCGCCTTCGCGACCCATGGCCAGCAGGCTCGGTGTGGTGGCGGTCGCGTATCCCTGCAGCACCGCGGCGTCGGCGCCACCGTCCACGTCGGCCGCGACCTCGCGTCGCACGTCGCGCTTGCCGGCGTGCATGCGGCGGTCGTGTTCGACCAGCTTGCGCAGCGCGGCGGTGTAGAGCCAGTTCCGGAACGCCGCGTCGCCCTGGAACTCGATCTTGTCCTTGGACTCGAGCACCTCGCGGCAGACCGACTGCACCAGATCGGAGTGGCCCAGGCGGGCCCGGATCGCGGCGCCCGCGCGCAGCCGCAGGAACGCACGCAGGCTGCCGAGGTGTTCCTCGAGCAGCCGTTCGATCGTCGGTGCGTCGTCGCGTGGGCCAGCCGGGTCGGGCACGGGGGCACAGGCTAACCATCCCGCCCCCGGCCCGCGATGGCTCAGCCGCGGCCGAGCTTGACCGGGGCGCGGCGCACGATCGGCCTGGTCGGGCCTTGCACCTTCGCCTTGGCGGCGAAGGCCTTCCAGGCCGCGGTCATCTCGGCGCCGGTCTTGCCCATCGCCGGCTGCTGCAGCACCTTGCCGGTGACGTGCACCTTGAGCACGCCGCCTTGGATCTCGGTCCGGGTGACGTTGTCGATGCGCGCCATGCCGTGGCTGCCCGCATCGCGCTGCACCCCGGCGGCCAGTGAGCGCGCCGCGCCCTGGCCGAAGCCGCCGAACAGCCGGGCGAACGGCACCGTCTCGCGCAGGAACTCACGGGCGTCGCGTTCGAAGTCGGCGAGCAGACCGTTGAGCAGATCCTTGACCACCGGCAGGTCCTTGATCTCCTTGGGGATCCCGAAGCGCACCTCGAGGTTGCCGAGCTGGGCCTTCTCGAACTGCAGGTTCATGCCCTGCAGCTTGAAGAACAGCGTGCCCTGCAGCGTGCGATCGAGCGTCGGCCGCAAGTCGACGATCTTGGTCTCGTCGCCGCCGGCCTTGAAGGAGATGCGCGCCGAACCGAGCCGCGAGCCCTTGGCCACCGACCAGGTGACGCTGACGAGGTCGCGGTTGGCGCCCGACTTGACGACGGCGACCGTGCCCCAGTCGACGTCGAACGGACCCGCCTCGAGGCGGATGCGCAAGAACGGGTCGAAGGCGCCGCCGCTGCCGCTGACCTTGACCTTGAGGTCAGGCACGTTGGCCTGCAACTTCGCCGGCACACCGAGCGCCTGCAGCGGCGCGGGCACGGTCAGCGACAGCTTGTCGTTCTTGAGTTCCAGGCCGGTCGAACCCAGGCCCAGTGCGCCGAGCCAGGCGCGTTCCATCGCCGCGGCGTCACCGCTGAGCACGCGGCCGACCTCGAGGAACATGTCGTTGGCGCGTTCGGCCTTGGGCGAGACGCGCAGGTTGCGCTTGATCCAGGCCAGCCGCTGCAGGTGCGGCCGCGCGAAGTTGATGCTGCGCAGCCATTGCTTCTCGGCGTTGCCGATGCCCGGCGTGCGATCCCATTGCTCGATCACGGTCACGAACTGGTCGGGCAGCGTGGCGACGAGGTTGACGTAGAAGGACTCGAAGGTGCCGGCGGTCGGCAGCACGAAGCTGTTGCCGTGCGCCATGAACATGCCGCTCGAGGCGCCGGCGCCACCGCCGGCCGCACCGCCGCCCGTTGCGGGATACTTCGCTTCGATCTCGTCGACCATCGGCAGCGTCGCCAGCAGCGAGGTGACGAACGCACCCAGGCCGAGGGCCGCGCCGCTGCCCAGGCCGATGCTGCTGCCGGCGATGGTGCCGGCGCCGGCGTCCAGACCGCCAGAACTCAGGTCGATGATCACGCCGATCCCGCCGCCGAGGGCCAGGCCCGTCGCGGGCAGGGCCAGGGCGCTGCCGGCGCCGGCCAGCTGGATCGCGGCGATCTTGCCGTAGGCGTTCTCGCGGGCGCTCTTGTCGGCGCTGGGCAGACGGGCGAACTGCTCCTTCGCGAACTGGTCCATGAGCTCCATGAACATGCGGAAGCCGTCGGCGGCGATCGGTTCGAGACCCTCGCTCGGGTTGGACACCGAAGGGGTGTTGCCGCTGTCCTGGGCGACGGCGGTGGTGTTCGCCGCGACGAAGGCGGCGATCGACAGGACGAGAGCGGTGCTGTTGCGGCGGGCGGAGAAGGACTTGGTGATGGTGACGGTCATGGCAACCTCAGTGATTCTTGGTTTGTGGGAAACGGAGTTGCCGGGCTGATGGCGGGGGCGCGGGCGGCGTGACACGGGCGTTCCCTTTTTTTGGGGCCGTGCCACCGGCAGCGAAGAAGAGGAGGGTTCCCCGACGGACAGCTGCCCTGGCGTGCCGGTGACGGCGCGGTGGCTGCCCCAGGGACATGGGAGTAGGGGAAGCTGCCGAGGTTGGGGGGCGGGCCTCGCCGGCAGCGTGCCATCGCGGCGCATCAGCTTCGGAGCAGACTTCGGTGACTCGGGGTGTCACGGCGCGCGGTTTCCGGCCATCGGTCCGCCAACGAGGTATTGCCATGAACCCGATCCACACCCTTCTCCTGTTCCCCTTCCTCTCCCTGTCGATGGCCGCGTGTGCGCAAGAGCCGTCGCCGAACCCTGGCCAGGACCAGCCTCCCGTACAGGCGCCGGCGCCGTCGGGACTGCCTGCGGCGCTGCTGGGCTGCTGGCTGGGCACCGGCGACGATCACGAACGCCTGGAGTTCAAGGCCGACGGCACGGTGCTCGCCGACGGCGTGTTGATGGCCGCGACCTGCCGCGGTGATCGGCTCACGATCGAGGCCGGCGGCCAACGCGTCACCGCGACCTGGCGGGTGGCCGGTGATGAGCTGACGTTGGCGCTGCGGCGACCTGACGGCAGCGCGGCGCGCGAGACCTACCGGCGCGTCGAAGCGGCGGCACCGGCTCGTGAGCAGGTCGGGGCGGTGCAGTTCGAACTGCCGGTCGGCTGGAGCGTCGGCCGACGCGAAGGGGACATCGCCCTGATCAACCCGGGCTTTGCGCCGACGGATACGCTCGATGCGCTGATCGTGGTCGCGGTGGCGCCGTTGGCAGACGCCGCGCGACGCCAGGCGATCACGGCCGTGCTGCAGGCACAGTTGCCGCAGGTCGCGGTCGATCTCCGCGAGCAGCAGGTCGAGGCCGACCTGCGCGGGGTCGTGGTCCAGGCGATGGCGCTGCCGAACCGGGCCGGCGCGCAGCTCCAGGTTCCCGGTCGTGCCGGTGGGCAGCAGCCGGTCACGGTCTGGCTCGGCGCCACCAAGGACGGCCGCCATTCGGCCACGGTGCTGCTGGTGGTAGTGCGCGGCAAGGAGGACTCGTTCCTCCCCGGAGCGCGGCAGTTGCTGAGCAGCATCGAGTTCGGCGCAGCCGCCGCGCGTGCACCGGCGGCGGGTGGGGGCGAACTGGCGGGCCTCGAGTTCGGCCATGCCTCGTTCGGCAGCGGGTCGTCGCTGACCACCGTCTACCGCTTCGCCGCCGGTGGCCGTGCGCACCGTCGCACGATGTTCTCGTCGTCGATCGGCGGCACCGACAGCGAAGCCGGCGGTGGGTTCGAACAACGCGGCGACCAGGTCACGATCCGCATCGGCGCGGACACGGTCGAAGCGACCATCGAACGGCAGGGCGGTCAGATCGTCGCCCTGCGCATCGGCCGCGCACTCTATCGCCGGTCGTAGTCGCCGGTCGGCGCTGGTCCGTTCCCGTCGGTGTCCGTCAGCACACTCAGTGCAGTCCGAGCGCCACGCACACCGCGTTGCTGACCACGAACCCCAGACTCGGGCCCGCGGTCATCGGCGCGGCTTGCGCATGGAGCACCAGCCCCGCGTACGCCGGGTCGTTGGGCAGGGCGATCTGCGCTGTGGCGACGCCGTTGTTGACCAGGGACACGCTCGTGGTGAGCGGGCTGCTGAGCGCCAGGTGGATGTTGCAGCCGGGCAGGCCGAACGGCGCCAGGCTGGTGCCCGTGGCATCGGGCACGAAGCTGAACAGCCAGAAGTTGAGCAGCGAGCCCGCGGCGATGTTGCTGTTCTCGAAGTCGATGGTGGTGCCGACGATCGGCCGCGACAGCAGACCGAGCTGCGGCGTTGGCGCGCCACAGCCGGCGCCGAACGCGGTCCAGTTCGAGTAGCCCGACATCGCCGTGTAGTGGATCTCGAGGCTCTGCTCGTGCGCGGGCGTGGTCAGCGAAGCGGTCCACGACTCACGCTGGAATTGCACGTTGGTCATCGTCAGCACGCCGTCGGTGTACGGTGGCGGGATCACTGTCGACGGAATCAGCATCGGGTGCAGCGGCCCAGGATTGGGGCCGGTGGTGGTCTGCGGCACCTGGATCGCGATCCCCCAGCTGCCGGCAGGCAACAGGAATGGAGGATTGAACACGATCGCCGAATCGGTGTGGTGCGCCGCCACGGTCAGGATGCCGGTGGCGAGGGGCCCCCAGGCGGGCGTGTTGGTTTCGTTGCCGACCCAGGTCGCGCCGGGGAACAGGAAGAACGTCACCGGCACGGTCGCGCCGACCTGGTTGGGGCTGGTCACCGTGGTGGTGGTGTTGATCTGCACCAGGTTGCCGTCGTCGTAGAGGTCCAGATCGATGCGGCTGATCTCGATGTCGACGAGCGGTTGCATGTCGATCAGGAAGCTGAAGCCAGGGTAGGTCGGGCCGGGGCTGTTCGGGTAGTTGGGGTGGCCGTAGAGGCTGGTGCCGGCGAACGGGTTCATGGTCGCCAACGTGGTCGGCGGCGCGGCGCCGGCCGAGCAGATGGTCTGCGCCGACAGCGGGACCAGGGCGAAGACGAACGCGACGAGCGGGGGCAGGGTGCGCATGGGTGTCTCGATGAGGGTTGGGTGTGGACGAAGGTGCATGGCGCGACGCGACTCGCCGCCTCCTCGCGACGCAGACTGACGGGCGCAATGCCCGGGCGATGCTACCACCCCGTGTCCTGCCGCGGTCCGCCAGAGCCGCGCCGGGCGGTTCTCGCGTCCCGCCTGCCCAGTTCGGCCCTGGGCGCATTAGGCTCGGGGGCCGCAACCCAGGAGGAATCATGCGTTTCGTCGAACTCGCCGTGCTCACGTCCATGGCGTCGTTGTCGCTGCCGCTGTCGGCCCAGAACGAGTGGTGGGTCGATCCGGTCGCCGGCGCCGACGTCAATCCCGGCAGCTTCAACCAGCCGCTGCGCACGCTGGCGTTCGCCTGCCAGGCCGCGGGCGCCAACGATCACATCCACCTGTTGCCGGGTCTCTACGGCCCGAGCCACAACGGTGAGGTGCTGCCGATCACGCTCGGCTTCGGCACGGTGCAGAACGACCTCCTCATCCGCGGCCTCGGCGGCGCGGTGCTCGACCTCGCCGGTTCGGCATCGACCGTGTTCCGCATCGCCAACGGCGCCGATCGTCTGCGCCTCACCAACCTGACCATTCTGAACAGCGACCAGACGGGCTGGTGGACGCGTGTCATCAGCAGCGGCTCGGGAGTCAACAGCGCGGACGCCGCGAGCGACGTCGAGATCGACCGCTGTCAGTTCGTCAACTGCAACCGCGGCATCGTGCTGTGGACCAGCGACAACGTGCAGGGCTGGAAGATCCACGACAACCTGTTCAGCAACCTCACCAACGACGCGATCCTCGAGTACACGGGCGACAACGACGTCTACAACAACACCTTCGTCACCGGCGCCTTCAAGGCCTACATCAGCGACTCGACGACCTCGCGGTGCCAGAACAACCTGATCGTCGGCTACGCGATCGGCTTCGAGAACAACAACGCCGCCAACAGCATCGCGCGCTACGCGCACAACTGGCTCTACCAGACGCCGATCGTCGCGCAGGGCGTAGGGCTGGCGACCGCGCTGCCGCCGTCGAACGTGATCGGCGTCGATCCGCAGTTCGTGAACGCCGGGCAGGGTGACTTCCACCTGCAGGCGTCGAGCCCGTGCCTCGATCGCGGCACCGCGGCGATCTTCGCGCGCAGCGACCTCGACGGCGTCGCGCGCCTCGTCGACGTCGACCAGAACGGTTCGCTGCTCCCCGACATCGGCTGTTACGAGAGCTCGCCGGTGTCGATGACCGCGAGCTTCGACCCGAGCACGCAGCTGATGACCGTGCAGTCGGCGTCGACGCTGCCGGGCGTGTTCACGGCGGTGTTGTTCAGCTTCGAGGACGGCATGTTCCCGATCCCGGGACAGGGGCCGATCCTGGTCGATCAGGCGACGTTCATCCCGTACTGGCTGACCAGCGCGGCCCCGGGCTACTGGGTGCTCAACTTCCAGGGTCTGTCGCTGCCGCCCGGCCTGCGCCTCGTCTCGCACGTGCTCGGGCTCTACACGACGCCGGTGGCGATCGGCGGCAACCAGGTCTGGACGCAGCTGTGATCGCGCGGCGCCGGGGCGCCGAGCTCACCGGTTGAACGCGTACTCCCGGACCCAGTGTTGGCCCGCTTGCGGGTGCGAGCGAAGTTCGATGGGTTCCGGGGGGCTCCAGGTCGCTGCCGGGCATTCTTCCGCAGGCCCTGGCGCAGAATTCCGGAAGCCTCCGACAATCTGTAGGAGGTATCGGCGACGATGCGCGCCATGACTCCCAGGCGCAGCAGTTCGTCGTCCGCGGTCACCGAAGCCGAGCTCACCGTGCTGCGCGCGCTCTGGGACGGCGGGCCTGCGACCGTTCGCGAACTGCTCGATCGTCTGGGCACCGAGTGGGCCTACACGACCGTGCAGACGC
This sequence comes from uncultured candidatus Brocadiaceae bacterium, assembly GCA_964392305.1. Lineage (GTDB taxonomy): Bacteria > Planctomycetota > UBA1135 > UBA1135 > UBA2386 > JACKIC01. The sequence goes on from CAYMPV010000006.1 coordinate 53,123, forward strand.
TGGTGTCGCGCCTGGTCGACAAGCGCCACGTGCGCGCCGACCGCAGGGGCATGGCGCACGTGTTCACGGCGGTCACTGCGCGCGACGAGCTGGCGTTGCGCCGCGTCGACGAGGTCGCCGCCGAGCTGCTCGACGGTGACGTCGGGCCGTTGGTGTTGCGCCTCGTCGAGAAGGGGCGGTTCAGCGCGGCCGAGATCGAGAGCTTTCGCGAACTGCTGCGCGACGCCGAACGGCGCGCGCGCGGCAAGGGCGGCAAGTCGTGAGCTGGCTGCTCGGCAACACCGTGGTCGCGCTGCTGATGACGGCGGTCGTGCTGCTGCTGGGCCGTTGGCTGCGCCCGGCGCCGACGGTGATGCACACGCTGTGGCTGCTGGTGCTGCTCAAGCTGGTGACGCCACCGCTGTTCACTGTGACGATGCCGTGGACGTGGACGCAGACGGCTCCCGAGGTCCGGACCGTCGACCTCGCCGCCGCCGCGCCCGGGCCCGCGCCGGTTCTCGCGCCGACGTCCGCGACGACGGTGATGCCGGCATCGACGCTGGCGCCCGAGTGGTCGACACGGTCGTTGCTGCTGCTGGGGTGGGGTCTGGGCGGCGCGTGGTTCCTGCTGCGCTACGTCGCCGGGGTGGTGCAGGCCGAACGGCGCCTGCGCCGCCTGCCAGCCGCTTCGCGTGCGTTGCGCGACGAGGTGGCCGCACTCGCGGCGTTGTTGCAGGTCGCGGTGCCCGACGTCCGCGACGACCACACCGCCTCATGCCCGTACGTGTCGTGCTTCGGGCGAACGCGCCTGGTGCTGCCGGCGCGCACGTTGGCCCGCACCCCGGCACGCGGCCGCGCCGCGGTGATCGCCCACGAACTCGCGCACCTGCGCCGCGGCGACCACCTGCTCGTGCACGCCGAGTGGGCGCTGACGGTGCTGCTCTGGTGGCACCCGCTGTTCTGGTTCGTGCGCGCCCAGCGCCGCGACTGGGCGGAGCTCGCCTGCGACGCGTGGGCCATCGACAGCGTGCCCGACGCGAGCCTCGACTACGCCACGCTGCTGGTGCAGGCGGTGGCCACACCCGACCACGCGGTTGTCGCGACGGCCGTCCTCGCAGTGAGGCCGGCGGCGCGGGCCGCCTTCGAACGGAGGTTGAAGATGATCCTGAACGAACGTGTGCCGTGCCGCGCCCCGCGCCGCTGGCTGTTCTCCCTTGCGCCCGTGGCGCTGACCCTGCTCGGCGCACCGGCGTTCGCCCAGGGCGGCGAAGGCCAGGACGTGCGCATCGAGATCAAGGTCAACGGCCGCAGCCTCGACGAACTGGGGCCGCTCGAGCGGCGCCTGCTGCTGCAGAAGCTGCTCGGCGAGAACGCCCCCGTGGCCGCGGCGCCGGCCCCGGCGAAGACCCGCGTCTACTCGGTGCGCAAGGGCGACTCGCTCGCGGGCATCGCGCGGCGCGAACTCGGCAGCGCCACGCGCGCCGACGAGATCCTCGAACTCAACCCCGATCTCGATGCGCGGCGGCTGCGCATCGGCAGCAAGCTGCGCCTGCCGGCCCAGGAAGTGCACGACGAGTTCGTCGAGGAGCGTGAGGACGTGCTGCAGCAGACCACCACCGCGTCGCCGGTGGGCGGCCAACTCTCCGGCCAGCTGCGTGCGGCACTGCGCGAGGCGCGTCAGGAGCTGCAGGCGGACCCCGACCTGCGTGAGCTCGGCATCACCGACGAGGTGACCGCGCTCGTCGACGACCTCGCTGCCGGCAAGGGCATGCAGGGCTCGCTCGACAAGGTGATCAAGGCGGCGATGAAGGGCGCGGGCCGGCTGGCGGTGCGCGAGATCGAGGCCGACGAGGACCTGCGTGAGCTGGGGCTCACCGACGAGGTCGGCAAACTCGTCACGGGGCTGCTCGAGAACGAGCACAACCAGGAGCTGCTGACCGGTCTGGCGAAGCAGGCTGCCAAGGCGGCGATGCAGAAGGCCAAGGCCGAGATCCGCGCCGACGCGGACCTGCGCGAGCTCGGCATCGAGGGCGACGTCGAAGCGCTCGTCGACGGCCTGCTCGGCGGTGCCGGCGCCGGCGACTTCGAGTCCCGTCTCGAACGCATCATCGACAAGGCGATGCGCAAGGCCGGGGAGCAGGCAGGTGGTCGTTCACCCGAGCCTGCCCCCGCGCGGCCCCGGGGCCGTTCGGCGATCCGCTGACGCCGCCAGTGGATGCCGGCCCACGAAGCCGGCATGATCGCCGTTTTCGGAGATTCACGATGGCATCAGGATTCGGCGACATGAGCAGCCTGCTCAAGCAGGCCCAGGAGATGCAGCGGCGCATGCAGGATGCGCAGCGCTCCCTGGAAGAACGCATTCTCGAAGGTTCGGCCGGGGGCGGCGCCGTCAAGGCCTACGTCAACGGCAACCAGGAACTGCAGGCGATCAAGATCGACAAGGCGGTCGTCGATCCCGCCGATGTCGAGACGCTCGAGGACATCGTCACCGCGGCCGTGCGCCAGGCGCTGACGGCGGCCAAGGAGCTCAAGGAGAAGGAGATGGGCAAGGTGACCGGCGGCATGAACCTGCCGGGCATGGGGTTCTAGGACCACTTCTGCGCGGCGCCGTTCCTGCACATGCCCCGCCACCCCAGCATCGAGACCCTGATCGAGCGCCTCGGCCGCCTGCCCGGCATCGGGCCGAAGTCGGCGGAACGGCTCGCGTTCCACCTGTTGCGCGTCGACAAAGGCGAAGCGCTGCAGCTGGCCACGGCGATCGAAGAAGTGCGGGCCGCGGTGCGCAACTGTTCTCGCTGTTGCAACCTCGACGCGACCGATCCGTGCAGCATCTGCAGCGACAGCTCTCGCGATGCGGCGATGCTGCTCGTGGTCGAGGATTCGCGCGAGGTGGCGCGTTTCGAGGAAGTCGGTTACCGCGGCCTCTACCACGTGCTGCAGGGCCGGCTGTCGCAGTTCGAAGGCATCCGCCCCGAAGATCTGACCACCGACGAGTTGTTGGCGCGCGTGCGCAAGGAGCGACCGACCGAGGTGTGTCTGGCGACCAACCCCGATCTCGAAGGTGAAGGCACCGCGCGGGTCCTGGCCGAACGGCTCGCGCCGCTCGACGTCAAGGTGACTCGTCTGGCGCGCGGTCTGCCGGCGGGCTCGTCGATCGCGCAGGTCAGCAAGTCGATCCTGGCCGACGCGATCGAAGGGCGCCGTTCGTTGTCGTGAGCCAGGGCAACGACCAGGACAGCGACGAGGCGCCGTGACTGCACCGCAGCCAGAGCCCCTGCCGATCGACGACGTGCTGCCGGCGGTGCAGCAGGCGCTGCGTACGCACACCGCGCTGCTGCTGATGGCGCCGCCGGGTTCGGGCAAGACCACACGGGTGCCGCCGGCCTTGTTGCCGCTGCTCGCGGCCGGCCAGCAGATCGTCGTGCTCGAGCCGCGTCGACTTGCCGCACGCGCCGCGGCGGCTCGCGTCGCGCAGGAACTCGGCTGCGAACTGGGCGGACTGGTCGGTTACCAGGTGCGTGGCGACGTGCGCTGCGGCAAGGCGACGCGCATCCGCTTCGTCACCGAGGGTGTGCTGGTGCGGCAGCTCGTTCACGATCCGTTCCTCGACGGCGTCGGCGCGGTGTGCCTCGACGAGTTCCACGAGCGCCACCTCGAAGGGGACCTCGCCCTGGCGATGCTCAGCGAGGCGCGGGCGACCGTGCGACCCGACCTGCGGTTGTGTGTGATGTCGGCGACGCTCGACCCGACGCCGCTGCGCGCGTTCCTGCCCGGTGCTGCGCAGATCGAAGCGGACGGCAGGCTGTTTCCGGTCGAGGTGGTGCACCTGGCGCGGCGCAGCGACGATGCGCTCGAGGTGACCGTGCGCACGGCGATCGAACGTGCGCTCGAGGAGACCGCCGGTGACGTGCTGGTGTTCTTGCCCGGCGTCGGCGAGATCCAGCGTTGTGAAGGTGCGCTCGACAACCTGGCGAGACGGCTCGGCGTGCTGGTGCTGCCGCTGCACGGCCGACTCGAACCGGCCGAGCAGGACCGCGCGATCCGGCCGCAGCGGCAGCGTAAGGTGGTGCTGTCGACGAACGTCGCCGAGAGTTCGTTGACGATCGCCGGCGTCACCGCCGTGGTCGATTCGGGCCTGGCGCGTGAGCTGCGTTTCGATCGCGGCCGCGGCGTCGACGTGCTCGAACTCGAACGCATCAGCCTGGCGTCGGCGACGCAGCGTGCGGGTCGCGCCGGCCGCACCGGGCCCGGTCGGTGTTATCGCCTGTGGTCGCTGGCCGAGGAACGTGGCATGGCGCCACGCACGCGGCCCGAGGTGTTGCGTATCGACCTGTGTGGACCGGCCCTGCTGGTGCGTGCGTTCGCCGGCCGCGACCCGCGTGAGTTCGGCTGGTACGAAGCGCCGCCGGCCGATGCGCTGCACGCCGCCGACGACCTGCTGGTGTTGCTCGGCGCACTCGACCCGCGCAGCAAGGCGCTGACTGCGCGCGGTCAGGAGTTGCTCGACCTGCCGCTGCACCCGCGGCTCGGCGCGGTGGTGCTCGCCGGGCGCGAGTTGGGCGGCGCGACCGCCGCGGCGACCGCGGCAACGCTGCTCAGCGACGTCGACCGGCTCGGCCGCGACGACGGTGCCGATCTGGGCGCCGCGACCGATGCGTTCCTGCTGGCCGAGCAGCGCGGCTTCCCGGAAGCGCTGTGTCGTGAGTTCGGCAGCTGGCCGGGCCAGGCGCGGCAGCTGCGCGCCAGTCGCGATCGATTGCTCGATCGTCGCCGCGACCGCGACGTCGCGGCGGCGCGCGACAGCAGTTCGTTGTCGCGGTGCCTGCTCGCCGGTTTCCCCGACCGCGTCGCGGTGCGTTCGACGGGCGGGGAACCGCGCACCGCGACGATGGTGGGCGGGCGCGGCCTGATCCTGCCGGCCAGCGCCGACGGCCACGACCTGGTGTTGGCGCTGCGCCTGCTCGAGACCGGCCGGCAGCAGCGTTCGCGCACCACGTTGTTGGCGCTGCTCGAGCGCGCCGATCTGGAGGCCGACGGCAATCTGCACAACGTCGTCACCGCCGAACTCGACGAGCAGCAGGGGCGCGTGTTCGCGCGGCGCGAGCTGCGTTACCTCGACCTGCCGCTGTCGTCGGCGCGCGGCGGGGAACTGCCGGCCGGCGCGGCCGCAGCGAGCCTCGTGCCGTTGCTGAGCAAGGACCCGTGGCGCTGGCTCGGCGAGCAGAAGGACCTGCGCCGGTTGCTCGCTCGGGTCGCCTGGTTGCAGGCGCGCATGCCCGACCTCGACCTGCCCGCCGTTGACGACGCAGCCGTCGCCGCCGCGGCGGTCCTGTTGCTGGGCGATCGCACCGACCTGCGCACGCTGCGCGACGCCGACGTCGCCGGGGTCCTGACCGGCAGCTGGAGTCACGAGCAGCGCCGCGCGCTGGCGCAGTTCGCGCCCGATCGCATCGAACTGCCGTCCGGGCGGGCCGCGGTGCTCGACTACGCGGCGCCGGCCGGACCGACGATCTCGGCGCGGCTGCAGGAGTTCTTCGGTCTGCCCGCAGTGGGGGCGCTGGCCGGCGGTCGTGTGCCCGTCGTGCTCGAACTGCTCGCCCCCAATCACCAACCCGTGCAGGTGACCACCGACCTGCCGAGCTTCTGGCGCAACATCTACCCCGAGGTGCGCCGCGAACTCAGCCGTCGTTATCCGCGACACAGCTGGCCCGAGGACCCGTTGGCGGCGCGCGCCGAAGCGCGGCCGGCGCGGCGGCGCAAACCGTAGCGAACCGGTTCCCGGCGGCGCGGTGCCGCATTCCAGGACAGTCGTCCGCGCAGCGCTCAAGATTTCACCGCCATGTGCCGAAAGGCTCGTCCGTAGCGAGCCTTAGCCACATGAGCCTCGAAGTACGTCTCGGCCAGAGGCAGGAACAGCGCCTCGCGCTCCTGCCACAGATGCTGCAGTCCATCGAGGTCCTGCAGCTCGCGACCGAGGACTTGCTGCAGTACGTCGAGGCCGAGGTGCAACAGAACGAGGCGCTCGAACTGCGCAGCGCGACCGAGCCCGAGGTGCCGGCGCCGGCGTCGGGCGAAGCCGAGGACTCGGGCTGGCAGGAGTGGCGGCGCGGCCCGGCCGACGGCGGCGAGGACAGCAAGCAGGCGTGGCTCAACAACCTGCCCGCCGATGCCGACACGCTGGTCGAGTTCGTGCGCCAGCAGCTCGCGTTCCGATCGGTGCCGGCGTTGCTCGCCGACGCGGTGGTGCAGTTGGCCGAACGGCTCGACGACCGCGGCCTGCTGCCGTTCACGCTGGCCGATCTGGCGATCGAACTGCAAGTGCCGCTCGAGCTGCTCGAGTCCGCGCGCGGCGTGTTGTTGACGCTCGAACCCCGCGGCATCGGCGCCTTCGACACCGTCGAGGCGATGCTGGTGCAGGCGGCCGACGATCCGGACCTGGCGTGCATCGAACGCATCCTGCGTGAACACCTGCCGGCGTTGGGGCGCAACAAGCTGCCCGATGTCGCGCGCGACCTGCGGCTGTCGATCGACGAACTGCAGGACATGCTGTTGCGCATGCGCGAACTCGAGCCGCGCCCGGCCGGCGAGTTCCACTCGCGGGCGGCGACGCCGATCGTGCCCGACGCGTACGTGTTCGTGCGCGACGGCGAAGCGCACGTCGCCCTCGACGACCGGTTCGTGCCGGACCTCGCCGTCAACGAGGACTACGCTGCCCTCGCCGGCGACCGCCGCACCGACCGCGAGGTGCGCGACTACCTGCGGCCCAAGCTGCGCGCGGCGCGCGACCTGATCGAGGCCGTGCACCACCGCCAGGAAACGCTGCGGCGCGTCGTCGAGGCGGTGATGCGCGAGCAGGCGGCGTTCCTGGCGCGCGGCAAGAGCGCGATCAAACCGCTGCGCATGAGCGAGGTCGCCGACCGCATGGGGCTACACACCTCGACGGTCAGCCGCGCCATCGCCGGCAAGTACGTGCAGACCGAGCGCGGGCTCTACTGCCTGCGCGACTTCTTCGACGGCGGCCGCATCGACGCGGCGCCCAAAGCCGGGCAGGGCCGCATGGCGGTCGCGCAGCAGATCGAGGATCTGGTCGGCGCCGAGGACAAGGCCGCACCGCTGTCGGACGACGACCTGGTGACCGCGCTGCAACAGCGCGGCGTCCAGGCCGCGCGCCGCACGGTGACGAAGTATCGCAAGGAGCTGGGCATCCCATCGAGCTACCAGCGCCGCAAGTTCGGAGGAGAAGAATGACCGGTTACGATCCGTTCGCCTACGGGCAGGTCCGCCTCGGCAATGGCCAGCAGAAGGCCGAGGGCAACCCCGATGACATCCTGTTCGCCGATGGCGGGCCGTCGCGCCCGGCGGCGCCGGCGGCCTCCGCCGAGCAGGACTGGGAACTGCTCGACGCCGACGTCGGCAGTCTGTTGCCCGGCAAGGGCGGGGCGGCGCCGGCGATGGACTTCGCGGCCGATGTGCTCGGCGAAGGAGCACCGCCCGCCGGCGTTTCCGCGCCGACGGCGCCGCGCCAGCGATCCGCGGCAAACGCCCGGCCGCGCCCGGTCGCGGCAGCGGCGCCCGCAGCGCCGGCCAAGCAGAAGGAGAAGCTGGCCCCGGCCCGGCGTCCGTCGCCGATGGACCTGCGCGGTGGCTACAGCGCTTCCGCGGTGATGGTGCCGCTGCTGACGGTGGTCGTCGGCGGCACCGGCGCGGCGTGGCTGGCGGTCATGCAGCAGAACCCGGTGCTGGCGGGCATCGTCGGCACGGCCGCCGTGCTGGCAGCGGGCTTCCTGCGCGTGTTCCTCAAACGCTGAAGACGTTCGCGTCGCGATTGTCGCGGCGCGAGGGAGCGTCACCGACGCGGCCGTGGCAGAATCGCGCGCCGCTCGCGCCGTGCGTTTCGCCGGTGACGTTCGCCGACCAGCGGCGCGGATCGCAGTTGCCCACGTATCTCCTCGACATCGCCTACGACGGCAGCGCCTACTCCGGCTGGCAGTGGCAGGACAACGCGCCGTCGGTGCAGGCGCAACTGCTGCGCGCGTTCGCGGCGATCGACTGTCCGGGCGTCAAGGTCGAAGGGGCCAGCCGCACCGACGCGGGGGTGCACGCCGTCGGTCAGTGTGCCCACGTCGTGCTCGACCGGCCGTGGGCGGAAGGCAGCCTGCTGTTGGCCCTCAACGCGAACCTGCCCGACGACATCGCCGTGCAGCGGGTGCGTGCGGCGCCCGATGGCTTCCATGCGCGCTTCCATGCGCGCGGCAAGCGTTACGTCTATCGCTGCCTGGTGAGCCGCGTGCGGCCCGCGATCGGCCGGCAGTACTACCACTGGGTGCGTCGGCCCGTCGACGTCGCCGCGATGCGGCGCGCAGCGGCGTGCCTGGTCGGTCAGCGCGACTTCGCCGCGTTCACCACCAACCCGGGCTACCCGCGCAAGCGTGGCACGGTGCGTACGCTGCAGCGTGTGCACGTGGTCCGCACCGCGCAGGGCTTCGACTTCGCGGTGCAGGGCAGCGGCTTCCTCTACAACATGGTGCGGGTGCTGGCGGGGTCGTTGCTCGAGGTCGGCAATGGCAATCGGCCCGAGTCGTGGATCGGCGAGGTACTGGCCTCGCGCGATCGCCGTCAGGCGGGCGCGACGCTGCCGCCGAACGGGCTGTTCCTGCTGCAGGTGCTCTACGCTCCGGATCTGTCGCCGGCGGGGGTCGATCCGGGCTCGCTGGTCGCCGATGATGCCGATGCGGAATAGTGCGCCGTCGTTCCCGTTGTGGCGCGCTTCTCCTTGGACATCGTCATGCAAGCCACCTTTCGCCCTTCTCTCGCCGTCGCCGCCCTCGCCGCCGCGGTCCTCGCCCAAGCCCCCAGACCGCTGATCCAGAGCGGCGCCGATCTGGTCCCGACCAGCACCTACGCGGTGCTGCAGTTCGGCGGCATCGAGCGCTGCGCTGGCAGCACCCGGCAGTGGCCGATCGCCGAGATGATCGGCACGTTCGTCCACAAGCTGCCGGTCGAGACCCGGGAGGAGCACCTCGATCGGGGACTCGAGCAGGCGGCCGAACAGGTGCGTCGCGCCCTCGGGCGCGCGAAGATCGGTCCGGCCGACGTTCGCGACCTGCTGTCCTGCCCGATGACGATGGCGCTGGGGCGGCCGACGATCGAAGGCATGGGCCCCTCGGTGGCGCTGCTGGTCGAACTCGGTAACCATCAGGCCGCGGTCGAGCGTCTGCTCGCCACCGGCGAAGGCGCGCTGCGGCGCGGCGGTGGCCCGGGCATGCAGGACACGAACGTGGGCGGCGTCGCCGCCAAGATGCTGCAGATCCCGAACGGCCCACCGGTGTTCGTGGCCAGGGTCGGCGGTCAGCTGTGTCTGACCAACAGTCGTGGTCTGCTCGGCGAGATTGCCGCCGTGCAGCGTGGTGAACAGGCCGCGCTCACCCAGGCCACGGTGCTCGGCAACCTCGGCCAGCAGCTCGGCGCGCAGCCGATCGTTTCGGCCTACGCCAACACCGCGATGATCGCGCGCATGCTCGAGCCGGTGTTGCCGTACGAGGCGGGGCAATGGGCCGACGCATTGGGCGCGGGCTCGCTGGACGCGCTCTACGCCGGGTTCGGCGCCACCGACAGCGCCGGTGTCGACCTCGTGCACATCGGTCTGCGCGGCAGCCCCGAGGGCCTGATCAAGTCGTCGTGCCACAAGCCCGCCGATCTCGGCTTCGCCGACTACTGCTCGGACAACACGGTCCTGTTCGCCGCGCGTTCGCTCGACATCGCCGCCCTGCTCGACGCCGCGCAGCGGTTCGTGAAACTGCTGCCGCAGGAGGCCCAACGCGAGATCGAGCGTGAGTTCGGTCGTGAGCTCACGCGCGAACTGCGCCACGTCGGCATGACGCCCGCGGATCTCGAGGGCATGCTGCGTGCGTTCGGCGACCAGATCGGGCTGGCGATCGGTCTCGAAGCCGGCGCGATCCCCAAGCCCGAGTTGCTGCTGCGTGTCGGCGTGCGCGACCGACAGACGATGCAGGCGCTGCTGCAGCACCTCGAACAGGCGGTTGCCAACGAAGCCGGCATGGAGTGGAAGACCCGCAAGGTCGGTGACCTCGAGGTCCGCTACTTCAACCTGCCGATCGAGGACAAACTGCAGCTCACGCCGTGTTATGCGCTGACCGACGATGCGGTGATGGTGGCTTCGGACGTGATGGCCCTGACCCGCGCCCTGCGTCGCGCCGAGGAACCGGGTGAGAGCCTCAGCGCGCAGGCAGACTTCAAGGCGATGGCCAAGGAGTTCGGCGGCGCCAACGAGCTGCTGCACGTGCGCGCCTTCCGCCTGGCCGAGCTCGGCTGGCGCACGGTCGAGACCTTCGCCTATCCGCAGCTCGACGCGCACCGCGAGCAGATCGGTTTCGGTAGCGAGGCCCTTCCGGACGCGGAGACGATGGCTTCGGCGCTGGGCAGCAGCACCTTCGCCTGCTTCGTCGACGAACGCGGCATCACGCAACGGCATCGCGGCCTGATCTCGATCGGCTCGATCCTGGCCACGGTGGGCACGCTCGCCGACGAAGTGCTCAACCGCGCGAGTTCCAAGATCTACTAGGCGAGGGTGGGCGGCCAGGGCCGCCTGTGCTGGAGCAGACGCGCCCAGAGGCGCGCTGCTCAGCGGCGTCATCGTGGGTCGAGAGTCGTTGTGTGCTTGCTGCGGCGGCGCCGGCGCGGTAGCCATGCGGCATGACCCAAAGCAAGGACTCCGAAGCGCGCCGCAAGGCGCTGCGCGGTCTGGCCAAGGCCGCGGCTGGTGCGGTCGTCGTGCCGGCGGCCGATCTGTCGTGGCTGCTCGACGAGTGCGGGAGGCTGCAGCAGGGCAACGATCGCCTGCGTCGGCAGAGCCGGCGGTTGCGTCTGCGCGCGCAGCGCGCCGGCGTGGCGCTGGAGGACGAGTCCGAGCCTGTCGGTGAGGGCGAAGAGTGAGTCGGGTGACGCTCGTGCATTGGCACCAAGCCGAGTGCGCCGAACGTGCGGCGCGGCTCGAGTCGTTCGGGCACGAGGTCGTCGCCATTGGCAGCAGGACCAAGGCGGCGTGCTGACGCGTGGGTTCACCGCCGCGCCGCCCGACGCGATCGTCATCGACCTGGGGCGTCTGCCGGCGCACGGTCGCGCCATCGCCACCTGGATCCGCGAACGTAAGGCGCTGCGGCACGTGCCGATCGTGTTCGTGCCCGGCGACGCCGAGAAGACCGCGCGGCTGCGGCAGGCGTTTCCCGACGCCGCCTACGCACCGTGGTCGCGGCTGAAGGCAGCGCTGGGCAAGGCCATCGCGCGACCGGTTCATGATCCGGTGGTGCCGGCCGCGCCCGATTACTCGGGCACGCCGTTGCCCAAGAAACTCGGCATCAAGGCCGGGCACGCGGTGCTGTTCGTGCGGGCGCCGCGCGAGTTCGCGGCCGCGCTCGGCGATCTTCCCGAGCAGGTGGTCGTGAAGAAGCGCCTCACCGGCGAACTCGACGTCGTGGTCCTGTTCTGTCGCGCGCTGGCCGAACTGCAGCGCGACTTCGACCTCGCCAGGCGCTGTCTGGCGCCGCGCGGCGGCCTGTGGGTGGCGTGGCCGAAGAAGGCTTCGGGTCTGGTCACGGATCTCGGCGACGGCGTGGTGCGTGCGCTCGGGCTCGATCACGGCCTCGTCGACAACAAGGTCTGCGCCATCGACGCGACCTGGTCCGGGCTGCGGTTCGCGCACCGGCGCACCTGAGCGGTTTGCCGTGGCAGTGCCCTCGGCGTAAGGTGGGCGTCTCTCGCAATCGTTCGGAGGTCAACGTGGTGCGCGTCCAGAGCCTGATCACCCTGCTCAAGTTGTTCGTCTTCCTCTGTGTCGCGTCAGTCGCCGCCGCGCAGAAGGACAAGGCTCCCGACATCCGCTACGTGTTGCCCGACAAGTTCGAGCGCGGCACCAAGGCCGACGAGCAGGGGCTGCTGCAGTGGACCGAGTGGGAGAAGCCCAAGTGCCAGACCTGCGCGGGCACGGGCAAGACCAAGTGCTCGAACTGCTACCGCTTCCTCGACGAGATCAAGACCTGCATGGAGTGCCAGCGCAAGGAATCGCGCGAGGCCGTCTGTCGGGCGTGTGCGGGTCTGGGCCACTACCCCGATCCGCTGGAGAAGGTGCACTGTCCGGGCTGCATGGCGGCGGGGTTCTTGCCGTGCATGGTGTGCAACGGCGCCGGGGTGCAGAAGATCCAGGGCGGCGGGGACCGGTGGTCGAAGTGCGTCGCCTGTCGCGGCGATGGCGGTTTCGCGTGCGGGATCTGCAAGGGTGAGCGACTCGTCGGTGTCGCCGCACTCAAGCCCAGTCTGGCCGAGGCCAACGCCGCGACGCTGACCAAGGCGCTCGCGGCCGTCGACAAGGTGCTCACCGGGTTCACGGGCTTCGAGGCGACTGGCAACGACTCCCGCAAGGAGGTCAAGGAACTGCAGAAGCGGATGAAGGACGCCGAAGCGTACCTGCCGCCGCTCAAGGTCGCCCCCAAGGTGCTACAGGACTACATGGGCAAGATCTACGCCGGCAAACAGTTCGTCGGCTACAAGGAGACCGAAGCCCTCGCGATCAACGGTTTCAAGACGCGCTCCGAGTACTACCTCAAGCACCAGAAGCGCATGATCGAGTTGGCCCTCAAGCGCGCCGAGGCCAACGAGAAGCTGCTGGCCGAGCAGAAGGGCAAGTGACGGCGGCGACGGCGGCGCGGTAGGCTGCTCGGATGCCGAGCAGCCTCCGCATTCCACTCCGTCGCCTGCCTGCCCTGATCCTCCTCGTCACCTTCGCGGCCAGCGTCGCGGCGCAGGGTGCCGTCAACAAGTCGTTGCTGGCGCCGTTGCCCGACGACGCGGCGGCGACCGCCGCGCGGGCGACGGGCTCGCGCCAGGCTTCGCGCGCGGCGATCGGCGCCGTGGTCTACGTCGCCATCGAGGTCGAGGGTCCACGCGGCAAGTTCGTGATCGAACGGCCCAGCAGCGGCGTGCTCGTCGGCGACGGCAGCATGGTCGTCACCTGGACCCGCCTGATCGCCGAGGCGCAGGGCGCGGCCGACAAGGCGCTGATCGTGCAGTGGCCCGATGCGGCGCGCACGCGGGTCGGCGCCGAACTGGTGCGCAGCGACGCGGCGACGGGTTTGTCGTTGCTGCGCCTGGCCAAGAAGGTGGACGGTGCGCGCGCCATGCCGGTGGCGGGCGTCGACCTCGAACCGGGTTTGCCGATCACCGTGCTCGGTTGTCCTGAAGGCAGCGTCCTGGTCGCGTTCGAGGGTGTCGTCAGCACCGCGCTCGCGCCGCCGCCGCTGGCCGGCGCGTCGGCCCCCGCGGGCAGCCTCTGGCTCACCGACGCACGCAGCGATGCACGCAACGACGGCGCCGCGGCGATCGACGGCAAGGGCCGCGTGGTCGGGCTGTGCAGCGCCGAGTTCGTGCGCCGCGACGTGTCCGAGCCGACGCTCGAGGATCTGCGGCAGCCGAGTTTCCTGGTGGTGTTGTCGAGCCGGTCGATCGCCAAGGCGTTCGCGGCCGAACTCGGCGGTGCGGTCTCGAACGAGGACCTCGGGCGGAGTGACGGTGTCGGCGTGGTCAGCGCGGCGTCAGCGTCGGTGGTGGGTGTGTTCGGCGGTGAGGGCGTCTGGCCGACCGCGTCGAGCAAGGACCCCGGCGCGTCGATGCGCCAGCCGAAGGTCGGTTCGGGCGTGGTCTTGTCGGCCAGCGGCCTGATCGTCACCAACGCGCATCTCGTGCCCGATGACGCCGCGCAGGTCGCGCTGGCCGATGGGACCCACCTGCCGGCGACCGTCGTCGCTCGTCAGGGCGACACCAATCTGGCCCTGCTGCAGGTGAAGGTGGACGCGGCGAAGCTGCGCCCGGCGATGATCCGCGACGGCGACGAGGTTCTGCTCGGTGAGCGTGTGTTCGCGCTGGGTCGGCCGTTCGGCGGCGCCCCGGTGGTTTCGGCCGGAGTGATCAGCGCGGTTCGCGGCGGCGGCCGACTGCAGGCCGATCCCGATCTCGGCAACGCCAATGCCGGCGGCGCGGTGGTCGACGGCAAGGGGGCGCTGCTCGGGATCGCCGACGGCGGCGCGTTCGACCCGCTCGCGGTCGCGTTCGCGATGCGCGGCGACCGCGTCACCAAAGAGACCAACCTGTCGACGTTCGTCGGCATCGGCCGCGTGCGCCGCGCCTTCAGCGACCAGCTGGCCGCGGCCGGCAGCGTGACGACGCCGTTCCAGCGCCTCGCCGTGAACGACGCGCTGACGATGATGGTCGACAAGGTCGCGCCGGCCCTGCTCAACGTCTATGTCGGCAGCAGCAGCGCCGGCAGCGAGGACAGCAATCCGTTCGCCTCGGTGGTGCAGAGCGAGGCGCGGGTGTTCGGCCTGGGCTCGGGCGTGATCGTCGACGGTTCGGGGCTGGCGCTGACCAACTGGCACGTCGTCGACGAATCGGTGTTCCCGGACGGCGCCGCCAAACCCGGGTTCGCGGTCGAGGTCTCGGTGTTCGGCGGACGCAAGTACCCCGCCAAGGTGCTCAGCATCTCACGCGAGAACGACCTGGCGCTGCTGCAGCTCGAACTGCAACCCGGCGAGACCGTGCCCGCCATCGAGCTCGGCAACTCCACCGCGCTCGAGATCGGCGAGAAGGTCGTCGCGATCGGCAACCCGCACGGCAAGGCCAACACGATCACCGCCGGCATCGTCACCGCCAAGGAGCAGGGCATCCGCGTCAAGGGCCGCTGGGCCAAGCTCGAACACCTGATCGAGACGGACGCGGCGATCAACGGCGGCAACAGCGGCGGCGCGCTGCTCGACATGGCCGGCCGTCTGGTCGGCATCAACAGCGCCGGCGGTGGCACGTTCAACAATCGCGGTTACGCGATCAGCGTCGATCACGTGCGGCGGCAGTTGCTCGGCCTGCTGCTGCAGGCCTACAAGCTGCGTAGCCCCGACCTCGGCATGCGTGTGCTCGACGACGACGGCAAGGTCACGGTCATGGACGTCGACGTGCGCGGTCCCGCGGCGAAGGCCGGGGTGATGTCGGGCGATCGCATCGTGGCGCTCGCCGGTGAGCAGATCACCTGGAGCCCGGGTCTGGCGCGGGTGCTGCTGCGCCTGCAACCGGACCTGCCGGCGCCGCTGGTGCTCGAGCGCAAGGGCCAGAAGGTCGAGGTGACGGTGACGCCGGTGGCGGCTGGGCAGTGGGCCCTGATCCGCCAGTCGGGAATCGCCTGCCGCGACCTGCCGTTCGCCGAGGCGCCCGACCAGGTGCGCGCGGCGGCGATCGCCGTGCACCGCAAGTTCACGGGCGACGGCAGGGGCGAGCCGGGTGAGATCCCGGCGCAGCTGGTGCGCGTCGAGAACGTGTTTCCCGGTATCCAGAAGGCGGGCGTCGATCTGCAGAGCGGTGACCTGTTGGTCGCCGTGATGCTGCGCGACGCCGACACCGGCGGTGACGTGCTGGTTCATGTCGCCGACGTCGAGGCGCTCAAGCACCTGTTCAACGACCGCCAGCTCGGCGATTACGAAGGCCAGGAGTTCCGCTGTTGGGTCGCGCGCGGCGGCAAGATCCACGAAGTCGACGTGGTCGCCAAGCGACTGTTCTGGTGAGCGTCAGGCGCCGGTTGTCACCGGCGTTCCGCGACAACATCCCGATGCTGTCGTTCCTCGGGCAGCAGCGGTCGCGTGTTCTTGGGGCGGCGGGTCCGCAGCCACGCCTGCAGCGGCGCCTCGACGAAGCGTGTCAGCAGCGTCGCGAGCCGCGTCGACAGCCACACCGCGATCACGACCATCGCCAGGTAGTGCCACACCGAGGCGTCGTCGACGGCGGCATAGACGTGGTCACGCAGCTCGTGGCGATCCCAGCTCGGCGAGTTGCCGACGCCCTCGACGACCGCAGGCAGGAACACGAACAGCGCCGCCGGGATCAGGCAGGCGAAGTGGAACAGGTAGATCGAGTAGATGCCGTGCGAGATCGGCGCGAACGCACGCAGCGTGAGGAACCGCCCGACCAGTCCGCCCAGGCCACGGCGCGAACCGAGCACGGTCAGCAGCATGAGCGCCACGCCGACGATCAGCACCGCGCGTTGGCAACTCCAGAACCACAACCATTCGTGCGGCCCGAACCACTCGTAGACGAAGCCGTCTTCGCGCTGCAGCGGCAGGAACCCGCTGATCGCGACGATCGCGAGGCCCAAGGCCAGGGTCAGCGAGCCGCGCCACGGTGCGGCGCACCAGCGTTCCAGCCACTTGCGGTGGTGGGTGACCATGACCGCGGCGACGAGCCCGATCAGGAACGGCGTCAGCCGGAACCACGTCAGGTAGTACAGGTCCCGGTGGACCTGCGGCACCGCGCCCGCGTCGAGGAGCTGGTGCGCCGGCAGCGAGTACGAAGTCGGCTCCGCGGCCAAGGCGAAGTAGCGCGGCACGACACTGAGCGCTGCGATCCCCAGCGCCGCGAGCAGCGGCCGGCGCGTGCGCAGCACGCCCAGCACGAGGAACGGCAGCAAGAGGTACGCGTGCACCATGACCTCGAGCGACCAGCCGACCGGGATGTAGTTCTTGCCGCCGTTCTCGGTGATGCCGAAGTAGCCGGCGATGCGCGCCGAGAACAGCAGGTTCGTCAGCAGGCGGTCCCACAAGAACCTGCGGCCGATCATGAACACCGCGAGCGCGATCAGGAACAGCGGCACGATCCGTGACCCGCGGCGGATCCAGAAATCGCGCGCGTCGATCGAGCCGTAGCGGCCGTGTTCACGCAGCAGCAGGTAGCTGAGCAGGAAGCCCGACGAGAAGAACACGACCTCGGAGCCGAGCGCCTGCCAGACGATGTTCAACGCGCCCGGCAGGGTCGCGATGAAGTCCTCGAGCTCCGTCGGCGACAGCACCTTGGCGAACACGAAGGCACCGTGGAAGGCGACGACCAGGATGATGCCGATTGCGCGCAGGCCGTCGACCACGGCGCGATTGCGGGCCGAATCGAGCATCCAGGGTGACGCACCGCTGGACTGCGGTTCAGGCGGGGTGGGATGGCGGTTCAGCGGGGGAGCCGACAAGTCGGGAGAGGGAAGCGTCGCGGGGGACCCGGAACGCGCGGCGGAGGATCCCAGGCTGGTTCCGGCGCGTCAACAGGACCGCCGAGGATGCGGCCGGGTCACTTCGACTGGAAGCTGCCCTTGGCCTGCAGCATCTTGTCGCCGGCCTTCCACGAGAACGCGAACTGGATCTGTCCCTTGGGCAGCGGGTCGAACGGCACGAACGTCACCACGCCCGGCGCCGACGAGGTGCGCACGCTGCCGTCGTCGAACAGGATGCCGCCCTCGATCTTGTCGCCCTTGGGGCCGACCATGGTGCAGGTGAACGAGTGGCGGTCGGCGCCGATGCCCGTGCCGAAGTGCACGCTGACCGGAAAGCCCACGGCCTTGTTCTCGCCCTTGCCGTTCTTGTCGAGCAGCTTCTGCACGTCGGGGCCGAGGTCCGCGACCGGCACCGAACCGTCGAAGATCAGGTTCGCCTTGCGCGGGAACCACGTGTAGCCGGCGTGCGCCGCCTTGGGCTCGCCCATGCCGCTGACGGTGTTGATCACCAGCACGTTGCCTTCGCTGTAGAGGCCGATGGTCAGCACCGAGTTGTTGACCAGGGCGTCGCGGTAGCCGGGCAGGTAGACCCACTTCTCGAACATCTTCTTGGCGTTGCCGATGCTGGCGACGGTCTCGACGATCGCCATCTCCGCGAACATGCTGCCGACGTAGCTGCCGCCGAGGTCGACCGACTGGGTGTGCACCTCGGCGGGGGCCTTGAGGTCCTTGTTGGCGCGAAGGTAGTCGGCGTGCTCCTTGCACCGCGCCGACAGGTTGGACGACCAGTTGGCCGGCGTGGCTTCGTACTCCTTGCGCGCGGCGTTGAACGCCTCGAGCCACTTGTCGACGCCCTTGCTGACAGCCTGCAGCGGCGGGGTGTTGTTCTGGATCGCCTTGAGCACCGGCGAGGCGCCGGTCCAGAAGTCCTCCCACTCCTTGTCGAGCTGCGCGACGGTGACGTCGTGCTTGCCGTCGAACGTCTGCTCGAACTCCGTCGGCTGCTTCTTGCCGAGCTTCTTCATCTCCAACGCGATCTGGTCCATGTCGCGCAGCAGTTCGGGATTGCGCCGCATCAGGTAGTCGCTGAACGACCACGCCTTGATGCGTTGCTCGTTGGTGAACGTCGCCGCGTCGGCGAACGGCAGGTCGCGCGCGGCGACGCCGCCGGTGCTGCGCCACGCCAGCTCGAGGTTGAGGTTCTTCCAGACGTCGAAGTCGGGCGAGGTGTACTCGCGGTCCTCTTCGCTCGCCGAGGTGCCTTGCTGCTTCTTGAGGTCGACCGAGAACAGCCGGTTGTTGTTGAACATCATGCCGACGAAGGTGTGGCCGATGCCTTCGACGAACGCGTCCGAACCGAACCGTGCGCAGGCACGTGCGACGTTGCGCACCGAGTTGTCGAACAGGGTCTTGGGCCCGTTCATGTGCCCGACGGCGACGTTGCCGATGCCGCACGTGGCGGTGTGCTCGAGCCGCCACTCGAGGTCGGGCACCTGGTTGGCGCGCAGCACCTGCTGGTATGCCTCCTTGGCGGTCAGCGCCGCCCAGTGCGACGGGAAGCGTCCCTCGGGCACAGGCCACGGAAACGCGACCTGGCAGACGCGCAGCGTGCGTTCGGCCCAGACCAGCGCCTCCTTGAGGTTGTCTTCTTCTTCGGCGTCACCGTGCAGCGTGAAGTGCTCGCTCTGCACGGTGATGTACGGGACCTGGGCGCGGTCGAGCGGCGCGCACTCGACACCGGTGATCTTCTCGACGGAGTAGTCCACCTTGGATTGCTCCTCGACGGCCTTCTCGATCATCTTGCTGCGTTCGAACAGCGTCTTCTCGACCTCGGTGCCCGTCAGGCTGCCGACTTCGCGATGTTCGAGGGCCTTTTGTGCCTCTTCGTCCTGCTCGGACCAACGCAGCACCTGGCTCCAGTGATGACGCGCCCGGTCGGCACGATCGGCCTTGGCCCACTTCTTGGCCTGCGTGCGGTGGTTGTTGGCGAGGCTCTTCTTGAGCGCCTCGTAGGCCTTGAACAGCGACTGGCCGTCGTTGCCCGTGCCGGTGTCGGTCGTCGGATAAGTCTTGGCCGGATCCACGTTCCAGCTGCTGCCGACCTTGACGTAGCCCATGCCGGTGTAGGCCTCGGCGTTGTCCGCGTCGTAGAGCTTGATCGTCTGCAGCCAGATCAGCCGCGCCTGCCGCGGGAAGCCCTTGTCGAAGGCCTTCTTGGCGAACGCGTTGAGCAGCTTGGCCTGGCGGTCGTTGAAGTCTGCCTCGTCGTTCTGGGCGGTGGCATGGGCGAGAACGGCAAGCCCGCACAGGGCGGTGAGGAACAGGCGCTGGATCATGGTCGGTCGGCTGGAAGGGTACGGATCAGGGCCGCAGGATCTGGGCCGCAGAGTGTAACGGCGGGAGCCATCTGCGGCGACCCCGCGATCGGCGGCTGGAAGTTGCAGGACGCACCGCCATACTGTTCGCCCCCGAAACCCAAGCAAGCATGAGCAAGACCTACGACATCGGCGTTCTTCCTGGCGACGGCATCGGCGACGAAGTCGTCCGCGAGGCACTCAAGGTTCTCGACGCGGTGCAGTCGGTCTACGGCTTCCAGACCAGGCGCGAACACCTGCCCTACGGCGCCGATCACTTCCTCGCGACCGGCGAGACCATGCCCGACATCGCGTTCGACCGCATCCGCGACATGCACGCCGTGATCTTCGGCGCGATCGGCGATCCGCGCATCGAGGTCGGCAAGCTCGAGTTCGCGATCATCGCCGGCATGCGGCACAAGCTCGATCTCTACGTCAACCTGCGCCCGGTCAAGCTCTACCACGAGTCGATGTGCCCGCTGAAGGGCAAGAAGCCCGAGGACA
Source organism: uncultured candidatus Brocadiaceae bacterium (assembly GCA_964392305.1). Lineage (GTDB taxonomy): Bacteria > Planctomycetota > UBA1135 > UBA1135 > UBA2386 > JACKIC01. The sequence continues at coordinate 73,043 of CAYMPV010000006.1, forward strand.
TCGACATCCTGTTCCTGCGCGAGAACACCGAGGACGCCTACGCCGGCATCCACGGCACCACCAAGAAGGACACCGACTTCGAGATCTCGCTGCAGCAGATGGTCTACACGGCCCGCGGCACCGAGCGCATCATCCGCCACGCGTTCGAACTGGCGAAGAAGCGCGGGCCCAAGCCCGGCAAGGACAAGCCGCAAGTCACGCTGATCGACAAGGCCAACGCCGTGCGCGCCCAGGACATCTGGACGCGCATCTTCGCCAAGGTCGCCAAGGAGTATCCGGGCATCACCACCGACCACGCCTACATCGACGCGGCGTGCATGTGGATGGTGAAGAACCCCGAGTGGTTCGACGTCGCGGTCACGACCAACCTGTTCGGCGACATCATCACCGACCTCGGTGCGATGCTGATCGGCGGCATGGGCATCGCCGCGTCGGGCAACATCCACCCGGGCAAGGTGTCGATGTTCGAAGGCATCCACGGCAGCGCGCCCAAGTACAAGGGGCAGGACAAGGCCAGCCCGTTGGCGACGATCCTGTCGATGGCCCTGCTGCTCGACCACGTCGGCGAGGCGCAGGCGGCCAAGGACCTCGAGGCGACGGTCGCCGGGCTGATCCAGACCGGCAGGATCCGCAGCCTCAAGGCCGGCGAGCACAAGTGCTCGGAGCTCGGCACGATGGTGCACGACGCGCTGCTCGAGCGCGCGCGCACGACCCGCTGAGAGGCCGAGAAGAAATCATGATACGGGCTCTCAGAATGCCGATTGGCGGCCGCCTTCGCGGCCGCGCAGAGCCTTCGAGAGGATTCTCTCTCAGGCTCTGAGCGAAGAGCATCCGCGGCCTTCAGACCGCGGGCGGATCGGTGGGAATCCGCCAGCGCGGCGCCACCGGCGGGTCGGGTGCGCGAGCCCGGCTCTCGCGGACCGCGGTCGCCATCGGCGTCGTGGTGGTGCGAGGGAACGGTGAGCGTGCCACCGGGGCATGCCGGCGCGCGGACTCCGGCGCGCCGGCAATCTCTGACGATCGGGCAACGGGTTGGGACCGCTCACGAACGGGCGCGATGCGGCTGGAGGGGTCGAGGTTCGGTTTCACACCGCCAAGTCGCGGTCGGGGGGCAGGGAGCGCGACAAGACCGTTACGTGGGCAAGGCAGGCAGGTGAGCGTTACCGGCGCCTATCGTTTCGCCCGCTGCCCGCAGACCGGGCACCCGACCGCATTCCCCCCCAGCATTTCCAAGAACGGAACCTCGCAGAGGAAACATGAAGACCGGTATCGCTGCTGCCCTGTTCGCCCTCGCGCTGCCCCTGTGCGCGCAGGCCCCCGTTTCGGCCGAGACCGAAGCACTCTTCTACAAGGCCTTCTATCTGGAGAAGGGCCCGCGCGACTTCGCCCAGGCGATGGAGCTCTACGACGCGTTCCTGACCAAGGCCCCCGAGAGCAAGCTCGCCAGCGAGGCTGCCAAGCAGCAGTTCGCCCTGCTCGACCGTCTGGGCAAGAGCAAGGAGCGCGACGCGTTCCGCGAGAAGTACGCCAAGCTGCTCGGCAACACCGCCTCGACGCGCGGTGATCGTCCGGCGGCCCCCGCCGACGCGGCTCCGGGCGACGCCCCGCAGCGCGGCCAGGGTGGCCAGTTCGGTGGTCGCATGGATCCGGCGGCGCGTCTGGCCGAGCTCGAGAAGCAGCTCGCCAAGGCCAAGGAAGACGGCGACGACGCCGCGGTCGAGCGCCTCACCGCGCAGATCGAACGCATGAAGCAGATGGCGGCCGGTGGCGGCCGTGGCCAAGGTGGCCCGGGCCAGGGTGGTCAAGGTCAGCGCGGTCAGCGCGGCGGGTTCTTGGGCGGCAAGCCGCTCGCCGAGATGAACGAGGAGGAGCTCAAGGGCTTCAAGGACGGCATGGAGCGCATGGCCACCATGATGGACCGCATGAAGCAGAACATGACCGAAGAGCAGGTGAAGAAGCTCGACGACAACATGGCGGCGCTGAAGAAGAACCTCGACGAGGGCAAGCTCGAGGAGGCGCAGAAGTCGCTCGACGCCGTGCGTGCATCGTTCCCGCAGCGCGGTCGTCGCGGCGGCGGCGGTGACGCCGGCGGCGCGGGTGGCCAGGGTGGCGGCGGTCGCCAAGGCGGCGGCGGCGGTGGTGGTGGTGGTGGTGGTGGTGGCGGCGGCAAGTGAGCCACGAGCCGATCCACTGACACATGCAACCGGCCGGGGTCTCCCCGGCCGGTTTGCGTTCCGGGCAGCGGCCTCGTGCCCAGGCTTGCGGCGGCGCGCGACGCGGGGACACTGCGCGTCGATGTCGAGCCCGCGTCACGACCCCGTGTTGCTCGAGGTGTTCCATCACCTCGTCAGCGCCTTCTGCGAAGAGGCGGGCGCCCGGCTGCAGCGCAGTGCCGCCAGCCCCAACATCCGCGAACGGCGCGACTACTCGGTGGCCATGTTCGATGGCCAGGCGCGACTGGTCGCGCAGGCCGCGCACATTCCCGTGCATCTGGGCAGCGCGCGCGACGCGGTGACCGCGGTGCAGCGCGCCCACCCCGACCTCGAGCGCGGCGACGTGATCGTGCTCAACGATCCGTACGCCGGCGGCACACACCTTCCCGACGTCACCATGGTGCGGCCGGTGTTCGTCGGCCGCGGCCGGCACCCCGAGTGGTTCCTGGTCAATCGTGCGCACCACGCCGACATCGGCGGCAGCGTGCCCGGCTCGATGGCGATCGTCGCCGACCTGTTGGCCGAAGGGTTGATCCTGCCGCCGGTGCGGTTGCGCCGCCGCGGTGAACTGCAGCGCGATCTGCTCGCCGTGTTCGCGCGCAACGTGCGCGGCGCCGGCGAACGCCAGCTCGATCTGACTGCCCAGGAGGCGAGCCTGCTGCAGTTCGAGCAGCGGCTGCAGCAGTTCGTCGCCGAGTCGTCGCTGGCGACGGTGCGACGCACGCAGGAGGCCCTGTTCGACTACACCGAACGCGCCGCCACCGCCGTGGTGCGCAAACTGCGCCGCGGCCGGTTCGCGGCGACGGACGAGCTCGAGGACGACGGGCTGGGCAGCGGACCGTTGCGCGTCGCGCTCGACCTGACCGTGCGCGCCGACCGGCTGGTGTTCGACTGGACCCGCTGCTGCGATCAGGCCAGGGGCGGCGTCAACTGCAACCCGGGCATCGCCTTGGCCGCCGCCGTCTACGTGCTGCGCTGCCTGTGCCCCGATCGGCTGCCGACCAACGACGGCTTGTTCCGACTGGTCGAACTGCGCACGCGGCGCGGCAGCCTGGTGGACCCGATCGATCCGGCGCCGGTCGCGGGCGGCAACGTCGAGACCAGCCAACGCCTCGTCGACGTCGCTTTCGCCGCGCTCGGCGCGTCGATGCCGGATCTGGTGCCAGCTGCGTCGGCGGGCACGATGAGCAACCTGTCCCTGGGCGGCATCGACCGGCGCGGCGTCGCGTTCGCCAGTTACGAAACCCTGCCCGGCGGGGCCGGCGCGACGGCGACGACGCCGGGGCTCGCGGCGGTGCAGACGCACATGACCAACACGCGCAACACGCCGATCGAAGAGCTCGAGCACCGTTATCCGCTGCGCGTGCGTGAGCTCGCGGTGCGGCGCGGCAGCGGCGGTCGTGGCCGCCGACGCGGCGGCGACGGTCTGCGCAAGGTGGTCGAGGCGCTGTCGCCGCTGACGGTGGCGTTCTTGGGCGAACGGCATCGGCACGGGCCGCCCGGCGCCGCGGGCGGCAGCGCTGGCGCACCGGGTTCTCTTGCCCGGTCGCGCGGCAAACAGCGGCAGCGCCTGCCGGCGAAGACGACGTTCACGCTGGCGCCGGGCGAACGCGTCGAGGTGCAGACGCCGGGTGGAGGTGGTCATGGGCGCGCCTGAGCGACGGCTGCTGGTGCTGGTCCTGTTGGCGTTCGTGGCCGCGGGTTGCGCCGTGACCTACCAGCCTTGTCCGGTGCCGGGTCCCGTGCCCGTCGATGCGTTCGCGCGCTGCCGGCAGGCGCTGCTGACCCGCTACGGTGAGCTGGCGTTCGCCGAACCCGAGCCGTTGCGGTTGCAGACCGATTGGGTCGAGATGGCCGACCTGCCGGGCGAACGCCGCATCTCCGTGTTTGCCGACGGTGATGGCCTCGGCGTGGTCGTCGAGGCGCGGTGGCTGCGCGAGCGTATGTTCGAGCCGCCCGAGTGGAGTGAGGTCCGCGCCGACCCCGCCGCCGAACGCGAACTCGCCCGCTGGCTCGGCGACGTGCTCACGAGTCGCTGACCTCGGCGCGGATCCGGCGCAGCAGCCCTTCACCGGGGTGTCGAGCGCACTGCCGGTCGAGCAGCGCCAGCGCCCCGGCGAAGTCGCCAGCGGCCTCCCGCAGTCGCACGCGGCACAGGTGCAAGGCGGCGTCCGGACGCGACGCGCACCAGCGCGCGCGCCGCAGGGCCCTGGCGGCTGCACGCAGGTCACCTTCGGCGACGCAGGCTTCGAACAGCCACGACCACGTCGCACCCGCGAACGGGTTCAGTTCGCTCGCCTGCTCGAGCAGTTCTCGCGGCGACGCCGCCTGAACGTCGGGCAGGGTCAACCAGCGGCGCAAGACGCGGCGCAGATCGATCGCGCTGCGCCACACCGGCACCCGCCGGTGCAGCTGCCGCAAACGGGCGATCCGCCGGTGCGGATCGGGGAGGACTGAGTCCTGACGCACCATCTGCACGGCACCGCGTTGTCGCAACAGGTCGGCGGCGAGGCCGGTCAGTACTTCGGCCAGCCGGTTGCGCCAGAAGTCGACGTAGCGGGTGCCGCGGCCGAGCTGCGCGGCGAGGCCATCGATCTGGCGGCGCAGCCAGTGTTGCGTCGGACCGCCGCGGCGTGCGCAGGCGCTCAGGTTGCATCGGCCGTTGCGCAGTCGCTTCGACAAGGTGTCCGGCAGTTCGGGCAGGTCGTCGACGGGATCGGGGTCGTGACTCGGCAACAACTCGGGATCCGGCACCGGGCTGGCCCCCCGGCGCGAGCCGCGGATGGACCGGTGGATCCAGCGTTCCGCCAGCCGCATCCAGCGGCGGTGCCGCTCGGGCTGGGGCAGGTCGCAAATGGTCTGGCCGTGCTGCAGGCAGTCCAGGGCCAGCTCCTGGCGCAGGTCGTCGAGCAGGTCGATGGTGACGGCGCGGGGCAGGCGCCGCCAGGCGGCGATGCGCCGAACCGTGCCCGGCAGCACGCGCGAGGCGAACGGTTCGAGCAGGTCCAGGGCGGTGGTGACTACGGATTGGGTGGTGATGGTGGTGGCGGTCATGCGGTCGGTCTCCGCCACCAAGTGCACACCCGGGGGCAGATCCGCACAGAGCAGGCAGGTGATCCGCGCGGTCGAGGCGCTATGCTGCTGCCCTTTTTCCGCGCAGCAGCAATGCCGACCACTTGTGTCGTAGGCATCCTCTGGGGTGACGAAGGCAAGGGCAAGGTCATCGACTACCTCGCCGCGGACGCCGACTACGTCGTCCGTTTCGGAGGTGGCCACAACGCTGGCCACACCCTCTATCTCTCGTCCGGCAAGCTGGTGCTCCACCTGGTGCCGTCGGGCATCGTGCATCCGCACACCGTCAACGTCATCGGCAACGGTGTCGTCGTCGATCCCGTGCACCTGTGCGGCGAGATCGATCGGTTGATCGAACGGGGCATCGCCGTGGAGCTCGGGCGCAACCTGCTGCTCAGCGAGCGCGCGCACGTGATCGTCGAGGCGCATCGGCTCCAGGACGCGTGGGGCGAAGGGGTGCGCAGCGGCGGCAAGATCGGCACCACCGGTCGCGGCGTCGGCCCCGCCTACAGCGACCGCTGCGCGCGCATCGGCCTGCGCCTGGGCGACCTCGTCGATCCGGCTCGTCTCGATCGGGCCCTGGCCAACCTGGTCGAACAGAAGAACGCCTGGTTCGGGCCCGCGGGCATCCCGCTGCTCGATCTGGCGGCGATGCGCAACACCCTGTCGAGCGCCGGTGACCGGTTGCGCGCCGGCATCGGCGACACCGGCAAGCTGCTGCGCGAGGCCAACGCCGCGGGCAAACGCATCCTGCTCGAAGGCGCCCAAGGTTGCCTGCTGGACCTCGAGCACGGCACCTATCCGTTCGTGACCAGTTCCCACGCCAGCACCGGCGGCGCCTTCAGCGGCAGCGGCCTGCCGCCGCACACGATGCGCACCGTCGGCATCGTCAAGGCCTATGCGACGCGCGTCGGCGAGGGGCCGTTCCCGAGCGAGCTCAAGGACGACATCGGCGATCGTCTGCGCGTCGCCGGCAAGGAGTTCGGCTCGACCACCGGGCGGCCGCGGCGCTGCGGCTGGTTCGACAGCGTCGCGGTGCGTTACTCGGGTGCGGTCTCTGGCGCGGCCGAGCTCGTACTCACCAACCTCGACGTGCTGCGCGGCTTCGCACCGCTCCGGGTCGTCGTCGGCTACCGCCTGGCCGACGGCAGCAGGACCACCGACTTCCCGGCTTTCGATCTGGACCGCGTGACGCCCGAGTTCGTCGAGCTGCCGGGCTTCACCGAGGACTTGCAGCAGGTGCGGCGTTTCGAGGATCTGCCGCCGAACGCGCGCGGTTATGTCGAAGCGATCGAACGACACACTGGCATCGCGGTGCGCACGATCTCGGTCGGTCCCGAGCGCCAGCAGGTGATCCTGCGGTGAGCCGCCGCGCGCCCGCGAGCCGCGAGTCCGGCGACGACATGGTCGTGCCGCGCAGCGTCGCGGTGATCATGGACGGCAACGGACGCTGGGCGAAGAGCGCCGGCTTCGAGCGCATTCGCGGGCACGAGCGCGGTGTCGACGCGGTGCGCACCACGGTGACCGAGTGCGCCCGGCTCGGCGTCGAGGCGCTGACGCTGTATGCGTTCTCCGAGGAGAACTGGGCGCGCCCTGCGCGTGAGGTCAAGCTGCTGTTCGGGCTGCTCGAGCGATTCCTGGTCGCCGAACTGCCGACGTTGATGGACAACAACGTGCGTCTGCTGCACGCCGGCCGCACCGCGCGCCTGCCCGACAAGGTCAAGAAACTGCTCGATGCCACCATCGACAAGACCGCGGCCAACGACGGCATGCGTTTGTGTCTGGCGATCAGTTACGGCGGCCGCCAGGAAATCGCCGACGCCGTGCGCAAGATCGCCGCCGAGGTCGCGGCGGGAACCCTGGCGCCCGACGCCGTCGACGAGGCGGCGATCCGAAGCCGGCTCTACCAACCCGAACTGCCCGACCCCGACCTGCTGATCCGCACCGCCGGAGAATTGCGCATCAGCAACTTCCTGTTGTGGCAGGTCAGTTACGCCGAGATCCACGTCAGCGAGGTTTGTTGGCCGGACTTCGGCAAAGAGCAGTTGCACGCCGCGTTCCGCGACTACGGTCGCCGCGTGCGCAAGTTCGGCAAGGTGCTGTGATGGCCAGCGACCTGCAGACCCGCGCGGTGCTGGCCCCGACGATGCTCGGCATCGTGGCGCTGGTCTATTGGCTCGACCACAGCGCGGTGTTCGCGCTCGAACAGGGCACGCTCTCGGCCGGCTTGCTGGCGCTGCTCGGCGTGCTCGGTGCCCAGGAATACGTGCACCTGATGCGCGGCGCGAACTTCGCCGTCGCCGGCAAGACCTTGATGGTCTTCACCTCGCTGCTGCTGCTCAGCGCCTTCCCGCTGGAGTGGCATCAGATCGATCACGAGTTCTACCCGCTGGTGATCGGCACGATGCTGCTCGTGTTCCCGCTGGCGGTGCGCTCGCTCGGCAAGCACGACATGAAGGTGGGTCTCGAGAAGCAGGGCGCGACGCTTCTCGGGTTCTTGTTCGTCGCCTGGCCGATGTACCTCGCGATCGGCACGTGCTTCCGCCACCTGCCGTCGGTGTTGTTTGTGGTGCTGGTCTGCAAGGGCGGCGACATCGGCGGCTACTGCTTCGGTCGCTTGTTCGGTCGCCACAAGCTGATCCCGCACATCAGCCCGGGCAAGACCGTCGAGGGGGCGCTCGGCAGTCTGCTGACTTCGGTGGTGCTGACGGTGGCGCTGCGTGGACCGCTGCTCGAGCCCGTGGTGCAGCTGCCGCTGTGGGCGGCGCTGCTGACCGGGGTCGTGCTCAACTTCACCACCCAGACCGGCGACCTGATCGAATCGCTGCTCAAGCGCCGTTGTGGCGCCAAGGACAGCTCGCACCTGCTGCCGGCGCACGGCGGCGTGCTGGATCTGGTCGACAGCCTGCTGTTCTCGTTCTGCGCATGGTTCGCGGTGCTGGTCGTGGCCACCTGAGCCGTCTACCTGGCCGGGAACAGCTGAGGAACCGGGGCCGACCGCCGGTAGAGTGCGGCCAACATGACCGACGCGGACGTCCACATCCCGGTGCAGACCGTCGACGAAGCCCGCACGCTGCTCGGGCCACTCGACAGCAACGCGCGGCTGGTGCGCGAACTGCACGGCATCAGCGTGCTGGCGCGCGACGGCAGTCTGCGGCTGCTCGGTGACGCGGGGCACGTGCAGATCGTGCAGCAGGTGTTCGAGGACTGTCTCGACGGCATCCGCGCCGGTCGTCGTCTGTCGACCCAGGAGGTCGCCAACCGGTTGCGCGCGACGATCGCCGTCGACGGCGCCGAGCCCGGCAACGCGAACGAACGGCCGCAGCGTCCCGCCGGCAGCGGCATCGTGATCCGCGCCCGCACCCCCGGTCAGCAGCGTTACCTCGAGGCGATCGAGAATCACGACGTGGTCTTCGGCGTCGGCCCTGCTGGCACCGGCAAGACCTACCTCGCCGTCGCCAAGGCGATCGACGCGATGAAACGCGGCATCGTGCGGCGCATCGTGCTGGTGCGCCCGGCGGTCGAGGCCGGTGAGAAGCTCGGCTTCCTGCCCGGCGACTTCCAGGCCAAGATCGATCCGTACCTGCGGCCGATGTACGACGCCCTGCAGGACCTGCTCGACGCGCGCACCCGCACCCGTTGGCTCGAGAGCGACGTCGTCGAGGTCTGTCCGCTCGCCTACATGCGCGGCCGCACGCTGAACCGTTCGTTCGTGATCCTCGACGAGGCGCAGAACACGACCGTGCCGCAGATGCTGATGTTCCTGACGCGCCTGGGGGAACACTCGCGCATGGTCGTCACCGGTGACCCGTCGCAGATCGACCTGCCCGGCAACGTCCGCTCCGGGCTCGCCGATGCGCTGCACAAGCTCGAGCAGGTCGAAGGCATCGCCATGGTGCGTCTGGGCACCGACGACGTGGTCCGCCACGCGGTCGTCAGCCGGATCGTCGACGCCTACGACCAGAATTCCCAGAAGAGCGACCGGCAGGGTCGGGCATGACGCCGACGCGTCGCCCCAAGAACCCCAAGAAGCCCAAAGCCCCGAGGGGGCAACGGTTGCAGCTCGAGGTGGTCGATCGCGGCAAGCCGCGCACCGATCGGGCCCTGCTGCGTGAGGTGGTGCGCACGACGCTCGCCTACGTGGATCGTCTGGATCTGCCGGTGAGCCTGCTGTTGACCGACGATGCCGAGATGACGCAGATCCACGCCGATCACCTCGACGATCCGACGCCGACCGACGTGATCTCGTTCGCGCTCGAAGAAGGTGCCGAGATCGTCGTGAGTGTGCAGACCGCGCGTCGAGTCGCGCGTGAGCAAGGACACACGATCCGCGCCGAGGTCGCGCTCTACGTCGTGCACGGCCTGCTGCATTGCTGTGGCTACGACGACATTCGCGTGGGCGATCGCAAACGCATGCGTGCTGCAGAGCGCGACGTGATGACGACGTTGCGTTTGCGTGTGCGTGCAGTCGACGACGAGACGTGAGTCGTGTGACGCGTTCGCGCGCGCGGTGATGGTGAAGGAAGTGCAGTTTTGTTCGTTGCGCCGCAGCGTGAACGTGTGCTAGTTTTCCGCGCGCATCGCGAGCGACACGTTGCTCGTGACGCGATCAACTGCTCGCGACGAACCGAACGAAGATGTCTTCGCCCCGCGTTCCTCGCCGCGCACGCTGATCTCCGATGTGGTTGGGTGGCACATGGTGAGCAACAACGTGCATGGCGTCGCCAGCCGGTTGCGCGGCCGGAAGGCGCCGATCGTCGAAGCCGTATCGCCTCTGCTGGGTGCACCTGTGGGTGGTGCCGCCCTGTCGGCGGCGCCGCTGCCGGAACTGGCCGTGAACGGTCGCGCCGGCGCTGCCGGTGGCGTCGCGAACGTCGTCGGGCGCAAGAAGAAGACCGCCTACGCCGACGAGTCGACCGAGGTGTTGCTGGCCCGCTACCGCTGCCGACCGGGGTCGTTGCGCACGCGTCTGGCGATACGTGACGAACTCGTCGAGCGGCACCGGTCGATCGTCGAGTCGATGGCGCAGTCTCTCGCGTCGCGGCTGCCGCCGAGCGTCGATCCGCAGGATCTCGTGCACGCCGGCGTGTGGGGGCTGATGCAGGCGATCGACAGCTATCTGCCCGAGCGTTGCGACGCGTTCACGGCGTTCATGCGGATCCGCGTGCGCGGCGCGATGCTCGACGAACTGCGCCACATGGACTTCCTGCCGCGGCTGTATCGCCGCCGTCTGCGCGAACGTGACGCCGCGGCGTGCCGTCTGCGCATGAGCCTCGAGCGCGAGCCGACCGCCAGCGAGATGGCCGCCGAGCTCGGCATCACCGAAGCGGCGCTGATGCGGCGTTTCGAACCCTGTCTGTTGCGCGCCGACCGCGGCGTCGACCGCGGCGATGAACTCGACGAAGTCGAGATGCTCGCCGACGACGGAGAGGAGTCGCCGATCGAGGTCATCAACCGCCAGGACCTGCTCAAGCTGGTTCGCGCCAACCTCGAGCCGGTGGAGTGGAAGGTGTTGCAGTTGCATTACTTGGAGGGCATGACCGGCAAGCAGGTGGCGCGTCGGTTGCGGCTGTCCGCGGCGCGCATCTGCCAGATCCACGGCCGCGTGCTCGATCGCCTCAAGGCGCAACTCGCCGCCTCGGATCCGTCCTGACGCGCTGGCGTCGGCGCGCGTCACGTTGTTGGATGCGAGGCCGATGGCTGCGGGCGATCCGGTTGCTTGCGTGCAATCGTCTGCCAACCTGCTGCGTGCGAACCTGCTGCTGACTCCGTGGAACCTACTCGCGCTCCTTGTCCCGGCGCCGGTCATCCGGCCTTCCATCTTCGCGATGGGGAACTGTGGTGTGAGGATTGCCGCGTCGCCGACCTCGCCGCTGAGTTCGGCACGCCGCTCTACCTCTACTCCGGCGCCGCGATCGACGCGCGGGTCGCCGCGGTGCGCACCGCGTTCGGGGCCCAGGCGCACATCTGCTACGCGGTCAAGGCCAACTCCAACCTCACCGTGCTGCGTCGCATGCACGAACGCGGTATCGGCTTCGACGTGGTCAGCGGCGGCGAACTCGAACGTCTGCGCGCGGCCGGTGTGCCGACGGGAGGGGTGGTGTTCGCAGGCGTCGGCAAGGAGCTCTGGGAGATCGAAGCAGCCGTCGCCGCCGGCATCCTGTTCTTCAACGTCGAGTCCGAGCACGAACTGCCGCTGCTGGCCGCGGCTGGCCGCCGCGCCGGCGTGCAGGTGCCAGTCGCGCTGCGCCTGAACCCCGACGTCGACGCCGGGACCCACGCCTACATCAGCACCGGCAAGAAGAACAACAAGTTCGGCATCGCCTTGGAACGCGCCGGCGCGGTGGTCGCCGCGATCGCGCGGGAGCCGAACCTGCGCCTGGCCGGTTATCACGTGCACCTGGGCAGCCAACTGCAGCACGTGTCGCCCTACGTCGCCGCGCTGGACAAGGTGGAGGAGTTCGTCGACGCCGCGCCCGAACGCGGTGCGCGCGTGACCCACTACGACCTCGGCGGCGGTTTCGGCATCGGCTACGGCAACGGCGCCGAACTCGACGTCGGCGCGGTCGCGGCGGCGCTGCTGCCGCGGCTGCGCGCGCGTGGCTGGTTGCCCGTGGTGGAGCCGGGGCGATATCTGGTCGGCGACGCCGGTGCCCTGGTCACCGCAGTGCTCGGCGACAAACAGCAGGGCGGCTCGCGGTTCCTGCTCGTCGACGCCGCCATGAACGACTTGCTGCGGCCGGCCCTCTACGCCGCCGAACACCCGATCGTGCCGGTGGCAGCGCGTCCCGGCGCGCCGGTCACCGTCGACGTCGTCGGCCCGGTCTGTGAGACCGGCGACTTCCTGGCGCGGCAGCGAGCCCTGCCGCCGTGTGTGCGCGGTGACCTGCTGGCGGTCCTGGGCGCGGGTGCGTACGGTGCATCCATGGCTTCGAACTACAACACCCGCCGCCGCGCGGCCGAGGTGCTCGTCGATGGGGCGGCCGCGCGCCTGGTGCGTCGCCGCGAGACCTTCGCGCAGCTGTTCGCCAACGAGGTGGACCTGTGAACCGTCGCCGCATCAATCCGCTGCGGGCCCTGGTCATGCTCACCGTGGCCTTGGGCTGCTCGGGCTGCAACCTGATCGCCAACGAGTTCACGTGGATCGATCGCGCCGCGTCGTCGACCGAGCGGGCGCCCGACGCGCCGACGAGCGCGACGCTGGATCGTTCCTGAGAGCGCCGCATGCAGCCTGCCCTCAGAGAGCTCCTGCTGCGCGGCGACGGCGCGGGTGAGCTGCAGGGGCCTGATGTCCTGATCGGTCGGGCCGAGCATCCCTCGTGTGGCGACGAGGTGATCCTGCACGTGCAGCTGCAGAACGGCCTGGTGCGCGAACTGCGTTGGCAGGCCGCCGCATGTCCGGCAGCGACGGCGATCGCGGCGTTGGCGGCCAAGGTCCTGCCGGGCACCGAAGCCGCGACCTGCGCCGCGCGCCTGCGGCAACAACTCGGTCAACACGGCGGACTCGCCGCGCACGAACGCCACGCCGAGGCCGTGGTGTTGCGCGCCCTGGACGCGGCGATCACCGGCGGCGTCAAGCGATGACGCGCTGGACCGACTTCCTGCAGCGCTTGCGCGGCGACGTTCACGAGAGCGACCGCAACCGCTGGCTCGCGATTCTGGGCCTGAACCGGCAACTCGCCGCGGCCGCGGGGCAGCGTGAGGTGTTGACGGTGCTCGTCGACGAGGCCGTGCGCCTGTTCGGTGCCGAGCGCGGTTTCCTGGTCACGGTGCAGCCCGGCGTGCCGGGCCAACGCGTCGAAGTCGCGCGCAGCCTCGATCGTGAGCCGATCCACAACGCCGACAAGAAGCTGTCGAGCACGGTGCTCGAGCGTGCGCTCGCCGGCGATGGCGTGTTCAGCGAAGACGCTCAGGAAGGTGCGCTCAGCGCGGCGCAGAGCATCGCCGACCTGCGTCTGCGTTCGGTGCTGTGCGTGCCGCTGCGCGTCGGCGACGCGGTGCTCGGCGGCCTCTACCTCGATCATCGGTTCCAGGCCGGCGCGTTCGGCGAGCGCGACCTGCCGTGGCTGCTCGCGTTCGCCGATCAGGGCGCGATCGTGCTGCACCTGCATCGTCTGCTCGCCGAGAACCGCCAGCATGCCGAGCGGCTGGCGGCGCAGAATCGCGACCTGGTCGCCACCGTGTTGACCCAGGCCGAAGTTCTCGCCGCGCCCGAGGCGCAGCTGTCGCGCGCCGAACTGCGGCACCCGCTGCCGGCGCTGGTCGGCGAGGCGCCGGTATTCTTGCGGGCCCTGCAGGTCCTCGATCGGGTCGTCGACACCGACCTGCCCGTGTTGCTGACCGGCGAGAGCGGCACCGGCAAGGGGGTCGCGGCGAAGGCGCTGCATCTCGCCGGACCGCGGCGGCGCGGCGAGTTCGTGGCGGTGAACGTCGCGGCGATCCCGACCAGCCTGCTCGAGAGCGAACTGTTCGGGCACGTCAAGGGCGCGTTCACGGGCGCCGACCGCGACCGCGTCGGCCTGTTGCGGCAGGCGGCGGGCGGCACGCTGTTCCTCGACGAGATCACCGAGATGGACGTCGAGCTGCAGGCGCGTCTGCTGCGCGCCATCGAGTCGCGGCGGGTGCGGCCCGTCGGCGGTGACCGCGAGTTCACGATCGACGCGCGCATCGTCGCTGCGACCAACCGCGAGCCGCTGCGGGCGATCGCCGACGGCCGGTTGCGTGAGGACCTCTACTTCCGTCTCGCCGTTGTGATCATCCGCCTGCCGCCGCTGCGCGAACGCCGCGCCGACGTGCCGCACCTGGTCGAGCACTTCCTGCAACGGCTGGCGGCAGCCAGTGGTGGCGCGCCCCGACGCGTGTCGCCTGAGCTGATGGCGGCGCTGCGCGCGAGGTCCTGGCCCGGCAACGTGCGGCAGCTCGAGAACGAACTGCAGCGCCTCGTGGCGCTCGCCGGCGGAGGCGAGTTGCGGTTCGAACAACTCACGCCGGAGAGCGAAGTCGTCGTCGAGGAGTCGGGCCAGTTGCCGGGGCTCGACATGGCCAGCGTCGAACGCTGGGCGATCGCGCGCGCCATGGCTGCGGCGAACGGCAACAAGGCCGAAGCCGCGCGCCTGCTCGGCATCAGTCGCGGCACGCTCTACGGCAAGTTGGACCGGTCGCCGGGCTGATCGCGCTGCTCGCAGGGGCTGGCGGTGGGTTGCAGGTGTTCAAGAACTGCACACATGTGCCCGGATCGGGCGTTGTGGCGAGCCGCATCGGCGTCCGTAAGTTCGGGAACGGCAATCACCTGGCGCCTGTGTCGCGTTTGGTATCCCGGTTGCACTTCGCGCCGCGTGCGGCCCTCCTTCCCGTTCCTGCTGTGTTTGTGCGCCGGCTCCGCGCTGGCTCAGGGACCTGGTACGGCACAGGCGCCGCTGCGGCTCGTCGATCGGATCGAAGCGCCGATGTTGTACCTGTCACTCGAGGGCGACCCGGCCCTCGAAGGCGACAGGGCCCTCGAAGGCGACAGGGCCCTCGAAGGCGACAGGGCCCTCGAAGGCGACAGGGCCCTCGAAGGCGACCGGGCCAAGAGTGAGGCCCCTGGGCCCGTGCACCGGCTGCTGGCCGATCCGGCGCTCGACTCGCTGCTGGGTCGTTCGCAGGCCGGAGCCGGCCGCGAAACGCCGAGTGATGACGCGCCGAGCGATTCCGCTGGCCGGGCCTTGGCGTTGGTGCGCGGCGTGTTGGCGCGCAGCGCCGGTGACGTCGAACTCGCGTTGACCGGCATCGTGCCGAACGGTGGCCAACCGTTGCTGGTGTTGCGCGCCCGGCTGCGGCACGACGAAGCCGGTCGCATGGCCGAGTTGCTGGCCGGTCCCGATCTGGCCACGCGGCAGCGGGTGCTGGGCGCGACCCAGACCTACAGCTTGCGTCAGAGGACAGGTGACGGCACTGGTGACGCGGTCGGCGGACGGGTCGAGTTGGCGGTCGTCGGCGACGACCTCATCGTCGCCAACGACGGTACCGCGATGCAGGAACTGTTGGTGCCGCAGCCTGCGGTCACGGCGGCGACGCCGGTTCGCAAGGTGCTGTCCGCCGACCCGAGCTTCAACCGACTCAAAGCGCAGCTGGCGGCCGGTCCTGGATCCCTGGTGTTCTACGGCGATTGGCAGCGCCTCAGCCGTCGGCTGCAGGCGAGCGCCGAAGGGGTGCCGCAGGCCGTGTTGTCCTGGAGCGGTCTCGACGACGCGCGCACGGTGATGGCGGCGGTGGCGGGCGAAGGCGCGAACTTCACCGGCACGATGCTGCTCGACTTCGAAGTGGCGCCGGGTGCCGCGCGTGGCCCGCAGTTCGACGGTCCGCAGTTCGACGGCTGGTTCGCCGCGACCGAATCGGTTCCCGCGCGCACGCTGCTGCCGACACTGCCACCCGGCGGACTGGGCGGCATGGTGATGGCGGTCGACCTGGCACAGATTGCGCAACGATCACCGCGCGGCGCGCACATGCTGCACCAGATCGGTCACGCCTTCGACGTCTTCGGTCTCGACTTCGAGCGTAAGGTGCTCGGGCGGCTCGGCACCGGAAGCACGGTGCAGCTGTTGTTCCGCGAGGCCGAGGGTGCGCCGGAGATCGTCTCGGTCTACTCGCTGCGCGCCAAGAGCAAACAGGCCGCGAGCGCGTTGTTCGGCGATCTGCGGCGTTCGGTCGAGAGCCACGGCATGGGCAAATTGTTGCCCGCGCGCGGCCGCAGCGGTGTCGAAGTGCTCGAGCTGTATCACCTGCACGGCAAACATCGCCGCGATGGCGGACGTGGCGAGGGGGCCGAACCACCGGCGGTCCTTCCCGAGCATCGCGATGCATCCGTTTTCGTCGCGGTCTTCGAAGACACGGTGTTGCTCGGCGCCGATGCCGACACCCTGGCGGTGGTGTTCGACGAATACCGGCGCAGCGCCCGCACGCGCGTCAAGCGTGATGCAGCTGTCACCAAGGCCGTCGCGACGATCGGCGGCGACAAGGTCGCCGGCCTGTTCGACGTCGACCTGCGACCGTTGTTCGAACGCATCGCCAGCCAGCTCACTGGTCGCGATGGCGGTGTCGAGACCATCGATCTCTCTCGCATTCCGCAGCGCCACACCGGTTACCTCGACGTGCAGCCGCGCGCCGACGGCGTCGTACTGCGAATTCGTGTGTTGTCGGCGCGGTAGCCGTTACCGGCGTCCCCGCTCCCGTTCTTTCTCACAATCAGGACCCGTCGGCGCCTCGCGCCGATCGATCGCATTCTTTTGCGTCACCTTCGCTCACGCGGTGGTGGCGCAAACGAGTGCACGGAGACGGTCATGGCGTCGACCCCCAAACTTGGGGCAGGCAAAGGAGTCGTCACCGTGATGCCGCGTGTGTTGCGCGGCCCGTGCACTCGACCCTTATTCGGGCGCATGGCCTACCTGGCCGTGCCTTTCGTTCCTCCAACTTGGGGCAGGCAAGGGAACGAGGGGGACGGCTCCACGCAAAGGCGCGTGGGGGCCATGCGCCCCGTTTTTTTCTCGGCATGCCGGTCGAGTCGCAGCGGTGGTCCTTGTGAGTAGGTGCCGCGGCGTGAGCAGGCACCGCGGGGCGGAGTCGCGCGGTCGGTGGTTCGCAGTGGGGCGATGACTTCCCCTCGCCGCACCGGCACCCTACAACCCGTGCCATGAGTTCTCAGGAGCCGAAAGATCCGGCCGTCGAGGAAGACCCCAAGCAGCCGGATGCCGATACGACAGCCGGTCCCGGTGTCGTCGTCGAGAACGGCCGCGGCGCGGTGATGGTGCAGGACCAGTTGCCGGACACGATGTTCGTGTTCCCGCTGCGCAGCGCGGTCCCGTTCCCCAACCTGATGATGCCGCTGCTGCTCGACTCGGAGACAGCGCGGGACATCGTCGCCAAGGCCGAGGCGCACAACGGCCATCTGCTGCTGGTGCTGCAGCGCGACCCCGAGCAGCCGCCGCGCGGCCTCGACGATCTGCACGACGTCGGCGTGGTGACGCGCATCCTGCGCACGCTCAAGCTGCCCGATGGTGGCATGTCGGCGATGACCCAGGGGCTGCGGCGTGCGAAGGTGCACAAGCTCGTGCGGCAGAAGCCGCACATGGTCGTGCGGGTCAAGGAGGCCGTCGAGATCCCCGCGCACGGGGACCGGGCCGCGTCGCTGTTCCGTCTGTTGCAGAAGCAGCTGCGTCTGCTCGCCGAGGTCCAGGATCAAGTCGACACCGGCTTCGCCACTGCGTTGCTGAACGTCGAGGATCCCGGGCAGCTCGCCGACTTCACGGGCGGCATCGTGCGTAAGGTCGAGGATCGCCAGCGCCTGTTGAGCGCCGTCGACGTCGAACAGCGCCTGGATCTGGCGCTGCAGTTCGCGATGGCCGAGACCGAGCTCGCCGAACTCGACAAGAAGATCCAGGCCGAGATCCGCGACAAGGCCGAGAAGGCGCAGAAGGACTACTTCCTGCGGGAGCAGCTCAAGATCATCCGGCGCGAACTCGGCGAGGAGAAGGACCCGCGCGCGCTCGAGATCGATCGTCTCGAGGAAGCGATCGCCAAGGCGCAGCTGCCGGAGGCGGCTGATCGCCGCGCCAAGGAGGAGTTGGTGCGGCTCAAGACCACGCCCGGCGAGTCGGCCGAGTACGGGGTGATCCGCAACTACCTCGATTGGTTGACGAGCTTGCCGTGGTCGGTGTCCACGACCGACAACGCCGACCCGGATCACGCCAGCCGCGTGCTCGACGACGACCACTACGGACTCGACGAGGTCAAACAACGCATCCTCGAGTTCCTCGCCGTGCGCAAGTTGCGACCGGGCCACCAGGGCTCGATCCTGTGCTTCTCGGGACCGCCCGGGGTCGGCAAGACCAGTCTGGGCCGCAGCATCGCCCGCGCGATGGGCCGCAAGTTCTGGCGGTTCTCGCTCGGCGGCATGCGCGACGAAGCGGAGATCAAGGGGCACCGCCGCACCTACATCGGCTCGATGCCCGGTCGCATCCTGCAGGGCCTGAAGGTCACTGGCAGCAACAACCCGGTGCTGCTGCTCGACGAGATCGACAAGCTCGGCAGCGACTTCCGCGGTGACCCGAGCTCGGCGTTGCTCGAAGTGCTCGATCCCGAGCAGAACCACAACTTCCTCGATCATTACCTCGACGTCCCGTTCGACCTGTCGAAGGTGATGTTCCTGGCCACGGCGAACGTGCTGTCACAGATTCCCGAGCCGCTGCGCGACCGCATGGAGATCATCGAGATCCCCGGTTACCTGCTCGAAGAGAAGGTCGAGATCGCGCGTCGGCACCTCCTGCCCAAGCAGCTCGAGCGGCACGGGCTCACCAGCCGGAACCTGTCGGTGCCGCAGGTGGTGCTCAAGCGTGTCATCGCCGAATACACGCGCGAAGCCGGTGTGCGCGGCCTCGACAAGGTCCTGCAGCGGCTGTGCCGCAAGTCCGCGCTCGGTGTCGCCAAGGGCGGCAAGGGTCCGCAGAAGCTCAGCTTCGCCGAGATGGAGTCGATGCTCGGCAGGGCGCGCTTCAAGCCCGAGGAACGTCGCAAGAAGATGCTGCCCGGCGTCGCGCAGGGGCTGGCGTGGACACCGGTCGGCGGCGACGTGCTCTACATCGAGGCGGTCACGAGCAGGGGCAAGGGCAGCATGCAGCTGACCGGCAGCCTCGGCGACGTGATGAGTGAGTCGGCACGCCTGGCGCTCAGCTACCTCAAGAGCCGCGCCGCGCGTTTCGGCATCGACCTCAAGAAGCTCGGCGAGATGGACCTGCACCTGCACTTCCCCGCCGGCGCGATCCGCAAGGACGGCCCGTCGGCGGGCATCGCGATCGCCTGCGCGTTCGTCGGTTGTCTGTCGGGCAAGCCGATGCCCGGCGATCTGGCGATGACCGGCGAACTGACCGTCGTCGGCGAGGTGTTGCCGATCGGTGGCGTGCGCGAGAAGGTGCTCGCGGCGAAGAACTTCGGCCTGTCGCGCGTGATCCTGCCCAAGGGCAACGAGCCCGATGTGCTCGAGCTCAAGAAGGACCTCTTGGAGGGGCTGCAGGTGCTCTACGTCGAGCGCTTCGAGCAGGTGTTCGACCTGTGCTTCGGCCGGACCCCGAGTTCAGATGACCCGCGCGGCAGGCGACCGGCGGTGAAGCAGGCTGGCAAGAAGGCTGCGAAGAAGCCGACGAAGAAGCCGACGAAGAAGCCGGCGAACAAGCAGGCGACGAAGCCCGCGAAGAAGGCCGTTCCGAAGCGCGCCGCGTCGCGTGGCAAGGCCGTCCGATAAGTCCGGCGACTCGCGCGCTGCTGCGCAGCGATGTTGCCGTCGTGTGCTGGGGCCTTGTCGGATCACCGTCGATCCTCTGCAATGCCTCGCCATGCAGGGTGCACGTGCGATGGGGTTGCTCACGGTCCTGTGGCTGGTCCTCGGCGCCGCGACGGCGCAGGAACGGCGGCCGCTCGTCGGTCGTGTGGTCGGCGCCGGTGGCGAGCCTCTCGCCGGAGCCGAGGTCACGCTCGCGCACGCCCTCTACGCAACCGCCGGTGGCACCGAGGTCGACGTGGTGCGAGCGGTCAGCGATGCGCGCGGCTACTTCGTGGCCAAGTTGCTGTCGCAGCAGGTCCATTCGGCTTGGGCCGTGTCGCGTGCCGGCGATGGCGCGGCGCTGGTCAGCTCCATCGTCGAAGACGTGGCGGCCGGCGGTCGTGCGCAATTGCGCTGTGTCACCGCGGTTGGCGTGCGGCACGTTCGCTGCGAGGGGCTTGCGGCGTGGAAGACGCGCGGCCCTCTGCGACTGCAGGTCGGGCCGGCCAGCGCCAACGCGGTGCGCATCGACGTCGGTGAGGACGGCGTCATCCCGCCGCTGCCGCGGGAACTGATCGCCTACGCGATCGACCCGCAGGGCGGGATCGTGGCCCAGCAACGCCTCGCCGCCGACATCGACGAAATGCCGTTCGAACTGCCGGGGCCGATGGTGCGCCAGCTGCAGGTGCGCGATCCGAGTGGCCGACCGGTGGTAGGGGCTGAGGTGTTCCATTGTGTCGACAATCCGGTAGGCACGGCGGGGGTCGGCCTGTTCGACCGCGATCGGTTGCCGCGCGAACGTCTCGTTGCGCACACCGACGCCGAGGGCCGCGCCATCTGCATCGTGCCTCAGTTGCGGCATTCCCCGCTCGTGCTCGAGGTGCGCCAGACGGGTTTTGCGGCCGGGTTCTTGCAGGAATCGCCGCAGGGGGAGGTGTTCGTGATCGATCGCCGGCGGCCGGCCTGCGGTGAGGAGCCCATTGCCGTCGAGTTGCAGCCCGCGGCTCACCTGCAGGTGTTGCGCAACGGCGCTGCAGTCGTCGGCGCGAAGCTGCAGGTGCTCGCGATCTTCACGGCCGGTGCCACCTGCGAAAGGGCCGTGAGCGTGCGCACCGACGTCGCCGGCATGACGGCATTGCCGCTGCGTGCTGACCCGGCGCAGGCCATGGTGCAGGTCGCCGCCACGGGCCGTCAACCCGAGGCCTTCGTGCGCATGAACTGGTCGGCAGGCGCGGTCAGCAAGCTGCACCTCGACTGCCTGCGCAGCCTGTCGTTGCAGGTGCTCGACGAGAGCGGCGGTCCGGCTGCCGGTCTGGCCGGCGTGATCGTGCCGGTCGGTGCTGGCAACGCCGTCAAACTGCGTGCGCCGATCAGCACGGATCAGGCCGGCCGTTGCGAACGCCTGCTCGGCGGAGATCGTTGGCTGCTGCTGTTCGCGGACGCCGATCGCTGGCTCCGGGTCGACGTGCCCGAGCATCGGCAGGCGGCATCGCGCACGGTGACGATGACCGTCCAGTGTCGACCGAACGCCAAGGGGCGGCTGCAGTTCCTCGATGCCGCCAGCAAACCGATCGCCGGTGAAGTCGTGACGGACCTCGGTATCGGCAGCAGTGTCGTCTGGGCCGCTGGCGACGGCGCGCAGCAGATCTGGAACCAGCTGGTACCAGGTATCAACAAGCGGCTGGCGCAGCGCTGCGTCAGCGACGACAGGGGGATGCTGGAATTCCCGTTGATCGACCAGGCCGACGCGACGTGGTGGGTGCAGACCGTGCACACGCCGGCGCGCTACGAAGTCGGCAACGGCAGGCTGCAGGTCGTCCGGCGCCCCTGACGGCTGCGCGGCGACGACCCTGCTGGTAGTCGGTCACGTCGTACGGGGCTGCGCCGGCCGGCGTCGCCGCCGCTTCGCCTCCGCTGCGGCGCGCGCCTTGCTCATCGCCCAACTGCAGACCGGGCACGTGGCGACCACGTGCCCGACCGCGGGGCAGAAGGCGCGGCCGAAGTAGATGATCTGCAGGTGCAGCATGTTCCAGCGCTGCTCGGCGAACGTGCGCCGCAGGTCGCGTTCGGTCTGCTCGACGCTCTTGCCCGAGGACAACCCCCAGCGCCACGCCAGCCGGTGGATGTGGGTGTCGACCGGGAACGTCGGCACGCCGAACGCCTGCGCCAGCACCACGCTCGCGGTCTTGTGGCCGACCCCCGGCAGGCGCTCGAGCGCCGCCAGCTCGCGCGGCACCTCGCCGCCGTGTTCGTCGAGCAGGATGCGTGACAAGCCGGCGATCGCCTTGGCCTTCTGCGGCGACAGTCCGCACGGCCGGATGATCGAACGGATCGTCGTCACGGGCAGTACCACCATCTGTGCGGGCGTCGCCGCGCGCGCGAACAGGGCCGGCGTCACCTGGTTGACGCGCGCGTCGGTGCACTGCGCCGACAACAGCACCGCGATCAGCAGCGTGAACGGATCGCGGTGGTCGAGCGGCACCGCCGGTTGCGGGAAGTGCCGGTCCAGGATCGCCTGGATGCGCGCCGCCTTGTCGTGCCGTTTCATGGGTTTGACAGGATCGCGACGCTACAGTCTTCGCCCCCCATGGACGACGCCTTTGCACAGTGGTTCGAGCAGGTCTGGACGGAGCGCGAGGAGAAGGTCTACCGGTCGATCTTCGGCGATCTCGGCGGCGGGGTGCTGATCGCCGGCGAGAGCGTCTACACGCGCTTCGGCAAGGCGCCGCACAGCGGCTGGTTCAACCACGGTGTGTTCGTCTGCCCGCCCAACCCCGAACGCGAGACCTGGCTCTACGTGACCTCGGGGCTCAGCAACCCGTGGAACCTGCAGTCGCCGGGCCGCGACCCGTCCGGGTTCAGCGGTGTCGGTTTCGAGCTCGTGGTCGAGAGCGCCCAGGAGGCCGACTGGGCCCCGCCGCTGCTGCACAACCTGATGGCATACGAACTACTCGTCGCGGTGGGTTCGTACGAGGGCGCCGAGCTGTTCGAATACGGCAACCGCATTCCCCTGCAGGGCTCGATCACGCCCAACTTCGACAGCGCGATCCGCTGGCTGCTCGTCGAGCAGCCCAAACACTACCCGTCGGGGTTCGAGCTGCCGTCGGGCCGCGTCGACTTCTTCCACCTCGTCGGGGCAACCGACGATGAGGTCGAGTACGCGCGGCAGAGCAGCCAGGACATGCTCGTCGGCCTGCTGCAGAAGCAGGGCGTCTACCCGCGCACCGACGCGGATCGGGCGAGCTGCAAGTGAGCCTGCCACACGATCACGAACGGCGCACGTCGCCGCCGCTGTCGCCGTGCATCCGCGTCTGCCGCATCGATCACGCCGGTGCGCTGTGCACCGGTTGTCTGCGCACACTGACCGAGATCACCGCGTGGTCCGGTCTCGACGACGAGGCGCGGTGCCGCATCCTGCAGCAGTTGCCCACGCGTCAGTCGCTGCGGTAGGTCTGCAGCATGCGCATGTAGTTGCTGCGTTCGTATGCCCTGGGATCCGGACTGCGGCTCAGATCCATGCTGCCGCGCATCTGCTGCAGCGACTCGTAACCGTGTTCCTGCAACCAGGCGGCCACGCCGGCGCGCAGTTCGCCGACGACGCCGGTACCCGAGCGCATCATCGCCGCGACCAGCTGCACGCAGTGGGCGCCGCACATCACGGCCTTGATCGCGTCGTGCACGGTGTGCACTCCGCCCGAGACCGCCAGGCTGCAGCGGCGTTGCCCCGACAGGATCGCGAGCCAGCGCAGCCGCAGCAGCAGTTCCGGCGAACGCGACATCTCCATGTGGGTGCGCACCTCGAGCGCCTCGATGTCGATGTCGGGTTCGAAGAACCGGTTGAACAGCACCAGCCCGTCGGCTCCGGCCGTCTGCAGCTGGTGGGCGAAGTTGGCGAGCGAGGTGTAGAACGGCGACAGCTTGACCGCGACCGGGATGCGCACGGTGTGCTTGACGTCGCGCACGATGTCGATGGCGTTCTCCTCGAGTTCTTCGGCGCTCTCTTCCGGGTCGGTGGCGACGTAGTAGAGGTTCAGCTCGAGCGCGTCCGCGCCGGCCTCGGCGATGCGTCGCGCGTAGTCGATCCAGCCGCCGTAGGTGTGGCCGTTCAGCGACGCGATCACCGGTACGTCGACCGCCTGCTTCACGGCGTGCAGGTGGTCCAGGTAGGCCTCGGGGCCGAACACGCACGCGGCCGGTTCGGCCAGGTACGACGCCGCCTCACCGTGCGAGTCGGCGTGGCTGGCGGTCGCGTCGTGATGGGCCAGCGCCTCGGCGTCGATCTGTTCCTCGAACAGCGAGCGCAACACGATCGCGGCGACGCCCGCGTCCTGCAGGTGTCGGGCGCGGTCGACGTTGTCGGCGAGCGGTGAGGCGCCGGCGATGAAGGGGTGGGGCAGGTGCAGGCCGAGATAGGTCGTCGACAGGTCCATGATCACTCCTTGCCTACAACGGTCGCGCTCGTCGCCGACGATGCCTGCGGGAAGCGCAGCTGTGCGATGTGTTGGTAGACCGCCATGCGGCGCACCGCGGCCTGTTGCGCCCCGGCGGCGTAACGCTTGAAGCCGGCCGGGTCGATCTTCTCGACCATGGCGAAGCGCGCCTCGTTGCGCATGTACTCGGCCACCGATTGGCGGCCGCCCGGCACGTCGACGATCAGCGGCGGCTCGCCGTGTTCGATCCGCGACGGGTCGTACCGGAACAGCGGCCAGACGCCGCTCTGCACGGCGCGTTTCTGCTGGTCGGCGCCGAACACGAGGTCGTAGCCGTGGGCGATGCACGGGCTGTAGGCGATCACGAGCGATGGACCCGGGTGCGCTTCGGCCTCACGCAGCACCCGCACGGTGTGCGCGTCCTGCGCGCCGATCGCGACGCTGGCCACGAACACGTGGCCGTAGTGGATCGCCATCAGGCCCAGATCCTTCTTGTCGACGGCCTTGCCCTTGGCCGCGAACTTGGCAGCGGCGCCGAGCGGTGTGGCCTTCGAGGCCTGCCCACCGGTGTTCGAGTAGACCTCGGTGTCGAGCACCAGCACGTTGACGTCGTGCTGCAACGACAACACGTGGTCCAGGCCGCCGTAGCCGATGTCGAACGCCCAGCCGTCGCCGCCGACCAGCCAGACGCTCTTGGGCACCAGGTAGTCGGCCAACAGGTCCAACTCGCGGGCTTCGGGTGTGGCCAGCGTCGACAGGCGGCCACGCAGCACCATGACGCGCTCGCGCTGCTTGGCCAACCAGCTCTCGTCACGCGCCGCGGGTTCGAGCAGGTCGGCGACCAGGGTGTCGGCCTGCAGCACGCTGGCCAGGTTGTGCAGCAGCTTGCCGGCGCGGCCGGTCAGCGCGTCGACCGACAGGCGCATGCCCAGGCCGAACTCGGCGTTGTCCTCGAACAGCGAGTTGGCCCACGCCGGCCCACGACCGTGGCCGTCCTTGGCGTAAGGCGTCGTCGGCAGGTTGCCGCCGTAGATCGACGAGCAGCCGGTCGCGTTGGCGATCAGCAGACGATCGCCGAACAGTTGGGTCAGCAGCTTGAGGTAGGGCGTCTCACCGCAGCCGGCGCAGGCTCCCGAGAACTCGAACAGCGGCTGCAGCAGCTGGCTGCCGCGCACGTCGAGTTTGGTGACGGTGGTGCGGTCGACTTCGGGCAGCGCCAGGAAGCTCGCGAACCGCGCGCGTTCCTGTTCCTGCACGGTGGGCAGCGGCGTCATCTCGATCGCCTTGTGACGCGGGTTCTGCTTGTCCTTGGCCGGGCACACCTGCACGCACAGGCCGCAGCCGGTGCAGTCGTCGGGCGCGACCTGGATCGTGTAGCGCTGGCCGGCGAACTCCTCGCCGCGCCACGGCTGGAACGGCAGCTCCGCGCCGCCCGCGGCGACCGCCTCGGGTGCGTAGACCTTGGCGCGGATCGCCGCGTGCGGACACATCAGCGTGCACTTGTTGCACTGGATACAGAGGGCCGCGTCCCACACCGGCACCGCGCTGGCGATCGCGCGCTTCTCCCAGCGTGCCGTGTCGGTGGGCCAGGTGCCGTCCGGCGGGAACGCGCTGCACGGCAGCAGCTCACCCTTGCCGGCGAGCATCGCGCCGGTGACGCGCTGCACGAAGTCGGGCGCCGCGTCGGCGACCGCAGGCGGCCGGTGGCGCGACGAGGTCGTTCGCCCGGGCACGACGATCGGGTGCAGGTGCGCCAGCGCCGCATCGACGGCGGCGAAGTTGCGCCGCACGATCTCGGCGCCCTTCTTGGCATAACTCTTCTCGATCGCCGTCTTGATGCTGGCGATCGCCGCGTCGCGCGGCAGCACGTCGGCGAGCGCGAAGTAACACACCTGCATGATCGTGTTGATGCGGTTGCCGACGCCGGCGTCGCGGGCCACCGCGGCGGCGTCGATGGCGAACACGTGCAGGCGCTTGGCGAGGATCTGCTGCTGCACCTCGACGGGCAGCTCGTCCCAGACGCGTTCGGTCGGGAACGGCGCGTTGAGCAGCAACGTCGCGCCGGGCGCGGCCAGCTCGAGCACCTCGTACTTGTCGAGGAAGCCGAACTGGTGGCAGGCGACGAAAGCGGCCTGCTGGATCAGGTAGGGCGCTTCGAAGCGCTCGGGGCCAAAGCGCAGGTGCGAGATGGTCATCGCCCCGGACTTCTTGCTGTCGTAGACGAAGAAGCCCTGCGCGTGCAGGTCGGTGGTCTCGCCGAGGATCTTGATCGAGTTCTTGTTGGCGCCGACGGTGCCGTCCGCGCCGAGGCCGAAGAACACCGCCTCCTTGCGTCCTGGATGCGGCAGTTCGAAGTCGCGGTCCCAGGTCAGCGACGTGTGCGACACGTCGTCGACGATGCCGACCGTGAACCCGTGGCGCGGCCCTCGTTGCAGCATCGCGAACACCGCCAGCGCCATCGCCGGCGTGAACTCCTTGCCCGAGAGTCCGTAGCGTCCGCCCACGGCCTGCGGCGCGGTCGCCCACGGCGCGGCGCCGTCGCGGCCCGCAGCGGTGATCGCGGCGATGACGTCGAGGCACAGCGGCTCGGCGGGCGCGCCGGGTTCCTTGGTGCGGTCGAGCACGGCGATGCGTTGCACGCTCGCCGGCAGCGCCTGCACGAGCAGTTGCGGCGCGAACGGGCGGTAGAGGCGCACCTGCAGCAGGCCGACCTTCTCACCTCGTGCGACCAGGTGATCGACGGTGCTGCGCACGGTCTCGGCGGCCGAGCCAATCACGACCACGACACGCTCGGCCTGTTGGTGGCCGTGGTAGTCGAACGGCCGGTAGGTGCGACCGGTGCGGGCCGCGAACGCGCGCATGGTGGCGCCGACCACCTCGGGCACCGCGTCGTGGAACGGCTGGCACGCCTCGCGCGCCTGGAAGAACACGTCGGGGTTCTGTGCCGAACCGCGCAGCACCGGCCGGTCGGGCGTCAGGGCGCGGCGGCGGTGTGCCGCGATCCACTCCGGGTCGAGCAGTGCACGCAGGTCGTCGTCCTCGAGTACGGTGATCTTGGCGACTTCGTGCGAAGTGCGGAAGCCGTCGAAGAAGTGCACGAACGGCACCCGGCTCTGCAGCGTCGCGAGGTGCGTGATGGCGGCGAAGTCCTGCGCCTCCTGCACGTTGGCCGCGCACAGCATCGCGAAGCCCGTCTGGCGACAGGCCATCACGTCGCTGTGATCGCCGAAGATCGACAGCGCGTGCGTCGCCAAGGTGCGGGCGGCGACGTGCATCACGAACGGCGTCAGTTCGCCGGCGAGCTTGTACATCGTCGGGATCATGAGCAAGAGGCCCTGCGAGGCGGTGAAGGTCACCGCCAGCGAGCCGGCCTGCAGGGCGCCGTGAACCGTGCCCGCGGCACCGCCCTCGCTCTGCATCTCGACGACCTTGGGCACGCTGCCGAACAAGTTGGGGCGGTTCTTCGCCGCCCACTCGTCGGCGAGTTCGCCCATCGCCGAGGACGGGGTGATCGGATAGATCGCAGCGATCTCGCTGAGCCGGTAGGCGACCGAGGCGGCGGCTTCGTTGCCGTCGACGGTCGTGGTGCGCGTCGTGACCATGGGAACCTTCCGCCGACGCGTGGCGCCGAGCAGGAGTTCATGGTCGCCGCGCTACGCCGCTGGGCTACGGGGCTTGGGGCGTAGGTGGAGCGGGCCTTGGACGCAGGCGCCCGGCCGTGGGCCTCTCAGTCCGGATTGGCCATGCGCTCGGGGGCCAGCGCGGCGGCGATCTCGTCGTTGTAGAGCCCGCGGCGGCGCAACACGTCGGCGACGCTGTCGCCGCTGGCGAGCGCTTCGGCCGCCACCTCGGTCGAGGTGCCGTAGCCGAGCACCGGCACCAGCGCCGTGACCAGGCCGATGCTGTTCTCGACGAAGCGCCGGCACTGTTCGACGTTGGCGACGATGCCGTCGACGCAGTTGTGGCGCAGCGTGACCACGGCGTTGGCCAGGATCTTCAGCGACTCGAGGATGCTCAGCGCGATCACCGGCTCCATCACGTTGAGCTGCAGCTGGCCGGCCTCGGCGGCGAGCGCGACGGCGAGGTCGTTGCCGATGACGCGGAAGGCGACCTGGTTGACGACCTCGGGGATCACCGGGTTGACCTTGCCGGGCATGATCGACGAGCCCGGCTGGCGCGGCGGCAGCTGGATCTCGCCGAGGCCCGCGCGTGGGCCCGACGACAAGAGGCGCAGGTCGCTGCAGATCTTCGACAGCTTGATCGCCAGGGACTTCAGCGACGCCGAGAACATCACGAATCCCTGCGTGTCCTGCGTCGCCTCGATCAGGTCCGGCGCCAGCGACAAGTGCAGGCCGGTGACCTCGCGCAGCCGGGTGATGGCGCGTTCGCGGTACCCCTTGGGTGTGTTCAGGCCGGTGCCGATCGCGGTGCCGCCGATGTTGAGGGTGCGCAGGTCGTCGCGGTTGCGGTGCAGGCTGGTCAGCTCCTGGCGCAGGCTCACCGCGAACGCCTTGAACTCCTGGCCCAGCGTCATCGGCACGGCGTCCTGCAGCTGCGTGCGGCCCATCTTGACCACGTCGCGGAACTCGTCGGCCTTGTGTTCGAACGCGGCGATCAACGCTTCGACGACGTCGATCAGCCGCTGACTGCTGAGGATCATGCCGAGCTTGAGGGCGCTCGGGTACACGTCGTTGGTCGACTGTGAGCAGTTGACGTGGTTGTTGGGGTGCACGCGGTCGTATGCGCCCTTGTCGGCGCCGAGCAGCTCGAGCGCGCGGTTGGCGAGCACCTCGTTGACGTTCATGTTGGTCGACGTGCCTGCGCCGCCCTGCAGCATGTCGACGACGAAGTGGTCGTGCAGCTTGCCGGCGATCACCTCGTCGGCGGCGTCGGCGATCGCGCCCGCGACCTCGGGCACGAGCACGCCGCAGTCCTGGTTGGCGAGCACGCAGGCCTTCTTGACCATCGCCAACGCCTTGATCAGGTTGGGATAGGCGCTGAGCCGGCCGCCGCCGATGTCGAAGTTGCTCATCGCGCGCAAGGTCTGCAGGCCGAAATAGGCCTCGGCCTGCACCTGGCCGTCGCCGAGCAGGTCGTGTTCGGTGCGGGTCCTGCCGGTCGAGTAGGCGTGGGTGACGCCGCTGGTGCGGAACAGCAGCTGGTCGACGCGGCTGACGACCTCGGCCAACAGACTGCCGAGCATGCGCTTCTCGAGGTCGTGGTTGCCGGCGACGAAGGCGCGCACTTTGTCGCGGTGCAGGAACGCGACTTCACACGAGGTCGCGGCGGTCGCCTGCGTGCTGTGCACCGAATCCTCGATCATCATGCCTTCGCCGAGCAGGTCGCCGCGCATCAAGGTCATCACCGGCCGGCGCGTGCCGTAGGCGTCGACACGCGTCAACTCGACGCGGCCCTTGCGGATCAGCAGCAGTCGCGCGCGCGGATCGCCTTCGTGGAACAGGACCTCACCTTCGTGGTAGGTGCGGCGTTCGACCTGGCTGAGCAGCCGGTCAGTCTCTTCGTTGGTGAGCTTGGCGAAGATGTGGACCTGGCGGAAGGGTTGGGCCCAGTCGTTGGATGCGGTCATGGCGGGGACGAGGGTTCGGTGCGCGGCGGTCATCTGCGGCCGCTCGGCGTTGGTCGGCGACTATCTCCGGCACCGGGCTGCACAGCCAGTTTCCTTCCCTCTGACCGGCGGTTGCGGTCGTTCGCAAGCCCGGCTTCAATCCCGCGATGAGCACCCCGGACCAGGCCACCCAGACGCAGTTGGCCAACATCGAGAAGCGCACCGGCAAGAAGCTGCCGCAGCTGTTCGCCGTGTTGCAGCAGGCCGGCCTCGACAAGCACGGCCAGATGGTGGCCCTGCTCAAGAGCGAACTGGGCATGGGGCACGGCGACGCCAACCTCGTGGCGCACCTGTTCCGTGCCGAGGCGTCACCGCCGGCCGCGGCGGCCGGAGACGATCCGCTCGCCGCGATCTACTCGGGCAGCAAGGCCGGGCTGCGGCCGCTGCACGACGCGGTGATGGCGAAGATCGACGCGTTCGGCGCGTTCGAGATCGCGCCGAAGAAGACCTACCTGAGTCTGCGCCGCAGCAAACAGTTCGCGATGGTCGGGCCGGGCAGCAAGGGGCGCCTGGAGATCGGCATCAACCTCAAGGACGGTGAGGGCGACGAGCGTTTCGTGGCGCAGAAGGCCGGCGGCATGTGCCAGTTCAAGGTCTGGTTGACGAGCGGCAAGGAAGTCGACGCGGCGCTGGTGAAGTGGCTGCGTCGCGCGTTCGACGCTGCCGGCTGAGTCTGTGCCGCGGCGGAGCGCGCCCGATCTCAACCGCCCAGCCGCGCCTTGAGCTTCAGCGCCTGTTCGTTGCCCGGTTCGCGGCGCAGCGCGCGGTCCAAGGCCTCGATCGCGCGGTCGCGCCGGCCGAGCTCGAACTGTGCCGACGCCAGGCCGACGAGCGCCGGCACGAAGTCGGGCGCGCTGCGCAGCACGGCGGTGAAGTGGTCCGCGGCCGCGGCGAAACCGCCGCGCGCGAGCAGCAGGTTGCCGAGATGCAGGTGCGCATCGGCGTGGTTGGGGTCGAGCTGCAGGGCGGTGCGGTAGAGCTGCAGGCGGCGATCGACGGCGTCGGTGGGCACGGCCTGGGCGAGTCCCATGAGCCGATGGATCGGGTGGCCTGCGCCGCTTGCGGCTCCCGCGGCAAAGTGCGCCTGTGCCGCGGCGGTTTCGCCGCGCACGAGCAGCAGGACGCCGAGGTTGAGGTGCGCCGCTGCCTGGATGTTGTCCGTGTCGCGGCAGCGCAGCGCGGCTTCGTACTGTTCCCTGGCACCATCGAGGTCGCCGATCAGGTCCAGCGCCGCGCCGTAGTTGGTGCGCGCGGGTGCGTAGTCCGGGTTGGCGTCGATCGCGGCGCGGTAATGCTCCAGCGCCGCGGGCAGTTCACGGGCCTTGACGAGTTCGAAGGCCAGTTCGGACTGGCTGGCGAAGTCGCCGGGCGCGATCGCCACCAACGCCTGCAGCTGCTGCCGCTTGTCGAAGCGTTCGGGCGCGAACAGCAACGCGCCGAGCATCGGCACGAAGAACAGGCTCCACAGCGCGACGTGGCGCACGCTCGGCACCATCGCCGCACGCAGCCCGCCCTGCAGGCCCAGGTCGGCGCCCAGTGCGCTCTCGCGGGCCTTCCAGATGAATCCGTCGTAGTAGTAGTGCAGCAGCGCGATGCCCAGGACCACGCCGAGCCAGACCTGGTGCAAGAGACTCTGCTCGTCGATGTTCGCCCGGCCCAACGCATCGGTCGCGCCGAACGCCGACATCACCAGCACGAACACCAGCGCCGCGGCCCAGTGTGGTCGGAACATCCAGCGCAGCCAGTTGGTGACGCCGGGCCGGCGCACGCGCTGCCGGCAGGTGAGCCAGGTGATGGCGTAGTACTGGACGTCGTGGAACAGCTCGTAGAGCACGTAGGCGACCAGCACGTTCGGCAGGTATGCGAACGCAAACCAGTAGTAGCCGATCGTGGTGACGTGCATGAACTGCTTCTGCCAGCTCCACGGCTCACCTTTGGTGATCGACCAGGCGAGGTTGACGACATAGGCGATGCCCACCAGCGCCATCGCGCCGAGGACCACGTTCTGGATCACGGCGAACGCCGCCGGGCCGGGCAGCATGATCCCGGCGTCGAGGAACACCTTGCCGAAGGTCGCGATCGAGCCCGGGTTGAGCGTCACCGCGCCGACGAAGCCGGTGATCACCAGCGCCTTGTCGAGCCACGTCGTCAGCCGCCGGAACGAGCCGACCTTGATGTCGTAGATGCGCGCGAAGCCGAACGCCTGCGCCAGCCAGTGCCAGAACGCCCAGCCGGTGGTCACCAGCAGCAGCGGCGCGGCGTTGCCGGTGGCGAACATGCCGACGCAGACCGCGAGCAGCACGACCGGTGTGACCAGGAAGCGGACCTTGAACCGCGCGAACAGTTCCTGATCGCCGTAGGCACGCACGAAGGTCGCGAAGTAGTGCCCGGTCGCGGTCAGCAGGATCAGCTGTCCGAGCAGACCCGCGCCCCAAGCGTCCTGCCCCGCCATCACCAACGGCCAGATCAAGAACGGCACGCCGAGGATCAACAGCAGATCGAACGGCGCGGAGTGGAACCAGGGCGACCGGGCGGGCTGCGCCGGCGCCGCGACTTGCGAGGCGGTGGTCACGGTGCGGAGACGAGGCGGGTAGGGTACTGAACCGGGTACAAACGACAACCAGCCAGCCGCGCAGCGGCTGGCTGGTTGTCGTTTGTACCCGGTACCGTACCCTCACCGCGGCGCGAAGAACTGCGACACGCCGCAGCGCACGTAGAGCGCCGTGCTCAGGGTCACGGTCGCGGCGATCGTCAGCAGCAGCCAGGTGCCCGGGTGCGCGCCGGCGCTGAGCAGCAGCAGCAGGGCGAACAGCAGCAAGCTGGCGAACTTGCCGTGGGCGCGATGTTCGGCTTCGACCTGGCCGCGGCGGCGCCAGATCAGCGCGTAGCCGATGACGATGACGGCGTCGCGGCCGATCAAGAGCAACAGCAGCCACATCGGCACCGCCGCGAACGCCGGTCCGGTGCGCAGCGCCAGGTAGGTGAACAGGACCACCTGCGCGAGCTTGTCGGCGAAGGCATCGACGTTGGCACCCAGGCGGCTCTGCAGCGAGAAGCGGCGCGCCAGCCAGCCGTCGACGACGTCGGAGAGGCCGATGGTGATCAGGGTCGCGAGGGCCCAGCCGCGCAGCGCGGTGGCGTCGTCGTCCCGGGCAGGCGACGCGGCGGCGGCGCGATTGGCCTGTTCGGCGAGCGCGACCCAGACGGGGACCAGCAGGACACGCACGAACGAGATCGCGTTCGGCAACCACGCTGGCGGTCTGGATGGCAGGGTCATCGGCGTAGCGTCGCGGTTGTGTGTTGTTGGCGCCAGCACCCACGAGTTCGCAAGTGGACCGTGCACCTCGGCTCTCGTCGGCCCGCAACTACCCCCTGTTGCGAGTGGTGCGATCACCTGGGAGGGATCCGATGACAGGGTCGTAGACCCACGACTTGGAGGAACGCCATGCGCAAGGATCTCATGTTCGGTGTCGCGTTGCTGACGGCTGCCGCTGCGGCGGCCCAGGAACAGCCGCGACCGCTCGTCTGGCGCGAATTCGCCGCTGTGCAGAAGGTGCGCGTCGTCTGCAGCAACAAACACTTCGGCCGGCTCGACGATCTGCTGGTCGCCGTGCCGGGTGGACAACTGACCGCCGCCGTCGTGACCATGCCGCACGCGCAAGGACCGCGCCGTGTGGTCGTGCCGTTCGCCGACCTGCAGTTCGATGCGGGCACCAACCTGCTGCAACTCGCCGCGTGCACCGACGAGGACCACGTCTACGCGGCGTTCGATCCCACCAGCCTCGGCGTCACGGCGCGCGCCGGCGATGACGGCGGCATCGGCGAACCGGCCGGGCTGGCGTCGGTCGCGGCCTTGTCGACCGGCGCGGTGGTGTTGACCGAGGGCAAGGCCACGGCCCACGGCGCGATCGTGGAACTGAGCCGCGGACACCTCGCGTTCCTCGACCTCGCCGTCACCGAGCGTCCCGGCGATGCCGAACTGCACCCGGTGCCGTGGGCCGCGTTGCGTTGGCAGGAACGCGCCGGCGAAGGGGCCGCGCGCAGTTGGGTGCTGCAGCTGCCGCACACCTCGGCGGCCCTGACCGCAACACCGGATCGCATCGCCGTGATCGTCTCGGACCCGCTCTACCGGGCCAAGGTACACGCCGCCTTCGGGGTCCGGCCGCCGGACTACGAACGCGCTCGCTGACGGCGCCGCGCGGCGCAGATCGACCTCACCCTTTACCCGCCGCCCCTGGCGCTGCACGATGCGGCGCCACGATGGTCAACCCGTCCGACCCCGCGCCGCGGCCCGCTTCCCGACCGCTGCACATCCGGCCGCTCGCCGAGCGCAAGAACCTGGTGCAGAAGG
This sequence comes from uncultured candidatus Brocadiaceae bacterium, assembly GCA_964392305.1. GTDB lineage: Bacteria > Planctomycetota > UBA1135 > UBA1135 > UBA2386 > JACKIC01. The sequence goes on from CAYMPV010000006.1 coordinate 107,025, forward strand.
AGGACTTCGCGCAGGTGTTGCCGCCGGTCGACGGCTTCCTGCGGTGGTTCGAAGCGCTGCCGGACATCTACGGCAGCAAGTCGCTCAAGCTGGTCGTCGATCGCATCGTCACCGCGCGCCAGCAGGGTCGGGAGGTCGGCGCGTCGCTCGGCGCGCACGTGCTCAAGGTCGGCCTGTCGCCGCTGCTGATCGATCTGATGCGGCGCGGCTTCCTGACCCACATCGCCACCAACGGTGCCTCGGCGATCCACGACTGGGAGACCGCCTATCAGGGAGCGACCAGCGAAGACGTCGCGGCCAGCCTGCCCGACGGCTCGTTCGGTTTCTGGCGCGAGACGCTCGACGCGCTCAACGGCGCCGCGCTGCGCGCCGACCAACGCAACGAGGGCCTGGGGGAAGCGATCGGCAAACAGATCCTCGAAGACGACCTGCCGCACCGGCACCTGTCGGTGTTCGCCGAGGCCGCGCGGTTGCAGATTCCGGCCACGGTGCACGTCGCGTTCGGTTGCGACATCACCCACATGGATCCGGCGCTCGACGGGCGCGCGTTGGGCGGCGCGACGCTGCGCGACTTCTGGACTCTCGCCGACAGCGTCGGGCGGCTCGATCAGGGCGTCTGGCTCAACATCGGTTCGGCCGTGATCATGCCCGAGGTGTTCCTCAAGGCGGTCTCGATCGGGCGCAACCGGGGCGTGCTCGGCGACGACTTCTTCACCTGCAACTTCGACATGCTGCAGCAATACCGCGCCGTCACCAACGTCGTGCGGCGGCCGCCCAAGGAAGGCCGCTCGGTCCTGGCGATGCACGAGATCGTGCTGCCCTTGCTGCATCAGGCGATCCTGTGCACGGCAGAGGCGCGCGGGTGTCTGCAGGAGCCGCGCTGATGGAAGCGTTCTCCGCCGAGAACCACCGCCTCGCCGAACTGCTCGCCGGCCTGCCGCCGACGCGCATCCTGGTGGTGGGGGACCTGATCCTCGATCGCTACGCCGACGGCAAGGCTTCGCGCGTTTCGCCCGAAGCGCCGGTGCTGGTGTTCGACCTGCAGAGCGAACGGCATCTGCTCGGCGGCGCCTGCAACGTCGCCGCCAACCTCAGTGAACTGGGTGCCGCGGCGTCGGTGCTCGGGGTGGTCGGCGACGACGAGGCCGGCCGGCGGCTGCGGTCGTTGCTCGTCGACGCCGACATCGACACCCAGGCGATGGTCGTCGACCGTTCCCGGCCGACCACGCGCAAGACGCGTTACGTCGCCAAGACGATGCAGGTGCTGCGCGTCGACGAGGAGAGCCGCCTGCCGGTGTCGGGCGACGGCGAACGCGCGCTGCTCGACCTGCTGGAGCAGCGGCCCTTCCCGTGGAAGAGCGTGCTGCTCAGCGACTACGGCAAGGGCGTGCTGACGCCCAGGGTGATCCAGGCGGCGATCGCCGCGGCGAAGTCGCAGGGCGGCGTCACCGTGGTCGACCCCAAGGGCAAGGACTACTCGATCTACCGCGGCGTCGATCTGCTCACGCCCAACCGCGGAGAGGCCGAAGCCGCGACCGGCATCACCATCGAGACCACCGAGGACCTGCACCGCGTCGCCTTGAAGTTGCGTGAGATCACCGGCATCCGCACCGCGGTGATCACGCTCGGCAAGGACGGCGTGTTCTTCGAGAAGGAAGACGGCAGCCACCGCATCATCCCGACCGAGGCGCGACAGGTGTTCGACGTCACCGGTGCCGGCGACACCGTGGTCGCGGTGTTGACCTACTGCCGCGCCTGCGGCGTCTCGCTCGAGGACAGCCTGCGCCTGGCCAACCACGCCGCGGGCATCACGGTCGCCAAGCTCGGCACCTGGGCGCCGAGCCGGCGCGAGGTGCTGGCGCGGCTGGGGGAGACCAGCGGTGCGGCTGCCGGCAAGGTGCTCACGCACGAACAGGCCGTCGAGGTCGCCAGCCGACTGCGCGCCGAGGGCCGGCGGCTGGCGTTCACGAACGGTTGCTTCGACATCCTGCACGCGGGTCACTGCGACTACCTCGACAAGGCGCGTTCGTACGGCGATGCGCTGATGGTGGCGATCAACACCGATGCGTCGGTGCGTCGCCAGAACAAGGGGCCCGAGCGGCCGATCAACTGCCTACAGGATCGCGCCGCGGTGCTCGCCGCGTTGCAGTCGGTCGACTACGTGGTCGCGTTCGACGAGGACACGCCCGAGGCCCTGATCGAAGCGATCACGCCGCACGTGCTCGCCAAGGGTGAGGACTGGCGCGACAAGGGCGTCGTCGGCCGGGAGTGGGTCGAGGCGCACGGCGGCCAGGTGGTGTTGGTGCCGCTGGTGCCGGGGCGCTCGACGACCGGCGTGGTGCAGAAGATCCGCGACGGCGGTTGAGTCTCGCGGCCGAGTCCCGTTGCGATGGTCACTTGCGCAGCGCTGGGTCACTTGCGCAGCGCTGCGGCGCCGGTCTTGTCGCCGCTCTGCTCGAGCAGGTCGGCGAGCAACGCGCGGATGCGCCGCTCGGTCGGTTCCCCGGGATGCGACGCGCTGACACGCTGCTGCACCGGCCGCAGCAGTTCGATCGCCGCTGCCGGATCGCCGCCCAGCGCCAGGCTCTGCGCCAGCCAGTACTCGCTGTGGAAGGTCATCGGGTGGTCTGGGCCGAACGCCGCGTGGTTGATGCCGACCGCCTGTCGCACCGGCTCCTGCGCGTCGTTCGCGCGCCGCGACTTGATCAGCGCGATGCCCAGACCGAGCCGCGGCCGTGCCTGGGTCGGATGGTCCGCCGGCAACACCTTGCCGAACATCACGATCGCCTGCTCGAACAGCGCGATCGCCTCTTCCTGGCGGTCCTGTCGCGACAGCGCCGTGGCCAGGGTCATCAGGCTGCCGGCGGTGTCCTCGTGCGTGCCCAGCCGCCGCTGTCGCGCGTCGAGCACCTTGCGCAGATCGCTCTCGGCACCGACCGGATCGCCGCGGTCGAGCCGCAGCACGGCGAGTTGGTTGCGCGAGGTCAGGACCGCCGGGTGCTCGGGCGGGTAGACCTTCTCGCGCAGGGCCAACGCCTCCTCGAACATCGGACCGGCCTCGTCGAAGCGGTGGTTGCGGTGCAGCAACGTGCCGAAGTTGCCGATCGTCGTCGCCAGCTCGGGGTGCTCCGGCGGCAGCACGTCGCGCATGATCGCCAGCGCGTCGCGGAACATCGACTCGGCCTCGTCGACGCGGTCGAGTTGGCCGATCACCGCGGCCATCTGGGCCTTGACCAGCGCCGGGTAGTAGTGGTGCGGGCCGAAGCGCGTCTCGTCGCGGCGCAGGCATTCGCGCATCAGCTCCTCGGCACGCCGCAGGTCGCCGAGGTCCTCTTCCAGCTGCGCCAGTGCGAACAGGGCCGTGTCGACGTCGGGGTGGCTGTCGCCGGCGTAGTCGCGAGACATGCTCAGGCTCAGCTCGATGGCGCTGCGGGCTTCTTCGAGTTCACCGAGTTCCTGGAAGGTCCGGCCGAGCTCGCGATACAGCACGAGGTACCGCGGGTGTCGCGCTTCGCCGCTGGCCTCGGCGTGCAGTTCGACCTCTCGCAGCAGTTCCAGCGCGCCCCGGAAATCGCCGCGATCGCGCCGGATCGTGGCGCGCACGATGCGCAGATCGACGATGCCGTCCGTGCCGTTGGCGACCAGCGGCTCGCCGGTGAGGCTTGCCGCGCTGGCCACCAGCGCGTCGGCTTCGTCGAACCGGCCGACGTCGCGCAGCCAGGTCGCCAACGTGCACAGGCGCAGCGATTGGGTCTGTGGTGAGCGCGGTGCGCCGTCGGTGGCGGGGGTGGTCGACAGTCGCAGCAGGCTTTCGCCTGCTGCGTTGTCGCCCTGATGCATCGCCAGCACGCCGAGCCAGTATTGGGCCGTGCGATGGTCCTCCGTGCCTGCGGCGACCGCGGCGAAGTTACGTTCGCTGGCTTCCAGCAGCGGGCGCGCCGCAGGGTACAGGCCCAACGCGATGTAGGCGCGGCCCATCGCCTGCTGCAACGCGCCGCGCTGCGCAGGGGAGGTGACCAGGTCCAGGTCGATGCGGCGGGCGCCCCGGTCGAGCAACTCTCGCGCGCGCAGCGCCTCGGCGCGTTCGGGGTCCGGCGAGGCCATCGAGAACATGTCGACCAGGAACTCGGCGATCTGGTTGGCGACCTGACGCTGCCGTTCGGCCTGCTCGCGCTCGTCGCGGGCGATGTCGCGCTGCTTCTCGGCCTCCTGGCGTCGGATCTCGGCGGTGTTGCGTTCGGCGCCGATCACGCGGTTCTGGCGGGCGGTGTGGATCGCGAACGTGATCAGCAGCAGCAACAGCGCCGCGAGGCCGGCGAGCGGCAGGCGGTGCCGGCGCACGAACTTGCTGGTGCGGTAGGCGAAAGTGTCGGGACGCGCCGTCACCGGCAGACCGTCGAGGTGGCGCTGCAGGTCGTCGGCGAGCGCCGCTGCCGAGTCGTAGCGGCGAAGTGGCTCCTTGCGCATCGCGACGGCGACGATCGTGTCGAGGTCGCCGCGCAGACGTCGCCGCAAGGTGCTGTCGGCGGCGTCGACGGCCGTGCTCGGCGGCGGCGCATGGCCGTCGCAGACCACCGCGATCATCGCAGTCACCGAACGGTCGGGCAGCACCTGGGCGCGGCGACCGCTGAGCAGTTCGTAGAGGATCGCGCCGAGCGCGTAGACGTCGGTGGCGGTGGTCACGGCTTCGCCGCGCACCTGCTCGGGGCTGCTGTACTCGGGGGTCAGCAGCATGTTGCCGGTGCGCGTCATCGGCGCGGCGGTGTCCGGCTCGCCGTCGTCCTGCAGCAGCTTGGCGATCCCGAAGTCGAGCAGCTTGGGTTCGCCGTTGGCGGTGACGAGGATGTTGCCGGGCTTGAGGTCGCGGTGCACGACCAGGGCGCGGTGGGCGTGTGCGACGGCGCGGCAGACCTTGACGAACAGGCGCAGGCGCGCGGGGACGTCGAGCTGGTGCTGCCGGGCGTGGCTGAGCAGGTCGACGCCGTCGACGTACTCCATGGCCACGTACGGCTGGCCGGTGTCGGTGGTGCCGCCGTCGAACATCGCCGCGATGTTCGGGTGCTGCAGGCCGGCGAGGATGCGGCGTTCGGTGCGGAAGCGTCGCTGCAGGTCGAGGTCGTCGATGGCCGCTCGCAACACCTTGACGGCCACCGTCTGGGTGAAGTCGCCGCCTTGCCGTTCGGCCAGGTAGACGGTGCCCATGCCGCCGCGGCCCAATTCGCGGCGCGGCACGTACGGCCCGATGTGGGTGGGCATCGGCAGCGCCGCGCCGGCCTGGGCGACCGCGTCGACGATCGCGGCGGCGGGCAGGATCTTGTCGGGCGCGGCCAGTTCCTCGGGGTCGTCGCTGTGCTGCTCGAACAGGCGCCGCAACTGCGTCGTCAGGTGCGGCTCGTCGCGCTCGAGCACCCCCAGGGCCCGTTCCCGTTCGTCGGGCGGCAGGTGGCGCAGGGCCTCGAAGCGCGTCGCCAGGCGGTCGAAGACGCCAGCGTCGCTATACTGCCGGCCGTCGGTGTTGCGTTGGTCAGCGTGATCCATGTCGCTCGAGTCCCAGACGTTCACCCAGTTGTTGCAGCGTCATCGCGGCGGTGAGGAAGTGCCGCTCGGCGCGTTCCTGCCGGCCGTCTACGACGAGCTGCGGGAGTTGGCCCGGCGGCAGCTGCAGCGCGAGTCCGCCGCGTCGATCGAGCCCACGGCCCTGGTGCACGAAGTCTACCTGCGGCTCGTGGACCAGCAGATGGCGGCGGTGGCGGACCGGGTGCATTTTCGGCGGCTGTGTGCGCGGGTCATGCGCCAGGTACTCGTCGACCAGGCGCGTCGTCGGGATGCGCAGAAACGCGACGGCAACCGCGAAGAAACCCTGGTGACCTGGCTGGAACCTGCGGGGGGCGACGGCGGCAGCCAGCTGTCGGTGCTGGCCTTGGACGAGGCCCTCGAACGGCTCGCGGCGCTCGACGCCCGCAAGGCCCATGTGGTCGAGCTGCGCTGCTTCGGCGGCCTGGCGATGGCCGAGGTGGCGACCGCCCTGGAGGTGTCGCTGCGCACGGTGGAGGCGGACTGGTTCTTCGCCCGGGCCTGGCTCAAGGCCGAACTGGCGGGGGGGTGAGGGCCGGAGCACCACTGCGCCGGCTGACTTTCTGCGCCGCTTTCTGTCGGGACTGACGTTTCTGGCGGGTCCAGACCCTAAACTGCTCGCCGCCAGGCGTGGTCTGCACGGTCCCCACGGCAGCCTCGTCGGTCGCCAGCGAGTTCAACACGGGTTTCGGCCTTGGTTCTCGACGCAGCGGACGCGTGTGCCGTTGCCGGGCGACCGGGCGAGACTTCTCGTCGCGGCTTGGTGGCGGCGTTTCGACGAACACTTCATGGGCTATGACCTGCGCGTGACCAGGGCGGTCGACTGGACCGCCAACCGGGGCCTCGAGATCTCCGCCAACGAATGGTTGGAGGTGGTCTCGGTCGACCCGGAACTGAGCCTGGATCCGGCGCACGGGCCGCTCGCGGTGCAGTTCGGTTCGGGGCGCTGGCTGGACTGGTACGAGGGCAACATCTTCACCACCGATCCCGATCACGCCACCGTGACCAAACTGCTGTCGATCGCCCAGCGCCTGTCCGCCGCGGTGCAGGGTGACGACGGTGAGTTCTACGACTCGCCGAGCGACTGGTCGCGCAGCCGCGGTGGCCGACGGTCGCAGAGCGGCTCGCCCTGACCCGGCCCTGTTCAGCCCAACTCGGTAGTAACCCCAAGCAAGATCCCCGGTACGACCCCTCCTGAGGCTCTTGTGCGCGTCCCTTCCCAGGGCGATTCCCTCCTCCTCACCTGACAAGATTGTCGATTCGAGCCAACGCGCCGGCCACCGCCGACGGTCCGCCCGCGCCTGATCGAAGCGATCCAAAGCAAACATGCAGACCGATTCGTGGAAGGCTCTCGTGGCGATCTACCAGAAGTCGAGCGTCACTCGCGCGACCTGGCAGTTGGTCAACTCCATCGGCTCCTACGTCGCGATCTGGTGCGCGATCGTCTGGGCCTGCAGCTACTCGATCTGGCTGGCGTTGCCGTTCGCGGCGTTCGCCGGCGTGATCCTGGTGCGCGTGTTCATCATCTTCCACGACTGCGGCCATGGCTCGTTCTTCGCCTCGCGCCGCGCCAACGACGTCTGGGGGGCGATCACCGGGGTGCTCACCTGGACGCCGTATCGCTACTGGCGTGCCCAACACGCGACCCATCACGGCACCACCGGCAATCTCGACAAGCGCGGTGTCGGTGACTTCTGGACGATGACGGTCAACGAGTACCTGGCCTCGTCGTGGGGCAAGCGCCTCGCCTACCGCATCGTGCGCAGCCCGGTCGTGATCCTGTTCGTCGCGCCGCTGCTGATGTTCGGCTTCGAGCAACGTGTCCCGCACAAGGGCACCCCGGCCCGTGAGAAGGCCTCGGTGTGGTGGACCAACCTCGGCCTCTTGGCGATCGGCGTGGGCATGAGCCTCGTCCTGGGCGTCGGCACCTACCTGATCCTGCAGGCGGTGGTGATCGCCGTCGCCGGCGCGATCGGCATCTGGCTGTTCTACCTGCAGCACCAGTTCGAAGACGCTTACTGGGAACGCGGTGAGAACTGGGACTTCGTCGACGCGTCGCTCAAGGGCAGCGCCTACCTGCGCCTGCCGGCGGTGCTGCAGTGGTTCACCGGCAACATCGGTTACCACCACGTGCACCACCTGAGCGCGCGCATCCCCAACTACTACCTGCAGGCCTGCCACGAGTCGCACCCGCTGTTCCAGCAGGTCAGCACGACCAATCTGTGGGGGGCGGTCAAGGCGCTCGGCCTGAAGCTCTGGGACGAGACCGACAAGAAGTTGATCTGCTTCCGTCGGTTGCGGTTGCGGTTGCGCGAACGCGAATTCGCCTAGTCGTCTGGATCGATGCCCGCAGGGGGCAGGGGTCACCGCCCGAGATGCCCCTGCCCGAAAGGCCCTGCCCGAAAGGCCCCTGAGAGCGCGGCTTCGGGCCGTCCGGCGAGACCTGGCCGGGACCGTGAGGAAACTTCTGCGGGTCGCGGCGAGGCGCGCCGCATCGGGAGGCGAACCGCCATCGAGCGGCGTCCTTCTGCCTCCTCCCGCGAATGATCTCCCGAACCCTTCCTCGCCGTGACCGCCGCGCTTGCGCGCCGGTCGTTCTCCTGTCCGCGCTGTCGTTGCTCACCGCCTGCGGCGGAGGTGGGGGAGGCGGCGGTGGTGCCAGCGTCTCGAGCGATCTCGAGGGTGCGCTCAACAATCTGGGCGTCGACACCACCAAGACCGACCGGCAGAGCGCGCCGGGCCTGACGATGGAGTCCGCGACCAGCCCGCTCGGCAACAAGCCGAAGCTGTCGCTGACCAACGAACTGCTGCTGTGCAACATCGGCCTGGCCGGCGCCGTGAGCAACACGGCGCCGATGCTGCTCGCCGAGGTGACCGATGCCAACGGCAACGCCACCCTCGACGTGATGCACGGTCAGGATCAGGCGCAGATCCCGTTCCTGCCGCATCTGGGCGGTCAGTTCGAATTCCCGCAGGCGACCTCGGCGGTCGTCGCTGCGGACACCGACGGCAACGGTCTCGACGAGATCGTGTTCGTCTATCAGAACGGCATCGAGACGCGCGTACGCAGCTACGGCGACGCGACCAACGGGTTTGCGCAGTCCGACGTGCAGATCGCGTCGAACGGCAACTTCACCAGCGTCGCGGCGACCGCGGCCGACTTCGACCTCGACGGCAAGGACGACCTCGTCGTCGGGCTGTGCATCGCCGGCGCCGCCAAGGTGACGATGTGGCGCTTCGATGGCGCCGTCTACGGTCGCGTCGGCCCTGAGGTCGAGGTCCTGGCCGACCTGCCCCCCTCCCAGATGAGCCTGCAGCTCGCCGCCGGCAACATCGACCAGGACGCCGGCCCCGAGATCGTGGTCGGCATCCAGGAGAGGAACGCGAACACGGGCTCGGCCCGCGTCGTCGTGCTCGACGACCACAAGAGCAACTTCGCCACCCTGCGCAACGAGTCGTTCGCCGAGCGCGATCAGAACCAGACGCTGCGCAACGGCTTCTCCTGCTCGGTGGCGATGGGTGACATCGACGGCGACGGCCTCGACGAGATCGTGGTCGGCGGCGTCACGGAGTTCACCACGCAGTGCAACACACCGCTGCTGCTGCTCGTCGCCTACGACGACAAGGAACACCAGTTCGCGATGCTCGGCGGCAGCGGCCACTCGTTCCAGCGCAGCCTGTCGGGCTGCAGCTCGCCGGCAAGCCGCCACATCCGCACCGTGCACGTGCACACCCTCGACATCGACAACGACGGTGTCGACGAGATCTCGGCCAACATCGACGTGTTCGACGACTTCCTCAACGCGTCGCCGTTCACGGCGGTGGCGAACTGGCGCCTGCCCGACGTCGCGATGACGCAGAGCACCTCGAACAGCTCGCTGTTCGACCGCAACACCAGCTCCTTCGTGGTCGGCGACTTCACGGGCGACGACTACGAGGACATCGCGACCTACTACCAGACCCCCGCAAGCACCACCGCGCAGGTCGAGCGCGTGCGCATCTACGGCATCACGCAGCTGTCGTCGCAGATCCAGGAGCTGCGTTCGATCCAGTGCGTGAACAACAACCCGGTGCAGGGCGCGAGCTACCCGATGCTGCTGCCCGCGAACGTCGACCTCGACAGCCCGGTGCTGAGCTATTCGCAGGCCGAGTACAAACTGATCTTCAGCGAGCCCGTGGTGCTCGCCGCGCTCGCGGCGCCGCCGACCCAGGCCGGCATCGGTCAGAACGTCGCCGGCTCCTACACCGCATTCGGCAACACCACCTCGACCAGCAGCGAGCGCGAGCGCTCGGTGACCTTCTCGGCCAGCGTCTCGGTGGGTATCAACATCGACGGTGGCCCGCTCACGCAGTCCGAGTTCGAGCTCAAGGACACCCTGACGGTCGCGGGTTCGCGCACCAAGGGCAGCGCCTACGAACTGTCGAAGACGATCCTGTTCACGTCGGCGCCGACCGAGGACCTGGTGGTGTTCACCTCGGTGCCGGTCGACCAGTACACCTACACGATCCTGTCGCACCCCGACCCGCAGCTGATCGGCAACAAGGTGGTGCTCAACTACCCGCGTGAACCGGTGACGATGCAGGCCGAGCGCGGCTTCTTCAACAACACCGTGCCGGCCAGCGCCGTGCACATCGACGCCAGCGTCTTCAAACACACCATCGGCAACGTCTCGTCCTACCCGACGACGGCCGAGAAGAACGCGTTGCTCGGCCTGAACAACGGCCTGCAGGTCGGCCCGATCGGCGTCGGTCAAGGTGGCGGCACCACCGAGGTGACGCTGCAGGTCGGCACCTCGATCTCGACCGGCGGTTCGCTGGCGGTCAACTACGAGCGCGCGATGGAAGCGGCCGGCGGCACCGTGCTCGGCGGGGTCTCGGTCGGCGTCGGGACCGAGAAGACCTGGCGTATCACCAGCGGCCAGTCGACCACCTACACGGGCGTGGTCGGGGCGATCGAGGCCGCCAACTTCGCCAACAACCGCTACTCCTACGGCCTGTTCACCTACGTGCACCGCGACCCGCGCACCAGCCAGCAGTATCAGGTGCTCAACTACTGGGTCGTCAAGTGATGTCGTGATGCGGTCGGGGTGGCCCTGGTGGTCACTTCGACCCGCCGGCCGCTGCCCCGACCGGAACGTCGACGAGGCCCTTCTTCTTCATCAGGGCCTCGATCGCGTCAGGTTGTGACGGGCAGTCCGCGGACAGCACTTCGTGACCGTTGGCGGTCACCAGCACGATGTCCTCGATGCGGCAGCCCATGCCTTGCTCACGCAGGTAGGCGCCCGGTTCGACGGTGATCACCATGCCGGGCGCGAGCACGTCGATCGACGGATCGTGCACCGCGAGGCCGACGTGATGGCACGGTCCGTGATCGCTGCGGTAACCGCGCGCACGCAACAATTCGCTGCACTGCCGGCTCAGCTGACTGAGTTTCGCGCCCGGCTTGACCTGGCCGATCAGCTCCTGCTGGATCTCGTAGACGTCCTGCACGAGCTTCCTCTGTTCCTTGCTGAACCTGCCGCTGGCCGGGAACGTCCGCGTCACGTCGCTGGCGTAGCCGTGCAGTGTCGCCGCGTAGTCCATGACGATCAGGTCGTCCTTCTCGAGCACCTTGCTGGCCGCGCTGTAGTGCAGGATGCAGCCGTTGGCGCCCGCGCCGACGATCGCCGCGTAGGCGTCCGGGCCGGCGCCGCGCAGCGAGAACACGTAGCGGGCCACCGCAGCGAGCTGGTACTCGTAGAGTCCGGGCCGCGCGCTCTTCATCGCCTCGGCGATGCCGGCGGCGGCGATCTCGGCCGAGGCGCGCAGCAGTTCGATCTCGGCGGCGGACTTGGCCGCGCGTTGCGGGTGCAGCAGCGCCTCGACGCTGTCGATCTGCAGGCCAAGATAGGTGGCGCGCAGCTTGTCGACGAGTGCCGCCTCACGACTCGAGCGGCCGTCGAACGCGTCGCGGGCGATAGCCGCCGCGACTTGCGCCGCGTGGCCCGGCGTGTCGCCCAGCCGCGCCGCGGCCTGGGTCGTCGTCAGCAACAGCGGTCGTTTGCCGTTCTGCTCGGCCAGCAACGCGTCGAGCCGTTCCCGCAAGGCGCGCACGTTGCTCGCAGTCGCGAACCCGGTGCGCTGCGCCGTCTGTTCACCTGGCACCAGGAAGTTGCCGTCCCAGGTCGCCGCAAAGGGTGAGTACGGCGGCACCAGCAGTTCGTCGACGGTCAGCGACCCGTCACGCCCCGGCACCATCAGCATCGCCAGGTCGGGTTCGGCGACGCCGCTCAGGTAGAGGAAGTCCTGATCCTGCACGAACGGCCCCATGTCCGCCGGCTTACCGGCGCCGCGCAGCAGCACCACCACGTCGCGGTCGGAGTGGACCTGCGCGTTCGTCCTGGCCAGGTCGATGCGGTGCTGCCGACACTGGTCGGCCGACCGCGGGGCCGGAGGCGCGGGCACCTTCGTCTGCGCGACTGCGGTGTTGGCGAGGATGGTGGTGAGCAGGCTGAAGGCGAACCAGCGCCGCAGGTGTTGGGGGACCATGGTTGGGCAGGATACGCGTCGCCGCCCTCTGCCGAAGCTGTCGTCGGGCCTCGTTCGCGTCGTCGACAGTCGCCGGAACTGCCGTTGCCGTGGGGCTCTCGGTGTGGCATCCTGCCGCCCGCTCGCTGTCATTCCGCACCCCACCCGGAGGCTCGTTTGGTCGTCGTCCCGCGCAAGCACCGTTCCAAGGACAAGGTTGTCGACCGCCGCAGTCTCGCGGCCATCCTCACGGGCTTGCGCGCCAGCGGCAAGACGATCGTGCTGACCAACGGGGTGTTCGACCTGTTGCACGTCGGGCACACGCGATGCCTGGAGGATGCGCGGTCGCGCGGCGACTACCTGGTCGTCGCCATCAACACCGACAAGTCCGCGGAGAAGCTCAAGGGCAAGGGGCACCCGATCCTGCCCTGCGACGAACGCATGGAACTGCTCGCGTCGATCGGCTTCGTCGACTACGTGACCAGCTTCGAAGAGGACACTGCCGACGACCTGCTCGAGGCGCTGCGACCGACGATGTACGCCAAGGGCACCGACTACACGCTCAAGACGCTGCCCGAGAAGGACACGCTCAAGCGGCTCGAGATCAAGGCCGTGTTCGTGGGGGACAAGAAGGGCCATTCGTCGTCGAAGCTGATCGCCAAGATCCGCAAGAAGAAGTTCGACTGAGCGCAAGGCAGCGCCCGGCTGGGGCGCTTGCCATCGATGGGTCGGCGTGTCGTCAAGCCGCCGGTGGCCTTGTGCCGAAGCCTGTTGACGATGGCCTTCTCGCCCGCCGCGCCGACGACCGACGACTACCAGGCGATTCCGCTCGCCGGGCTCGTCGCGAGTGAGCCGGCGCCGTTTCCGCTGTATCTGCGCACCGCGGAGGACGTCTGGGTCCTCTACCGGCCGGCGGCAGCCCCGCTCGACGAGTCGCACCTCGGGCGGTTGCAGGCCGAGGGCGTGGCCCAGTTGTTCATCCGCAGCGTCGACCGTCCGGCCTACTTCGGGCGCATCGAGAAGTCGCTCGACGGCATCCTGCGCGAACGCGGTGTCGCGCTCGAGCAGCGTGCCGAGGTGCTGCAGGGCGTGGCGTTGTCGGTGGCCAACGATCTGCTCGCGTCGCCGCCCGATCGCGAGACGGTGCAGCGCGCCAACAAGGTGATGCTGGCGACGTGCGGGTTGCTCAACCGGGAGAAGGGTGCGCTGCGCGCGATTCGCCGCGTGCTCGGCGCCAGCGGCGGGCTCGCCGAACACTCGTTGACCGTCGGCCTGCTGTGCATGGGGCTGGCCAAGGTGGTGATGTCCGCCGACAGCACGGTGATGGTGCACGCCGGGCTGGCCGGGTTGCTGCACGACGTCGGTCGCGTCGGCTACGAGAACCTCGAACACGACCCCGAGCATGCCGAACGCGGCGCCGAACTGTTGCGCCGGTTGGCGCTGCCCAAGGCCGTCGTCGAGGCGGCGCGTTCGCATCACGAGCGTTTCGACGGCTCGGGTTACCCGCAGGGTCTGCGCGGTTCCCACATCCCGGAGATGGCCCGCCTGGTCGGGCTGGTCAACACGTTCGACAAGATCTACTCGACGCAACAGCCGCGGGTCGGCGTGTTCGACGCGCTGCGCATCCTGGCGCAGGCCTATCGCGGGTGCTTCGAAGAACGCATGACGGTGGCGTTCCTGCAACTGTTCCGCTGAGAGCGCCGCAAATTGCCCTGCGGAGCCGGGCCGATCGGCGCATGCGCGCAGGCGGCGGCCTCGTCCTACAGTCGCGCTTCGCGCGCGTCGCGCGCCTGGCCCAAGGAGGGCCGCCTGCCATGTTCGCACGTCTCCTCGGGGCCTCGTTGGGCCTCTTCGCCGCCGCGGCGCAGTGCCCGGCCCAGGTTACCGCCACCTACAACACCTTCGGCACCGGCTGCCCCGGCACGGGCATCGGCCTGGGCGCCACGCAGCTGCTGCCCGCGGCGGCCAACAGTGCGTGGGGAAGCGGCAACGCGATTCCGTTCGGCTGGACACCCAACCGCTACCAGCAGATCTTCTCGGGCAGCGAACTGCCGAACGCGTTCACTATGGCTGCCCTGTCGCTGCGGCAGACGCACACGGGCGCCGTGGCGCACAACTTCTCCGTCGACCTCGAGATCCGCGTGGGCTACACGACGCGCTGGTCGGGCACGATGTCGACGACGTTCGCGAGCAACTGGGACTCGGGCGCGCCGACGCTGGTGCTGCCGCGCACGGTGGTCGACTTCCCCGACCAGCTGACCACCTATCCGCAGACGTACTCGCAGATGCTGCTGACGATCCCCTGGCCGACGACGTTCGACTGGGTGCCGCAACCCGGGCGCAATCTGATGGTGGAGATCGTCGTCCACGGCAACAGCTACGGCAGCGGCATCTACGGCTATCCGCTCGACAACATGAGCGGCACGGTCAGCCTGTGGGGCACGCCGGCGAACGCGACCGTGGGCAACGGCGGGTCGGTGCGCGGGTTTGGCCCGGTGATGGGGTTCGTGGCGCAGAGCCAGACCGCGGTGCCGCTGTTGTTCACCAACGACACGCCGCAGATCGGCAACCAGCTCCGAATCCTGGTGGCGCAGACGCCGCCGTCGGCGCTCGTGCTGATGTTGCTCGGGGTCTCGGCGAGCAGCTGGAACGGGCATCCGCTGCCATATGACCTCGGCGGCTACGGCGCGCCGGGGTGCGACCTGCTGCTCGATCCGTTCGACACACAGTTCCGGCTCGCCAACGCCAGCGGCGCGACCAACCTGCAGTACAACATCCCGAACAACATCTACGCGCTCGGGCTGCACTTCTACAACCAGGCTTTCGTGCTCGATCCGCCGGCGAATCCGCTCGGGGTGGTGACCACGAACGGCGGCGTGGGGCTGATCGGCAACCAGTGACGCGGGCTCGCGCCGTTCAGCCGCCGAACATCCACCAGTAGGCGTCGGCGCCCTCGGCGCGCAGCGCCGCCGCCTCGCCGAAGCCGAACAGGCACGCGACGGTGCCCATGCCCGCAGCCTTGCCGGCGCGCAGATCCTGAACGCCGTCGCCGACCATGGTGACGCCCTTGCCGTCGACACCCAGCTGCTGCAGGGCGAGCCGCAACGGCGCGGGGTCGGGCTTGCGCACGGGCAGCGTGTCGCCGCCGATCACGACGGGCAGGTACTCACCCAGACCCAGGTGCGCGACGATCGGCACGGCGAAGCGTTCGGGCTTGTTGGTGACCACCGCCATGCGGCAGCCCTCGGCGTGGCGCGCGGCGAGGAACGCATGCACTCCCGGATACGCCCGCACGAGCTGCAGGCACTGTTCCTGGTGGTGTTCGGCGTAGGTGGCGAACGCGGCATCGAGGAACGCCTCGAGCGGTTCGTGGGCCTTGGGCAACACATCGGCCAGCGCCCGGCGCAACAGGGTGCGCGCGCCGTCACCGACGAAACTGCGCACGGTCTGGGCCGCGACGGGCGGCAAGCCGTGGGCGGCGCGCACGAAGTTGGTGCTCGCGGCGATGTCGTCGAGCGTGTCGGCGAGGGTGCCGTCGAGGTCGAACAGGAAGGTCGGCTGCGGTGTCACGACGCGGCTCTGTATACTCCGCTCGCTGATGAGACCCTCACTCCTGCTGGCCTTCGCCGCCCCGTTCTTCGCCAGCTGCGGCAACGTGCACAACTGGCGTGAGCTGCAGACCGCACCGATGACGTTCGGTGAGTGTTACGACGGCCTGCTCTACCTCGCCAAGAACGACGGCTTCACCATCGACGTGAGCGCCTCGGACCGCGGTCTGGGCACGTTGCAGTCGCGCTGGCGGTTCCGGCAGCTCGGACTGAACCGCCCCGGCCGCTACCGGCTGATCGCCGAGGTCATGATCGACGAAGGCTCGGCGCAGAAGGGTTGGCCGGTGCGCTACGTGATCATGCAGGAGAAGGTCAAGGACCTGCGCCGATCGATGGAGCCGCGAGAGAGCGACTGGTCGAAGGACGGCCAGGATCGCGAGCGCGAGACGATCTTCGGCGAGCGGCTTGTGCGTCGTCTGGGCGAAGACTCCGCCTCGAAGGCGGGCAAGGACGACGGTGGTGATGCCGCCAGCGAAGCCGGCAAGCGGCTCTGATCCGGCGACCCGGATCGGGCAGTGACCCACTCCCCGCAGCTGCCCTTGCCATCGCGGTCACGGCCCGTCGTGAGATTCGCGCGGAGGTCGGTTATTGGTAGGCGCGCCGGCGCGCCGATCCAGTCCCTGTGGGGCCAGCTGCTGACGACCGGACCACGCCCCTGCACTGCACGATGGCCGAGCTGTCCGTACTGATCGTCAACTACAACACGTGGGGCGAGTGCAGCAAGGCGATCGCGTCGCTGCGTGAGCACGGGCCGACGCGGCCCGACGGCACGCCGATGCCGATGGAGTGCATCGTCGTCGACAACCTGTCGCCCAACCGCAGCCCCGCGCTGATCGCGTCGGTGGAGCGTGAGCTGCGGCTGCTCGCCGAGCAGCAGGGCGACCCGCAGGCCGGGCGGCTGGTGCTGCACACCGAGAACGGTGGTTACAGCAAGGGCATGAACCTCGCGCTGTCGCTGAGCCGCGGCAAGTGGATCCTGGTCAGCAACCCGGACCTGCTGTTCACACCCGGACTGATCCCGGCGCTGCAGCGGCAGTGCGAGAACGACCCCGGGACCGGCATCGCGGTGCCCAAGGGTTACTGGGACACCGACTTCATGGGGCGCCTGCCGCCCAACACGCTGCCGACGCTCGGCGACGTCGCGATCACCACGCTGGCGGCGTTCTCGCGGGTGGTGAGCCGTTGGTATACGCGGCACCTGCTGCGGCAGTGGCTGCGTGTGTGGACCGCCGACCGGCCGCTGCACCTGCCGATGATGTCGGGCTGCCTGTTCCTGGTCGAACGCGGCTACTTCGAGTCGATCGGCAAGTTCGACGAACGTTTCCCGCTCTACTACGAGGACGCCGACCTGTCGGTGAAGATCCGCAAGTCGGGGCGCACGATCACGCAGGTGCCTGACGCCAAGCTGGTGCACTTCGTCAACCGCTCGGGCATGAGTGATCCCGAGACGATGTGGAAGCGGCACGACGTCTCGCGCCAGCTCTACTACGACAAGTGGTACGGCGTGCTCGGCCGGTGGGCGCTGGGTCTGCAGCGCTGGCTGCTGAACAACAAGGTGACGCGCCGCTGGAAGAAGATCCCGCCGCACGCGCCGATGCAGGATCTCGGCGCGAGCAGCGAACGGCCGGTGATCGTGCTGCCGCGGCGCTGCGAGCGGTTCCTGCTGCTGATGTCGCTCGACTCGCGGTTCTACCTGTCGGGCGGCATGTTCGGCAGCGGCGACCGCTGGACGCCGAGCGACGCGATGTGGGGCAACTTCGGCTACACGACGTTCTTCTACGCCGCCTACGACCTCGACCGCGGCAGCCCCGAACTGCTCGGCATGTGGCGGTTCTCGTGTCAGTCGCACCTCGGCGTGGCGATGTCGCCCAAGGGAACATCGTGAGCGCGCCGGTGCTGTCGGTGGTGGTGCTCAGCTGGAACACCAGGGAACTGACGCTCGCGTGTCTGCGGGCGCTGTTCGCCGAGACGCCGCGGCATCCGCGTGAAGTGATCGTCGTCGACAACGGCAGCAGTGACGGTTCGGCCGACGCGATCGCCGCCTCGTTCCCGCAGGCCAGGCTGCTGCGCAACGCCGAGAACCGCCTCTACGCGGCGGGCAACAACCAGGGCGCGGCGCTCGCGACCGGCGAGTTCCTGTGCACGCTCAACAGCGACACCGAGGTGCGCCCCGGCGCGCTCGATCTGCTGGTCGACTTCCTGCGGCAGCATCCCGATCACGGCGCCGTGGCGCCGCGGCTCGTCGACCCCGACGGGACCGTGCAGCACGCCTGCCAGCGTTTCCCGACGCTGGCGACGGCATTGTGCTTCGACTCGTGGTGGGGCACGTTCTGGCCCGGCAACAAGATCCAGGAGCGTTACCTGATGCGCGACTTCGACCACCTGTCGTCGCGCGACGTCGAGCAACCGCCGGGCGCGGTGTTCGTGATCCGGCTCGCGGAGTGGCGCCGCTACGGCGGCCTCGACGAGCGGTTGTCGCTGTTCTACAACGACGTCGATCTGTCGCGGCGCTTGTGGCGCGACGGCCGCCGCATCCACTACCTGGCCGACGCCGAGGTGCTGCATCACCGCGGCGGCAGCACGCGCAATTTCGGCCGCATGCTGGTGCTCTGGCACCAGAACCGGCTCGCCTACTACGGCAAGCACTACGGTTGGCTCGGCCGCATCTGGATCAGGGTCTGCGTGCGGTTGCGCATCTGGGAGGAGCGCCGCAAGATCGTGTTGCGCCATCCGCACGACCCCGTCGCGCAGCAGGCCGAACGCGACTACCTGGCCAAGGCCGAAGCGGAGTTGTGGCGGTGAAGGTCGCGTTCATCACGTCCAACTACCCGCCCGAGGGCCGCGGCGGCACCGAGCAGGTGGTGACGGCGATGGCGCGTGAGCTGCGCCCGCTGGGTGTGCAGGTCGCGGCGATCACCTGCAGCGACACCGTGCACGCGGGGCACGATCACCGCGACGAGCAGTTCGAGGGCGTGCCGGTGCGGCGGCTGTTCAAGAAGCTCGACGAGTGGGACCACAACGGCTTCGTGCGGCCGCGGGTGCTCGGCCTGGTGCGCGACTGGTTGCGTGAGGTCGCCCCTGACGTCGTGCACGTGCATTCGTTCGCGTCGTTCGGCGCCGGCACCCTGCGCGTCTGCCACGAACTGGGGTTGCCGGTGCTGCTGTCGTGTCACGATCTGTGGGTGACCTGCGCACGTTACTTCCGCCTGCCGCCGGCCGGCATCATCTGTCCGACGGGCACCGACCGCGCCGCGTGTGTGCCGTGCATCGACCAGGTGGTCAAGTCGGGACCGGTCGCGGTGGCCGCGGCACTCGCGGCGCGTGATGCGGCGCTGCGCGCCGACGTGGCGCTGGCCGCGGCGGTGACGGCACCGAGTCGGACGACGGCGACCTTCGTGCGTGAGTGTCTGCCGTACGGCGGCAGCATCGAGGTCGTGCCGCACGGTCTGCTGCGCGCGGTGCCGGCCGCCGATCGCGCGCCGGCGCCGGCGCCCGGCGAAACGCTGCGGATCGGCACGTTCGGCAATCTCGTGGCCGAGAAGGGCATCTTCGAACTGATCACCGCGGTCGCCGGCTTGCCCGTCGAGCTGCACCTGTGCGGTGGCTGGATCAGCCCCGAGTTCGCGGCGCGTATGCGCCAGCTCGCCGCCGACAACGGCACCACGCTGATCGAGCACGGTCCCTACCAGGCCGGCGATCGTCACCCGGCGCGGCTGCTGCATCTCGCGGTGTTCCCGTCGCGTTGCCAGGAGACCTACGGCCTGGTCGTCGACGAGGCGCTCGCGCACGGTGTGCCGGCGGTGTTGTCCGACCGCGGCGCGTTCGCCGAACGACGCGATCAGGCGGGCGTCGTCGTCACCGCGCTCGAGAAGCTTCGAGCCACGCTGCACGAACTGGTAGGTTCTCCCGCGCAACTCGCGGCGTTGCGCGCGGCGATCGGCAGGGAACTGCCGACGATCGCCGCCGCCGCCGCCCGCCACCTCGACCTCTACCGCCAGATCGCATGAAGCACCGCTTCTGTCCGCTGTTGCCGCGCGAACCGCTGACGCCGCCGGTGTTGGTGCTCGCCGCGCATCCCGACGACGAGGTGATCGGCGCCGGCGGCATGCTCGCCTGGCACGCGAAGATGGGCCACGCGGTGCACGTCGTGCACTGCACCGACGGGGCCAAGGGGGACCCCGGAGCGCGCGAGCACGACATCTGCGCGGTGCGGCGGCGTGAGGGCAAGGAGGCGTTGGCGCGTCTGGGGCTCGGCGAGGCCGAACACTGGGACCTGCCCGACGGTGAGTTGCCCGAGCACCTCGACGACCTGACAGCGAGGTTGCGGTCGCTGTTCGCCAGGGTGCAGCCGCGCACGCTCTACTCGTTCTGGTGCGGCGAGGCCCATCGCGACCACCGCGCGGTCGCTGCGGCGACCGTCGCCGCAGCCGACGCGCTCGCCGACGATTGCCGTTGTCTGCTCTACGGCGTCAACCACGTCGTTCCCGGCGGCACGTTGTTCGACACCACCGACGTCTACCCGGTGAAGTACAAGGCGCTGCAGGCCTATGCCTCGCAGAACGTCTACATCGACCTGCCCGGCATGAGCGAACACCGCGATCGCGCCAACACCGTCAACCTCGACATCGGCGGGGTGCTCTACGGTGAGTTGTTCGTCGACCTGCCCAAAGCCGACCTGGTGCGTGCCAGCAAGCTCGGCGAAGCCCTGCAGGCCATCGTGATGAAGGACGAAGCTTGAGCGCGCCGACCGTCTCGCTGGTGATCTCGGTCTGGAACCGCAAGGACGACCTGCGCGAGAACCTGCAGTCGATCGCGGCGCAGACCGTGCCCGCCGACCAGGTGATCGTGGTCGACAACGACAGCCGCGACGGCACGCCCGAGATGGTGCTCGCCGAGTTCCCGTGGGTGCACCTGATCCGCATGCCGCACTCGCGCTACGGCGCGTGTGAGACGTTCAACGTCGGTTTCGCCAGCGCGCGCGGCGAGTTCGTCGGCATCCTCGACGACGACGTCGTGCTGCCGAAGACCTTCGTCGAGCAGATGCTGGCCAAGTTCGCGACCGAGCCCGAGACCACCGCGATCCTGTCGCCCAAGGTGATCGAGCCGCAGATGCCGGACTGGTACAAGGACTCGCCGAAGATCAACGCCGAGCGGTACCTGCCGACGTTCCGCGGCTGCGGTTCGATGGCGCGCGCCGACGCGCTGCGCCAGGCGAACTGGTACGACATCCGCTTCTTCATCTTCGGCAACGAGCGCGACCTGACCACGCGCCTGCTCAACCTCGGATACCGCGTGAAGATGTTCCCGAGCGTCGAGGTCTTCCACAAGGCGCCGTTCGGCATGCGTCACGGCAAACGCAGCCTCTACTACCACGTGCGCAACTTCTGGCTCTACGCCTTCAAGTACCTGCCGTGGAGCCAGGTGATCGGGTTCCCGTTCGCGTTCCTGAAGAAGGGGCTCGGCGGCAAGCAGAAGACCGACGGCGGTGAGGTCGCCGACGCGGTCGGTACGATCGGGTTGTTCGACAACATCAAGGGTGTGCCGTGGGGGTACTGGGTCTGCGTTCGGGCGACGATCGCGGCCCTGGGCAGCCTGCCCTACTGCCTGCGCCACCGGCAGGTCTGCCGGCACCCGGACTTCGAGCCGCCGTTGCGGTGAATCGCGACGGGCCGGCGGCCGCCTGCGGCAAGACCCGACACCGCGGGGCGTCTCGTGGTGGGGTCGGCTGGACCGCTGCGGAATTCAGGAGAATCAGCCGGCCATTTCCACCCAGACGGCGCCTTGGGGCTGGACCGCGGGTGCGAGCCCAAGGTCCACGCTCGGCCCTTCGCGATGTTCTCCCCAACGATGCAGCGCGGGGGGTCGAGACGAGAGATGTGCAAGGGAGGGTGATCGCCTGACGGGAGGCGATCACCCGTTTTTTTTGCCACGGCCTCCCCCGGGCCCGCCTAGGATCGCCGCCGCGTGCTGAGCGCGATCGTCGTCAACTGGAACGGACGTTCCTACCTGGGCCGGTGCCTCGCAGCCTTGCTCGCGCAAGTGCCTGCGCCTGATGAGGTAGTGCTCGTCGACAACCACAGCGACGACGGCTCGCGCGAATTCGTCGCGGCGAACTTCCCGACCGTGAAGGTCCTCGACACCGGCCGCAACGGCGGCCCGTGTCACGCGCGCAACGTCGGCGCGGCAGCGGCCGTCGGGGACCTGTGCCTGTTCGTCGACAACGACGTCGTGTTGTACCCGGGAGCGGTCGCCGAACTGTTGCGGGTGCTGGCCGCGGACCCCAAGGCGGCGATGGTGCAGGCGCGGTCCCTGTGCGGCGACGACGAGTCGGTGGTGCACTACGACGGTGGCGACCTGCACTTCCTGGGCACGCTGGTGCTGCACCACTGGTACCGGCCGCTGGCCGCAGTCGGGTCGGGCACGCGCCAGGTCGGCGCGGCGATCGCCCTGTGTTTCCTGGTGCCCAAGGCCCGCTACCTCGAGGTCGGCGGCTTCGACGAGAACCTGTTCATCCTCTACGAGGACAACCAGTTCGCCTACAAGCTGCGCATGCGCGGCCATCACGTCTGGCTCGCCGCCGACGCGCGCTGCGCGCACCTCGCCGGCACGGCCGGTCTGTCGGTGCGCGGCGCCGAGGCTGTCTATCCGGGGCGGCGCACGTTCCTGCACAGCCGCAACCGCTACTACGTGCTGCTGACGTGCATGCGGTGGCGCACGCTGTTGCTGACGCTGCCGGCGCAGCTGATCTACGGAGTGGTGTATGCGGGCTTCGGTCACGCCAAGGGGCACGTCGGTGACTGGTGGCGCGGCAAGTGGGGACTGCTGCAGCTGATCCCCGCGGCGCTGGCCGCGCGCGGCGCCGCGCAGCGCGGTCGCACGGTGCCCGACCGCGACCTGCTGGTCAGCGCGCCGATGACGCTCAACCCCGGCCTGGCCGACGGCGGCGGCAAGGGGGCGCTGCGGCGCGGGCTCGATCGCTTCTTCGCGATCTACTGGTCCCTCGTGAGGTGGCTCTGTGGCTGAGGCGTCCGTCCAGGGGCCGCGCGTCGCGGCGCTGCTGCTCAACTGGCGCCAGCCGGAACTGACCGCTGCGTGCCTCGCCGACCTGTTGGCCGTGACCGACGAGCCGCTGGCGATCGCGGTGATCGACAACGGTTCGGGGGACGAGTCGGTCGGCAGGCTGCGCGCGGTGATCGCGCGTCTGCCGGCGTCGCCGCACACGGTCGAGCTGCTGGCCCAAGAGCACAACCTCGGCTTCACCGGCGGCATGAACCGCGGCATCGAGTGGGCGCAGGCGCGCGGCGCGGAGTTCACGCTCGTGCTCAACAACGACCTGCGTCTGCCGTCCGACTTCGTGCGGCCGCTCGCCGAGACGCTGGCCAACGATCCGCGGGTCGCCGCGGTCGCGCCGACCGTGCTGCACCCCGACGGCACCGTCTGGGCCGAAGGTGGTGAACTGGGTTTCTGGCCCAATGCGCTGCGTTTGCGGGGTCACGGCAAGGCGCCGTCGCCGCGACAGCGCGGCCCGCAGGCGGTGCCGTTCCTGCCGGCGGCGTGTGTGCTCTACCGCACTGCGGAGCTGGTCGCGGTCGGCGGCTTCGACGACCGCTACTTCATGTACTGGGAGGACGTCGACCTGTGCGCACGGTTGCGCGCGCGCGGCGGCCGCATCGTCTGGTTGCCGTGGGTGCAGGTCACGCACGTCGCCGGCGCGTCGTCGGGCGGCGGCCGTTCACCGCTGCGCAAGTTCCTGATGGCCAACAACGCGGTGCGTTATCTGCGTGCGCACGGTACGGCCGCGGCCTGGGCGGCGTGGTTGTGCTTCGACGTGCTGCTGTGGCCGCTGACGCTGTTGCTGGGCCCCGCCGCCGCGGTCGCCAAGCTGCGTGGCACGTTGGCGGGGCTTGGTGGCCACCGCGCCGGCGCGGCCGACGTAGCCAGGTACCTGGGCGGTTGAGGAACCGCCCGAGGCGCACCCGAGGCGCACGCGAGGCGCACCTGAGGCCGGGGGCCCAGCGGCCCAGCCGGCGACGTCAGATGCCGAGCACGATCGTCGCCGCGTTGCTCACCACCGCGCCCGCGGCGTTGACGCCGGGGTCGAGCGACAGGCCCTGCAGGTGGAACGCCTCACCGAGGAAGCCGGGCCACGCGGGCACGTTCCAACTCCAGGTCGCGGTGCCGCCGCTGCTGGGGATCGCGGTCAGCGCGTCGGTGCTGGTGTAGGCGCGGCAGCCGGGCATGCCGTAGCCGGTCAACAGCGCCGGCAACGGGCCCAGCGCCCACTGCTGGCGCGACAGGCCGATGGCCATCAGCGCCACGCCGCTGTTGAGGTTCAGGTTCGACAGCACCGCGGTGGTGGTCTGGCCGAGTTGCGGCGGCAGACCGGCCGTCAGCGTCGGCGTGCCGTTCGAACCGGCGCAGCCGCTGCCGAAGCGCTGGAACTGCGAGCCGTACTCCCAGACGTCGTTCTGCAGCGCGTTGTTGGCGATGCGTCCGCCGAACAGCACGAGGCGGTTGCGCACCAGGTCGTGGGTCATGCCGAACTGGGCACGCGGCGGATAGACGCCGCCGTAGGTGCCGTTGACCTGGCGCCAGTTGACGCCGTCGTGCTCCCACGTGTCGTTGTAGATCTGCATCGTCTGCGAATCCTGGCCGCCCATCAGCACGGCGATGTTGCGGGTCAGGATCTGTTCCATGCGCGCGCCGGCGCGCGCCGCGGGCTTGGGACCGGTGGTGTTCAGCTGTGTCCAGTCGGTGCCGTCGAAGGCCCAGGTGTCGTCGAACGGCACGTCGTTGCCGTCGTGGCCGCCGAACATCAGCACCTGGCCGAGCGCGGGCTGGTAACACATCGCCGCGTCGCCGCGGGCCGGGGGCACGGTGTTCGGGAACGCGGGTGCCCAGGCGCCGTTGGCGAACTCCCAGGTGCCGTTGCGCAGTTGCGTCGGCACCCAGCTGTCGTGGCGTCCGCCGAACAGCACGGTCGTCTGCCGCACCAGATCGAACGCCATGCAGTGACGCGCCAGCCCGCCCGGCGACTGCAGCGACGACGCGAGCGTCCAGTCGGTGCCGTCGTAGAGCCAGGTCTCGTCGTTGGCGAGGCGGTTGTTGCCGTCGTCACCACCGTAGAGCAGCACGTTGCCGAGCAAGGTGTCGACGGCGAGTGCGGCGCGCGCGCGCGGCGACGGCAGGGTCGCCGGCGTCAGTTGCGTCCAGGTGCCGTTGCTGAGCGCCCAGAACTCGTTGGTCCAGTTGCCGCCGAACATCAGCACGCGCGTGTTCGGCAGGTCGTAGGCGAGCAGCGCTCCCGATCGCTCGAGGGGCGGTGCCGTCGCGGGGGTCGGGCCCCACTGCGCGACGACCGAAGTCGTCGCCAGTGCGGCAGCGAACAGACACCGCCAGGCGGCCATCAGTAGCCCACCACGCCCGCGTGGGCGTTGCTGACGGTGAGGCCGGCGGCGTTGGCCGCGGCGTCGAACGAGATCGCCTGCTGGAACAGGGTCAGGCCCATGAAGGCCGCCGCGTTCGGCATGGTCGCGTTCCAGGTGGCCGTGCCGGCGGTCGCCGGGATCAGCACCAGCGCTTCACCGCTGACCAGGGCCGAGCAGCCCGGCATGCCGAAGCCCGCGAGCGAGAACGGCAGGGCGCCGAACGGGCCGGTCTGGTCCGAGAGGCCGGTCGCCATGAAGGCGAAGGCGCTCGACGGCACCAGGTTGCTGACGTTCAGCGTGAAGGTCGCGCCCAGGCGCGGCGCATCGATGGCCGACAGGCTCGGCACGCCGTTGCTGCCCATGCAGCCGGTGCCGAAGGTGCGCGACTTGGCGCCGTATTCCCACGTGTCGCCGAGGTCGCTGAAGGTCGCCGGGTCGACGCCACCGAACTGCATGACCTGCTTCTGCGTGGGCATGTAGGCCATCGAGTGGGCGTAGCGGCCGGTGTTGACGCTGGGCATCTGCGCCCAGCTGGTGCCGTCGAATTCCCAGGTCTCGACGATGGCCTGGCCGGTCATCGGATCGAGGCCGCCGCTGAGCACGCAGACGCCGCGCGTGGAGTCGTAGACCATCTCGGCGCCGGTGCGCGGGCTCGGCTTGACACCGACGACGTTGGCCGCGGTCCAGCTGGTGCCGTCGTAGAGCCACGTGGTGTCGTTGCCGCCGATCTGCGGGTCGATGCCGCCGAACATGACGGTCTTGCCCAGGCCGATGTGGAAGCACATCGACGGGCGCTCGAGCGGGCCCGGGGTCGCGGCAACCTGCATCTGGGTCCAGGTGGTGCCGTCGAACTCCCAGGTGTTCGCCTCGGCGATCGGGAAGAAGTTGTTGGCGCTGCCGCCGTAGATCACGACGCGCTGGCGCACGAGGTCGTAGCAGGCGCCGTAGTTGCCCAGGCCGCCGGGCGTCGTGACCGGGAACACCTGGGTCCAGGTGGTGCCGTCGAATTCCCACGTCTGGTCGACCGACGGGCCGCCGAAGAACGACGTGCTCATGCTGCCGTACATCACGGTGACGCCGCGGATCGGGTCGTGCACCAGTTCCATGCCGGTCTTGCCGGTCGGCGAGGCGGTCGGGCTGAGCTGGGCCCAGGTGGTGCCGTCGTAGCTCCAGGTCTCGTTGCTGGTCGAGAAACCG
This sequence comes from uncultured candidatus Brocadiaceae bacterium, assembly GCA_964392305.1. Taxonomy (GTDB): domain Bacteria; phylum Planctomycetota; class UBA1135; order UBA1135; family UBA2386; genus JACKIC01. The sequence continues at coordinate 133,339 of CAYMPV010000006.1, forward strand.
GCCGAGCCGCCGAACAGCAGCGCGCGGTTGTTGGTGGAGTCGTAGCACACCGCGTGGCCCGAGCGGGCCGACGGCGAGGTCGCCGGCGCGGCTTGGTTCCATTGCGCGGCGAGGGGGGAGCAGGCGAGGGCGAGCGCGAGGCTGCCGAACGGGACGTTCTTCATGATGGGTGGAGCTTGGATAGAAGGGCTCGGGCGGGGATTGCCCGGCAAGGAGCCTTCGCCAGCAGCCTGGCCAACCCCATCACGGTTTCTCAGCGGCCGAAGCGGATTTGTCGCGAGTCGATGCGGCTGACCGACATGGTGGCCGGCAGGCCCGGGCTCGACACGACCAACTCGGGGCGGCCGTCGCCGTCGATGTCCTCAGTTGCCAGGACCGCGGCGCCGAACATCGAGAGTCCGGCGGGGCCCAACAGCGTCGACACCTTCTGGCCGGCGTTGTCGAACAGGACGACGCTGCCGCAGGCGCTGTTGCCGCCCCGCGGGGCACCGATCGCCAGCCAGGGCAGGCGCTGGCCGCGGACGCGATAGGCGGCAACGCTCAACCCGAACATGGTCCCCGAGTGATCGCCTCGCATCGCGGTGAGCAACTTGCCGGTGTGGCCTGAGTAGACCAGGACCCGATCGGTACCTTGGTTCGCGTCCTGGCAGATCGCGCTGATCGCGAGGTCGGCATGATCATCCCCATCGAAGTCGCCGATGCCGGTGATCAGCAGACCGAAGCCGTTGCTCGTGGACTCGTCGCTCCACGACTGCAGCAGCTCACCCGTGCTCCCCGAGTACAGCTGCACGCGGCCAGGAGCCTCGCCGAAATTGCCACCGATCGCCAGGTCGTGCACGCCGTCGCCGTCGGCGTCGCCGATGTCCGCGAGTTCGGCCCCGAACCAGGTGCCGGGGACCTGGTTGACGAAGGTGCGCAGCACCTGGCGGTCGCGGCCCGAATACACGACCACGCGGCCTTGGGCCGTGGCGTTGCGAACGATCGGCGGCGTGCCGACGGCGAAGTCGGCACAGCCATCTTCGTTCCAGTCGCCGACGCCCGTCACCGCGACGCCGAATGCCGCGGCTTCGTCCCACACCCGGGCGATGCGGCGGTGGTCGCGGCCGGAGATCAGGTCGACGAAGCCTTGTTTGACGTCGATGCGGCCGGCGGGCGCACCGACGAGCCAGTCGTCGGTGCCGTCGCCGTCGGCATCACCCGCCATGGCGACCGAGTAGGCGAACAGGTGGTCAGGTGACGGATCGCTGACCTCGGCGAGGCGTTCGAGGGTGTGGCCGTCGACCACGAACACCCGGCCGCGTGCCGCCGCAGGGTCCCGGCAAGGGGCGGTCACCAGCAGTTCGCAGACGCCGTCGCCACTCCAATCGGCGGCGCGGGTGAGTCGCGTGCCGAAGGTCAGGTTCGGCGGGAGGTCCGCGGGGGGGGTGACGCGAACCATTTCGACGCGGCCCCACTGGGTCGGCAACGACGACAAGATCGTGGACCAGACGACCCCCTGCAGTTGTGGCACGACCCTGCCGGCCAGCAGTGGCCACGCCTCGATGGCGAGGTTCTGCAGCGGCGAGATCGACGTCGCCACACCGGGCAGCCGGTTGAACGCGAGCGGGACGTCGACCAGCAGCGTGGCCGCCGTCCGATCCAGCGGCGTCGACTTGGCGAGAAACCGATCACCATGGCGCCGTGCGGCGGCCAACGCCGGCAGCAGGAACTGCAACTCGGTGACGACGCGTTCGGGCAAGATCGTCGTCAGCGGCACCTCGCCGCCGAGCAGGCTGCGGCCGCTGCGAGGCCTGTGCATGGCCTTGCGCAGGTCGGCGTGCAGTTCGCTGAGGGCACCGATGCGCAGGATCTCCAGCAGATCGGCAGCGCTGCCCGCGGACAGCCTGGTGTGGTCGTCGGTCAACACCGTGAGTACCTGCGCGACGTAGGCCGGCACGTCCCGCTGAAGCAACGCGATCCGGGCGCGGTCGAGCCGCAGCCTGGGCAGGGTCGGCCACCACAGCAGCAGTTCGTCGATACGTCGCGCGGCCTCGTCGAGGTGGCCCGCGCGCATGGCCAACTGCACCAGCCGCTGGTGTGGCGTCGGGTCCGCCAGGTTGCCGCGGGCCAGTTCTTCGTAGGTGCGTCGGGCCTGGTCGATTTCACCGGTGGCGAGCAGCAGGTCCGCTTGCACGCGTCTGCGCACGTCGCTGCGATCGGCTGCGGTGGTGCGAGCAAACCATCGTTGCGCCAGGCCGGTCTCACCCATCGTCAGCGCGGCGTCGGCAATCTCGAGTGCGAAGGTCGCTTCGGGCAAGGAGCGTTGCGCGCTGCGCAGCCGCACGAACGCGCGTTCGGGAGCGCCGTCGTTGAGGTAGATGAGTCCGAGGACCGCGTCGCGTAGCAGCTCGCCTGCGGCCGAAGTGTCGTCGTCCTCCCAGGCCCGCTCGCACCAACGCAGCTCTCCGGTCAGGAACGCCAGCAAGCCAAAGCAGCTGCGGTCGACGGCGGTGGCCGATTGCAGTTCGTTCTCGTCGAGTTCTTCGTTGGTCTTGCCCGCTGCCGAAGCAGCCGCCAGCCGTCGCGTCAGCGGCGGCAACGCCGCCGACAGGAGCTGGAACTCGTCGGTCGCCAACGCTGTGGGGAGCGAGTCGGCGTTGTCGAGGGTCACCTGGCGCAGCCACAGAGCCATGCGCACCACCGCCCGTTCACGCTGCGCCTCGGCGTTGGTGGCCGCCGCGGCGAGGGCCGAATCGAAGTGGCCGATGCATCGTTGCAGGGCGGCGGCGGCGGTGCGCTCGTCGGCGCCGGCCGTGGTCGCCTGGCTGCCCCACACCGACTGCTGCCAGACGGCCAGGCGCACTTCGTTCGACAACAACTCCCGGTGCGCAGCGCGGATCTCCTGCTGGGCGATCTGTTGCCGACGATCCGCGGCCTGCACGTAGTCGAGCACCGGCAGCATCGACACCGCCACCAACGCAGCGCCCAGGAACCCCGCCGCCAGCGGCAGCCGGTTGCGGCGCACGAACTTGCCGGCGCGGCGCAGCAACGACGCGGGTCGGGCCTGGATCGGCAGCAGGTCGAGCAGGCGCTGCAGGTCGTCGGCGAACGCGTTGCCGTCGCGGTACCGCTGTTGCGGTTCGAGTTCCATCGCATGCGCGAGGATCGTCTCGAGGTCGCGTGGCGCCTCGGGGTGGTTGCGCCGCAACGGCGGGATCCGGCCGTTCTCGATGCGACTGAGCAGGTCGGTGGTGGTGCGGCCCGCGAACGGTGGCGCGAGCGTCAGGCATTCGTACAGGGTGACGCCGAGCGCATAGACGTCGGTCGCGGCGCCGATCGGAGCGGTGCCGCGCAGCTGTTCAGGCGACGAGTACACGGGGGTGCCGACGAAGCCGGTCTTGTGCGAGAGTTCGAGCGCGGTGTCGCGCACCAGGCCGAAGTCGGCGAGCACGGGCTGGCCGTTCTGGCGCAGCAGGATGTTGGCCGGTTTGACGTCGCGGTGCACGAAACCGGCGCGGTGCACGGCGCCGAGCGCACGGCCGATGGCGCGGCCGAGGCGCACGAAGAACATCGTCAGGTTGGGCGCGCCGAGCTCGGCGAGCGGCAACTGCAGCAGGTCGGCGACGTGCTGCAGCGTCGGCACCGCGCCGCCGGCACGCACCTCACGCAGGCGCGCGAGCACTTCCTGCAGGCTCGGCCCGTCGACGAACTCCATCTCGAACGCGAGCAGGTCGCCGTCGTCGACGATGCGGTGAATGCCGACGATGTTGTCGTGCTGCACGCGCGCCAGCGCCTTGGCCTCCTCGAGGAAACGCTGCCGGCTGCTCGCCGACAGGCCGAACGAATGCGGCAGCACCTTGATCGCGACCTCGCGGTCGAGGTCCGCCTGGCGCGCGAGGTAGACGGTGCCCATGCCGCCGCGGCCCAGTTCGCGCACGATCTCGTAGCCGCGCAGCGCCGGCTTGGTGCTCGCGCGGCGGCCGGCGACGGAGCCCGCGAGCCGATAGGCTTCGTCGATGCGGTGCGCGGCCTGCGGGTGGCGCGCCGCGACCGCGACGAGGTCGGGTTCGGCGCCGTTGAGCAACTCGGCGAGCAGTTCGTCGAGCAGATCGGCGAACGCCGGTTCGTCGGTATGCGACGACGTCAAGGTGCCGCTCCGGTCGAGTCGTCGCGACCGAGCAGTCGCTGCAGGGCGTCGCGGTACTTCTGCGTGCCGCGCACGAACCGTTCCTTGGCGGTCGACAGCGGAATGCCGAGTGCGGTCGCGGTCGCCTGCGACGACAGTTCTTCGAACAGCCGCAGCCGCACGACCTCACGCAGGGGCTCGTCGACCATGGTCAGCGCGCGTTCGAGGATGCGCGCGCGTTCGAGGTTGCTGGCGACGCGGCTGGGTGTGGTCGACTGCGGCGGCAGATACCCGGAGGCGCTGTCGGGGCTGCCGAAATCACCCGAACCCAGCGCCGACATCTGGCTGGTGCGCACGTGACCGCCGCGTTTGAGCCGGCCGCTGTTGCGCACGATCTCGAGCACGCGGTTGCGGGCGATGCCGAGCAGCCAGGCGCGGTACTTGGTCAGGTTGGCCCATTCGTGCTGCTGCCGGTCGCGCCACGCCATCCACAGTGTCTCCTGCCATACGTCCTCGACCGAGACCTCGAGGCGGACCTTGGGCCCCAGCCAACTGCCGATCAGCACGAACACGTTGGCCGCGTCGATGCTGTCGATCAGTCGGCTCCAGGTGGAGGGCGCGAGGTGCGGGGCGCCGGGCTCGCCGGGAGGGGACATGCGGGGAGATGGCTGGGCGGTGGGAGGATACCTCATGGCGCGGGGGGGAGCCGGGGCGTCGTCGGGTATCGGTCCGTGCCGCCGCGTCTTCGGGTTCCTCCTTGCGGGTTTCGCGGCCTGGCCTGCCGTCATCCGCGCGCGGCGTCCTGGTCGAAGGAGGCGCCGAACACGCGGTTCAACACGGCGAAGAAGAAGCCCGTGGACAGTCCACACATCAAGATGCCGGTCAGGCCGGCGACTGGACCGAGCATGCGCCACTCGGTCGGCAGCACGACGTCGCCGTAGCCGACGGTCGTGTAGGTGACGCCGGCGAAGTAGAACGAGGTCTCGGCATCGGGCATGCAGCCTTGCCACACGAAGAAGAGTCCCCAGACCGCGATCTCGATCAGGTGGATGCCGAGCAAGGCCCACGTCACCTTGATCAACAGCCAGATCGTCGGCAGCAGGCGATTGCAGGGGCGGCACCAGGACGTTCGCAGCGACCGCAGGACGAGGGCGAGGCCGATGGCGTGCACCACCATCGTGATGGCGACCAGGGCGACGGCGCTGACGAGGGGCGAGTTCATGGTCGCCGTTCAGAAGATCGCGATCTGGAACCGTCCCGCGCTGTTCGCGGTGCCGCGATACATGCCCTCGCTGTTGAACGGCGTGGCGATGTTGCCGTGTTTGTCGACCGCGATCAGTCCGCCGTCGTCCTTCTGCAGCACCTCGAAGATCACCGTGTCGGTGGCTTGCTCGAGGTTCTTCCCGGCGAGCTTCATGTGCGCCGAGACGCTGTGGGCGATGGCATGACGGATGAACTCCTCGCCGGTGCCGGTGCAGCTCACCGCGACGGTGTCGTCGGCGTAGTTGCCGGCGCCGATGATCGGCGCGTCGCCGACGCGGCCGAAGCGTTTGGCGGTCATGCCGCCGGTGCTCGTCGCCGCGGCCAGGTGGCCGTGGCTGTCGCGCACCACGCAGCCGACCGTGCCGTAGCGGTCGCTCTTGGTAGCGGGCAGGTCGAGCGCGGCGTTCTGCTGCTGCTCGCGCAGGGCGCGTTCGAGGGCGCGTTTGCGTGAAGGAGTGTCGAAGTGGCTGTTGGGCACACGTTCGACGCCGACGCTGTCCGCGAACTGCTCGGCACCGTCGCCCATCAGCAGCACGTGCGGCGTCTTCGTCATCACCAGGCGCGCCAGCGACACCGGGTTCCTGACGGTGCGCACGCCGGTGACCGCGCCGCAGCGACGCGTCGCCCCGTCCATGATCGAGGCGTCGAGTTCGTGGGCGCCCACGGCGTTGAACACCGCGCCGTAGCCGGCGTTGAAGTGCGGGTCGTCCTCGAGGATGCGCACCACGGCCTCACACACGACGAGCGCCTCGGCGCCGCCGGCGAGCAGATCCTTGCCGTGTTGCAGCGCTCGCGTCAGCGCGGCTTCGTACTCGGCCAGTTCGGCCTTGGGGCGGTTCTTGCCGAGCGTGCCGGCGCCGCCGTGGATCGCGATCGCCCAGGTGGCGTCCGGCGCGGTGGGGGTGGGGGAAACCTGGCAGGCGCCGAGGGCGAACAGGATGACGAGAGCGGTCGGGACGATGTGCATGGATGGCCTCGCGCGTGAGCCTATCGCGATGGCGTCGTGGCCCGATGCCCCAACCGTCGCCAGCACCGTGGTGACGTGCAGGCTGTCGTCGGTTCCCCGGCGCCCGCGGCCGGGCACTGCGGAACTGGGCGCCGCGGTAGCATGACGCCCCGATGGTGCCGTCGTCGATCGATCCACAGCGCGCGCTCGTGCGGCCACGCGTGTTCCGCGCCGGCAGTTCCCTGCCCCGGCTGCTCGAAGAGGAGATCGCCGAGTTGCTGGTCGCGGAGCGCCGTCAGTTGGTGCATCTCGTCGGTGGGCGCGGTTCGGGCAAGAGTGTGGCGTTGCGTCACCTCGCGGCGGTGTTCGCGGGTGACGAACGGCTGCTGCTGGTCGACGCGCGCGGCGTGGGTGTCGTCGCGGAGCGGGTCAGGGTCATCGTGGTGACGCGCGAGCGTGCGCTCGACTCGGCGCTGGTGTTGCGCATCGCGCCGTGGACCGGTGACGAGGCGCTCGAGTACCTGCTGCAGACCGGGGCCAAGGACATCCCCATGGCCATCGCCGCCTGGCGCCGGGTCGGCGATGCCGTGCTCGGGCCGTGGCCGGCCCTGGCGTCGCGGGTGCTCGATCGGATCGCGTGCGGCGAGGCGATGGACGTGCGTCAGGCGATCGACGCGGTGATCACGGCGTCGTTGTCGGCCGAGGAACTTGCCGCGGCGCGCCGCGCGGCGTTGCGCAGCTACAGCGAAGCCGGCGCGAACGCGGCCGTCTGGCCGTTGCTCGAGGTGCCGGTGTTGCGCACGACGCTGGCGGCCCAGGCGCTGGTGCAGCAGCAATCCGGTGACGATCCGTGCACGCCTGCCGGCATGCGTTGGGACCAAGAACTCGTCGCGGCGGTCGCGGCGCTGGTGATCGCCTCGCCGGGTCACGCCGCGATGCTGGCGCAACGCGTGCGCGCTGCGGACCGCGCCGCGGCGTCGTTGAGTCTGCTGTGCTGCACGTTCCCCAGCTATCGACCGCCGCGCGACGAGTTCGCCGACCTGTCGCACGCCTACGCGGTGGGCGCCGACCTGCGCGGTGTGCGCATCGGCAAGGCGCAGCACGCCAACTTCGGCGGCGCCGACCTGCGCGGCGCGGATCTCGCGAACGCGGCGCTCGACGGCGTCGACCTGACCGGGGCGGCGCTCGATGCCGCACAGCTGCAAGGCGCCGTCCTGACCCGTTGCCGCGCGGCGGGGCTGTCGGCGCGTGGCGCCGACCTGGCGGGTGCCACGATGTTCGCTGCGGACCTCACCGCCGCCGACTGCACGGGAGCCGATCTGCACCTCGCCGCGTTGTCGGGTGCGCGGCTGCGACGGGTGTCGTTCGTCGGCGCCAACCTGACGCTGGCGGGTCTCGAACAATGCGACCTCGACGAGGCCGATCTGCGGGAGGCGCGGTGCCTGGGTGCGAGGTTCGTGGGCGTCGACCTGCGCACGGCGCAGCTGTCGGGGGCGTTGCTCGAAGGGGCCGACTGCAGCCGCTGCGACCTGTCCGGCACGCGCCTGCCGGGCCTGTCCGCTCGCAAGGTTCGTTTCGACCGCGCCCTGCTGACGGCGACCCGGTGGCAAGGCGCCGATCTGCGTGCGGTGAGCCTGTGCGGCGCGGGGCTCGCCGACGTCGACTGGGAAGGTGCGGACCTCAGTGGTGCCGACTTCCGAGGGGCGCAGTTCCACCTCGGCAGTTCACGCAGCGGCCTGATCGGCAGCACCACCGCCGGCGAAGGCAGCCGCACGGGCTTCTACACCGACGAGTCGTTCGAGCAGCACTTCCGCAGGCCGGAGGAGGTGCGCAAGGCCAACCTGAGCGGTTGTGATCTGCGGTGCGCCAGTGTGTTCGGCGCCGACTTCTATCTGGTCGACGTGCGCGGCGCGCGTCTCGATCCGCTGCAGATGGCCTGGATGCGGCGTTGCCGCGCGATCGTCGACGACGCGGCGGCGGGTCAGGAGATGTCGGGCTGAAGCCGCGATTGGTCTGCGTATCTCAGTGCTTGGGGAACGGCTTGCTGCGGATGTCGGCGATCCAGCCCTTCGCCCGGTCGTCGGGGTGGAACAGCGCCACCAGTTGGTCGGTGACGTCGACGGTCAACGCGTCGGCCGGCCGTTCGCGATTGACCGGCTCGAGGCGTACGACGCCTGCGGCTTGGCGGATCACCGGCAGCTCGTTGGCGACCTTGTCGAGTACGTCGCCGATGTCGTCGCCGTCGAACGCCTGGGCGTGGAAACGATCCTGTTGCGCGATGGCCTGGGCCTGCAATTCGTCGGCACGCTGCTTGTCGCCGCTGGCGGCGGCCTCGTCGTGCCGCTTGCGCACCTCGTCGAGCCACTGCCGGAACAGCTCGGAGTTGGCGTAGGCGATGACGACCGCGCGGCCGTCGTAGGTGCCGATGCGTTCGCCCGGCGCAGACGGCGGGGTCGGGTTCTTGTCGGCCGTCGCGCCGCAGGCGGCGACGACGGTGGTCAGCAGGGTCAGCCAGGCGACGTGCGTGGCGCGGGTGAGGACTTCGTGGATGCGGTGGCTCATGGTTCCTTCGTTTGGTTGTTGGTGACAGACGGTGCCGGCGCGCCGAGCTCGAGCACGGCGCGACCGACTTCGGTGAACAGGTCGCGTTGCTGCTCCTTCGAGACGAGGCGCAGCTCGCGACCGATGCCGGCGATGGTCGCCATGCCGATCACGGACCAGGCGAGCAGGTTGGCGTCGGGTGCCGCGGCGCCGCGGTCGGCCCGATGCGCGGCGATCTGCGCGGCGACGAATTCGTGGAACCGCCGGTACATGCCGCGCAGTGCCTTGCGGATGTCGGGGTCGTCGAGCTCGGACAGTCCCGTGAAGATGATCCGGTAGAGCCCGTGCTCGCCGTAGTGCTCACCCTCGTAGTCGAGCAGTTGCTCGGCGGCGCTCGGGCCGGACGGCAGGTCGGCCAGCCGGCGGTGCCAGACCTCGACGGTGCGATCGTAGAGGTAGGTGAGCGCGGCCAGATACATGTGCTTCTTGTCGCCCCACAGCCGGAACAACGTGTTCTCCGGCACCTCGCAGCGTCGCGCCAGGTCGGCGGTGGTGGCGCGCGCGTAACCGGTCTGCGCGAAGGCGCTGGCGACGAGCGGCAGCAGTTCGTGGCGTCGTCGTTCGGCGGTGCTGGGGCGAGGCATGGCGGTAGTCTCGGCCATAAAGTGAGCGAACACTCACAAAACCTGTCGACCGGCTGCTGGTTTTCTTCGGTCTGGCGCTGCGGCTCGTTGCCACGGCAGGTTCGCTGCTGGTGACGAGGGTGCCGGCGCGAGGCGAAGGTCTGCCGACCTGCCCGACGCGGGTCTTCGATGGGTTCCATGTCGCGCCGCGACAAGGTTGTGTGAAGATCGGCACCTCTCCGTTACCCGCGCGCGCCGTGAGCGGCGGCCCCTCAAGCATGAAGTTCGCCCCCCAGGAACCGGCCGCGATGGCGTGGCCGCGCCTTTCGGATTCCTTCACCGGAGCCGGTCTCGACACCGCCCTCACGCTGTCCGTCTACCTGCTGATCGGCGGGTTGCTCGCGGTCTACGTGCGCGCCCTCTACAGCCGCACCAGCCGCAACCCAGCCGCCGACTCGGTGGCCCGCGTGTTCCCACTGCTGACCCTGGTCACCATCACGGTGATCTCGGTGGTCAAGACGTCGCTGGCGCTGTCGCTGGGGCTGGTGGGCGCGCTGTCGATCGTGCGGTTTCGGGCCGCGATCAAGGACCCCGAAGAACTGGTCTACCTGTTCTTGTGCATCGGCATCGGCCTGGCGCTCGGCGCCGAGGCGCCGTGGTTGGCCCTGGTGCTGGTGGTGGTCGCGACGCTGTTCGTGCTCGTGTTCGATCGCATGCGCTCCTCGTCCGGTGCGGGTGAGGGTTTCCTGACCGTCATCGGTCCGGCCAGCAGGTACGTCGGCGATGGCGCCGAGTCGGCGCTCGATGCCGTGCGTCGGACCTGTCCGGACATGATCGTGCAGCGCTGCGAAGTCGACGGCACCGAAGGCCAGCTGCGGGTGCAGCTGCGTGGCGTGCGCGACGGCGACGCGCCCAACATCGTCGGCGCGCTGCGCAGTTCGTTGCCCGATTGCCACATCTCCTTCGTCGACGGCAGGGCGCTGGCGTAGTGGGCGGAACGATGCAGGTCCTGGAGTCGACGTTGCGCGACGAAGCCGAGTTCCGGCCGGACATCGCCAGCCGCACCGAGGCCAAGTACGTGTTTTCGCACCTCGATGTCCCGACCCTACGCACGCACCTGCGTGCCCACGCGCGGCCGATCGTCTACGCCGGGCCGGTGTCGCGCGTGTTCAGCTTGTACTTCGACGACGCGCGTCTGAGTGCGTGCCGCGCCAACCTGCACGGGCTCGGCGTGCGCCACAAGCTCCGCCTGCGCTGGTACGACGAGGAGCAGCCGTCGGGAGCGTGTTGGTTCGAGGTCAAGTGGCGCAACCACCAGACGACCGGCAAGCACCGGTTCCGCATCGCCGCGGGTGCAGCATTGCTGGCGACGCCGCTGCGGCAGATTCCCGAGGCGCTGACCCGAATCGTGCCGCCGCGCTTCACGGCGATGTTGAGCCGCGACCTGCAGGTCGTGAACCTGGTCGAGTACCGGCGGGAGCACTTCGGCCTCGACGCGGTGCGTCTGACGCTGGACTACGACCTGCGTTTCCACCCGTTGCTCGACCGTCGCCATCTGGTGCGTCGCTTCGGCGAACGCCTGCCCGGCGTGGCGCTGATCGAGTGCAAGGCGCCGGTCGTCGGCGCCGACGACGCGCAGCGCGTCTTGCGCGGCCTGCGCACTCGCGCCACCAGCTTCTCGAAGTACGTCACGGCGTGCCAGCGCCTGAGCCTGGTCGCCGCCTACTGAACAGGCATCCGCACATGGTCGTCGCCGTCGAACTCGTGACTTCTCCGCGCCTGCTGCGCCTCTTCGTCCTCGGCGGCCTGCTGGTCACCGCGTCGGCCGCGCAGGAGCCGCCCGGTCGCGGCGGCCGCGGCGGGCGGATGCCCCCGTCGCCGGTGCTCGAGGCGCTCGACGTCGATCGCGACGGCGTGTTGTCGAGTGACGAGATCGACTTCGCGACGCGTTCGCTGCAGCAGCTCGACGCGGACCGCGACGGCAACCTCAGTGCAGCCGAACTGACCCCGGCCCGCGGCGGTCGCGGTCCGGGCGGTCCTGGTGGCGGCGGTCCCGGCGGCATGGGTGGCCCGGGCGGCATGGATCCGGTGCTGCGCGCGCTCGACAAGGACGGGGATGGAGAACTGTTCGAGGACGAGGTCACCGATGCGGCGCGTTCGCTCGATCGGCTCGATCTCGACGACGACGACCTGCTGTCGGCCGAGGAGCTGCGGCCGCGAATGGGTGGGTTCGGCGGTCCGGGCGGCTTCGGCGGCCGCGGCCGCGGCGGCGAAGCGCGATATCAAGGTGTGCCCCGGCCGACCGAACTGCGCGCCGAGGACGGCGCCGCGACGGTGCCCGATCGCGCTGCGTTCGAGGCGCTGGCCTACCAGGGTGAGGAGGTGATGATCGACACGCACCTCGCCGGTATGCAGTTCGTCAAGTTCCAGCTCGAAGGCGTCGGCAGCGACGACCCGCGGCTCTACTTCATGAACACCAAGACCTGGCGCGCGCATCCGATGTTCATGAACGCGATCGGCCTGGCCCAGGGTGGCTTCGGCCGCGGCGGCGGCGACAGCGGCACGATGCGCGGCGTGCTCGTCTACCGGCCGATGCTGGCGTCGCCGGCCGGCATCCCGGGGCTCTACACCTTCGAGTTCGAGCCGAACGATGCGTATCCCTACGACCGGATCCGGATCGCGTTCGACCTGCTGCAACAACACTCCGCACTGTTGCGCGGCAACCTGGCCTACAACCTGCTGCCGCGGGCCAGGCAGCGCTGGGCCACCGAGCCCGAGCTCTACGAGCGCGGCAAGCTGCCCGTCTTCGATCCCGAGGCGGCGCCCGACGATGTCGCGTTCCTGCCGCTGCACCAAGCGGTGTCGTTCGGTCGCCTGCGCCTGGTGGCGGCAGGCGAACGGCCCGCGGCGCGCGACGTGGTCGTCTATCGTTCGTTGCCCAACGAGATGCCGCGCACCGCGGGTGTGCTGACCGGCGTGCGGCAGACGCCGCTGTCGCACGTGAACCTGCGCGCCGTGCAGGACGACGTGCCGAATGCGTTCGTGCGCGACGTCGCCGAGATGCCAGCGGTGCAAGCGTTGTTGGGCAAGTACGTGCGCTACGAAGTCACCGACCTGGGTTACTCGCTGCGTGAGGCTTCGGCCGAAGAGGTCGAAGCACACTTCGCGGCGCTGCGCCCGAAGGCGGAGCAGGTGCCCGAGCGCGATCTCGATGCGCGTGAGATCCTGCCGTTCGCGCAGCTCGGCTTCGCCGACGCGGTGCGCGTCGGCGTCAAGGCCGCCAACCTCGCCGTGTTGCGTGACCTCGCCGGCGCCTTCGGCGGCGTGAAGAGCCCCGATGGTTTCGCGGTGCCGTTCGCGTTCTACGACGACTTCATGCGCAGCAACGGCTTCTACGAGATGGCGCGTGAGATGACGCAAACCGCGGATTTCCGCAGCGACGCGGCGACGCGCGATCGTGCGTTGAAGAAGCTGCGCAAGGCGATCGTGAAGGGCAAGATGCCGGCCTGGGCCGACGCGGCGCTCGAGGTGGTGCGGGCGAAGTTTCCCGAGGGGCAGGCGATCCGCTGCCGGTCGAGCACCAACAACGAGGACCTGCCCGGCTTCTCGGGCGCGGGCCTCTACGACTCGTTCACGCATCAACCCGGTGAGGGCCGCCTCGCCAAGACCGTGCGCGAGGTCTACGCCAGCATGTGGAACTTCCGCGCCTTCGAGGAGCGGGAGTTCCATCGCATCGATCACTTCGCGGCCGCGATGGCCGTGGTGTTGCACGCGAACAGCGAGAACGAACGCGCCAACGGCGTCGCCGTGACCCGCGACGTGCTCTACCAGGACTTGCACCGGGACAGCGTGCTCTACTACGTCAACGTGCAGGTGGGAGACGACCTGGTGACCAACCCGCAGGCCGAGTCGGTGCCCGAGGAACTGCTGCTGTCGCCGCGCAATCCGCGCGGCGACCGGACCATGCAGCGCTCGAACCGCGTGTCCGGGCAGGAGTCGCTGCTCTCCGCCGCGCAGCGTCTGCAGCTGCGGCGCGGTCTGCGCGCGTTGCACGAACACTTCGCCAGGCTCTACGGGCGTGAGGCGGATCCGACCTTCGCGATGGAGGTCGAGTTCAAGGTCGAGGCCGACGGTGCGCTGTTGATCAAGCAGGCGCGTCCCTGGGTCGAGTAGGCATCGCCGCGCGTCGCGACCGTTGCCAGGAACGTGTCGGTGGGCTCGGCGCCGAGTTGCCGATGCGATGGTCGATTCGGAATCGTGCGAACGCGCGGCAGAAGGCGTTCGCCGAGGTCCTGCACGTGGCCGGGTCGATTGCGCCGTACAATGCTGCCAATGGAATCTCCGGAGGTGCCGCATTCCCAGTCGAACCGCTGGCTCACACCGTTGGTCGGTCTGTATCGGGAGCTGCGTTTCCGGTTCCGGGAAGCCCTGGCCTCACGCACCCAATGGCGAAAGCACAAGCGCCGGGTGGATCGCGAGTTCGACACGGCGCACGGCGTCGACACCGGTGGTGTGGTGCCGCTGCACGCGATGGGTGTCGCGACCGCGACCGCGCGGTTGGCCGTCGACTACATCGCCAGCGACCCCGAGGAGTTCGAGCGCGCCATGGCGGCGTTGGCGGTCGACGCCAGACGCTTCACCTTCGTCGACATCGGGTGTGGCAAGGGGCGCGTGTTGATCATGGCCGCAAGACAACAGTGGTCGCGCCTGATCGGCGTGGAGTTCTCGTCGTCACTGTGTGCCGTGGCCCGATCGAACCTGGCTCGCGCCGTGCATCCCTCCCGCGCCGTGGAGGTCGTGTGCCAGGACGCGCTCGAGTTCGAGTTGCCGCACCAACCCCTGGTGCTGTTCCTCTACAACCCGTTCGAACGCGCAATGATGCGGGCATTCGCGGCGCGAGTGCGGGCCTCCTTGGACCGGGCGCCGCGCGAGGTGCGCGTCGTCTACACGAACCCGTTTCACGGCGACGAGTGGCTTGCGGCGGGGTTCGAGTTGTCTGCGCGCGGCGAAACCCACGCGATCTACAGTGCTGGCCCGCGACCGACGCTGAGCAGGATCTCGTGATGCTCACCGTGAAGGTGTGACCAGCGAACCGATCGCGTTGGCCAGGTGCCTCACGAACGGCTCGCGCAGCAGTTCCTCATGGGTGCAGGGCATGCTCTCGACGTGGAGGTTCCGAGCCCTGCCACCCCAGTCGTAGTCGTCAGCGACATGCAGCCACTGGGTCTGGCTCTCCCCGGTGGCGCGCACCATCAGCAGGGTGGTGTCGAGTTCGTGGTGCGTCTTCGCGAACTCGGCAATGACGGCATCCGCGGCGGGTCCTTCGAACCCCAGCTCGCCGGTGCCCCTGGGTTTCCTCGCGGGGCCGGGCCAGACGATCCTGCCCCACCGCCGTCTGACCCTGCGTCCAAGGCGCATCGCCAGCTTCGCGGCTGCCGCCGGGCCGTCGGTGAGGAGGCGCCGCGAGTAGTTGCGCAGGCGCAGGGTCCAATCGATCTTCACCCCACTGGGCAGCAGGGCGTCGAGTACCACGACCGTGGGCACGGATTGCCCGCTCGCGACGAGTTGTCGCGCGGCTTCGTAGGCGACGATGCCCCCGAAGCAGAAGCCCAGCAGGTGATAGGGACCTGCTGGTTGGTGTTGGCGGATGATCTCGACGTAGCGCGCCGCGACCTGGTGGAGCGTGGTCAGCGGTCGCTGTGTGGGGGCGTGCGAGAAGGGTACGTGGATGCCGATCACGGTGCGGTCGCCGCGCATCGCCAGGGCGAGATCCTGGTACACGTGCACACCGAGCAGACAGAACAGCGGTTCCTTGTCGTCGTCGCCGCGGTGCAGTCGGGCGACGATCGGTGCATCCGGCGCGTAGCGCGTGCCGAACCGCGCCGCCAGACCTTGCACGGTCGGCGCCTCGAAGAAGGCCTGGATCGGTACGCTGATGCCCAGTTCCGCTTCGATCCTCAGGATCGTTCCGAGCGCGAGTGCGGAGGTGCCACCGAGATGGAAGAAGCTCTCGTCGACGGGAACGTCCTGCAACCCCAGGGTCTCGCGCCAGATCGTGGCAATGCGTGTCTCGTGGTCGTTGCGTGGACGCGTGATCTGTGTCGCCGCTGAAGAACAATCGCGAGGGCCAGGCAGGCGCTGCCGATCGATCTTGCCGCTCGTGTTCAGGGGGAACGCATCCAGCTGCACGTAGGCGCTGGGGATCATGTAGGCGGGCAACTGGCGACGCGCAGCCCTGATCAGTGCGTCGCGGTCGGCGACGCCGACCCAGTAGGCCACGAGCGACGGATCGCCGTCTTCGCGGTGGATGGCCGTGACGACCGATTGTTCGACTCCGGGCACGGCTGTCAGCACGGCTTCCACTTCACCGAGTTCGATCCGGAAGCCGCGGATCTTGATCTGGTGGTCCAGCCTTCCCAGGCAAACGAAGCGACCGTCGTGCAATTGGCGACCGACATCACCCGTCCGGTAGATGCGCCGCCCGGGCTGGTCGGGCAACGACGGGAAGCGCTCCGCGGTCAGGTCGTCGCGTCCGAGGTAGCCGCGTGCCAGCCCCGTACCGGCGATGCAGATCTCACCTTCGTGCCCGATCGGCGTCGGTCGCAGTTGTTCGTCGAGGATCAGGATCTCGGTCTCGTCGATGGGCCTGCCGATGGTGATCGGGCCTTGGCCCTCGACGATGCGATCGAGCGAGGACCAGACGGCCGTCTCGGTCGGTCCGTACATGTTCCAGAGTTCGCCGCCCACTGCGAGCAGCCGATCCGCGAGCTCCCGGGTCATCGCTTCACCGCCGCAGAGGAGCCGCAGCTTCCGGTCGCCGCGCCAGCCGCTCTGCAGCAGCAGTCGCCACATCGCCGGCGTGGCTTGCATCATCGAGATGTTGCGCGTCTCGAGCAGGCGGCGCAGCAGCCTGGCGTCGCGAGCGGCGTGGGAGTCGGCGATCACGACGGTCGCACCGGCCCACAACGGTAGGAACAGCTCCAGCCCGGCGATGTCGAAGGCCGTGGTGGTGATCGCGAGCAGCCGATCCGACTCGGCGATTCCCGGCGTGTGGGCCATCGATCGCAGGAAGTTCGTGAATGCGCCGCGCGTGACTTCGACGCCTTTGGGGCGACCCGTGGATCCCGAAGTGAACAGGACGTAGGCGAGTTGCTCGGGCACGTGCCGAACCATCGGTCGCGTGACGGGATGTCCGGCGGTCGCGTCTTCGAGGTCCTGGGTCACGATCACGTGAGGCACCTTGCACCGGGTCAGGTCCAGCGACGACTCCGGATGCACCAGCAACACTCTTGGGCGCGCATCGGCGACCATCTGCACGAGCCGCTCCGGCGGATGCGAGGGGTCCAACGGGACATAGGCCCCGCCGGCCTTCGCGACTGCCAATATCGCCACCAACTCGAATGCTCCGCGTGGCAGGGAGATGCCGACCAGGGTTTCCCTCTTCACCCCCAGCGCGATGAGGTGATGTGCCAGCTGATTCGCCAGCTGGTCGAGTTGCGCATAGGTGAGGTTCGCCTGGGCGCTCTCGACGGCGCAGTGGTCGGCCCGGCGCGATGCGATCTCGGCCAGTCGGTGCAGGTAGTCGCTGTCAGGCTGCAGAGGATCCACGGTTTCGGTTTCGTTCCTTCTCCCAAGGGTGTCCGAACCTCGGGGTGGTCGTGCGCGGGTGAGCGGGAAAACCAGCTTACGACGTGCATCCGGGTTGCGCAGTCATCGCCGGAGCCGCTCACCGTCACCACCGCGCAGCACCGCCTTCCGCAGTTGCGGAAGCACCCGGGTCCGCTGCATCGGCAGACGCCCTCCGTCGGCGTCGACCGCGCGATCGCATGGCCGTCTTCGCGACAGACGCCAGACGATCGCGTCGGCCAGGCCGGCGGTCATCGACGCAGGCGTCGCGAAGTCTCCTTCCAAGCCATGTCCGACAAATACCGCATCAGCTCGTCGCTGTTGTCGTTGCCGGTCGCCCGGAAGTTGACGCCCTTGGGGTCGATGCCCGTCAGGGTCTGGAAGACGACGAAGGCATTGAGCGCGGCGCCCCTCTGATTGGGGTGCGGGCCGCCTTGGGGCTCCGCGGGGCCCGTCGTCAACCAGAACGGTGATTCGTTCGCGAAGGGACTGCGATCGCAGCGCCAGTGGACGAGGCCCACCGGGATCACCGGGACCTGCAGTTCTCGTCCGATCTCCTCGTACGACGCCGCGACCGAACCAAGGAAGCCCCGCCATGGCAATTCCCAAGTCATGAACAAGGCCGTCTTCGCGCCCACGGCAGCGGCCGCGGCGTGGAAGTCACGCACCGCCTGATGGAAGGCCGCCTTGTCGTCGACGGCCTCGGACTCCTCACCCTGCAGCACGAACACCTTGTAGCGACGCGAGGCCAGCGCCTCCTTCACGGCGGCGTGACCGAGGAAGTCCGCGAGTGGCGCATTCCCGAAGACGATGTCGGCGCCGACCTCGAGACGCAGCGGCGGCTGCAGCGACATGCCCAGGGCGGCGACCCACTCCGGCAACGAGCGACCTTCCCAGCCGAGCAGGCTGTTGCCGACGAAGAACACGGCGTCGCCGTCCTCGACCAGCGGTGCGTAGACGCCGTGGTCGGGAAACCCGGATTCGTCCGTGATGGGAACGTCGGATGACCGCTTGGCGGCGTTCAAGGCGAGGATCCCGCCGATTGCGGCGACGAGCCCAAGGAGCATCAAGGCAGGCAGCTTCTTCATCTCGATGGGGATCGCACGGCGACGACGGGAACCGTGACGATATCAGGCTGCGCGCCAACTCCTCGCCCATGTGGACGGTGCTTTCCCGCCGTTGCGCGACGCCCGGCATCATCGTCGCCGCCGTTGGGGGCGAGACGACTTGGTATGGTCACGCCCATGTTCGTCGTGTCTCTCGCAGTTGCCGCCACCCTGTCCGTTCCGCAGCAGGCCGCCTTCCCCGAACTGCAGACGGCACTGCAGGCCGCGGTGGCACTGTCGACAACGGCCGAGCGGCAGGCCGCGGTGTCGGGGTTGCTCGAGTTGTCGAAGGACCTGCAGGCGTGGCGGGCCGTGTGTTTGCAGTTCGGCACCTTCTCGCCGCTCGAACCCGGACCGAGCCGGCAGACCGTCGAACTGCCCGTGCTGGATCACGTCGAAGCGACCGAACTGCACCTCTACGTGCCGGCCGGCTACGAGCCGACGCGGCCGGCGCCGCTGCTGCTGTGGGGGCACGGATCGGGTGGCACCGGCGCGTTGGAACACCGACTGTGGCAGCACGTCGCCGAACGCATCGGCATGCTGGTGCTCGCCCCGACCGAACCGAACTCGAGCGACGGTTACAGCAAGGCGCCGCGCGAACGGGCCGTGGCGCTCGCGGCGCTGCGCTGGGCAAGGCGGCGCGCCAACGTCGACGAGAACGCGATCTTCGTGGGCGGCTGGTCGCGCGGCGGTCACCTCGCCTGGGATCTGGCCCTGCGGTATCCGGACCTGTTCGCCGGCGCGCTGCCCGTGGTCGGCGGCCCGCTGCTCGAACTCGGCCCGGCAAACAACCTGCGTTACCTCGAGAACGTCGTCCAGCTGCCGATCCGCGATCTGCAGGGCAGCCAGGACGATCCGCTGCTGCTCGCCAACCTGCGCCTCGCGTTCGGCAAGTTGAAGAAGTTGCGCGCCAAGGACGCACAACTGATCGAGTTCGCCGATCGCGGTCACGACGCCGACCTCGGCGCGGTCGACTGGCCGTCGTTCTTCGCGCTGCGTCGCCTGCCGCGACCGTCTCAGGTCGTGCGTGTGGCCGCTGATCCCGCCGAGGCGCGCTCGGCGTGGCTGCAGATCACCCGCTTCACCAAGAAGGTCCAGATCGACGCGCAGCCCCAGGTCGACGAGCGGCGCTGGCAGCGCATGAACGACGAGCAGCAGCGCGCCTACCTGCTCGAGCAACTCGGGGACTACACGGCGCGCCTGCAGGTGACCGACAAGAAGAACGGCCGCTTCGAAGCCGACGGGTTTGGCATCGTCGCGTTCACGTTGTGGCTGCAGGACGACCAGCTCGGCAAGGACGGCAAGGTCGAGGTGCGGGTGCAGAACAAGGTGTTGAAGAAGGCGACGGTGGCGAGCGCCGAGGTGCTGCTGCGTGACTTCGTCGAACGGTTCGACCGCACGCGGCTGCCGGTGGCGCGCATCGACGTGCCCTGAGCGCGACGTCTGGAGCGTCAGGGCACGCGGGCCGAACTGAAGTCCGTGGCCCGGAACAGCCGATGCCAAGGAGGCCAGTCACCTCAGATCCTCCCAGTCGGCGGCCGATTCCCGCCGGCCGTCGCCGGAGCCCAGCATGCACAAGATCCTGATCGGAGCCCCCGTGCGCCAGGAACCCACGATCCTGCGTGAGTTCCTGCGGTCGTTGTCCGAACTCGACAAGGACGGCCTGCAGGTGGAGTTCGCGTTCGTCGACGACAACGTCGACGCGGCCAGCCGCGAGCAGCTGCAGCGGTTCGCCGAACACGAACCGACCCTGCTGATGCCCGGGGAGGACCTGGCCAGCGACTACGCCAAGGACGAGTTCGGGCACGTCTGGAGCGACGAGTTGATCTGGAAGGTCGCCCGCTACAAGGACCGCATCCTCGACCACGCGCGCGCGCACGGTCACGACGCGGTGTTCCTGATCGACAGCGACCTCGTGCTGCACCCGGCGACCCTGCGGCATCTGGTCGGCTGCGGTGTCGACGTCGTCTCGGAGGTGTTCTGGACGCGCTGGTATCCGTACCTGCCCGACCGTCCGCAGGTGTGGGTGCGCGATCAGTACACGATGCACGAACAGCGCCGCGACGAGCAGCTGACGCAGGAGGAGATCGATCGGCGCAAGCAGGAGTTCTTCAACAAGCTGCTGCAGCCGGGGCTCTACGAGGTGGGTGGGCTCGGTGCGTGCACGCTGATCAGCCGCCGCGCGCTGCTGGCCGGGGTCGGTTTCCAGCCGATCTCGAACCTGGGCTTCGTCGGCGAGGACCGGCACTTCTGCATTCGCGCGGTGGTGCTCGGCCTGAAGCTGCACGCCGACACGCACTATCCGCCGCTGCACGTCTACCGGCTCAGCGAGTTGTCCAGGGTCCAGGGCTTCCGCGATGCGACGGCGGTGCACCAGCGCCGCGTCGATGCGCTGCAGACCGTGCGCGAGGCGATCGCCGCGTGGGGCAACACGCACTACGACTCGTTCCGCGGTGACGAGGGCCTGAACTGCTTCGGCACCGGCCTGCGCGCCGAACTGACCGCGAGCATGGCCAAACGGGTTGCCGACGCGCGCGCGAGTCGTGCCGTGATCCGCACGCACGTCGCTTCGTTGAGTCAGCGCGACCTCGAGGACGGCGGGCTGACGGTGGCGGGCACGTTGGTGAGGGAGGGCTCGAACGGCGGCGCCCCGTTCCGCGACGACCTCGGCATGGTCGCCACGCTGCGCGACGAAGGGGATGGGCGCCTGTGCATCACCGATCTGCAGCTTCATCGCCTCGCCGAGCCCGTGACCATGGTGCCGACCCGCAAGACGCACGGCAACCGCGTGCTGCTGTCGATGCTGGTCAAGAACGAGGCTGGTCGCCACCTCGAGCAGGTGCTGCGTCATGCCGCGAGCTACGTCGACGAAGTGCTGATCGTCGACGACGGCAGCACTGACGAGTCGGTCGCGGTCTGCGAACGCGTGTTGCGCGGCGTGCCGCACACGATCGTGCAGCTCGGGGCGTCGACGTTCCACGACGAGCACCGTCTGCGTCGCCGCCAGTGGGAGCTGGCACGATCGCTGCGACCGGACTGGATCTTGTGCCTGGACGCCGACGAATTGTTCGAAGCGCGCATGTCGCAGGCGATGCGTGCGCTCGTCGATCAGGACCAGTACGACGCGATCGCCTTCCGGCTCTACGACTTCTGGGACGAACGTCGGTTCCGCGACGACCCGCTGTGGAGCGCGCACCGCACGTTCCGGCCGTTCCTGGTGCGCGCGTTGCCAGGGATCGGTGACGAGTTCCGGCAGTCGGCGCAGCATTGCGGGCGTTGGCCGCTCGACGTCGGCCGGCTGCGCACGGCGACCAGCGACCTGCGGCTCAAGCACCTGGGCTGGGCGCGTCCCGAGGACCGGCAGGCGAAGTACGAACGTTACCAGCGCCTCGACCCGCAGGCGCGGCACGGCAGCAAGGCCCAGTACGAGTCGATCCTCGAACCCAACCCCAACCTCGTCTGCTGGCAGGAATGAGCCTGATGACCGCGACCGCGTCCCTGGACTGGACCACCGCGCTGCCGATGTCGATCGGGCATCTGCGCCGCGAGGTGCCGCTGACCAATTCCTTCGGCAACGTCGTGCCGGACGACCCGCGGGCCGTGGTCGAGCTGTTCGGGATCCGCCCCGGTGATCGCGTGCTCGACATCGGCGGCGGCAGCCAGCCGTTCGCGCGCGCCGACGTGGTCGTCGAGGCCAACCCCGACGACGCCTCGCACCGCGGCGGCCGGGCCGCGGTGATCGACGAACGGTTCGTCAACGCGCGCGCCGAGAAGCTGCCGTTTCCCGACAGGCACTTCGACTTCGCGATCTCGCGACAGGTGTTCGAGCACGTCGACGACCCGGCTGCGGCGTGCCGCGAGCTGATGCGCGTCGCGCGGCGCGGCTTCCTGGAGATGCCGGCCAAGGCCTACGATCTACTTGCTGGGCCGAACCCCGGGCACCAATGGTTCGTCTCGGTGGTCGACGACACGCTGGTGTTCGAGCGCCGCCGCTTCGTGCGGCACCCGTTCGGTCACCCCGGGCTCGGCCGCGTGTTGAACAGCGACGAGCTGCAGTTCGTGGCCCACCGCGAGCTCAAGAACGTCACCAACGTGCAGTTCTACTGGGAGGGGGACTTCGCGTTCGAGGTTCACGACGACCCGGACGGATACAGCTACGCGAACCCCGAGCACGGCGGCCTCGCGCACCTCGATGTCGCGATCGCCGGCCTGCGTTTCCCGGGCAGTCCGCCGGCACACCGGTTGGCCGACGCCGAGGCCGCGGTGCAGCGACTGCCCGACCACGCGCTGGCGCACTACGTGCACGGGCAGTGGTTGTGGCTGGTCGGACGACGTCGGCACGCCGAGGTCGCGTTCTTGCGCGCCGCGGCGCTGGCGCCCGACGACGCGGCGTTCCGCGACGCCCCGATGCTCGCCCAGACTTCGTGTCCGCCGCTGCTGCGGCCAGCGGGTGCGCACCCGCTCGATCGGCGGCACTGGGCCATGTTCGCCGACGAGGGCGGCATCGACCTCGCGCGGCTGCTGGCGCCGCCAGCGCTGCGCACCGACGGCGGCCCGCAGGCCGATCCGACGGTCTCCAGGTTCGTGCGCATCGGCGACCCGTCAACGCGTGAGTTCGTGTTTCCGCTGCCGACGACCTGGTGGAGCCGCGGGCACGAGTATCCGTGGGCGGTACAGTTCGCGACCAGCGAGCACACGGTGCTCGACGCCGCCTGCGGCATCAGCCATCCGCTGAAGTTCGCGCTGGCGCAGCGCTGCCGGGCCACGTTCGCGTGCGACCTGGACCCGCGCATCCTCGACGAACAGGCGATCGTCGCCGACATCCAGAACGACTTCGGCGCCGCCATCGCCGCTGCCTTCGACCGCCGCGTGCTCGATCGGATCGACCGCGCGTGCTGCTCGATCACTGCTTCACCCTATCGCGACGGCCAGTTCGACCGTGTGTTCTGCATCTCGGTGCTCGAACACATGTCGACGGCCGATCGCGGCGCGGCGCTGCGTGAGTTCGCCCGCATCCTCGCGCCGCAGGGCATGGTGGTGCTGACGATGGATCATCCGCTCGTCGACCTCGACGAATTCACCGCGGCGGTGGCGGCGGCTGGCCTGCGCTTCGTCGGTGACGTTCACACGCACGTGCCGGTCGACGCGTTGTGGTCCGATGCCTGTCGGTTGCGCTGTTTCCGGGCGCTGCTGACGTTGGCGTAGTCGCGCGCCAATCGCCGAGTTCGTCAGGTGAGGTCTGTCCGCGCGCCGACGCACGGTTATCCTGAGCCGTCGCGGCGCTGGTCGCCGCGGTCGCCGCAAGGAAGGACCCCATGAAGCTCGCTACTTTGTCGTTCTCCGTCCTCGGTCTCGCCCTCGCCGCGGCTGCCCAGGAACCCCTGCCCTCGTGGCAAGACACCGCGGCCCGCCGCGCCGTGATCGCGTTCGTCGAGCGCGTCACCAAACCGGGCTCAGCGGACTTCGTGCCGCCCGCCGAGCGCCTCGCGACGTTCGACAACGACGGCACCCTGTGGGCCGAACAGCCGCTGTACTTCCAGTTCTTGTTCGCCGTGGATCGGGTCAAGGCGATGGCCGACCAGCACCCCGAGTGGCAGACGCAGGAGCCGTTCGCAGCGCTGCTGAAGGGCGACATGAAGGCGGCGCTGGCCGGCGGTGAGAAGGCCATCCTCGAGATCGTCTCGGCGACCCACTCGGGTTTGACCACGGAGGAGTTCCAACTCGTCGCCAAGACCTGGCTGGCGACGGCGCGTCACCCGGGCACCGGTCGGCTCTACACCCAGATGGTCTACCAACCGATGCTCGAGCTGCTGACCTACCTGCGCGCCAACGGCTTTCGCACCTGCATCGTCAGCGGCGGCGGCGTCGAGTTCCTGCGGGCGTTCGCCGAGGCGACCTACGGCATCCCGCCCGAGCAGGTGGTCGGCAGCGTCGGCAAACACAAGTTCGAGCTGCGCGACGGCGTGCCCGTGATCGTCAAACAGCCGGGTGTCGAGTTCCTCGATGACAAGGAAGGCAAGCCGATCGCGATCGAACGTTTCTTCGGGCGGCGACCGATCGCCGCGTTCGGCAACTCGGACGGCGACCTGCAGATGTTGCAGTGGACCGCTGCAGGCCCGGGCGCGCGCTTTTGTCTGTATGTGCACCACGACGACGGCGAGCGCGAGTTCGCCTATGACCGCAAGTCGTCGATCGGCAAGCTCGACAAGGGGCTCGACGAAGCGGCGGCGAAGGGCTGGACGGTGGTGAGCATGAAGAACGACTGGCGCGTCGTGTATCCGGCGAAGTGACCGACGGCGCCCGACGCTCCAGCACGAGCCTTCGCTGGCCGCCGCTCACGGCAGCGATCGGCGCGCTGCTTTGGGGCTGGTCGCACTTGATCGGCGGGATGCTGATCGCCGCCAACGGGCGCGTCGACCTGATCGGCCTGCCGGCGGGGGCCTTCCGACTGGCGGTGCAGCGCCGCGAGCACAACTCGCGCGGCTGGCTGCTCGCCGGCCCCACGTGCGAGTTCGAACTGGCCGAAGGCGCGGGTGTGCGCGAGGTCGCGGTGTTGCGCTGGTGAGGTGGCATGCGGTGGTTGGGGTATCGTGCGCGGCGCCATGAGGACGCTGCTGATGGGGCTGTTCACGTCTGGTCTGCTCGCCAGCACCCTCGCCGCCCAGGATCCGTTCACTGACGAATCGGTGTTGTTGCAACGGCTCGGTGATCCGGGGCGTCGCGACGCCGCCATCGACGAACTCGACCAATTGGGGCCCGGTGCCGTGCGTCGTCTGCTCGCTGCCGTGCCCACGGCCGATCCCGCCGCTGCCACGACGTGGCTGGCCGCTGTCCGTGACCTCGCGCATCACGCCGGGTTCTGCTACGACGCGCTCGTGGCGGTGGAGGTCGAGACCCCCGAAGTGCGCGCCGAACTGTTCATCACCCGCGCCGCCGTGTTGCCGTTCCTCGACGCGGCGGCGATCCCGGAGGCGCTGTCGAATCTCGGCGGGGCCGGCATGGAGATCGGTCGGCTGCAGGACGACGCGCTGCGACTGCGGCTGGCCTGGAGCATCCTGCAGGCCAGCGAGTACGCGCGCGGCGGGACCGTTCTCGGCCGCGATGCGGACGTCGACCAGCTGATCGCGCAGCTCGAGCGCCGCGGCGACAGCTGGGTGTACCGTCACGATGCCAGTGCGCGGTTGCTGGCGCGCCGCGGCCCCGACGCGGCGAAGGCCGTGCCCGCGCTGCTGGGCTGCCTGCGGCTGCCCGTGTTCCGCCGCGAACGAACGTGCCTGCTCGGGCACGAGGCGCAGCACATCAGTTGTCCGACGGGCCCACCCGACAACCGTCGGTTCGCGCTGGCGATCGTGCGGCTCCAGCCGGACGGCCCCATGGCGCTCGAGGCGTATGGATACCTGGTGCGGCACGGCAACGCGCGCCAACGCCGCGACGCCGAGGAGGCGATCCGGCTCCGCGTCGACGATGCTGCCGCGGCCGTTGCCCACCTGGTGGCCACCTTGCAGGGCGACGACGCCGCGCCGCTCGGGGGCGCCGAGCGCGCCGAACTCGTCACCACGCTCGGCCTGATCGGGCCCGCGGCGGCCGGCGCTGCGACCTTGCTGCGCGAGTACGCCGCGGGCGCCGACGCCAGACTCGCCGCCGTGGCCGCGGTCGCGCTGGCGCGCATCGTTCCCGGCAAGGACGGTCGGTGAGCAGGAGCGCCCTGCTGCCGCTGCTGCTCGGTGTCGCCCTCGGCATCGGCATGCTGTTGCGCAGCACGTTCGTGCAGACCCAGCACGTCTCCGTCTACCACGACGAACTGTGGAACCTGCCCGCGGCGGTCGGGCTGCTGCAACAGGACCGCCTGGTGCCCGAACAGGAGGTACGTGTGCTCGGCCTGCGCCTGCCGCTGGTCACCGGGCCGTACCAGGGCGCGATCAAGTCGTATCTCGCGGCGCCGGTGTTGGCGTCGTTCGGCGGCTCGCCGTGGGTGCTGCGCGGCGGCAACCTGGTGCTCGCGATCGTCTACCTGCTGAGTCTGTTCTGGGCGCTGCGCGCGGTGACCGGGCCGCGCGTCGCCGCGGCGGTGTTCCTGCTGCCGCTGCTCGATCCCAATCTGCTGCTGTTCGTGCCGACCGATCAGGGGCCGTTCCTGCTGCAGAACACGCTGCTCACGATCGCGATCGGCGCCGTGTTGCGCGCGCGAACGTCATCGCGTCGCGGCCATCTGCTGCTGGCCATGGTGATGGCCAGCGCCGCCCTCGCCGACAAGCTGACCGGTGCGCCGTGCGTCGCGGCGCTGCTGGTCACCGCCACGTGGTGGCTGTGGCCGTTGCCGTGGCGCGAACTCGGTTGTCGTCGTGACCTGATCCTCGCCGCGCTGACGGCGCTGCCGCTGTTGCCGTGGGCCGTTTACTTCGTCCGCAACGGGCTTGGGCCGCTGCGGCAGATGACCGGCATCGACACGGCGGCGACTGCGCCCTACCTGCAGCGGTGTTGGCAGAACGCGATCGAACTCATGCGCGGGGTCGGCGAACCCTACATGGCCCAGGCGTTGACCGAGGTGCGCTTCGAGGGGGCGCTGTCGTGGTTCATGGTCGTGGGGGTGTTGGTGTGCGCGTTGGCGCTGCTCGCCGGCTGGTGGCCGCGTCGCAGCGTCGCGCGGCCGGGCCGCGGCCTGTTCCTGCCGGTGTTGCTGCTGGTGTCGTTCGGCGCCTACACCGCGGTGCCGGGACTGCAGCGGCCGTGGCACTTCCTGATGCTGCAGCCGGTGTTCGTCCTGGCGGTGTTCGCGGGCGCCGACCGGTTGCTGCGTGAGTTCGCCGCGATCCGGATCGTGCGAACGATCGCCTGCCTCGTGCTGCTGGCGATCACCGGCCAAGGGGTGATGCTCGGGGAACGTGCCCTCGCGCACGTGGCAACGCACGGCGGCGTCAACCTCGGATCGACCGCGCTCTACGAGGTGCAGACGTTCTTGCGAGAACGCGACTGCGTGCGCGTCGTCGGGCTCAGCTACTCGCTTGCCAACCCGCTCTACGTATTGAGCGTGGGGGGCATGGCGCCGATCGATGCGGCGTTCGGTGACTTCTCGGCGGCGGCGACGCCGGTGTTGCTGCAGCAACTCGATGTGCCCGGCACCTGCCTCGTCTATCGCCGCAGCGTGGCGACTGCGACCACGCGCGGTGAACACCTCACCTGGCTCAACGCCGGCAGCGATTGGGTGAAGGCGCAGCTCGAGCGGGAAGACCATGGTCTGCGTCACTGGC
This sequence comes from uncultured candidatus Brocadiaceae bacterium, assembly GCA_964392305.1. Taxonomy (GTDB): domain Bacteria; phylum Planctomycetota; class UBA1135; order UBA1135; family UBA2386; genus JACKIC01. The sequence goes on from CAYMPV010000006.1 coordinate 160,797, forward strand.
AGGTGCGCGACGACCGCGGCACCGTGTTCGGTGTGTTGTGGCGCGAATGACGCGCGCGTGGACGAGTGCTCTTCGAACCGTTGGCGCGGGCGCAACCTCGCTGCTCCCGCTTCGGCCAAGCCTGCTCGCCGGCAGTGGCCCAATTGCGACCACCGACAACGGCGGGTAATCTTCCGACATGATCGACTGGAGTTCATGCGACGCCGTCGAGCGCTTCCCCGAGCGTTTGGGCGGCGCTTGGGTGTTCCGAGGCACTCGCGTGCCGGTGAAAGCGCTCTTCGAGAACCTCGAGAGCGGTGCCAGCTTGGACGACTTCGTCGAGTGGTTTCCGGGCGTCGCACGCGATCTTGTCGTGGCTGTGCTTGCGCACGCGGCCAAGAGCCTTGCGGTGGCCTGATCGCACACCGCGCCGCCCTTCGCACCACTCTGACCCATGCGCATACTCCTCGATCAAGGCACGCCCGCGCCCTTGCGCGCAGCGCTGGGCGGGCACGAGGTAGTCACTGCCTACGAGCGCGGGTGGTCGACCATGGCGAACGGTGCTCTGCTGAGCGCTGCGGAGCAGGGTGGTTTCGATCTGATCGTCAGCACCGACCAGAACATCCGCTACCAACAGAACCTGGTCGGCCGACGAATCGCCGTCCTGGTACTGCCAACAACGAGTTGGCCCCGCATTCGCCGACACCTCGAAGAGGTCACTGCCGCAGTTCGCACGATGGGCGCCGGCACCTACTTGGAACTCTGCTGGTAGCACCACCACCGCTCGCTCACATCCGAGTCTACGTTGTCGAGATCCGCTGGGCACGAACGGTGCGGTGCTGTGGGCCGCTGGCGTAGCGATGTCGGGGGCGTCGTGCTCGGACAACGCCCGGGCAACGTCCAGTAATCGAGATCACGAACGGTGCGCTCCTCGGGCAGACGATGTCACTCGCAGGTGCGCGACGACCGCGGCACCATGTTCGGTGTGCTGTGGCGCGAATGACGCGCGCCGTGGACGAGTGCTCGCCGAACCGGTAGCGTCGGCGCAACCTCGCTGCTTCCGCCTCGGCCAAGCCTGCCGCAGCATGACTGCACCCTCTCTCGTCACGACCTGCCGGCGCTGGTCGATCCTCGTCTGGTCGGCGGTCGTTGCGTGCCTTTGGGGATGCGGCGGCGACGCGGCACCCGTGTCGGACACACTGCCATCGACGGCGGTGCCCCCGATCGTCGCCGGCCTCGAAGTGCCCGGGCTGAGCGAACGTCAACGCGGCCTCGTGCTGCTCGGCGAGCTGGGCTGCGTCGCGTGCCACGGCGAACCGCGGCAACCGGCCCTCGTCGACGCGCGCACCGGTCCGGACCTGCGCACCGTCGCGGCGCGCGTGCGAACCGACCATCTGCTGTCGTTCTTGCGCGATCCGCACCGTGCCGAGCCCGGCACCGTGATGCCGGACCTGTTCGGTGCACGTGACTCGGCCGCGCGCGACGCCGCAGCCCGCGCGCTGCTCGCCTACCTGCAGACGTTCTCGGCGCCGCTCGAAGTCGATGCGCAGCCTACGGAACCTGCCGCCGCGGCGCGTGGGCACGAGCTGTTTGCGACGATCGGTTGCGCGGTGTGCCACGGGCCGCGCGATCGCGAGGGGCGCGATCAGCCCCTCGTCGGCTCGGTGCCGCTCGGCAGGGTGCAGGACAAGTACACCTTCGGCGCGTTGCGCACGTTCCTGCTCGCGCCGCACGCGGCGCGACCGGCGGCGCGCATGCCGGACCCGCACCTGTCGCCGAGCGAAGCGCACGACCTCGCCAGCTTCCTGATGGTCGGCGCGGCGCCGTTGCCGGTTGCGCCGATCGTCGCCGGGGACGAGCAGGTCGGGCGCGTGCTGTTCGCCGAACTCGGCTGCGCGAATTGTCACGACCTGCCGGATCAGGCGCGGCCGGCGGCGAAGCGTGCCGCGTTGCTCGACGCGCTCGATGTCACGCGCGGTTGTCTGTCGAAGGCGCCCGGCGCAGCTCCGTACTACGCGCTGGACGAAGGGCAACGCAAGGCGCTGGCGACCGCGATCCAGCAGTTGGCGTTGCCGCTCGACGACGAAGCGCACCTCCAGCAGCTGCTGGCGTCGCGCAACTGCCTTGCGTGTCACGCGCGCGGCGACGTCGGTGGGGTGGCGGCGGCACGCGACGACCTGTTCACGAGCAGCGACCCCAACCTCGGCAGCGAGGCGCGGCTGCCGCCGCCGTTGACCGGCGTCGGCGCCAAGTTGCAGCACGACTGGCTCGTCGACGCGATCGCGCACGGGCAGTCGGCGCGGCCCTACGTGCGTACGCGCATGCCGGGCTTCGGTGCGGCGTTGGCTGGCAAGCTCGCGGAGCTGTTGGAACGGGTCGACGTGTTGCCGCCGCTGCCGGTCGCCGCCCTGCCCGACGACGACAAGTTGCGCCGCGAGGTCATCGACCTTGGACGCGAACTGGTCGGCGACAAGGGCATGAACTGCATCACCTGCCACCGTTTCGCCGGCGAGCAGGTCGGCGCGATGGGCGCGATCGACCTGGTCGAGTCGACCGGACAGCGCCTGCAGCCACAGTGGTTCGCGCACTTCCTGCGGCAGCCGTTCGCGTTCAGGCCCAACACGCTGATGCCGCAGTTCTTCCCGGACGGCGTGTCGATCCGGCCCGAACTCGGCGACGGTGACGTCGCGCGCCAGGTCGACGCGATGTGGCACTACCTCAACCAGGGCCGCAACGTGCGCCAGCCGAGCGGCATGCGCCGGCCGCCGATCGAGCTGGCGGTCGATGGCGAGGCGGTGGTGCTGCGGCGCAGCGTGCAGAACACCGGCAAGCGCGGCATCAGCGTCGGCTACCCGGGCGGCGTCAACATCACCTTCGACGCCGAACGCCTGGGCTTGAACCAGATCTGGTGGGGGCGTTTCGTCGACGCGGCGCCGGTGTGGACCGGGCAGGGCAGCGGCCAGGCGCGCATCCTCGGCAAGAACCGCGTCGAGCTTCCCAATGGCCCGGCGATCGTGGCGCTCGCCGACCCCGACGCGCCGTGGCCGGAGGTCTCGCGGCGCGAACTCGGGCAGCGCTGGCTCGGCTACGACCTCGACGCGCAACAGCGGCCGACGTTCCGGTACGAGTGTGCGGGTGTCGAGGTCAGTGATGCGGCTCACGAACAGTTTCTCAGCAGCCTGCCGGGAACGACGCTGCAACGAACACTTCGATTCACGGCGGTCGGCGACCACGACCTGCAGTTCCTGGCCGCGCGGGACGCGCGCGTCGAACAAGCCAGCGACGGCGTGGTCCGCGTCGGCGCGTCGTTGTGGTTGCGGCTGCAGCCGGCGCGCTGCCGCATCCTCGAGCAGGGCGACGTCAAGGAACTACGCATCCCGATCGCGGTGCGCGACGGACGCGCCGAGTTGCGCATCGACTACTCCTGGAGCGAGGAACCCAAGTGAAACGCCGCCTCGCAACGCTGTTCGCAACGCCGCTGCTCCTGCCTTGCCTGTCGGCGCAGGAACTCGGCGACACCTGGGGCACCGAACACGCCGAAGCCGCCTACTACCGCGTCGTCGAACTGCCGCTGCCGCGTGAACTGAGTCTGGAGGCGGGCAGCTTCTGCGTCTTGCCCGACGGTCGGCTCGCGGTCGGCACGCGCCGCGGTGAGATCCTGCTGATCAGCGGCGCGTTCGACCAGATTCCCAGGCCCACGGTGCAGCGCTTCGCGACCGGCCTCGACGAGGTGCTCGGTCTCGGCTACCGCGACGGCGCGTTCTACGCGACGCAACAGACCGAACTGACGTGCATCACCGACCGCGACGGCGACGGCCGCGCCGACCGTTTCGACAACCTCAGCGACGTCTGGGGTTTCGCCAACTACCACGAGTTCGCGTGGGGTTCGCCGGTGATGCCAGACGGCAGCGTCACGGTCGTGCTGGGGTTGTCGGAGTCGTACTACTACAAGGCCGACTACCGCGGCTGGGCGTTCCAGATCACCAAGGACGGGCGCTCGATCCCGATCGCGAGCGGCATCCGCAGCGCCGGCGGCGTCGCGCCCAACGAGCACGGCGTGATGTTCTACGCCGAGAGCCAGGGGCCGTGGAACGGCTCGTGTTCGCTCAAACACCTGCGGCCCGGCGGCTTCATGGGGCACCCGGTGTGTTTCCCCGCCTACGACCTGCCGCTCGGCAAACAGCTCGGCAAACGGCCCGCCGAACCCAAGAGCCAGTCGCGCTTGGCGATCGAGAGCGAACGCATCCCCGAACTGGTGCCGTACGCGGTGGTGTTCCCGTACCGCAAGATGGGGCAGTCGATCACGACGTTCCGCGTCGACACCACCGAGGGGCGCTTCGGGCCGTTCGCGGGCCAGCTGTTCCTCGGCGACTACAGCCTGTCGTGCGTGATGCGCGCGACCACCGAGCTCGTCGACGGTGTCTGGCAGGGCGCGTGTTACCCGTTCCGCGAGGGACTCGGCAACGGCATCCTCGCCTGTGAGTTCTCGCCCAAGGGTTACCTGATCACGGGCGGCACCAACCGCGGCTGGCCCGTGCGCGGCAACCGCAGCTACGTGCTCGAGCGGCTCGAGTGGACCGGCGCCGTGCCGTTCGAGATCGAGCGCATCAGCGCGCGGCGCGACGGCTTTCAGGTGACGTTCACTCTGCCCGCCGACGCGGCGCGCGCGGCCGATCCCGCGAGTTACACCCTGTCGAGCTACACGCACGTCTTCCAGCAGGGCTACGGCAGCCCCGAGGTCGACCAGACGACGCCGCGCGTGACCGCCGCGAAGGTCGCCGCGGACGGCCGCAGCGTGCATCTGGTCGTCGATGGCCTGGTGCAGGGCCACGTGCACGAGTTCGACCTCGGCGGCGTGCGCGGCAAGGACGGCGCGTCGCTGGTGCACAGCAAGGCCTACTACACCCTCAACCGGATCCCGAAGTGACTCCACGCCCGTTCGCGCTCACGCTCACGACCTTGTTGCTGACCAGCTGCGCGATGCACACGCACCCCGTGCCCGACGATCCGCGCTGGCTCACCTACCAGGGCGGCGACGGTCCGGGCCGCGGCGAGCACATCGTGCTGATCGCCGCCGAACAGGAGTACCGCAGCGAGCAGGCGCTGCCGATGCTCGCGCGGCTGCTGTCGGCGAGGCACGGCTTTCACTGCACCGTGCTGTTCGCGCAGAACCCCGACGGCCTCGTCGACCCGACGCAGAAGACGCCGCCCGAGGAGAACGGCGGCAAGCACGACATCCCGGGCCTCGAGCACCTGCGCACCGCCGACCTGCTGATCCTGTCGAGCCGCTTCATGACGCTGCCCGAGGACCAGCTGCGCTGCTTCCTCGACTATCTCGATTCGGGCAAACCGCTCATCGGCATCCGCACCGCCAACCACGGCTTCTCGGGACCGTTCCCGTACGAAGTCGCCGGCAAGAAGGTGCGCTTCGGCGAAGACGTGCTCGGTGGCACGTTCCGCGCGCACCACGGCGGCTGGCACCACGAAGCGACACGCGGCATCCTCGTCGACGCGCACCAGGACCATCCGATCTTGCGCGGCGTCGATGACATCTGGGGACCGTCGGACGTCTACCGCACCTACCCCGAGGGCCAGTCGCTGCCCGCCGAGTGCACGGCGCTGGTGCTCGGCCAGCCACTCGTGGGTCGTAACCACGACGACCCGCCCAACACCGCCAAGGAAGCGCTGCCGATCGCGTGGACCAAGACCTGGACCGGCAACGGCGGCAAGACCGCGCGCGTGTTCCACGTCACCATGGGCAGCGCGCGCGATTACCAGAGCGCCGGCGTGCGTCGGCTCACCGTGAACGCGGTCTACTGGTGCCTCGGTCTCGAGGATCGCATCAGCGCGACGAGCAGCGTCGACCTGGTCGGTCCCTATGATCCGCTGCCGAGCGGTTTCGACTACGACAAGCTTGGCGTCGTGCCCAAGCCGCCCGCCGCCTACCGCTGATCACCTCGGACCTCACCAATGCCCGCCACCTGCCGCCCAGCATCTTCAACGACGTCGTCGGTCCGGTGATGCGCGGGCCATCGAGTTCGCACAGCGCCGCGTCGGTGCGCATCGGTCGGCTGGCGCGCGACCTGTGCGGTGGTGATCCCGAGCGCGTGCTGGTCGAGTTCGACACCGAAGGGTCGCTCGCGACCACGCACGAGAGCCAGGGCTCGGACATGGGCCTGTTCGGCGGCCTGCTGGGCTGGGAAGCCGACGACGAACGGCTGCCCGAATCGGCCGCGGCGCTGCGCGCAGCCGGCATCGAGTTGTCGATCGAGATCGCGACGCTGCACGACCCGCACCCCAACACCTATCGGCTCACGCTGCACAAGGACGGTGTCGAACATCGACTCGTCGCGCTGTCGACCGGCGGCGGCATGATCGAGGTGATCGAGATCGACGGCAGCAAGGTGACGCTCTACGGCGACTGCTTCGTCACGGTGCTCGACGTTCGGGGGGACGGGCGCGATGTCGTGACGCACCTCGCGGCGTGTGCCGAGATCGACGAAGTGACGGCCTCTGGCTCCCAGGTCTTCGTCAAGGCGCCGGCGTTCGTCGCCGCGGACGTGCTCGCGACGTTGCCGCACGTGACACGCGTGCGCCGGCTGCACCCGGTGCTGCCGGTGTTGTCGCGCAAGGGCATGACGGTGCCGTTCCTGCACGCCGGTGAGATGGTCGCCACGGCCGACCCCAAGACGCGCAAGCTGTCCGACTTCGCGCTCGACTACGAATGCGCGCGCGGCGGCCTCACCAAGGACGCGGTGCTCGCGCAGATGGCGAAGATCCTCACGATCGTGCGCGGCGGTGTGCTGCAGGGGCTCGCCGGCACCGAGTACGCGGACCGCATCCTGCCGCGCCAGAGCCACCGCTTCGCGGCGATGCTCGAACGCGGCGAGCTGCTCGACGGCGGCATCCTCAACCGCGCGATCCTCTACGTCACTGCGCTCATGGAAGTGAAGAGTTCGATGGGCGTGATCGTCGCCGCGCCGACCGCGGGTTCGTGCGCGACGTTCCCGGCAACCTGCCTCGCCGCCGCCGAGGTGCAGGGTTGCTCCGACGACGTGACGCTGCGCGCGATGCTCGCCGCGGGCCTGATCGGCGTGTTCACCGCGACGCGATCGAGCTTCGCGGCCGAGGTCGGCGGTTGCCAGGCCGAGACCGGCGCGGGCGCGGCGATGGCCGCTGCGGCGCTCGTCGAGTTGGCCGGCGGCAACGCCGCCCAGGGTCTGTCCGCGGCGAGCCACGCGTTGCAGAACGTGCTCGGCCTCGTCTGCGATCCGATCGCCAACCGCGTCGAGGCGCCGTGCCTGGGCCGCAACATCGCCGGCGCCGCCAACGCGTTGGCCTGCGCCAACATCGCATTGGCCGGCTACGACCACCTGATCCCGCTCGACGAGGTGCTCGACGCGCATCGTCAGATCAGTGAGGACATGGCGCGCGAGCTGCGTTGCACAGCGCTCGGCGGTTTGTCGATCTCGCCGACGAGCAAAGCGATCGAGGCGAGGTTGTGTGGGGGCGGGGGCTGCGGCAGCTGCGGGTAGGGTGCGCGGCACCTATTGCAGCACGACGACGCCGGCATCGAGATCGCCGTTGGCGTCCAGGCGTGCGGTCACACGGATCGGCCCTTCGGCCCCGGGTGGCCACAGATCGAGTTCGCCGTCGTGCTTCGGCGCGCTGCCGAGCAAGAACTCGATGCGGCCCTCGGCGTCCGGCCGGACCGTGAACGCACTCAGCGACCCGCCGCCGTAGCGCAAGCCGAAGCCGAGGTCCCCGTTCGCGGGTCTGCCCTGCGCGTCCAGCACCACGGCGCGCAGGCGGGGCGTGTCGTCGGGGATCGTGCACTTGATGTGACGCACCTCACCGGCCGTCTGTGGGCCCACGAATTCGTGTTCGAAGAGCGAAGGGGTCACGGAGCGCCGGCGCCCGGGTTCGGGCTCGAACCCCTCTGGGATCGCCACCGTACCCTGCACGCGGGCGAGCACGCGGAAGCTGGAACCGCAGGCGACCATGCCGAAGTCGACCGTGCCGTCCGGTTCATAGGGAGTGCTTCGACTCTCGATGTTGTCCCCTTTCGGCCACCGCAGAACGGCCCACTGCCGCAGCTGCGGCTTCGCGAACGGCCGCCCCGCGTCGTCGACCAGGTGCAGCACGATCCTGCCGAGCGGCGGCAGCGTGATCACAGTCGCCGGCTCGAGCACCACGGGGTCGCATACGAACCCGGGTAGGTCGACATCGATGCGGAACCTGGCACCGATCGCCCACTCTCCTGCAAGCGCGCTCACATCGACGACCCCGTCCGTGTCGGAGTTGCCGAGCCCGATCAAATGAAGGTAGGGGCCGATGCCCCGCAACGTCGTCCACCTCGCCGTCACGCGGACGCCGGACACCGGAGAACCGTCGGCGTGGACGAGCCGAAGGCCGGCTTCGGCGATCAACTCGGCACTTCGGGTGCGCCAGTGCTGCACGGTGACGATGCCGCCGATCACCGCGAGCGCGACGATCCCGGCGACGACCAGCAGCAGCCGGCTCAGCCAGCGGAAGTTGCCCGACGCCGCACCCGTCCGTTCATTCCCGTCAGGAGAGGTCTCCATCGCGCCATCTTGGAGCCGCTCGGCGCGGTGCGCAAGTGACCGAGGCTGAGTCAGCGCCCGCTGACCGGCACGACGACGCGACCCACGTCGGTGCGCAAACACGCCTGCAGTTCGAGCTGGCCCAGTTCGACGACCGCCGCCCCGGCACGCTGGATCTCGACCACGTAGCGGCCTGGCTGCACAGGACCGGCGACGAACGAGCCGTCCTTCTTCGGCCGGAACGTCTGCCGCAGTTCGTTGGCGGCGTCGACTGGCAACAGCGACACCTGGTAATGCCGCGGGTTCGCGCCTGTCGGCAGGACCAGGCTGCCCGACACGGAGCCACCGTCGGTCGCTGCGAGCGTGCGCAGCTGCAGTTCATTGCCGTCGAGCGGGACGTCCTGGGCATGCGTGGCCAGCCACCTGGTTTCGTCGCCCCGGGAGCGGGCCATCACCGTGCACGTGTCGGCGTCGAGTCCGCCGAGCACGAACGACCCGTCGGCGTCGGTGTTGGTGAGGGCGCGCGGACCGTCGGGCGTCGTCCACGCCCACACGTTCCAACCGCCGATGCCCTTGCCCATGGGATCGAGCAGCCGACCGCGCAGCGCGTGGCCCTGGGTCAGGACGAAGTCGCAGCTCCGCGACTCGCCGGCGCGCACCTCCACGATTCTGGTGACCGGTATGTGGTCGTGGGCCTGTACCTGCAGGCGCAAGGTTCCCGCTGGCACACCGTCGAGTCGGTAGCGGCCATCGTGCGTCCAGGTGAGGCGCTGCGTCGTCTCGCGGATCGCTGCCAACGATCCCAGGCGCGCTTCGCCAGCGCCGGGCAAGGAGATCTCCACGCGGATCATCACCACGAAGTCGCCGCCGCTGGCAGACCGCACTTCGCCTTGCAGGATGCTGCCACGGTCGAGCTGCACCATCAGTTCCTGTTCCTGGCCGGCGAGCACCACGAACGGTTCACACCTGGGCGCGTGATCGGGTGCACTGGCGACCAGCAGGTGCGGGCCGGGGCGCAGCTCGTCGCAGCCGAACGCGCCGGCGTGATCGGTGACGACGACGACGGGGACCGAGCGGAGGTCGCGTGGTTCGGTGGCCAGGATCGTCACCTTGGCTGCGATGGCCGGCGCGCCGGTGGCCGTCAACACCGTGCCGCGAACGCGCTCTCCGGGAGCGGCTAGGACCAGGCGCAGGCGCGAGGTTTCGGAACGCAGTGGCTCGATCGCGCTGGCCGCGAGTCCCGGGGACCGCGCCCAACACCATCCGCCTCGATCGGTGCGGGCGCGGAAGGCACCGTCGGCGTCGGCCGTGCCGACGAGGCGCGGCACCGGGTCCGAGTCGGCGTCGCCTTGCACGAACACCGTTGCGCCGGCAACGCGGCGGCCATTCGCGTCGACGACGATTCCCTCGACGTTGATCGTTGGTGCAACCTCGATGGTCAGCCGGGTCTCAGTGGAGGCGACGACCGCGAAGGCATGCACGGGCCCCATGCACTGCACTTCGTACCGACCGGGGGCCAGCTCGGGCAGGCGCAGCACGCCGCGATCGTCGGCGAGTACGCGATGCAGGCGGCCCGGAGCGTCCGAAACGGAACGCCACCACAACTGCAACGAAGGCGCCGGCAGTTCCGTGCCGCGCCAGAAGAACCGGAGTTCCGCAGAACCGGTGGCGCCGCGGTTCTCGCTCGCTGCGCCCAGCAGCAGCTCGCGCTGCACGGGGGCCGCTGCGTTGGCTGGTGTCGCAGCGGACTCAACCAGCACGCCGGCCTCGAGCGACGCACCTGCGGAGACCTCGACCGCTTGCTGGTTCGTCTGCGGCCAGAAGGCGTACGAGAGCCACAAGAGCACGAGTGCGGCCGCGATCGCGGCGTGTTGGATCTTCATGACGCTGCCCCAACCGACGGATGACCACAACGCAACGGCGAAGGCACGCCGACGCGGCGCCGGCGCCGGCGCCAGCTGCGCGCGCAGCGTCGCCAGCGCCCGGCGCTGTCTGGTGCGCACCGTCTCTTCGGGAACGTCCATCGCGCGTGCGGTCGCCTGCACCGACAGACCTTCGAGGAACCGCATCAGCACGGTGTCGCGCTGGGCTTCGGGCAACGCCAACACGGCAGCGACCGCGCGCTGCTGCAGTTCGGCGGTCGCGACCAGTTCCGTCGGCGAAGGCACCGGGTCGGGCATGGGCAAGGCATCGACGCGGCGCCGCTCCGCCGACCGGCGGCGCCGCAGCGTGGTGGCCAGGTGGTGCGCCACGGTCGCCAGCCACGAACGCCCCACCGTCCCCGGATGCTGCAGCGCCGCGAGTGCGACCTCCTGGTGCAGGTCCGCCGCCTGGTCCTCACCGACGAGGCGCCGCGCCAGGTTGGTCAGCCACCGGGAGTCGGCGAGCAAGCGGTCGACGGTGCGGGGTTCGGTCATCGGCGAGATGTGAGTCGCCGCGCCGGGCGGCACGGGTTCAGGATTCTGGCGCCATCGTGTCGCCGGCGCGATTGCGGGTCGGGTCGGTGCGACTCCGCCAGTCGCCTCTTGCCTTGTACCGGCGGCCGGCGACGCTGTAGCCGTGACGAAGCAACCCGTCGACGAGATCGCCGCGTTCAAAGCCTTGCAGGCCAAGCTGCTGCCGATCTGGGCAGAAGTGCACGAGCAGCCGCGCGAACCGCATTCGTGTCTGATCATCCCGTCGCTGAGCTTCGATCAGGAAGAGTTGTCCAAGGTCAGCGGCGTGCCGTTCTACGAGGAGCGGCTGATGTTCATGCTGATGCGACTGCGGCGGCCCGGCGCCCGCGTCATGTATGTCACCAGCCAGCCCGTCGAAGAAGACGTCGTCGACTACTACCTGCAGATGCTCGTCGGCGTGCCGCCGATGCACGCCAAGCGGCGCCTGACGATGTTGTGTGTGCAGGACGCGAGCCCGCGGGCGTTGACCGAGAAGATCCTGGAACGGCCGCGCGTGATCGATCGCATCCGGCATTGGATCGGCGATCCCAACCGCGCCTACATGACCTGCTTCACGACGTCGCCGCTCGAGCGTTCGTTGGCGGTGCAGCTCGGCATCCCGCTCAACGGCGCCGACCCCGATCTGCTCGACCTCGGCAGCAAGTCCGGGTCGCGCGAAGCGTTCCGCAAGGCAGGTGTCGAACTGCCGATCGGCACCGAGAACCTGCGCACGGTCGCCGCGGCCGTGGCCGCGCTCGACGAGCTCAAGCGGCAGAAGCCCAAGCTGCGGCGCGCGGTGGTCAAACTCAACGCCGGGTTCTCGGGTGAAGGCAACGCCTTGTTCCAGTACCCGGACCCGATGCCCGATGGCGAAGCCGCCCGACATGCCGCGATCCGCGGCGCGTTCGACACGCTGAAGTTCACCGCGCCCGACCACAGCAAGGATGCGTTCTTCGAGAAGTTCGAGGAGATGGGCGGGGTCGTCGAGGAGTTCCTCGAAGCCGAGGAAGTGCACTCCCCCAGTGTGCAGCTGCGCATCACGCCGGCTGGCGAGCTGCGCATCATCTCGACGCACGATCAGGTGCTCGGCGGCGATTCGGGTCAGGCCTATCTCGGCTGTCGTTTCCCGGCCCGCCTCGACTACCGCGCGATGATCACCGAGCGCGCGCACTTCGTCGGCGAGGTGCTGCGCGAGCGCGGCGTCACCGGACGGTTCGCGATCGACTTCCTCGTCTACCGCAACGGCGGCGCGGAGTGGCAGTGCGCGGCGATCGAGATCAACCTGCGCATGGGCGGTACGACGTTCCCGTACATGGCGCTCGATTTCCTCACCGGTGGTTCGATCGGCGGCGCCGGCGACTACCGATCGCGCAGCGGCGTCGTGAAGTACTACTTCGCCACCGATGCCCTGGTGTCACCGGCCTACCGCGGGCTGCTGCCGCAGGACTTCCTCGAGATCGTCATCCACCACGGGCTGCACTGGAGCCCGCTGACCGAGACCGGTGTGCTGTTCCACATGATCGGTGCGCTGTCGCAGTACGGAAAGCTCGGCGTGATCTGCATCGGCAACAGCGCCGCCGAGGCCGACGCGCTCTACCAACAGACGCGCGACGTGCTCGACATGGAGACCGACGCGGCGCGCACCGGGCGCGGCCAGCTGCTGTCGATGTTCGACGACTTCCCGCACCTGATGGACTGAGCGGCGATGCGTCACGCCTTCCCCGCAGCGACGTTCTCCTTGTTCGCCGCGGCAACGAGCGCCCAGCAACAGCCCGCGGCGCCGGTCGCGCCCGACCCCGACAAGCTCGCGAGCGTGGCGCCGCTCTCGCCCCAAGACGCGATGGCCGCGATCGAGCTGCCGCCCGGCTACCACCTCGAACTGGTCGCGTGCGAACCGATGATCCGCGAACCCGCGGCGCTGGCGTGGGACGGCAACGGCCGCATGTACGTCGCCGAGCTGCGCACCTACATGCAGGACATCGACGGCACCGGCGAACTCGAGCCGACGAGCCGCGTCAGTCGGCTCGAGGACACCGACGGCGACGGGCGCATCGACAAGCACACCGTGTTCGTCGACGGGCTGGTGCTGCCGCGCATGATCCTGACGCTGCAGGACAGCATCGTCGTACGTGAGACCGGCACGCTGGACCTTCACGAGTACCGCGACACCGTCGGCGACGGCGTCGCCGACGAGAAGAGGCTCGTGTTCGCGGGTGGGCCGCGCGGCGGCAACCTCGAGCACCAGCCCAGCGGGCTGGACTGGAACGTCGACAACCTGCTCTACGTGACCTACACGGACCGGCGCTACCGCTACCGCGACGGCAAGATCAGCGCGTTGCCGCTGCCCGCGGGCGACGGTCAGTGGGGCATGACCCACGACGACTGGGGGCAGTGTTACTACTCGCGCGCCGGCGGCGAGGTGGTCGCGGCGAACTTCCAGCAGAACATGCAGTACGGCAAGCTCGACCTGCCCGGGCAGCTCGCCGAGGGCTTCGACGAATGCTGGCCGATCGACTCGATCCCCGACGTACAGGGCGGCCCGGCGCGCATCCGCGCCGACAACACGCTCAACCACTTCACGGGCTGCTGCGGCCAGGTGGTCTATCGCGGCGACCGGTTGCCGGCCGAGCTCTACGGCAACCTGTTCGTGCCCGAACCCGTCGGACGCCTCGTGCGCCGCGCGATCGTCGCCGACGAGCGCGGCAAGCGCGTGCTGCGCAACGCGCACCCGGGCGCCGAGTTCTTGCGCACCAAGGACGCCAACTTCCGCCCGGTCAACATGTACACCGCGCCCGACGGCACGCTCTACATCGTCGACATGTACCGCGGCATCATCCAGGAGGGCAACTGGGTGCAGGAGGGCAGCTACCTGCGCGGTGTGGTGCAGCAGTACGGGCTCGACCGCAACATCGGCCGCGGGCGCATCTATCGCCTCGTGCACGACGGTTTCGCGCGCGGGCCGCAGCCACGCATGCTCGACGAGAGCTCGGCCGAACTCGTCGCACACCTGAGCCATGCCAACGGCTGGTGGCGCGACACCGCGCAGAAGCTGCTCGTGTTGCGCGGCGATCGCAGCGTCGTGCCGGCGCTGCGGCAGGTGATGAACGGCGCGACGTCGCCGCTGGCGCGGCAACACGCGATGTGGACGCTGCACGGCCTCGACGCGCTGACCGAGGTCGACGTGATCAGCCGGCTCGGCGACGAGGATGCGCGCATGCGCGCCGCGGCGATCCGGGCCGCGGAACGCTTCCTCGCGGGAGACGTGCGGGCCGATGTCGTCGCGGCGGTCCTGGCGCGCGCCCAAGACGCCGACGTGCGCGTGGCCCTGCAGGTGTTGCGCACGGCGCTCTACACCGAGGTCGCCGGTCACGAGGCAGTGGTCGAAGCGATCGTCGCCGCCCATCCGGACAACGACGCGGTCGTGTTCACCGCCAAGACCTACTTCGATCGCCGCGAGGCCGAGCGTGCCGAGGCCGAGCGCCGCGCCGCGATCGCCAAAGCCAACGCCGAACTTGCGGCGGCCGTCGAGCGCGGTTCGCGCATCTACCAGTCGCTGTGCTTCTCGTGCCACGGCACCAACGGCGAGGGCATGCCCGTGCCCGGTGTCGAGAACATGCGGCTGGCGCCGACGCTGGTCGGCTCGCCGCGCGTGCTCGGTGCGCCCGCGCGCCTCGGCCGCATCGTGCTGCAGGGCCTGATGGGTCCCGTCGACGGCAAGACCTACCCGGGTGTGATGGCGCCGATGTCGGCCAACGACGACGCCTGGATCGCCGACGTGCTCACGTTCGTGCGCAACAGCTGGAGCAACAGCGCACCGCTCGTCAGCGCCGCGCAGATCGCCGCCGTGCGCGCCGAGGCCGCAGGCCGGTCGGGACCGTGGACCCTCGAGGAGTTGCGCGCGTTCGATCCGCCGCTGCTCGCGCGCCGCGAATGGAAGCTCACGGTGAGCCACGGTGGGGGCGATCTGCACAACGCCGTCGATGGCGATGCGGGCTCACGCTGGACGACGGGCACGCCGCAGCAGCCCGGCATGTGGCTGCGCATCGAATTGCCCGAGGCCGCCGAGGTCACCGCGATCGGACTCGACACCACGCAGTCGGCGGGGGACTTCCCCGAGCGCTTCGAGGTCTACACGTCGGCCGACGGCGAGGTGTGGGGGCAGCCGATCGCGGTCGGGGCCGGCAGCAAGAAGGACCCGGTGATCCGCGTGCCTGCGACCCGCACGCGGTTCCTCAAGGTCGTGCAGACCGGCAAGAAGGACGGGTTGTGGTGGTCGATCCACGAACTGCAGCTGTTCGGCGAAGGCAACCCCGCGTCGAAGTGAGCGTGGAGTGTTGGGCGCAGTCCTAGTCGCCGATCGTGACGCGTAGCGCCGGACTCAGCGCGAAGCCTGTCGCGGCGGCCCCGTCGATCGCGAGCGCCTGTGCGTGCACGTCGAGGCCGCGCAGGATCGGGTCGGCCGGGATCGGGATCGGTAGCTCCGCGAACCCGTACGGGTTGGCGGTCGCACCGAGCAACGACACGAGCACGCCGAGCCGCAAGTCGCATCCCGGACGCAGCGCGGTGGTCCCGGTGAACAGGGAAAGGCCGACCAGGCACGCGGTGGACGCTGGTACGTTGCCGAACTCGAGCGCGAACCCGTCGTTGCCGAGCGCGGATCGTCCGCAGGTCGACCACGGCACGCCGCGGCTGCCCGAGCAACCCGCGCCGAAGACGGTTGCCGCGTGGGGGGTGTCGGTGAGGATCTGGGCGCCGCGACCTTGTTGCAGCAGGACGAGGCGCTGCAGACCGGGTTCGTAGACCGGCGTGCCCTGGGTCGTGGGGGGCAGCAGCTGCCAGGTCACGCCGTCCCATTCCCATACGTCGTTCACGGGCCACTGCAGGATGGACTGACCTGAGGCGTAGCCCCAGCCGCCGCCGACGATCACGACGGTCTGTCGCGTCGGGTCGTAGGTGCCCTTGGCCCAGCCGCGTGCACCGGGACGCTGCGGCGGGTTCGCCTGCGACCACGTCGAACCGTTCCACAGCCACGTCTCGTCGTAGTTGACGACCGGGGTGCAGGGCAGGTTGCTGCAGTAGCTGTAGTAACCCCCGAACATGAGCAGTTGGCCGCGCGCCTCGTCGAACACGAACGTCGGCGCGAAGCGAGGGCTGGGCGGCGTCAGGGATGGCTGCTGCGCCCAGTCGACGCCGTTCCACTGCCAGAGTCCGATCGCGCCGTTGTTCCAGCCATCGACGAAGCACAGCAGGACACGCTGTTGCCACGGGTCGTAGTGCAGGGTCCCCGTCCCCGATGGCCACGGCGGCGTGTTTGCGGGTGCACGCTGCGCCCAGGTCGATCCGTTCCAGGTCCAGGTGTCCTGCAACCAGCCGTTGGCATAGCCGCCGAACAGCACGACCTCACCGCGGGCACGATCGGCGACGATCGGCGCGGTGCGGGGCGAAGGCGAGGTCGCGGGCTGGAGTCGGGTCCACCTGATGCCGTCACCGACCAGGGTGTCGTTCGAGTAAGTGCTCGAGCTGGTCTGGCCGCCGAACATCAGGAGTTGCCGGCCAAGAGGGTCCGTGGTGATCGCGCCGATGGGAGCGGGGGACTCCTGTTCGAGGCGCCACAGGGAACCGTCCCAGGACCAGGTGTCGTTCCGGCCGCCGCCCATCATCAGCAGCCGTCCCGAACGGGGTTCGAAGGCCATCGCGGCGCCGGCCCTCGCTGCGGGTCGGCTGGTGGTCGCGATCGGCAACCAGGTTGTGCCGTCCCACTCCCAGGTGTCGTCCAGCTCGTTGAAGAGGGCGTCGCCGCCGCCGAAGAGCACGACGCGCGCGCGCGCCGGGTCGTACGCCATCGCGGCACCATTGCGCGGCGCCGGTGCCTGCGAGGGCGCGCGCAGCGCCCAGGTGCTGCCGTTCCACGTCCACGTGTCCCCGAGCCAGGTGCCGTCGTACCCGCTGAACAGGACGGCCTCCTGCCGCGCGGTGTCGAACGCGAAAGCGTGCCGCACCCGTGGCGGCGGTCGCATTGCTGCCGGGGCCAGCGACCAGGTCTGGCCATCCCACAGCCAGGTGTCGTCCAAGAGCATGGTATGGGAGGCTCCGCTGAACGCGATGGTCATGGCGCGGGCGCCGTCGAATGCCAGACGCGTGACGCGCGGAGCCGGCGACACGGCAGGCGCGAGCCGTTGCCATTGCACGCCGTCGAACTCCCAGGTGTCGTCGGTGACCCCGTTCTCGTAGCCACCGAAGAGCACGAGCCGCTGCCGGATGTCGTCGTAGGCGATCGCCACATCCCGCGTCGGCAGCCCCGGGGTGCGCACGCGGTGGACCCAGCGTGCGCCGAGCCACTCCCAGGTGTCCTTCGCGGTGACCAGCACCGTGCGATCGCGCTGCCAATCGCAGGCCATCGCCACGCCCTGCCCCGAATCGAGCCCGGCCTGCATCTGCCAAACAGGTTGTTGGGCCGTCGTCGCGGCGACGAGCACGGCAAGCGAGAACGAACCCAGCGCGGGACGGGGATTGGGCAAGGCGACCTCCGGTCGAGGAGCATATCGAATCGCGAGAGTCGCGCCGGGTCTCGCCCCCGCGAGTCCCGCCGCGCCTCACCGCCCGCGAAAGCGGCTCTGCGGCGCCGGCCCCGCCCCGCGCAGGATCGCGACGACGTTGGTCGCGGTGTCGACACACATCGCCCGGTAGGTGAGCGCCGTCAGTGACGCGGTGTGAGGCGTCAGCAGCGCGCGCGGGGACGACAGCAGCGGATCGTCGGCCGCGGGCGGTTCGACCTCGAGCACGTCTGCGGCGAAGCCGCCGAGGTGGCCGCTGGCGAGCGCGACGCGCAGCGCCTGCCCGTCGATCAGCGCACCGCGCGCGGTGTTGACCAGGAACGCGCCGGGCTTCATCGACGCGAGCTGTTCAGCGCCGAGCAGGTTGCGGGTCTCGTTCGAGAGCGGCAGGTGCAGCGTGATCACGTCGGCGGTGCGCAGCACGTCGGCGAGCGGCGCAGCTCGGTACGGCGCGGGCACGCTGCGGCCGGCGTGCGTGGCGACGAGCACGTTCATGCCGAACACCTCGGCGAGCTGCGCGACGCGCTTGCCGACGTTGCCGAACCCCAAGATGCCCAGGCACAGGCCGCGGATCTCGTTGCCCTGGTAGCGTGCGCGCTCCTCCCAGCGGCCTTGCGCGACCGCGTTCGCCTGTCGAGTGATGCCGCGCACGAGGTCCAAGATCAGCGCCAAGGTGTGTTCGGCGACGGTCAGCGTATTGCCGCCCGGGGCGAACACGACCGGCACGCCGCGCTGCGCGGCGGCTGCGGTGTCGAGGTTGTCGAGGCCGACGCCGGCGCGCGCGATCACCTGCAGGTTCGGGCAGCGTTGCAGCAGCTCGGCGGTGATGCGGCCGCGGCCGCGGGTGAGGATCGCGCGCACGGCGGCGAAGTCGCACTGCGGCGCGTTCGGGTCGGCGGCGCGCACGACTTCGTCGACGTCGGCGAGCAGCGCCTCGGCGTCGGGATGCAGCGACTCGAGCAGCAGGATGCTCATGGGCTCTCGTGCGCGCCGACGTCGGCGCCGGGCGCCATGCGGTACATGCCGGGCTTGGGCTCGACGAGTTCGTCCGCGAACAGCGCCGGGTCGATCACCGCGTCCTTGCTGCTGCCGATCTCGACGAGGTTGCCGGCCGGATCGCGCAAGAACATCTGCATCGCGCCGCTGGGCAGGCGCCGCACGCGGCCCCACGGCCGCAGGTCGATCGCACCTGCCGCCTTGGCGCGCGCGAACACGGCCGGGAAGTCGGGCGCGATCAGGCAGAAGTGACCGCGAAACTGGTGCACGTCGGCGATCTCGTTCATGTGGATCTGCGCGTTCGGCCCCAGCTTGAAGAACTGCGAACGGAAGCCCTGGTCGGGCGTGTGGTCGAGCGGCAGGCCGATGACGTCGCGGTAGAACGCGACCGCGGCGTCGAGGTCGTCGACGTTGACGTTGACGTGGTGCAGGTGGAAGTCGTTCACGGTCTCCTCAGCAAGCTCGAGTGTGGCGACGCACGAAGTCGGGGTCGGGCTCGACGCCGAAGCCCAGGCCTTGCGGCGGCAGCAGGTGCCCGTCGTGCAGCTGCATGTCGATCTGTGCCATCTCGCGCAGCAGCGGCGCGCCGCCCATCGGCACCTCGACGAACGTGCCGGCTGGACTGGCGAACGCCAATGTGCGTCCGGCCTGGAACGTGATCGCCGAACCCCAGCAGTGCGGCGCGAGTTCGAGGCGGTGGGCGTAGGCGAGCGCGGCGATGCGTTGACCTTCGCTGAGGCCGCCCGCGATCGCCAGGTCGGGCTGCAGCACGTCGATGGCGCGGCGGTCGAGCAGTTCGGCGAAGTCGAACGCGGTGAACTCACTCTCTCCCGCGGCGATCGGCAACGGGCTCGCGGCGCGCACTTCGGCGAGACCGGCGCGGTCGTCGCTGGCGACGGGTTCTTCGACGAAACGCAGCGCCAGTTCGGCGGCACCCGTGCAGAAGCGTTTGCCCTCGGCGACGTTCATCGTGCCGTGCGCGTCGCACATCAGGTCGACGGCCGGGCCCAGCGCGGCGCGCGCGGTGCGCACGCGGTGCAGACTTGCGGCGACGCTGCCGTCCATCGCGCCGATGCGCATCTTCACGGCGGCAAAACCCTGCTCGGTGTAGCGGCCGAGTTCCTCGGCGAGCTTCTCGGCGGGCGCCCAGCCGCCGCTCGCGTAGGCCTTGACGCGGTCGCGGCACGGGCCGCCGAGCAGCTCGAGCACCGAACAGTTCTTCGCCTTGGCCGCGAGGTCCCACAGCGCCAGATCGACGCCGCTCATCGCCGCGACGTGCACGCCGCGGCGGCCGAGCACCGGCATCGCGCGGCCGAAACGTTCGGCGTGGCCCGCGCGCGAGCCGTTGTACATGCGGCCCCACAGCCGGCCGATGTCGCGCGGATCGGCGCCGAGCAGCAGTGGCGCGAGCTCGTGCTCGACGATCGCGACCAGCGCCGCGCCGTTGCCGGCGCTGCCGACCGCGGGTTTGGCTTCGCCGTAGCCGACGAGGCCGTCCTCGGTGGTGATCGTCACCAGCACCGCGTCGAACGCGGCGATGCGGCCGAAGTCGGAGACGTGCTGCCGCGCGGCCTCGAGCGGCACGTGCAGCCAGACGGCGTCGACGGAGCGGATCTTCACGCGGGTTCCTGTTGGCGCCGCATCAGCGGATCAGCGGCAGCAGGGTCTTCGACGCCGTCTCGTACAGCATCGTGTAGTACTCCTCGCTGAGCAGGCTGCTGCCGTGGTCCTGGATGAACTTGAGCTGCTCGGCCGAGATGTCGACGGGGTTCTTCTCGACCTGGTTGGGCCACGGGCAGACCGGCGTGCGGTCGATCGGCGCCACTGCCTCCATGGTCAGCGCGCCGTCGTAGCCGACCTCACGCAGCGTCGCGACGAGCTTGCTCCAGTCGACCTTGCCCATGCCGGGCGCGAGGCGGTTGTTCTCGGCGACGTGCACGTCGGTGAGGCGCTTGCCGACCTTCCTGATCGCGTCGTGCATGTTGACCTCCTCGATGTTCATGTGGAACACGTCGAGGCAGACGCCGCACTCGGGGCCGACTTCCTCGGCGAGGCGCAGCGCCTGGTCGGCGCGGTTCAGGAAATACGTCTCGAAGCGGTTGAGCGGCTCGAGCGCCATCTTCACGCCGGCCTTCTGCGCGTGCGTGTAGACCTCCTTGAGACCTTCGACGACCCACTGCCACTCCTGCTCGGGGGTGCCGTCGGGCACGACCTTGCCGACCGTCGCGGGCACGATCGTGCATTCGTGGCCGTCGAGTTCCTGGACCATCGTGATCACCGACTTCACGTAGTCGACCGATTTGGCGCGCTGCGCCTCGTTGCTGGCGGCGAGGTTGCGTTCGCCGAGCGTGAGCGTCACCGCGCCCCAGCAGCGGATGCCGAACTGCTTGAGCAGCGGCCGCGACGCCTTGGTCTCGTACTGGCGGGGTTCGCCGCTGATCTCGATGCTCTCGAAACCGAGGCGCTTGATGCGATGCAGCGTCACCTCGAGAGGTTCGGCGCGCATCCAGTTGTGGGTCGACAGATGCATGGGGGCTCCTGATGGCGGGACGCGCGGAGGAATGCGCACGCAGAACGCTAGCCGCCCGGGCCGTCGACCGCACCCGGCAAGGCCACTGGTTCGTGCGATCGCCGGCGTTCGGGCCGGCTATCGTGCGGCGCGCCATGGTGCCCTTGTCCACCGTCTTGTTCGCCGCGCTGCTCACCTGTCCGCAGGTGGCACAGGATCCCGAGGCGGGCGCGGCCGGTCGAGCGCACTTCTTCGGTCGCGAGATCGCGCAGACGATGCACTGGTCGGGCGCGCCGTGGCTGTTGCGGCAGACCCGCGAACAGGAAGAGAACGGCCAGCTGCTGCGCCGGTGGCTCGACGTGCAACCGGGGCAGGCGGTGTGTGATCTGGGCTGCGGCAACGGCTACCACACGATGCCGCTCGCCGCTGCGGTCGGCCCGACCGGCGTGGTCTACGCGGTCGATGTGCAGCCACAGATGCTGGCGCTGCTGCGGCGGCGCAGCGCCGACCGCGAACTCACCAACCTGCGGTTCGTCGAGGCGGCCATCGACGACCCCAAGCTGCCGCCGGCGTCGTGCGATCTGGTGTTGCTCGTCGACGTCTACCACGAGCTGTCGCACCCGGTGCGCGTGATGGCGGCGGTGCGGCGCGCGCTGCGGCCGGGCGGGCGCGTGGTGCTGGTCGAGTTTCGCGCCGAGGACGAGGATGTGCCGATCAAACCCGAGCACAAGATGACCAAGGCGCAGGTCGTGCTCGAGATGGCGGCGCACGGGTTCGGTTTCGCCGACGAGTTCGACGGGTTGCCGTGGCAACACGCGATGGCGTTCACGGCGGCGGAACCGGTCGAAGCGGCGGGCGCACGCTGGTTGCCGCGGCAGGTGCTGCGCGGGTTCTTGCGCGCGGCGAGCGGTGCGGACACGCGCGTCTTGGCGCCGTTCCTGGCCGGCGGGAACGCCGGAGAACTGCCGCCGCTGGCGCCGGAGCTGCGCGCCGAGCTGCGCGCCGGACCGGACGGCGGTCTGTTGGCGGCGCTGCGCGGCGTCGACGGTCGGCGCCTGCCGGACGGTCGCGACGAGGTGGTGCTGAGCGCGGACCGCGAGGGTCGTTGGCGAGTCGCCGCGGTGCGTGCGGCCAGCGCCTGGCGGCCGTTCGTGGTGATGCAGACGGCGCTCGGCGGTGGTGCGGTGTCGGCGCGGGTGACGCTCGCGCAGGAGATCGGCTTTGCGGGCGTCGCCTGGCACCTCGAAGGTCTGGCCGAGGCGCGCCGCATCTGCGAAGACCTCGGCGGCGATGTCGCTTCGGCCTACGTCGTGCTCGACGTCGCCGGCGCCGACGCGGCGCGATTGCAGCCGGCGCGCGACGCGATCCGCGGCCTGGCGGGTGGGCCCGGCATGATCTGGCTGGCGCTGCAGAACGGCCGCACTGCGCCGCGTGCCGAGGCCGGCGACGACATCGCGGTGGCCGCGTTGCGTGCGTTGCTGGTCGAAGCCGATGCCGCCGGGGTCGAGATCGCGCTGTATCCGCATCACGGCTTCTGGCTCGAGACGACCGAAGATGCGCTGCGCCTTGCCGAACGTCTCGACCACGCACGCCTGGGTGTGTGCTTCAACCTGTGCCACTTCCTGCGTGCCGGTGACGCCACCGATCCTGCGCCGCTGCTCGGCCGTTGTGGCCGACGACTCTTCGCCGTGACCGTCAACGGCGCCGACCTCGCCGGCGACGACTGGCCGACGCTGATCCGGCCGCTCGGCGAAGGCGATTTCGACCTGCGCGGTTTCCTCGAGACGCTCGACGAACTGGGGTTCGCCGGCCCGATCGGTCTGCAGGGCTACGGCATCACCCGGCCGGCGCAAGAACACCTGGCGGCGTCGATGCTCGCCTGGCGCGCGGCGTCGGCGACGGTCCGCTGATCGCGTTCACGGCATTCACTTCGGCGTGGGCTGGGCCAGCGCGATGCAGGCGTCGGTCTGCGCCTGCCACGCCGCCGCCAACTCCGCGAGCTCGTCCGGCATCGTGGCGGCGAGGTCCTTGGTCTCCGAACGGTCCACGCTGAGGTCGTAGAGTTCCCAGGGTTTGCCTTCGCCGGCGGCGACGATCTTCCAATCGCCGCGGCGCAAGGCGCGGTTGCCTTCGTGTTGCCACCACAGATCGCGGCGCGGCAGTGGCGCATCGGTCACGAACGTCGGCACCAGGCTGATGCCGTGACCGGGCGGCGAATCCGCTGGGCGGGGCACGCCGGCGACTTCGAGGATCGTCGGCAACAGGTCGACGACGTGGGCCGGCGCGTGGCGCAGTCCGCCGCGCGCGGTGATGCCCCGCGGCCAGCGCAGCAGGAACGGCGTCGCGATGCCGCCTTCGTGGGTCCAGGTCTTGTGGCGCCGGAACGGCGTGTTGGCGAGGCTCGACCAGCCGGGGCCCAGGCTCAGGAACGTCTTGCCGCTGCCGGCCGGCGCGGTCGGATCGTGGCCGTCGCCGCGCACCATCATCTCGGCGCTGGCGCCGTTGTCGGACAAGAACATCACGACGGTGTTCGCCGTGGCCTGCATCGTGTCGAGCTGGCGCAGCAACCGGCCGACTTCCTGGTCGAGGCGATCGACCATCGCCGCGTGCACGGCCATCTTCGCGGCCTGGAATTCCCGCCGCTGGGCGCCGAGGTCGCGCCACGGCAACGCGCGGTCGACCTCGAGCGCACCGAGCGACAGCAGCGCCGACGGAAAGTCGTAGGGCGGCCCGACGTCGCGTTCGATCGGCGCCAGCGTGCTGCCGCCGAGGCCGAGCGCCTGCATGCGCGACCAGCGCTGTTCGCGCAGCGCATCCCAGCCGCGGCGGTAGACGTCGGTGTAGCGCGCGATGTCCGAGGCCGGCGCCTGCAGCGGGAAGTGCGGTGCGGTGAACGCCACGAACGCGAAGAACGGCTGGTTCGCGCGCACCGCGGCGTGTTCACGCAGTTGGGCGATGGTGTGGTCGACGATCGCCGTGCTCGAGTAGTAGCCGCTGCCCTCGGTCACTGCCGGCAGGCGCTCACCGTCCTGGCGATGCTGTCGCGGCGCGAAGTGGCGGTCGTGGTCGTCGAGGCTGTAGGAGTGATCGAAACCGTTCGCGAGCGGTTGCCCGTCGACGTGCCACTTGCCCGAGTGGTAGCTGCGGTAGCCGCGCGCCCGCAGCAGTTCGGGCAGCAGTTTCGCCCAAGCCGGTCGCGTGCCGGAGGTGCCGCTGGCGACGCCGGGCACCCGGTCGCGGCGCACGGCCTGCGCGTAGTAACCCGTCAGCAGTGAGGCGCGCGACGGCCAGCAGCGCCCCGAATCGTAGAACTGCGTGAACTGCAGGCCTGCTTTGGCGAGTGCATCGAGATTGGGCGTGTGGATCTCGCCGCCCTGGCAACCGAGGTCGGAGTAACCGAGGTCGTCGGCGAGGATCAGCACGAAGTTGGGAGGTGCTGCCCGCGCGGCGCCTTCCTGCACAGTGTTCTCTTGCGCGACAGCGTTCTCCTGCGCGACGCCGCGCGCGACTGCGCCGAGCAGGAGCAGCGACAGCAGCAGGGCGCGGGGCGTGGTCATGGTTCGTTCCTGGCCGGACGCTACCGGAGTGACAGCACGCGCCGATGGGCCTGCTGGCCGCGGCGCGTCAGCGCGAGCACGTGCTCACCGCCGACGTCGAGCCAGCAGCGGCCGACCTCGTCCCACGGGCCGTCCTTGCCGCCGGCGTCTCCGCGCCCGAGGGCCACGACCCACCAGCCCTGCGCGTCGCGGCCCACGAAGACCGGGCCGCCACCGTTCGGCAGCATGCGCAGGTCGCGCACTGCTTCGTAGCCTGACAGCGGCGCGCCGTCGATGAGCCATTGCCCCGTTCCTGCGGTCGTCGCGCGGATCGCCAGGCTGCCGCCGTCGGGGGCGAGCACCAGCTGTGAGATGGCCCCGAACGGACCCGTGCGGCCGTCGGGGCGGACCACGAAGCACTGCTCGCCTTCCTGGACCGCGCACGCCCAGGTGCTGCCGTCCGAGGCCAGCGCGAGGGCGACGATGCGCGCGTGCTGCAGCACGCTGTTGCCGTCGACCACGAGGTGGTCGACATCCCCGTCGCGGCCGACCGCGGCGTAACGCTTGCCGTCCGTGGACTGCTCGAGCCAGCGGTAGCTGTCGAGCGGCGGCGTCAGGCGGTCGTCGATCAGCATGCGCGTCTTGCCGCCGGAGATCAGGTGCAGGCGCAGCTGGTCGCGTTCGGCGTCGAAGAACGGGTGCGCGTAGTCCTCGGCGATCGCGATCACGTTCGGCCCGTCGTGGATCTCGATGCGGCCCTCGTTCTCGACGATCGCGCGCACCCGCTTGCCGTCGCGTCCCGGCCAGACCGGCCAGTGGATGCGGCCGCCGAGCAGCAACGGCCGGCCGTGCATCGGGTCGGACGTCGCCGCGATCATCGACCGGCTCGCCCAGAAGCCGGGCTCGACGTAGACGAAGCAGCTGCCGTCCGTCGACAGGCTGGGGGCGAGGTCCTCGCGCCACAGTTCTCCCGACCAGACCGTGCTCGCCGTCGTGATCGTCTGCACCCCGTGCCGTTTGCCCAGCAGCACGATGCCGCGTTCGGGCTGCAGGGCGACGTCGTCGAGCCGGTCGAACGGCGCCAGCGTGTGGCCAGCGAAGCTGACCGTGGTGCCGCTCTCCGTGTAGATCACGCGGCCCGGCAGCCGGCACTTGCTGGTCGGGCCCGCGCCCGTCGCCAGCGCCCCGGGTGTCGACGGCAGCGGCGGCAGCACGTTCAAGAACTCGTCGACGTCGTCGAGGTCGTGACCTGCGGGCAGTTCGATCGCCGCTTCCTGCAACAGCGCCGCGTCGCCGGCCGCCAGCTGCGCGTTGACCGCCAGTTGCATGGCGACGAACTGCTGCTGTTCGACATCGTTCCAGGCGGTGCTCGTCACACAGGCGGTCGCGGCGAGCAGGGGCAGGAGCATCAGTGGGGACGTGCGCATGGGATCTGGGCTCGGCAAGGTAGCCATGCGTCCGCCTCGTTCCAGCGCGGCAGTTGCGTACCGAACCGGGTACAAACAACAACCGATCGGCCGCACAGCGGCCGATCGGTTGTTGTTTGTACCCGGTTCGGTACCCACGCTTGGCACCGATGAACGTGGTGGTGGCAGAGAAACCCTCGGTGGCGCGCGACCTGGCCAAGGTGCTCGGCGCGAGCCAGCGGCGCGAGGGGTATCTGGAGGGCAATGGCTGGCGGGTCACGTGGGCGCTCGGCCACCTGGCGACGCTCAAGGCTCCCGACGAATACGACCCGGCGCTCAAACGCTGGTCCCTGGCGCGGCTGCCGTTCGTGCCCGAACGCTTCGAACTCAAGCCGACCGGCGAGGGCGATCGCAAGCGGCAGCTCGACATCGTCGCGGGGCTCTGCCGCGACGCCGACGAACTGGTCTGCGCGACCGACGCGGGTCGCGAGGGTGAGCTGATCTTCCGCTACATCCTCGAATACGCGGGCTGTCCCGAACGGCCGCACTCGCGGCTGTGGCTCAGCTCGCTGACCGAACAGGCGATCACCGCGGGGCTGGCGGCGCGCAAGCCAGGCGCCCACTACGAGAACCTGCACGCGGCCGCGCGCTGCCGCAGCGAGGCTGACTGGATCGTCGGCCTCAACGCGACCCGCGCCTACACGGTGCGCTACGGCGACGGCAGCGTGTTGTGGAGCCTCGGCCGCGTGCAGACGCCGGTGCTGGCGCTGATCGCGCAGCGCGACGACGAGATCCGGGTGTTCGACGCGCGGCCGTTCTGGGAGCTGCGCACCAGGTATCGCAACGCGCGGTTCACGTTCACGGGCGAACGGTTCCGCGAGCAACCGCCGGCCGAGGAACTGCTCCAGCGGGTGCTCGGCCAACCGCTCTCGATCGACAAGATCGAGCGGCGCAAGGAGTCGCTGCCGTCGCCGCTGCTCTACGACCTCACGCAGCTGCAGCGCGACATGAACCTGCGGCACGGCATGTCGGCGGCGCGCACGCTGGCCGTCGCGCAGGAACTCTACGAGCGCAAGCTGCTGACCTATCCGCGCACCGACAGCCGCCACCTGTCGCTCGACATGGTCGATCCGATCCGCAGCACGCTGGCGGCGCTGCGCACGTGGAACCCCGCGGTGCTGAAGCTGCTCGCCGACCACATCGCCGACGCGCCCGAGGGCGAACGTGGCCCGCGCAGTCGGCCGCGGCGCGTGTTCGACGACAACAAGGTCAGCGACCACCATGCGATCGTGCCGACCGGCAAGCTCGACGCGCTGTCGGGCGAGCACCAGCACGTGTTCGACGCGGTCGCGACCCGCCTCGTGCAGGTCTTCCTCGGCGACAAGCAGCAGGAGGTGACCACCGTGCACGCGACCAGCAACACGGTGCCGTTCCGCGCCCGCGGCGTCGTCGTCACCGATGCGGGTTGGAGCGCGCTCGAACCCAAGGAGCAGAAGAAGGCCAAGGCGCGCGGCAAGAAGAAGGACGACGAGGGCAGCGACGACGGCGACGACGACGCGCAGGAACTGCCGCCGTTCACCGAAGGCGAGAGCGGTCCGCACGAGCCCGAGTTGCACGAGGGCAAGACCAAGCCGCCGCGGCCCTACACCGAGAACACGTTGCTCGCCGCGATGGAGACCTCGGGCAAGCTCGTCGACGACGAACAGCTGCGCGAGGCGATGAAGGGCCGCGGCCTGGGCACGCCGGCGACGCGCGCCTCGATCGTCGAGACCCTGCTGTCGCGCGCCTACATCCGCCGCGAGAAGAAGGCGCTGCGCGTCACCGATCTGGGCCGCTACCTGATCGCGATCATCGCCGATCCGGTGCTCAAGTCGCCCGAGCTGACCGGCGAGTGGGAGTTCAAGCTCGGTGAGGTCGAACGCGGCCAGCGGCAGCGCGAGGCGTTCATGCAGGAGATCGTGTTGCGCATCGGACAGCTGATCGCGACCGGGCTGGTGCCGACGCTGCCGGCCGAGGGCTTCGGCAACTGTCCGCGCTGTCAGGCCGCGGTGATCGAGGGCCGCGAGGCCTACGGCTGTTCACGCTGGCGCGAGGACTGCGCGTTCCGGCTCGCGAAGGTCTACCGCGGCGTTGCGCTGACGCCGCCGATGGTGCGCGAACTGTGCACGCGCGGCGTCGTGCTGCGGCCCGTGGTGATCGACGGCGAGCCGCGCATCGTCTGCCGCACCGCGAGCGGCGAGGTGTTCGACATCGCGCCGCCCAGCCGGGACGCACAGCGCGAGGCGCAGCGTGGCGCGCCGCGCACCACGGCCCGCGGCGGCCGCCGGCCAGCGGCTCCGAAGGGCAAGGGGCGTTCGCGCAAGGGTGAGGGGGGGCGCGGCGGACAGCAGGCAGGTTGACCGCTCACCGCCGCAGCTCGATCGGCTCGATCTCCTCTTCGGATTGTGGCGCCCGTGCCGCGGGACTCAGCGCGCCTTCACGAGTTCGACGGATTCGATCTCACCCTCGGCCGTGACCTCGACGGGAACCGGCACGGCGCGGTTGTCGACGTTGCCGTCGCCGAGCGCGAGCTCGTAGTTGCCCGGGGCCACGTCGCCGAACGCGAACTCGCCGTGCGCGTCGGTGCGGGCCGTGCGCTGCGCCAGGTAGAAGCGCAGCACGCCCCAGTTGGTGGGCAACTGCGCCAGCCGTTCGCTGTCGGCGTTGGTGCCGTGCAGCGTCACGTGCATGTGCGGCAACGGCGCGCCGCGTTCGTCGCGCAGCACGCCGCGCACGAGCCGCGCGGGTTGCAGGCGCACGTCGGGCACCTGCACGGGCCCCGCCGCTGCCGCGGTCGGCAGCGCGTAGACGAGCGTGGCCATGCCTTCGCAGCGCACCAGCAACATGCCCTCGCACAACGGCGGAAGGCCGGCGCAGCGGAACGTGCCGTCCGCGCCCGTGCGGGCCGGCAACCACGGCACGGTCTGCGGGGTCATGCCGACGACGGCGACGTAGGCGCCCTGGTGCGGCCGGCCGTCTGCGTCGAGCACGCGGCCCGTGAAGTCGAGGCCGCGCTGCAGCGCGAAGCGCGCGCGCGTCCACGGGTTGTCCTTCGCCGGTCGGTCGGTGCGCTGCTCGACGTAGCCGTCGGCGCGGCAATGCAGGTCGGGCCGGCCGGGGTCGCCGTGGCCCGGCAGCACGAACTCACCCTTGGCGTCGGTCAGCGTCGACTTGCGCATCGTCCAGCCTTCGCCGACGCGCGCGCCGACGATCGCGTTGCCGGTGGCATCGTCGACGACCACGCCGCGCAGTTCCACGCCGCGCTCGAGGTCGAACGTGTGCTGCAGCGGCGCCTCGGGCGTCAGTTCGGCGGCGAACCAAGCTGGCGTCATCGCCGCGTCGGGGATCACCTCGATCTGCACCTTGCCCCTGGGCAACCGCCCGAACCCGAACTTGCCTTGCGCGTCGGTGCGGCCCGCGAAGACCTCGACCTGCCGGTCGTTCCAGGCGCGCACGCGCCCGGTCGTCGGCGTGCCGTCGTCTCTGATGCGCAGCGCGCCGCCCGCGCTGCACGGCGGCTGCAGGACGATGCGCAGGTCGTCGCCGGGCACCACGTCCTCGTCGTACCAGCGCGCCAGCGGCGCGTGATCGACCTCGACGCGCAGCGCCAGGCCGACCGGCAGCTGCACGCCGAAGCGCCCGCGGTTGTCGCTGCGCGTGCGCGCCAGCGGCGCCCACGAGTGGTACAGCTCGAGGTCCAGGCAGCGGAAGCCGCGGCCGAGCGCGCGCTGCACGACCACTTCGGCGCCAGCCACGGGCCTGCCGTTGGGATCGACGACGACGCCGACCAGCGGCGCGGTCGTCACCTGGGCGAACGCGGTCGCGGTGAGCAGCAGGCCGGGCAGGAGGTTGGCGGTGGGCATGAGGGGCGACGGTGTGGTGGCGGCGATGTTCGAACAATCTCTTCGCTTCGGGGGCCTCCATGCCGTGGCTGTGGGTGTCCGCATTGCTCAACCCACCAGCCGCCGGCCCAGTCCGGCCATTGGAGTCCAAGATGCTACGCAAAGTAAGTTCCCTGTTGTCCGCCGCCCTCTCGACCATGCTCGTCCTGTCTGCCGGCGCTTCGGCGAAGGCGCAGGCTGGGCCGGTCACGATCGGTCACGGCACCTTCCAGGCTTTCACGCAGCCCGCGGTCATCGACTTCACGTTCGTGGTCGCGGAGGCGCCCAGCGGTTCGACGCGCGGCTTCGCGATGTTCGGCGGCTTCGCGGGCCCTGGATCGCTCCTCGTGATGCGGGTCAGCTCGCACATGCGCATCGGCGCCACGGCGCTGTTCGCAGGTGAGGTCCTCGTCAACATCGGCAACGACCCGCACGTCCAGGTGGGGCAGACGGCGTTCACCGCCGTCAACGACAACGGCTGTGGCAACGCCGACGAGATCGCCAGCCTGAGCCTGGTGCCCTTGCCATACGGCAATCCCACGATCCAACAGATCGTCGGCCTCATCGGTCCGCCGACTCCGGCGAGCTTCACGCCGGTGCTGTCCGGCAACATCTGGGCTCGCTGACCCGGGCTCGTCGTGGAGGTCGCGACATGCAGTGTCAGTGGGGATCGCCGCCACGCCGCGGAGATCCCCCGCTACGCTCTCGCGGTGACTGTTCCCGATCCAGATCGCGTCACCATGCTCGTGCAACGCCTCGGCAATGGTGACGCGGCCGTGGCGGAAGAGCTCCTGCCGCTGGTCTATGACGAACTGCGCGCCGTCGCCAACCGGATGTTCGCGCGGCAGCCCGGCAACCACACCCTGCAGCCGACGGCGTTGGTGCACGAGGCGTGGCTCAAGCTCGCCGGTGCGTCGCGGGGCTGGGAGACCCGGGGGCACTTCTTCTCGGTGGCGGCCCGCGCGATGCGGCAGGTGCTGATGGACTCGGCGCGGGCCCGGCGTGCCGACCGCCGCGGCAAGGGGTGGCAGCGCGTGACCTTCGACGAGAACCTGACCCAAGCGCGCGCGGAGTACGACCTGGTCGACCTCGACGATGCGTTGCAGCGCCTCGCGCAGGCCAACGAACGACACGCGCGCGTCGTCGAACTCAAGCTGTTCGCCGGTCTGTCGCTGCCGGAGATCGCGGACGTGCTCGGCGTGACGGCGCGCACGATCCAGCTCGATTGGCGCGCGGCGAGCGCGTGGTTGCGTCACGTGCTCGACGACCAACAGGCGACATGACCAAGGACTGGATCGACGCGGCGTTGGTCATCTTTCGCGACGCCTGCGAGCTGCCGGCGGCCGAACGCGCGGCCTTTGTCGCGCACGCCTGTGCCGGTGACGAGGCTTTGCGCGGGCACGTCGAAGCGATGCTCGCCTGGGACGACCGGGGCGCCCGGCAAGAACACGGGGTGGAGGTGCCGCACGCGGTGCGGGCAGCGCTGTCGCACCTGGCCGACCAGGCCGAGGCAGCGGCGGATGCGACGTCGATCCCCGAGCGCATCGGCGCCTACCGCATCGTGCGCCTGATCGCGCGCGGCGGCATGGGGGTCGTGTACGAAGCCGTGCAGGAGCAGCCCGCACGCCGCGTCGCGATCAAGGTCGCGCGCATCAGTGGCACGACGGGCGAGCGCGCGCGGCGGTTTCAGCTCGAAGGGCAACTGTTGGCGCGGCTCAACCATCCCGGCATCGCCCAGATCATCGAAGCGGGGACCACCAACCTCGAAGTGGGCGCGCAGCCGTACTTCGTCATGGAGTTCGTCGATGGCCAATCGCTTGCCGAGCATGCGGCGGCTCACTTGCCGACGACGCTCGCCAAGGTGGCGCTGATGGCGCGCGTCTGCGAGGCGGTCGGATTCGCGCACGAACGCGACGTCATCCATCGCGACCTCAAGCCTGACAACGTGCTGATCGCGGCGAACGGCCAGCCCAAGGTGCTCGACTTCGGCGTCGCCAAGGTCGAGTCGGCGGGGGCCTTCGGGGCGGCGACGCTACGCACCGAAGCGGGGCGTGTGCTCGGCACGATCGGCTACATGGCCCCCGAGCAGCTCGGCGGCAAGAGCGCCGGCCTCGGTCCCCAGGCCGACGTCTATTCCCTGGGAGTCATGCTCTACCAGCTCCTGAGCGGCCGGTTGCCGCACGAACTGGATGCGGTCACACCGACGCAGGCGCTGGCGGTCGTCACCACGACCGACGCACCGCTGCTCGGCGTCGTCCGCCCCGAGTTGCGCGGTGAGATCGAGGCGGTCGTCGCCAAGGCACTCGAGAAGGACTACCGGCATCGTTACGCCGATGCCACGGCGCTGCAGGCCGACCTCGAACGCTTCCTGCGCGGCGAGCCGGTGCAGGCGCGGCCGGCGGGGCCGGTGCGCCGCGTGACGAAGTGGTCGCGTCGCAACCCGGCGACGGCCAGCGCAGTCTTCGGCCTGTTCCTCGCCGTCTCCGCAGTCGCCGCGACGATGGTCGCCAAGAACCAGGAAGTGCGCACGGTGCTCGACGACGTGCAGCAGCTCGACGACATCTACGTGCTGGCCGACCTGATCGAGAAGGCCCAGGTGCCGGGAGCGCCGCTGGCCGACGGGGGGCGCCGCGAACTCGGAGCCCTCTGGCCGACCCGCCCCGCGCAGATCGATGCGCTGCAGCGGTGGATCGGCGACTGCACGAGGCTGATCGCGCGCCACGACCTGCACGAGGCGGCCCTGGCGCGGTTGCGCAGGCAGTCGGGCAAACGCGTCGACGGCGAGACCTGGACGTTCGCGGTGCCGTTCGTGCAGCGGCAACACGACATGCTCGTGCAGTTGCTGCGCGACCTCGAGGGGCTGCGAGGGGAGCGCGGTGTGCTGCGTCAGGTGCAGCAGCGCCTCGAGCTGGCGAACAGCATCGAGCGGTTGACGGTGCAGGACTGGCAGGCGGCGTGGGACGCGGCCAGGCAACGGATCGAGCGAGAGCCGAACTATCGCTTCGCGGCCGAACGCGACTACCGCCTCGAACTGCGGCCGCAGGTCGGGCTGATCCCGCTGGGGCCCGATCCGACGAGCCGACTCGAGGAGTTCCTGCACCTGGAGACCCATGCCGGGCCGGTCCCGCATCGCGACGGTGACGGTCATCTTCCGGCAATGGCGGGCGCCACGGGGTTGATCTTCGTGTTGATCCCGCGCGGCACGTTCTGGATGGGCTGTCAGAGCGACGACGAGGCGGGGCACAACTACGACCCCGGCGCGATCGGTGGCGGACCCTTCGACCCCAACCGGCCGAAGTCGCGCTGGGAGGCCCTGTACGAGGTGCGCGACATCGGCCCGTTCCTGTTGTCGAAGTACGAGATGACCGAGGCGCAGTGGCAGCGGCTCGTGGGCGGCAATCCCGTGCTCCGGCCCGATCAATCGTCGCCCACCAATCCCGTGTGCAATGTCAGCTACAAGCAGTGCGACGAGGTGCTGCGCCGCCTCGGTCTGCAGCTGCCGCACGAAGAGCAGTGGGAGTATGCCGCGCGTGCGACCACGCAGACGCCTTGGTGGACTGGCGCCGACGCAGCGGACCTCGCGGGGGCCGAAGCGCTCTGGTCCGCTTCCAGCCAGGAGATCGTGGCGCCGTGGTGGGCCAAGAAGTCGGGCATGGAGGTCGCCCCGTTCCGCGACCCCGTGGTCGACCAGCTCCTGCTGACCGCGCAGGAAGCCATCGGGCAGGGCGTGCCGCGGGCGCAGGCACTCGCCACCGCGCGCGGTGTCAGGTCGGTGGGTTCGTATCGCGCCAACCGCTTCGGCCTGTTCGACGTCGGCGGCAACGTCGCCGAGTGGTGCGCCAATCACCCCGGCTACAAGGTCCCGCGCGAACGCGACGAGGTGATTCCCATCCGCATGGTCCGTGGTGGTTACTACAAGAGCGGCGTGAAGTGCGCCCGCTCGGCGTGGCGCCACGAGATCCCGTGGGACACCGCCATGGGGGAGCTGGGGGTGCGTCCGGCGATGGCGCTGGCGCCGTAGCCCGGTCGAGCAACGTCATCGCCGCGGTGATCCAGGTCGCCGGGTGATCCAGTGGGGCAGCGGACCGACGCTCATTGCACGGTCAGCGTCAACCCCCGCGATGCGGCGATGCCCCCGTTCGCTTCGAGGTGCAGGCTCTGCGCATTCATCACCAGGCCGGCGAGGCTCGGATCGTTGGGGATCGGGAGGGAGCAGGTCGCGGGTGAGCTGGCTGACACCTGCGCGGTGATCAGGGACGCGGGGTCGACGAGCACTTCCACTCCCGAAAGCTGTACGGAGCCGCGGCTCGGCGACAGGAGCAGCATCGACAGCTGCGCGACGCCCGGCGCGGAAGCGATGGTCAGCGAGAAGGTCGTGTTGCCGACGGTCGGCTGGCTGCCTGGGTTGGGGAAGTTGTCGAACCAGTAGTGATTGAGGCCGTCGGAAGCCGGCCCGTAGCTCTCGATCCGGTTGTTGACGGCGATACCTTGCAGCCCGATGCGACCCCAGCCGCTGGCCGGCGGGGACCACGTGAGGGCGACGTTGCCGGTGACCGGGTCGACCATCGAGAGCGAGTTCTGGATGCCTGCATAGGCGGCGGTCGTGGCGCCGGAAGTCGCGAGCAACATGCCCGACGCGCGATCGAGCGCGAGTCCCCAGGCCAACAGGGACTGCGAACTCTGCGTCGTCGCGACCGCTGCCGTGCTGCAGCCTGGACCACGCACGGTGTGCACGAAGTGCTGGAAGGTCGTGAGGTCGGTCGAGCTGACGTAGATCGCACCATCGTCGTCGCTCTCGACGCCGTACGCCGCCTCACCGGGCCAACTCGCGAGCGTGCAGACGAGGTTGGTTTGCAGGTCGAGCTCGAAGAGTGTCCCGACGGCATTCGCCGGGGGCGTCGTCGCGTGTACGAAGTACAGATGCGTGCCGGTGACGTCGACCGCCAGGCCGCCGACGTTGCCGGCTGGCACGGTGGGATTGGGCAGCAGGCTGAAGGCCGGCCTGTTGCCCGAAGTGTCGATGATCGCCAGCAGATGGCCGGCCATCGGTCCCGTGGACAACGGTGACGGTCCACGCGCAGCCGCGACCAGGATCCGACCGTCGGGCAGCAGTTGGTGCCAGGCGCGTTTGCCACCCGTTCCCGAGCCGAGCAGGATTTCGTAACTCCGCCGATGGTCGACCGCGGTGCCGTTGAGGTAGAGCACGAACAGCTTCAGGTCGCTGGTCTGCGAAATGCCGCTGACGCTGATGCCGCCCACGATCAAGGCGCCGTCTGCGCTGCGGTGCGAGAGCGACCAGCTACCCGCCGCCGCGGCCCCGTTGTTGGTCTGCAGTTCAGTCGGCAGGCCCGATCGGGACCGTCGGCCCGCCCGTCAGTGGCACGAGGAACAGGCCGGGGATGCCGATGCCGGTGTTGAAGGTGGCGATCACTGCAGAACCCTCCGGCACCTGTGCCGGGATTCCTGAGGTGATCATCGCGACCGCCATGGCCCGGGCGAGCAGCTCGAGCAGAGGGGTGCGAGTCGGCTCTGTGGGCATGGCAACCTGGTCGGCGCGAACGTCGAGGCCCGACGAGGCGTCGGGGACCGTTCTGCCGGTCGCGCAGCATAGCGGTGCCCGATCCGTCGTGATCAAACCCGCGAACTCACAGCCCCGCGAGCAGCGCGTCGTTGTCGCGGCAACCTGCCAGCCGCTTCACCAACTGCGCGGCCCGCGCGGTCGCCGGCAGCTCCGCCAACTCGGCGCGCAACCGCTGCAGCGCGGCGACCTGCGCCACATCGAGCAGCAGGTCTTCGCGGCGGGTGGTGGTGTGCACCACGTCGAGCGGCAGGTCGGCGTGCAGGTCGGCGAGGTCGGCGTCGAACACGACCTCGGCGTTGCCGCGGTTGTGGAACTCTTCGAAGATGGCCTCGTCGATGCGCGAGCCGGTGTCGACCATGGCGGTGGCGAGGATCGTCAGCGAGCCGCCTTCTTCACACTTGCGCGCGGCGCCGAACAGCTTCTTGGGCCGTTGCACGGCGGTGGCGTCGAGGCCCGGACACAGCAAACGGCCCGAGAATCCCTGTTCGAAGTGATAGGCGCGCACCAACGCGGTCAGCGAATCGAGCACCAGCACGACGTCGTGGCCGGCTTCGACCATGCGCTGGGCGCGATGCAGGCACAGTTCGGCGATGCCGACGTGTCGCGCCGGCACCTGATCGAACGTCGACGCGACCACCCACGCGCGGTCGTGCGCGCCGATGGTGCGGCGGATCTCGGTCATCTCCTCGGGCCGCTCGTCGAGCAGGCACAGGATCACGCGCACCTCGGGGTGGTTGCGAACCAACGCGGCGGCCGTCCGGGTCAGCACGCGCGTGCGGCCCGAGCCCGGCGGCGCGGCGATCAGCACCCGCTGGCCCTTGCCCCACGGCGACAGCAGGTCGATTGCACGCAGGTCGGCAGTGGCGCCGGGGTGATCGAGGCGCAGCCGCTCGGTCGGCAGGATCGGCGTGCGCGCCGCGAACGGCACGCGCGAACGCAGCGCGGCGACGTCGCCGTCGTCGATGCGGTCGACGTGCAGCAGCGCGAAGAACTTCTCGCCGCGGCGCGGCGGCCGCACGGGACCCGCGAGCAGGTGGCCGGGCTTGAGGTTGAGGCGCCGGATCTGGCTCGGCGAGACGTAGACGTCGTGTGGGCCCGGCTCGAAGTCGTGGCGCGGTGAACGCAGGAAGCCGAAGCCGTCGGGCAGCACTTCGAGCACACCTTCGCCCCAGCCAAGACCGTGGCGGCCCAGACGGTGCGACAGGATCGCGTGCAGCAGTTCGCCGTGGTCGAGGTTGGGCAGTACCACGATGCCCTCCTCGCGCGCCTGCTCGAGCAGTTCACTTGCCGTGTGCGACTGCATGCGCACCAGATCGGCGGCGGCCTGCGCCTGCGCCGCGAGCTGCAGGCGCGCCTCGTCGCTGAGTTCGTCGCCGCCGATCAGGGTCTCGTCGGCGGGCATCAGGTCGCGGGGGTCGGTGTCGGTCATCGCGCTTGCAGTTCGGCCAGGTAGGCGGCGACCTGGCGAGCCGTCTCGGGCAGATCGCCGTCATTGTGGATGGTCCGGTCGGCGCGCGCCATCTTCTCCGCCAATGGTGCCTGGGCGGCCTCACGCCGCGCCAACTCGCGATCGTCCCAGCCGCGTCCCGCGGCGCGGCGCCGCCGGGTCGTCTCGTCGGCGGCCACGAACACGACCCGGTCGCAGTAGTCGATCAGTCCACCTTCGAGCAGCAGCGGCGCGTCGAGCAGCACCGACCGGCCCGCCGCCCGCGCGGCGTCGAGTTCGGCCAGGATCCTGGTGCGGATCCGCGGGTGCAGGATCGCCTCGAGCCGCCGCTTGTTGGTGGGGTCGGCGAACACCAGGTCGGCCATCGCGGCGCGGTCGAGCCGGCCGCCGATCACCAGCCCGGGCCCGAACGCGGCCGCGATTTCCTGCAGGGCGGCCGGTTCTTCGCTGATCACCCGGGCCAGCCGGTCGGCGTCCACGATCACCAGTTCGTGGGCCGCGAACAGGTCCGCGACCGCGGACTTGCCGGCGGCGATTCCGCCCAGCAGACCGATGACTAGGGGGGTTGGCGGCCGGAACGCCGCGGGCTGCTCGACCGGGCCGAGAGGATCTGCCGGCATGCGCGCCATCCTGGGGTAGACTCGTCAGGCTGGCAAGTCGTGTCCGGGCGCCACCTTGACCTCGACTGATCCAGCTACCTAAGATCCGCAACCCTCGCGTCCCCACGATGAGCGGCCCCGCCGTTCGTCACCTCGCCCCCGTGCCCTCGGACGGCGAGCTACCGGAGCCGCGATCCATCGTCCAGTCTTCGCAGCTACCAGTCGCAAACGACACTCTCCCGCGCCCTTGGCCTCCCAGCGGCGCTCGTCCCACGAACAGACCCCTTCGGAGTTGGTTCCAATGCACAATCGTCAGAGCGGTGCCGCCCACGTCCCGATCATGTTCTTCCTCATCCTCCTGGTGATGTTCCTGGGGGCGTTGGGGTTCGGCTACATCAAGCTGACGGAGAACACGGAACTGATCAAGTCTCGCGACGAGGCCAGGGCCGAGGCCGACCTCGCGCGCAAGAAGTCCTTCCTCGTCGAGCACTACATCGAGGACATCGGCCGCGTCATCGGCAAGCCCGGCAAGTACGAAGGTCGTCCGCAGAGCCAGCCGCTCTACGGCGGCGCGACCCTCGAGAACGCCCTGCTGATGAATCCTGCCGAAGTGCAGAAGCTGCTCGACGACGCCTGCCAGGCCGCCGGTCTGTCGAAGGCCTCGGGCCTCGAGAACGTGCTCGGCGCGATGACCACGAAGGTCGGTCAGCAGAGCCAGCGCGTCAAGGACATCGAGAGCGAGCGCGACAAGGCCATGGCCGACAAGGCCGAGGTCGATCGCAAGTTCGTGGCGGCGACCGCCGACGCGACCAGCCGCGCCCGCGACTTCTCGCAGAAGCTCGAGCAGACGGTCTCCGACTTCGAGGGCGCCAAGTCCGAGAAGGACCGCCTCAACGCGACGCTGACCCAGAACCTCAACGACAAGCGCGACGAACTGGCGACCGCCAAGGAAGCCGCCGTGACGCGTGAGAAGGAGCTGACCGGCGAGATCCGCAAGCATCAGATGCACAACTCGGCGCTGGTCGCCAAGGCTGCGCTGACCAACCCGATCGACACCGCCGACGGCAAGGTGCTGGCCGCCCGCAGCGGCATCCCGACCGCGTTCATCGGCCTCGGCAAGAAGGACATGCTGCAGCCGGGCACGATGTTCCGGGTCAAGAACCCGAACAGCGAGGCCGTCAAGGCCTACGCTACCGTCACCCGCGTCGAGGAAGAGCGCGCCGAGATCGCCCTGACCGGCGTCGTCGATCCGATCGGTGACGCGGTGCGCGAAGGCGACCTGCTGTTCGCCGACTTCTACACCCCGCGCGTCTCGCGCACGATCTTCCTGATGGGTCGCTTCTCGGCGCCCTACAACAAGCCGGAGCTGACCGACCTGCTCAAGCGTCTCGGCAACAAGGTCGTCAACAAGATGGGCCCCGGTGTCGACACCGTGATCCTCGGCGACGACCCGCTCACCGAGGAAGGCGACGGCTTCGCCAAGGTCACCGAATCGGCGGAGTACAAGGAAGCCCTCGACCTGCGCGTGGAGTTCGCCGCGCTGCGCAAGATCCGCGATCTCATCAAGCTCTGATCGGGATCGCTGCGCGATCCGATCGAGCTTGATGAGCTCGCGGATCTTGCGCAGCCGATTTCCTCCGCCCGGCTGCCGGTTCCGAAGACGGCGAAGTCGGGCAACTGGCCGGCGCACGCCGGGCGGGGTGCGGCGCCGAGAGGCGCCGCTCGCCGTTCAGGGCCGGGGCGGGGAGGCGGCGGCCGTTTGGCGCTGCGCGCCAAACGAGCCGCGGCGGATGCGCCGTTGGCGCTGCGCGCCAACGAGCCGTGGCGGGGTGCCGTTGGTGCCGCGCGCCAAGGAGCCGTGGTGGATGTGTTGGGGGGCGCGGTGTGCCTCACGAGCCACGGGGTGTGGGCGCGGGGTGCCAGCGTGTGGGGGCGTTGTGCTGTTCCTTGGTTGGTGAGCGGCTTAGATTGCCCGGCTCGACATGGTCAAGCTCGACGATCCGAAGGTCCGTGATGTGTATCTGGACGAGGCAGAGAAGGAGCTGCCGCGGATGTCGTTCGGGGATCATCTCGATGAGTTGCGGACGCGGCTGGTCCGGTCGCTGATCGCGGTGTTCGCGGCGATCCTGGTGGTGTTGCCGTTCAAGGACCAGGTCGAGGGGATCGTGACGGAGCCGTATCGGGTGCAGTGGCGGATCGGCTTCGAGGGCTGGGTGGCGCAGCTCGAGCAGGAGAAGAAGGACGGGGTGCTCGACGAGGAGGGGCAGGGATTCCTCGATTACTGCCATCAGCACCGAGTTGCGATCCTTGCCGGGGACAAGAAGTACAAGAGCCTGTTGCCGACCAGGACGGGCTATCCGGCGCCCTACACGCTGGCGGCGCTCGGCGGGCTGGAGGACATGTGGATGTACATGATGGCCGCGCTGATCTTCGCGCTGACGCTCGCGGCGCCGGTCGTGGCGTGGCAAGCGTGGGCGTTCGTCGCCGCGGGCCTGTATCCCAAGGAACGGCGGCTGTTCTACCGCTACTTCCCGTTCATGGTCGGGCTCAGCGTGGCGGGGGTGCTGTTCGGCTACTACGTGGCGTTGCCGTACTCATTGGGGTTCTTGATCAGCCTGATGAACCCAGACCAGGTGACCCCGATGTTGAGCGTGGGGCAGTACTTCACCTTGCTGTTCGCGATGACGGCGGCGATGGGGGTGGTGTTCCAGTTGCCGACGGTGATGGTGGCGCTGCAGCGGGTGGGGTTGGTTCAGCATCGCGCCTTCGTCAAACACTGGCGCATCACGGTGTTGGTGATCTTCATGTCGGCGGCGGTGTTCACGCCGCCGGATCCGGTCTCGATGCTGCTGGTGTCGACGCCGATGGTGGTGCTCTATCTGCTGGGGCTGGTCCTGACCTTCCTGTGGCGCAAGCACGAGGCGCCGCAGATCGAGGCGGCGGAGGGCGCTTGAGCCTGCGCGGCGAGGTGGTGGCGATCGGCGACGAGCTGCTGCACGGCGCGTTGCTCGACACCAACAGCAAGTGGCTGGCGGGTGCGCTCGAGCGGGTGGGTGTGGTGGCGCAGCGGTTCACGGTGACGGGCGACGATCCGGCGTTGTGCCGGGAGGCGTTGGCGGGTGCATGTGAACGCGCCGACGTGGTGGTGGTGACCGGCGGGCTGGGGCCGACGCTCGACGATCGCACGCGCGACGTGGTCGCCGATCTGGCTGGTGGACCGCTGTGGTTCGACGAGGCCAGTTGGCAACAGATCCACGATTGGCTGCACCGGCGCGGTCGGCCGGTGCCGGAGAGCAACCGGCGGCAGGCGATGTTCCCGCCCGGCGCGCGCGCGCTCGACAACCAGGTCGGCACGGCGCCGGGGTT
Source organism: uncultured candidatus Brocadiaceae bacterium (assembly GCA_964392305.1). Taxonomy (GTDB): domain Bacteria; phylum Planctomycetota; class UBA1135; order UBA1135; family UBA2386; genus JACKIC01. The sequence goes on from CAYMPV010000006.1 coordinate 201,689, forward strand.
CGTGGTGCAGGTCGGCAAGGCGCAGTTGTTCGCGGTGCCCGGGGTGCCGCGGGAGATGCAGGACATGGTGCAGCGGCACGTGCTGCCGGCGGTCGCGGCGCTGCCGGGGCTGACGCCGACGGCGCACTGGTGGCTGCGTGTGCTCGGGCCTTCCGAAGCGGCGCTCGGCGAACGCATCGAGGCGTGGATGGTGCCCGGGCGCAACCCGGCGGTCGGCGTCACCGCGTCGGGCGGGTTGCTGACGGTGCGCATCGTCGCCACCGCCGCGACCGCCGCGGCCGCCGAGGCTGCGTGCGCGACGACCGCGGCCGAACTGCGCAGTCTGCTGGGTGAATGGTTGTTCGCCGAAGGCAACAGCGACCTGCCCGAGCTGCTGGTGCAGCAGCTGACGGCGCGCGGGGCCACGTTGGCGCTGGCCGAATCGTGCACGGGCGGGCAGATCGCGGCGTTGCTCGTCGACGTTCCCGGCGCCTCGGCGGTGTTGCGCGGTGGCGTGGTCGCCTACAGCAACGCCTGCAAGACCGAACTGCTCGGCGTGCCGACGGCGTTGCTCGAGCAGCACGGCGCGGTCAGCGAGCCGGTCGTCGAAGTCATGGCCGGCGCGATCCGCCGACGGCTCGGCGCGACGTTCGGCGTCGCCACCTCGGGCATCGCCGGCCCCGAGGGCGGCAGCCCGGACAAGCCGGTCGGCACGGTCTGTTTCGCCCTTGCCACCGCTGCCGGGGTGCGCACGTGGACGCTGCGCATTCCGCCACTCGGCCGCAAGTTCGTGCGCGATCGCGCCGTGTACGAGGTGTGGCGGGCCCTGCTCGCTGCCCAACGTGCGCCAACCGACTAAGATGCCGACCCGGCGTGAAGATCTGTCTACGTTGTGAAGGCGTCACCCAGGCCGCCAGCGTGCGCTGCAACACGTGCGGCGCCTGGCTCGTGCCCACCGATGACGTGCACTATCCCACGCGCCGCGGCGAGGGGGAGGCCGGCAACCCGTTCCTGGGCAGCGTCATCGACGGCAAGTACCGCCTGCAGGCCGTGCTCGGCCGCGGCGGTTTGGGCACCGTGTTCGGCGCCCAGCACATCGGTTCGCTGCTGCCGGTGGCGCTCAAGCTGCTGCACCCCCGCTTCGCCGAGCAGCGTGAGTATCGCAGCGCGCTGTTGACCGAAGCGCGGCGCGCGGCGAGCGTCATGCACGAACGGTGCGCGCGTCTGCTCGACGTCGGCGAGACCGACGACGGTGTCGCCTACCTGGCGATGGAACTGGTCGACGGCGACACGCTCGAGGAGATCGTGCACAGCGGGCCGCTGCCGCCGGGGCACGCCGTGGTGATCCTCACCCAGGTGGTCGAAGCGCTGGTCGCGATCCACGGCGCCGGCCTGGTGCACTGCGACCTGTCGCCGCGCAACGTGATGGTGGCGGCGCGCGACGGCGGCTTGCGCGTCAAGGTGTTGGACTTCGGCATCGCGCGCACGATCTCGATGGGCGGCGGCGAACGCACCGCACCGAACGACCTCACCGGCTTCTTCAACCCGGTGTTCTCGGCGCCCGAGGTGCTCAACGGCGACGCCGTCGATGCGCGCGCCGACTTCTACTCCCTGGGCATGCTGGCCCGGCTGCTGCTGACCGGCGTGTTGCCCGGCGGCGACACCGCTTCGACGCAGCGCGTGACGTTCCCACGCGGAGTACCGCGCCGACTGGCGAGGCTGGTGCAACGTTGTCTGTCCCCGGATCCGGGCGAACGCCCGCCGTCGACGGCCTGGATCGAACGCGAACTGCAGATCGTGCGCGGGATGCGCCGCCCCGCGTTGCAGCGGCTGGCCGTGGCCGGTCTCGCCGTGGCGGTGATCGCGAACCTGCTCGGCAACGAGCCGGGAGCGGCGCCGTTCCTGCGCACGCGCGCCGGCAACAACCTCGAACTCGTCGCGCCGGGCGCCGCCTCGGTGGTGCAGTGCAAACGCAGCAGCGAGCTCGACACGATCAGCCTCTACTTCGGCGGTTTCGCCGCCGACGACCTGAGCCTGGAGATCTCGCGGCAGGGACTGCGGCTGCTGCGCCTGGAACTGCATCCCGAGGTCGAGAGTTCCGGCGACAGCCTCGTGCTCGCCACGGCGCAGCCAGCCTGGCGTCAGGCGCTCACGGCCATCGCCAGCAGCAGCGCCGATGGCCCCGTCGACGTCTCCTTCGTGGTGCCCGGGGCCGGTTCGCTCGGCGACGCGCGCGTGCGCATCGACGACGTGGCGCCGCAACTGCAGTGGCAGTTGTCGCCCGCCGCCGACGGGGACCACGAACTGACCAGCCGCACGATGTTGAGCTGGCGCGCCAGCGACGCCGTCGGTGTCGCCGCGGTGCACGTCGAGGTGTTGTTGCCCAAAGGTGGCGCGTTGGGGTTCGACCTCGACGGCCCCGCCGGCGAGTTCGCGCTCGGTCGCGCCCTCGCGGCGCGCAACCCCGACGTCGCGCCGCTCGGACCCGTGCAGGTGCACGTCGTCGCCACCGATCTCGCCGGCTTGCGTTCGGACACGGAACCGCTGCGCGTCGCCGCGGCCGACCTCGCTGCGCCGTTCGTCGCCGAGGTGACGGGGCCCGGCGGCGAACCCTATGTGCCATGCCTGTCGGGGCGGGCGCGTTTGCGTCTGCGGTTGTCGGCGTTCGAACGCGATTGCCGGTTGCAGTTGCAGCAGGACGACGGCTCCGTGTTCGCCGAGGTGTCGTTGACCGGCCCTTCGATCTGGCAGGACGTCGATCTGCCGCGCGTGTCACCGGCAGGCAAGCTGCGCAGCGGCGGGTATCTGTTGGCCGTCGTCGATCCGGCCGGGAACCGCGGCGAGCGTACGATCACGCTCGAACTGCGTGAGCAGGACCTCGGCCTGCGTCTGGTCGGCGTCGGTCCGCGCCCCGTTCTCCACGGCAACGAACTGGTGTTCGGGGCGGCGGGCGCTGCCGTGCAGGTGGCCACCGTCACATCGCATCGCCTGGTCGCAGCCGGGTTCGCGACCGAAGTCGGCGCTCCGGTGCCGCCGGTCGAGATCAAACGTCGCGGCGACGACGCCGAGTTGTGGTTCGCACCGGCGGCGCCGGGCCGGGCCCGGCTGGTGCTGACCTTCGAGGACATCGCGGCCGGGCCGGCGGCGCCGTTGCGCTACGAAGTGGCGACGCGGATCCTGCCCGAGGCGATCGAGGTGCGTGTGCCCGAGGCGCCGTCGCGTTTCCTGCCGGGCCTGTTGCAGGCCGGCGTGTTGGCGCGCGCCAGCCAGGGCTTTCGCGAAGGACCGGCCTGGCGCGTCGATGCCGACCTGATCGGCTACCTGCGCGGCACGTTGTGGATCGGTGGCGACAAGCTCGTGCCGCTGGTGCTGCCGCAGCGCAGCGGGGAGGCGTTCTTGCCCGAGGTGCTGCCGGTGCCGGGGCACAACGTCTTCGCGCTCGAACTGCGCGACGTGCTCGGTGCGCCGGCGCGTGTTCTGGTCGGTGATCGACCCGGTCGGCAACTGCCGGCCGGCGACACGACCGCGGTCGTGGTGGCCGACTTCTGGTGGCACGAGGGTGCGCCCGAAGTGATCGGTGAGGTCGTGCTGGTCGAGTACGGCCAGCCGGCGCGGGTGCAACTGCGCCTGCCGATCGCCTACCGCGACGAAGACCTGCCGGAGCTGCGCCTGGGCCTCGCCAGCGAGATCCCGGCGAGTGCGATCGTGGGTGACGGCGAAGGCCGTTGTGTCGTCAGCTTCGATCTGCCCGTCGCGGCCTGGACCGCCGCAGTCGGTCTCGTCGACGTGCCGCGCGAACGTTACGGCGATCAACTCGAACGCAACCTCGACGCGTACCTGGCGACGCCGCTCGGTCGCAAGGACCTGCAGCTGCGGCTGCGCACGGCGCGCAGCACGTTGCGGCGCATGCAGCTCGGTGAGTTGCGCGAGGTGCCCGAGCCGTTGGCCGCGCTGACGATGTTGCCGGTCCTGGCGCCGGATGGTGAGTTCGCCGAACCCGTGTCCGCCGCGGCGCCGCCGCGGGCGATGTTCCGGCCGCAGGTCGCGGTCGCGGTGCGCAACTTCGGTGACCTGCTGCTGCAGGACCGTGAGTTCACGCGTTGCCAGGGCCGCGCCTTGCGTGAGCTGTTGTCCACTCTCGATGCTGCGGTCGATCGTGCCACCTTGGTGCACACCGCCGACCCGCTGGGTGTCGGTCGACTGGCGCCCGACTCGTTGCTGCCCGCCAGCACGCTCGCCGGTGGCGACGAGGACCCGATCACCGGCATCGACTTCTTCTCGGCCTACTCGTGCTGCCGCGTGCTCGGCCAGTTGCTCGGCGGCGATCCGGACCTGTTCCGGTTGCCGCTCGGCTGCGAACTCGAACTCGCCGCCTATGCCGCCGCGTCGCGTGCGGCCGCCAACGGCGCGGCCGCCAACGGCGGGGGCATCCGCGCGGCGCAGTTCGGACGCGCCGCGGCGATCCTCGCCTATGGCGGTCGTGTGCCCGCCGAACTGCAGCGTTCGGCGGCCGACGCGGTGCCGACGGCGTTCGGAGCCCCGTTCTTCGGGCTGGACTGCGGCGTGCGCGAGTGGGTCTTCGATCTGCCGCACGTGCCGGGCGCCGAGCTGCTGTTGACCGAGTGGCTCGGCGACCACGGTGCGCATCTGGCGCGCTGCCGCGACTTCGCGCGCGGCGTCGAGCCGCCACCCGATCTCGCCGGACCGGTGCGGGTGTTCGGTGTGGTGCGAGGCCTCGCCCTCGGCGAACTCGACGGGGTGCTCGGCGGCGCCGGCGAACGCCTGGATCTCGACGACCTGCAGACGTTGCCCGACAGCGTGCCCGGCGTGCTGCGCACCGAGCAGTTGCGCCGCGACGGCCGCGACCTGTTGTCGACGCGCGCCGATCCCCGCCTGCTGCTGGTGGGCTTCCGCCTCGCCGGCGGTGAGGCCCTGATCCGTCGCTGGCGAGGTCGTCAATGAGGTCCGGGCTTCGTCTGTGGCCGCTGCTGTTGGTGTTGTGCTGCTCCTGCCAGTCGGTGGCCGACGAGCTGCGCGGCCTCGCCGACACACCGCCGTTGGACTACGCCGTGCTGGTCACGGGCGGCGCGTTCCTGACCGAGGCGATCGGCGGCGCGGGCACGTTCGCGCCGACGCCGGCGCAAGCAGGCGAAGACGCCGACGGGCCCGTTGCGGTGAACGGCACCACGGCCGGGGAAGCGATCGCCATGACCACGATCGTCGACCTGCTGCGGCGCGGCGGAGTGTTCCAGCGCGTCGAAGCGGAGATCGATCCGGGGCAGCGACGTCGGCAGCGCGACCAGTTGCGCGCCGGCGCGACGGCCGCCGAGTGTCAGGCGTTCCTGCAGGCTGCGCGCGACGACGGCTACGATCTGTTGCTCGTGGTCGAAGAACTGGCCGATGGCCCGATCGAGGCGCAAGGCATCAACGGGCGCTGGCCGGTGACGTTCGTAACCTGGATCCTGCTCGGGCTGGGCATGTTCATCCCCGACCACACGTTCGAGTCGCGGGCGACGCTGCGCGTGACGGTCCGCGAACTGCAGACCGGGCGGGTGTTGCACGACCCGTTGTTGCTCGGTGGGCCGATCGACCTGTCCTTGGTCGAACGCGGTGCCTTCCTCGGCATCGTGATCTCGATCCTGGTGCCGCCCTTCTGGGTCGGCGACGACGAGGAGAACGTGGTGGCTGCGGTCCGCGACGTGGTGCAGCGTCGTTTGTTGGTGTCGTTGGCTCGCGACCTCAAGAGCGAGTCGGTGCGGCAGCGGCTGCGCGAACGCGGCATCGCCAGTTTCGACCGCGTCGACCTGCCGGTGGGCCCCGGCGTGGCGGTGCAGTCGCGCGAGAGCCTCAGCGTCGCCCGCTTGCGGTCGATCGATGTCGCGCTCGACCCCGTGGTCGCCGCGCGCTTCGAAAAAGAACTGCTCGAGTCGGTTCGGCGCGAGGGCGAACTGTTCCGCTACCAGGCCGCGTTGCCGCGCGAGCTCAATGGCAGTGGCGTCCAGGTCCTGGTCGGCACGATCCGCGGCAGTGTCGCTTCGGCAACGTTCGCGAGGCGGCGATGAGGATCCCGCCGGGGGTGCGCGTCGGGGCCTGCACCCACACCGGTCTCGTGCGTGTGCACAACGAGGACGACTATCTCGTCGGCACGGTCGGCGAGGCCGCCGACGCGTTGCTGTTGTGTGGGATCGCCGACGGCATCGGCGGTGCGGCAGGCGGCGCCGAAGCCAGTCGCACGGCGCTGCACGGGATGGGCGCCGCGGTGCTCGACGCGTCGTCGACCGTCGATGCCGAGGCCCGCTTGCGCGCCGGCTTCGCCGCCGCCGCCGAGCGCCTCGCCGAACAGGCCACCGCGGTGCCGTTCCTGCGGGAGATGGGCACGACGCTGACCGCGCTGTTGCTCGGCGGCGGGCGGGTCGTCGTCGGCCACGTCGGGGATACGCGGCTGTATCGCCTCGCCGGCAGCCAACTCGAGCAGGTCACTTCGGATCACGCGGCCCGCGAGCCTGACAACGTGCTGTTGCGTTGGGTCGGCGGTGGCCAACGCCGCGTCGACGCCGACTTCATCGTGCTGCCGGCGTCGCCCGGCGACCGTTGGCTGTTGCTAAGCGACGGGGTCTGGAGCGTCGTGCCCCCAGCCGAACTGCAGCGGTTGGGCGGCTCTGGTGATCCGAACGCGGCGGCAGCAGCGCTGGTGGCGCGTGCCCTCGACGGCGGCGGCCCGGACAACGCCACGGCGGTGGTGATCGAAGTGCTCGAACCCGGCGCTGCCGCGGCCGCTGCCGAACTGCCGCGCGACGAGCGACCGCGCAACCGCGACCGCTGGCCGCGGGCCCGCTCCCTGAAGACGCCGTGGTGGCCGTGGCTGGTGTTGGCCGTAGCCCTCGCGCTCGGCGTCGCGCTGCTGCTGCAGCGGGTGTGGGGCATCGACGTCTGGTCGGCGCGCTTCTGGGAACGCGACATCTGGAGACTGATCGGTTGAGTGTGGAGCTCAGCCGCCGACTTCGCCCGCCGACCCCCGCTGCCGGTAGCCGTGCAGCCAACGGGCCGGACCCGAGCCGGTGTTGCGCACCGTGTGTTTGCAGTTGGCCGGAACGAGCAGCTGATCACCCGACTGCATGCGGATCGTGCTTCCCTGCATCTCGATCATGCACTCACCCTCGAGCAGCAACACCATTTCGTCGACGTCGTGCTGGAAGTCGTGCCAGACCTGCCCAGGCGCATCAACCCAGACTTCGCAGGTGAAGCCCTGCTCCGCCCAGGCTCTGCCGACGGTCTCTCGATCGATCTTCTCGGTGTGCATGCTTCGTCCCTCCCAGGATTCGCCGTCTTCGCATCGCAACCCGACCCACCTGCCAAACGGCGCACTGCTGCCGACTGCGAACACGCCGCATCGAAGCACGCGGTGGCGACGAGCGACAGCATCGTCTCGCTGGACCGCAAGCGGCGGGGGGGTGCAGAGGGGCGCGGTGCGCAGGGGGTGGCAGGGCGGATCGAGCGTGTCCCGGCCGGCGGATGGTCTTGGTGGTGACCGGCCGATACACGCCAGGGCCGACTATACGCCGGATCCGGGCCAGTAACTGGCCAACATTTGCGGGAGGCGAGCGGGCTCTTGGCCCGGCTCGACCCGCTTCGACTCCGGGGGAGCACCCCCGGAGGAAAACGAGCCTGCCCTCGAGACCTGCGCTGATGAGCGCGAGACGTGTTGGTCAACTCGCTGTCTGACCAACCGCACCTCGGGCTTTCACCCTGGAACAGACCCCTCTGATTCGCGGTGCCATCTCGGCGTCCGAAATGCTCACCGCACGGGTCTCGAGGACAGGAAGGGTCCCGAAGGGAGGCATGGTCCCAACGGAACGCACCTTCGACGATGCCCTTCGTCGGGAGGGTTCCGTTGTGCTTCGCATTTTTCGGTGCGAGGTCGGTGCGCCACGCGCCGCGCCCCGATCAGCCGAGCTGCAGGGGCGTCATCGTGCCGGTGCGGGCCAGTTCCTGGATGTGCGCGTGGACCTGCATGGCGCGTTGGATGCACTGGTCGCTGTTGTGGTACTCGTACCGTCCGAAGCGTCCGAAGGTGATGTAACCACTTTCGTCGAACCACTTGCGCACGCGGTGAATGCGGTCCGCAAACGCCAGGTCCTGGTCGATGTAGGCGTATTCGTTGTTGCAGGCTTCGGCCAGCACGACGTGTTCGGGGTGCAGGATGCCGGCGCTTCCCAGCCCCGCGACCACACCCTGTATCCAATTTGCATCGGGCCGCAGTTCGCCGCGATGCGTGACTTCGGCGAGGAACGACCCGTGCCCGGCCGGCGCGTTGTGCGGTGAGTAGTTGCTGAAGTAGGTGACCCGGTTGGTGGGGCCCTGATCGGCGAACGGCAGGTAGATCCAGCTCAGCGGCGGCAGCGGTTCGTCGAGCTTGACGCCGATCATCAGGTTGACGAGCGAGATCGGCCGCAGCGCGCGGATGTCGGCGCGGATCTCGGCCGGGATCTCGGCGATGGTGGCTTCGATCTGCGGCAGCGGCACGGTGTTGACGACGAGGTCGAACGCCTCGCCGTTGACCGCAAAACCGTCGCCGCGGCGCTCGACGCGCTCGACCGCGACGCCGCACTGCAGGCGGAAGCCGCCGCCGTCGACGGTGCCGCGCACCATGGCCTCGAAGCCGCCGTGTCTGGGAAACCAGAACACCGACTGGTGGGTGTAGCCCTCGGTGTCGATGCCGATCGCCGACTTGAGGATGTCCTCGATCGGCGCCTCGGGCACGCGACCGGCGACCCAACTGCTGGCCATCTGCCGCAGGTCGCACTTCCAGATCTTCTCGTTGTAGGGAACCATGAAGTGGCGCGCGAAGCCGTCGCCCATGCGCCACTGGATCCAGTCGCCGAAGTTCTCGGGGCACTGCGCGCCGGCCTTGCGCGCCGCGTAAGCCTGCACGTAGCCGGCCACGCACTCGACGATCGCCTCCTTGGTCAGGTGGCCGACACCGTTCTCGAACGGATACGGCACCCAGCGGTCGTGCCAACGGATCTTGGTGTTGCGCACGGTGCGCACCGTGCCCGCCTCGCCGCCGCAGCGCTCGATCTGCCAATCGAGCACCTGCTGATTCTTCGAGAAGACGATGTGGCCGCCGGCTTCGTCGAAGGTGAAGTCGCCGTAGCGGCGACTCTTGCACAGGCCGCCGGCGCGCTCGCTCTTCTCGAGCACCAGCACGTCGTGGCCGTCGGCAGCCAGCATGCGGGCCAAGGCGACACCGGAGATGCCGCCGCCCAGGATGGCGATCTTCAAACGAGTGGCTCCGTCGAGGCGATCACGGGCGAGCAGTCTATCCCGATGGCCATGCCACTGACCAGAATCGTCAGCGGGTGCATGCGTTGCGGCGACCTTGTGCCGATGATGCCGGCCCCTTGCCGATGTCGAGCCGATCCGCCGTTGAGACCGATCACCAGGTCAACCCGCGCGAGGGGCTGGCGGTCGTCGCCCTGGCGCTCGCCGCGTTCTCGCTGAACCTGAACACCAACGTGCTCGGCGCGCTGTTGCCGTTCGTACGCGAGGACCTGCACCTCGACGACGGCGCCGGCAAGATCCTGGTCGCCGCCGCTGCCGCCGGCTCGGCGTTCGGCGCGCTCGCGGTGGGGCCGCTCGCGGCGGCATGGGGCCGGCGCCGCATGCTGGTGGTCGGCCTGTCGTTGTTCACCCTGGCCAGCGCCCTGCATCTGCTGGCCGCATCGTTCTTCTGGTTCGCGGTGCTGCGCGGCCTGTCGGGCGTCGCCGTCGGGATCGCCTATGCCGCGGCTTCGGCCCTGGTCGCGGAGGTCGTGCCCTACCAACGGCGCGGCGCGGCGCTCGGTCGCTTCACTGCGGGCATGTTCCTGGCGATCCCGATCGGCATGCCGCTGTCCGTGGTGCTCGCCAACCAGGGCGTCTGGCGCGGCATCTTCGTGGTGCAGGCGGCGATCGGGGCGCTGGCGTGCTGGTGGTCGCTGCGTGCCGTACCGGTGACGGCGGCGGTCGAACAACGCGGCTCGACGCGCGCCGTGTTGCGCAACGGCCCGGCGATGGCGGCGTTGCTGGCGACGCTGTTGCACGTCGGCTCGTTCTTCACCACGGTGCAACTGGCGACCTCGTGGCTCGACGACACCGGTCGCGTCGCCAAGGAGGACCAGATCTGGGTGTGGGTGGGGCTCGGTACCTGTTCGGTGTTCGGCAGCGCGCTGCTCGGCCGCGCCGCCGACCGCTTCGGCAAGCGGGCCTTCGTGCTCGTGACCTCGATGGTGCTGGTGCTCTGTTTCGGGTTGCTCGCGCGCGAACCCGGGTTGCTGCTGCTGACCGTCGTCGGCGTGCTGCTCGCGGTCGTGGCCGCCGCGCGCACGGGGCCGCTGCAGGCACTGGTCTCCGGGCTGGTGCCGGCGAACGAGCTCGGCGCGTTGATGGGCCTGCGCGGTTTCGCGATGCAGATGGGGGTCGCGGGTTTTGCGTTGGCCGCCGTGCCGATCGGGGCCCAGGCGGGGTTCTCGGGCATCCTCTGGTTCGCTGCGGGCTGTCAGGTGTTGTCGTACGTGGCGATCCGCGTCGGCGTGCGGAGGGCGCGATAGCCGTGCGCTCGTGGCTCGGTCTGCTGTTCGGCACCTTCGCGGGGGCGGTGTCGTCGTCGGCGCAGGAACCCTTGCTCACGCTCGCGCCGCGCATCTATGTCGAAGCACTCACGGCGATCTTGCCGACGGTGCTGGGTCGGCCGGTCAATGTGCTGGCGCTCGAGACGGCTGCGCCCGACGCGGCCGCGGCGCTGTGGCTGATCGACGAATGGACGCTGATGCGCAGTGCAGCGACGGCGCCGCGCGAAGGACAGCTGTTCCTGCCGTTCTCGGTCGACCACGTCCTGGTCGCCGCAGCCAGCTTCGGGCCGCGCCGCACCTGGACCTGGCAGGAACTGGCGCTCAACCCCGAACTGCACGACCGCCTGGGCCTCGTCGATCCGGCGGGCGACGGCGGGCCATGGGCGGCGATGTTGCGCGGCGAGTTGCAGCGAGGGGGTTCGCAGGCAGACGTGCTGGCGCTGTGGACGACCTTCGACGCGCGCGCCGGTCGCCTCTACGCCGATCAGCTCGCCGCTCACGATGCGTTCGTCGCCGGTAGTGTCACCGCGTGGGTCGCGCCGAGGGGTTTGGCGCTGGGCACGGCGATCGGCGGCCGCGACGTGCAGAGGCATCCGATCGAGGCCTCTTCGGTGCGGCTCGGCGTGACGTTGCGGCCCGGTGCGGACCCGGCGTGGCCCGGGTTGCTCGACGCTCTCGGCCAGGAAGCGCTGCAGGACATCGCCAGGGCTGCGGGCGTGGACCTCGCGGCGCCGGGTGTGCCAGCTCTGCCGGCGGATGTCGCTGCCGACCTGTTCACGGCGTTCGGCACCCAGGTGCGTGGCCGCGGCCGGAACGTCGAGGACCTCGCCGATTGGATCGATCTGGTGTTCGTGATCGCGTCGTTGGGGCTGCTGCTGCTGGTGTGGCGCAAGCTGCAGCGGCGGTGAACCGGGAATCTCTCCTGTGGCGGCGTCGGTGTCGCCACGGCAGCTTAGATGCTGCGCTGGCCGCGCCCTTTTCGCGAACCTCGTGCCGATGAAGCCAAACCTGCTGCCGTTCCTCGCCCTGCTCGCCTTCTCCGCCGCCTGCGCCTCGCCGCGTCGCGCCTATCTCGTCGATCTCGGCGACACCGTGGTCAGCACCCGCACCACGGACCGCGGCGACAAGGAGACCTATCTCGTCACCAACCGGAGCAGCGGCGAAACCGAGCTGCGTCGCGTGGTGGAGTCGACGCGCAGCCGGGCCGTGTTGGGGGTGCGCACTGTCGAGTTGGACAAGGACAACGCGCAGGAACGCGGCGTCAAACCGTACTCGGGGCTGCTGGTGAAGTCGGTGACCAAGGACGGGGGTGCGGCCGCGGCCGGTATCGTCGCCGGTGACGTGCTGCTCGCTGCCGACGACCAGGAACTCGTCTACCAGAGTCAGCTGACCAAGCTGATGGACGGCCTCGAGGCCGACCAGGAGGTGCGCTTCTCGCTGTTGCGCGGTCAGGAACGCATCGAACGCACCGTACGTGTCACCGCCAGCCGCAGCGAGCCGGTGCGTGAGGAGCACGTGATCCCGCTGACCGAACCCACCTACGCCGTCGGGCCGTTCGCCGGCGTGCGTTTGCGCGGTGTGCCCGAACCCTACAATCGCGAGCTGTTCGGCGAGGCCAACGGCGTCGTGATCAGCTACGTCGAGGTGGGGTCACCCGCGTGGGTCGCGGGGTTGCGCACGGGGGACGTGCTCGAGTCGATCGACGGTGGGCCGGTGCCGCCGCTCGAGGATCTCACGCACCTGATCGCCGAACGCGGCGAGCAGCGCGGCCAGATGCAGTGGCAGGTGACGCGCGGCCGCGGCCAGAGTTACGCGACGACGTTCTCGCTCTACGACTACCGCGACGGCAGTGACGTGCACGTGCCGCTGCTGTTCCACATCGACGACGGCGTCGCCTACGATCGGTGGGCCGTCGGACCGTTCGGTCTGGTGATGAGCAGCCGCACTAGCTACGTCGCGCCGACCTCGACGCGGCAGGCGGAGACGCGCAACGAGTTCAGCGCCTTGCTGGGCCTGTTCTGCGTCGACTCGGGGCCGCGCGACACTTCGGTGCGCCTGCTCTGGATCATCCGTTTCGACACCTGAGAGCCTGAGAGAGAAACCATGATACAGGCTCTCAGAATGTCCCTGGTGGCCGCATTCGCGGCCACGCAGAGAGCGAGAAGCCGATTGCTTCTCACTCTCTGAGCCGCGCCGCGATCAACGCTGGCAAACCGCGCACCAGTAGGTGCTGCGTCCACCGTCGGTGGTGCGGCGGATGGTCGCGCCGCAGCGCCTGCAGGCCTCGCCGCCGCGCTCGTACACCGCCAGTTCCCGCGCGAAGAAGCCGGCGTCCTCGGCGACGCCGACGTAGTCGCGAAACGAAGTGCCGCCGGCAGCGATCGCCGCGAGCAGCACCGCCTTGACCGCCTCGACCAACGCGTCGCACTCGCGCCGCGTCAGCGACCCCGCGGCGCGCCGCGGCCGCACGCCGGCACGCCAACAGGCCTCACTCGCGTAGATGTTGCCGATGCCGACCACCACGGCGGCGTTCATCAGCAGCACCTTGATCGCGACCTTGCGGTGCCGCGTTGCGGCGAACAGGAGCGCGCCGTCGAAGCCGGCTTGCAGCGGTTCGACGCCGAGCCGGTGGAGCAGGGCATGCTGCGCCAGCGTCGCCTGCGCGCCGACGTCGAGCGCGCCGAAACGTCGCGGATCGACGAAACGCAGCAGCCGGTCGCCGAAGTCGAGGCGCCAGTGTTCGTGGCGGCGGAACTCGGGCGCAGCGGCGCGTGGCTTGCGGACATCCACGAACAGTCGGCCGGTCATGCCCAGGTGCACGAGCAGCACGGGCGCCGTGGCGCCGTCGAAGTGCAGGAGCAGGTACTTCGATCGGCGGGTCACCTCGCGACAGGTGTGCCCGGCGAGTGCTTCGACCGCCGCGACCGGGATCGGCCAGCGCAGGTCGCTGCGGCGCAGTTCGACTGCCCGCACCCGGCGCCCGACGACGTGCGCACGCAAGCCGCGGCACACGGTCTCGACTTCAGGCAGCTCGGGCAAGGTGATGGTGTCGGGTAACGGAGTATCGGGTGCGATGCGGCGCCCGGCCCGCTAGCATGCCGCGCCGATTTCGGCCTCCCAACCCTCAGTTGCCAATGCCCTCCGTCCCGCCGGTCGCCGGCCTGCACCACATCGGCATCGCCGTCACCTCGCTCGACCAGGCCCTGCCGCGGTGGCAGGGGTTCGGGCTGGTGCTGCAATCGATCGAAGAGGTCCCGACCGAGAAGGTGCGGGTCGCCGTGTTGCTCGCCGGTGCGACGCGTATCGAACTGCTCGAGCCAACCGGTCCGGACTCGCCGATCGCCCAGTTCCTGGGCAAACGCGGTCCCGGCATCCATCACCTCGCCTTCGGCGTGCGGGACTGCCAGGTGCAGATGGACGCGTTGGCCGCGGCCGGCGCGCCGTTGCTGGGCACCGCACCTCGCCCGGGCGCGCACGACTGCAAGGTCGCGTTCGTGCACCCAAGGCACCTGCTCGGCGTGCTCGCCGAACTCGTCGAGGACCCCCACGCTCCGAACCCCAACCATGACTGATCCGATCCACAAGCTGCAGGAGCTGCGCGACCGGTCGCTGCTCGGCGGCGGCCAAGACCGCATCGACGCCCAACACGCCAAGGGCAAGCTGACCGCGCGCGAACGCATCGACCTGCTCGTCGACGCGGGCACCTTCACCGAGATCGATCGGTTCGTGACGCACCGTTGCCGCGACTTCGGCATGGACGCCGAGAAGAACCTGATCCTCGGGGACGGTGTGGTCACGGGCAGCGCGCGCATCGACGGCCGCCCCGTCTATCTCTATTCGCAGGACTTCACGGTGTTCGGCGGCAGCCTGTCCGAGACCCACGCCGCCAAGATCTGCAAGATCATGGACCTGGCCGTGAAGATGGGTGTGCCCGTGGTCGGCCTCAACGACTCGGGTGGCGCGCGCATCCAGGAAGGCGTGGTCTCGCTCGGCGGTTATGCCGACATCTTCCTGCGCAACACCCTGGCCAGCGGCGTCGTGCCGCAGCTCAGCGTGATCATGGGACCCTGCGCCGGTGGCGCGGTCTACAGCCCGGCGATCACGGACTTCATCTTCATGGTGGAGGGCACGAGCTTCATGCACATCACCGGCCCCGACGTGGTCAAGACGGTGACGCACGAGGACACCACCAGCGAGGATCTCGGCGGCGCGCGGGTGCACAGCGAGGTCTCGGGCGTCGCGCACTTCACCGCGCCCGACGACGGTGCCTGCCTGCTGCAGTTGCGCGAACTGATGTCCTACCTGCCGCTCAACAACGGCGAGGATCCGCCGTTCAAGGCGACCGAAGACGACCCCAACCGCATGGACGAGACCCTCGACACGATCGTGCCGGCGGCCAGCGACCAGCCGTACGAGATGCGGCAGGTGGTCAAGAAGATCGTCGACGACGGCAAGTTCTTCGAAGTGCACGCACGTTTCGCCAAGAACATCGTGGTCGGCTTCGCCCGGCTCGGCGGCCGCGTCGTCGGCATCGTCGGCAACCAGCCGGCCTATCTGGCCGGGGTGCTCGACATCAAGGCGAGTCTGAAGGGGGCGCGCTTCATCCGCTTCTGTGATGCCTTCAACATTCCGCTGGTGACCTTCGAGGACGTGCCGGGGTTCCTGCCCGGCACCGATCAGGAGTGGGGCGGGATCATCACGCACGGCGCCAAGCTGCTCTATGCCTACTGCGAGGCCACCGTGCCGAAGATCACGGTGATCACCCGCAAGGCGTACGGCGGTGCCTACGACGTGATGAACAGCAAACACATCCGCGCCGACCTGAACCTGGCCTGGCCGTCCGCCGAGATCGCGGTCATGGGGGCCGAGGGCGCCGCCAAGATCGTGTTCCGCCGCGAGATCGCGGCTGCCAAGGACCCCGCCGCCGAGGCGAAGCGACTGGTCGCGGACTACAAGGCGAAGTTCGCCAACCCCTACCAGGCGGCGGCGCGCGGCTACATCGACGACGTGATCGAGCCGCGCCGCACCAGGCCGATGCTGATCCAGGCGCTCGAACTGCTGCGCAGCAAGCGCGACAGCAATCCGCCCAGGAAGCACGGCAACATTCCGTTGTGAGGCGCCGGCGGCGTTCGCGCCGCGCGCACAAGTCACCGAGTAGTCGGCTCGCGCCGGGTCGAACTCACAGCGCGATGGTGCGGCCTTCGCGTGCCGCCTGATCCGCCGCCAGCACGATCCGCAGGCTGTTGACCGCGTCGGCCAGGTGGTCGGTGAGGTCGACGTCGTCGCGGATGGCGCGCAACAGGAACTGCTGCTCGCGCAGGCACAGGCCGTCGTGGTCGGGTTCGTCGGCGGTGTCGAGCCACTCGTCGGGCCGGACGAACCGATCCTCGGTGTCGCGGTCCTGCCAGTGCACACGCAGCGTGTTGGTCTTGGTGTGCGAGTCGACGTCGGCGCTGCCGGCCTGACGTTCGCCCTGGCGGTCGACGATCGACACGCAGCCCCTGGGGCCGACGACGTCCTTCACGAAGTAGGCGACCTCGCTCATCATCGGTCCCCAGCCGGCTTCGTACCAACCGACCGAACCGTCTGCGAAGGTGACCTGCAGCTGGCCGTAGTTGTACATGCCGGGCTGCAGTTCGTCGCTGAGCCGCGCCTGGATGGCGCTGACGCGCACCGGCCGGCTGCGCGTCATCTGGCACATCACGTCGACGTAGTGCACGCCGCAGTCGACGATCGGCGACATCGAGTTCATCAGCGCCTTGTGCGTCGTCCAGTCCTTGCCGCGACTCTGCTGATTGAGGTTCATGCGCATCACCAGCGGTTTGCCGAGCGTCTGCGCGACCTCGATGAACTTCTGCCACGCCGGGTGCACACGCAGGATGTAGCCGACGACGACCTTGCGGCCATGTTCGCGGGCGAGGTCGACGATCTGCTGCGCCTCTTCGACGGACTCGGCCAGCGGTTTCTCGACGAACAGGTGCGAGCCGCCGCGCAGCGCGGTGCGCGCGATCGCGGCGTGCGTGTCCGGGTAGGTGTTGATCGAGACGACGTCGGGTCGCGTCGCCGCGTGGGCCGTCTCGAAGTCGCCGAAGGTCGGCAACGGACCGGTCGCCGGGTCGCCGAGTTCGGCCGCGAGGCGGTCGCGGGACGTCGGGCCGCGGCTGACGAGGCCGACGATCTGGAAGTCCTCGGCGAGACGGTGGTAGGCGCGGGCGTGTGAGGTCCCCATGTTGCCGCAGCCGACGACGAGCACGCGTTGACGGTTCATGCGCAGGTTCTAGCCCGGACCATTCATGAGAGGAAGGCTGCGAACCCGCCCTGGTCCTCGCTGCCTGCGTTGCGCGGCAGAGCCTGTCATCAGCGTGGCAGACACCGGGCTGTCCACGATGGCACGTCATTAGCTGGCATCGCGTTCATCAGGTCGCTTGCCGCGGTGCGGTGCGCAGGATCGCGAAACCGACCACGCCGGTCAGCAGCGACGCGAACAGGATCGCGACCTTGGCGGCTTCGAACGCCACCGGCATGCCTGCGAAGGCCAGCCCGTTGATGAACAGCGACATGGTGAAGCCGATGCCGGACAGCCAGGCGACGCCGTGCACATGGCGCCAGGTCGCCCCATCGGGCAGCGACGCGCCGAGCAGGCGCACTGCCAGCCATGTCGCCAGCAGCACGCCGACCGGCTTGCCGATCGCGAGTCCGACGAAGACGCCCTGGGCGGCGGCGTGCCCAGGGGCGGTCGCCAGACCCTCGGTGATGTTCACGCCGGCATTGGCGAGCGCGAACACCGGCACCACGAAGTGGGCCACGAACGGGTGCAAGCCGTGCACCATGCGTTGCAGCGGCGCCTGCACCGCTTCGGTGTGTCGCTGCAGTTCGTGCACCACGGCGAGCTGGGTGTTGTTGGTGCGCGGCGTCGGGTCCATCGCGTGATCGAACTGCTCGAGCAGATCGCGGCCGCGCCGCGAGAACTCGCGCTCGTCGAGCTTTCGTCGCGCCGGCACCGTCAGGGCCAGCGCGACGCCGGCGATCGTGGCGTGCACACCGGACTGCAGGAAGGTCACCCAGATCAGCAGGCCGAACACCACGTACGGCCAGGTCCGGCGCACGCCGAGGCGGTTGGCGGCGTAGGACGCGCACAGCACCAGCGCTCCCAGACCCAGGAAGGCCCACGAGATCTGCTCGGTGTAGAAGATCGCGATCACGAGCACGGCGCCGAGGTCGTCCGCGATCGCCAGCGTGGCCAGGAACACCTTGATGCTGGGCGGCACGCGGTCGCCGAGCATCGCCAGGACGCCGAGCGCGAAGGCGATGTCGGTCGCCATCGGAATGCCCCAGCCGTTCGCCGCCGACGGGTCGTCGACCAGGGCGACCGTGCCCCAGTAGAACGCCGCCGGCACCAGCATGCCGCCGAGCGCCGCAGCCACGGGCAAGGCCGCCTGGCGCATCGACTGCAGCTGTCCGTCGAGGATCTCGTGTTTGATCTCGAGGCCGACGAAGAAGAAGAACACCACCATCAGGCCGTCGTTGATCCAGTGGGCGACGGACTTGGCGAGCGTCTGGTCGCCGAGCGAGACGGCGAAGTCCACGTGCCAGAGGTGGTTCCACGCTGCGGCCCATGGCGAGTTCGCGAGCCCGATCGCCAGGGCTGCGCAGGTCACCAGCAGGATGCCCGGGAACGCCTCGGAACGGACCATCTGCACCAGGGGCGAGAGCTGCGCGTCGGCGTTGGGAGCGTGAGCCATGACGCCGAAGGTAGGCCGCCAACGAGGCGGATTCATGCTCACTCCGTTGGCGCGCTGTGCGTTGCTTCATCGCCGCCGGCGGCTACCCTTCTCGCCCTTCCTCGACATGCCGCACTTCAAACGCATCCTGGTGGCCAATCGCGGCGAGATCGCGCTGCGCGTGATCCGCACCGCCCAGGAGATGGGCATCGAGACCGTCGCCGTGTTCTCCGACGCCGACCGCAACGCGTTGCACGTGCGTCGCGCCAGCCGCGCGGTGCACCTGGGCGGCAGCCGCCCGGCCGAGAGTTACCTCGACGTCGACAAGGTGATCGGCGCGGCCGTGGCTGCTGGCTGCGACGCCCTGCACCCCGGCTACGGCTTCCTGAGCGAGAAGGCCGCGGCCGCCGAAGCGTGTCAGGCGGCCGGCATCGAGTGGCTCGGGCCGCCGGCGGCAGCGATCGTGGCGATGGGTGACAAGGTGCAGGCGCGCAGGATCGCGATGCAGGCCGGGGTACCGCTGGTGCCGGGTCTGCAGGAGGACGTCGACGCCGGGCGACTGGTCGCAGCGGCGCGCGAGGTCGGTTATCCGGTGATGCTCAAGGCTGCGGCGGGCGGCGGCGGCAAGGGCATCCGCATCGTGCGCGAGGAGAAGCAGCTGGTCGAGGCGTTCGAGCTGGCCCGCGCCGAGGCGCGCGGCGCGTTCGGCGACGATCGTGTCTACCTCGAGAAGTTCGTCACCAGGCCGCGCCACGTCGAGATCCAGGTGATGGCCGACAAGCACGGCAACGTCGTGCACTACGGCGAGCGCGAGTGCTCGGTGCAGCGTCGTCACCAGAAGCTGGTCGAGGAGTCGCCGTGCGTCGCGTTGACCCCGGCGATCCGCGAACGCATGGGCGCAGCGGCGTGTGAGCTGGCGCGGTCGGTCGGCTACGTCGGCGCCGGTACGGTCGAGTTCCTGTTCTCGGCGGGCGAGTTCTACTTCCTCGAGATGAACACCCGGCTGCAGGTCGAGCACCCGGTCACCGAGATGCGGTACGGCGTCGATCTGGTGCGGGAGCAGATCCGGGTCGCCGCCGGCGAGAAGGTGTCGCCGGTCGCCGAGCCGCGTGGTCACGCGATCGAGGTGCGCGTCAACGCCGAGGATCCCAACACCTACTTTCCGTCGCTCGGGCGGATCTCGCGCATGAACCTGCCGGGTGGTCCAGGGGTGCGACTGGACAGCGCGCTGTTCCGCGGCCTCGAGGTCACGCCGTACTACGACAGCATGTTGGCCAAGCTGATCGTGCACGGCGAGGACCGCGAACAGGCGATCGCGCGATGTGAGCGGGCGATCCGCGAGTTGCGCATCGTCGGCGTCGCGACGGCCATGCCGGTCGCGCTGCGGGTGCTGCGCAACGCCGAGTTCCGCGCTGGCGACTACGACACCGGCATCCTCGAACGCATCGATCGTTCGATCACGCCCGAACGTCGGGAGCTGGCGATGTTGGCCGCGGTGGCGGCCCGTTTCCTGGTCGCCGAGCGGGCCGGTGCCGGGTCTGCCGTCGCCGGCGGCGAGGCCCGGCAGCAGGTGCCCGTCTGGTCGATGCTGGGCCGCGGCGAACGTCTGTGGAGGAACCGCTCGTGAAGTACTTCGCCGAACTGGATGGCGAGCAGCTTGAGTTCGTGGTGGAACGCCGCGGCGGCAAGCTGACGGCGACCTGTGGCGACCGCACCTTCGAGCTGGACCTGTCGTTGGTCGGTGACGGCGCGACCTTCTCGCTGCTCGTCGATGGCCACAGCTACGACGTCGTCGCCGATGTCGAGCGCGACCAGGTGACCTTGCAGATGGTCGGCGAGCGATTCGCGGTGCGCGTCGAGGACGAGCGTGAACGCGCCGCCCACGCGGTCGCGGGCCACAAGCTCGGCGGCAAACGTGAGCTGCGGGCGGCGATGCCGGGCATCGTCGTCGACCTCAAGGTCGCCGCTGGTGACGCGGTCGAGGAGGGTCAGACCCTGGTCGTGCTCGAAGCGATGAAGATGCAGAACCCGCTCTTGGCCGAGGGCGCCGGCAAGGTCGTGAGGGTGTGCTGCAAGAAGGGTGAGGCGGTCGCCGCCGGCGCACTGTTGCTCGAGATCGAGTAGCCGATCAGGACTCTTGCGCAGCTGTGGCCAGCGGGCGGACGGCGAACCGGAGCTGCATTGTGGTGGCCGCGCCACCGGCCAGCGACACCGCATGCTCACGCACGTTGGCGGACTCGATGCAGACGAAGGTGCGCCAGTCGTCGGCGGCCATCTGCGCCAGCCTGGCGGTCTTCGCGGGCCAGGGGTTCCAGACGATCGTCGAGCGCGCGTTCGTGGTCGAGAGGTCGAGTTCGCGGCGCAAAGCGGGCGCCCGCAGCGTGATCGTGTCGGGCACGCCCTGGAAGATGCGGTCGGTTTCGGCGGCGAAGCGCAGGGGGGCGCCGCGGTCCCAGCTCGCTGCCGGCGCGGCGGCGTGTTCGCTGCACGGCACGTGCTCGAGGCCGTGCACGCTGGCTTCGTGCACGTCGCCGACGGGAAGGTATGTGTGCAACGCCTGCTCGAAGCGGATCGGCGCCGGGCCGCGGTTGTGCACGGTCCAGACGAGGTGCAGGTCGGGGTCGAGCAACACTTGCAGCCGCATGCCGACGGCGTGAGGCCAACCTGGATCGCCGGAGTGTTCGACCTGCAGGCTGACGCCGTGCTCGGGCTGTTCGCCGCCCTGTTGCCAATCGAGGGTGCGGGCGAAGCCGTGCGCCGGGTGTCCAGCTGCTGGGTGGTCGCCGAACCACGGGAACACCAGCGGGATGCCGCCGCGCACGGGTTTGCCGGGCACGAACGTCGCGTTCGTCGCCTGCCACAACAGTTCCTCACCGGCGCGGCACCAGGAGAGCACCTGTGCGCCCTGCAATGAAACCAGCACCTGATCGTCGTCCCGGCACAGCAGCACCGCGGCGCGGCCGCCGGGGTCGGTGGCGGCTCGTGTCACGACCCGACCCGCTGCGCCGGCGGCGCAGGCGCGGCACAGGCAAGCGCGGCCACGGGCGTCGACGGGGATCCTGGCGAGGACCTCCGCAGGGATGGCGACGTTCGTGCACCAGCACGGGTTGGCCGCGGTGGCGTCGCCGGCCGACGCCATGGCGCAGGTGTTGTCGCGGCCGCAGAGCGGGCAGACCTTGGGGTCGACGGACGCTGGCATCGCGGCAGCGTAGCCGCTCGGCCAGGCTCAGCCCTTCATCTGCTTGAGCTTGGCGATCGCGCCGAGCACGTTCTTGCCGGAAGTGTTGCGCGCGCCGGTCTGGTAGCCGGAGGCCGCAGCGTCGCCGGCCGCCGGAGTGGGCGCCGTCGGCGCCGGTCCCGGGCTGGTCCGCGCCGGGGTCGGCGCGGGTGCGGAGGGGGCCGCCGCGGTCGCCGCGGCCGGAGCGGCCGGAGCGGCGGCGCGGGCGCCGTTGCGCACCGCGGTCTGGATCTGGTGCACCACCGTGGCCACGCCGGCGACCTCGCGGTGGATCTCCTTGACGGAGCTCTCCAGACCGCCGAGGTTGCCTTCACGCAGCTGGCCGATGCCTTCGAGCAGCCGCGACGCCGCGGTGTCCAAGGCCTTCTGCAGCTGCGCGGCCACGGCGTTGACCTTCTCGCCCCGCAGCAGTTGCTGCATCTCGTCGTGCGCTTTCTTCGCGGCGTCCTCGAGGCGCACCAGGCTGCGGCGCACCTCCGTGTCTTCGAGCCGCTGTGCCAGCGCCTGCACGGCGACCTCGATGCGACCGGTCTGCTGTTGCAGCGGTTCGATCGAGACTTCCTTGCCCGGATTCCTGGCGAGTTGGTCGATCGCAGCGGCAGTCTTCTGCACGGAACTCAGCACGTGCTTGACGCCTTCGGTGAGCGCCGTGTTGTCGGGAACCGCGGCTTGCACTGCCTCGATCGCGGCGCGGGTCTCGCTGCCGTTGCCGTCGATGGTCGTGCGCAGCTGGCTGAGGGCCCCGGCCAGCTCGGTGGTCTGGCCGGCAATCTCCATCAGCGGCTTGCCGTACATCTTGATGGCCTTGGTCAGGTTGTTGACCTTCTCGTCCTGGCGCTGCAACAGCAGCAGTACGTGCTGCAGTTCTTCTCCCGCGGCTGGCGCGCGTTCTTCGTGGGCGCGCTGCGCCTCGACGAGTTGCTGCACGTCGGCGCGCAGGGCCGCCGTTTCGGCTGCCGAGCCGCTGCCGATGCGTTGCTCGATGCTGGCGACGTGGCGCCGCATCAGGCCGACCGCCAACATCACGGCGCCGACGGTCAGCAGCGTGCCCGGCTGCAGCCCGTAGGTCGCCAGGCCTGCGGCGACGCCGCTGGCTCCGATACCGACTCCGCCGAGCATGCACGCGAGTCCGGCGACCATCGCCAAGGTGCCGCCGCCGGTGGACGAGCCGGTGGCTGCATGGGACTCGTCGTGCAACGCGCGCCGCGGCGACGTCTGCGCATCCGCCTCGGGCTCGTAGTCCTCGCCGTCGTCGTAGGACTCACCCTCGCCGTAGTCGTCGTCACCCTGCAGACCGGCAGTCGCGTCGTCGAGGGCCGATGCCTCGGGCTCGCTGCCGAGCAGCTCCTCGAGCCCCTCGGTGGCTTCGGTCACTTCGTTGAGGAAGTCGGGCAGCGCGTCGGCTGCGTCGTGCGTTTGGGCCTTGTTCTTCATCGGCGAGCTCGGATTCCCCTCCTGGATCGGCAGGTGGAGGCCAACAGATGAAGCGCGCGTGTTGCAATGTGCGGCACCGTCCCCGAAAACCTCGTGCCATCGGATGAGCCGCAAACTCAAGGGTATCGCTGCAGCGCCGGGTGTCGCGATCGCGCCGATCGTGCACTTCCACACCACGCTCGACCACATCCCCACGTGGCAGGTCGGGCCGGATGGTGTGCAGGCCGAAGTGCACCGGCTGGCCGCCGCCATCGACGAGGTCACCGCGGGGCTGCACTCCTTGCAGCAGGAGCTCGCCAGCTCGATCGCCAAGCAGGACGTGCGCATCTACGACGCGCAGATGGCGATCCTGCACGATCCGACCTTCAAGCGGGACGTCGAGAACGAGATCGGCACGCACGGCGTCAACCTCGAGGTGGCGCTGCAGCGCGTGATCGCCCGCTACGAGAACGTGTTCGCGGCGATGGACAGCCCGTCGATGCGCGAACGCGCCGCCGATCTGCGTGACATCGGTCGCCAACTGGTGGTCGCGCTGGTCGCGACGGAGCGCACCAAGTACACGGCGGATGGGCGCGACTACCTGTTCGCTGCCGAGGAGTTCTTGCCGAGCGACGCCGGCCTGCTCGATCGTGAGCACATCCGCGGCATCGTCACCGCGCACGGCGGCAAGTACTCTCACGGCGCGATCCTGGCGCGCTCGCTGGGCATTCCCTCGGTGGTCGGCATCGAGGAGATCATGCTGACGACCTCGACGGGCGCACTGGCGATCGTCGACGGGGACGCCGGTGTGGTGGTGCTCGAACCGACGAAGGAGGACCTCGACCACTACGAGCGTCAGTTGCGCGAGCAGCGCGACATCGAGCGCCGGGTCGCGGAGGTGCGCCTGCAGTCCTCGGTGACGCCGGACGGCACCCACGTGCGACTGTGCGCCAACGTCGAAGGGGTGCGTGAGCTCGATTCCCTCGAGACCGGCACGATCGCCGGGATCGGCCTGTTCCGCACCGAGTTCGCGTTCATGGAACGCCGCCAGTTCCCGACCGAGGACGAGCAGGTGGCGATGTACCGGCGCGCGATGCAGGGTGCTGGCGGCAAGCCCGTGACCTTCCGTACGCTCGACGTCGGCGGCGACAAGCCGCTCGGCTACTTCCGCATGCCCGAGGAACGCAACCCGGTCCTCGGCTGGCGCGGGCTGCGCCTGTGTCTGGATTGGCCCGACATCCTCTACACGCAGATGCGGGCGATCCTGCGCGCCAGCTCTCTCGGGCACGCGCGCATCCTGCTGCCGATGGTGACCAGCCGCAGCGAGGTGCTGCGCTGCCGCGAGGTGCTCGACCAGCTCGTGCAGGACCTGCGTGACACCGGCGTGGCCCACGACGCGGAGATCGAACTCGGCGCGATGGTGGAGGTGCCGGCGCTCGTGCACGTGCTGGACGATCTGATGCCGGTCGTCGACTTCGTCTCGGTCGGCACCAACGACCTGGTGCAGTACCTGCTGGCGGTCGACCGCGACAACCAGCGCGTGGCCAAGATGTACGACCCCTTCCACCCGGGGGTGCTGCGCGTACTGCAGCAGATCGCCGCTGCCGCGGCGGCCGCCGGCAAGCCGGCGTCGGTGTGCGGCGAGATCGCCGGCGACCACTGGTTCACGCCGCTGCTGGTCGGGCTCGGTTATCGGGAGCTGTCGATGGCGCCGGTCTTCTTGCCGCGGGTCAAGTTGATGCTGCGCAGCTTCTCGGCCGACGAGTGCCGCGACCTGGCTGCCCGCGCCGTGTTGATGAAGTCCACGCGCGACGTTCGTCGGCTGGTGCAGGAGGAGATCCAGGTGCGCTGGGAACGCTTCCTGACCGGTTCGCCCGAGGTGGAGGCGTGACCGACCGCGGCTTGCGCCGGGGCAACTGGTCCGTCACCGAGCTCGAACGGTTGCGGCAGCTGCTGCCCAGGCGCGGCGTCGTCGACACCGCCCGGCTGCTGCGGCGTTCGCCCGAGAGCACGGCGCGCAAGGCGCTGATCCTGCTGCGGCAGCCACCGCGGCGCGGGGCCTGGACCGACAGCGACGACGCTCGCTTGCGCGAAGCCTGGGGGGCGCTCGAACTGCGCCTGCTCGGCCCGATCCTCGGCCGGTCGATCGCAGAGGTGCAGCGCCGCGTCGCCGAGTTGCGCCGCAACCCGGGCCGCGGCGCCTGGAATCGCGGCGAACTGCAGCGCCTGAAGGACTTCTACGGCACCCGTTCGGACGAGGATCTCGAGGTGGTGGTCGGTCGAACCCGCGCCGAGATCGCGCGCGTCGCCGCGCAACATTGCCTGGCCAAGGACAAGCGGTTCGTGGCGCAGCGCCTTTCGGGTCCGGCGCCGCGTGTGGCGCCGGCATCCGGGCGCCGCATGCCGCGCTGGACCGAAGCGGAGATCACCGAGTTGCGCCGCCTCTACGCCGACCTCGACAACCTCGTGGTGGCGCGGGCCCTGGGGCGCACGGTGACCAGTGTCGCCAACAAGGCCAACCAGCTGGGGCTGCGCAAGAGCCCGAACATGCTCGCCGAGATCGGTCGCGCCAACGTCGCCCAACGTTACGCCGAGGCCGCCGTCGGTGAGGTGGGGCGCGAGGTGGTCGAAGCGGCGCGCGGACCTGCCCCGGCACAGTCATCCGAGCCCGGCGTTCAGCATGCGGGGACCCTGCCGATGGGTGCTCGACAGGCGGGCAATCCGTAGGCACGGGCAATCCGTAGGCACCGGCCACGACGTCGAGGCCCCTGGGTTGGTCGTGGCCCGCTTGCCCGCGTTGCGGCTGCTGCATCGCGTCCATCGCGGCGTGACCTCGGTGGCCGTACGGCCCGGTGTCGCGTCATCCCATCCGGCGGTCCGCGCATCGATTCATCGCCCTTGCCATCGGCCACCCGACGCCGAGACCGAGAAAAGCAGGGGCGACCTCAATTTCCACCGGTCGCGGGTCGATGAACTGCCGGCGCCTACAGCGGAATCGGGCGCGCGAACCATCGAGGTAAGCCATGGAAATCGTTGGGAAGAAGAGCCAAGGCCTT
This sequence comes from uncultured candidatus Brocadiaceae bacterium, assembly GCA_964392305.1. Lineage (GTDB taxonomy): Bacteria > Planctomycetota > UBA1135 > UBA1135 > UBA2386 > JACKIC01. The sequence continues at coordinate 227,706 of CAYMPV010000006.1, forward strand.
TCTGTCACGGCCCTCAAGGACGACAAGACCGTCATCATCTCGTTCAACGACCGCAGCCTGAACTTCTACGTCACGGATGCGCTCAAGGAATCGTTGAAGGAGACGATCAACGGCAAGATCGAAGAGGGCTTCCAGCACTTCGTGCTGAACCTCGACAACGTCAAGATCATCGACTCCTGCGGTGTGGGATTGATCATCGTGGCCAACAACGTCACGTCGAGCCGCAGTGCGAAGCTCTACCTGAGCAACATCAAGCCGTTCATCATCAAGATCTTCGAGATCATGCGCATCAGCAAGCACCTCGCGATCTACGACCGCGAGGACGATGCCCTGTCGGCGATCAAGAGCGCCAAGTAGGCGGTTGGCCTGCCGATGGCAGCGGGGAGTCGCGGATCCGCGGCGACGCCCCGCAACGTTCCGTTGTCCTGCGCCGGTGAGTGATGGCGAAGATCGCGAGCATCCTGATCGTCGACCCCGTTCCTGCGACGCAGGCCCGCTACCTCGAGTTGCTCGAGAAGGGCGAACACGAGGTCGTGGTCGCCGACACGTTGACGCAGGCCTCGGCACATCTGGGCGCGACCTGCGTCGACCTGGTGCTGGCCGCCGACTGCCTGGGTGCGGGCGAGCTGGCGCTGCTGTCGCAGAGCGCGCTGCAGCGCGGTGCGACGTTGGTGCTCGGTTGTGGCTCGACGCCGACGATCGATTCCTACCGCCTGGCGATGGAGCTCGGCTGCCACGACCTGCTGCCCCTGGACGGCACGCCGGCGGCCGCCGCAGCGACCTTGGCGCGCGCGCGGGTGCGCCGTGACGAGGCCGCCCAGGTTCGCGAGGAGATTCGTCGCCTCGAGTTCCAATCCGAGGAGTTGCGGCAGCGATGCGCACAGCAGGCGGTGCGCTTCTCGGAATCCCAGGAGACCTTCTTCCTCGACCTGTCCCGAATGATGACCATCATCACGAACATCATGGACGGCATCGTGTTCGTGGACCGTGCCGGCAACGTCACGCTCCTCAATCCGGTGGCCGAGGACCTGCTCGGTGTGAAGTCCTTCGTGGCCCTCGGCAAGCCCATTGCGGCGATGCAGGGCCGTACCGAACTGGTCGGCGCGCTCGGTGCCGATCACGGTCGGCTCGAGAGCCACAAGGAGGTCACGCAGACGGTCGAAGTGCACCACAGCGAGCAGGACCTGCTGTACATCAAGTGCATCACCAGTCGCGTGCTCGACTACCGCGGGCAACCGGCCGGCGCCCTGTCGGTGCTCAAGGACGTCACCGCCGAGTTCAAGACCGACCAGCTCAAGAACCAGTACCTGTCGATCGTCGCGCACGAGCTGCGCACGCCGCTCACCGGCATCAAGACGTTCTCGACGATGATGGTCAAGGGCGCGCTCGGCGCCCTCTCCGAGCCACAGCAGCGCGTTTGCGAGAGCATCCGCGAGCAGTCGGTGCGGCTCGAGCACCAGATCGACAAGCTCATCAACCTGGGCAACCTCGAGTCGGCCGACTACGGCCAGGACCGCGAGGTGTTCAGCGTCGCCGAGTTCACCAACGGCCTGCTGGCGCCGTTCGAGCAGCCGGCGCGCGACCGGCGCATCGACCTGCAGCTGCACGTCGCGGAGACCGACCTCGGCATCTACGGCGATCGTTCGGATCTGCGGCGGGCCTGCCAGGCGCTGGTCGAGAACGCGATCAAGTTCGCGCCTGACGAGGGCCACGTCGCCGTTCGCATCGAGGTCACGGACTCGGGCGAACTGGTCTTCGGCGTCAAGGACGACGGCATCGGCATCGATCCGCGCTACCAGCGGCGGGTCTTCGAGAAGTTCTTCCAGGTCGAAGACCCCCTCACCCGGCACCACGGCGGCGCCGGATTGGGCCTGTTCGTCGCCCGGGGAATCGTGGAAGCGCACGGAAGTCGGATCAAGATCTCCAGCCAACTGGGCCAGGGAGCCGATTTCACCTTTGCGCTGCCGGTTTACCAACCGTCCGCCGAGACCGCCGAGGTCTAGCGCACACCGCGGAGAGATTCGTCATGCAACGGACCGTACTGATCATCGAAGACGAGAAGCTCATCATCGTCAGCACCCAGATGGTGTTGGAGGCGGCCGGCTTCAAAGTCGAGTCGGCCACCAACGGCGAAGATGGCATCACCAAGGCGAAGGGGCAGACCCCTGACCTGATCCTGCTCGACATCATGATGCCGGGCATCGACGGGTGGGAGACGCTCACGCGGCTGAAGCGGGACACCGCGACCGCGCACATCCCCGTCGTGATCTTCACGGCCCGCGAGCACGCTCGTGGCCACCAGAAGAGCACCGACATGGGCGCCGCGGACTACTTCCGCAAGCCGTTCGAGCCGGACGAGCTCATCGACCTGGTCGAGAAGCACATCGGTCAGCAGGCCTGATCGGGTCGGCTTCGGCCGGCGGCAATCGATGAGCAGGGACGCGAGCAATCGGCGGTGCATCGCGGCGCTCTGGGCCCTCGTCGAGACCGCGTCCGGCCGCGCGCCGAAGGACCTCGACGTCGTCGCCGCCGCGGCGAGGTTGGCGCTCGGCGACGCGATGGGTGACGAGAGTTACCTGATCGTGCACGAGAACTGCGGTGCGATCTTCGTGGACGGTCACCTGATCCCGCTCGCCGTCGACGTGTTCGCGGCGGCCAAGGGACTCGCCGAGCAGATGCAGGCGCACGGCGTCAGCGAGATCCTGTTCGATCGCCATGTCGATGCGGAGGACCTGGCGCAATGGTCGAGCGGGTTCGCCGCCGCCGCGGTCGGCACGCCAGGTCCGACGGGCGAGGCGCGCATCCACGTCGGGGTGCGTGGTGCCGCCGCAGAGCCGGTGTTGACGTTGGGCCGCCAACGCGCCGTGACCGAGGCTGGCGATTCGCACCTGCGCGCGGTCTACCTCGAGAACCAGCTGATGGCGATGGTCGACGAACGTCGCATCGCTCCTGGCATCGCCCGCTGCGTGCTGCACGGTGTCGTCGAGTACCTGCTGCAACTGCCCGGAGGGCTCGAGCCGCTGACGCTGCTGCAGGGCGAACCCAAGGCGCTGCGGCAGGCGTTGCACGTCGCGGTCGTGGCCGTGCATCTGGCGCGCCTCGCCGGCTGGCCGCAGAGCCGACTCGGCGAACTCGGCGCGGTGGCCCTGCTGCACGACGTCGGTGCGTTGCTCGATGCTTCGCGGCCTGCCGAGGCCGGATTGGCCTGGATGCTCGAGCGTGGTGCCGACGACTTCTGGCTGCGTGGCGCGTTCGTGGCAGCGAGCTGGCGGCAGGAGAATGGGGCGCTGGCCGTCGACGGGGTGGAGTTGCTGACTCTCGACCTGGTGCGCCTGGCGGTGCGGCATTGGCGCGATCTGCGGGGCGGCGGCGCCGAGGACCCCGAACTCGCAGCTCTGGCGCAGGCCGGTGCCGCGACGTTGTCGGCGGCAGCGGGCCAGTCCTGAGTGCTGGCGGCGCCGTTGGCGTCACTCGTGGCGCAGCGCCTCGACCGGATCCATGTTGGCCGCCCGCCATGCGGGGTAGATGCCGAACACGACGCCGACCGCGGCCGAGATGCCGAACGCGAGCATCACGTGTGGCACCAGGATGATCGTCTTCTGCGCGAACCAGGCCTCGATACCGATCGGCACCAGCATGCCGAGCAGCACGCCGACCACGCCGCCCAGCGCCGACAGCACGCCGGCTTCGACCAGGAACTGCTGGATGATGTGTTTGCGCTTGGCGCCCAGCGCGCGGCGGATGCCGATCTCGCGGGTGCGTTCGGTGACCGTCGCCAGCATCACGTTCATGATGCCGATGCCGCCGACCAGCAGGCTGATCGACGCGATCACGGCGAGCACGATGTTGAACATGCGTTTGCTCGCCTCCTCCTGCTTGAGCAGCTCCAGAGGCACGGTGATCTCGACGTCGTTCTGCTGCTTGTGCGCCTCGAGCAGCAGGTCGCGCAGGATCCGCGCCGCGCTCTGCACCTCCTCGGAGGTCTCGAGTTTGACCTTGATCTCGTTGAGTTCGATGCGTTCGCGTTTGAACGAACCGCCCGATTGCGTCGACACCTCTTCGCCGAAGCGGCGGCGCGACGTCGAGATCGGGATGAACATGCACTCGTCGTAGGTCGTGCCGGCCGGGCCAGCAGCGCGGCCCTGGTACTCGAGCACGCCGACGACCACGTAGCGGTCGTCGTTGCCGGTGAGCACCGTCTGGCCGAGGGGGTTCTCGAGCGGGAACAGCGTGTTGGCGAGGCTGGCGCCGATCACGCAGGTGTTGCTGAGGGTCTGGTCGTCGACCTCGCTGAGCCAGCGGCCTTCACCGACGTGCATGTTGGTGACTTCGAGGAAGTCGGTCTCGGTGCCGACCACGATCGTGGTGCGGAAGTTCTCGCCGCGCATCAGCGGCCGCTGCACCTCACGCACACGCACGACCTTGGCCCGGGGCAGGGCCGACTGCACGAGGTCGGCTTCCTGGTACAGCAGGCCGTAGGCCATCGCCGAGAACGCACTCTGCGAACTGCTCTGCTGCGTGTCCGGCGGCTTGACGCTGCGGGCCAGGATGTTGGTCACACCCATGTCGCGGAAGCGGTCGAGCGCCTCCTTGCTGGCGCCTTCGCCGACCGCGAGCATCGCGATCACCGAGGCCACGCCGAACAGGATGCCGGCGGTGGTCAGGCAGCTGCGGAGTTTGTGCAGCATCAGGCTCTTGAGCCCGAGCTTGACCGTGCGCATGTTGTCGCGGATCACGACGCACCTCCGCCGCTCGGCGCCGAAGAGTTCTGCGCCAGGCGATTGTCGACGATCTTCTCGACCTCGCCGTCCTTGAGCCACAGCGTCTTGTCGGCGCGCTGGGCGACGTTCTCGTTGTGGGTGACGATCACGATCGTGACGCCTTCGGCGCGCAGTTCGTCGAGCACTGCCAGGATCTCGAGTTCGGTGTTGCTGTCGAGGTTGCCGGTGGCTTCGTCGGCCAGCAGGAACAGCGGGTCGTTCATGAGCGCGCGCGCGATCG
>CAYMPV010000007.1:0-224482 GCA_964392305.1 uncultured candidatus Brocadiaceae bacterium
ACAAGCTCGTCGCGGCCGGGGCGCTGACCGCGGAGGAGGCGGCGAAGTGCGACACCGCCGTGGAGATCGTGTTCGACGACCGCCGCGAGGACGTCAGCAAGCCGCTGCCGAAGGTCGACGCCGCGAAGTGAGCTTGGCCCGCACGCCGCGGGAAATCCCGCCGCCGGTGCGTCCGTTTCACGGATGCGGCGTCTTGCCGGGTGAACCATGAAGACGCGCGCCGTCGGCGAGACCGGCCGTGTCATCGGCGTCGACATGACCGCCGAGATGCTGCAGCACACGCGCGAGAACCTGCGCAAGAGCGGGCGCACGAACGTCGAGTTCCGGCTCGGCGAGATCGAACAACTGCCCGTGGCCGAAGCCAGCGTCGACGTCATCCTGTCGAACTGCGTGATCAACCTGTCGCCCGACAAGCCGCGCGTGTTCGCTGAGGCGTTCCGCGTGCTGCGCCCCGGCGGCCGCCTGCAGATCAGCGACGTCGTCGCGTTCGGCGAGTTGCCTGCGGCGTTGCGCGCCGACCTCGACCTCTACGCCGGCTGCGTCGGCGGCGCGGCCACGATCGACGCGCTGACCACGATGATGCAGGGCGCCGGCTTCGTCGACGTGCGCATCGAACCCAAACACGAACTGCGCGCGACGATCGACGGCTGGTTCCCGGGCCGCGGCCTCGCCGACCACGTCGCCTCGGCCGACATCACGGCGCGCGAACCGGCGCAGAACACAGCATGAAGAAGGCGAACCCGAACGACGACGGCACCCCGTGGCCCGAACAGCGCGCCGAGCTGTTGGTGTGCCCGCACTGCGGCGGCCGGCGGCGACTGCTGGCGGCGGTCACGGCGCCGGAGTCGATCGAGAAGGTGGCTGTGGTGATGGAGTGAAGGGGCGCCGGGAGGGGTTCGGGGGCAGGGGGATGGCGGGTGTGGCGGCGGGTTGACTGGGGGTCCGCCGGCGGTGTTCGTGGCGGGGGTGGGGTTCGGGTGATCCGAACTGCAACTTGGAGTTCCTTCCATGAGAAGGGTTCTCGCGCAGCACCAAGCTGACGCCGGGCCGCAGCAGCGAGGTGACTGCCGACAACCTGACGCCCGGTGTCTACACCATGACCGGTCACGGCAGCGGCATCGTGTCGTTCAACGGCGCGCTCGAGGTCGTCGCCGGCGCCACGTCCCCGGTGCGCCTGCAGCTCGTCCCCGGTTCGCTGTGCCGTGTCGACGTGTGGTTCCCCGAGGGCGCGCAGCCGGAGCGCTACGCCTGCCGGTTCGTCAGCGCCGCAGGCAAGGTCGGCGGCGAATACGAAGGCACCATTGGCGGCCACTCGCTGCGCCCGTTGACCGTGTCGCGCCACCTGCCGCGCGGCACGTGGCGGCTGCAGTTCACGAGCGGCGATCTGGCCGGCGAAGTCGAGTTCGAGGTGAGCGGCGGCGGCGACGAGGTGACTGCGCGCATCGACCTGGGGTGAGATCTGCGCGAGGGGAGCTGTTGCGCGGCGCATCGACGTGGCTAACAGGCGCCATGCGCCTCTCCTCGTCCCTGCTGACGCTCGCGCTCACGACCGTCGCGGCGGCCCAGACGCCGTCCTGGCATCGCCTGCCCGTGCTGACCAATCTCGGCCAGAAGTCGCTCGCTTACGACGCCGCCCGGCAGCGCATGGTCCTGTTCGAGTGCAGCGGCCGCGCTGCGGTCTCCCGCACATGGGAGTGGGTGCACGAACGCTGGTCCCTGCGGCACACGGCGAACACGCCACCGCCCCGCGACGGATACGCGATGGCGTTCGACGCGGCGCGCAACCGCGTCGTGCTGTTCGGCGGCTGCACCGAATACCAGTACTACGTCGCCCCGGGCGCGTTGCTCGCGGACACGTGGGAGTACGACGGCGTCGATTGGACGCAACGCTCGCCGATCGTGTCGCCGCCGCCACAGACCGGCCACAAGCTCGTGTTCGATCCGGCGAACGGCGCGGTGCTGCTGATCGGCGGCAACACGTGGCCTTGGGCACCGACCACCGACTGGTCCTATGACGGCACGACGTGGACTCAGGTCGCGGCTTCGGGGTTCCCGCCACACCGCGTCGCGCTCGTCGCGGATCCGGTTCGTTCCCGGATCGTCGCCATCCTCCCGAGCTACGCGGTCCCACCCGTGCTCCAGCACTTCGAGTGGGACGGCGCCTCGTGGACGCAGCAGCAGCCGACTGCGCTGCCGACTTCGCGAGAGGGTATGTCGCTTACGTTCGACGCCTCGCTCGGTGGAGCAGTGCTGCACGGCGGCTACTCGTCCTCGACGACGCTCGACGATCGCTGGCTTCTGCTCGCAGGATCGTGGCTTCCTCTGGGGCCATCGGGCCTCGACCTCGCAGGGCACGTGAGCGTGTTCGACGTCGCCGGCAATCGCACCTTCGCAGTCGGCGGCTTCCGCATCATCGCGGGGTACGGAAGCCTGGGTCACTCTGGGACGCATCTGTGGAACGGCGCAGCCTGGAGCTCGACCGAGCAGCATCTCGCCTGGGACCGCTTGGCCAGCCTTGCGTTCGACGCGGCCACCAACTCCTTGGTCGGGGTGCACGAACATCGGACCCTCGAGTGGCACCAAGACCACTGGCAGAGTGCACCGCCGCCGCCAGCGCTGCTCCGCAGCAACGGCGTCGCCTACGATCCGGTGCGCCAGCGCCTCGTCGCCGTGGGCGTGCAGCCGTTCCTCGTCGACGCCGTCTGGGAACGCACGGCAACGACGTGGAGCGCGCCGATCCCGACCGCCACCACGATCCACAGCAACCCCGTCTGGCACGCGGGTCTCGGCGCCGTCGTCGCACTCTCGAGCACCCACGTCGTCGCCTGGAACGGCACCTCGTGGCAATCGGTGACGCCGCTCTCCACCGCAGGGACGCGCACGCTCGCCTACGACGCACTGCGCAACGAACTCGTGTTGATCGAGCCGACGACTTCGGCAACGCAGACATGGAACGGCACGACGTGGAACCTGCATGCGGCGGCGGCGCTGCCCCCCGCGCGCACGAACTACTCGGGCGTCTGGTCCGCGACCTACGACGCCAGTCGCGGGCGCGTCGTCCTGTTCGGCGGACGGAACCCGGTCACCGGCCCGAACGTTTGGAACTTCTTTCAGTTCTTCGACGACCTGTGGGAGTGGGACGGCGCGACGTGGACGCAACGCGTGCTGCCGAACGCGCCGCCGGCGCGCGAGGGCGCGACGCTAGCCTTCGATCCGAGCTCGCAGCGACTGCTGCTGTTCGGTGGCAACCGCGTGGAACAGAACGGTGCGACGCTGATGTTCGGCGACGTCTGGGCGATCGACGCAGCCGCGCCGGCGAACGTGCAGACGATCGGTTCCGGCTGCGGCCGCGCGCTGCGGCTGACCGCGTCGTCACCGCACGTCGGCGCGCCGGCGTTCTCCCTCGACCTCCTGGATGCGGCTGCCAACACGCTGTGCGCGTTCGCCGCGTCGACGACGCCCGGCTCGACGACGCTCGCGGGCTGCACGTCCTACGTGCCGACGCTCGACGTGCTCTCGTTCACGATCGCAACGCCCGGCGGATTCGCGAGCGTGGCAGGCGCGCTGCCGGCCTCTCTGCAGGGCTTCTCGTTCACGGCGCAGGCGGCTGCCCTCGACCCGGCGGCACCCGGGTTCGCGTTCAGCCCCGCGCTGCGCGTCACCGTCGGCAGGTAGCCGGCCAGCGCGCTCACGCCGCTGGTGCCGCGACCGCGGCGGCACCTGGTGACGTATCACGGGGTGCTGGTTCCGGCGGCGGGGTTGCGTTCGCGGGTGGTGCCGCGGTGGGATGAGGGCGACGACCGCGGCGACCACACCCAGCCGCCCCCTCAAACCCACCGCGCCCGGTACCGCCGCGCCGCCTTCGTCGCGTCGTCCACCCACGCCAGATCGTGCGAACGCGCCGCCGCGTGCAGCCACACGAACAGGTCGAGCACGCGCGCGCCCTCGGGGCCGGCGCGGAACTCGTGCACGTTGTCGCGCGCGCGCGTCAACAAGGAGAAGCGTCCCGGGCGCAGCCACTGCCGCGCCGATTCCTGCAGCGTGACCTCGGCCGTGTCGGTCCCGCCGTCGACGACGTCGAAACTGCGGATCTCGAGGTCGCCGTCGACGCAGAGGATCGCGCCGAACATGCCGCGGTGATCGTGCAGCGGGATCGCGCCGCCGGGCGCGACGTGGATCTGGTGCGTGATCACTGCCGGGCGCGCACCGTCTGCCGGAACGCGACCCTCGCGGCGATAGGTCCACGAGTGCGCGTCGAGGAACGCCTTCTCCTGGGCCGTCATCGTGCCGAACGGGTCGGGTGGCACCGCGTCGAGCTGCGCGAACAGCGCGGTCGCGCCGTGCACCCATGCCTCGTCGTTGGGCTTCTCGCCCTGCAGGTGCCGCGCGACGAGCGCATGCGCACCTTCGAGGATCTGCGCGAGCGTCGCGTTCGTGGCGGTCTCCGCCGGCGCGCGCGCCACGAACGGTGCGGCCAGTGCACCGGCGAACAGGGTACGACGGTCGAATCCGACGCCTGGGGGCTTGACGTGCATGGGGGCTGACTACGGTTGGCCGCCGGCCGATGCGAGTTCGGCTCGAGCCCGTGGCGATCAGCAACTTCGTCGACGTCTCGTGTCCTGCGTTCCCGATGGCGTCGCGAGCTATGCTCGGTGCCTGCCGCCCGCCGCGGCCAGCCGACCGCCGGGCCGTTGGATTCGCTCGGCTCGACCTCGTCGTGCAACCGCTACTCCCCCTACCGATGACGATCGCGAAACTCGATCCGTGCAAGCTGACGGAGGCTTCCGAAGCGCTCGCCCGCGCATTCCAGGACGATCCGCTGCAGAGGTACGTCTTCCCCGACGCGGCGGAGCGCCGGCGGCTCTCGCCAGCCCACTTCGAACCGGTGCTGAGGTACGGCCTCATGTTCGGTGAGGTGTTCGCCACGGAAGGGACCCCGTCTGGCGCCGCGGTCTGCCTTCCGCCGGGTTCTACCGACGTGACGGAGGAGCGAGCCATCGCTGCCGGCCTCGATCGGCTGCCCGCCACCATCGGGGAACAGGCCGCCAGCCGTTTCCTTGCCGTGCTGCAATTCCTCGACCCGTTCCACGGTGCGGACGTCCAGGGGCCGCACTGGTACGTGATGGTCGTCGGGGTCGAACCGGGCGCTCGCGGGCGCGGGCTGGGGCGCGCATTGCTCGAACCGATGCTGCGTCGTGCCCGCGAGGCGGGCCACCCCTGCTACCTGGAGACTGCACAGCCGGACAACGTGCCGTTCTACGAGCGCCTCGGCTTCCGCGCGCTGCGGCAGGTGCGGGACCCGGAGAGCGGACTTCCCCTGTGGACGTTCCGCTGGGATGCGAACTGACGCAACGGCCGGGAAACAGGCGATGCGCCGATGCACTCGCCCAGCGCAGGCCAACCGTCGTCTGCGCGGTCGGGATGCTCGCGCGATTGCGATCGCCTGCGACGACGCCAGCACCGACACCTGCTCCCTGCCGGAGGCGACACGGAGGTCCACAGACGCGGCGCGTCGCGCGACATCCGCGGCGACCCGGCTCCGGCTGGCTGGTGCAGTAGCCGTCAGTCGCCGAGGCTGAGCGCGAGTCCCTGGGTCATCGCGAAGCCGCCCGGCGACGCGGGATCGAGCACGGCGCCCTGCGCGAACAGGCCCCAGCCGCGCAGCGCCAGCACACCGGGCAGCGGCAGACTCTGATGCCAGAAGCCGTCCGCGTCGGTGGCCGACAGCCACGTCGCCAGGGGGTTCTGCAGCAGCAGCGTGCAGCCGTTGCCGAGCGGCGCGGAGCCCGAGCCGAAGCCGATGCCGATCAGCGCGGGCTGCTGGCGGGCGTCGGCCCGCAGGTCGAGGTGGAACGCCGCGTCACCGAGGCGCGGCGCGCGGAACGCGGTCAGGCTCGTATCCGTTCCGGCGCCGCCGCAGCCGGTGCCGTAGTCGTACGTGCTGGCCAACGAGCCCGCGATCTTCAGGGTTTCGCTCGCCGTGCTCACGTAGCTGGCGCCTCGCACGCTGTCGTGAACGTATTCGCCGGCCGGCAGCGCGGTGGGTGACCAGGCGACGCCGTCCCACTTCATGCTCCGGGTGAAGGTGCTGTCGGCGAGCGTGGCGACCAATGCGAGTTCGCTCGGCATCCAGACGAGGCGCGTCGCCGCGGCCATTCCCGGGCCGCTGCCGGCCAGCAGGGTCCACGCGACGCCGTCGTGCTCCCAGGTCTGCAGCTGCGCATCGAGCGACACCAGCCGCGCGCGCTGCGGGTCGAAGCCGAGCAGGTTGCGTCCGCCTGCCAGTGGGGTGTTCGCGGCGATCTGGCTCCACGTCGAGCCGTTCCATTGCCAGTGGTCGTTGCGCGGACCGTTGGCGTCGAAGCCGCCGACCAGCACGACGACGCCGCGGATCGGGTCGAAGGCGAGCGCCGGAGACACGCGCGGCGATGGGCCGGTGACGGCGGCGAGCTGCCACGTCGCGCCGTCCCAGGTGTGCGTCTCGCCCGACCTCACACCGCTCGCGAACAGGCCGCCGAAGACGACGGTCACGTTCCGCACGGCGTCGTACTCGGATCCCGAAGACCGCAGACCCAGGGGCGCCGTCGGGGGGATGGCGATGCGGTGCCACTGAAAGCCGTCGAATTCGGCGTGCTGGCGCGGCTCGGCGAACTGCTGGTCGTAGCCGAACATGACGGCGCGCTGGCGCGATGTGTCGAACACCATCGAGGTCGACACGCTCGGCGTGGGGCATGGCACCGACGCCTGCCATTGCGTGCCGTTCCACGCGAACAGGTCCCGCCGCCCGGCGGCGGCGTTCGAGAGCAGGTAGACGCGGCCGTTGCGACCGTCCGTAGCCAGGGACGTGGCGCCGACCGGTGGCGACGACGCGGGCAACGCGGTCCAGGTGGCGCCGTTCCACGCGTAGGTCGCGGCGTTGGCCGCGGAAGTGGCCAGCCCGATCACCTGCCCGCGCGTGGCGTCGTAGGCGCACAGGCTCCGATTGACGCCGTCCGTGAACGGGCCCGACAGCGCCGTACCGTCCCATTCCCAGGTCTCGAAGCCGTTCGTCGCACCGGCGACGACCATCTGGAAGACCGTCGTGTGTCGCGTGCGATCGAACGCGCAGCTAAGGCAGACGCGCGCGCCGGGGAACGTCGCGACACCGGTCCAGCCGGCGCCGTCGAACTCGGTGATCTGGAGCACGGGAGGCGTCACGTTCGGCGGGACCCACAGCCCGACGAGCCGGCCGCGGTGCGAATCCGCGGCGAGGTTCTGCAGGATCGGCGACGTCCCCACGGTGCGCAGGGAGTGGCCGTCGTACTCACGCACGTCGAGGTAGGTCAGGTACGTGCGCGCTCGGACCTCGTCGTAGGCAACCTGGGCGTTGGCCGGTCCGAACACGTCGGAGATCGCCCACGAGGCGCCGTCGTACTCCTGGACGACGCCGTTGCCGAGCACACACACCAGCCGCTGGCGGGCCTCGTCGTAGACCAGCTTGCCGCTGAGCAGCGTGCGCGCGACAGCCTGGGCGGGATGGGACTGCGCGGCCGCCGCGGCGAGGGTCAGCAGGCCGGCGATGAGGGTCGTGAACTGCATTGGAGCGGCAACTATCCCAGCCGCTCCCGTGGTGTAACGGGCCGGCGGCGATTCAGCCGCCGACGATCGTGTTGAGGGTCGCGCTCGGCCGCATCGCCGCAGCGGTGCGCTCGGGGTCGGGCTGGTAGTAACCGCCGATGTCGACCGGCTTTCCCTGCACCGCGGCCAGTTCGCCGACGCCCCGAGCATCGGCAGCTCGGCGTGCTGCAGATCGACGAGGTCGACCTCGCGCACCGCCGCGGCCTCGAATAGGGCCACGAGCTGGCCCCACGCAACGGCACCCGCGGGGCATGGACGCGGTCGGCATCAGGGCAACGTCCAGATCCCGGCCTTCGTCCCCACGAGCCACGGAACCTAACACGCAGGCCCATCGCACGTGTGGCTCGTTCTCGAGCACGCGCCTCACGATGTCGATGAGTTCCGCGGGCGAGGCCACGTCCGGTGGGTAGACGCGGCTCCACGGACCAGCAAGTCCGGCGGGCACAGCCGCAGCCGCGCTACCAGTGCGTGTAGATCGACGGGTTGCTGAACTGCAGGCCGTTCGTGACGTCGTACGTCAGCCCCTGCCAGGCGATCACGAGGCCGAGCAGGCCCGGCGCGTTGGGCACCGCGTAGCCACCCGTGACCGACGTGGCGCCGACGGCGACCGTGATCTCGGTGCCCGCAGCGAGCCACGTGTCCTGGTCGATGCCCGGGATCGCGCGCCGCGGGCCGGCGAAGCCCGCGAGCAGGAAGCACGCGCTGCCGGCGGGTCCCGTCAGGGTCGCGCTGGCCGTCGTGCCGAGCGCGCCCGTCGACGCCGCGCAGCTCGCGAGCGCGTGCACCGACGGCGAGGTCAGCACCGGACTCACGAGCCCGAGGTTCACGTTCGTGAGCGTGGTGTTGGGATCGATCACGACCACGCCGTGGCCGCCGACGCCGTAGGCCGCGCCCCACGGCTGGTAGCCCACGAGGCGCGTTCCACCACGCACGACGAGGTCGCCGGGGGCGACGCCGACGACGACGCCGTTGTTCTCGAACGGGAACAAGCCGCCCGAGCCCTCGACGAGGCAATCGTCGAGCTCGACCCGGCCGAAGTGCTGGTAGATGCCGACGGCGAGTGTGAGGCTGCGCAGCGTCGAACGCGTGAACGTCGCGCTGCTGCCGTCGACCCGAACCGGCGTGGAGCGCGCGACGATCGTCGTGTCGCGCACGTGCACCGCCTCAGAGTTGGAGATGCGCAGCAGGCCGCCGTCGGGCGCCATCGCCATCGTCGAGTAGCAGCCGTCGAGCAGGATCGTGCCGAGCGAGTTCGCGATCCAGACCAGGGCCTGGCCGCTGGCGCTGGCCCACCCGAGCCCGCGCAGCACCACCTGCTGGTTCGCGGACGCGCCCGAGATCAGGATCGCGCCGAGCGGGCCCTGTTCGACGGTCGCGCCGGGCTCGCCGAGGATCGTCATGCTGCGGGCGTTGATCTGGAAGGCCGGGTACTGGCCCGCCCGGACGACGATCGTCGATCCGTCGGGTACGGCAGCGAGCGCTTCGTGGATCGTCGTGAAGTTGGCGCCCGGTCCATTGAGCATGTCGACGACATACGTCTGGGCGGGAACGACGGCCGCGAGGAGCAGGACGAACGACGCTGCGGGAGCAGGCATGAGGACTCCGATCACAAGGGAGCGCCGCGGCGCCGGGGGGCAGCGCGCGACGGACAGAAGAGCGTCGACCGGATCGCGCGGGCGGTCAATCCCTGCACCGCTCCCCGAGCCTGTCAGCGCGGCGGCTCGGGCGGCGAACGCGGATCGCTGCTTCGCCGTGGCGATCGAGCCACGTGCGCGCGGCGTGATGCCAGTAGTACTCACGTTCCGTCGTGCCACTCGGAAGGGTCGGCGCTGCACCGCGTCGATCCGGAGTCGCGCTACTTGGGCGCGACGAGGACCTGAGCAAGTCCGCGCAAGCGGCCTTGCTCAGAACCTGATGATGCTCGAGGTCCCGTCGAAGTACTTGTCGAGCTTGTCCCAATCGGCGTCGGTCATGTTGAAGACGCTGATGTGGGAGTTGTTGAGCGCACGAACCGCGATGGGCGCGACGACCTTGCAGTGGTCGATCACGATCTGGGCGTTGTTCGCCGCCTCGATCAGCCCCAGCGTGTACGTCGTGCCCAACGCGCCGTCGCGCAGCGTCAGCTGACCCTGGTCGAAACACCGGATCACGGTCGCCTGGCACTCCGCATCGTAGGTGCCCGGCGTGCCCAGGTAGGCGACCCGGGCGCCGTCCCAGCAGAACAGCTCGGCCACGTAGGACGGACCGCCACCGTGCAGGCGCAGGTCCGTCGCAGGTCCGTCGAAGTAGCACGCCCACAGGTGCAACTGGGATGGGAAGGCACCGGCGCGCCAGCGTACGTTGAACGTGTCCAGCACCGCGAGTTCGCCCGGACCGGTCGGAACGCGCGTCAGCGTGCCGCGGAACGGCACTGCGTCGCCGACGAGGTTGCGTCCCGCCATCTCGGCGTAGAGCTCTGCCACGTCGTTGACCGTGACGGTCTTCGTCACGGGGCCGGACAACATGTCGTAGGCTGCGAGATCCCAGATCGGCACCTCGGTGTTCGTGAGCGAGAGCGTCCAGTCCACGCCGGGGAACTGTGCGCTGCCCAGCGAGAGCGTGGTCGGGGAACCGACCGGCAGGGTCGCGGTGATGGGGTTCGGGTTGTTCGCGGGGAACAGCAGACGGAACCGGTACTCCGAGTCGCTGAGCGTGACCTGAGCCTTGCTGCCGAGGTGGATCAGGTCGCCGTGCGGGCCGGCCTTGTGGCCGGAGCCGGAGAGGATCGACGGCGCGTTCGGATCGATCAGGAGCTGGCCGTAGGTGTTCTGCACGACGGTGTCCTTCGTGGTCCAGCGGCCGAGACCGGAGTGGTGGAACTCGAAGTTGGAGTGCATCACGTCGGCCGTGGTCGAGCCGCCGCCGATCACCGCGCTGACCGTGCGCAGCTCGCCGCTCTGGAAGCGGTAGTCGAACTGCCCCTCGTAGGTGTTCATGAGTTCCACGGTGCTGTCCTGAACCCACAGGCGGCTGGAGGCGAACGTGAGGTCGCCGTGGATCTGATGGCGTTCGTAGAACCAGAACGTCGGGCTCTGGATCACGACGCTCCCGGGGTGCGTGATCATCGGTCGCGCGAACTCGCCCATCGGGTGGAGGGTCAACTCGAGGTCGACGACGACCTCGGACGAGAGCGGATTCGCCACGGTCGAGGCGGCGTGGATCGCGATGCGATCGCCGGCGCGCAGGTGCGTGTAAGCGCCGAGCGGAACACCGACGGCGTCGTCGATGGTCTCCTGCCAGAGCACGAACGTGCGGCTGGGCGTCTGATGCCGAACCTGTACGACGACCGGCTCACCCGACGCGGGACGCCGGACGTCGGATCGGCTGCGCAACATCACGAAGCCGTCCTGCGGTGCGGTCCAGACGCGCACGGAGTCGTGGGTGCCGCTCGGATGCTGGCGGTCGCTCCAGACGCGGCAGGTCTCGACCGCCGCGCAGCTCGCGTTCCGCCAATGGCGTCCCGTCGCGTCGTTGCACAGGCTCGGCATCTGTGCATAGGTGTTCGTCGCCTTGGCGAACGCCTCGTAGGTCCAGCCGTTCTGGCCCTGCAGCGGATTCGTCGCGAAGTCGACGGCCGCGACCTTGGTGAACGGGGCCGGGTCGTAGCCGGGGCCCAGGGTGAGCGCCAGGAAGGGCTGGAACACCACGCGGTCGTTCACCGTGTTCGCCCCGGGGTCGTTGTGGAACCACAGCCAGTCGCCGGCATTCACCGTGATGGTCTCGTCGATCGGAAACCCAGTGGTGTCCGTCGGCGCGAGATGGCGCTCGAAGATGCGCAGGTCGTTGCGCCAGATGCGGATTCCCGACCCGTCACCGCCGCCATTCGAGCCGGCCGGCTTGCGCACGTTCCCGTTCGGCGTGGTGATGCGCACGCTGCCGGACGTCGGCGCCTGCCAGGCGCGCACCGACGAGCGCGCGCTCGCCGATTGTTCGAACTCGAAGGGGCCGCTGATCGGCTGGACGATGTTGCAACACGGGTCACCGGGCAGGACCCAACCGTCGGGCAGGATGTCGATGCCGCAGACAGTCAGTCCCGATGCGTCCCAGGCCAGCGGCCTCATGTCGCCTTGGTCGTGCGAGTCGTCGGGCGTGTAGGCGAAGAAGTGCCAGCCATTCACGGGTTGTGCGCCGTTGATCGGCGGGACCCACTGGCTGGAATCCCACGTCAAGGTCTGTTGACCTTGGGCGGCAGCCGCGACTGAGAACAGCAAGGGAAGGAGGGAGGTGCGGGCGAGGCCGACACCGCGGGATCTGGCTTCGAAGGTGTGCATGCGGGGCTCCAGTGCGTGGTCGTGGATTGGCGAGTACGAACACGCCGACGGCGCATGGCTCGCCGTCTCCGGCGTGTCCGCAGGAGCCTCCCGGGTTTCAGAATCCCGACGCGGTCGGCTCCCTCGATGAAGGCGCCATGCGCACCCGACTGTCACGCGTCGCCCCGTGGTTCTTGCTCGCCCCCTGTGATTGCCAGCCAGTCGGCGAAGGGGGCGGCGGCGGCGGTACTCGTGGGCGCAGCTGCTGGCCCGGGTGTTGCCAAGACCGCGCTACAGCGGAGGCCTGATCAGCAGAGGACTCGGCGACGTGCTGCACACGCTCCTGATCGACGCGTTGCGGTGTCCGTGTGGCGGGATCGGGACGGTGCTGGCGGCGATGGAACCATGGCAAGCGCAACGAGGCCGCCCGGGCCAGGAGGTGCGCGCGGCTGGAGTTGGCGGAGATCGTGGCCGCGGTGGGGTTCGGGTGCCCCGAACTGCAGCTTCGAGTTCCTATCCCCCTCGGCGCGCGGGCGGCAGTGGCTCCGGGGCAGGTGGCGGCCGCGCGCCACATGTCGTGCTTGCGATCCTCGCGGGCGACGAGTGACCGCGATTTGACGAACTGCTGACCCGTCGCGGCGGCGCCGCGACCATGCTGGACGGATCGGAGTTCCGGCTCGCCGCGTCCGTCGGCGCGCCTTTCCCGGAGGCCCTCGTGCACGTCGCCCGCATCCTGCCCTTGGCGTTCGTTCCCGCCCGGCTCGTCGCCCAGATCGAGCAGCGCATCCCCCTGCTGCCGGTCGGCGACTCGCACCGCGTGAGCGCAGCGATCGGCGACGTCGACGGCGATGGCACGCTCGATCTCGTGATCGGCATGAACGGCGGCTTCGCGCTGCGCCGCGGCCGGGGGCAGACCGCCGACGACTTCGTCGACACCACGCCGCTCCCTGCCGTCGTTGGCGCGAGCTGCGAGAATGCTGGGCAACCGTGCCTCGCTGACGTCGACGGCGACGGTGATCTCGACCTGGTCGCGATCGACACGCCGCTCGGCGGCACCGGGCGGTTCGCGTGGTTCGCGAACGACGGGCGCGGCGGCTTCGGCCCGGCGGCTTCACTGCTCGGCGACGACGGCGTGCCGCTGCCGTGCGACGGCCAGAGCAGTGCGATGGCGCTCGGTGACTGGAACGACGACGGCCGCCTCGATCTGCTCGTCGCGACGAACCGGGTCTACGTGCACCTCGGCAGCGAGCGCGGCTTCGCCACGCAACGACGGGAACTCGGTGTTCGCACCGACGGGGCGATGGCGTTCGCCGACTGGACCGGCGACGGCGAGCCGGAGCTGCTGCTGGTCGAGGACGGCAGCGTCGTCGTGCGCGCGCGCGTCGGGCAGGGACTTGGCGAAGCGCGGCCGATCACGAAAGTGATCGGCGACGCCGGGCAGGCGCGGCTGGCGGTGGCGCAGTCGGGCGCGCCGCGGCGCCCGACGCTGCTGCTCGGCGAGACGTTGGCCGCGCCGGCCATGCGCCCACTGCCCGCGACCGCGGAGGACCTGGCGCTGGCGGCGACGGCCCGCGCCGTGCTCGCGGCGATCGATGCCGAGCGGCAGCGTCTGAACCAGTCGAAGCCGCCGCTCGGCGATGCCGAAGCGATGGCTCGTCGCCAGCGACATCGCGAGGAGCTCGAGAAGTGGGGGCGGGAACCGCGCGCGTTCCTCGAGCGGATGCGGCAGCAGTCGGGATCGGCGACGCAGTACGAGTCGCGGGTGCGGGTCGTGCGCAACGAGTGACGAGCCTCCGGCGGGCTCAGGCCGAGCGCATACCGGCGAGATCAGTCTCGGGTCGAGACCGGCGAAGTGAGCGAGCTGCTCGGGCGCGCCGCGCTTCAGTTCGCGCGCAGCCCCCGCCGCAGACCGTGCAGCACGACGCCGACCGCGAGCAGCGCCGCGCCCCAGAGCAGCGCCTGGGTGCCGGTGCCGACGAGCGCGAACACGCTGTAGGCCAGCGCGCCTGCCGCTGCCGTGCGCCGCGTCGGCGAGGCGCCGCGCGCGAGCGCGAACCACGCGAGCACGCTGACCGCGTAGGGCACGAGCGCGGCCGCCGTCGACAGCAGGATCGCGAACTCGAACAGCCGCGCGAGCGAGCCCTGGTAGTTGGCGAGCACGAGCGCTGTGGCCAGCGCCGAACTGAGCACCAGACCCAGCCGCGGTGTGCCGCGCTCGTCGACGCGGGCGAAGAAGCGTGGGAACAGGCCATCGCGGGCCGCCGCCATCGGCACCTGCGCCTGCAGCAGCACCCAGCCGTTCAGCGCGCCGAAGCACGAGACCGCGGCGACTGCGCCGACCGCGGCACCGGCCCATGCGCCCCAGGCACGACTCGCCGCCATGGCCATCGGCTGCGCCGCTTCCTGCAGTTCTGCCGCCGGCACGAGACCGATCACCGCCGTGCAGGCGAGCATCGTCACCGCGCCGGCGACGAACGTGCCGAGCACGGTCGCGCGCGGCACCGTGCGTTCGGGGTCGGCGATCGCGCCCGCGGGGATCGTCGCCGCTTCGAGGCCGAGGAACGCCCAGAGCGTCAACGCCGCCGCCGCCAGCGTCACCGACAGCAGCGGTTCGCCGCTGGGATGCGCCGGCTCGAACGCGTCCGGTCCGAGCGCCGCGAGGCCGCAGATGCCGAGCAGCAGCAGCGGCACCACCTTGAGCGCCGTCGTCAGCAACTGCACGCGACCCGCGGCGCGTACGCCGGTGGCGTTGACGAACGTGCAGAGCCACAACGCGGCGAGCGCACACGTCGCCCCGTGTGGGAGCACGGCCGGCCAGATGGCGCCGAGGCTGCCGGCGAACGCCACCGCGATCGCCGCGTTGCCGCAGCACATGCAGACCCAGTAGCTCCACGCGACGACGAACGCGACGCGATCACCGAACGCGGCGCGTGCATAGGCATAGGCGCCGCCGGTCACCGGCATCGCCGCCGCGAGCCAGCTGTGCACGAGCGCGAGCAGCATCGCACCGGCCATCGTCACGGCCCAGCCACACAGACTCGCGGCGCCGTAGCGCGCGAGGACCGCCGGCAGCAGGAACACCCCCGAGCCGATCATGTTGCCGACCACGAGCGCCGCCGCGGTCCAGATGCCGAGCGCGGCGGGCGTTCGTGGTGGCGTGGTCACGCGCCGCGCGCCGCGTCGCGGAAAGCCGCGCGCAGCAGTTCGTGGAAGTGCAGGACCGCGTTCTCACGCGAGGGGTTGAGGCGGCCCGGCACGTAGGACCCCGAGGCGAGGCCGCGCTGCACCTGTTCGCAGATGGCGACGTCCTCCTGCTGCACCGTGTGCGCGAACGCGTGGTCGGCGGCCTGCCGCGCGGCGAGCGCCGCGGCGTCGGCGGCGGCGTAGTAGTACTCGAACTCGACGCGGCAGCGGCCCGGGCCGGCGGGCAGCACGCGGTTCGTCTGCAGCCGCCCGGGCAGCAGGTTCAACATCGTGTTCGGATACAGGAAGTAGTAGAGCGCGTCGCCGCTGCCGTAGAGCGCATCGTCGCTGGCGAGCGGACTGTGCTGGTAGGAGAACAAAGGGCCGGTCTCGGTGACGTAGCTGCGGTAGTCGAGCAGGCCGGCGAGCCCCGGATGGATGTGGGGCACGTGGTACCCCTCGAGATAGTTGTCGACGTAGACCTTCCAGTCGCACGCGACGTCGTAGCTGGCGCGGCCTGCGAACACGTGGTCCTGCGGCGACAACGCGCGCAGCGGCCCGTCGAGACCGTCGGTGAACTGCGCGAAGTCCGGTCCGCCGTCGCTCGCGAAGACCAGTCCCTGCCAGACGCCGACGCGCAGTTCGGGCAGGCGAACGTTCGCCGGCACGAAGTCGGCGGCGCTGCCCATCTCGGTCGCTGCGCGCAGCACACCGTCGAGGCCGTAGGTCCAGCCGTGGTAGCGACAGCGCAACGCCTTCGCGCCCTTGCCGTCGCACAGGGCGAGCGGACCGGCGCGGTGGCGACAGACGTTGTGGAACGCCCGCAGCGCGCCGTCGCCGCCGCGCACGACGACGACCGGCAGGCCCGCGCAGTCGACGGCGACGTGGTCGCCCGGTTCGGCGAGGCGCGCGACGTGTCCGACGAGGTGCCAGCTGCGCGCGAACACGGCGCGCTCCTCGAACGCTTGCATTCGCGGATCGGTGTAGAAGCGCGCGGGCAGCGCCGTCGCGTGGCTCGCCGGCTGCGGTGCCAGCGACGCGGGGTCGAGGAGTTCGTCCATTGCGTGCGGCAGGAGTATGCCCGCGCCGGGCGGCGCCGGAAGCGCGCAGCGGCCGGCACAGCATGTTTCGCGCGCTCTCATCGCTGGTTGCGCGACCATGCGATGGCGACCTACGCGGTGCTCGAGAATCTGCGCCTCACCGGAGCCGGCGTCAGTCTTGCCGGCGTTCGATGCGCAGTTCCTGCGGCAGGTTCCACTTCGCCGCCGCCCCGTCGTTGCGCGGCCTGAACACGTAACCCTTGCCGAGCACGAGGTCCCGGCGGTCGCCCGCACCGAACGGCACGAGGATGAGGCCGTGGTCGTTCTTCCACCACCAGCAGCCGGCTTCGAAACCGACGCCGAGTGGTTGGCCGTCCTCGGGCACCATGTGCACGCGCTGGTCCGCGTCGGCGAGGAAATCGGCGAACTCGGCGGAGCCGCGCGGCCCCTCGATGCGCGCGATCAGGCCGAATGCCTCGCGGCTCGTGAACCATTGGCGCACGTCCTCGGGCAGCGACGGGTCGTCGCCCCAGCGGATGCTCGTGACCTTGACCTGCACGGGCGGCGGCAGCGGGTTGTCGCGTTGGCAGTGCGGACCGAACTCGTCGTGCAGCGAGATCGTCGAGTAGGGGTTCACGCCGCCGAACACGTCCTCGTATCGATTCAGCTTCTGCCGCTTGCCGACCGTCGCGGGCATGTTCGCGTCGGCCCAGTCGCGGAACGTCGCCACGTGCGTGACGAGGCCGAACATCGCGGGGTCGAGGATGTTCTGCCCGAGGTTGGCGTAGTTGAGGCGCCGCCAGCGGCCACCGACCCAGACCTCGTTGAACGTGTGCGACGCCCAGCTGCCGCGACGCTGGCGCGCTGCGGTCAACGTGATGCGGCGCACTTCGTGGTTCGTGAGGCGTCTCAGCATCGCGATCTCGGCGTCGTCGTTGGCGTCGACGATCGGCACGACGAGCACGGTGCGCGTCGGCACGCCGAGCGCGCGCAGGCAACCCGACAGATAGATCGCCGACGAACTGCAGCTGCCGCGCGTGCGGTGCTCGAACATGCCCTTCGCCGAGATCTCTCGCGGCCACTGCGCTTCGAAGTCGCGTTCGCCGTCGCCGCGCAGTTCGTCGGGCACGAACGGTCTGCCCTCGGCGTCGAACGCCGTGACGAACGTCGAGAAGCCGTCGTGGTGCTTCGCGCGTTCCAGCAGCCACTTCGCCGCGCGTTCGACGAGTTCCTTGTCGGACAGCCGCGCGACGGCGATGCCGTCCTCGAGCAGGGCGACCTCGAGCGCGTGCCGTAGTTCGGGCGTCCAGTCCGACGTCGGTCCCGGCTCGAGCCACTGCTTCATCGCGGCCGCGTTCTTGCGCCATTCGGGGTCTGGGCCGATCGCGTCGGCGACCGTGTTGAACGGGTAGTGGTAGACCTCGAGTTCGCAGTGCTCCGCGGTCTCGGCGAGGATGCGCGCGTCCTGATAGTCGTCACTCAGGTGCTCGATCGTGACGGGTCGCATCACCTGCACGACGCTGCGCACCGTGTACTGGTACTCGCGCCGTTCGCGCCAATCGCCGTCGGGGATGCCATCGCCGTCCGTGTCCTTGTTGCGCGGATCGGTCAGGTACTTGTGCACCTCCTGGAAGTCGGTCAGCCCGTCGCCGTCGGTGTCGGGGTCGTGCTGCGCAGCGGCGAACGGGAGCAAGGTGGCCACCGCGGCGGCCGCGAGCAACGGGCGGGGGAGGTGCATCGGGGCATGGTAGCGCCGCCACGTCGCGCCGAGGCCGGCTCAGGTCCCGAGGCGAAAATCGAGCGCGTTGCTCAGCGTCGCGACGCCGAGCAGCGGCCCGCCGGCGGACAGCACCAGCGTCTGCGTGACCATCGGCAGGCCGATGAACGCGGGCGCCGATGGCAGCGCGATCGGCGTCGACCAGGAACCCGAGCCGTTCGTCGCGCCGGACGGCACCATCAGCGCGTTCGGCAGGTTCAGCAGGCTCGTGCACGTTCCGAACGGCGTCGCCACCGACGGGCCGAACGAGGCGCCGAGCACGACGAGCGCGTTCACCGGCGCGTTCGACAGTGCCAGCGTGATCGTCTGGCCGAGCTGCGGCACGTTGGCCGTGAGCAGCGGCGAACCGGCGCCGCAGCCGCCGCCGAGGTTCTGCACGGTCGCGCCCTGCGGATCCTGCCGCCGGCCCGAGCACGTCACGTAGTCGGCGCCCGCCGTGAGCACGGTGATGCCGGTGCGCGCACGCAGGTCGACCGCGATCGTCGACGTCATCGGCGTGCCGCCCTGGATCGCGCGCGCGCGCAACGTGGCGAAGAGCCTGCCTTCGATCGTCACGGTCGCGCCGACCGTCGTCGCGACGACGACCGAAGCGCCGCCGATCTGATCCTGGACGCGGGCGAACGGGGAGCCCGACAACCATGCGAGGATCTCGGCCGTGTAGGTGACCTCGGGGTTGGGATCCTGCACCGTGGCGAACCCTGACAGATCGACGCTGAGTTGCAGCTGCACCGGCGTGCCGTTCGGCAGTGTCGGCGAGACGATCGTCAGCTGGTCGCGGAAGCGCGCCTTGGGTTCGGCGCCGATGTACTCGTCGAACCACAGGAACACGCCGTTGCCTAGGGAGTTGTTGCCCACCGCGTTGCCGGTGAACGACAGCCAGCCGAAGTCCGCAGTCGCGGCGACCGTGCCGTAGGTGTGGCAGCCGAGGTTGTTCGAGTTCGTGCTCGTGTGCGCCGTGTGCAGCGGCGCGTTCGCCTGCCAACCCGAGTCGAAGTGCACGTTCGTGCTGGGCGCGTTGTTGACGCCGGTGGCGATGCGGTAAGACGTGCGCACCTCGCAGTTCTGCGCGGTCAGCGGGGCGGCGGCGAGCAGCAGGGCCGTGAGCAACGGGGCGGTGGCACGGCGGGAACGGGTGGGGAGCAGGTCGTTCATGCGCCTTGCAGCGGCAGGGCGGCGGGAACCGAACGGTGGCGCGTCAGCGCGCACCGACCCTGATGTCCAGCGCATTGCTCGCGACGACCCCCGCGGCGTTCGCACCTGGCGGGTGCGGCGGCGGGTTGACGGGTGGTCCGGCAGGGGAGATCGTGCCCGGCGTGGGGTTCGGGTCGTCCGAACTGCAGCTTGAACGGCCTTCCATGAGAAGGCTCTGCGGTTTCTGCGGGAGCACGGCGGGGGCGAGACGTACTCGCGCGAGTGGGAACCCGTCGACGAAGAGCTGCTGGGTCGCTGGGAGGCGGTGCCCCGTCGGTAGCGCCGTCCGTACCGTCGGCGCCCTCCTGATCTCCGAGTAGGCTGCGCCCGCCCATGGCGGACCTAGACCTTACACCGAGCCACTACTTCCAGTCCCAGGACCGCGTGCACGTGGCATCCTCGTACTTGCAGTCGGTGTTCGAACGAGACCCCGTGCTCGCACGACATCCCGAGTTTCGACGGTTGATGGACGTGGCCGTGGATCACCTCGAACAGCTCTACCAGGCGCTGGGCCAACACGACCAGTCGGTTCCGGACACGCCAGAGCACGGTGGGTGGCGTTCGATCGATTCTCAGCAGGACCTTCACGCACTCGACGACTGCGTCGATTGGGACGACAGCGACCTGATCGAGATCCGCGCGGGACGATCGCTCTGGCCAGAGACTGGAGCCGTCATTCACCGGCGCGGCGTCGAGGCGCTCGACTACCTCCTTTCGATTCGCGCCAGTTGCGAGCAGGTGAGGGAGCTCGAACTCGCGTTGGTCGAGTGCGATGCGTTCCAGGCGACCTTGCTCCATTCGGGTCTCGCTGGGCGAGTCACGGCACTCATGCACGTCGAGCTCGGCGGCGGCCCCGACAGCATTCGTTGCAGCCGGATCTTCTACAGATGGCTTCCGGTTCGTTCAGGGTCGTGAGCGCAGACGGCGCCAAACGACCACTCTCCAGCCGATGCGGCTCCCGACGATCCTGACCGCGGCCGCGATCGAGGCGTGCCTCGATGAAAGTGCGCGCGCCGCCGGGACGTTGCAACACAGCACACCAGTATGGCTCGCCTTCCGCCAGCCGCTGTGATCCAGCCATGCGCATCCCCGCCGTCACCGGCCTGATCCGACGCCGCATCCTCGTCAACTACCGCGTCGATCCCGACGTGCTGCAGCGCGTGCTGCCCACACCGTTCCGCGTGCAACGCGTGGCGGACGCCGGCATCGCGGGCATCTGCCTCATCAGCCTCGAGGAAGAACGGCCGCGCTTCCTGCCGCGCCTGTTCGGCTACTCGTCGGAGAACGCAGCGCACCGCATCGCGGTCGAATGGGACACGCCGCAGGGCGTGCAGCAGGGTGTCTACGTCCCGCGGCGCGACACGTCGTCGCTGTTCAACAGCCTCGTCGGCGGCAGGCTGTTCCCGGGAGAACACCACCGTGCCACGTTCGACGTGACCGAGAACGGTGACGACGTGCGCGTCGACCTATGCTCCCGCGATGGCGCGA
This sequence comes from uncultured candidatus Brocadiaceae bacterium, assembly GCA_964392305.1. Lineage (GTDB taxonomy): Bacteria > Planctomycetota > UBA1135 > UBA1135 > UBA2386 > JACKIC01. The sequence goes on from CAYMPV010000007.1 coordinate 20,586, forward strand.
CGCGCGTCAGTGTCGAGGGCACGCTGGCACAGCACCTGCCGGAGACGTCGGTGTTTCCGTCCATCGAGGCGGCGTCGACGTTCTTCGAACGCGGCGCGATCGGCTGGTCGGCGACCGATCGGCGCGACCGCTTCGAATGCCTCGAGCTGCGCAGCTTCGACTGGCGCGTGCGGCCGCTCGCCGTGAAGAACGTGCAGTCCAGCTTCTTTGCTGACACCGCACGGTTCCCGGCCGGGTCGACGCAGTTCGACTGCGCCCTGTTGATGCGCGACATCCGTCACGAGTGGCACGCACACGCGCCACTCGTGGGAAGGAGCTGACCCCGCGGCAGCCTCAGCTGCGCGGGGCGACGCCAACGTCTCGCTCGCCCTCGCGAGCTCTCGCGGCGCGTCGACCTCACTTCCCCTGGTCCAACGACAGCAGCCAGCGGCTGGCGGCGATCACGACGGGGTCGTCCGCTGCGCCGAACCTGGTCCAATCGATCGTCACCGCCTCGTCCGGCGGAATCACTCCGTCGTAACGCGTGCCGTTGCGGTCGGCCTGCACGGTCACCGTGAGTACGAGCAGCGCGCCGTCGGCGAGGGTGATCGTCGTGCTCCCGATCGGCACGCCTCGGGTGCCCTGGCCGAACCGACGGGTCCGGGCGCGGCCAGCGAACGCGACCACCAGCGCTTCGCCTGCCTGGGCAGTCATCGGCCCGGTGAGCAACGCGATCGGCAGGTCGTCGCGCACGGCGTGCGGGCTTGCGACTTTGGCGAGTTCGTAACCCTCGAAGATCGCCGCACCGCGCGCGCCGTCGTAGCTCCATGGGGAACTGTTGTGGGCACTGACGTAGGCCCCGAGCTTGCCGCTGCCCGCCAGAGGGCCGATGCCGGCGAGCATCGGTTCGATCTTGCCGCCCGGGTTGCGCCGCAGATCGACGATGCAGCCGCGCAGTGAACCGTCGTCGAGCTGGCCGAGCAGCACGTGGACCTCGTCGTCGTAGTTCGCAGCTTTGGGGCCACTCGCACCCGGCAGTTCGAGATAGCCGATCTTGCCGTCGAGCCGGCGCCCCGTCGGCACCAGGTACTCGTCGACGGTGGCGAGCGGCACCTGCACCGCGCGCGGTTCCGCGGCGCCGGTGCGAACGGAGAGGCTGAGCGGCGCCGTGCTGCAGTCCTGGCGTTGACCGCATCGGAGCAGGCGATCGAACTCGAAGCGCGGCAGGTCGGCGAAGCCGGGCACGCCCTCCACGGCGACGATGAGGTCGCCGATGGCCAGGCCCGCCGCCGCCGCCGGGCTGTTCGGCACGACCTGGGCGACGATCCCGTCGCGAGGCACCACGAGGAGACCGGTCGACTTCGCCGGGCGGCGGCTTGCCATCCACTTCGCGGCGTCCGGCTCGAGCAGTCGGCCGTGCGGGTCGCCGAGGTGCGCGAGCGCGGCGCGGATGGCGGCGTAGGTGTCCGCCGGTGTCTTGGCTCCGGCTGCGGCGATCGCCGTCAGAGCCTTCGTGCGCAGGGCCTGCCAGTCGGTCGAGTAGACCCGCGATCCCTTCTCGATCTGGTCGAGCGCAGCCTCGAGGTAGCGCACTGCGTCCGAGGAGGCCTCTGCAGGTTGCGCCTGGGCGCTGGCGAGGTCCGTGACGAAGAGGAGAGAGACTGCGGCGAGGTGGCGTTTCATGGCGAAGGGACTCGGCGATCGCTTGTCTACGCGAGGCAAGGCGCGCGCGCGAACACGCAGAGCGCCACAGGATGTGCAGGCTGGCGAAGTCCTACAAGTCCGCTGCCCCGGTGGCGGCAACACCCGCGCCTGCACGGCTCCTCTGGCCGTGCCAGGAGCAGGAATCGCCGCGGTCCGCAGCATCGGGTGAACCGCCCGGGCTTCGCGTGGATGCAACGCGCGCCCAGGCAGAACTCCTGCCCGTGAAGGCAGCACTGCAATCGAGCGGTCACGCCCGAGTCCGTTGTTCTGCTCGAGGCGGCGTCGACGTACTTCGAACGCGGCGCGATCGGCTGGTCGGCGACCGATCGCCGCGACTGCTTCGAATGCCTCGAGCTGCGCAGCTGCCGTGCAATGGCGGGAGCACGAGGAGCTGGCGAACAAGGATGTGGCGTCGCTGGTGCGCCGTGTCCGGGATCAAGTCGTGAAGGCGCTGCGTCGCGAAGGGAAGTGGTGGGACGGCGATGACGCGGCCGAAGCCGAGGCGGAAGCCGTGACGAGCAGCGCCTGCTGCTGTCCGTGGGCGGAGTTGCTGCGGCGGGTGTTCGAGGTCGATGCCTTGGTGTGCCAGCATGGCGGCGGCCGGCGGCGATTGCTCGCGCCGGTCACGGCGCCGGAATCGATCGAGAGGGTGCTGCGGTCGATGGGTCTGGCGGCCGAAGCGCCGGAGCTGGCGCCGCCGGGTGGGGATGCGCAGTGGGGTGCGTCTGCGCCGTGGCGGACGGCTTGATCCATGCGCTCCCACGTCGAACGTGGGTGCGCGCACCGCAGCACACCTTCACGCGCGCTTGATCGTGGCGTCGCGCGCGGCGGCGTAGCCTTCGCAAGATGCGCCTCCTTGCTCCGCTCGTCTGCCTGCTCGCTGCGTCGCTCGGCGCGCAGGCTCCCCAAGAACGCCCGGTCCGCGCGCTCGTTTTCGAGCACGAAGACCAATGGACCGGATCGGCACACGCCGCCGACCTGCTGCGCGCCGCGGGCGCCGAGGTCGCGCCGCTGCCGCTCGACCGCTCGCCGTGGCTGCTCGACGTCGACCTGATCGTGCTCGGCGCGTTCGTCAGCGAGCACCCGGCTTACGCCGCGTACATGAAGGAGTACGCCGACGACCTCTACAACTTCGTCGACAAGGGCCACCTGCTCGTGCAGCTCACGCAGGCCGACCAGTTCGAGGATGTGCCGCCGTTCCTGCCGAGCACACACGGCTGCAAGCGTGCAGATCCCGACGCGGGCACGGTTGCCGTGTTGTCGCCGAAGCACCCGCTGCTCAAGGACGTCGCGATCGCCGACGGCTCGCTGACGTTGTCGCGCGCGCGCACGGCTTGGGAAGCGTTCGCGGAGCAGGGCGGGTTCGAGGTCGTGCTCGCCGCCGGCGAGGGCAAGGAGCGGCCCGTACTGCTCGAAGGCGCATACGGGCAGGGCCGCCTCGTGTTCGCGGCGATGGCGCCCGACAAGGCGCACTTCGGCGTCAAGGACGACGACGAACTCGCGCCTGCGCGTGAGGCGTTCGCGCAGCGGTTCTTCGCGAACCTCGTCGCGCACGCCGCGGCGGTCCGCGACCGCAAGGCGCCGGCGCTGAACGTGACGCCGGGCACGTTGCCGCCGATGCCGTTCGCGCCGGGTTCGTGGACGCTCGCCGTGTTGCCGGACACGCAGGTCTACGCGCTGCGGTATCCCGGCATGTTCCTCCTGCAGACCGCCTGGCTCGCGCAGCAGAAGGCCGAACGCGACATCCGCTTCGTGATCCAGCTCGGCGACATCGTCAACAACAACACGCCGTACGAGTGGGCCAATGCCTACGCCGCGATGCGCGCGCTGCACGGCCGAATCGAGTACGCGCTCGTGCCCGGCAACCACGACTACGGCCCGAGCGGCGACGCGAGCACGCGCGACACCCTGCTCAACGACTGGTTTCCGTTCGAGGAGCACGCACGCCAGCGCACGTTCGGCGGCGCGATGGAACCCGGCAAGCTCGACAACACGTGGCACCGTTTCGAGGCAGGGGGGCGCAAGTGGATCGTGGTGTGCCTGGAGTGGGGGCCGCGCGACAGCACGATTGCGTGGGCGAACGGCGTCATGGCCGCCAACCCCGGACACCTGGGCATCCTCGTGACGCACGCCTACATGAACAACAACGACCGGCGTTACGACCACACGGACAAGGCGCACCCGCAGCACTACAACCCGCACGAGTACCGTACGCCCGGTGGCGTCAACGACGGCGAGGAGCTCTGGCAGAAGCTCGTCCGCAAGCACGACTTCGTGATGACGCTGAACGGCCACGTGCTCGGCGACGGCACGGGTTACCTCGCGAGCACGAGCGACAAGGGGCGCACCGTGCATCAGATGCTCGCGAACTACCAGTTCCGCACGCTCGGCGGCGAGGCGTATCTGCGTCTGCTCGAGTTCCTGCCCGACGGCAGGACGGTGCGCGTCAAGAGCTACTCGCCGCTGCACGACCGGTACCTGACGTCGCCCGATCAGCAGTTCACGCTCGTGATCGAGTGAGTTCGCGCCGGCGCGGGCCGTCCGGGAACACGAACGCCCGCGGCCCTCGCGGGCGACGGGCGTCGAGGTCTTGGCCGCGCGGGGGCCGTCAACCGCCGGCAATCGACCTACCGCAGGGCACGCTGCAACCACTCGAGTTCGACCTCGTCGAGCCGCGCCTGCAGCACCTCGACCGAAGCATCGGACGCCGGCGGTTCGCGGCGTCCGAGGACACGATCGAGTCGCATCACCGCGCACCAGAGCCCTTTCGAACGGGCGGCGCCGACACTCTCGTAGTCGCGCCTGGCGAGACCGACGAGGTGCTGCACGAGGTAGTCGATCACGACCGCGTGCTCGGCGCGGTGCTGGTCCCACCAGGTCATCAACGCCTCCTCGTCGGCTTGGTTGAGGAAACCGGCGCCGAGCTTCTGCCCCGAGAACACCTGGATCGCCTCGCCCGCGCACGAGGATTGCGTGAGGCTCGGCCCACCGGTGTGCATCACGAAGAACGGCATCGCCGGTGCGGTCTTCGTGAACCGGGAGAGCGCATGGATCGCCCGCACCTGCCGCCGCGCCGTCACGCCGCGTTCCTGGTCGTTCTCGCTGAACGAGACATCGGGTGGCACGACCAGGAACCGCAACAGCGCAGGCACGGCCGCGTCGCCGGCCGCGGTGAGCGCCGCCTCGAGTTCGTCGTAGCTGCGGTTCTGCGCGGCGTGCTCGGCGTCGAGCACGCGGTTCTCGTTCCAGTCACGGCAGAAGCGGTCGGCAACGGCGCTCGCGGCGGTGAGCTGCTGTTGCGCCGCCTGCAGGGCCGCGGGCGGGAGAGACGCGCGCGCCAGCAGCAAGGGGCGCAGCGGCTCGGGCAGCTCGGAGCTCAGTTCGTCGAGAGCCAGCCAGAATCGGACGTCGCGCGGTTGCGCGTCGGTGAGGCGATGCGGCAGAACGAGCGCCCGCGCGAGCCGCAACGCACGACGGCGCACCACGCGCTCGGTCTGCGGCGACCGGGCAACCGCCACGATGGCCTCGTTGAGCACCGCCTTGGGATCGAGCAGTCCGGCGCCACCGCCGTCGCGCACGGGGTCGCACTCGCGCAACACGGCGACGACGCGTTCAGTGTCCGTCGGCGCGGCCTGCTGAGCCGGGGCGCCAAAGCACGCGACGAACGGGGCGATCACCAACCATGCACTGCGAACGTCGACGCCGGCCATCGCCGGAGTGTAGGGCCGAGATGGCGACGCGCGCTACAGCCCCAGGCGGGTGCCCCCGAGCCGCTCCCGGCGCACCTTCACCCGATCACGAGAGGCCGCTTGTTCCCCAGGGCACCTGAGCGTCAATCGCCGATGATGCAACCGAGCGCCGTCGACGCCGCGAACCCGGGCCCGCTGGCGAGCGCGTCGAACACCGCCGCCTGCGCGGTGACGTGCAGTCCCAGCAGTGCCGCGGCGCTCGGAATCGGGCAGGAAGCGGTGTTCGGTTCGCCGCGGGCCGCCGCTGTAGGTCGCAGACGCCATGCGACCCGTGTTCCCGCCGTTCCTGTCGTTGTCCCTGCTGTTGCTGCCGGCCGCGGCCCTGCCGGCCCAAGAACGACTGCGGTTCGACATCGCCGGCTTCGACGTGCCGGCGGGCTGGACCAAGGCGACCGAGAGCGGACAGCTCGTGCTGCGCGACGCCGCGCAGACCGCGACCGTGACGGTCGGCAGATCCGCGGTGCTCGAGGGCACGATCGAAGAGCACGGCCAGCGCCTCGTCGCCGCCGCCGCCAAACTGCCTGGCCACCGCCTCGAGGCGCCGTCGAACCACGGCTGGCACGCCAAGAGCCGCGGTCAGTGGCACAACTTCGTGCACAGCCACGAGCAGCAAGGGCAACCCGGCAAGTTCCACTACGTCGCGGTGCTGACCGTGGCCGGCGGCGGCCGCTGCATCTCGTTCACGCTGACGACGCAGACCGTGGCCGACTACGAAGCGGCGCGCAGCGTCGTCGGTGAACTCGTGCAGGGGGTCGTGCTCTCGACGACGCAGCGGCTCGAACGCGGCGCGCCGCCGTTGACGCGGTTCATGGTCGACGAGACGACCGACTTCCTCGAGTGGCTCGTGCACGCGCCGCTGACCGAAGAGCAGCGCGGTGTCGTCGAGAGCGAACTGCGCCGCTTCTGGAAGGAGAAGCTGCAGGACGACATCGACGGCACGACCGAGATGCTGGCCGCGCGCGGTGAACTGGCGAAGCTCGGTGAGGCCGAGCGGGAACTCGCGCGGCAGACGATCCTCGAACAGGCGCTCGCGGCGTGGCGCAAGGACGACCAGAGCGCCGGCGCGCGCATGATGCTCGCGATCCACGCCGCGGCCAACGAACCGATCGCCGCGGGTGAGCCGCCGCTGACGCGCCAGGCAGTCGACGCGTTCGCCGAGTTCTTCGTGTTCGCCGCGGGCCAGGTCGCCGGCTGCGAAGGGCGCCTGGGCAAGGAGGTGCGCGACGAACTCGCCAAGACCACCGCCGAAGGTTACGCGGACATGCCCGCCGAGCAGCGCGAGACGATCGCGGGCATGCCGCTGCTGTGGGCGGCGCTGCGCGTCGCGTGGCCCGAACTGCCTGCGGAACAGAAGCAGGCCTACGTCGACGCGTGGCGCCAGAGCAAACCGATCGCCGACCTCGGCGCCGCGTTGCGCCAGCAGCAGGAGAAGGCGCGGGAGATCGAAGGCGCGTCGAACTCCATGCGGGACCTGCTGCGCAGGCAGGCGCAACTCAACGCGCAGCAGCTGCACTTCACGATGATGCAGAACGTGATGCGCGGGCAGATGGAGACGATGCGCATCATGTCCAGCAATCTGGGCGGCAACACGCAGTGGGCCTACCGCTGGTGAACGGGCCCGCACTCTCGCGCCGCGGCCTGTTCGCAGTCGCCGCCGGCTTCGCCTGCCGCGACGGCACGCTGCGCGCGGTGGCGCGGCTCACCGCTGGCGGCGTCGATCCTGCCGACGAGGCGTTCTGGGCGGCGCTGCGTGAGCAGTTCGACGTCGTGCCGGACGCCACGCCGTTCAACCATGCGGGGTTGTCGCCGTCGCCGCGCGCGGTGCGCGACGCGCTCGCCTTCGAGACGGCGCGCGCCAACGGGCACCCCAGCCGCGTCGTGTTCCGCGAACAGCAGCGCGAACTGGACGGTGTGCGCACGCGCCTCGCCGCGCTGCTCTCCGTGTCGGTCGACGAACTGGCACTCGCGCCCAATGCGACGCACGGCCTCGTCACGACGATTCTCGGGCTGCCGCTCGCGCGCGGCGACGCGGTCGTGACCACGGCGCACGAGTACTCGCGGACCATGAGCGCGCTGCATCAGCGTCGGCAGCGGGACGGCATCGAGGTCGTCGAGGTGCCGCTGGCCGTGCCGGCCGCCGCGCCCGCAGACGTCGCGGCGGCCATCGTGCAGCAGTTCACGCCGCGCACGCGGCTCGTGGTGCTGAGCCAGGTGACCTACCTGACGGGCCAGCTGCTGCCCGTCGCACAGGTCGCCGCCGCCGCCGCCCAGCGCGGCATCCCGGTGCTCGTCGACGGCGCGCATGGTCTGGGCCTGTGCCCCGACTCCGTGCCGCAGCTCGGCGCGACGTTCTACACCGCGTGCCTGCACAAGTGGCTGCTGGGACCCGTCGGCACCGGCGTGTTCGTCGTGCGCGCGCCGTGGATCGAACGGGTCTGGCCGCTGCACGGCGCCGACGAAGGCCTGCGCAGCCGCATCGACCGGTTCGAGCAGTGGGGCACGCATTCGCTGGCGCCGTTCCTCGCGCTGCGTGAAGCGCTCGATCTGCACGAACTGCTGGGCCGCGGTGCGATGGCCGCGCGGCTCGCGCTGCTGCGCGATCGGCTGTGCGCGGCGCTGCGCGACGTGCCGGGGCTGCAGCTGCGCAGCAGCGCCGATCCCGGACGCGCCGCGGCGATCGTCGCGGTCGCCTGCGAGCGCATGCCGCCGGGGCGGCTCGCCGACTGGCTGTGGCGCGAACACCGCGTGCACGTCACCACGGCCGACGTCGCCGACCTCGCCGCGATCCGCGCCTCGCCGCACCTGTTCACCACTCCCGCCGAGATCGATCGCCTCGCGTCGCTGCTGGCAGCGGCGGCTGCCGGCCACGTCTGAGACAAGCCCATGCGCCTCCTCCTCATCGTCTCGTTCCTGTTCTCGATCCTGCTGCCGCGGCTCGGCGCGCAGGGCGCCGCCGACGAAACCGCGCGCCTTGCGCGCATCGCCACGATCGCTGCCGAACTGCAGCGCGACGACGTAGACGGTGCGGCCCTGTTCACCGAGGCCACGCGCCTCGCCGGCTTCACGATCCGCAGCGAAGAACGGGCGCTGCTCGCCGAACCGCTCGGCGCGCCGCTGCACCTCGCGCTGACCGACGCCGAGATCCGCGGCTACGTCGAACTGCACCGCGCCGGCCACACCGTGCAGCTCGCCGACCTGCTCGCGGCCTTCGACCTGCTGTGGCGCGGCATGGGTGTCGACGCGGCGACGGCCCCGATCGTCGACGAATGGCGCCAGCAGGTGTTCCGCACCGGTGCGCCGGCGACGCGTGGTCTGGCGACGTTGCTGCAGGCGCTCGGTTCGCAGCGCGGCGACGAGGGCTGCATCGACCGGATCGGCGACGTCGAACTCGACCCGCTGCAGGCGTTGCTGCTCGTGCGCGTCGTGTCCGAGGACCTGCTGCTGCCGCTGCGTTCGGTGCTGCAGGACCAGGCGACGGAGTTGGGCCGCGAGGTTCCCAAGGGGCCGAGCGAACCGCTGCTGCCGTTGCCGCTCGACGGACCGGGTTGGGCCGAAGACGGCTTCGTCGGTTCGATCACCGGCCTCGTCGGCAAGGGCCTCGAGCACCTCGATGCCATCAGCAAGACCGCGGGTGAGTGGGCGAAGGTCGTCGGCGGCGCCGACAAGCTCGCCAAGGGGCTCGGCTACGCGAACGCCATCGCGGCGGTCGCCAAGTGCATCGCGACCTACACGTTCTTGAAGGGTGAGGTCCGCCTCGACGAGCCGGGTCAGCCGCTCGTGCGCACCAAACGTGGCCCGGCGCAGAGCGATGCCGGCGAGACGCGCACGCTCGTGGCGCGGTTCTGGATCGACGGCACCAAGGTCACCGACTGGATGAAGGAGCACCGGCCGCTGGTCGCGCTCGCCGGCCTCGACATCGACATGCCCAAGAGCGGCGCGCTCGGCGGCATCGAGACCGAGTGGGACATCCGCGAGGATCGCCACTCGTCCAAGAACCATCTGGTGCAGCTCGCCGACCGCGTCGACATCAGCAAGGTGCGCACCGACGAGAACGGCGAAGCGCGCATCCGGCTCGCCGGTCGGCCGCAGCCCGTCGACATCAGCAGGGAAGCGTGCCTGCCGGTGGAGAAGAAGGTGCCGATCGTCGTCACGCCGCAGGTCAAGTCGACGCAGATGCAGCAGGACCTCGTCGACGCCGTGCTCGGCGCGGTCGGCATCGCCGGCGGCCCCGAAGGCTGGATCGGTCCGGTCGTCGAGTGCCTCTACCGCATGAAGTGGAAGGGCGGCCACCGCTTCACGCTGCAGGTGCGCGACTGGGTGCCCGCCGACGTGATCGCGACCGTCGAGATCACGATCAAGGCCTCGGGTGCGGACTTCCAGCGCGACCACGGCGTGCAGGCCACCGTCGATCGTTCGCTCGCGTTCCGCGGCGTGCGCATGATGGGCATGGAGATCGACATGCCGCCGATCGACGAGGCGCTGCTGCGCATGCTGCCCCAGGCGGTGCGCGAACAGATGCTCGAAGGGCGTCGTCAGCTCGAGAAACTCGCGCAGGAGCCGACGTTCCAGAGCGAGCCGCACGGCACGGCCGAGCTGCACGTGCACGACCGCGAGAGCCGTTACGGCCAGTTGGGCGAGTGCGATTCCAAGCCGTTCGACGCGGCGACCACATGGACCGCCGATCTCGTCGTCGACCTCGCCGACACGTCCGATCCGTCGGCGAGCCTGCGCATGTTCCACATCCAGTGCGACCTGCCGAAGAAGCAGGCGAAGCTCCAGGTACACCTGATCGCGCTGGGCAAGGTGCGCTCGCAGATGCGTGTGGGCGGCAAGTCGACGACGAAGGAGTACGACGAGGAACTCGGCATCTGGACCGGACTGCGGCGGCTGCCGCCGTTCGCGGGGGACCTCGTGCTGCCGCTGCAGGAGGTGCCGAACGTCGTCACCGGCGGCGTCGACTACTACGGCGTCGCGTCGGTGCCCTTCCGCTTCGGACCGGACGACCGCTTCTCGGGCACGGCGTTCGTCAGCTACACGATCAGCCGGCGGCCCAAGGGCGAGAAACGCTGACGGCCGGCGCCGTTCAGCGCGAGTGCCGTTCGAGCCTGAAGAGTGCCAAGTCCGAGGCGCGCTGCGACGGCGTCGCGGGCCAGCCCGTCGCGGTAGCGGAGTTCGATGAGCTGTCTGGCCCTGGCGCCCAGTCGCTGCAGGCAGTGATCGAGCGCCTCGCGCCGGGCGTCGCCGCCGTCGTCTCCGGCCTGCTCGACCCAGCGCTCGTGCAGCCGCTCGAGGTCCACGACCTCCTTGCGGCGGCCCTGGCGGCGCAGGTGCATGAACAGGCCGTTGCGTGCGGTCGTGAGCAACCACGCCAGTGGCGGCTCCGCCGCGCCGAATGCCGTGACGGCGGCGAGCATGGTCTCCTGCACGAGGTCGTCGAGGGCCGCGTGTTCGCAACCGAGGAAACGCAGGTAGCGCCGCACGCGGCGCCCCGCGCGTGCTCGACTACATCGGCAGGGGCACGGGCTCGACGTTCACCGCCATCTCGGCCACGAGCGGTTCACCGTTGTTCTCGCTGTCGACCCCCGCGAGCGCGCACAGCTTCGCACCAGTCGGTGACATCGACGCGGATGGGCATGCCGACTTCGCCTGGATGACGCTGCAGATCCCGGTCCAGGCGTTCTCCGTGTACGGACTGCAGATCTGCTCCGGCACGAACGGCGCTGTCCTGTGGAGCACGGGCAGCTCTTCCCAGACGCCGGGCGTCGAGTCCGCGTCGGGCAGCGCGGGCGATCTCGACGGCGATGGCCACGGCGACTTCGTCGTGCAGTCCTCGCATACGCTCGCAACTCCGTCGGCAGTGATCTCGGGCCGCACGTTCACGCCGCTCGTCACGGTTCCCGCCGCGGCCGGACGGCTGGGCACGAGCCCTGGTGACGCCGACGGTGACGGCGTGCCCGATCTGTGGCTCACGACCACGACAAGCAACCCGACGCAACTCGTCTCGGTGATCGCCAGCGGGGTGGTGATGTCGGGAACGGCGTGCACGGACTCCGCGGGGCAGCGCCCGATCCTCGGCGTCGGCATCGGCGCGCGGTTGGGGCAGACCATGTCGATCAACCTGTCGAACGGCCATCCGAACGCCCAGGCGGCGATGCTCGGCGTCGGGTTCAGCAACACGAACTGGAACACCCTCGCGTTGCCCGTGGACCTCGGCAGCCTTGGTTTCGCCGGGCTCGCCGGGTGTCTGTGGTCCGTGGCCGCGGACTCGAACGTGACCCCCGCGATGGTCGCGCTCGCGGGTGGGCGACAGGCCGCGCGCTTTGCCGTGGTGGTGCCGAACGACTTGCTACTGCTCGGTGTGGACCTCTACTGGCAGTGGCTGGTTCTCGAGGCAGGTCCGCACGGGGCGCACGGCGCGGTGAGCCGCGTGGCGCGCACGCGGATCGTGCCGTGAACCGGGGCCCGGCTGCGCGACGCGAGGTCAGAAGACGCGGATGGCCCGCGCCCCGCGGCTCGACAAGGACAGCCCGTAAAGCTGGTAACCACCAGCCGGGTCGAGTGCAGCGCCTGCAGGTAGAACGGGCCGCCGACGAAGTTCGACGGCAGCGCGATCGCCAGCGACGCCGCACCTTGGGCGTTCGTCGTCGTTATCATCCGACCCGGATGAGTGATCCGATCTACGCCCGTCCCCGCCGCGTCGAGGACCTCGCCGCCTGCCGCTTCTACCACTCCATGGACATTCCGGGGGTGGGTGAGGTGCATGGCTTCTTCGACCTGCGCGAGCGCCTCGACGAGTATCTGGGGCCTGTCGATCTCGCAGGCAAGCGGGTGATGGAGATCGGTCCTGGCAGCGGCTTCTTGACGTTCTCCATGGAACGGCGGGGCGCGGAGGTCGTGGCGATCGAGCTCGGCGAGCACATGCCATGGGACTACGTGCCGTTCGAGTCGCCGCTGATGAACGCCTGGATCGAGGAGCAGCGCAGTTACATGGACGCTCAGCGCAACGGCTTCTGGCTCGCACACGAGCGTCTGGGATCGCGCGCGCGCGTGCACTACGGCAGCGCCTACGACCTGCCGGCCGATCTCGGGCGCTTCGACGTGGCGACGATGGCTTCGGTGCTGCTGCACAACCGCGACCCGCTCGGCATCCTGGCGAACTGTGCCCGCATCACCGACCAGACGCTGGTGATCGTCGATCAGTACAACGAAGCACTCGATCGTGGGGGCCAGCCGCTGATGTCGCTGTGCCCTTCGGTCGACAACCGCATGATGCACACGTGGTGGCACCTGTCGCCGCAGCTGCTGCGCCAGTTCTTGCCGTGCCTTGGTTTCGAGCCCGTGCACTTCGCGGTGCACACCCAGCACTTCGCGCCGACGCCAGGCGGACCGACCCAAGCCTCGCCGCACTTCACGATGATCGCCGAGCGGCGCGTTGCTGCTGCGGGCGTGGCGGATCCGCGGCGGCGTTGATCCGGAGCGATCACCGCCACAGCCAGGCGGCGCCGCGCACGCCCGAACTGTCGCCGTGCATGCTCTTGACGAGGCGCAGCCGCGGGGCCTCGTCGCTGCCGGCGGCGAACACGTGGCGCGCCCACAGCGCCGGCACGTCTTCGTACAGCGACGGCACCTGCGACAGGCCGCCGCCGACCACGACGACGTCGGGATCGATCAGGTTGCTGACGAGCGCCAACGCGCGCGCGAAGCGTTCGTGGTGTCGGCGCAGCGAGGCGCGGCAAGCCTCGTCGCCCGCTGCCGCCGCCGCGGCGATCTCGGCGCCGGTGAACGCGACGCCGTGAAGGGCTGAGTGGTCGGCCGCGAGGCCGGTGCCGCTGAGCAACGTCTCGAGGCAGCCGCGCTGGCCGCAGTAACACGGCCACTGTGGGTCGGCGTCGCTGCGCCACGGCAGCGGGATGTGCCCCCATTCGCCGGCGAGCGCGTTGGGCCCGGTCAGCACGCGCCCATGCACGGCGACCCCGCCGCCACAGCCGGTGCCCAGGATCACGGCGAACACGACGTCGGCGCCGGCGCCCGCGCCGTCGGTGGCCTCCGACAACGCCAGGCAGTTGGCGTCGTTGGCGAGACGCACGGGCTGGCCGAGCGCCGTCGCCAGATCCGCGGCGAACGGGCGTCCGTTGAGGCAGGTGGAGTTGGCGTTCTTCATCGTGCCCGTCGCGGTCTGGCTGCCGGGCGTGCCGAGTCCGATCGTGCACGGGGCGCTGCCGAGCGTGCTGCGCGCGGCGTGCACGAGGTCGCGGATCGCGCGCACCGTGCCGTCGTAGTCGCCCTGCGGCGTGGGCACGCGCTGCCGCCAGCGCTCGTTGCCGGCGGGATCGAGCGCGAGCGCTTCGAGCTTGGTGCCGCCGACGTCCACACCGATCGCGAAGGCTTGGGTCACGACCTTCGATCGTGCCCGAACCGCTGTGCGCGGGCCAGCGATCGGTCGGGCGGAGGTACGGCCCTTCGAGATGTGCGTCTCTGACCGCGGTCGTTACAGCCTCGGTGCTGATCGCGCGCGCGGCTGTCGGCGCGCCGCGCTACAACCGACGACCTTCCAACCCCGAGGAGGTCGTCGATGTCATTCCGTCCGTTCCGTCTCGCCGCGGCCATCGCCGCGTTCACCATCAGCGCACTGCCGGCGCAAGAAGCCAAGGTCTACGACGAAGCCGCCGACGCGCGCCCACAGGTCGCGGCCGCGCTCGCCAAGGCCAAGAAGGAGAACCAGCGCGTGCTGATCCAGTGGGGCGCCAACTGGTGCGGCTGGTGCAAGTGGCTCGCCGGCACGATGAAGACCGATCGCAACGTGTCGCGCAAGTTGCTCTACGAGTACCAGGTCGTGCACGTCGACGTCGGCAACTTCGACAAGCACATCGACTTTGCCAAGGAGCTCGGCGCCGAGTTCAAGGCGATCCCGTTCCTGACCGTGCTCGACGCCGACGGCAAGGCACTCGTGCAACAGAACACCGAACCGTTCGAGGTCGAGAAAGACGGCAAGCAGGGCCATGACCCCAAGAAACTCGTCGAGTTCTTGACCAGGTACGAAGCCAAACCGCTCGTCGCCAAGGAGCAGCTCGCCGCCGCGCTCGAGCAGGCCAAGGCCGGCGAGCGCCACGTGTTCCTGCACTTCGGTGCGCCGTGGTGCGGTTGGTGTCACCGCCTCGAGGACTGGATGGCGCGACCGGAGATCGCCGCGGTGCTCGCCAAGTACTTCGTCGACCTCAAGATCGACAACGACCGCATGACCGCCGCCAAGGAGGTCTACGAGGGCACGCTCGCGAAGGCCGGGCAGCAGGCTGGCGGCATTCCGTGGTTCGTGTTTCTCGACGTCGATGCCAAGATCGTGGCGCACAGCACCGGCCCGAAGGGCAACTGCGGATTCCCGTATCAGCCCGACGAGGTCGCGTGGTTCGGCGAGATGCTGGCGAAGGTCGGCGTCGCCGAGGCCGACGCAAGGTTGCTCACGGAATCGCTCGACGCCAACCGCGTGCAACAGGAGGCCGAGAACAAGAAGCGCGCCGAGGAGCGTGCGAAGCAGAAGGCCGGCGAGGTGCAGAAGGCTGGCGGCCAATAGCTGCATGCCTCGCCGGGGCGCTGTTGCGACTCGATCGAACGGAGTTCACCGTCTGTCGGCGAGGAGGAGGGAGAACGGAGTTCGCCGGCGATCCCGGCGCAGGGGCGTGGTCGATGATCGCGATCAAGCTCTGGTCCCACGTCGGCGGCAACGATTGCACCTCGGCCGCATGATGCTCGGCGCCGGCCGCTGCCCAGGCCGTTCACTGCTGCAGCAGCACCACCGGCCGGAAACCCACCATCGGCTTGGGCGAACCGTCCCAGCGAATGCACGCCGTGGCCCGCGCATCGCGGGCCCCCTCGTGGTAGCTGCTGCCCCGCAACTCGAAGTACGCGCCGTTCGGGTCGTCGCGGAACGCGATCTCGCAGACGTTGCCGAGCACGTCGTGCAGCAGGAACCCGTTCGCAGGAAAGGAGCCGACTGGGGCGGTCCTCGGGAACGTGTCGTCCCACTGCACGCAGGCTCCTTCCGGCTTGTCCCCCGACGCGTTGCGCGACAGGTCGAACAGGTTCTCGTTGCCCTTCAGGCTCTCGAACCGCGCACCGCACCAATAGGGCGTGTCGGTGCCGCCGCGCGCCATGTACTCCCACTCGGCAGCCGACGGGATCGTCATGCCCCAGGCGGCCACGACGTGCTGGATCCATTCCGCGTTGGCGTCACCGAACGGGTGATCGGGCTCGGTGAGCCCCTCGACGGGGTCGGCGCGATGTCGACCGCTGTCGATGAGCTGCCACTGACCGTTGGTGAACTCGAACAGGCTCGCGAAGAACGGCTCGATGTGCTCGGTGTGCAGCTCGGCCTCGAGCGGATCCCGATTGGCATCGAAGCGCTCGCCGTGCTCGTTCCGACGCTGTGAGCCGATGCGCACGTCCCCGCCCGGCAGCAGCACGAACACCGGACAGGTGTCGCCCTGCATCACGATCTTGCCGTTCTCCCGCGTCGGCGCCTTTCCTCCCGGCAACGGGTACCAGAAGAGCTGCAGGCGCGTGTCCTCGTCGCGCTCGAGCGGGATCAAACCGACCTGCGGCTTCACCTCGAGGCCGCCGTAGACGTCGCGATCCTCGCGCATCTGCCGCTGCACGCGCGACCAGCCCGCTGCCTGGGCATCGACGGTCATGGCCGCGATCTTCTGCGCCCACTCGATGCGCCGGCGCATCGTGTCGATCTCGGCGCCGGGCGCGGTCATCGCATCCATGACGCCGACGGCCTCGGCGAGCGTCGCACGCAGGGCGAGATCCGCGTTCTGCCCCGTGGTCCACAAGGCCGGGTCCGTGGCGTCGGCGCCCGACGCCGGCGTGTCGAGGACCTCGCGCATGCGCTCGCGGTGCTGCAGCAGGGCCTCGACCTCACGCAACCATGCGCGCATCTCGGCGACACGTTCGGGGCGCGCCGGCGGCGCGTCGAGACCGTCGCGCTCGTACAACTGATCCAGGTAGCTGGCGAGGCCGAACAGGTTGCCGCGCTCGAGGTTGACCTCGTTCTCGGCGTAGTAGGAGAGGATCGTCACCAGACTCACGGTGCCGATCGCCAGCAGGGCCGCGGCCGCGCTCACCGCGAACGCGTGCCGACGCACGAACTTGCCGAGCACGTAACGGCGCGTGTGCGGCCGGGCGCTCACGGGTTCGCAACGACGATAGCGATCGATGTCCGCGCCCAGTTCGGCGGCGCTGCCGTAGCGGCGTTCGGCGCTCTTGGCGAGCGCCTTCATCACGATGCTGTCGAGGTCGCCGGCCAGCAGCCGGCTGAGTCGTCGCGGCCGGGACAAGCCGTCGGTCGCCGGCGAGTGGGAACTCGAGTCGGCCGCCTCGCCCACACGCACGCTCGGCGACGACGGTTCACGTTCGCGGATGGCGCGGATCATCGCCTGCACGTCCTGGGTCGCGGTCTGCCACAGGGCCAGCGGCAGCACGCCCGTCAACAGTTCGTAGAGGACGACGCCGAGTGAGTAGACGTCGGCGCGTGTGTCGACCACGAGCGCCCCCGACGCGTCGACCTGTTCGGGGCTCATGTAGTCCGGCGTGCCGACGAGGCTGCGCGACTCGGTCGCCCGTTCCCGGGCCGCTCGTTCGGGGGCGACGACCTTGGCCAGACCGAAGTCGATGATCTTCGCGATCGGGTACTCACGCGGCCCGTGTACCAAGATGTTCGAAGGCTTGAGATCCCGGTGCAGGATGCCTTGTCGGTGCGCGTACTCGACCGCGCGACAGACGCTGGCGAACAGGCGCAGGCGGGCGTCGAGGTCCAGGCGCTCCTCGTTGCAGTACTGCGTGATCGAGCGGCCCGGCACGTACTCCATGGCGAAGTAGGGCAACCCTCGATCGCTGCCGGCTTCGAAGATCTTGGCGATGCCGTCGTGGTTGAGCATCGCCAGAGCCTGGGCCTCGGCCGAGAACCTGCGCACCCGGTCGTCGGTGTTCTTGCCGAGCTTGATCACCTTGACCGCGACGACGCGGCGGAATGGTGACGTCTGTTCGACGAGGTAGACATCCCCCATGCCGCCGGTGCCCAGGTGGTGCAGCACGCGGTACGGCCCGATCGTCTCGGGCGCGCCCTCCCGACGGCTCGCGAGGTGATCGACGAGCCAATCGAGCTGCTTGCCCAGCCGCGAGGCGAACTCGGGGTGCTCGGCGCGGAACGCCTCCAGCCCCTCTGAGCCCTCGCGTTCGATGCGCGCCAGGCACTCGGCAAGCAGATCCTGGAAGTCGTCGCCAGACGGCGAGCCACGGCTCGAATCGGCGGCGCGATCCACGGGAGTGTCTGTTCCGGACATGCTCCTGCTCCTTGGCGATGGTCAGTAGCGCAGCACCGAGAGGTGGGAGACGTAGGTCTTGGTCGGCGTCTGCAGCACCCACTGCGCGACCACCGCCCGCGTCTGACTGCCGTCGATGGTCGACACCGGCAGGGGCATCTCGTCGCTCATCGGCGCGCCGGTGTAGATCAGCCCCGTGGTGTCCGGTAGCGCGTTCCAGTCCACGTTGTACGGATAGAGGAAGTGACCGACCGTGCCCCAGCGCACCGTCACGCTGCCCGAGCTCGCGAGCGGCCGCGGCCAGGACATGCAGGTCCGCATGTGCGGCACACCATTGCCGCCTTGGGCCTTGAGCTGCTGTCGGTACCCGGACACGGCGAGGTCGAGGACCGGAACGGGATCCCGCAGCACCGGCACGACACGGATGGGCACGCCATGCTGCCAGCGGAAGTCTTCGCGCCACCAGTGGAAGCGATCGAAATCCGGCCAGGGCGACGGCCGGGGACCGGGCATGGGATCGGGAACGGGGAAGGGCAGGGGGCCCTCGACCCGGGACTTCGCCATGGGAACGAAGACGGGCACCGACGAAAGCAACGCCAACGACGGTCGACGCAGTTCGGTGTAGCTGCCGATCGGCCACGCGCGGCGGGCGACGAAGTACTCGTCCGGGTGACTCGGCAAGGACCACGTCTGCGTGTCGACTGCCGGGTCCTTGTTGCACAGGTCACCGAGCGCCGCGCCCGCGCCGAGTTGCACGCCGAGCGATCCATAGGTTCCCGGACCGTTCTTCTTGCGGACGACCACGCGCCGCGGCCTGTCGGGCCCCGATCCGATGTGCACGAAACGCACCTGGTCCTCGACTGCCGTCGCGGCATCCGTCGAGAACAGCAGCACACCCGTGCCCGTGGTGAGGTCCATGCTGAGCGCCAGCCCATCGATCGCGGGCACCTGCCGTCCAGGGCTCTCGACCAGCTCTGCCCACGCCCGGAACTTCTCGGGCACGCCCCACGCCTGGTTCGCGTCGTCCCAATGAACCCGGTAGATCGTGCCGGAGTCACTATGGGTGATCCACGGCAGGGTCGCACCCGCGCTCGCGAGGTCCGCGAGGAACCCGGGCCGCAGCGTGAAGTAGACCCATGGATCCGGCGCCAGGGGCCGCGTCGTGAATGCACCGGCAAACGTGAGCATGTCGGTTTGGTAGAGGGCCATGTGCATGCTCAGGCCCTCGATCTCCTGATCGGCGCCGAGGGGCAGCTCGTCCGGTCCGAAGGCGCTGACGCTCTGCTCCTCGACCTCGAGTGTCGGCATGTCTCCGGGCAGCAGGTACGAGAAGACCGTGCGCCCGACGTCGGCGCCGGCATCGACGATGTCGGGCGCCAGCAGGTGACCTCCGCCGCCGAGATAGGTCTCCGAGCTGTTGACCGAGAACTCGAACGCCATCCAACCGCCGAGCCCCGTCATTGGGTGGATCTCGGCGAACTGGGTGTTCGCCAAGTTTGGCTCGAGATACTCGTCGGCGCTCAACGAATCGTGCAGGGTGAAGGGAATGACGTCCGTACCCAGCGACATCGCGAGGATCGGATTCGACGCAGTGACGCCGCCGCGCAGGTGCGCAGGCAGGCCCTCGAAATCCGGCCTCGGCGACGGCGGGGCCCCATCGGGGTCGGGCGGGAGCTTCCAACCCGCGGTCCTGATGATCAGCGAATCCGCGCCGCTCGCGGTGATCCCCAAGGGTGAGCCGAGGAAGAAGCCCGCGTGGCCGTTCTCGAGTTCCCCGTCACCCGGGTCGTCGAGTGTCGCGGCAGCGAAGACCGGCGCCTCGTAGAAGTTGTAGGTGCAGCAACCGAGGACGAACGCGGCGAAGGCGAGGACCGAATACGAACGCTTCATGATCTCCTCCGAGCACAAGGCAATGGCCAGGATGTCGCTGGCTGGTGAGACCCGTCCCTGAGGTCACGGTATTGAGGCGAAGTCATTGCCTCAAGCAATCGTCGATGGCACGGGACGAGCACGACGACCAAAGGGGAGGACGGCGCCGCAGCGCGGACGAATTCCCGCGATCGGCCGCCTGTTGCAGGGAATGTCTGCGCCCAAACCACTTGCAGCACTCGTTGCAGCACTCGTGCCCGGCGGACGGATGGCCGCGCGATCCGACGGTGATGGCGCGCCGCCGGTTCGAGAAAAAGACCGCTGCGGTCTGCCCCGGATCTCCCCTCATGCGGGCAGAAGGGGACAGAACGAGGGTCTGTCAGTCACGCAATCCCATGGTTCACGACGGCCGGTGCTCCGGTGCCGGTCGTCGTCTCTTCGTTCCGAGCCGCTCGCGGCCTTACTGCGGCCCGATGCCGCGGCGACGCAGCAGCAAGGTCAACTCGAGCAGCGCGCGCTGATGCAGATCGCGCGCCGCCGACTCGGAGTTCTTGCCGAGGACCTTTCGGATCTCCTGCCACTCGAGCCCTTCATAGTCGCGCAGCACGATGACGCGCCGGAACTGTTCGGGCAGCTCGTCGACACACTGATCGATGGCCCGTTCTTCCTCCCAGCCGCCCACCTTGGTCGCGGGCCCGACCCCGCTTGCGGGCGGATCTAGATCGACGTCGCGGGTCCCGCTCGCGTCGAGGTCCACGCAGACATGACCGGTCGGCGGCCGCCGCTTCCTGGCGTTCTGCAGATCGACGGCGTCCCGCACCTGGCGCTCGGCAATCTCCGCGATCCAGTGCAGGAGGCTGCCCTCGTCCCGCATCTCGAAGCCGTCGAACTTCTCGAAGGCCTTGGCGAACGCATGCTGCACGATGTCTTCGGTCTCGAGACGCGCCCGCAACTGCGGACCGATGCGCAACCCGACGACGCGTCGCACGCGTTCGTAGTAGCGGCCGAACAACTCGTTGATGGCGGCACCGTCGCCGCGTTGGGCGAGGCGCACCAGTTCGATGGTCTCGGCCAATGGATCGTTCGCCAGTGGATCGGACATCACTCGCTCCGGGGCCGGGGATTCTATCGCGACCCCGTCGGTGTGCGCGACGACGCACGAATCCGCGGATTGCAGCCGCGGTCCGATCGCGCCTTCCCCTCAGGGTGGTGTCCAACTTCGGACATCAACCCAAAGGAGTACCAGCCATGAAACTGTTCTTCACCGCACTCACGCTGCTCGCGCTGCCGATCGCTGCGCAGGACGACGCCGCCGCGCTCACCAAGGTGTTCGCGCAGGCCGCCGCCACCGACAATGTCGCGCCGTCGTTGCCGCGGGCCGACCAGGTCCCCGCGCCGAACCTGTCCCTCGAGGTGCGCACCGACGGCAGCACCCTGGGCATGATGGTCTCGTCGCCCGTCTTCGACCCCAACGCCGTCACGATCATCGTCGCCAACTGCACCGGCGAGACCGCGATGCTGCCCGGCTTCCCGCCGCTCCTGGTTCCCTACAGCGTGATCCTGTTCGCGCCGCTGGTCGAAGGCCATGAGTTCCAGATCCCCTTCACGGGCATCCCCTACGATCTCTACCTGCAGGCAGGCGCGCTCGTGAACGGCAAGATCCTGGTCTCCAAGATCAAGGTCGTGCCCGGCAGCATCGACGGGTGATCTCCGTGCCCGCGGCAACGGCGGCGGCGAGTCGACCTGGCTCGTCGCCGCCGTTTCGTACCTGCCGCTTCTCGGCGATCCACGAGTTGTCGCCCTGGCCCTGCCCTGCCCCTGGGCTCGCGTGCCTGAACGCCTGGGGCGCGTCGGTGCCCAACGGGCGCGCTACCATTTGACGCCATGGCGTCCACGAGCTTGCGGTGGTTCTTCGTCGTCATCGGCTGGTTGGCATCCGGCGCGCTCGCGCAACAGGCGGGCGAGGCCGCCTTCGACGACGCGGTCGTTCGTGAGGTGCGCACGATGCTCGACCACGCCTACGCCGCCGACCGCCAGCCCGACTTCCGCGGCTGGTGCCGCGACCTCGGCAGCGAGGACGCGGCGGTGCGCGCGCACGCGGGTGCCTGCCTGCACGCGCTGCTGGTGACCGTCGACGCCGATCATCGCAGCGGCCGCACGCCGTCGCAGCGCGGCATGAAACTCGGCGGCGGCCCGCAGGGTTTCGGTCCCGAGCTGCGCAACCGCGTGGCCGAGGCGCTCGGCGAGGCCGACTGGTCCGGCAACGGCGAGGCGGCGGAAGGAGCGGCGACCTGGCTGCTGCGCAACGCGCCCAGCGCGGACGAACGGGAGAACGCGATGAAGGCCCTGGCGCGGATCGAGACGCCGAGCGTCGACGCCCTGATTCGCGAGACGGTGCGGGGCGTGCACCCGACCTACCGGGTGCTGGTGTTGGCGATGCAGACGGCGGGGGCTCGTGGTTGGAAGGACACCTTGCCAGCGATCACGGCGTTGCGCGGTCACTACCACAAGGACGTGCGTGAGGCTGCGGATGCGGCCGCCCTGGCGCTGGGCGCGGAGCCTGCGGCGAAGCCGATGGCCAGCGATGCGATGCCGGCCTCGCTGCGCGAACGCCTGCAGCTGGCCGCCGACCTGGTCGCTCTGCCGGTGCCCGCTGCGGCGAAGTGGGCCAAGGTCACCTTGCCAGCCGCGCCGGAACGGTACCGCCCCGAGCCGTTCACCATGCAGGGCTTCCTGCTCGAGCCGCAGCAGGGCTCGCGCGTCGTGCTCCTGCCGTGGGGCAGCGTCTGGCCGCTCGACCGCGAGCCCGAGGCCGAGGTCGAGCCGGCCGAACTGTCGGACTACGTGCAGGAGCTGCTGCGCCTGCGCGAACGCTACGACGCGGCCGACATGGACGAGCAGAGCGAGATCGAGGGCCAGCTGGGCATCCGCCGCTTCTCGCACTGGAGCGGGCAGAAGTGGCACGGCAGCGCCGCCGAGGTCCTGGTCGCGGCCTGGTCGCACGCGCGCGGCGACACGGCCGCGGCGGCGAAGCTGGTGCTGCCGATGCTGGAGAGGGTTCCCGACGAACGGGAGTGGTTCGAGTACCAGCTGAGCGAAGTGGCCGCCGAGCTCGACGAGGCGATGCTCTCCGCGTTCGCGATGGAGCGCGACTACCCCAAGGCACTCGTCCTGGCGCAGAAGCTGGCCCGGCCCGAGTGCGCGTTCTGGTGGCACCAGGACCGCGCCATCGCGCTCGCCGAGCAGCTGCCGCGGCGGATGGCGGATTTCCGCGAGCTGAAGCTGCCGTCGCTCGCGGAATGGCCCGAGCAGAAGGCGAAGCTGTCGCGGCGCGAACAGGTGACGTTCCTGATCGAGCGCCTGCGCCTGTTGAACTGCATGCAGATGAGCAACCCGGGCGGCATCGACTACGGCGACGATCAGTACGCCGTGCCCTACGCCAAGGTCGACTGGGAGAAGCCGGAGGAACTGCCCAAGGTCGTCAACCCGTTCACCGAGCTGCTGGGCATGGACCTGCAGGCCGAGGAACTGGAGCTGCTGCTGCCGTTGCTCGCGACGAGCGACTACATCCTCGCCTTCGACCTGCAGCGCTTCCTGCCGCAGCGGCCGGCTTCGCTGCACCGGCTGCAGTGGGTCGCGGGCACGCTGTTCGAGGCGGCTGCGAGCGAGGACCTGATCGACCCGCGCCGCCTGCAGGGCAGCGCCGAGGAGGCGCAGGAGCATGTCGACGAACTGCGCGCGTGGTGCCGGCGTTCGGCGGGCAAGTCGACGGCGGACCGGCTGGTGGCCCGGCTCGAGGTCGAGAAGGACCCGGCCCTGTGGCGCAAGACGTTCTGGAGCCTGCACCAGATCGAACCGCTGCGCGCGGCCGACGCTGCCGTGCAGCTCGGCAGACGCGAACCGGATCGGTTGAAGGACATGGCGCGCCTGCTGGTGCTGCTCGACCGCCGCGAGCAGGTCGGCGAGGCGCGCGCCTGGCAGACGGCGAAGGATCCGGAGCTGCGCCACTACGGCAACGTGCTCGTGCTGGCCGCTGGCGCCGACAAGGACGGCGCCGCGTTGAAGGACCTGCTGGCCGGCATGGCGGACGCCGACACGCAGCGGGTGCACTTGGCCGTGCCGGCGCTGCTCGCGAGCGGCAAGCCCGAGGCGAAGGCGTTCCTGATCGGTTGCCTGCAGGGCAAAGGCCCCGCCGGCTTCAAGCCGACGCTCGACTTCGCGCAGCTCCTGATGCGGGCCGGCTACGCCGAGGCCTTCGCGCTTCTCGACGGCGCACTGGAAAGGCCCGGCGACAACAAGCTGTACGACCGTGCGGAGGCGGAGGGCCCGGCCGACGAACGGTGGCTGCTCTACAACATGAGCACCTGGCGCGACGAGCGGTTCTTCCCCGACGACGACGAGCCCGAGGCCACGACGAAGGCGCGCGCCGAACTCCGCACGTGGTTGCGCAGCGAATGGCAAGCGCTGCAGGCCGGCAAGCCTGGCACGATGAAGGAGGGGCACCTGGAACTGCCCTGGGGCGACCTCGTCGAGCCTGGCCCCGGTTGGGTCCGGCGGATCTGAAGAAGTCGGCATCGGTGGCTGAGGAAGACGCCCGAGTGTCTTCTGCCGACGCGGGGTCGCCCCTCGAGTGCTGGCGCCCGGCTTCCCGCTGCCGATCGGCTTCGGTCATCCTTTGACGCAGGTGACCGCCGGCAGCAACAATCCCCACCCTGGGCTCACCCGTTTCCCGATGACCGACCCGAACCCCGAACTGCAGCGTCGGCTCGCCGAGCTCGAGGCCGAACTGCAGGCGCTGCGCGCGTTCGCGACCGCGCCCTACCGCGCGATCGTCGAGGACATGTCGGAACTCGTCGTGCGTTGGCGGCCCGACGGCACACGCCTGTTCGTCAACGACGCCTACTGCCGCCTGTTCGGCATGCCGCGGGAACAGATCCTCGGCACGACGTTCTGGCCGCTCATCTCCGAGAAGGACCAGGAGATCGTGCGCGGACGCATCGCCGCGCTGAGCCCGGCTTCGCCGGTGTCGACCGGACGGCACCGCGCCCACGGCCCCGATGGCCGGCTGATCTGGATGGAGTGGGTCGACCGCGCGCTGTTCGACGCGGCCGGCAACGTCACCGAGCTGCAGTCCGTCGGCCGTGACATCACCGACCGCGTGGCGCTCGAAGAACTCGCGCGTCGCGTCGAGAACGCCGACGCGACGGCGCGCGTGTCTGCATCGATCGGCCACGACCTCAACAACCTGCTCACCGTGGTGCTGTCCGGCCTCGGTGAGGTCGAGGACGACTTCGGTCGCGGCGAATCACTGCAGACGGTCCATGAGGCGGTCGACAAGATCGTGGCACTCGTGCGGCAGATGATGCGGCTGCGCTTCCGGCAGCCGTTCCAGCCCAAGGAACTCGACATCAACGAACAGGTGCGTCGCATGCACGCCTTGCTCGCCGAGGTCGTCGGTGAACACGTGGTGCTCACCGAACGCCTCTGCGACGAAGCCTGCGTGATGCTCGGTGACGCCACGCAGATCGACCAGGTCCTGCTCAATCTCGCGAAGAACGCCGCCGAAGCGATGCCGGCCGGTGGACACATCGTCATCACGACCCGGGTCGAAGCGGCCGAGCCGCGTCCCTTGGCCGTGATCACGGTCGCCGACACCGGCTCGGGCATCGCGCCGGCGCTGTTGCCGTTCGTGTTCGACTGCAACGTGACGACCAAGCCGAACGGCCAGGGCATCGGCCTTGCGACCGTCAAGACGATCGTCGAGAGCCACGGCGGGCGCATCGACGTGCGCTCGTCGCCCGAGGGCACGACGTTCGATCTGCGTTTCCCGCTGTCGACCAGCCTCGCGGCTGCTGGCGCCGATCCCAAGACCTGACGACGGCGGTGCCGCCCCTGGGCATGATGCCGGGTCGACACCGATCCTTGGCGTTCTCGGGCAGCGAGCGTCGCAGTGACAGCGAAGCGAGAACCCCGAGTCGGCCGGTCTTCATGATCGTCGGTGTCCGAGAACTGCGCGGGCGCCATTCCGCCGTCCTGTACGGCCGCGAGCCGTCTCGGCCGCGACGCGATCGAATGCCGTGGGATCCCTGAGGGCATACCCCATGCTCCCCTTCCGGCGCTCCGATGAGCATCAAGTGGGCCGAGTCCGAAAGCCGAATGGGGCGGGGGAGAAAGGGCGCATGAAGTGGAGTGACTTGAGTCTGCGGAAGAAGCTCGGAATGTTGGTCGCGACCTGCACCGCGGGGCTTGTGACCTATGGCATCCAGAGCTGCAGGGCGGTCGCCGAGGTCAAGGTCAACGGGCCGGTCTACGAGGAGGTCATCGCCATGAAGGACCTCATCGCGGACGTGCTGCCGCCGCCAGCGTACGTCGTCGATGCCAACCTTCGCGTGCATCAGTTGGCGCTGGGCACCAACGCGGATGGGCTGGCCGCTGGCAAGCAAGGGCTCGCGCAACTGCAGCACGAGTACGAGGAGTGTCAGCGGCGCTGGACCGAGAAGCTCACGGACCCGGCAACCCGCAAGGCACTGCTGAACGACTCGAGAGAGCCTGGCACCCGGTTCTTCGCGTTGGTTCGCGAACAGTTCTTGCCTGCGCTGGAGCGCGGCGACAACGCCGCCGCCATGGAACTGCTTCGCGGCCCGATTGCGGCAGCCTTCGACACCCACCGCCTCGCCGTGAACGAGGTCGTCGAGCTTGCGTCGCGCCAGGCGCGGGCCGTCGAGACCAAGGCCGATCAGATCGTCGCGAGTGCGACCTCGACCGTGTTCGGTCTCGGTCTCGGGCTCGTCACGCTGGCCCTCGGCGTCGGTTGGGTCGTCGCGCGGTCGGTGACGCGCCCGATCGCGGTGGTCCTGGAACGCTCGCAGGCGATCGCTGGTGGGGATCTCACGGGCCAGATGCTCCCCGTTCTGGGGCGCGACGAGACCGGGCAACTGGTCGCGGCCGTCAACGCAATGCAGGTCTCCCTGTGTGAGATCGTCGGCGACGTCAAGAGCGGCGCCCGGCAGATCGATCAAGGTGCGAACGGCATATCGACTTCGAGCATGTCGGTGGCAACCGGCGCTTCTGAGCAAGCCGCCAGCCTGCGCAACATCTCGCTTGCCATCGAGCACGTTGCCACGTCGACAACCGCGAACGCAGAGAGCTCGGACCGCGCCAAGGCAATCGCTGAGGATGCGACCGATCGCGTCAGCCGGCTGCAGGGCGACATGCGCAGCATGTCCGAGGCGATGACCGCCATCCGGCAGAGCTCCGAAGAAGTCTCCAAGATCATCCAGGCGATCGACGGCATCGCCTTCCAGACCAACCTGCTGGCCCTCAACGCTGCGGTCGAGGCGGCGCGCGCTGGCGAAGCCGGGCGCGGCTTCGCGGTTGTCGCGGAGGAAGTGCGAGCCCTCGCGCTGCGGTCGGCCGAGGCCGCTCGGAGCACCCACGCCATGACCGCCGAGGCGATGGCGCGTACACGGGTAGGCGACCAGATCGCCACCCAGGTGACCGCTTCACTCGACGGCGTGGCCGCGGCAACGCGGCAGGTGGACGAGATCGTCGCCGACATCGCCCGCTCGTCGCGGGAGCAGGCGATCGGCATCAAGGACATCAACCAGGGGATCGGCGACCTCGACCTCGTGACCACGCAGAACGCTGCCAACAGTGAAGAGCTCGCGTCGAGTGCGCAGGAGACCGCGGCCCAGGCAACCTGCCTGCGGGATCTCGTGATGCGCTTCCGCACCGCGGATTGATGGCTCCCCGCAATCGTCCGGCCAGGCGCCTGCGACTCCGGCTGTCACGCTGACGCGGAACCCATCCTGTTCGTCAGGGCAGCGGGTCGGGGGGTGTGGTGGCGGGTTGACGGGTGGTCCGGCTGGGGTGATCGTCGTGGGCGTGGGGTTCGGGGGTCCCGACTGCAGCTTGGAGCTCCCAAACCCGTGCGACGGGTGCCTGGACCCTCGTGTATTCCCTATCGATAGCGCGATACAGGACTACCCCCAGCTGGGAACCGACCATGGCAGCCGCGCAGGAACGTATCCCAACTCGAACACTGTTGCGCGGTGGGCTGCCCAGCAGACTGGCAGCGATCCTTCGATGCCCGACGGTGCACTCGGCTGGAATCCACCGCCGCGCCAGTGTCATCGCGGCCTCAGGCACTCTGACACTCTTGTTGGCCTGCTGCACGGCCCTGCCAAGAAGGGCAATTGCCAGTCTCGCCGTCCATGACCTTCTGCGCTTTGTCCCGCCGGGGTTCTCCAGTCTCTGGATTTCGAGTGCCGACTATACACATGTCGCGACCGTGTTGCCCGTCGAGACCGAAGGCATCGTTGCGGTCGCGATTGCGGGCCGTCAGTTCCGCGCCAGGGGGGCATCCATTGAAGGTGATTGTGACGGAGTATGGGTTTGGAAGGCGAGCGGTTCAACGATGCCGCAATGGTGGTCGCGGATCCGCGCAGAGGCAACCGAGACAGTGGTTGTTGATGGTGTGCCGGTGTGGCATCTTCCCGGCGCCACATGGGGCCCGAGAGATGACTGGTATGCTGTTGTCGGCGGGTTGTTCCTGGTGCGAGCGACGCGCATCGAGACTATGCGGCAGTGTCTCCAGCAGAAGGGGGAGCCTGTTGAGCGTAGGTTGCAAGAGTTCGGCTATCCAGAAGTCCCTCTTGATGCCGTGTCGGTAATGGTCTGCAAGCCGGACACCAGACCTGGTGACCCCGGACCTGGCGATAGAGTGTGGCCATTCGGCTTGAAACGATTCATGGTTGCCCTGCATGGCGACGGCACATGCTCGGTTGATGCGGAGACGGAATCCCCAGCACTGCTGCGCGAGTGGCTGGAGCAAGTAGGGATGACGCTTCCTGGAGTAATGACCGCAGGACGAGTCAGCGCTAGGTCCTTGGATATTCTCCCGCAGGATGATGATGCGCGACGGTTTTCGCTGTGGAGGGTCTTCGGGTTTCGGGCATTCATATAGTGCGTCCTGCTCGAGGATTGTCCGGCCGTGCAGAGTTTCAGGATGCTCGGCGATGCGCGATGGCAGGGCGTCTGGTTGCTCGGCA
This sequence comes from uncultured candidatus Brocadiaceae bacterium, assembly GCA_964392305.1. Taxonomy (GTDB): domain Bacteria; phylum Planctomycetota; class UBA1135; order UBA1135; family UBA2386; genus JACKIC01. Next base: position 49,254 of record CAYMPV010000007.1, read on the forward strand.
AGACCACGTCGAAGACGGTGACCTGGGATGGATCGCCTCCGCCGGCTTGCGAGAGGCGTTCGTCAGCAAGCGCCGTCACTACGACCTGGCGTGCGACGCGCTGCCGAGTGCGCCCGCATGGGCACTGTTCGATCGACCGCCGAGCTTCGCGCATCGCCCTCCCGCGATCCGGGAGTACTGGCGCATCCAGCAGGCGACCTACGGTCGTGAGCGTCTGTATCCTGCGTGGTTCCGCCGTGCCCACCCGCAGATGTGCGTGTGACGGGCCGACCAGATTCACTCAGGATGCCGAGTAGGTCCGGTTGGCCACCTCTGCCCTACAGGCCCCCGACCGCATCCCGCAATCCCGTGAGCGCCACCGCCGTGATGCGCTCTTCGAGCTCGAACGTTCGCGCTCCCGGATGAACGACTCGTTCGTCCGCGCGGCGTCACCAGCCGATCGTGCCGACCCCGGCCCGACCCAGCGCGACGCTGCCAAGGCCGCCGAGGATCCAGGTGGCGGCGATCGACTGCACGTGGAACTGCACGCCTGCGAGCGACGGGTCGGCGGGCACCGGAAAACCCAGCGTCACCGGCGTCGTGCCGACCGGGACCCAAGTCTGCAGGTCCGGTGCGATGCGCAGCTGGCCGCAGCCCGGCAGACCGAGCTGCAACGGCAGCGCTGGCAGCGGCAAGCTGCCGAAGTGGGTGTTGCTGCAGCCGATCGCGAGCAACTGCAGGTTGCACAGGTAGCTGCACGTGCCGTTCGAGGCGGCGACGCGCACCTGGAACGTGCTGCCAAAGCGCGGCAGGTTCAGCGCCTGGTGTTCGACCGATGGGCCGACGGGGCTGCACCCGAGCGTCGCCGTCCCTGCGAGCAGCGAGTAGGCGGCGTTCTGCGTGCGCAGCGCGGCAGCGGTCGCGGTGACGAGGAGGAACGAGAGCAGCAGGCGGCTGGGTAGGAACATCGGTTGGCAGGAAGGTTGGGGCATCGGCTGGTCGTTGTCGCGGCGGTGAGGTCCGTAGCCAGGATCGGTGGTCGGGTTGCGGGGAACGTTGCCCGGGCGGCGCGCCGGCAGCGGTCGGAAGGGGAGGTGCTTCAGGGAGTCGTGTGGGTTCCCCAGGGCGGCGTGCCCGGTTCGGCGGCGCCGTGCAGGCCGACGCGGGCGGCGCGATCACGTCGCGACCCTGCCGTTCGGGTCCTCACCGTGCATCCTGGCGGTCGCGTGTGATGCAGTGGGCGGCGTACTCGTGCACTACGGCCTGGGTACCGCGGGCGCCATGACGCTCACGAGGCAGCGCTTGCCTTCCTACCCGCCCGTCAGCGAGTCCGGGCGGTCTCGAGAAAGGCCCGGACCACAGACGGCGCCGTGACCGCGACGCCGAGCACCATCCCGCCCTTGGGCGTGCGCGCGCCCGCGGGCGCCGACTCCACGAGTCCGACGAGCCGGTCGCCGTCGAAGACGGGGCTTCCGCTGTTGGCCTGCGTGATCCCCCCGTGCACCACCACCTGGTCGATCTGCCACCTGGTCGCACCCGACGCGTCGGGGATGTTGGACGTGACGGAGTTCACGGACCCCACGGCGGGCAGGTCGAGGAGGAATGGCTCCTTCTCTGCACCGAACGCGATGTTGAACACCTGCACGACGCCCTCCGCGCCGGGAGCGAACCCGTCCGCCACCGCGAGCGTCGTCGGGGCGAGGTGGAACGCCTTCGTGTCGACCCGGACGAGCGCCAAGTCCTGCTTGTGCGGATGGGAGCGCCTCACGACGCGGCCGTCGTACGCCACCCACCCTGCCCGCGCGGCGTTCTGGAAGCTCAGCGTCACGGTCTCTCCCTCCTCGACGAGGTGGGCGCAGGTCAGGACGTTGGCCCCCGTCGCGTCGCAGTCCACCAGGACTCCGGAGCCCCAGTTGCCCACATGGCAGACCAGGCGGAAGCGCGGGTCCGTGACCTGGGACCAGTCTTGCGCTCGACGGACCGACGAGAGCCCGCACGCCGCCAGGACGAGCGCGAGGAGCGGCAGGAGTGCCGGAAGGCGAATATGGTGGCGCACGAGGAGAACCACCGTACCTCAGCCGACGGAGTCCGGGCAATACGGCAGGCACGACACCCGGCTCGGCCCCGGTAACACTGCGTCTGTATGCAGCTCGCGGCGGCCTTGCCCGGTACTAGGCCAGGCGGCAGGCACGCGAACTGCGGCCGCAGTCACCGTTCGTGATCGGCAGCGACGACAACGACGACGCGGTCGCCGCGCGTCAACGGCGGTAGGCGAACATCACGAGGAATGTCGTGTAGTCCGCGTCGAAGGTCTGCTCGGCAATCGACTGGTCGGAGCCGATGTACTGCCGCGCCATCAGCCCAATCGCGAAGTTCTCGACGATCGCGACGTCGAACCCGGCCTCGAAGTAGAAGCCGGTGCTGTAGTCGTACAGGTTACCCGGCTCGGCGTCGGTGTAGGTGAAGCGCCGGTCGACCAGGGCGAGCCCGGCGCCGACGAACGGTTCGAGCGGTCCAAGCGCGCGGTAGTGACGCAGGCCCAACGCGAAGTCGACGGTCGTCGTCGTGCCGGATCCGCGCGGCGAACTCTCGGGCACCTCGTCGGAGTAGCCGACAGCGAAGAACGAGGACATCCAGATCGGCAGGTCGGAGAGCTGCCGGTCGGCATCCATCGCGACGTAGGGCAGCCGATCGGCCGGCGCCCACGATTCGTCGGAGCGGGCGACGCCGAGCGCCAGGCCCCCGTGCACGACGGCGGGCGTGCCGATGGGCGTGCTCTCGGGAAGGTCGGCGGCACTGGAGGCGATGATGGGCGGGACGAGGAAGCAACTGCTCGGCAGGCACGCCAACAGCGCCACGGCGACAGCTTGGCAGCGCATGCCCTACCATGGTCCGGACGGGCCAATTGGCGCAGTACGACATGGTTGGTAGGGAGCCCCCATTTCCGCCCCGGTCCGCCCGCATGGCGGGCGCTCGGCTCCGCCTCGGCAACTCCGCCGAGCCCGACGCCGGGTCTCCACAGCCGGCCAAGGGGTGGCACCGAACGGCGGGCCGCCATCGCTCGACACGAACCGCGGCAGTCCGAACGCGTGGAAAGCCACCTCGAGCCGACGGCGGACGTCGGGACCGAGGTGCGGAGGTGGACATTCGTACCCAACCGCTGTGGTCCACCCCTCAACGCCTCCCTCCACACCTGCAACGACACGGCGAGACCCCGCTGCATTTCGCCATGAGAGCTGGGCACGAGCCGGTCATCCTCCTGCTCGAAGAGGCCGAGCCGATCCGAATGCCCGCAACAGCGAGGGCCATCGCCCGTCGCGGTAGGCTGAGCGCCGGCAGGCAGGAGCCACGACTGCCGTTCTTCTCGAATGACCTCCGACACGCGCGCATCATGCGAACCCACTGTTGCGATGAGATGACGAGGCAGTTGTCGGAGTGGTGTCCGCAACATGCCGATCCGTCGGCGTGCCCCGATGCCCTGGTCGCCTACTGGCCGAAGTTCGACGAGTACGGGCTTCGCATCCACGACGGCGGATCTTCGATCGTGCTCATCTCGTTCTGCCCGTGGTGCGGAACACGTCTTCCCGACTCGCGGAGGAACGAGTGGTTCGACACACTCGAACGGCTCGGATTCGAGGATCCCCTCACCATGGACATCCCGAACGAGTTTCGGAGCGATGCCTGGTATCGCGACGGGGCCTGATCTGCCGCAATTCGGACCGCATACCTCGAGGATCCATCATGACGACCACAATGGCATCGCGTGTCCTTCGATGGGCCGGCCGCATCATCCTGATCATCCTCTGCGTGCGAGGAACCCTCGCCGCTGGAATGGACATCCTTCGATGGGGTATTTCCAACGATCATCTTCGTCACATCGCAACCGGCGCTCGCTGGACGGCCTTCGAACTCTGCATCGACTACACCATCATCGCGGACCGTGACACCGTGCTCTACATGGCGCGGTCCATCGACGACAGGTCGACATGGTTCCGCATCGCGCCGACGGACACACGCCTCACGGGGTCGATCGAGTGGGTGACTCCGCAGCACCTCAGGATCCCAGCCTTGTATCGGGATGGGTGCCTTCGAGGTCTCGACGATGTGGTGATCGAGTGGGCTCCGTGAGCGGCGCGCCGCAATCTGCGCGGGCGAGAGTCCCTGCCAGTTGCGCAGCACGATCGCCGTGCGGAGCGGCTCTTCGAGCGACTGCACCGCGGCCGCGGTATCGCGCAGCACCTCTGCCTGCATCGCGATCGCGGCCGGATCCGCGGACATCGTCGGGTCTGTTGCCGTGCGCGGTCGCGCGGACGCCGGATTCTCACGCCATTCTGAGTCGCCTGATCCCACCGCGAGTCACGAACCCTTGACCGTCGGTCAGGAAGCAAGAGGTCACTTCTTCCACACGTAGTGCACGCGCCGCACGTTCTTGGCGAACAGGCCGCGGAAGTTGACGAGGCTCGCCGTCTCGAACACGACGCGTTCGTCGTCGTCCACGAGCTTGCCGCACCACGCGGCCGATCCCGAGAAGCGCTCGGGAGCACGCACCATGACGGCCTCCAGGTCGTCGCGCGACACGTAGTGGATCTCGTCTGCCGACATCGTCCACAGCAGCAAGAACAGGTTCGCTGCCATCGACAAGGAGGAGGCGGCAATCAGCCAGCGGTTCGAGCGGGTTGTCATGGGCAAGGCCTCACGCATGGTCGGGCACACCGAGGGAGCCGGGCGCAAGTTCACCGCCCGTTCAGCGCACGACCACCGGCACGACCGGCGACAACTGCAGCGGCGTGCGCGACACGTCGACGCCGCGGAACACGATGGCGAGGTTCGCGAACGCGGGGTGGTTGGGAACGGCCACGCTCGTCGACGCGAGCCCGGTGCCGTCGGCGAGCAACAGCCCCATGACGATGGCGTTGTTCATGCCGAACGCACGCTGCTCGACGCCAGGGATCGACGACGCCTCGGAGACGGTGAAGCCGCCGATCGCGAGCACGGCGTCGCCGGGTTCGGCGCGGAACAGGAGTTGGATCGTGCTGCCCGTCGTCACCGCGGCAGGCAGCGACTCGACGCCGAGCAGGGCGCCGGGCTGCACCGTTGCCGTGGCCGGCAGCGGCGGGCTTTGTCCGAACGGCCCCGTGCCGCTGGCGAACGTGCTTCGGTGCACACGCAGACCGACGAGCGGTCCCGTGACCGCGGGTGCGCCGGCACCGATCTGGCTCTCGCCGCCGGTCAGCTGGCTGTCGACGACCCACAGGCCGAGCGGGTTGGTCTGCACGGTGAGCGCGGGGTTGTCCGCGCTGCCCTGCAGCGAACTCGACGCGAGCTGCAGCGTGCCGCCGCGCATCCACACCGCCGGTCCGCCGGCCAACGTGCTCGAACTGACGGTGGCGTCGCCGTTGCGCAGGATCACCGTCGAAGTGCTGCTCACGCAGTGGCGCAGGTGCACGTTCGTGTCGTCGAAGCTGATCGTCATCGCGCCGATCGCGCAGTCGTCCAACGTCGCGGTGCCGCCAGCGACGGTGAACGCCCCGAGCAGGCTCGGCGTCGTGCGCGCGAGTCGCAGGCCGCTGAACTCGAGCCGATCGCCCGCCTGCATCGTGCACGAACACAGCAGCGGATCGACGATCACCCCAGGACCGTCGGCGACGAAACGCACCGACCTGTTCTGGATGCTCCACGGGCCGACGTGGATGCCGGGCGCGAGTCGCAGGGTCACCGTCGCAGGGGCGGCTGCGAGCGCCGCCTGGATCGTCGCGTAGCCGCCGGGGCCGACGTGCAGCACTGCCTGGCCGGGCAGCGAGACCGTGAGCAGGAACAGGCCGATGGCCACCGGGTGAGAACGCTGCATGCGCGGAACTCCGTTCGTTCGGGGTTGTGCGACCGGGCGGGCATGTTACCTGGACCGTGCGGTGCGTGGTGACCAGAGGCCTGCCCTGAGCTCAGGATCGGTGCACGGCGAACAGCCGTTGCCGCACGGCCGTCGCCGGGTCACCTTCTTCCGCACGGGCATACACCCGCACGCTGAGTTCGCCGCGCACCGCCTCGAGCAGTTCGCCGTCGCGCAGCAGCTTGGAGAACGCGCTGTCACCGGCATGAGGCGCGGACCACGAAGCGTTCCAGCTGCCTCACTTGTACTCGCGACACTTCGCGAGGTGGATGCGCGCCCCGGCCACGGTGCCCTTCACTGCCGCCGGCGGCTCGTCCCCGTAGGCCAGGATCAGCGCTTCGAAACCGCTCGCGGCCTCGTCGTAGCGCCCCTGCTGGAAGTACGAATAGGCGTGCAAGAAGCGGGCATTGGCGCGGTCGCTCTCCGTCACCGACGCGTCTCGCACCACGCGGTCGTAGAGCTGGCGGGCGCGGTCACCGTCGCCGCTCTGCGAATACAAGTCGGCGTAGCGCAGCGTCAGATCACGCGCGGGCACGTGGACGCGAGCGGCGAACTCGTCGAGCAGCGCGATGGCGCGGGCCGCACCGTGGGCCACCACGTAGTCGCCCGCCAGTTCGAGCAGTTCCTTGCCGGCTCGCGGATCCTCGGGAGACAGTTCGATGAGCCGCCGACGCAGCTCCATGCGGCGCTGCATCCGTTCCGGAGCGATGCCCCAGCCGTGCAGGTTCTTGTCCGCCAGGGCCTGCACGATGCCGGCGACGGTGGTAGGCATCTCCCCGATCGCCAGCTCGGTGCTGCGCAGCCCCGCGACGGCACGTTCCAGGCTGGCGAGGCGCGTCTCGAGGTCCGGTGGTGGCGCTGCGGCGTCGATCTCGTGGTGCGGCGCGACGGGGATCTGCTGCCTCTCGATCGTGGCAGCCTGCTCGAGGCGTTGCAGTCTCGCATCGAGGCCCTTCTGCTCGTCCCGCAGTTCGTCGAGTTGCTGCTGCAGGAGCGCCGCGTCGAATCCGGCTGCACCGGGCGTCGCGGCTTCGGGCTCGCGCATCAGGAAGTACAGGGCGCTGGCCGCCAACACGACGAACAGAGCGAGGATCAGATTGCGCGACATCTGCGGGCAACGGCCGCGGGGTGCGGTTGGACCAGGAGGCGCGCAGCATACTCCCCTTCGATGGCTCGCTCACCCCGCGCGACTCGCGGCGCCGGCGGAGATCGTGGCGGGGGTGGGATCGGGTGGTCCGAACTGCAGTTTGGAGTTCCCTCGACCGCGCGGCTCCACTTCACGGCACCCGAGCGCCCCGCCGAGCGGGCGCGGTGACACGGCGCGGCCGGGTTGCAGTTACCCGGATCGTCGCCGTTCCTATCTGGCCGCCATGATGCGTCGCCTCGCCTGTGTCGCTTCCCTGGGGAGTCTGCTCTCCGGCCAGACGGTGAACGTCTCGGTGGCGGCGTTGACGCCGGTGCCCTTCCAGATCACGACCGGGAACCAGACGGTGTCCCAGACCATGCCGCCGGGGCCGCTGAACAGCCCGTGGTGGTACGGCGTGAACGGCCCGGTGCAGCAATACAGTGTCGCGGGGATCGACTGGGCCGTCACCGTCAGCGAAACCGACGCGACATTCCGGCTCCGCATGTCCACCTACTTGCCGGCATCGACCACTGCGCAGATCGGCCTGGGGGAGTTCCTGGTCACCTTCACCGGCGGTAACGCCGCAGCGCTGCCGGTGCGTTTCTCGATCGCGTCCGACGCACCCCGGATCGGCCCAGGCGGGGACTTTCACGTCGACGTCGACAACGACGGCAACGCCGAATGGAGCAGCGGTCTTGGGGGGTACGCCGGTTACCGCGCCGACGTCGTCGGACAGCCGCTGCAATTCCGGGTGAGTTTCGTCGACCATGCCACTGCGCTGGGTTCGACCGTCGTGGAACTCGTGCTGCGCGTCACGCCGGACGTCGGGGTCCACTCGTTGCGGGTCCCGGCGGACTGTGGCCTCTACTCCGCATTCGACGTCGGTTCGCCATGGGATCGATCGCTCGGCGACGTCGTGCTGGTCGCCGGCGCGCCCACGTTCCTGGTGCTGGGTCTCAGCGCGCCGGTGCAACTGCTGCCGAACGCATTGACGATGTCCTGGGTGCCGTGTTTCCTCGTGCCGGCTCCGGACGCCGTGCTCTACACGGATCGGTGGTACTTGGCGATTCCGCAGGCGTTCCGGCCGCTCACGCTGCACGCGCAGCTCGTCGACATCGTTCCCGCCCTGCGCGTGTCGGATGCGTTCCTGATCGTCGCGCTGTGAGGTTCGCAGCGCCTACTTGGCGATGCGTTCCTCGAGCGGGAGTTCGTCGATCGGCCTTGTTCGTTGGTTGGCGTTGGCCGAGCAGCTTGCTCGACGGCTTCTCTTGCTTCCGGCGTCAGGCGCAGCGTCGCCCCGCCGAGGGCAGCGGGGCGAGTTCTCTTGCCATCAATACACGCCCGTGCACAGGGCCAGTGCGTCGGACATCACGCCGCCGAGCGCGTTGGCGGTCGGGTCGACCGAGAGTGCCTGCATGTAGTAGCGGATGCCGGCCAGGGCCGGCGAGTTCGGCAGCGAGGCGACGATCTGCACCAGTGGTTGGCCCGAGAACACGAACGTCGAGGCGTCGGGGCTGACGAAGGCGCTGCAGCCCGGCGCACCGAGGAAGCCGAGGTCGAGCGGCAACTGGCCGAACCCCGAGGTCGTGGTGCTGAAGCCGAACAGCACGAAGGCGCCACCCAGGGCGGTGTTGTCGAGGTCGACCGTGAAGCTGGTGCCGAGCTGCGGACGCGACGTACCGGCAGGCTGCAGCGTCGGAACGCCGAGCGTGCCGGCACAGCCTTGCGCGAACGTCGTGATCGAGCCGACCGGCCAGGCGCTCGCCTTGACGTAGTGGAAGCCACCGACGAACTGCCGCGTCGTGTTGGTCAGCGAGAACGGGGTGGTCGCCGTCGTGATACCGATCGGCGTGAACACGAAGTCCGGGCCGGAGGTGACCGGCACCAGCGGGTTCACGTAGTGGACCTGCGCGTCGAGGTACTGCACCGCCATGCCATAGCTGTGCCCCGCCAACAGCAGGATCGGCCGGTCGAGTTCGATTCGGGTCGGAGCATTGCCGGCCGCCGAGATGCCGTTGCCGCTCGCCACTTCACGCCACAGTGCCTGGTTGGTCTGCTTGCCGGCGGCCGTCGTGTCGGTCAACCAGACCTTGATCGGGCACGGTTGGCCGATGTGCACGATCGTGTTGACATCCAGGCCCGACAGGATGAGTGCATCGCTGGCGGTGATGTTCAGGTCGAAGAACGCCAGGGCCTGCTTGGCGACCAGGTTGGTGCCTGCGTTGTACGGCAACGACCAGGTGTCGGTGACCGCATCGATGCGCATCGACTTGCTGTCGATGCCACAGCCGTTGGTGACCGTCAGCAGGACGTTGTAGCTACCGGCACCGAACGTGAACGACGGGTTCTGCAGCGTGCTGTCGACGATGCCGTCGTTCTCGAAGTCCCACAACCAGCCGGTGGCCCCGACGCTGGTGTCGGTGAACTGCACCGCGTTCTGCGGCTGCACCGATTGCGCGCTGGCCGTGAAGTCGGCTTGCAGCGGATCGGCGGTGATCAGGTCGGTCCAGACGTAGTCGAAGTTGCCGGCGTTGGTGACGACGCGCAGGCGCGGCGAGTAGGTGCCGCACGACGCGTAGATCCAGGTCGGATTCGGACCGGTGGCGTCGACGAGGCTGTCGTTGTCGAAGTCCCACTCGTAGGCCAGCGCGGTCGCCGACGTGATCGCCGCGCGCTGTTGGAAGTTGACGGTCAGCGGGGTCGCGCCCGACGTCGTGTCGGCGGTGAAGTCGACGAGGTCGACCGGCGGCGTGTAGAACATGCCGACGTTGGCGATGCGCGGCGTGTTCGGATTGCTGACCAGGGCCGTCGACTGGGCCGAGCCCATGCTGAGGGTCAGGTCGGCGTTGCTGTAGACGAGCGGCGTCGGGCCGGTGCCCGGATTGGTGTAGCGGATGCCACAACCACGGTGCACGAGCAGCATGCCCATCGAACCCGGCTCGAGGTGGACCGGCTTGTCGAGGGTGACCATCACCGGCGTGTCCGAACCGCCGGTGGCGAAGCTGCCCTTGGCGCGCAGCTTCCAGGTGCCTGGCACCGGATTCTGGATGTTGTTCAGGTAGGCCTGGCCGAGGTCGGTGGTGTACACCTCGAGGGTCGCGGGGATTCCCACGTAGGGCGTGTTGATCTGGATCGCGGCGAGCGACAGGCCGGCTGGGTTGGTCACGGTGACGTCGAACGACACCGACGACAACGGGTGGAAGCTCGACGAGCCGGCGTTGCTGATGAACAGGGTGGAGAGGCTCTGGGCCGATGTGCCGGCCGCGAGGGCGGCGGCGGCGAGCGCGGCGAGGTGGGTTCGATTCATGGTGTCCTGTGCGGTTGAGGTGCGAAGGACTTACCGGAAGTCGCCGATCCGCGCCGGTGGGTGGATGACTTCGTTACATCTGCCCGTGGTCGCGGGAACGTCCTAGGTTGCATCCCAGTACCAACTTGCGCGTATTGTGCCGGGATGGCCGAGAGCCTGCGACGAGACCACGTGCCCGCGGAGCCGATCCCGTCGTCCGCTGCGGCGCCCACACCGCGGGTGCGGGTCCGGTTGCTGTTGGTGCTGGGCCTGGTCTGGCTGCTGGCCGCGGCGGTGGCGCGCGGCGTGCAAAGCGACTGGGGGCAGGTGCAAGTGGTGGCCTTGCGGCTGCCGACGCAGGGTGGGCAGTGGATTGCCGCCGATCTGTTCCGTCCGCGCACGGCGACGAAAGAACAGCCAGCTCCCTTGTGCGTCGTCGTGCCGGGGTTCCAGCGCTCGAAAGAGGCCCTGCAGAACGTCGCCATCGAGCTGGCGCGACGCGGCGTCGTGGCGATGGTGATCGATCCCTACGCCCAAGGCAATTCGAGCGCATCGGGCAGTCGGCGCGCCGCGACCGACGAAGGCTATGGCCTGTTCGCGGTGCTCGACTTCGTCGCCGGCACCGAGCTGCTCGACTACGTCGACAAGTCGCGGATCGTCGCGACGGGGCATTCCGCAGGCGGCAATGCGGTGCTTCTGGCGGCTGCCCGCCACGGCCGGCAGGTGCGGCGCAGCGAGCGGCCGAGCGTCCTGCATTCGGTGTTCGTGTCCGGCTACGTGCTGTGCTTCACCGACAAGAACTTGCGCGACGTGCGTTCGAATGTCGGTGCCAGCTATGCACTCTACGACGAGGGGGCCTACCGCAACGAGCTCGGCCACGGCGACCTGCGCCGCGCACCGGAGGCGTTGCGACTGATCAACACCGCGAGCGGGGCGGGTTTCGAGCCGGTCGACGAGGTCGCCATCGGCCGGTGGTACGGCGACGTCGCCACGCGCGGTGCACGCATCGTGCACAACGAGGCCGACCTGCACCCGCTGCAGCCGTACAGCCTGGAGGCGGTGGCCAACCAGATCGCCTACTTCGATCGGGTGCTCGGTCTGACCCACGGGCTGGCGCCGACGGATCAGACCTGGTGGTGGAAGGAGCTGCTGACGTTCGTGTGCCTGCTGGCGGCGTTCGCCGCGCTGCCTCTGGTCGCGCGTGCGTTCCTCTGCGGCGTGGCGCTGTTCTCGCCTCTGGTGCAGCCGGTGCCGCCACCGTTGCCCCACACGGCGCGCGGCCGGACCTTCTGGATCCTCCTGGTCGTCGGCGCGACGATCGCGTGCCTCACCTACATCCCGGCCAGCGAATGGTCGCAGCAGTGGTTCGCCGAGGCAGCCAACCGCGAACAGACATGGTTCTTCCCGCAGCGCATGAACAATGCGGTGATGCTGTGGGCCTTGTGCAACGGTGCCGTGGGCTTTCTGCTGTTCTGGCTGGGTCGGCGCCTGCACGGCGTGTCGGGTCCGATCGCCGGCTGGCGGCTCGCCCCTGGTCATTGGTGGCGCACGATCCTGCTCGCGGCGGTGCTCTACGTCCTGTTCCAGGCGCAACTGGCGTTCCTGTACTGGTTCTGGCACGTCGACCTGCGACTGGGCTTCCTCGGCGGTCGCAGCTTCGACGCGCGGATCCTGCCGCTGGTGATGATGTATGCGCCGGCGTTCCTGCCCTTCTTCGTGCAGAACTCGCTGCGCGCCTGCTGCGGAATGCGCCACGACGGCGTGCCCGAATGGCGCAGTCGGCTGCTGGCGATGTTCGCCAATTCGCTCGGACTGCTGCTGATCCTCGCCGCACAATACGGTTGGCTCGCCTGGCACGGCGTAGTTCTCTGGACCGACGGCTGGCTGTACGTGAACATGCTGTTCGCGATCGCGCCGATGATGTTCGTGTTGCCGTGGTTCCACCGCGAGTTCTTCGTGATGACCGGGCGAGTGCACCTCGGCCCGTTGGTGATGTGCCCGATCTTCATCACATTGATGGTCACCAACACGGTCTGCTACCTGCCGCATTGACGAGCGGCCCGCATTGATTCCCGCGCTGTCGGCCGGGCCTTGACGCAGCAGAGCACCGAGGGACGCTGGCGGCATGGGCAACGTCATCCTGCGCGCGCTGGTCGCCGTCACGTCGTCGACCGTCGCCGTCACGGCGCAACTGGTGGCGCCGGGCGACACTCGCTGGAGCCAGGATCGCTTCGTCGAATACGTGATCGGCAACGCTCCGATCGTGATCTCGGCGGGCCACGGTGGCTCGCTGCAGCCGGGATGGATCCCCGACCGCACCTACGGGACGTTCACGAAGGACTCCCGCACTCTGGAGCTGGCGCGGGAGTTCGCCGCGCACCTCGAACAGCGGTTCGCGTTGCGGCCGCACCTGGTGCTCTGCCATCTGCACCGCGACAAGGTCGACGTCAACCGCGACGTCGGCGAAGGTGCCCAGGGCAACGCCCACGCCATCGCCGCGTACCAGGCGTTCCACCAGGCGATCGCCGACGCGCGCACGACGGTGAACAACCAGTGGGGGTTCGGGTTCTATTTCGATCTGCACGGCCATGGCCACCCGGAGGGTTGGATCGAACTCGGCTACGACCTGACCAGCGCCGAACTGGCGTTGTCCGACACCGTGCTGGCGAGCCCGACGTACGTCGCCCGCAGCACGATCCGCAGTGCCGGTGGACTCCCAGGCGTCTGGTTCCCGGGCCTGCTGCGCGGGCCGACGAGCCTTGGCGGCCACCTGCAGTCCGGTGGCTGGAACAGCGTGCCCAGCCCGGTGAACCCGCATCCGAACGGCGGCAACTACTTCGACGGTGGCTTCAACGTCGCGAACTACGGCTCGAAGCTCGGCGGTTCGATCGACGGCGTGCAGATCGAGGCACCGTGGTCGGTGCGCAGTTCGCTGGCGCTGCGGGGGCCGTTCGCAGCGCGGGTCGGTGGTTGGCTCGACCTGTTCTTCTCCGCATTGCGCGGCACGAGCCTCGCCGGCGGCAACCGGCTCACGTTGGCGGCGAGCGATCGCGTGGCCAGCGAAACCGGGGGCGCTGCCGAACTGGTGATCCGCCGTTTCGGGGACCTGTCGATGGCGCGCATCGTGTTGCTGCGGCTCGGCGGCTCGGCGACTGCTGGCGCCGACTTCGTCTCGCCGGGCGTCGTTCACACGCTGGCGATCGGCCAGAGCGAGCTACAGCTGCCGATCCGTGCGCTGGACGACGGTCTGAACGAAGGCGACGAGGTGCTCGAAGTGGCCTTGGTCGGCGGTGTCGACCTCGGTGTGCAGAGTCGGGCCGAGGTGGTGATCCGCGACGACGAACGGGGCGAAGGGGCCGAGCTGTGGCTGCCCATGGACACCGTGGCGAATGGGGCGACGCCCGACGTTTCCGGGCTCGGCCGGCACGGGGTGCTGCAACCGACGAGTGCGTCGGCGACGGTCGTGGCTGGTCCCGCCGGCACCGCGGGCGCGCTGCGCTTCGACGGCCTCGACGACCGCGTGCGGATCGGCGACCTGCCATATGCGCCGGGTGGGGCCTTCTCGGTGGTGTTCTGGTTCCAGACCAACCACGTCACCGGCACCGGGTTCCGATACCTGCTCAGCCACGGCGGCCTGGCAGCGAGTCATCGGCTGGGGATCTACTTCGACCAGGCCAATGGCACGCTGCGTACGGCGTTGATCTACGGCAACGACCTCACCACCCTCGACGCGCTCGACGTCAGCACCGATCTGCGCAATGGGCAATGGCACCACTATGCGCTCGTGGCGCCGGCCGACGGGCTGGCGAAGGTCTACGTCGACGGCGTGGCGCAGGCGGCGGCTCTCTATCTCGGCGACAGCCTCGACCCGGTTGGCGACCTCGTGCTCGGCGCGCGCAGCGATCTCGGGTCGGGCACGTTCCTGGCCGGTTCGCTCGCCGACCTGCGGTTGTACGCGCGCAGCCTGAGTGCGGTCGAGGTGCAGCTGTTGGCCATGCCTCAGCCGCGCGAGGAAGCGGTCTATCCCGGCACCGACGAAGGGCTGCTGTTGACCACTGGCGTCGCGGCGCCGCCGAACCACGGTCCGCGTTTGGACGTCAAGGCGATCGCCGGTGGGCAGGGGGCGTGGGTGCACTATGCCAGCGACGATCCGGCGCGGTTCGGCCAGGTCGCGGCGTTGCTCGCCGAAGTGCGCGGCACCGGTGCGCCGGTCGTGCATCCTGTGTTCGCTGGCCTGCACGTGGTGCAGCCGGTCGTGGCCCATGGGCCGGTGTTGCTCGGACCGAACGGTGCCAATTGGCTGTGGGTGGCGCCCATGGGGTTCCTGGGCATCAGCGTGCAGTTGCAGGCCGTGGCCCTGGATGCGGCGGCTGCGAACGGCCTGTTCGCCGCCAGCGACAGCCACGAGTTGCGGGTGCGCTGACCCTCGAATGTGGTCCGACCCTTCCGCGCTCGCGTGGCCGCGAGCGACCGCGCGCTCAGCAACGTGTGCGCGGCGACTCGCGCCGCTGCTCCTGCAAGGCCGGCGTGGCGAAGCCCTTGGCGGCGGCGTGTTCCCACGCCTTCTCGACGGCCGACACCGCGTCCGGCGTCTTGCAGGACGTGTCGCCGTGGTCCACGACCACCTTGCCGATCTTGCGCGCCGCCGCGAGCACGGCCTTCTTCAGCGCCGGGCTGCGGCCGCCGAGCGCGATCAGCGCGTTGTTCATCGCGTAGCGTTCGTCGTTGGGCGCAGCCTGCAACCCGCGCTCGATGTCCTTCACGCAGTCGAGCAGCCAGGCGTCCGGAACGGTCGGCACACGCATCGCCAGCTGGCCCACGAGCACCCAGCCGGCGCAGCGCTGCTGTTCGTCCGGCGACGCGAGCCACTCGCGGGCCTTCGCCGGCCCGAAGGCCGTCTCCGTCGCGAGCGCCGAGACGTAGCCCGCGCACATGCGCACGGTCATGTCGCGCGACCAGCGGTCGAGATTCTTCGCCGTGATGCTGGCCGGATCCACGATCTTGAAGGCGAGGTTGCGTGCATCGAAGTTGCCGGTGTCCCACAAGGCGAGCGCGAGGTCGTGGTCCACGCCGATCTTCTTGTGCAGCGTCTTCAGGAAGGCGAACTGGACGCCGAACATCGGCTCCCGGGCGCCGTGGCGCGCGTAGATCTTCTTCGTCTGGGCCGTCCCGGCCTTCTCGAGCGCCTCCATGACCTCGTCGAGCGACATGCGCCCCGCGGCCGGCGCAGCGCGCCCGCGCTTGGGCACCGCCTGGGCGGCGCTCTTTGCGGGTTGCGCGGTCTTCGTGGTCTTCGTAGCTTTCGCCGGCTTCGTCGTCTTCGCCTTCGTTGCGGTCTTGGTGGCCATGTTCGGGTCCTGCGTCGAGGCGGGGACTCTACCCGTTCGTCGCGGCGCGAGAACACCTGGCCCGCGGCTGCCGAGACCGTGACGCCCGGCCGGCTCGTCGGACTCCGGAGGGTCCGCGCCGCCGCGTCGGGCCTCGCGCCGGCCGGCAACCGGTATAGGAACCGGGCCTGCCGGAGATCCCGCAGGTGTCGGTCGCCGGGCTGCGTTGAAGCGGGATCGCCGGCCGCTGCGTATCCTGTGCCGCGTGCGATTGCTCCTGGTGGCTGTCCTGCTGGCGTTGGCCGGGTTCGCGCCGGCGCAGGCCGGGCCGCCGTCGGCGGCGCCGGTCGAAGCGATACAGCGGCGCTTCACCGTGCCGTTGCACGGCGGCCACCTGCAGGTCGACGAACTGCTGCGCGCGCTGTTCCGGGCCTACGAACTCGACGGCGACGGACTCGCGCTGCCGGGCGCGCGCATCGACCTGCGAGGCGCGAAGGGTTCGGCGCTGCTGTTCGCGGGGCGCAAGCTGTTGCTCGAGACCGTGCGGTTCCGGCGCGACTTCGCCACGGACGAACTCGTCGTCACGATCGACCGCGAACGCACTCGTGAGGTGCGGCGGCAGCTGCGCGAACGCCTCGCGAAGTTCGCCGCGCGGGCCTCCGGCGAGCAGATCGAGGAGCGTCGCTACGAACTGGCGCTGCCGGCGGTCCTCGATCCGCAGCGTCCGCTCGTCGTGCTGGTGCACGGCGTCGAGAGCGGCCCCGAGTCGCTCGCGGACCTGCGGGAGTTCCTAGCCGCGGCCCCGCAGCGCTGCCAGGTTGCGACGTTCGCCTATCCGAACGACGAGGCCATCGACCGCGTCGCAGCGGAGTTCGCAGCGCGGTTGCGCGCCCTCGGCGAGCAGCCGGTCGCCGTCGTCGGCCACAGCATGGGTGGTCTCGTCGCGCGCGCCGTCGTCGAGGATCCGGCGCTCGATCCCGGCAACGTGCGCATGCTCGTGCAGATCGGCACGCCCAACCGCGGCTCGGACCTCGCCGGACTGCGCGTGGCGCTCGAGGCGCGCAGCGTGCTCGGCGACGTTGACGACGGCAAGCGCTTCGCGCGCGAGCTGCTCGATGCCGTGATCGACCACTGGCGCGACGGCCTCGGCGAAGCCGGCGGCGATCTGCTGCCCGGTTCGGTGTTCCTCGTTCGTCTCGCCGAGCGCTCGCGCAATCCGAAGGTCGCTTACCACCTCGTGCTCGGCACTCGCGGCCTCGTGACGGCAGGACAGCTGGCGGCCGTGCGCGAGGAAGTGGCCGAACGACTTCGCGGCAACGGTCTCGGCCGGTTCGTGCAGCCGCGGCTCGAGGCCTGGCTCACGGGGCTCGACGAGGTCGTCGACGGTATGGGGGACGGCGCGGTGAGCGTCGCGGCCGGCAGGCTCGACGGTGTCGAGGCGGTGCTCGTGCCGCTCGACCACCTGGGCCTCGTGCGCCTGCGCGGCCTGTCGATGACGCGCATCGCCGCGGCGGAGCATCCGGTGTTCCAACGGGTCGCGACCTGGGTCGCGCAGGTTCGCTGAGCCTCGGGTTCGGCCGATGCGGCGTTGCCGCGGCAGGCGAGGCGGCGCAGGTCGAGCCGCTCCGTAGAGCGCGCTCGGCGACTGCTGGCGCACGAGCGACGTTGTGGTCGCCCCGGCGGTGAGCGCGTCTGGTGCGTCTGTCGAGACCGCCGGGCTCTCCTTACGCGCCCGTTACGGGCCGACGCGGGCCCCGGCGTAACCTCAGCACGATGTTCCCTCGCCTCGCCGTGACGTTGTGTCTTGTTTCTTGTGGCTCTGCGGGCTCGCTGTCGCCCGTTCCGAACGCGGAGGCCGCGGAACGAGATGCCGCTCGCGCGAAGGAGGCACCGCCGATCGCCGAGTATGTGGTCGCGTCCTTCGAGGACGCCCACGGCGATCTGTGGTTCGGCACGAACGGGCAGGGCGTGGCGCGGTACCGGCCGGCGATGTCATCCGATGCCCGCGGGGAGCTGCGCTACTTCTCGCGCGCGGAAGGCCTGATCGACGATGTCGTGACGGACATCGACGCGGATGATGCGGGCCGCGTGTGGTTCGGCACGCACGCAGGCGTCTCGCGCACCGATCCGGCGGAGGAGCGCGCGACCGGTCGCGTGACCTTCACCAACTTCGGCAGCGAGAGCGGCCTGCGCGGCGACGGTTGCAAGTTGCTCTTCGATCGCAGGGGCGTGCTCTGGGTCGGCTCGAGCGAGGGCGTGTTCCGCTTCGACGGCGAGCGGTTCCACTCCTTCGAACTGCCACAGCCCACGCTCGAGTCCCCGTCGTACAAGATCGTCCCCGGCAAGATCTGGGACCTGTTCGAGGACAGCAAGGGCAGCTTGTGGTTCGCCCGCGATGGATTGGGCGCGTGCAGGTTCGATCCGTCCGCCGCGAACGACCCAGGCCGCGCAGCATTCACGCTCTTCACGGAGCGCGACGGGCTCTGCAGCAACAATGTCGCGAGCATCGTCGAGGACCGTCACGGCCGCATCTGGTGCGGCTCGATCACGTCCGACCACCCGCAGTACCTCGCCAAGGGCGGCTTGAGCCGCTTCGACCCGCATTCGCCGCGCGCGCCCGAAGCACCGCTCTTCACGCAGTTCCCTGGGCTCGCCGGCCTGACCGCGAACGACGTCTACAACCTGTTCGTCGACCGTTCCGGCAACGTTTGGATCGGAGCCGTGCGCGTCGGGGCCTATCGCTGCGAAGTGACTCCCGTTGGCGATCGTTTCGCGCTCTTCGACAGGACCGACCGCCCCGATCTCACCTGGAGCTTCGGTGTGCAGGCGATGGTGGAGGACCGCCACGGCACGCTGTGGTTCGGCTTCTCTGGCGGCCTGTTCCGCTTCGACGGCGCAGGATTCGTCCATGTGACGCGAGCCGGCCCCTGGTCGAGTCCGTGATCGCTCGCGCCCTTGCGCGCGGGCACGCCGAGGTGGTCGCGCAGTCGTCCTCCGCAGCCACTGCGGAAACGACCGGGGGCCAACCCGGGTACATGGGTGACACTCGTGCCCGGTCTGCCATGGACCCAAACCGATCCGGTGACCGAGAGGCAGAAGTTCGTTCCGCTCGTGCTGAAAGGGCCAGGTGCCGTTTGACGAACCGTTCCGCATGCGCCGCAGGCTCGTGCCCGGCGTGCGCCGGGAGAGGCTCGGGGCTGGGGGACGGACGGGTGTGGTGGCGGGTTGACGGGAGGTTTGGCGGTGGTGATCGTGGCGCAGACGTGGGGTTCAGGTGGTCCGAACCGCAGTTCGAGTTCCTATTCCCAGCCGCATCATGGCCGTGAGTCCGCGTCGCGTGTTCTGGAGTTGCGTTGTCCTCTTCGGTCTGGGGGCGCTGCGGGCACAGGAACCTGCCAGCCAGACGCCGCCGCCGTCGCCCTGCGACGTCGATCTGCGGCTGCCGGGCATGATGCGCGACATCCTCTCGAACGCCCTCACGCTCGGGTTGCGCAAACCGGCCGACGAAGTGCGCACGTTCCTCGATGCCGAGGTGAAGCTCGCCAAGAAGGGGGAGGACATGCTGCCGCCGGTGGCGCGGCGCTTCGCGATCGACGCGGCGGTGCTGAAGGCCGAGGTCGAGCGGTATCGGCACTGCAACTGCACCCACGCGCCGGTGCCGGGGCAGGTGCCGCTGCCCGAGCCGATCCCCGACGAGGTGCCGATGGAGGTCGCGCCGGATGTCGTCGTGACACCCTTCGCCACGGACGTACTGCTGTGCGTCGTGCTGCACGAACTCGGCCACGCGCTCGTGCGTGAGTTCGACCTGCCCGTGCTCGGCAACGAGGAGACCCTCGCCGACGCGTTCGCGACGCACTTCCTCGTGCACCATCTGCCCGATCGCGCGCCCGCGGTGCTCGAGGCGCGCGTGCGTTCGTGGCTGGTCGAAGCCGGTGAGGTGCCGCGCGCCGAATGGCCCGTGAGCGGCGAACACGACAACGACGCGCGACGCGCGTTCCGCACCGCGGCGCTCGCTGTCGCCTGCGATGCGAAGAAGTACGCGAAGCTCGCCGAACTCGTCGGCATGAGTGAACGCGACGTGCAGAAGGCGAAGGACTACGGCGCCGAAGTGCACCGTAGCTGGCGGCGCGTGCTGCAGCCGTTGTTCATGCCGCCGGGGCAGGATTCGCAGGAGGCGCGGGTCGACTGTCCCGATGGCGTGCTGTTCTCGCAGGTGCGAAAGCTCGGTTTGGCGAGCGAACTGGAGCAGATCGTGAAGCGCTTCGACTGGCACTCCCAGGTGACGATCCGGTTCGCCCTCGGCGACGGCACCGCCGCGTGGAGCCGCAGCTCGCGGACCGTGACCGTCAAGGCCGGTTACGTGGTGCGCTTCGTCAAGCAGGGCGAGGTCGCGGGCGCGGCGTCTGCCCGATAGTGCGCTGCCTCGAGTTGCCCTGCGCCGGACCAAATGCGCTGACCGCCTTCGCGCGCCGCCCGAGCGGGACAGCGTGGACTTCTGGATCAGCGCGATCCCGATGCCGATGAAGCCAATGCCCAAGCCCGCGACCGCCCACGGACCGCGCCCTATCGCCCGAGCAGCGCCGCGGTTTCCGCGGCGGTCACCGAGTGCTCCACCACCACGCGCGCCGGATCCTTCGCTGTGATCTCGCGATCGCCGAGCAGTACGAACGTCGGACCGCGCTCGCTGCGCAGCGGCGGCACCGCGCCGAGCCAGAGGCGGTAATGACCGGGCGGCAGGTTGGGGATCGTCGCGTGGCCGGCGGCATCGAGGTTCGCCTGCGGATGGCGGAACATCCTCATTCCGGCGACATCCTGAACCGGCGATTGCAGCGGAGTGCCGTCGAACGGCATGCACCCGACGATGACGGCGCGCGAGTCCGACACCACGTCGCGGATCTCCGTGATCGCGAAGTCGAGCGACGTACCGTTGCCCATCGTGATCTCGACCGGGAACGGCACCTCGTGCAGCTTCACCGGCGCACGGCCCTCGGTCTTGATCTCGACGTCGGCGAGCGCACCGCGCGGCCCGATGAACCACGCCTCGCCATTGACGTCCGTGTCCTGCCAGGCCGGTCCGGCCAGCGCCGCCGTCCACTCCGGCAGCATCAGCCACACGCGCACCTTCGCGAGCGGCCTGCCGTCGACGTCGCGCACCCGCACGACGTTGGCCTCGATGCCTGAACCGATCGTCACGCCTTGCGCCGCGGCGGGCCGCGTGGTCTCACCGGCGAGGACGCGCACACCGGGCACGTCCAGCACGCAGTTGGGGCCGATGTTGCCCAGCAGCCGGTATTCGCCGGGCACGAGGTCGCGCAGCATGCACTCGCCCTGTTCCGGCGGCCAGGCGTAGGCGCCCCAGCGATCGCGATACCCCTTCTCGAACACGGCGCTGCGCTTGCGGAAGAACATCCAGTTGCCGTCGGCGAGGGCGGACTCGTCGGTGCGCAGATCGATCCGCGCGCGCAGTCGCCGGGCGATCTCCTCGGGCATCGCCGGCCGCTCTGGCATGCGCAGGTCCACCGCGATCGCACCGGTCGGCTGCAACCGCAGCGTGATCGGCTCCGGCGACGGGCGCACGCGCAGCGGCGCGCAGAAGCCCAGCGGGAGACGTCCACCGACGAACACCTCCTCGGGCAGTTCCGTCGCGCGGATCGCGAACCTGCCTTCGGCGTCGGTCTTCGCCTCGAAGTCCGCGAACGGCTTGGGCTCGGGCTGGCTCACCGTCGTGATCCAGACGCGCACACCTGCCGCCGGTTTGCCCGCTGCGTCGAGCACGATGCCGTGGATGCGCGGCGCGGCGTCGGGCGCGGTCACCGCTGCGAGCCGGATCACCTCCGCGACTGCCGGGACGCCGAAGTCCAGCACCGCGAGCGGCGGGTTCGGCGGCGGCTCCTTGCCGATCGACGTGCGGTACGGCCGCTGCAGCCGCTCCGTCTCGGGCCAGTGCAGGCGCGACGCGTCGCGCAGCTCGGCGATCTCGATCTTGCCTGCACGCCGGTCGTCGAGCGGCACCACGAGCAGACCCTTCGGGTTCGGCTGCACGGTCGACTCGTGCTCGTAGCCGCCGTTGTTCAGCAGCACCGTCACGACGAACGCACCCGTGGTCACCGGCTTGCCCGAGCGATCGACGACGGGGATCTCGAGGCGCGGAGCCACGGGACCGCGCGGCAGCGTGACTTGCTGTTGGCGTGCGCCCGTCGGCAGCTTCAGCTCGAGTTCGGACTCGAGGCGATCCGGCTCGCGCAAGCGCAGCCGGATGTGATCGCCGTCGACCAGACGCGGGACCGAGGCGCCCTGCCCGTCGACGGGGATCTCGCCCACCGGAGCCTCCCACGTGCCGGCTCCCGCCGGCACGATGCGCGACCATCCGAGCTTGCCCTTCACGGCCACCGGTGCACCGTCCTTGTCGACGAAGCGCACGCGCAGCGCGGGGCCCGGCGGTGGCATCGTCATGTCGAGCGTGATCGCGACCCGTGTGGGACCGGCCTCGGCCCAGGCCACCGGCTCGACCGGGTAGCGCGCGCTGCCGATCATCGCCACCGCACGCATCGTCGTGTGGATCGCGAGCAACGTGTGCCCTTCGAGGTGGAAGCGGGCGATGCCGTCGGCGCCCGCCTCGGCCGTCACGGAGGTCGTGCGGAAATCGGCCTCCTTGCCGCCGAACAACCCGACCGACACGCCGGCGAACGGCGCGCCTGCGCGATCGGTGACCGTGACCTCCACGTCCCGATCGCGCCCGAGCCAGATCGTGACCTCGGTCGCGATGCTCGCGTTCCATCGCCAGTTCGTCGTGCCCGACATGCCGGATACGCGCGCCTTCAGGTAGATGTCGCCGGTCGGCATGCGCATGGCCTGCGTCGAGCCGTCTGCGCCAGTCGGCGGGAACACGAGGTCCGCGTCGTCGCCCTCGACCTCGATCGTGGCGCCGGCGACCGGCCGCCGTTCGCGGTCCTGCACCAGCACCCGCAGGCCTTGCGGTGGCATCGGCGGGGCCTCGGTGCGCACCTCGGGCGCCGCGCCTCCAGGATTCGCGGCGTTCGCGGCCGCGGGCTGCACCGCTGGCGCGTCGGGCGCGCCCACGGGCGGCGGCTCGCCAACCCACCACGAACCACCGAACACGAAGAACAGTGCGATCATCAAGACCGCTGCGATGCCGATGCCCAAGCGATTCACCGCGACACTCTAGCGGAGAGTCCCGGCGCGATCTCGGCGCTTGGCACTGCCGCCCATCGGCCGTCAGTCTGCTGGTCGACCTGGGCAGAACTCACATCGAAGTCCGTGAGGCCAGGGATCGGTGGGGTCGTTCCTCGGCGGGAACGGCTCGGACGCTCGCGGAGTCCGCGCCGGAGAGCAGCACGCGGCCAATGCGCGCTCTCGCGGTCAGCGCACTCTGCGTTCGTCGCGCGCACGCCGGTAGCGCTCGAGCGTCTGCTCGTAGCTCGCACGCGGCGTCAGCAGCATCCCGATCGCGCGTTCCTGCAGGCGAATCGCCTCGTCGACGTCCCCCGCGACGAAGCGCGCGAGCGCGACCGTATCGAGCCGCATCGGCGTCTCCCACCCAGGGATGGCTGTCATCGCCGCAACAGCGGCGTGTACGGTCGGCAGGGCGACGGGATCCGGTTCACCTCGCCGCAGCAGCCACCATGCCAGCGAATTCAACGCGTCGGCGTCCTCCGCATTGCGCGCGACGATGCGGCGCCCAACCTCGGTGACGCGCGGTTCGTCTGCCTTCGCCGCGACGAGTGCGTCGAGCAACGGCTCGTCGACGCGCGCGCCGGGCAGGCCCTTCGACGCGGCTTCGAGCGCGCGGACGCGGAACGCGTGCAGAATCTGCGGATCCGCCTGCGCGGCGGGCCGCGGCTCGGTGGAGTGCCACGGCAGCCCGAGCGCGAAGGGCGACACGAGAGCGAGCAATTCGACGGGCTGCTCGCGAAGCTCGTCGAGCAGGACAGCTTCGAGGCTCGCGAGTGCTTCGGGTCCTGCCGCGTGCGCGGCCAGCACGCGCGCCGTACGAACGCGGAGACTCGGCACTGCACAGCGCGCGCGTTCCAGCGCCGCGTGCGCCTCGAGTCCGACGGCGCAGAGCCGGCCGCGGAGCGCGAGACCGTGCACGAGTCCTGCGAGCGAGAAGGCATCGTTCCCCATCGCTTCGATCGCGTTGCGCGCGACTGCGGCGCTCGCTGCCGGATCGCGTTGCGCCACGACCTTCGCGATCCACGCGGGCACGGACGCACTCTCGACGCGCAGGAACTCGTCCGCGATCCGTTCGAGCTCCGCCCAGTCCTCGGCCTCACGCGGCGACTGCGCCGCCTCGTGGAACTCGAGGTTCCGCGCCCGCTCGCGCGTTCGCCCGAGCAATGCGGTTGCGACTTCCCAGTCGAGTCCGATCGGATGCGTCACGGCAACGATCGCGCCGTCCCGCCCCGCGACGTAGCTGGTCGGCAGTGCGTTGCTGCGCCACGCGTCGAAGGACTCGCCCGACGCGTCGAACGCGATCGAGTATGCACGATCGCGTCCGCGCTCGGCGACGAACCGCTCGACCTGCTCACGGTCGTCGCGGACCGCCAGTGCCACGACGCGAACGCCGTGCTCCGCATACCGCCGCTGCAGCGCGTCGAGGTCGTCGATCGTGTCCATGCACGGCCCGCACCACGTCGCGAACAGGTCGACGACGACGATTGCATTCGCGGTCGCGGGATCGACCGGCTCGCCTTGCAGCCATTGGGCCGTGATCGGCGGCGCGGGCGTGCCGACGGGAAGGTGCGGCGCGCGGCAGGAAGCGAGTGCGCAGGTTGCGAGCAGGGCGCCTGCGCGAACCGAGACGCCGACGGGCAGTGGACGGGCCTTCATCGCCGCGATCCTAGGTGCATCCAGGCGCTGACGGCACAGGGCTTCCCGCTCGCAGTCGCCAGTGGGAGGCGCGGGCGTCGCGCTCTCGCCCGGCGAAGCGTTCGAGGTGTCGTGCGAGCGCCTCAGTCCGTACGACCGGGTCGGGCGCACGATCTTCCGGCCGCGCCGGTCACCGTGTCGTGGGCGCAGGCGCGGTAACGGTGCCCTGCCTGGAGCAGCGACCGCTCAGGTCTGGCTCGTCGGTCGCCGCCACTCCACGTACGTTCGTACGCGCGACGGTTTCGTTACCGCGTTCGCGCGCGCGTTGCGCAACCTGCCGCGCCGACGAGGTAGGTTGTGCGAGCCTCTCGCTGCCGCGCCCCCTCGGCACCACCCCGCGAGACGCCCCACGGAAGTCCGATGCAAGCACTCTTGTTGTCGCGCGGCGTGATCGCGACGACGTTGTTGTCGGTGGTGGTCGTCGCGCAGTCCTGGGAGGACCGATCCGACCGCGCCCAGACGCTGACCATCTTCCCGCACGCCGGCGCCGACGGTCAGGCGCTCACGGTCCGCTGGCAGCGGAAGATCGCCACGTGGTGTGTCGACGGGTGGCGCAACATGGGGCTGCTGCCTGCCAACATCGCGGGGTACATCGCGATCGCCTACGACAGCACACGCGGGCACACCGTGGCCGAAGTGGTCGTCGGGAGCGGGAGGCAGATCGTCGTCTACGACCCGAAGGATTGGAGCGTGCAGGCGACGCTGCCCGGGCGCGGCGCCAGCGCACTCGTCGACGACCCAGGGCGCGGTCTGCTTGCGCTGACGCACGACAACCAGACGATGGCGACGCAGGACTATCGTTGGACGGGCACTGGCTGGACCGCGCTGCCCGCCAACCTGCGCCCCTACCAGGTGCTGCCGATGATCGCCGCTGACACCGCACGCGGCCGCCTGGTCGGCGTCGTCGCCTGGAGCGGTGCGCCGGCGCTCGGCACCTTCGAGTGGGACGGGATCACGTGGAGCCAGATCCCGACCGCCGTGCATCCGCCTGCGCGCGATGGCGGTTCGATCACGTTCGACCCGGTGAGCAACGAGGTCATCCTGTTCGGCGGCCAGAGCGGCGCGACGGCGCTCACGGACACGTGGCTGTGGAACGGCGCGACGTGGCGCCTGTTGGTGACGCCGACGATCCCCGTGGTGACGGGGGACAGCCGCCTGGCGTTCGATCCGGTGCGCGGCAAGGTCGTCCTGCTCGATGGGAACCTCGGGTCGAGCCATGACTACGAGTTCACGGGAACCGACTGGCGCGTCATCACCAGTGGGCCGCCGGGGGGTGACGACCATCAGGTGGCGACCGATCCCGTGCGCAACGTGATCGTCGAGTACTGCCGGGACGTCGTCTACGACTACTACGGGGCGGTGACGACCACGACCGCCGCGCCGGGACCGAGTAGGCGCCTGTCACCGATGGCCTACGACCTGGCCACCCAGCAGTGCGTCGTCTTCGGCGGCAGGCTCACGATTCCGTTCAACGTGCAGACCTACGGGGACACGTGGCTGTGGAACGGCGCCATGTGGACGCAGTCTGCGGTGACCAACGCGCCGGTCGCGCGCTGCAGTCATGCGCTGGTCTCGGCCCCGGCAGCGGGCGGCGTGATCCTGTTCGGCGGCGTCGATGCGGCCAACAACCCATTGGGCGACACCTGGCTCTGGAGCGGCGGCACCTGGACCGACCTCACACCGACCTTGCCGTTCGCGCCGGCCGCGGGCCGCGTGTCCGGTGCGAGCGGGCCGCTCGGAATCGACCCGGTCGTGCTCAGCGGTACGTCGGTCTGGCAGTTCTCGAGCGGCTGGAACCTGCTCGCCTCGTCGATCCCGCTGATGAGCACACCGGCGTTGATGCTGAGCCCGGCCGGCGCGCCGGTGGTCTCGGGCTTCGCAGTGAACAGCATGCGCAGCTTCGAACTGACCGGCGGCATCTGGGTGCCGTTGGGCGAGGCTCCGGACTACTTCGATTCTTCCGCCTACCTGCCGCAGAGCGGCAACCTGGTCGGCTATTCGCGCGGCAAGCGCTACGTCCTGACGACGGTGTCTGCGGCGTCGACTCGATTCGGGTCGGGCTGCGGCGCGCCGGAGCCAGGACTCGTGAGCCGCGAGCCGGCGCTCGGCAGCGTGGGGTTCCAGCTCGTGGCCTCGAACACGCAGGGGGTGGCGTGGTTCGGTGCCGACTTGAACACGGCGTCGATCCCGCTCGGCGGCGGGTGCACCGGCTACCTCGCCGCACCCGTGACCCTGGGGCTCGTAGCCAGCAACGGTTTCGGCTTCACCTCGTTGCCGTTGGCGTTGCCTGCGAATCCGGCGTTCCGTGGCGTGCGCCTGTTCTGCCAGGCGGCGACGCTACAGCCCGGCGGTCCGCTCGGCGGGCTCGCGGTGTCCGGCGGATTGCAGCTGACCGTCGGAGATTGACGGCGACTCGGCGGGCGGCGGCGACGTGCTGCTGTCGAGCCGGGCGTTGGAGTTCCTCCGATCTCGCCGGCGAGACGATGTTCGCTCTCGAAGCCGCTCGCCGACTACGCGACAAGACACCTGACGCACCGACCTACGACGCCGCGATCCCCGATCCGCGACTGGGCCCACCACCAACGTAGCCGCCTACCTCGCTGAACCACTGCACCATGCGCACCCGCTGGACCGCCCTGCTCGTCGTCGCCCTCGTCGCGACCGCATTGTTCTTCGCTTCGTGGCTCAGCCGCCCCACCGACTACGACGCGATGACCCTGCGAGAACTCATGCTCCACATCGCGCAGGAGAAGGAGCGCAACATCGCAGAGTCTCGAGCAGCCGCCGAAGCCCTCGCGCGACGCGACGAGCAGGCGCGTTGGCGCGAGATCGAAGTGATGCTCTCGGCCAACGACCCGATCTTGCTGCGCTGCGCGGTGTCCACGGTATCGCTCATGGAATTCCCACGATCCGCGGTCGACGACCCCGGATCACCTGCGGCCCAGATCATCCCCCTGCTCCTCCGCCACGTGGGGCACGACACCCTCGGCTCTGACATCCTGCAGATCCTGGCGCAGGTGAATAGCGTGGTGCATTGGGAAGAACTGCCAGCCGAAGTCCTGTACGCGCTTCGCAGACACCTGTCGGCTCGCCCCATCGATCCATGGATGGTGTCAACCGTTGCGCAGTTCGGCCGGATCGCACGACCGCTGCAGGCCGAACTGCTCGCGATCGATCCCGCTGCGCTCGACGACACGGGCAGGCTCGACCTGGTCATGGCGCTCGACTCCATCGCGTGGGAGAACCCCGCGGTCGTCGACCGCCTGACGGAACTGCTCGCCGAGCACCCCGATCGAAGCTCCTCCGTCCGCAGCGCTGCTGCCGATGGCCTTGGCAGGTGCGGGCGCGAAGCCGCCGCTGCGGTCCCCCGTCTGCTCACGATGATCGATGCGCCGACGGATGCGGACGTGCGGACCGCGGCGCTGCAGGCACTCGCCATGATCACGCGCGACCAGAGCACCGCCGAGCGCGCGCTCCGGGTTCTCGTGGAGGATCGTGAGGCGCTCGACGAGAAGGGCAGGAACTGGCATGCGATCGCAGGCAGGTTCGCTGCGCGACTGCCCGAATCCCCGCTGACCACGGCGGTGCTGACCGCCATGGGAGAGGACGCAGTCAGGGCATCGGTCAGTCCGAGCACATCCGCGACGTGTGACGCTGCGATCGCGCTCGTGGCGAGCTCGCGCGGTGATGGGAGCCGGTGCCGCGACGCCCTGGCCAGACTCGCGCAGCGTTTCGTGCAGCGCTCGATCGACACGACGGCCGCGCAGACGGGGACTGACACATGGGTCGCGTTCGGCGGCGCGATCGAACTGCTGCTCGACCTGCACCGCGACTTCCCCGACGCCGAACTCGACCTCGGACCCGTCCGGGCGTTGCTCGACGAACTCGAACGCGCCGAGCAGACCTGGATCCGCGACTGGGCTCACCACCAACGCAGCCGTCTGCCACGCTGACCCTGTTCAGAACCGCAGATTCACGGTCACCGCACTCCCTGCCCGCACCGTCACCGTGCGCTGCGCGCTGCCCCGATCTCCCACGTCGACCGACAGGGCGTAGTCACCGGGCGGCAGGATCTCCGCGAGGTCATTCCGGCTCCACGTCTGCAGCACGTCCGGCTCTTCGATGCGCGCCTGGCCGAGTTCGTCGTAGGCTGCAACGAGTCCCGCAGGGGGCACCTCGACGTCGACTTGCAGCGGCAGCACATGGTCGGGTCGCTGCGCGCCGAGCACGCCGAGTTCCGCCGAATGACCGCGCACCGTGAGGGCCGATTTGCCGCCAGATTGCCGGCCCGGCGTGGGCCGTGCCGGGCGTAGGTCAGCGCGGCGCGAGGGTGAGGGTCACTTCGGGCGCCTCGTCGCCGACCGTGAAGGTCTGCTCCGCGCCGAGTTCGCCGCTCGTCGCGGTCACCGTGTAGCTGCCGGGGCCGAGCGAGACCGTCGTCGTGAACACGTCGCCGCGTCGCCACAGGCTGCCGCGCCAGACGATGCCGGTGGCGTTCGCGACGACGATCGGGATCGACCGCGGCGGCTCGCCGGCGGGCGGCGCACAGTTCACGGTCACCTGCGCGCCGCCGGTCACCTGCACGTCGAGCTTCGTCTCGACTCCGGCGCGGATCGAGAACGGCACACGTTGCGCGGCGATGTCGCCGGTGAACACGAGCTCGTAGTCACCGGGCAGCAGCGGCTCCGAGCGCGCGCTGCCCGCCTCCGCACGAACGCTCGTCAGCCAGGTTCCGCGCGCGGCGTCGTAGATACCGACGCGAACCCTGTCGACGGACACACCGTCGGTCGCGACCAACTGCAGCGCCAGCGTGCCACCGGGTTGGAAGCGCACCTCGCCGAGGTCCCACGTCTCGTCGGGCGCGAGCGTGCGCTGCACGTGGATCGTCGGGTAACCGTCCGCCGACAGGCGCAGCGAGTAGGGCCCCGGCGGGTACGGGCCGAGCCGGAACGCGCCGGTCTGCGGATCCACGGTCTCGACCGGCGTGCCCGAATTGTCGCTGTCGAGGTGCGGCGAGAGCTGCACGCCCGCGATCACCTCGCCGTCGGGGCCGCGCGCCGTGCCCTCGATGTGCACCCAGTGCTCCTCGGGCAGCCGGAACGTGCGCTCCTCGGGGCCGGGCAGCACGTCGCGCACGGACAGCTCGGTGAACATCTTCCTGCGGAACGTGATCTTGATCGTGCGCCCCGGCAGACAGTTCCGGATCACGAACCTGCCGTCGTCGCCGGCGTCCGCGTGGCCGAACCAGCGGTCGCCGGTGCGCCCCGGATCGAGCTGCGCCTCGATGATCACCATCGACACGGGCTTGCCGTCGCTGTCGAGCACGCGCCCCTTCACGACCTCTCCCGGGTCGAGCACGACGTCCCAACGCCGCGTCTCGCCGGCGACGAACTCGAACGTCGCTTCGGCCCGTCCGTGCTCGTCGTGGCGCACCGTGACCTTCTGCTCGCCGAGCGGGAGCCCTTCGAGGCGGAACGTGCCGTCGCCGGCCGTGTCCAAGTACCGGCGGCCGAGCATGCGGTGGTCGCCGATCCGGACGTCGGCCGCCGCGGCCGGCTCGCCGGACGCGCTCTTCACCGTGCCGACCAGCGTCGCGCCCGGCACGAGGTGCACCGTGACGTCGTTCGTGCGCCCGGCGACGACCTCGACGTCCTGCGAGCACGGCGCCAGGCCCATCGACCACACCGCGAGCGGCACCGTGCCGGGCACGACGCTCGCGAACGCGAAGCGACCCTGTGCGTCGGTGCGCATCTGCTCGGGCTGCGGCGCCATCGCGGACGCACCGTCGGGCAGCTTGTGGTTGCCCTGCTCCGGACTGCCCGCGCGCACGAGCGCGCCTTCCACCGGCGCGCCGTCGGGCCCGAGCACGGTGCCCGTGAGCGTGCCACCGCCGCGCGAGAGCACGATCTGCAGTGCGACCTCCGCGCCGGCCTCGGCGGTGATCGTGCGCATCGAGCTCGGCACGTGGCCGCGCTTGCGCGCGCCGTAGTGACCGATCGGTGAAACGCTGCGCACGCGGAAGGTGCCGTCCGCCGCCGTGCGACCCACGACCTCGGTTTCGCCGCCACCCCAGCTCGCGCCGACGACGTCGGCGTCGGCCACGGGCGTGCCCACGTCGTCGACGACGCGACCCGTGATCGTCATGCCGGGCTTCAGGTCGATCACGACCTCGTGGCGCTGCCCCGCGACGACGTCGAAACGATCCGCGCCCGTGCGCAACATCTCGTGCCCGGCGACCGGCCGCACCGAGCCCGGCGCGAGATCGGCGAACAGCACGCGGCCCTCGGCGTCGGTGCGGTCGCGCGGCCACAGGTGCGGCTCGACCCCGCGCTGCCCGAGGTAGACCTCGACGTCCGGCGCGGGCAACTGATCCTCGCCGAAGCGCACGGTCACGAGCACCTCGCCCGTCGTCGGCGCGTCGGTCGACGCCGCCTGCCGTTCCACCGAGGACGCCTCGCGCGAGACCGGCTCGGCCCTGGCGGTTGCGCCGTTCACGAGCGAACCCGCCTGCGCGTCCGCGCTCGGGTTCGACGTCGTCGTGGGCCGGGGAATCGCGGGCGGCGCCGTCTCGAGCGCGCGCGCGAGCCACCACGCGCCCGCGACCAGGACCAGCAGGGCGAGGACGACGCCGGCGCGGGGAGTCATGGGCCGCATCGTACGGCGAAGGCCGCGCCGCAACAGGCTGCGGCGGGGGTGGGGTTCGGGTGGTCCGAACTGCAGCTTGGAGTTCCGGAGTTCCTTCCCCGTGATCCGGCCGCCGATCACGCGGTGTCCCAGTGGAGCAGGGCGACACGCAGCGGCCCGTAGAGGCTGTAGCCGATCAGCTGGCCGTCACTCGTGACGTCGCCGATGCCGAAGTCCTCTTCGATCGTGTCGAGGAAGAGGATGCGTCGGCCAGTTCGAGCGACGATCCAGATCGAGTCCGGGTCGAGGCCGGCGTCGCCGGTGCCGATGCCGGGTCGCCACGGCACGAGGCTGGGTTCTTCGCGATGCAACTCGAACCGTTGCTGCAGGTCCGCATCGAGGAACGCCTCCTCCTCGGTCACCCGGGCTTCGACTTCTGCGCGGGTCCAGGGGATCCACATCGGCAGCGCAGCGTAGGGGACCGGGATCGGCTCGTCATGCGCGGCGACGAGACCGCGCGAACTCGACGTTCCTCTTGGCGCCGCAGACACCCGCCGGTCAGAAGGACCCGACGGTCATGCGCAGCGCGTTCGTCGCGGTGACGACCGACGTCGCGGCCGCGAACGGCACCATCTGGTGGTGGAACGTGACGCCCGCGAACACCGCCGAGTTCGGCAACACGAACTGCAGCGACGCGGTGCCGTTGTGCGCAAACCTCGCGATCACTCCTGAGCCCGGTTGCACAATCCAGCCAGCCTTGTCGGGGTGCAAGACAAGGGGTATCCTGGTGGCCTTGGGGGAGGCTGCGGAAATGGGATCCCGCAATGGAAAGTCAGGGTGCTTGCATTCATTTGGCGCGCACTGCCGCCGGACAGTCATGAAGAAGAATCGGATTCTCCGGGTCGTGTTCCTCCTGCTCGCAACCGGGGTCTTCCTCGAAGTGACGCTGCAGGCCCTGGCCTATGGCGCCTACCGCTTGAAGCTGTAGCCGACCGTGGCCCGGAGCGGTGCTGGCAGCGTGCTCTGTGTCGGCGACTCGTTCACGTTTGGCGACGGAGCGAGTTCTCCCGAGCACAGCTATCCAGCGATCCTGGGCGACCTGCTGCGCCAGCGCTACGGCCTGGAGGCAACGGTGGTGAACGCGGGTTGGCCGGGACGGGACTCGCGCGAGGTGTTGTCGACGCTTCCCAACCGCATCCGCGAGTGCTCGCCACAAGTCGTGTGCGTGCTAGTCGGCGCAAATGACAAGTGGAACCGACCCGCGCCGCTCGAGGCACTCGAGGCATCCGGAACTTCTGCGGATGGCTTCCAGTTCTGCTGGCGGACCGGACGGCTGCTCAGACTGATGACGCGGAGTTGGGGCGCGCTGCACGACGTGGAACCCGAGAAGGCCGCGATCCCCAACGAACCCGCGGCGCCGCCGACTGCTGCGATGGTCGAGTCGGCGGCCGTCCTCGTCCGTGAGGGCGGGGTCGTCCTGGGTCGACAGCAGCCGGAGTGGCCGGACTCCGGGACGCCGGAGACCAGGGCGGCGATCCGCACCGCCTGGGCCGCCATGGATCGGGGCGAGTTCGGTCACGCGATCGCGACGATGGAGGCCGCGCTGGCGAAGGACGATGACGCGTCCGAGGCGCGCCGGCTCCTCGTGTGCGCAAGCGGGAGGGCCGGCGACCATGCGAGGGCAGCCCGCGAACTGGAGACGATGCAGCAAAGGCAGCTCGCGGAGCCAACGCACGGGCGCACCGCGTGGCTCGCGCAAGCGCTCTGGGATGCCGGCAAGATGGACGCGTCGTATGAGCTCGCAGGCGATGGCGTGACGAAGTGGCCGCGCTGTCCTGTGCTCTGGGAGGCGCTGAGCACGGCCGCGCTCCGCCACAGCGAGGAGGAGGCAGCGCGCGCGCTCCAGCAGCGGTTGGAACTGGAAGCTAGCCTGTCCCCCGCGCTGGCGACCGCGGTGGCCAGCCTCGGTCGCTGCATCGCGAAGGACGAGCCCGCCCGAGCCGCGCGCCTGTTGTCGGCGGCGTTGTTGCTCAAGGGGGACCTGCAAGGGCATCCGCTGGCTTGCTACATGATCGGCGCCCAGAACATCCAGTCAGCCACGATGCGCGAGGTGTTGCAAGCCGCGGCGTTGGATGCCCGCGGACAAGCGCTGCTGCAGCAGGCATTCGACGAGGTATACGGCTCGGCATCCGGCCTCTGGCTGGCGACGCTGCGGCTCCATCTCACGAGGATCCACGCGCTCGCCACCGCCAACGGCGCGCAGGTCGTCTACCTGGCCTACCCGTTCCTGAGCGAGCAGGAGCCGAGCATTCGAGCCGCTGCCCAGGGCGTCGATGCGCCCTTCGTCGCGGTGTGCGAGCGCTTCGCCCGCGAACTGCAGAGCCATCGCCGGGAAGAGCTGTTCGTGGCCGACGGACACTGCAACGACGCCGGTTACGCGATCCTCGCCGACGAAGTCGCCCGGGTCGTCGCGCCGCTGTTGAAGCGCTGAGCCAGCACGGAACCCTCGAGGGTGGCACCCTGAACATGGAAGAGGTGCAATGGGTCTCCACGGCGATCCCGCGGCGAACCGTCGCGATACGGATGCGATCCTCTGAGTGACGCGGCGCGGCGGGCGTGTTTCGCCATCGTGGCGCCAACCTGCATGCCCGGGGGAGGCGGGCTGCGCTTCACCGCGCGGCGGCGGGGCCGCCTCGAGTGCCTCGTCGCGCCCCGCGAGCCAGGCTTGCCGCGTTCGCACGACGGTCACGTTGGGCCGCGTGCCGCGACCGTCGATGAGTTCCCCGTTCGGCCCGAACACCCGCATCGTGCACGGCGGCGAGGCCGCCCGATCAGCGCGGCGTGATCGGGCCGCTGCGCCGGTAGAGCCAGATGTAGCTCGTCGGCGCGCGCGATGCGGCGCCGGCTGTCGCGAAGTCGCCGACCAACAGATCGACGCGGCCATCCCCGTCGTAGTCCGCGACGCAGATCTGCGCGCGCGTTCCGGGCAGCGGCAAGCCCTGCGCATCGTTCGTGCGCGCGACCTGATCGGTTGTCGACTTGGCGCTGACGAGTCCGCGGCGCGGGCCCAGGCTCGGCGCCTGCGCAGAGCCTTCGTTGCGGTACCAACCGACGCTGCCGTCGCCCGCACCGACCACCAGGTCCACGAGGCCGTCGCCGTCCCAGTCGGCCGCGAACGGATCCGCGTGCGAGTGCACCTTGAGCCGCACGCCGTCCGCCTCGAGCGGCACGCTCGCCGCGGCGAAGGTGGTCTTCGCGCCGCGCCTGCCCCGCTTGCCTGCCGCGATGCCTTCGCGCCAGAACACCTCACCGGACAGACTGCCGATCAGCATGTCGAGGTCGCCGTCGGCGTCCAAGTCGATCGGCATCGGGAAGCTCCCGTACGACGCGACCATCGCGGCGCTCTTGGCAGGGTCGCCGTCGTCGCGTTCGCGGCGCAGGCGTTCGTGGAGGACGAACTCCTCGGGATGATGCACGAGCGGCACGCCGCCGGCGTCGAAGAGCATCTCACCCAGCGCGAACCTGCCCTTGCCGGCCCCGCGGAAGAGGAAGACCTCGCCGGGGTCGTACGAACCGCTGACGAAGTCGAGCTTGCCGTCTTGGTCGAAGTCCACGAACCGTGGACTGGCTGCGACGCATCATTGGGTTCGCACGTGCAGCGGCTCGCCGCGCGGCTTGCCGCCGACCGTGAGTTTGCCGCGGTTGGTGAAGTCCGGCTTGGCGTTGTCGCCGCGGTTCTCGAAGAACCAGAAGTGGCCGGTGAAGACGCCGACCAGCATGTCGAAGTCGCCGTCGCCGTCGACGTCCCCGAGCGCCGGCCCCGCGTGAGCGTAGTTGCCGAGCTTGCCGGTCTCGATCGGCAGTCCGTCGGCTTCGATGCGCACGGGCGCTCGTAGCGAGGCGTCGTGTTGGGCGACGAGCGGCAAGCACGCAGCGGCGGCGGCAAGACAGACGGTCGCGATCCCAGCGAGCATGGGCCGGATCATCGCCCGCACGCGCAGTTCGCGCCATCCCTGCAGCGCGCTGCCGGGCCGCCGGGCCGCCCGACTGTCGCATGCCGCCGCGGACCATTACCGTGTCGGCGGCGCACGGTTCGCATTGTCGCGGGTCCGGTGCCGGGAGACCTCAGATGCACCGCATGCTGCTGCTCGCCACGTTCTACCTCGCCGTGTGCCCCGGGTTCGCCCCCGCACAAGAATCGGTCGCCGACTGGACCAAGAAGCTGACGAGCAAGGAGAGCGCCGACCGCCTGCGTGCGGCGAACGAGCTCGGCAAGCTCGGCGCCGGCGCCGCCAAGGCCGCCAGGGCGCTCGCCCGTACGCTCGAGGACGAAGTGCCCGAGGTGCGCAACGCCGCCGCGGACGCCTTGGGCAAGATCGGCAAGCCGGCGCTGCCCTTCGTGCGCAATGCCCTGGCCGATCGCGACACGCACCTCGCGGCGCTGCGCGCAGCCGCCGAGCTGGGGCCACTGGCCGCGGACCTCCTGCCGGCGATCACCAAGTGCTGGTTGCACGCTACGCATGAGAGCAGCGAGGGGGTCCAAGAGTGCGTGCGTGCGATCGGCGCGCCAGCGTTGCCACATCTGATCGACTGCCTGGGCGACAACGCGATCAACTACGACGTCTGCCGCGCCCTCGGCAACCTGGGGGCCACGGCGAAGCCTGCGGTGCCGGGGCTGATCAAGGTGCTCGGCAAGCGCGGTGTGCGGGCGCAGGAAACCGCCGCCGCGGCACTGGGACGCATCGGCGACCCACAGGCCGTTCCCGCCCTGCTCGCCGCGGCCGAACCCGGAGTGACCAGGATCGAGTCCGTCGCGGCAACGGTCACCGGCAACTCGGTGCGCGCCCTCGCGCAGCTGCGGTCGGAGCCGGACAAGGTCGTGCCGTTCCTGCTGCGTCTGCTGCAGAGCGATCGGCGTGACTTCGAGTTCGTGCCCATCCAGCGAGAAGCCATCGCGGCGCTCGGAGCCTTCGACGTGCGGACCGCCGAGGTGCTCGACACGCTGCGCGCTTTCCTCGCGGCAGCGCCGGGGGAGAACGAAAGCGACGCGCGGCGGCTGCTCGAGAAGCTGAGCAAGTGAGCCGTGTGATCCAAGCCGCCGCTTACCCGATGTGGGGGCGAGTTCCTGTTCCGCACACCTGTGCGAGATCGGACGGCAGGGTCGCCTACCGCGGCACCTGCAGCACGTTCTTGCGGTCGCGCCCGGGCAGCAGCGAGATCGCCTTCCTCCCGAGTTCCCGGTTCTCGCGGCGCCAGACCATCGTCGTCGCGCTCTCCGCGACCGCCATGACGGCCGAGTTGCCTTCGCTCAGCGTGATGCCGTTGCCGCCGAACGCCGAGTCCACGGTCTGCACCGTGACCATCAGCTCCTTGCCGTCGGCGTCGAGCAGCGAGATCCACAGCCCGGCGGGTCCCTCGACCTGCACGTAGCACTTGCGCAGCAACACCAGGTGCACCTCCTTGTCGGCGAGGCACTGCTCGATCGCGACCTCCGCGTACTCGTGCTCCTCGGTGCTGGCGGTGACCCGCAGATGGCGCGCGGGCACGCGCTGCAGCACGAACGAACCGTCGGCGCCGCTCGTCGTCTTCGGCCCCCTGACCAGGGCAACGTCATCGAAGGTGTCGACGAGCGCATGCGTGCCGACGGTGACGCCGGCGATGCCCGCGCCGTCGCGGGTCGTCACCCGGCCGCGCAGTTCGGCGACCAATGCCCCGCGGTCGAGCACGAGCGTCACGTCGCTGCTGCCGGCAGCGATCGGCTCGCTCTGCACCGACGCCGCGGTGGACTCGTCCCAGGCCCGGAGGCGGTAGGTGCGTTCGCGCAGACCGGTGATCGTGAACGCGCCGGCGTCGTCGGTGCGCGCGCGGGCGCTCTGCGGCAGGCCCGACTCGTCCGTGCCGGCCGACAGCTTCTCGATCGAACCGTCGCGACCGGCACGCTCCGGATCGACGAGGTTCACCAGCGCGCCCGCCACCGGCTCGCCGCGCTCGTTGCGCACGTGCCCTCGGATCGCGAGGCAGGGCGCCGCGAATCGCAGCACCAGCGGCATCGGCGTGTCCGGGCCGACCGCGTCGACAACGACCGGCTGGAGGCCGCGGGACATCGCGAGCAGCTGCCGCGGGCGCTTCTCGAACTCGAAGCGGAAGGTGCCGTCGGCGGCCGACTCGCCGCTCTGGCTGAAACCGTAGCGCATGCTCGCATGGGCCAGCGGGCGTCCGGTGGGGTCGAGCACCGTGCCGTGCACCGCGCCGTCCGTGGCCACATCCTTCCCGAGTTCGATGTCGACGAAGTTCGCCGGCAGGCTCGTCGTCTGCAGCCTTGCGCTGCGGTAGCCGTCGCGGTGGCAGGCGAGGAACAGCCCAGGCGCGATCGGCGCCCTGGGCAGCACGAAGCGCCCCTCGGCGTCGCTGACCACCGCCTTCGGTGCCGACATCGAAGGATCCAGGGTCGCCTCGAGCTGCCACGGGAACTCCGGCAGCAGAAAGGTCGGGACATCGACACGCGCGCCCGCGATCGGCAGGCCGCGGGCATCGTGCACCAGGCCCTGGAGATCGCGCTGCAGCGCCACCACGATCTGCACTTCGGGCGTGCTGCCGGCAGCCGCCGGGGTCGTGCGCAGCGTGACGAAGCCGGCCCCGGCCAGGACGGTGACGCCGACGTCGCGCGGGGCCTGCAGCGCAAACGCACCGGCACCATCGCTGCGTATGTGCGTGCCAGCCGGCGCCGACGCGAGCTCCTGGACGCCGTCGTGACCGCGCAGTTGGAGCGGCACTTCCGCGAACGGCTGACCGCGGCTGTCGAAGACACGGCCGTGCAGTTCGCGCATCGCATCTGCCGGTGCAGCTGGCGCCAGTGCCGGCGGCGTCGCTTCGACGCGGCTCGCGGCGTCCACGACCGGCGGTGTGGTCGCCGCCGGATCCCCGGCGACTGCGGCGCGGTCGCCGATCGCCTGGTCTTGGACGGATTGCAGTGCGGGCTCGTCGCCGAGCCAGTTGTCGCGGCGGCCGAGGGCGATCACGGCGATCACGGCGAGCGCGGCGATGGCCAGGACCCCGACGACCTGGCGGCGCGTGCGGGCGGTTGCGGTCTTGGCAGCCATGCCGAGCATTGTCGCCGTCGCCGGTGTCTCCGGCGACTACGAACTCGTCGCAACGGCAGCCGGCACCGAGCGATCCCGGCTGCCGTCCAGGCGCACCCCCGGGGCCGACGAACTGACGTCGGCGCCAACTTGCAGCGCACGTACGCAATGACGTGGCTGTCGGCGAGGGCGCGAGGGGCGACCTCAGATCGACGTCCCGGAGCATGCAGGCGCACCCTCATGCCTCGTCATGTCCGGGCCCGAGACAGGCGCTCGTGCGCCATGGCCCCATGCCCTACCGGCGGCAGACGGCAATGGATAGAACGGTGGCTTCCCGTTCCCGAAGGACCCTCGATGCGCACTTCCTCGATGCTCTTCGTCACCGCCTTCTTGTCGTGCTGCGGCGCCACCGCCCAGACCGTCTGGAACGTGAGCCCCCCCGGCGCGTCGCTGCTCGCCGCCGTCGCCGCGGCGCAACACGGCGACACGATCGTCCTCGCGTCCGGGTTCTACGACGTCGGCACGGGCCTCGTGACGGACAAGGCACTGACGATCGTCGGGCAGCCGGGCACACGCATCTACGGCATCGGCGGCGGTCCAGCGCTCCGCGTGCACTCCCTGCCGGCAAACCGCACGTTCAGCATGCGCGGCGTGAGCGTCGAGCTCGGCGGCTATGCGTATTCGAACGCGTTCTTGTTCGAGAACGATGCCGGCCACGTGTATCTGTCGCGGTGCAGCTTCGTGCAGCATTGCAGCGCCTATTCGTGCGCGCAGCTGCTCGCGATCCAGAACTGCAGGCTCGTGACGTTCGCCGACTGCACTGTGCAGAACGTGACGCTCGAGCTGTCGCACAGCCGGGTGCATGCGTCGGGCTGCACGTTCCGCGGCAACGACGCCCGCATGCATCCCGTCAGCCTCGGCCGCGCGGCGACCAGCGCCGTGTGGGTGCAGGGCGCGACCGCAGTCCTGTCGTTGGTGCGATGTTCGGCGGCGGGCGGCGCCGGCGACGGGACCTACAACGGCGTCGAGGCCGTCGTCGTGCGCAGCGGCACGGTCACCATCTCCGGCGACGCCAACGACGTCTACGCGGCCGGCGCGCCCGGCAGCGCTTCCGTCTCGAGTTCGCCGGCGATCTGGAACGACCTGGGCATCCTCCTCGTGGATCCACGTATCACCGCGATCCCCAATCCGGGGCAGCCGGTCGTCGTCGGCACGCATGCCGTAGCACCGCGTCCGTTCGGCGTCGCGACGCAGACGGCGGCGATCGGCGGCGCGGCGTCGGCCACGGTGCTCGGCGACGCAGGCGAGCCGGTCGTGTTGTTCATGGGGCTCCCCGACGAGGCGACGGCTGTGTCGCCCTTCGGGAACGCGTGGGTGCAGCCCGCCACGGCAATCACGCTCGCGGTGAGCGTCATGGGCCCGAGCGAGCATTGGGTGCACTCGATCGCGATCCCGAACCAACCGTTCCTCCGCTCCCTCGCGCTGACGACGCAGGCGGTGGGCGGCGGCATCGTCACGCCGATCCGACTCGCGATGCCGAGCACGATCGTGATCGAGTGACGCGCGGGCTACGGCGCGAGCGCGCCCATCTTGCCGGACTCGAAGTCGCGTCGCTGCAGCAGACGATGACCCAGCCGTTCCTCGTCGAGCACCTGCGCGGGCCGTCGCTTGGGGGGGGCCTGGGTCGCTTGGGGGCTCCATCGCCCGGCTATGCTCCGCGGCGGAGATTGCCGCGCATGTCCGCACCAGTGGAACCTCTCAGCGGATTGATCGAGTTCATGGCGTGGGACGAAGCCGGCAACGGCATCGCCCGCTTCCGCTACTACTCGATGCACCCGCACTCCTACGGCAATGGTCGCTTTGCCGGGCGCTTCGTCGATGGCGTCTATACCTGTGCCATGCCCGACGGCACCAAGGTCATCGAAGCCGATTGTGCCGACGGGGTCGGCGTCACGATCTTCGGGGAGGACGGAGCACCGTTCGCGTCGTTCCGGACCACGCAGCAGGCCAAGGGACGGTGCGAGATCGAAGCCACCAGCGGCAAGTTCTTCGCATGGCATGCGAACGGCTCGCTGGCGTTGGTCGCGACGTTCAGTCAGGCGATGTACGACGCATGGGGGATCGACGCCAAGGTCGCGGCGCGGGCGGCCCTGTCGGCCGGCACGCACGAGGCGTTCCGCGCGTGTGTCGAGCCGTGGCTGGCAGCCGGAGCGAAGATCCCGGACGACGTGGTTCGCGCCCATGCCGAGCACGGTCTCGCCGCGGTGCGCACGCATGCCCAGCGAGGTCTCGCCGCGCTGCGCGCGTCGCACGAGATCGACCTGACGACCGTCCTGGCGCTCATGGTGATGCGGCCGCCCACACTCGACCACGATGCCTCGATACTGTGCCAGGTGCTGATGAGCACGGATCTCGGGGTTCGAGCGAGAGCAGAATCCTTGCTCGGCAAGCTGGGGGCCGATGCCGCGCGCGCCGCGGTCCGGTTGGCGTTGATGAAGCAAGAAGACCGGAATGCCTCCGTCCAGGCTTGGGTGAACGCCGCGCTGCTGCGCCTTGGTCGACCCGGTCTCGACGAGTTGCAGAGGGCAAGTGCCGCCGATGAATCCTCGCGGGCGATGCTGCAGTCGACGATCGAATGGACGGAGGCCAACCTCCGCGGGTGAGTGTCGTCCACCGCCGCCTGGCGCCGGCGCGAGCGCCGCCGGGTGGGGATGACTCATGCCAGGCATGGTTGGTGGCAGCTACGTTTCATCGCAGTGTCCCCGCGTGCGGGGAGGATTCTTGGAGCGGCCGGGTCGGCGATGAGTTGATGTCGTCGGCGATCCACACCATTTGCGCGCTGCTCGGGCGTCTCCTCCCGGCCACCTTCGAGGGGTTGCGGCTGAGTTCGTGGACTAGACTCCCGCGCACGATGCGAACGCCCCAGGTCCGACTCGCCGTTGTCGCTGCGTGCCTGATGATGGTCAGCGGCTGCGCGCTGTGGCGCGGCGCGCCCGACGAGGAACGCGAACTGCTGGCCGCGGAACTCGGGCGAGACCCTGTGGAACTGCTCACCGAGATCGCCACCGCCGCCGATGCCGACCGTGCCCGGGAACTCGTCGGCGCCGCGATGGAGCCTCTCTCTTCGCAGGTGCGTCTGCGCATGTTGCGCTACGGGCTCGGGCACGCCGAGCCTGCCGTCGTGCTTGGTGCTGCGGCGTGCATGCACGAGGATCGCCTGCCCGTCCCGGAATTGGGGAACGCCGCACGCATCGTCGTGCCGCGCCTGGGCAATGCGGATTGCCACGTGCCGCTGGACATGGCCCTGCCAATGATCGGCAGCGTCGACTTCGAAGCGTTGCTCGCGGTCGTGCCACGGCTACCGGAAGAGCAGGCAGTGTGGTTCCTCGGCGCATGCCACCGTATGGCGCGACCTGACGGCGTCCCCGCGTTGTGTGCGCTGGCCCTTGCCACGGACGGCGCCGTTCGCAAGGCGGCCTACGATGTCGCGACGCTCGTCGACGCCTATCGCGGTGGCGTGGACATCGCCCTGGTCGAGTCGTGGCTGCAGCTCGTGGGCAAGGAGGTCGAACGGGATGCGCCTGGTCGCCTGCCGCCGGTGCTCCTCGCCGCGTTGCGCGCCTGGCTCGACGTTCCGCTGGAACCGGCGCCGCCACGAGAAGAACTCGACGCTCGGCTGCCGGGGCCGCCGTTCTCGATGTGGCGCTGGTTGCACGCCTGCACGCCCGGGCACGCGGATTTGCCGTTGCTCGCCGAACTGATGCATGGGAGCGGCTTCGGTGCTGCGATCGTCGCCGCATGGTGCGTGGCGGCGCTGCGCGACGACACCGCCTTGGCGTTGCTCGCGGCGGGGCCGGCCGAACGACGCGACTCCGTGCCGTGGCTCGCCTGCCGCGCGCGGTGC
Organism: uncultured candidatus Brocadiaceae bacterium; assembly: GCA_964392305.1. Taxonomy (GTDB): domain Bacteria; phylum Planctomycetota; class UBA1135; order UBA1135; family UBA2386; genus JACKIC01. The sequence continues at coordinate 91,355 of CAYMPV010000007.1, forward strand.
GGCGACGGTGAGGCTCTCGAGCAGTTGTTCGCCGGTGACGCGGAGCACCTGGCCTATGCGCTGACGACCGCGAGCGATGCGCGTCGCCGGGACTTCTTCGTCGAACTGCTCGGCAAGCCGCGCGAGGAGATCCTGGCGGTCGTGAGCGAACTGGGCAATTGGCCGCGCGGCGCGATCGGCTGCTCGCTGCTCGACCCGCCCTACGACGAACGCTGCTTCGAAGGGCTCGAGCCGTTGCTTGCGAACGCCGTCGCCGACGCGAGCGTGTTGCGTGCGTTCGTCGGCGCCTTGCCGTGTTGTGAGACCACGCGCCTGGCCGACCTGCTGTTGGCCGCGCCCGCCGCGGAGCTGTTCGCCGGGGATCCCGAGCGGGTGAGCTCACCGTGGCTCGGTCATGGTGGCGTGTGGGCGTTCCTCGAGGTGACCCGTCCGCACGCGTTCGCGCGACGGCTGCGCGAGGGCCTCGACGACTCGTCACCTATGGTCCGCGACTTCTGCGCGCGCTGCCTCGTGCAGCTCGGCATCGGCGTGCCCATGGGCCCCTTGGTCGCCTGGCTCGATGCCCATGGCCACCGCGAGGACTGGGTCGGGTTCGCGCAGGAGCAGGACGGCGTGGTGCTCGCGATGCTCGCGGAGCGCGTCGCCGCCGCACGCGACGTGAAGCAAGATGTGCTTGCGGCGCTGGCGGTCGCCCTGGGCATGCCGCCGGGAGTCGCCACACGCTGGAGCATCGCGGCGGACGTCGTCGAGGCCGTGCGGGCCGAGCTGCTGCGCGGGGCACCGGCGGCGGCGTTCGTGTGCAGTTGCTCCGAGTTGCCGACGTGGTCGGCAGTGGAGCCGGCAGCCTGGGCAGACTCGGCTGTCGCAGCGCACCTGCTCGAGCTGCGTCAGTCGTACGAGACGACGACCCAGGAGCTCTACATGTTCGATCAGGCATGGACGGCGACGCACGGGGATGCCGCCGCGATCGCGCAACTCATGCAGCCGCTGCGCGACGGCCGCTACGCGACGCACGACTTCCCGGCGCCCGTGGCGGCGCAGGTCGGGGGTCTCTCGATGTTGCCGTTCTGGGTCGACGAACTCGGCACGAACTGCTGCAAGGCGGTGCTCGTCGAGGAGGTGCTCGAACAACTGTTCGGCCAGGACTGCCAAACCCACGATCGCAGCCGCCGCCTCGAACCGGCGCGCGCTGCGTTGCGCCGCACGCTGCTGCCGTTCGTCGACCGCTTGCGTTGGAGCCGCCTGGCCAGGGGCTACGTCATGGCGGGTGCGTGAGTTGGTCCAACCGTTCGCATCTGCGTGTACTCAACGCGTCCGGCACCGGATCGAGCCCGGCGCACGCAGCGACACGCGGCCGAGGTCCGTCGCGCCGCGGCCGTCGACCCAGCGCTGCCCGAGGTCATGCCACCCGCGCCAACGGCACCGATCGCCACGCGGTAGAAGCCGGCCGCCGGGCCGTCGAGTTCACGCGCGCTGTCCTTGGTTCGTGGGCGGCGGACGCATCCCCCATACTTCCAGGCGCGCGGCGAACGGGCGACCGGCCTCACGATCGGAAGTAAGCGCGTTTATCGCAACAAGAGAGATCAATACAGGAGCGCGAGTCGCTCGATTCGGCGAAGACCGTCTGGCAGGAGATCAGCGGCGGCCAGGACATCATCAAGCTCGGCAAACACGAGATGAACAGCCGCAGCTACGTCGCGAAGTTCAACTTCACCGGGCCCGCCAGGAACACTCGACACCGCTACCTGCAGGCGATGGTCTTCGCACCAGGTCACAGCTCTACGGGCGCGCCGTCAAGATCGAGTCCCGGTAGGTGCGCCGACGCACGTGACCACTTGCGCAGCGCGACGCGGGTGGTTCCTCTGTCCGGCAGCATGACGAGCCAGCCGAACGAGTTCGACCAGCGCGCGCAGCGGGCGATCCGCGACGGCCTCGCCGCGGTGTCGGCGACGACGGTCTGCACCGCGATCGCCGTTCTCGCCGGCTTCGCCCTCGTGCTGCTCTGGATCCTGCGCACGCCCGATCCGATCTCGCTCGCGATCGTGTTCGGCAGCGCACTCGTGGCCCGGTGCGTGCTCGCGCTGCGTAGGCGGGAGCTTTCGTGAGCGAGGCGAGGACGCCGACGCGGTCCAGACTGCGCCTGGTGCTGTGGATCACCAGCCCGCTCGCGGTGCTCGGCGCGATGTTCTTCGCGTCGTGGCAGAACCGACGGATCGACCTGCACCGCCTGTCGATGAGCGACCTGGTGCTCACCTACGTGAACGCAGAGGCCGCCCACGACGGCGAGACGCTCGCCGCTGCGATGACCGAACTCACCGTCCGCGACCAGGTGTCGCGTTGGCAACAGATGGTGTCACTGACCGCGTCCGCCGATCTCCCCGTGCGCGTCGCCGCGATCAAGGTGCTGGCCGACGACCTCGCCTTCCGCGGCGATCCGCAGGCGATCACTGCGGAATTCGCCGCGACGTGCGAATCGGCTCTGCACGAGCTGCTGGACGACGTCGACGAGAACGTGCGCTGCAACGCGCTGCGCGCGCTCGTCGCGGTCCAGGTCGCGGCGCCGTGGACGGAGATCCCCGCCGACGTGATGACGGCCATGCGCCTGCAGATGCAGTCGCGATCCGAGCTGTGCAGGGTCTACGCGATCGACAACCTGATGCGGCTGGGCAGGACCGCGCAGTCGCTGGCCACCGAGGTCCTCGCCATGGACGTGCGCGGCCGCGACTCGAGCCTGGCCTTCTTCGTCGCGACCACGCTCGGCAGGATGCAGCTGCGCGAACCGCGCGCGGTGGCACGCCTGCTGGAACTCCTCGACCATGAGTCGCCCGAGGTCCGCCTCGCCGCAGCGTCCAGCCTCGGCGAACTCGGTGAGGTCGCCGCGCCTGCGACTCCCAGACTGCTGGCGATGAGCGCCGACGCCCTCGAACGCGAAGACGTTCGCCGCCGCGTCGTGCAGGCGCTCGTCGAACTCGCGCGGCGGCCCGCCGACGTCGACCAGGCGCTGCGCCGACTGCTCGGGCTCCGCACGGTGTACGAGCAGGCCTATGCTCTGGGCGAATGGGGTCTCGCGGCCGGCAAGCTCGCGTCGCGGACAACCGACACCGAGCTCGCGGGCAACACCCTCGCGCTCCTCGATGACGCGCAGCTGACAGGTTCCCCGGACTCCCTGCTCCACGCCTGTTCGATCGCCCGCATCGCCAACGTGCGCCACGACGAGACGCGCCTGAGCGAGGCGCTCCTGGTCCTGCAACGAGCCCTCGACGAGGCCCGGGAGTTGGAATGCTACGACTGGAACACCTTGCAACCCGTGTGCGAAGTGTTGCTCGATCTGCACCTGGCACAGCCGCCCGTGACCGTCGGACTCGAGGCGCTGCGCCACACGCTCGAGGTGTTCCGCCGCGACGAGCAACGCTGGGTCCGCGAATGGGCCCAGGACCTGTCGCAGCGTCTGCCGCAGTAGGCTGCGGCAGCCGAAGCGACCAAGGTGCGCAGCGCACCCCTTCCTGCGTCGCGTGCCGGTGTCCCGCCACCGGACCGTGGTTCGTGAGTTCGCGGCGTTCGCGACTCACGACGGCGGTGGTGAAGGCGCCCGAGGTGCTGATCGAGCGATTGCTGGCATTGGTGCCGCGGCCGCGGGCTGCCGGTGGTCGATCCGCGGGAGTCGCAAGACTCCTCCGGCGGTTTCGGGCCGAGATGTGGTCTCAGCCAATCCTGTTCCGTCACGTGCTACCAGTCGGCGCCGCCGAGGCTCTCGAGTTCCCTCGCGAGCCGCACCATGCCGCGGCGCAGCAGCATGCGACAGGCCGTCTCGCTCCGGCCGAGCGCGCCAGCGATCTCCTCGTGCGACATGCCGCGCAGGTGCTTCATGCTGACGATCTGGCGTTGGTCCTCGGGCAGACGCTGGATCGCGAGTTCGAGGCGCTCGGCGTGCTCTCGGTCGACGGCTATCTGGCTGGCGGTCGGAAAGGCCGCCGGTGTCTCGGTGATGCCCAGCCCCTCGGCAATAGACGGGGAAACGTCGGCCAGGCGACCGCCGCCGCGCTTCTCGCGCACGTGATGGCGATACTTGTCAACGATCTTGTTGCGCGCGGTGCGGCGCAGGAACGCCCGGAACGCGCCGAGGTCGGCGAACGTCTCGCGGCGCAGGTCGATCAGCAGGTCACCGACCAGGGACTGGGCGACGTCGGACACCGATTCGCGCGCGCGCAGCGGCTCGCCCATGTCGAGGCGCACGAGAGCGTGCAACTCCGGCAGGTGCAGCACGAGCAGCTGCCGCATGGCGGCCTCATCGCCGCCGAACGCCGCCCGCACCAGTTCAGGCGGCAGCTCATCGTCATCCCTAGCAGGCACACGCCAAGTCTAGTCAGCGCAACCGCGGGTCGGCGGCCCCAGGCGATCGAATCTGCGTTACGCGGCAGATGGCCCCGGCGCCCGGCAGTTGGACCACTTCCCAGCAAGACCATGAACTACCGACCGCATGCGCCACTCGCGTCCCGTCTCTTCCTCGTCGCCGTCGCCTTGGTGACCTCGGCTCCGGCGCAGGTTCCCCCCGGCTGGTGTGCCGTCTCGGCCACCAAGGAGAACGGCGCCGTTCCCATCGGCGACGGGGGCATCTACCTGACCGCGCCGCGCACGCCGATGGCCATGCACGCGGTCACGGGCCTGCCGGTGGAACTGACGGCCACGGGCATGTCCTTCCCGCTGCCGGCGCCGGGGGTGCTGGGCGCGAACTGCATCCTCATGCACCACAGCGGTGATCTGTTGGTCGCGCCGGTTGCGCAGCCTGGCCTGGCCATCGAACTGCACCGGGTGCCGATCGTCGGGACGCCGGGGACGGGATTCAGCGCCGGTACGATCACGAAGATCCCGCTCGGCTACGGCTCCGTTGCCGCGAGTGGCGGCGGCATCGTGCAGATGGCATTCGTCGACACCGACATCGTGCTCGTCGCCGGGAGGTACGTCACCGGAGTCGGCGGCGTCACCGGCCCAATGGGGTCACCCGGACCGGTTCAGATCGCGCAAGTGGACCTGACGACCGGCGGGGTCACCGCGCTCACGATTGGCGGCCTGCCGCGACCAGCGCTCGTGCCCAACTCCCTGACCGTCGACATCGCCGGGATCACATACGCGGCAGACACCGGCACGGTCTCGATCGGACTGCGCGCGGACACGACCGGCGTTCCCGGACTGACGCCGGCCACGTCGTGGGTCTGCAGCTTCCAGCTCGCGGCACCCTCGCCGGTGCCCGTGTCGCTCGTCACCTGGATGGCCGGCACCATGACGAACCTCGCGACGCGACGAGTCATCGGCGCCAGCGAGCCGCTGGCCAGCCTCACCGTCGGTTCGGGCTCGGGCCGGCCCGTACTGTACCAGATCGCTGCCGGCGGGAACGCTTCCGCGTTGCTGCCCACCGCGGTCACGGGGAACTGGGACATCCTGAACGCCATCGCCGTCGAGCCATCGACGGGCGAGGTGCTGTTGTGCGGCAACCCGATCGCGGCGAATGCAGCCACCGGCGGAGTGCACTGGCTCGTGTCCGGCGCCGGAGCCGCGATCCAACTGGCCAACACGCTCAGCAACAATCAGCCTCGCGGGCCGTTGACCGGCATCGCCGTTGCCCCCGCGCTGACCCGCTCCGGCGCGCCGTCGTCGTGCAACGGCGGCCCCGTTGGCTGTTCCTGGTCCGACTTTCCCCACCCCGACAAGCTGCCGTATGCCGGCAATCAGAACTTCTTCGTCGACGTCGACTGGGCGCCTGGCTCCGGGCCGTCCTTCGCGCTTGGCTGCGTCGGATTCGCTGCGCTGCCATCGCCGAGCGTGCCGTTGGCGACGTGCCCCAGCCTGACGCTGCTGGTCGCCCCGGTGGTCTGGGCACCGCTGATCCCGGGTCGGCGCACTTCGAGCAGCGAACTGCCTATTCCGTTGCCGAACGGCTTCTCCGGGGTCGCCGTCTTCGTCCAAGGCGCCCTCTGGACGCAGACCGGTCCGGTCGCGACCGATCTGCTGCGCATCGACATCCTCTAGAATCCAGCCCCATGGCCCACGCCGCGCCCGATCCGATCGCCGACGGGGAATCGACCGATCCGGTCGATGCGCTGCTCGACGAGGTCTTCGCGAGCCCACCAGCGCAGTGGTACACGAGCCTCGATGCGCTTTGTGAATTGTTCCCCGAGCGAGCGCGCGCGCTACGGCGCCGCATCCAGTGCCTGCAGTCGCACGGGATACTCGCCGCGCCGGTGGTATCACGCCCCGGCAGCGCCAGCCGCTTCGGCGACTACGAACTCGGCCCGCTGCTCGGCTATGGCGCGATGGGCATGGTGTTCGATGCCTGTCACGAGCCCAGCGGTGAGCGCGTCGCCCTGAAGCTGCTGCGGCCCGAACTGCTAGCAGAAGCGGCGGCCGTGCAACGGTTTCGCCAGGAGGCCGAACTCGCGGCGCATCTCGACCATCCGCACCTGTGCCGCGTGCGTGCCGCGGGCAGCATCGACGGTACGCCCTTCCTCGCCATGCAACGTATCCTCGGCGAGACCCTCGCCGATCGCATCCTGCGTGCGCGACAGCATGGTCGCGCGGCGACCCCGGACATCGCCGCGACCGCGCAGCTCGCGGAGAAGATCGCGCGCGGCCTCGGACACCTGCACGAACGCGGCCTCGTGCACCGCGACATCAAGCCAGGCAACATCCTCATCACGGCCGACAATGAGCCCGTGCTGTGCGATTTCGGCCTGGCCTGGAGCAGCACCGCCGCGAGCCTGACGCGCACCGGTGCCGTGCTCGGCACGCCGGCCTACATGGCGCCCGAGCAGCTGCGCGGGGCAGCCGAGGTGACGCCGCGCGCCGACGTGCACGCGCTCGGCGCGACGCTGTTCGAGGCGTTGGCCCTGCGGCCGCCGTTCGACTCGGTGCAGCGTGAGGACCTCTACCGCCGCATCCTGACCGAGCCTGCCGAATCGGTGCGCAGGTGGAACCCCGAGGTCTCTGCGGCCCTGGCGACGGTGATCGGCCGCTGCCTGGAGAAGGACCCGCGGCGGCGCTACGCACACGGCAACGAGCTGGCTGACGACCTCGAACGATATCGCTGCGGGTACCCGGTGCTGGCGCGGCCGCCTGGACTCTTGGTGCGCGGCGCCCGCACGGCTCGCCGGCGACCGGTCGCCACGAGCCTCGGCCTGGCGGCGGTCTTCGCGCTGCTGTTCCTGCTCGCCATGGCGCAGCACCTGCACCGTTCCGCATCGAACCAGGCGACGCTGGCGGCGCTCGCGGCCGAACGCCTCAGCGGGCAGCGCCCCACGGACGCGCTGCGGAGCGCGCTCGCGCTGTTCGAGCAGGAAGCCACGCCTGCGGCCCGCTCTGCCCTCGTCGCGGCGATGGTGCGTTCGCACCAAGTCGACGAAGTGCGACACACCGATGTACTCGGGTGGAGCGGCGCGTCACCCGACGGCCGGACGTTGCTGATCGGCACGTGGCGCACCCAGGGAACAGCTGACTTCGAAGGGGATGCCGCGTCGATGGCAAGCTCGTGGTCGCGCGTGCTGGTCCGGCACGGCATGTTCGGCGCATGGGCCGCCGACGGACGGTTCGCGCTGGCCGAGCCGCTGCGCGCGCCGCGCCTGTTCGATCCCGACGGCATGCCCATCGAACTCGGAGCTGTCGATCCGCCGGTTCAGGTCAGCACCGAGCGCGTCTACCAGCCGAGGCCTCGGTTGGCCTTCGACGCACACGGCAACCTCATCGTCGGCGACCGCCTGGGCCGCATCCATCAGTTCGACCCCGGAGGCCGTCACGTCTCGAGTTGGCAGCCCCACGTCGGCGAGACCTGTGCGATCTACGCGCTGTGGGTGCTCGACGACGGCCAGGTCCTGAGCGTCGCCACCAAGGACGACAAGGACTGGGCTCTGCAAGGCATCGCGCTGTCGAGCCACGAGAACCAGGCTGGAACTCAGCTGCCGATCAACGCACGCGGCGTGATCCGCGACGTGGCTCGTTCCGCCGGCGGCCACGTCGTAGGGCTCGCGCTGCAACAACCCAACACGCGCACCACGAGCGTGCTCGGCGTCGATACGCGAGTGAGCGAACCGGTCTTCGAGGTCCCGCTCGGCGCGGCCGAGAAGGTGTTCGCCATCGCGCTCGACGAACACGGCGAGCACTTCCTGGTCGCGGCCGATCGCACGATCCTCGCCCTCGACCGGAACGGCACCACCAAGCTCCTGGGAACGGTCGGCAGCCAACCCACCGCGATGGCGTACTGGAGCGCGCGCGACGCGGACCACGACCTGCTCGCAATCGCCGAGTTCGCCGGGCCGATCCACGTCTTCTCACTGTCGCTCGGCAGGGAACTCGACGTCTTGCAGGGGCACACCGAGGCCCCGCGCCACCTGCAGTTCCGCGCCGACGGCAGCGAGCTGATGTCCGCCGCCTACGACGGCACCGCGCGACGCTGGCGACTGCGTTCGACGAGAATGCCGGTCATGGAGCACCGCGACCCCGTGTTCGCCGGCGCGTGGCTCCCAGACAGTCAACATGTCGTGGTGCGTACCGGAGGCGCGTTGTCGCTGTGGCACCGCAGCGGCCTCGAACTCGCGAGCGAACCAGTCGCAGGCGGTGGACTCGGCCGGCTGGCGCTGCCGCGTGCGGGACACCCGCTGTCACCAACGGGCGGTGCGATCGTGTCCGTCGGTGCCGAAGAATTGGGCTTGCAGCTCTGGAGTTGCCGCCCTGGCGCCGATGCGCCGCTGGTGAAGAACCCGGTTCAGCCCACGCAGGGCATGTGGCCGCTGGGCATGGCCTTCACCGCGGAGGGCTGGTTGGTCGCGAGCGGCAAGCAGCGCACCCGCGTTTACGACGAGAACTTCGTGTTGCACGAGTTGGCCGACGTGAACAACCTCCAAGGTTCCCTGCGCGACACGAGCCTCGCACCGGACGGCTCCTTGCTCGCCACGTGCGGCGATGGCCTCGTGCACGTGTTTCGCCTCGTTCCCCAAGGCCGCCCCGACCGGTTCGAACCGGAGGCTACGTGGTCACAACCGTGCGCCGTGAAGGCCGTGGCCTTCGCGCCCGAGGACGGTACGCAGCGCCTCCTGGCTGGGCGCACGGACGGAACGGTCGTACTCCTCGATCTCGCGTCGCGCAGCGAACACCTCATCTGTCGCCACGAGGGTGGTTTCGTCACGTCCGTCTCCTGGTCCCCGGATGGCAGGCGGGTGCTCAGCACGGGCAGCGACGGCTTGGCGCGGGTTTTTGCCGCATCGGGTGAACTGATCGTCGACTTGCCACACGGCGGCATCGTCTGGGATGCGCGCTTCTCGCCCGACGGTCGCCACGTGCTCACGTGCAGCAGCCAGGGCAGCGCACGCATCTGGCCCATCGAGGACGACGAACTGCTGCTTGTGGCGCGCAGCCTGGGCATGCCTTCGAAGTAGGCCGCGTCGCCTTCAGGGCAGCCGCGGCTTCGTGACCGTGCGGTGTCCGGGACGGGGTCCGGAACCGCAGGCCGTCGATGCGACTGCCGACATGGCCGTCATGCGGAGCCTGCCTGCAATGGGGCTGGCGCACGAAGCGCCGGAGGTGGCGCCGGCGCGGTCACCGCCGGGTGGGGATGCGTAGTGGGGAGCGTGAGCGGGGCGAACGGGCTGCGGCGGAAGTCGCGGTGGGGGAGCGGTCTGTCGTGATGATGTGAGTGTGCACCGTGAGGGTTCGCGCGGGTGCGGCGGCGGGTCCAACCCGGGCACATGGGTGACACTCGAGCGTGACCGTGGGGAGCGCCGTGGGTCGTGGCCGGTCTGCCTTGGACCCAAACCGATCCGGTGACCGAGAGACAGAAGTTCGTTCGCTCGTGCTGAAGAGCCAGGCGACGTCGTCGCGCATAATGACCAGATGATCGTCTCCCGTCACAAGACGTGTGCGCTGGCCCTGGCGCTCTCGACCGCGTTCCCGATGGCGACGCCTGCGCAAGGCAGCACCTGGGTGCCGCTGCTGCCGACCCTCACGACTGCGCAGCCGGTGGCGAGGCGGTGCGCGGCGATGGCCTACGACTCCGCTCGCGACCGCATCGTCATGTGCGCCGGGCGGCTCAACATCGGCGGCTCGGCCTCCTACCCGCAGGAGACGTGGGAGTTCGACGGCACGGACTGGCGGCTGATCGGACCTGTCGGACCGATCGCGTTCGGCGGCTACAACGACTCGACCAACGTGCGCGCGTACTACGACTCGCAACGACAGGTGACCGTCGCCATCGAGTCGGCCCAGGGAGGCCCGACGAACTTCCTCGAGTGGAACGGCGCGAACTGGACGAATGTGCTCGCGGTGCCGCAATCGGTCTTTCCGTGGCGATTCGCATTCGACGTCGCCTACGACCCGGTGCGCGGCGTCGCCGTGCTCTTCGGCGGCTACAACGGCAGCACCGAGCTCGGTGACACGTGGGAGTTCGACGGCACGACGTTCACGCAGGTGAGCGGCATGGGGCCGATGCCGCGTTGGGGGCACGCGATGGCATACGACGCGGCGCGCGGCGTGGTGATGTTGCACGGCGGCCGAAACGGGCCGCAGCTCGCGGACATGTGGCAGTGGAACGGCACCTCATGGCAGGCCGCGCCCAACGGCACCGGCGCGGGCCCTCGTGCGTTCCACGGCATGGGCTACGACGCCGTGCGTTCGCGGCTGGTCATGTTCGGCAACGACGGCGGCACCGCGGCGAGCGAGACGTGGGAATGGCAACCATCGGGCTGGACGCAGATCGCCGTGTCGAATCCCAGTCGTTCTAACATGGCCGTGGTCTTCGACGACCTGCGCGGCCGCATCGTCTCGTATGGCGGCACGGCGCCGGCGCTGATGAGCGGACCGACGGCGACCTTCGGCTACGGCATGCTGCCGCACCTCGCGACCATCACCAGCTTCGGCGTCGGCTGCGCGGGGCCCGCCGGCGTGCCGGCGCTGCAGGCGACGACCCAACCTTCCTTCGGCACCACGCTGCTCACCCAGATCTCCAACGTGCCCCCGGGACCGCTGAGCCTGGTCTTCGGCTGGATCGGCTTCGACAACACGACGTGGAACGGCATGCCACTGCCAGCATCTCTGGCCCCGCTCTTTCCGGGTTGCACGGCCTACCTCGATCCCGTGTGCACCTACTCGCTCGGCATCGGCGTCAATGGCAGCAAGGCGTGGAACCTGCCGATCCCGTTCATGCCCGCTCTCAGCGGTCTTCCGTTCTACCTGCAGGGCGGCGTCTACGTGCCGACCTTCAATCCGGGGCAGGTGGTGTTCACCAACGCGCTCGAGGGGACGCTGGGCGTGTGAGTGGGGGGGCGCTGCGCGCCGCCTGCACTTCGGCGCGTCGCGAGCGGATCCCGCACCTTCAGCAGGGCCAGGCGCGGCGGGGTCAGCCGTGCGGCGGCGGTGGCGCGAGCACGCGAAGGTACGCGCGCCACGGTCCGACGTCCTTCTCGTAGCGCCGCGCCATCGTTCGCGCGATCTGCGTCACGTGCGTCAGGTTGTGGACGACCCAGGTCGCGAGGTGCTGGCCGAGCGTCACCACGCCGAACTCCGGATGGCGGCCGGTGCGGCGCAGGTCCGCCGGCGCCAGCCCCAGCGCCGCAAGCTCGCGCAGGCTGGCGGCGCGCGCCGCCCCGAACTCGTCGAGCAGGCGATCCAGCGGCACGGGGCCCCGCGCCAGCTGCGCGAAGCGATCGAACGGCGGGAACGGCACCTGGGCGCCGTGCGCCAGCAGATGCTTCACTCGCGGCAACCAGTCGGTGCGTTCGCCCTCGATCAGATGCCCGACCACGGTGATCGGGCCCCACGTGTCGGGACCTTCGTCGCAGGACAGCCACGCGTCGGGCAAACCACGCAGCCACGCGTCGAGCATGGCCGGCGTACGCGACAGCAAGGCCGTCGCTTCGTCGAGGTCGAACGTGGCGCCGTCGCAGCCGCTCACGGCGTACCTCCGGTCGGTGCCGGGTCCATCTGCGACAACCAGTCGGTGACATCTTCGGCGGCTGGGTTCGTGTCCGCAGGCATCGCGATGGTGCGGATCGACGCAGCAACCAGAGGCGGTGCATCGGCCATGGCGACAACGTGCCGTTCGCGGGGCGGTGGTGCAACCGGACGTCGCCGTCGACGACGTCGTTCCCCGCGGTCGAGGCGCCAGCACGGGCAACAATCCGCGAATCGGCGCCGAGCGGGTCCACGGAAGTCCGGCGCCGTATTCGTCGGGGGCGCTCCATCCGCCATACTGGCGCCGTGGCCGCCGACCTGCGAGTTCCTTTCATCCTCGCGGTGGTCGGATCGCTGCTGCTCACCGCGGCGCGCCTCGCCGGCGAGCTGTGCGGTGGCCCCGAGTGGTTGTTCGGAACCGCGGCCGGCGGCGGCGGCTCGTTGCTCGGCATCGGCTGGCTGATTCCGGTGGTCGGCGCCTGGTTCGGCTGGCGGTTGGCGCCGACGGAGCAACCGCCGGGCGGCCGTCGGCGAGCCGTGGCCCGGGTCGGGGCCGGGCTGCTGGGTGTCGCGGCCGTCTTCACCGCGGCGAAGGCCGTGCTGCCGGTGACCGCGGGCACGTTCGTGTTCGTCGCCGTGTCGCTGCCGCTGCTGGCCATCGCGGCGGTGCGAGCGTGGCCGGCGCTCGCTCGCCCGCTCCTGCTCTACGCCCTCGTGGTCCGGCTGGTCATCGTCGCGATCACCGTCGCGGCCGTGCAGGGAGAATGGGGAAGCCACTACGAGCGCCTCGCGCCGGGTGCGCCGGCGATGTCGACGCTCGGACGAACCGTGGTGCTTGGTGCGGCCCAGCTCTGTTTGTGGGTCCCACTGACCATGCTGATCGGCTGCTTCGCCGGCCTGATGGCGGCGAGCCGGCGACTCCGCGGCGGCGCTGCCTAGCCCGGACTATTCGTGAGGGAAGGTGCGAGAGCCCGCAATGCTGCTCGGTGCCGAGGCGCGTGGCAGGTTCTCCCACAAGCGTGGTGTCTGCCACGCTGAGGACAGGTTCTGCCGCGAGGGTGCCAGGCGCACGCCACAGCACGACGAGGTTGCGCTCATGCCTTCACGATCCCAACAACGCGGTGCTGGTCGTGGATCCATCCGCGGGCAACCTTGCCGGTGCACGAACCCCGACCGTCCCATTGCGAGACCTCGTTGGCTCGGCCGGCGGCCGCACAGCCGATGCACGGTGGCATCTGCATGTCGAAACGCGCCACCATCGTCGCCTCCACCCTGCTCGTCGAGGGCGCAGCCATGGCGTGGCTCGGTGGCTGCGTCGTGGAACCGCTGATCCTGTCAACGGACCAGGCATCGACCGGAGTGTGCCTCGGCGCGCTCGCGAGCGTTCTGGGACCGGTGTTGGTCTGGCTTCGCACGCTCGGTGGCGCGCTGTGTCTGCTGCTCGGCCTGTCGGGCCTCGTCGCCGGTTGGTCGCTCCTCACGGGCCACTCACCAGCGCTGGCCCGCGGCGTCCTCATGGTGTTCGCCGGAGTGTGGTGCCTCATCGGGCTGATGGCCTGCTGGGGCGCGATGGCGCCGCAAACGGATCTGGCGCTCAGCGGCACGATCGCCGTCTCGGCGGCTGCCGCGGCAGTGCTGCACGTTCCGATGCGGGCATGGAGCACGGGCAGGTCGTTGCCCGTCCTCGAGCGATCGGCGCCCGCCTGACCAGCCCTGGCAGCACGCCGCGGTGTCCGTCGGCGCGGGCTACAGCCCCAGTACCGCCGCCAGCCCACCCGTGGTCACGAGCCCCAGCGGGTTCTGCGGCGCCGCCGGGTCGAGCACGAACCACTCGTGCAGCAGCGTCATCTCCAAGAACGCCGTCGAGTTCGGAATCGTGATCGCGATCGTCGCCGCACCTTGGGAGTCGGTGACCGTCCCGAGCTGCGCATCGAGCGACGTCCACAACGTGCACCCCGGCCCCGCGCCGTAGCCGGAGAGGCTGCGCGGCAGCGGCTGTGACAAGTACGAGGTGTGCGACAGACCGGTCACCAGGATCGCGAACGTCGTCGCCGGCGCCCCCGTCAGACCCGGTCGCCAGACCTGCCCCAGCCGCGGCGCGCCACCGGCCACGATCGCGGGGCTGCCCTGGCTGCCGACGCATGCGGCGCCGAACGGCTCGATCCTGCCGAGCGGCGTGCGCAGCCGACTGATCTCGCCGAGCAGCGCGTTGTAGTTCTGCTGCTGCGCCACCGTCAGCGTGCTGTTCAGCAGGTTCTGCGTCTCCCACGGATCGGCGACGAGGTCGAACAGCTCGCGCGCGCCGGCGTAGCGGTAGATCAGCTTGTAGCTGTCGTTGCGCACCGTCGCGTGACCGTTGGTGTTCGGCGACGGCCAGGTGTTGCCCGTGAACTCCTCGGTGAACGCGAACGTGCGCAGCGGCGGCTGTTGCGGGTTGGTGAAGTACGGCACGAGGCTGACGCCGTCGACCGCCAGCCACGGCGGCACCGCGACCTGCGAGCCGGTGAGCTCCATCGCCGTGGCGAACACGTCGACGGCGCAGGCCAGTGCGGTGACCTCACGACCAGGCGTGACCGTCGCGGGCCCCTTGTAGATCAGCGGCACGTTGATGCCGCCTTCGTAGGGCGAGCCCTTGGCGCGCGCCGGATCGAACGGCGGTTCGGCCATGTTCTGCACCGAGCCGTTGTCGCCGAGGAACAGGATGTGGGTGTTGGCGACGACCGCGGGCCCCAGTGCGGTCAGCAGACGCCCGAGCTCGGTGTCGAGCGCCTCGACCATCGCCTTGTACTTCTCGCGGTTGCTGCTCGAGTTGCCGAGGTTGGGCCGCGTGTGCAGGCCGGCCGGCGGCACGTGGAAGGGGATGTGCGGCGCGGTGTAGGCGAGGTGGCAGAACCACGGCCCGGTCTGCGCCGAGATCCACGCGATCGCGTCGTCGGTCTGCTGCGTGGTCGCGTAGTTGGTGGTCGTCTGTTCGACGCCGCCCGCGACGCGCGGCCAGCTGTGGTAGTCGGGCAGCTGCCCGGCGAGAAAGCCCGTGTAGTGGCTGTAGCCACCGAGCGTCGTCGGCACCGCGACCGGGAAGGTCGCGTCGTGCATGTGCCACTTGCCGATCGCGGCGTGGGTGTAGCCGTTGCCCGCGAGGTCGAGCAGTTCGGGCAGCGTCCACTCGGACGCGCGGATCGTGCCGACCGCGGGGTTGGCGTTCGACGCGTGCGCGATCCAACGCCCGACCGTCGTGCGGCACGGGTGCCGGCCGGTCAGGATCGCGGCGCGCGTCGGCGAGCAGCTCGGATAGGCCCACGCGTTGCGGAACAGCACGCCGCCGCCGGCCAGCGCGTCGATGTTGGGCGTCGGTGGCGGGGCGCTGCCCTCGCCGTAGCACGACACGACGTCGACGCCGAGGTCGTCGGCGAGCACCACGAGCACGTTGTGCTGCGCGGCCGCGGCGGCGGCGGACACCGCCACCGCGAGCGCGAGCGACAGGGACCGCAGGGGATCAGCGCGCACCGAGCGTCACCGCCACACCGTTGCTGGCGCTGATCGCGGCGTTGGCACCGACGAGCTCGAGCTGCAGCACTTGTTCGAACAGGCTGATGCCGGCGAAGGCCGGGTCGTTCGGCAGGTTCATCGAGGCCACGACCTGCCCTGCCACCGGGAACTGCAGCGTGACCGCGTCGGGGCTGGCGAGCAGGTCGCAGCCGGCGCCCGCGCCAGGATTCAGCATCATGAGCGGCACCGGCAGCGAACCGCCGCTCCACGCCGAGTTCGAGAACCCGATCACGACGAACACGAGGCTGCCCGCGGCGAGGTTGTTGGCCGTCGCGGTGAACGTCTCGCCGAGCCATGGTTCGTTGTTGGCGGTCATCGTCACGACGCCGGCGCTGCCCGCGCAGCCCGTGCCGTAGTTCGTGGCGAGCGGCAGCTGCGTCGTCTGGTACTCCCAGGTGTCGCCGAGCTGCGTCGTCTGGTAGCCGCCGAACAGGATCGACTTGCCCAGGCTGAGCACATAGGTCAGCGTCGGGATCGTGCGCGACGCGGGCACCGTCGTCGGCGAGCGCTGCTCCCAGTCGACGCCATCGAACTCCCACGTGCCGGCCAGCGTGCCGCTGGTGCGCGTGCCGCCGAAGATCACGTGGCGGTCGCGCAGGAAGTCGTAGGTGATCGCGTAGGCGAACAGCCCCGGAACGCCGAGGGAGCCCGGCGCGTTCGCGGTCGGGATCAGGCTCCAGTCGGTGCCGTTCCACTTCCACGTGTCGCCGAGCGGGCCCGCGGCGTTGCGGCCGCCGAAGTAGATCGCCTCGCCGCGCGTGATGTCGTAGGACATCGCACCGCGCGCGCGGATGCCGGGAGCCGTCGCCGGCGCGAGCTGCGTCCAGTCCGTGCCGTTCCAGCTCCAGGTGTCGTTGTAGTAGGTCGTGCCCGTGGCGCCGCCGAACAGGATCGTCTCGTTGCGCAGCGCGTCGAAGCACATGGCCGTCCAGCGGCGCGGGCTCGGCGAGTGCGCGGGCGTCATCAGCGTCCACGACGTGCCGTCGAACTCCCAGGTGTCACCGAGATCGGCCGCGAGCGCGGTCGAGCGGCCACCGAACAGCACCAACCGGCCGCGGACCGTGTCGTAGACGCAACCGTACCAGTCGCGCGCGGGCGGCATCGGGCCGCTGGCCGGCGTGATGTTGGTCCAGGTGGCGCCGTCGAAGCGCCACAGGTCATCGACCTCCGTCGTGCTGGTCGGCTTGCCGCCGAACAGGAAGATGTTGCTGCCGTCACTGACGCCGATGGCGCCGGCGCGGGCCGAGGGCGCGACGGCCGGGGTGAGCTGGGTCCAGTCGGCCTGCGCGAGCACGCCAGGAGCGGCGGCCGCGGCGGCACCGAGTACGAAAGAAAGGTTGCGAAGCATGAGCAATGTCGGGGTCAGGGGAGGTTGGCGGCCGGTGGCGACCGCCGCCAGCCCGCGTGGGTGGCGCTATTCGTCGGACGCCGCCGCGCGCTGCACGAATTCCGGGGCCGAAGGTACGCCCGAACGTATGCCCAGCCGCGATCAGCGCGGCGCGAGCGCGAACAAGACGGCGCGCCGCGGCCGCCCCGCGGCGACTTCGAAGGCGGCCGTCGCGGCAAGGCCCGACCCCGTGGTTGCTTCAGCGCGGTAGATGCCGTCGGGCAGCAGCGTGTAGGAGTCGGTCAGGCCATCGGGACCCGACGGGACGTGTTTGGTCGCTACCAACGCGCCCCGGTCGTCGCGGAACTCGACGAGCACGTCCTCGGAGCTGGCCGGCGCCGCGGGCCAGACGCAGGCAAGTTGCACGACGCGCTGCTGCGTGGCGCCGGTGCCCGCCGCTGCGTCGAGGTCGCCGAGATCGCGGTGTTCGCCGGCAGCGACGCTGAAGCTGCCGAACCGCCGCGTGCCGCCGTTCCTGACGGTCACGACGTAGTCGCCCGCTGCCAGCAGCCCGGCGTGGAAGCGGCCGTCGGCGTCGAGCGGGTCGAGACGCTGGCGAAACCAGCGTTCCCCGAGTTGCACGCCCAGCCACACGCCCACATCCCCGTGCGCGCCATCGAGGCCGACGAGGCGCCCCGTCAGCGACGCGGACCGGGACGCCGAGTCGGGGATGCGCAGCTCGTTGTCGCGCGTGCCGGTGACCAACCCCGAGGCCCACGCGAGCGGCACGCCGTCGACCTCGCCGCGGCGATCGCGCGGATCGTGATCGAACACCTCGATCGTCGACGGCAGCGCCGCGACGCGTTCGTGCACGGCGATGGCGAAGCGCCCCCGTTCGTCGAGTCGGTGCACCGTCGCTGCAACCGCCGTGAGGTGCGCGATCCAGCCGTTCGCGAACGGCTGCCCGGTGCGGCCTGACACCCGGCCCTGCAACAGCAACGCGTCCGCGCGGAACTCGGGATCCCAGACGATCTGTTCGCCTTCGCCACAGACGACCCGACGCGACGCGAAACCGCCGGCGTGGTCGGTGACGACGATCAGGTTGACGCCGGGGGTCAGGCCGGACAGCACAAACCGACCATCCGCGCCCGTCGCCGTCGCGCACGCCGACAAGTTGTCGGCAGCACCACAGGAAACCGAAGCGCCGCGGACCGGCGTGCCGTCCGCAAGGTGCACGAGCCCGGTGATCGTCGCCGCGCGCGGCAGCTGCATCGTCACCACCGTTTCGCTCGCCGGCGACAGCGTCGCGGCCTGCGCGCCGGCGCCGAAGCCCGGCGCGCGCGCCATCACCACGACCTCGCCGGGGACGAGGCCGTCGCAGGCGAAGCGGCCGTCCGCGTCGGCGACGCAGCGCACCGGGCGCGCGACCACCTGCGGGCTCGTGGCGCCCGGGAGGACGCGGGTGTCTCCGGGGTGACCGATCTGGATCGTCGCCCCGGGCACCGGCTGCCCACGTTCGTCGAGCACCGTGCCGGCGACGCGCGAACCGGGTTCCGCCAGCGTCAGCACGACCTCGAGCACGGGCGGTGCCGAGAACCCGCCGACCGACACCCCGACGCTCGCGCAACCGGCCGCGCGCGCACCGATCATCGTGTCGGGGGCGACCGCCACGCGGAAGCGCCCGTCGCGACCGGTGCGCGTCACGCCGCGGCTGAGCTTCTCGATGTGGGCGCGACAGAGCCAGACCTCGGCCCCCTCGATCGGCGCGCCCGAGGCGTCGACGACGACCCCGATCACGAGGCGTGCTTCGCTGGGCAACACGACCTCGACGGTGCTGCCGGTCTGCACCGAGCAGATCTCGTCGACGCCGACCGAACGGACGATCCAGTAGCCGCTGCGCAGTCCGTCGAGACGGCAACTGCCGTCGGCGCCGGTGGCGCCGCGGCGGTGCCTCGCCTCGGGCGTGGGGGAAGCCGCCTGCGTCACGCTCCATCTGCGGGTGCCGTTGTCGACCTGGTGCCGGAACGCGAGCGCCGGATCGTCGAGCGGCTCCAGGGTCACGGCGGCGTCGGCGACCGGCTGCCCGGCGCGGTGCACGCGCACCACGACGGCTCCCGTCGTTGCGACGGGCACGCGTTCGCCGGGCGCGACGCTCGCGAGCGGCGGCAACTCGACTCTCTCGACCTCCTTCTCCACCGCCGCGGCGGCCTCGACGAATTCGTCGCCGATCGGGTCGCCGGGACCGATCGGCGTGGTGTGCGATCTGTCGAACGCGAACCACAGCGCGAGGCACAGCGTCAGCACCCCGGCACCGACCGTCCCGACGCGCGTCAACCATCGCGCCTGTCCGGCACCGCGCGCAGCGAGGCGCACGGCCTCGGCTCGTCCGACGACCACCTGACGAACGGCGGCGAGACCGCGCCCGGTGAGCGTCGCGCCGACCAACAGCGAGGTCACGCCGACCGGCAGCAGCTTGCGCAGCATCTCCACGCCGCGCGCGAGCTGCGCACGCACCGTGCTCGGCTTGCGATCGAGCGCGATCGCGATGTCGGCGGGCGTCAGTCCGTTGCGCAACCGCAGCAGCACGACGGCCCGGTACGGCTGCGCGAGTCGCGTGATCGCGTTCTCGATGTGCGCGAGGACCTCGCCGGCCTCGAGCTGGCTGACCGGGTCCTGCGGATCGTTGGGCGGCAACCGCGATGCGTCGGGGGTGCGACCCTCGCGATGCCGGCTCTGCTTGAGTCGGTTGCCGAGGATGCCGAGCAGCCAGGGCAGCAGCGGCCGCGTCTGGTCCCAGCGTTGGGGATGCTCGAGGGCGATCAGGAACGTGTCCTGCACCGCGTCCTCGGCCGCGGTCACGCTGCGACTGATGTGCATCGCGACCGCGAGCAGCCGCGCCGCGGTCTCGTCGTAGACCTTGGCCAGCGCCGCCGGATCGCGCGTCCGGCAGTAGGTCAGGAACGCAGTCTCGAGGGAACGGTCATCGGGGACACGCCGGCCGCGGCGCCGCCAGGGACCGCGGACGCAGTTCACCCGCGGGCGCAGAACGCTGCAAGAATATCGGCGGCGCGGCGGCACGCGGCACTCCCGATCGCATCGCCCCTGGGGGACCTCCAACTGCAACCGCAATCCGGACCACCAGCACTCCGCGCCCCCGGCCATCACCGCCCTGGGGGCGCGGTGCCGTGCAAAGGCGGGAGCACGAGGAGCTGGCGGACAAGGATGTGGCGTCGCTGGGGCGCCGTGTCCGGGACGGGATCGTGACGGCGCTGCGGCGCGAAGGAAGTGGTGGGGCGGCGATGCTGCGGCCGAAGCCGCAGCCGTCTGAGCTGCGCAGGCCGCCCGGTCTACGCCTTCTTCGACCGCCGGGCACCCTGCCGCCGGGCACGCGGCCGCACCCGCACCCGCGTGTTGTCGCGCAGCCATGCCGCGAACGCGGCCTCGTCGAGCGAGCCATCTGCGACCCCGATCGTGAACACCGCCGCCGCCCCGGGTTCGGCGCCGAACGCGACCCCGTTGCGCTCCAGGAAGACCGTCGCCGCCAGGAACGCCGTGCGCTTGTTGCCGTCGACGAACGGATGGTTCTTGGCGATGCCGACCGCGTAGGCAGCGGCGAGTCGCAACAGGTCGGACTTCTCGTAGTGGAACAGTTGCTGCGGGCGCGCCAGTGCCGACTCGAGCATGCCGTCGTCGCGGACCCCGTCCGACCCAGCGTGCGCGCGGATGCACTCGGCATGGAATGCCAGCACCGCCTGCTTCATCAACCAGACCGGCTGCTTCACTTCGCCAGTTCGCGCAGGGTCTGGCTGTAGCGGGACATCAGCGACCGGGCGCGGCGCATCTGCTCGTCGAACTCGGAGTCCTCGGCCGTCAGCTGGAAGCCCTTGTCGTTCGGGAGCAGCGTCAGCTTGCCCCCTTCCTTGACCTGCAGGGCGTCGAGCATGTCGGCCGGCAGGATGACGCCGTAGGAGTTGCCGATCTTGCGCAGCTTGAGTTCCATGTTGCCACCCAGGTTATAACATGCCCGGGAATCCATCAATGGGCGGCCGTGGGCGGCCGCAAGCACGACCCGATCGCATGGGCATCGCCGGAGTTGGGATCGACGTGCGGTCCAGACTGACGGGGAAGGGGCCCCGGAAGACCGGGTGGTGCAGCGCCGTCCGTGGGCTGCATTGCCAAGACAAGTTCAACCGTCGTCGATCTTGAGTTTCGCCTTCTTACGCAAGACGCGCCGCCCACATCCCGACGAGCACGGTGGGCCGGTCGAACCTCCCCGGCAGGAGGAGCTTGGGCATGCGCGCGCCGCAGGCAACTCCCGCGCCGCAGAAGCCCGAGTCGCACCTCAGCGCCGCCGCATGCCTTTGAGGAACTGCACCTCGTCGCCGGCTGCGCCTTGCAGCGCATTGCCCGCGCGGCTGCCGTAGCTCGAACTCGCCGTCGCGCGCGTCGCCCACTGGCCGCCGCCCGGACCGAGCAGTTCGACCGCGTCGATCTCGTCCCATCCCGGCCGCCGATCGGTGTCGAGCAAGATGCGCACCGAGCGCACGGCGAACGTCGTACGCGGGAACGAGATCACGAGCGGGCCCGAGGGTGTCTCGGCGTTGCCGCTCCAGACCGTCGTCCAACCGCCGCCCGTTCCACGCACCTGAACCTCGACGACACAGCCGCGTGTGTTGACTTCGAAGATGCGCACGGCCTGCGCGACCGTCGGCGACGCGTAACCGAGTTGAAGCCACTGCCGGCCCATCTCGCCCGATCGCGGCGCCCAGGCCTTGGGATCGTCGCGCGAAGGATCGGCGTCGGGCTGGCCCGTGGCCTGCCGCGCGCTCCAGCCCGGCAGATCGCTCGGCCGCGCCTCACCGCCGAGCACGGCGCGCACCTGGGCATCGGTTTCGCGCGGGAGCCACGCAGCGACCAGGCCTTCGAACGCGGGCACGTCGAACTCGACGACGCGCTGCGCCGCGGCGAGCCGCAGCGGCTGCGCACCCGTCGACGCCTCGCGCAGCAGTTCGAGCGCGGCAACGGCGTCGGCGCCGTCGAGCAGCTGCACGAGCAGCGTGCGCAGCGCTTCGTCGCCGCACGCGACGAACAGGCGCAGCAGGATCGCGTCGCGGTCCGCGCCCGCCAGTTCGGCCAGCAGTGCGAGCGCGCGGCTCTGCAGCCCTGGTTCGCGCAGCAGCGGCACCGTGCGTTCGAGTCCGGGAACCGCCGCCGCGGAATCGATCGCCGCGAGCGACGCGAGCGCGCGTTCGGCGAGCGCATCGGGCGACGGCGGCGCGAGCGCGACGAGCAGCGCGGCGATGACATCGGCGGCGGCGGCGAACCGGCGACTGCCCAGCATGGCGGTGAGTGCGATGCGCAGCGCCTGAGGCCGCCCCGTATCGCGCACCAGCACGGCGATCGGCGACGCGAGCTCGACGACGTGCGCCTCGACGGCGAGCCGGTAGTACTCGACGCCATGGACGTCGTCGGCGAACGAACGTACGTACTGATCGAGGTACCAGAACGCGTCGCGCGCGGCAGGCGACATCGCCGCGTCCGGCAGCAGCGCGACGGCATCGCGACGTTCGGGTCCGGCGACGGCCGGCGACGCCGCATGCATGCCGTCGAGCCGCGCGGTCAGTTCGTCGACGCGGCGCGACAGCGCAGCGACTTCCGCGGAGGAGTCCACGATCGGCGGGCCCGGCTCGCGGGACGACGACCACCACGTGCCGACCGTACCGCCGGCAGCGGCGGCCAGCACGACGACGCCGGCGAGGGGAAGTGTCTTCATGGCGACCTCGGCGGGAACTCTAGCCGCCGCCGCTGGCGGCGGCACCAGCGTGGCTGTCCACGCAACGCGCTGAAGGGCCCAATTCGAGCCGGACGACCGCGGTCGCGCCATCGATCCGAACCACGACACCCCACACGACCTGCCCATGAGACTCTCGCAGAAGATCGCCCTCGTCACCGGTTCCGCCCGCGGGATCGGGCGCGCTGCCGCTGCAGAGCGGCGCGCGCCGCCGGCGCCGCCGCAGTGCGTGCGAGCGTCGCCTGCTGCATCACGGTCCGCCTGCCTGCGCCACTGTCAGCCGTTCTTGATGGCGCGGACCTCGGCGGCGCGTTCGTCGACCGGAATCGTCGGCAGCGTGTCCGTGCCCAGGACCGGCAGGCCGCGCAGGTGATCCATGATCGCCTGCCACTCCTTGATCTCGGTGACGGTGTTCTTCCCTTCGCCCGTGGCGACGCTGTCCTTGTCCATCGCGCCTGCTGGCGGCAGCAGGTAGGGGGAGCTGTGGCGAAGGTCGTCGAGTGCTTCGACGCGCGACTTCAGTGGTTGGCCCGCCTTGTTCTTGGCGACGAGCGGCAGCTTGCCCTTGGTGTACTTCGGGATCGCCACCAGGATCAACGCGAGGTAGAGCGGGCACGTGAGGCTGAACAGCCGCGCATCCGACCCGCCGATGTCGATGGCGCGGTAACCGCGATCGAGGTCGCCGATCTCGACGGCGATGACGACGTCGAACTTCGGGCGCGTCGGGTCGTAGCGGAAGCGCATGCCCGAAGCGCGCGGGAAGTACTCACCGGGGTGCGTCGGGTTGTCGACGAGGAAGAACTCGAGCATGTTCTTCAGCTCCGCTCCCGTGAAGTGGCCGGTGACCAGCGCGCTGCCGGCGGTGGTGTCGACGATCCCGGCGCCGAGCGGCGCCACGGCGAACACGTCGTACACCGTCTGCACGCCGGACTTCCCGCGGAGCAGCGGGGCGCGCAGCATGCCGTTGACCGTGAAGCCGATGTCCGCCTTCGTCGCGCTGCGGAACGCGTCGGTGACGAGGTTGGCGAGCAGGGTGCCGGCGGCGATGTCGCGGAACGTGTTGGGCAGGTCGCGCGGCACGATCGCGAGCGGTTGGTCGATGCGGTAGCCGCGGGACGCGAACACCGCCGCAGTGACCGGCTGCATCAACTTCTCGATCGCGTCGGCGGTCGTCTGGTCGCCGGCGACGGCGTCGTCGATCGCGTGCAAGCCGTACGACTCGACCGTCAGCTTGTCGCCATCCAACGTGAGCACGAGTTCACCGAGGTTCTCACCCTCCTTGCCGGTCTGCACCACCGGCGTGCGGCCGCCGATGAGGATCGGCTCCCGCAGTTCGGTGTGGCTGTGGCCGCCGATGACGACGTCGATGCCGGGCACTTCCGTGGCCAGGCGCACGTCGTCGCCCTCGGAGTAGTTGCCGTCCTTGCCCTTCTCCACGCCGCCGTGGCTCAGGCAGATGACCACGTCCACCTTCTCGGTCTCGCGCAGGACCTTCACCATGTCCCTGGCGGCGGCGATGGCGTCCGTGAACACGGCCGCACCACCGGTCGTGTAGAAGGTCGCTTCCTTGCCGAGCACGCCGAACAGGCCAAAGCGCATCCCGCCTCGTTCGATCACCAGGTGGCGTCGCACGGTGCCCGCCTTGGCCAAGGCCTGCAGCTCGTGCAGCGTCGCATCGGCAGCCGTCAGGTCGAGGTTCGAGGCGAGCAAAGCCGGCACGCGCCCGGCCTTGCTGGCGGTGGCGATCGACTTGCCGAGCCCGTCGGGCCCGAGGTCGAACTCGTGGTTGCCGAAGGTCGTGGCGTCGTAGCCCATGCGCGCCATCAGTTGCAACTCGCCGCCGATCTCCCGCGTCGCTGCGCCGAACGCGGTCCCCATGCTGTAGTCGCCGGCGTCGAGCACCAGCACCGGGCCCTGGGCCTCGCGGGCGTTCTTGCGCCTGCCGATCAGGCCGGCCAGGCGCGCGAAGCCACCGCGCGTCGCGTCGTCGCCGGGGGTGAACGGGGTGTAGTCTCGGGACGGCCCGCGCCCGACGAAGTTCGAGTGCATGTCGTTGGTGTGCAGGATGGTGAAGGTCTTCTTCTGGCCATCTGCTGCCGCGGGCAGTGCACCGGGGATGAGCAGTGTCGCGCCGGCCATGGCGGCGCCGACGACGAAGTCACGGCGGTTCAAGCAGTCGTGGGTCATGATTGGCACCTCGTTGCGTACGGCGGTGATCTACCTGCCGGCGCCCTGCTGGCTCGTCAGGGATTCCATCACGTTGTCGAGGTTGAAGCTGCCGGGCTTCTGACGCGGTGGGAACTCGCGGAAGCTCTGCAGCCATTGGCCCACGAACGCACCGGCGGGCGCGAAGGCGAACATGTGCTCGACGAACCAGCGGTCGTAGTCCATGCCGATCTGGTGCGCGAGTTCGAACGGATCCATGCGGAGGTTCGTCAGCATCGGCGCGCGCAGCTTGACGAACGGCTCCTGCCAGACGTGCATCCCATGGGCGTCCTGCCGCAGGAACGTGACCTTCCAGTTGTCGTAGCGCAGCGCCGCGACGCTGCCGTCGTCGGTCCAGTAGAGGAACTCCCGGCGCGGCCACGCGCCTTGACCCTTGAGTGCGGGCCCCAGGTCGTAACCGTCGAGGTGGACCTTGTAGGTCGTGTCGCCGACCTTGCGGCCCTTCCGCAGGTCTGCCTTCGCGGTGCTGTCGCCAGCGGCTGCGAGCAGGGTCGGCAGCATGTCCTCGTGCGCACCGATGTCGTTGACGACCGTGCCGGGCTTGATGACGCCGGGCCAGCGGATCGCGCAGGGCACGCGATAACCGCCCTCCCAGTTGGTGGCCTTCTCACCGCGGAACATCGTCGTGCCGCCGTCGGGCCACGAGAACGACTCCGAGCCGTTGTCCGTGGAGTACATCACGATCGTGTTCTCCTCGAGGCCCAGCTCCTTGAGCTTGGCGAGCACCTCGCCGACATGGCCGTCGTGTTCGACCATGCCGTCGGCATAGATGCCGAGGCCCGTCTTGCCCGCGGACTCCTTCTTCAGGTGCGTGAAGACGTGCATGCGCGTCGAGTTCCACCACAGGAAGAACGGCTTGTCCGCCTGCTTCGCACGCGCCATGAAGTCGAGCGCCTTGGCCGTGACTTCCTCGTCGATCGTCTCCATGCGCTTCTTCGTCAGCGGGCCGGTGTCCGTGATGCGGCCGTCGGCGAAGCTGTGGATGACACCGCGCGGGCCGAACTTCTTCTTGAACTCGGGGTCCTTGGGGTAGTCCACGCTCTCCGGCTCCTCCTCGGCATTGAGGTGGTAGAGGTTGCCGAAGAACTCGTCGAAGCCGTGGAACGACGGCAGCATCTCGTCGCGGTCGCCGAGGTGGTTCTTGCCGAACTGGCCGGTCATGTAGCCCTGCGCGCGGAGCAGCGTGGCGATCGTCGGGTCCTCCTTCTTCATGCCCTCGGGGGCGCCGGGCAGACCGACCTTCGTGAGGCCGGTGCGGATCGGCGACTGGCCGGTGACGAACGCGGCGCGGCCGGCGGTGCAGCTCTGCTGGCCGTACCAGTCGGTGAACAGCGCGCCCTCTCTCGCGATGCGATCGATGTTGGGCGTCTTGTAGCCCATCATGCCCAGGTTGTAGGCGCTGACGTTGAACTGGCCGATGTCGTCCCCCCATATGACGACGATGTTGGGCTTCTTGTCCTGCGCTTGCGCGGAGGCGAGCAAGCCGAGAGTGATACCGATGGTCAGCAGGAGTGATCGTTTCATGTCGCGCATCTCTTGTGTGTGCGTGTCGGGTGGTTCCGGTGAGGGCGCCACTATGCCCCGCCGGGACGAACGCTCACTTAAGCCGATGTGCTGAGCTCCTTGCCGCGCCTCCAACACCCACCCCTGCCGACCATCAACAGCAGGGATTGCCAGCCACGTCACGGCGCGGGCGACCGGTTGCGCTGCCAGGCGGCGTGGCTCTCGCGCAGCACGGCCAGCGCCTCGGCGGCTCCCGGCACGCAGGTCGGGATGTCCATGTCGGCGGGGGAAGCCAGCGGAAAGCCGGGACGCAGCATGAAGCGCCGGTGCCACTCGACCAGATCGCCCCACATCGGCCCGACCAGCAGCAACGGCGTGTTCGACAGCTTGCGTACCTGCAGCAGCTGCCACACCATCATCGTCTCGAGCACGGTGCCGATGCCGCCCGGCACGACGACGAACGCGTCCGAGACGAGCACGAAGTGGTGCAGCCGCGAGAAGAAGGTGCGGTGTTCGAACGCGCTGCCGACGAACGGATTGACGTCCTGCTCGAACGGCAATTCGACGCGGATGCCGACCGAACGTCCCGCGCCCTGGGGGTCCGCGAGGCGCGCCCCCTCGTTGGCGGCCTGCATGAGTCCGGGACCGCCGCCGGTCACGATCGTGCACCCCAGCCGCGTCAGTTCAGCCGCCATGTCGCGCACGGCCGCGTAGACCCAATGGTCTTCGGGGATGCGTGCGGAGCCGAAGATCGTCACCCGGTAGTCGTCGCGACGCGTCGGGCGCAAGCGCGTGAGCTGGTTGACGACCTCCCACAGACCGAGCACCGACTCGGACAGGATGCGCACCGCTTGCTGCTGATCCTGCAGGTCGACGATCTCGCCGTCACCGCCGCCCGCCTGCGGCGCCGGCGACGCCCCGGATCCGGCCGTCACTTGGGCGCCCCCTCGGGTACCACGCCGCTGCAGACGAGCGGCGCGAGCAGCAGGCCCAGGATCACGGCGACGGTCGTCGCCACGAGCCCTGGCACCATGAAGCTGTGGTTGAGCACATAGCGACCGATCTTCGTCGTGCCCGTGCGGTCGAACGAGATCGCGGCGAGCAACGTGCCGTAGGTCGGCAGGAAGAAGTAGCCGTTCACGGCCGGGAACATGGCGATCAGGCTGCCGCCGGACAAGCCCAACGTGGCACCGACCGCCATCAGGGTGGTCACGGTGGCGGCCTGGCTGAACAACAGCACCGACAGGGCGAACAGGCCCGCGGCGAACAGCCACGGCTGCGCCACGATCAGGTCGCTGATGCCGCCGACGATGGCCTGCCGGTTGCCCTCGAAGAACGCCGAGCCCATCCAGCCCAAGCCCGCGATCGAGATCAGCGCGACGATGCCCGACGACATCACGGGCGTCTTCAGCGTGCTTTCGCCCGACGCCTTGCAGAGCAGCATGATCAGGCCGGCCGCGGCCAGCATGGTGACCATGATCGCCGGAGCGAGCGCGAGCTGTTCGGGCTTCTCGGCACCGCTCTCGACGATCGTGTACTCGGGACGCAGCGACGGGATCAGCCCCAGCACGACCACGAACACGGCAGCCCCCAGGAAGATCAGCACGGCCAGCCGGGCGCGGCTGCGCGCGCCGCCTTCGAGCCGTTGGGCCGCCGCCTCGTCACCGTCGAGTTCGCCGGCAGCGAGCCGGCGCTGGTACTCGGGATCGTCGGCCAGTTCACAGCCCAGTCGCGAGACGACGAACGCGGCGATCAGGCAGCCGGCGATGGTCGCCGGCACGCAGATCATCAGGATGTGCGAGAGTCCGAGCCCCATCGGCTGCAGGATCACCAGCATCGCGACGGTCGCGGCCGAGATCGGCGACGCGGTGATCGCCTGCTGTGAAGCGATCGCCGCGATCGACATCGGCCGCTCGGGCCGGATGCCGGCCTTGCGCGCGACTTCGCCGATCACGGGCAGGAGCGCGTAGACGACGTGTCCGGTCCCGGCCAGGAACGTGAACAGGTACGCGACCATCGGCGCGACGAACGTGATCGCGCGTGGCTTGGCCCGCAGCATCTTCTCGGCCAGCTCGACCAGGTAGTCGAGTCCGCCTGCAGCCTGCATCGCGGCCGCGGCGGTGATCACGCAGAGGATCATGCCCAGCACCGTGCGCGGCGGCACGCCGGGCGGCAGACCGAAGCCGAAGATCAGCACCAGCAGCCCCAAGCCGGCCACGGTGCCCAGCCCGATGCCGCCGATGCGCGCCCCGATCAGGATGCTGGCGAGGACCACCGCGAGTTCGACCCAGATCATCGCGCCACTCCCCGCATCGTGCCGGCCATGGCCGCAGGATCGAACACCTTCGCGATCTGCTCCTCGGTCAGCAGCTGGCGCTGCCGCACGAGCTCGATGATGCCCCTGCCGGTGCGCAGCGCCTCGGCGGCCAGTTCGGTGGCCTTCTCGTAGCCGAGCACGGGGTTGAGCGCGGTCACGATGCCGATCGAGTGCTCGACGAAGTGGCGGCAGCGGTCCTCGTTGGCCGTGATGCCGTCGATGCAGCTCGTGCGCAGCGTGCGCGCCGCGTTCAGGAACAGCGTCTGCGATTCGAAGATGCACTGCGCGATCACCGGCTCCATGACGTTGAGCTGCAGCTGGCCGGCCTCGGCCGCCATCGTCACGGCGAAGTCGTTGCCGATCGCCTTGAAGCACACCTGGTTCACGACCTCGGGGATCACCGGATTGACCTTGCCCGGCATGATCGACGAACCCGGCTGCATCGCCGGCAGGTTGATCTCGTTGAGGCCGGCGCGCGGGCCGGAGGACAGCAGCCGCAGGTCGTTGCAGATCTTCGAGAGCTTGATCGCCAGGCTCTTGAGGGCCGCCGAGTAGAGCACGAACGGCTGCGTGTCCTGCGTCGCCTCGACGAGGTCCTCGGCGAGCGTGATCGGCATGCCGGTGATCGCGGCGAGGTGCTTCGTGCAGCTCGCCGCGAACCCCTCGGGCGCGTTGAGCCCGGTGCCGATCGCCGTGCCGCCCATGTTGACCTCGAGCAGCAGCGCCCCGACACGTTCGAGCGCGGTGACCTCGTTGGAGAGGCTGATGCCGAACGCCTCGAACTCCTGTCCCAACGTCATCGGCACCGCGTCCTGCAGCTGCGTGCGGCCCATCTTCAGCACCTCGCGCCACTGCTTGCCCTTGTCGCGCAGCGACCTCACCAGCAGCTGCAGTTCGGCGATCAGCTTGCGGTTGAGCAGCGCGATGCCCAGGTGCAGCGCGCTCGGATAGGCGTCGTTGGTCGACTGGGCGAGGTTGACGTGGTCGTGCGGATCACAGTGCTCGTACTCACCCTTGCGATGGCCCATCAGCTCGAGCGCGCGATTGGCGATCACCTCGTTGGCTGCCATGTTGGTCGAAGTGCCGGCTCCTCCCTGGAACAGATCGACCGGGAACTGCTCGTGCAGCTTGCCCGCGATCAACTCCTGGCAGGCTCCTTCGATGCCCCGCAACACCGCCGCCGGCATCGCGCCGACCTCGTGGTTGGCGCGTGCCGCCGCGAGCTTGACCATCGCGAGGCCGACGATCAGCTCGGGGTAGTGCGAGATCGGCACACCGGAGATGTGGAAGTTCTCGACGGCGCGCAAGGTCTGGATGCCGTAGTAGGCCTCCGTGGGAATGGACTTCTCGCCCAACAGATCGTGCTCGGTACGCATGGAGACTCGCTTGTCTGTCTTCCTGGTGGAACGGGAAGACTAGCAGCCCGCCCGAACGGTACGGAACCGGCATCGAGTCCTGCGGGCACCGCTCTTCGGCCTCCGCAGCCTGCCGACGCGGATGATCAGCGGCGCGCGCGTTCGTCGATCTCGATGCGCGACGGCATGTGCTGCACCGAACTGGCATCGGTCATCACTGCCCGACCCAGTCGGGCGACGCCGCCCTCGAGACCGCGGTAGGCCGCGGGGCGGATCGTACGCACCCGATCCGCGCATCGGCCGCCAGCGTGCACCGGACACCGGGCCTCAAAGCCCCAGGTGCAGATACACAGGGTTGGTGAAGTCGTAGGCACTCGGCACGGTCGAGGAGCCCACGTAACACTGCATCACCAGCAGCAGCCCGTTGAGCGCGACGTCCCCCGGCACATGGATCGTGCCGAACTGCCAGCCGGCCGGGTAGGACACGAACGCGGTCAGGCCGGGGTCGACGTGCACCGGGCAGGGGGACACCCACGGCAGCACGAACGGCATCTGCACCGGCCAACCGATCATGGTCATCGGCGCCGCGTTCGGGATGTCCGTGGTGATGCGGTAGTAGATGTCGCGACCGAGTACGGGGTCCTCGACGTCGAGGCGCGAGCCGCTGCAGCCCAGCTCGGCAGGCCGCTCCGTCGCGCCGTTGTGGAGAGCCCACAACTCCGCTCCGTGCGTGGCATCGGTGGCCACGAACACCACCGTGTCACCGAGCAGGGTGAAGTCGTGGGGATTGCTGCCACCGGCCGTGCTGATGTCGTAGACGCCCATGCCCAACGCGATCGAGTGGTCCATGACGTGCAGTTCGAGGGAGTGGCCGGGCGTCGACGCGCAGAAGTAGATCTTGCGGCTGCCGATGGCGCGCACGTTCTGTGGATACACGGACGACAGCGGCGGCGGGATGTTGACGCCGCCCGGCGCGAACCAGCCCCAGTTCGCGCCGTTGTACCAGAAGACGTCGCCCGTGGTGTTCTGCCTGCCCGCGGTGAACAGGATGCCGCGGTCCCGGTAGTCGCGTTGGAAGTCGCGCGGCTGGCTGCTGCCGGGCCCCGGCAGGAAGTCGTTGAACAGCACCGTGCCCGCCACGGTGAAGTCGGTGCGCCAGATCTCCTGGCCGTTCACGCCGTCGTTGGCGGCGAAGTAGACGTGCCCGTCCCACGCGACCATCGGCCGCTGCGGGACGCCGTAGTATGGCCCTGGGTTGATGTCCATGAGCAGCCGCGTGTTCGCCGCCGTGCCGTCGGTGAAGTAGAGCTCGCGCCCGAGCATCGGGTCGCCGATCGCCGAGAACACGACCTGCCCCGGGAAGCCCGTGAAGTGCATCGGATAGCTGCCGGCCGTCCCGGGAAGCAGATCGCCGAGGCTGCGTGTTCCGGCGACCGTGCCGTCGGTGATCCAGGGCTCGGGGCCGCCGCCGGTGTTCGCGACGAAGTAGATCTCGTCGCCGATCCGCGTCAGGTCGCTCGTGTAGGAACCGTACACCCCGGGATACAGCTCCGAGAACAGCTGCGTGCCGGCCACGGTGCCGTCGGTGACCCAGAGCTCCTGACCACCGCTGCTGCCCATCGCGCCGAAGAACATGCGGTCGCCGAGCACACACAGGCCAGTCGGATTGCTGCCGTTGATCCCGGGCAACAGGTCGAGGAACAGCTGCGTTCCCTGGGGCGTGCCGTCCGTTGTCCACAGCTCCTGGCCGCTCTGCCAGTCGTCGGCCGCGAACCAGATGCGATCCTCGAACACGGTGAGGAACTGCGGCCCGTTGCCGCCGCCCGGCGTGATGTCGCGCAGCATGATCGGGGCAGGCGGGAGGATCTGCGCGGCGAGCGACGCGACCGGCGCGATCGTGGTCAGGGCGAGAAGGAGGAAGTCGTGGTTCATGGCGGGAAGTCCTCGAGGTGCGACGTGACTTCAGAGCCCGAGATGGAGGTGAACGGCGTTGGTGAAGTCGAACAGCGACGGCGTCGTCGTCGATCCCACGAAGCACTGCATGACGAGTTCGAGCCCCTGCAGCGCGATGTCGCCCGGCACCGTCAGCGTGCCGAAGTGCCAACCGGCGGGGTACTGCACGAACGACGTCAGGCCGGGGTCGACGTGCACCGGACATGCGGACACCCACGGCAGCACGAACGGCGTCTGCGCCGGCCAGCCGATCATGGTCATCGGCGCCGCGTTCGGCACGTCGGTGGTGATGTAGTAGTAGATGTCCTGCCCCAGCACGGGATCCTGGACGTCGAGCCGCGAGCCGCTGCAGCCTCGGTCGACGGGTCGCTCGGTCGCGCCGTTGGGCATCACCCAGAGCTCCCTTCCCGCGGCGTCGCGCGCCGTGAACAGCACGCGGTCGCGCAGCGCGACGAACTCCTGCGGGTCGGAGTAGCCGCTCGGGTTCAGGTCGTAGACGTAGAGCCCGAACGGGTTGGGCCGCGTCATGTCGACGACGTGCAGCTGGTGACCGTGACCCGGGGTGCTGCCGTCGAAGTAGAGCTTGCGGCTGCCGATCATGCTCAGGTCCTGCGGCAGGGTCGTGGTCATGACCGACGGCATGTTGATCCCGGCCGGCCAGGCGTAGGCGAGTGTGGTGCCGTCGCAGACGAACACGTCGGTGCCGTGGCTGGGCTGGTACGCGACGAACACGAAGTTCTGGTCCCGCCACCCGCCGACGAGGTTGCTGGGGTTGCTCGAGTAGGCGCCGGGCGCGAGGTCCTGCACCATCACCGTGCCCGCCGCCGTGAAGTCGGTGCGCCACAGTTCGCGACCGTGCGCCACGTCGGTCGCGAAGAAGAACACGCTGCCGTCGAAGGCGAACATCTCCTCGGGCCACGAGGAGCTCCCCGGGTTGATGTCCAGCAGCAGACCGGTGCCCGCCGCGGTGCCGTCGGTGAGGAACAGCTCGTAGCCGGACGCACCGTCGTTGGCCTGGAAGACGACGCTGCCCGCGTAGCCGGCGAAGTCCTTGGGCGTCGAGCCGTTGCTGCCCGGCCACAGGTCGGCGATGCGGCGCGTGCCGGCGACCGTGCCGTCCGTCACCCAGGGTTCTGCACCGCTGCCGTCGTTGGCCGAGAAGTAGAGTGCGTCGCCGATCGCGGCCAGGTTGGCCGGGAAGGAGCTGCCGCTCCCCGGACGCAGATCGGCGAACGGATTCGTGCCCGCCACCGTGCCATCCGTCACCCACAGCTCGACCCCGGCGCCCTGGCCGTAGGCCGCGAAGAACATGCGATCCCCGAGCACGCAGAAGCCGGTCGGGTTGCCCGCGTAGCTGCCCGGCCACAGGTCCGCGAACATCTGCGTGCCCGCCGCCGTGCCATCGCTGGCCCACAGTTCGCGCCCGTGCTGGCCGTCGTTGGCCGAGAACCAGACACGGTCGCGAAACACCGTCAGTTTCTGCGGCGACGACTCGCCGCTGCCGGGCTGGATGTCGGCCAGCAGGAAGGGCCCCTGGGCGAGCAGCAGACCGGACGAGACGATCAGCAGAGAGACGACACGGTGCAGGCAGGTCATGGTTGGGCTCCACCCCACCTCGCGAGATCCGGCGCCCCGACCTGCACGGATTTTCTCGGCGGCGCCCCGCCCCTTCGCCTGGCCCGGACCATTCATGAGAGAAGGGCTGCGAACCCGCCCTGCCCCTCGCTGCCTGCGTTGCGCGGCAGAACCTGTCCTCAGCGTGGCAGACACCACGCTTGTGGGAGAACCTGCCACGCGCCTTGGCACCGAGCGGCATTGCGGGCTCTCGCACCGTCCCTCATGAATGGTCCGGGCTAGCCGATGCCCAGCTGCCCCTTGAGCCAGGCCCGCGCCAGGCTCCACCGCGCGTAGACCGTGCGCTCGGCGAGACCAAGAGCTTCGCCGACCTCCCGCAACGTGAGGCCCGTGAAGAAGTGCATCTCGACGACCTGCACGAGTTCGGGGTCGCGTTCACCCAGCAGCAACAGTGCCTCGTGTACGGCCAGGACGTCGGCCTGGTCGTGCTGCAGCCCGGCGATCGTCTCGTCGAGCGGCTCGACCCGCAGCCCGCCGCCCTGCTTCTGCGACTGCCGGCGCCGGGCATGATCGACGAGCACGTGGCGCATCGCCCTGGACGCCACGG
This sequence comes from uncultured candidatus Brocadiaceae bacterium, assembly GCA_964392305.1. Lineage (GTDB taxonomy): Bacteria > Planctomycetota > UBA1135 > UBA1135 > UBA2386 > JACKIC01. The sequence goes on from CAYMPV010000007.1 coordinate 125,486, forward strand.
CGAGGAAGTGGCCGCGGTCGCGGAAGTCGGGCACCTGTCCGCCGAACAACCTCAGGTAGGCCTCGTGCACCAGCGCCGTCGCCTGCAGGGTGTGTGAGGCCCGCTCCTTGCCGATCTGGGCCTGGGCAACGCGCCGCAACTCGTCGTAGAGCCGCGGCAGCAGGTCTGCCTCTGCCGCCGGGTCGCCCGCCTTCATCTGCTGCAGCAGCACGGTGATCTGCAGGGCATCGTCGGGGCGCGGCGGGGTCATGGGTGCGCGGATTGTAGAGCCAGCTCGCGACGGTCTCGCGATCGGGTGCCGCCGCGGCCAGAATCACCGCGTGGTCGATCCTGTCCCGGCGAGCCCCGACGATCCCCAGACGACGCGGTGGCGCGCGGTGCGCGCGCTGTTCGAGCGGGCCCTCGAGGCGGAGCCGCAGCACGCCGAGCGGCTCGTGCGTGAGGCCGCAGCCGGCGACGTCGAACTGGCCGACGACGTGCTCGAGTTGCTGGCGAGGCACGGCAGCGGAGGCAAGTTCCTGGCGACCCCGCTGGCGACCCCCTTCGCCGACCTGACCGTCGCCGACGGCTCGTGGATCGGCCACCGTCTCGGACCGTACCGGATCGTCCGGTTGATCGCCGCCGGCGGCATGGGAGTCGTCTACGAGGCCGAACAGCACGAGCCGCATCGACGCATCGCGCTCAAGGTGCTGCGCGCGCCACTGCCCGGCTCGGACGCCGAGCGCCGTTTCCGCGAAGAGGCCGAGATCCTCGCCAGGCTTCGCCATCCCGGTATCGCCCAGGTCCACGCCGCGGGCACGGCACGGCTCGACGGCGCCGGCGACGCGCTGCCGTTCATCGCCCTGGAGCTGGTCGAGGACGCATGCTCGCTGCACGAGTTCGCGACGCGCCACGAGCTGTCCTGGCGACAACGCGTCGACCTGCTGCTGCAGGTCGGCGAGGCGGTGCAACACGGTCACCAGCGCGGCGTGATCCACCGCGACCTCAAGCCGCACAACGTACTCGTCGACGCCAACGGCCGCTGCAAGGTCGTCGACTTCGGCATCGCCCGTCTCGTCGACCGCGACGCGGGCGACACGCGGACGATCGCCGGGGTCGTGCTCGGTACGCCGGCCTACATGAGCCCCGAGCAGCTCGAGGGCGACCCCGACGCGATCGACGTGCGCACCGACGTCTACGCGCTCGGCGTGATGCTGTTCGAACTGCTGACCGGGACGCTGCCGCGAGACTTCGCCGGCAAGCCCCTGACCGAGGCGCTGCGCGTGCTGCGCACCGAGGTCGCCGCGCCCCGGCCGAGCGATCGCTGCCCCGGACTGCCGATCGAGGTCGACTGGATCTTCGCCAAGGCCACCGCGCGCGGCGCCGACGAGCGCTACGGCGCCGCCTCCGAGTTCGCCGCCGACCTGCGCCGCCTGCTCGCCGACGAGCCCGTGTCCGCCGGACCGCCGAGCACGGCGTATCGCCTGCGCAAGCTGGTGCGGCGGCACCGCCTGGCGCTGAGCGCCGCCGGGCTCGTGCTGTTCTCGATCCTGGTGGCCCTGGTCGTGAGCCTCACGTCGCGCGCCGAGGCCCTGCGCGAACGGGACCGCGCGCGCCGCGAGCAGCGGGTCGCCGAGTCCGTGCTCGGCCTGGTCCAGGACGTGTTCGCCAGCGCCGACCCCGACCGCCTCGGACGCGACGTGCGCGTGCGTGACATGCTGCGCGGCGCCACCCGCGAGCTCGACGCCACGGCGGCGATCGATCCGCTGGTGCGCGCCTCGCTCGACTTCACGCTCGGCAGCACCTTCGTCGGCCTCGGTCTCGACGACGAGGCCCTGGTGCGGCTCGACCGCGCGCACCGGGGCATGCTCGAACACGCCGGCCCTGGCGATCGGCGCACGATCCGCGCCGCGGCTGCCTACGCGGGCGCCCTGCGCGTCAGCGGCCGGATCGACGAGGCCCTGGCGGTGGCGACCCGGGCCGCGGCCGCGGCCGAAGGTCTGGCCACGACCGACGAGGTCCGGACCGATTGCGCCTTGGTGCTCGCGACGCTCGAGCAACTCACGGGGGCCGGCGAACGCGGCATCGAACGCCTCGGGAAACGGCTCGCCGACCTCGCCGCGCACGGTCTGTCGGAGTCTGCCGGCGCGGTCGCGCTGCTGGTCGAGCTCGGCGAACTGCAGACCGGACTGGCGCGACTCACCGAAGCCCGCGCCAATCTGGACCGCGCTGTCGCGATCGCGCTGCGCGTGCACGGCCTCGGACACCCACGCACCACTGCCGTGCAACACGCCCATGCGCTCGTGCAGGAGCAGCTCGGCCAGCGCGCCGCCGCCGAACAGGAGCTGCGCGCCGTCGTCGCGCAGTCGCAGGACAAGCTGGGCCCCGATCACCGGGCCACCCTCGCCTCGATCGCCAACCTGGGCGCGCTGCTGCGGCGCCTGGACCGGCGCGAAGAGGCCAGCGCGATCCTGCAGGAGGCGCTGACGATCTATCGCCGCGTCTTCGGCGAGGACGATCAGCGCACGCTCGCGCAGCAGAACAGCCTCGCGCTGTTGCTTCTCGACCAGCAGAAGCTGCCCGAGGCCGAGAAGCTGCTCCGCGACGCGTTGGCCCGTGCTCGCCGCCTGTTCGCGACCACGGACCCGCGGCTGACGGCGGCGCTGCAGAACCTCGCCACGGTGCTGCGGCGCCGCGGCGACAACGACGGCGCGATGGCCCTGCTCGAGGAGGCGCTGTCGCTGCTGGAACGACAGGCCGGTGCCGACAACCCACGCACGCTGCAGGCTCGCTTCAACCTCGGCGTGCTGGCGCGATCACGCCGCGACTACGAACGTGCCGAGCAGCTGATCGGCGACGCCCTCGCGGGTCGCCGCGAGGTGATCGGCGAGGACCATCCCGACACCCTCAACGCGATGCACGAACTGGCGCGTATCCAACGCGCGCGCCACCGCCTCGTGCCGGCCGAAGCGACCGCGCGCAACCTGCTGATGCGGCGGCGCGCCGTCGCGGCCACGCAGGGCGGCGACGACTGGATCCTCGCGGCGCAGCTGCTCGCGCAGATCCTCGACGAACTCGACCGCCCCGACGAGGCCGGACCGCTGTTCGACGAAGCCGTCGCCGCTTGCGAAGCCGCGCCGCCCGATCGCGCCGTGCGGACCGTCAACACGCGCAACCTCGCCGCTGACTTCTGGTCGCGCCGCGGCGACAAGGGCAAGGCGCGCGCGCTGCTGCAGCGCAACGTCGAGATGTTCGACCGGGACCCCGAGCTCGGCGGATCGTCTCGAGGCAGCCTGCAGGGCAAGACGCGCAGCCTGCTCGAACAGCTGGGGCAGTGAGTCAGCTCGGGGATGCGGGTTCTTGCGCCTTGCTGCGGCGCCGGTCGGCGGATTCAGCGTGCGGGGAGCCGAGCGCGAGCGCATTCGCCACCGATCCCCGCGCCCCTGTCGGCGCGAGCTCCACTCTCGACCGTCACGGCCGTCAGCTGTGGGCGAGCCCCTGCAGCACATACAGCAGAGCGACGCCCGCGCAGAACGCGGCGAACCGGACCGCGGCGGCGCCCAACTGTTCGCTGCGTTTGATCTCGGGGAGCAGATCGGAGGCTGCGATGTAGAGGAAGTTCCCGCCCCCGATCGCCACGAGCGCAGACGCGTCGATTGCGCCGCCGACGAGCCAGACGAGCAGACCGCCGAGCGGGAAGGTCAGCCCGGAGACGAAGTTCGCGAAGAGGGCGCGTCGCGGCGACATCCCAGCATGCACGATCGCCCCGAAGTCACCGATCTCCTGCGGCAGTTCGTGCAGCGCGGCCGCGAGCCACGCGACCCACCCGGCGCGCACGTCCACGAGGAACACGGCGCCGATCGCGAGTCCGCCGAGCAGATTGTGAAGTCCATCCGCGAGCAACAGCAGCGGTGCGAGCGGCTTCAATCGGGTCGAAGGATGACGACAGTGCCGCCATTCGAGCAGCTGATCGAGGGCGAGAAAGGCCGAGAAGCCGATGACCGCCCAGAAGAACGTGTCTGTGGCGAATGCGGCATGGGCGAGCGCATGCGGCAGCATGTGGAACATCGCGCCGCCGACGAGGGCTCCCGCGGCGAACGCGATGACGGGCTCGAGACTGCGCTGCAGCAGAGCCCTTCCGAACAGCACGAAGACGCCGCCGGCCAGCGCGATGCACGCCATGCCCAGGCCCGAGACGAGGATCCACTTCAGGCTCTCGGCGGCGGACGGCACGATGCCTCGTGGTCAGGGTCTCGCACCGCGCCGACAACCAGCGCCCGCCGCGCCCTGCTGTCGAGCGATGCAGCGTCGGAAGGCGAGGAGGTGGCGCTCCTGCGACGCCCGTTGCAGATTGCGGAACACGCGCAGCATGTCGGGGCGCCCGGTGCACGCGAGCAGACGTTCGTACAACGCAGCGTTCTCGACCTCTGCGTCGACCCCTGCGGCGCACGCCTCGGCCAGAGTCCCGTACCGCGCCACGCGCCCCGGCCACGGATTGGCCGGGATCGGCACGCCGTAGCGCAGGCACAGGTTCTCGAGCGCGGCGATGTGTCGCGCCTCCGCGCGGCGGATGTTGCGGAACGGCAGCACGTCGCCGAAGTCGCGCACGACCTGGTCGTAGGTCGCCCACGCACGATGTTCGTCGTCGAGCGCCTCGAGCAACGCCGCGCGCTCCTTCGCACCGAGTATCGGGGCAACGCTCACAGCGGACTCTTCTCGACGACCAACGCGCCGTTTCGAACCAGCACGTCGCGCACCTGATCGCACGTCTGCCGGTTGGGTGCGCGCACGGTGACGACGACCTCGCCGCGATGCATGGAACGGATCAGTCGTCGCAGCCGCCCGTCCATCAGTCCGGAGCCGAAGATGGACATCATGACGAAGCCGACGAGCACACCCATCAGCGCACCGAACACCGCCCCCTGGCCGGCTGTACCTGGGAAGATCCCGAAGACCGAGAGCAGCGCGCCACAGGCGCAACCGACGACTCCGCCGGAGACGATGCCGACCACGAGCGCATGGCGCAGATCGGTTTCGGCGGCCACGCCCGAGTGCTGTACGACCTGCTCGAAGGCCTGGTCATCGGCGACCCCGTAGTGCGTGACGACGTGCGCGCCGTTCTTCTGGACTGTCTCGATCGCCGTATCTGCGCGCGCCGGATCGGGGAACTTCGCGAAGAGTACGTGTTCCATGCCACGAGGATAGATCCGGATCCCGCCGGGGGAATGCGCACAGGGGAGCGTCCTGGTCCGAACATGGACGGACGCGCTTCTTGGAAGGACGGCACGACGGTGGTGGTGATGGCGCCCGAGGAGCTGATCGAGCGATTGCTGGCATTGGTGCGCGTCCGCGGCGGGACCTGGTGACGTATCACGAGGTGCTGGGGTTGCGTTCGCGGGTGGTGCCGCGGTGGGCGGAGGGTGAGGGTGCAGACGCACCATCGTCGCAGGATTGGTTATCCTGCCGCGCTCAGCGATGACACACACAGGTATCCACCGCAAGCTCGTCTCGGTCGTCGTCGCGTTCGCGGGCGCGCTCGCCGCGCAGCAACCTGCGCCGCCGCCAACGAAGGACCCTGGACAGGATCCCGCGCAGGGCCTCGCTGCAGCGCAGGAGCGCATCCGTGCCGAGGTCGCAGGCCTCGGCGAGGACCACGCCTGGGCCGGCCGCTACTACTGCGGCGATGGCACCGGGGTGAACATCACCGTCGAACTCGCTCCGAAGGCGGGGTTCGCGTTCGCTTGGAGCGGTTGCCTGGGGGTCTACGACCGGAACTTCGGGACCGTGCAGGAGAAGGACGGTTCGCTCGTGTTGACCTTCGCGTTGCCGAGCCAGCTCAAGGGCCCTGCGGGCCTGGCTTCGACGCTGGTCCCGGTCACCTGGGGGGAGCGGCACTACCTCGTCGCCAGCGACGCGATGCAGGAGTTCGCCAATGAGGTCAATGGTGGCTCGGAGCCGCGCCGGGGCGTGCATGGCTTCACGCTGCTGCGCCGTGGGGACGAGCGGAAGAAGGCGGAGGGCAAGCCGAAGCTGCCGAAGGAGTTCGCTGGTCTGCTTCTGGACGCGCCGATCCAAGGCATGGTCGTCGCCGTGCGCGACTCGCGCGTGGAGAAGGGCGAGGTGCTGACCCGGCGCTTCTCGACCGCCGTGATCGATCGCGGCTCGGAGCACGGCGTGCGCGTGGGCATGCGACTCTACGTGACCGGCGACCGGCGCCAATTCGCGACCATCCTCGTGAAGAAGGTCGAGGAGCAGACCGCGCTGGTCTCGATCGAGGTCCTCGGCGGCGACGAGGACGCCGCGCCGACCGAGGGCTGGACGTGGTCGACGCGGGCGCCGTGGGCGAAGTGACCGGCGGCCTCGTCGTGGATCGACTTTCTCCGCGGGCTACGCAACGAGCGCGAGATGCTGCGGGTCTGCGCGATGCGGACAGTATCTTCCCTCGCCATGGCCGCCCAACGTCCCGTCGCATGCTCCGGCGTGCTGCCTCTTCTCGTGCTGCTCTCGTCGGCGCCCGCGCAGCAGACCCCGATCCCGCGGACGTGGGACGTGGAACGGCTGGCGACGATGGAGTTGCCGAACGCGGTCACCGGCAAACCGGCGAAGCACGTCGACGCGGAGTTCTACCATGCGGTGCCGGCGGCGGTGATCTACCGCACCTATCCCGTCTACCTGCCGGACCGCGAGCCCGAGGGTTACATCGAGAACCTGCTGCAGAAGGAGCCCGAGATCGTCTTCGATCCGTCCTCGCTGCACACCGACGAGGACTGGGCCCGCGCCGGCGAACACGTGTTCCACTGGCCGACGCAGTTGCGCGACTCGACGCCCGAGTTGCGCGCCAGCTTCCGCGAACGCGTCGCGCGCGAGCCGGTCGATGCCACCAGGGAGGGCGTGCTGCCGTACGTGGTCTACACGATCCGCGAGAAGGGTCGGCTGGAGGTCGGCAGACAATCGTGTGCCATGTGCCACACGCGCCTCATGCCGGACGGCACCACGATCGTCGGCGCGCAGGGCACGATCCCGTTCGACCGCGGATTCGCCGATTCGATCGACGGTCAGCCGACGCCACAAGTGCGCGCTGCAGCAACGACGCTCTTCGGCATGCCCGCGGTCGACGGCCACGAACCGCCGTTCCCGGCCGATGTCGATGCCGAGGCGCTCGCGGCGACGCTGCGCGCGATCCCGCCGGGGGTGCTTGCGCGGCACGGCACGAGCCCCTGGTCGCCGGTGCAGATCCCGGACCTGATCGGCATCCGCGACCGCAAGTACCTCGATCGCACGGGCCTGGTCCGTCACCGCGACATCGGCGACCTGATGCGCTACGCGGCGCTCAACATGGACCTCGACTTCCTGTCGGAGTGGAACGGCTTCGTGCCGCAGCTCGCCGGCATCGAGGCGATCCCCGCCGAGCAGCTGCCCCCCGATGCTCCGCCCAAGGCCGAGATCCTCGCCGCGGCACGCGATCCGAAGAACCACTTCCGCTACAGCGACGAACAGCTGTTCGCTCTCGCGAAGTTCACCTACGCGCTGACTCCGCCGCCCAACCCCAACCCGGTCGACGAGTTCGCGCGCCGCGGCCGGCAGGTGTTCGAGCAGGAGGACTGCAAGAAGTGCCACCCGGCCCCGCTCTACACCTCCAACCAGTTGACGCCCGTCGCCGGCTTCGTCGTGCCGACCGCGCTGCGGGCGAGCGAGGACATCCGCAGCCGCGGCGTCGGCACCGACCCGACCCTGGCGCTGACGACGCGGCGTGGAACGGGCTTCTACAAGGTGCCGAGCCTCAAGGGCGTGTGGTACCGCGGTCCGTTCTCCCACGACGGCTCCGTCGCGACGCTCGAGGACTGGTTCGACGCCAGGCGCGTGGAGGATGACTACGTTCCCACCGGCTGGAACCCGGGCGGCGCGCCGCGCGCCGTGCCGGGGCACGAGTTCGGCCTCGACCTGTCCGCCGAAGACAAGAAGGCGCTGATCGCGTTCCTCAGGACGCTCTGAAGCCAGCGGCTCTTCCCGACTCGGCGCCAGCGTCTCGCCGGGCACGTTTCCTCTGTGGCCTTGACGCGGTCGGCCCCAGTGCCAGCATGCGCACCATGAGAAGGACGTCGATCGCATTCGTTCCGCGCCACATGAAGGCCGGACAGTGGATCGTCGCTGCGGGCGTGCTCGTCGGGGGCTGCGCCCTGGTCTGGCTGCTCGGTCTCGCGTCGGTGGGGCGCACCCTCGAACAGCAGCCGACGCGCGAAGTGTTCGCGGTCGCTGCCCGCGACAGCTGGTCCGATCTGCAGTCCTCCTCCGAAGCGACGGAAGTGCTGCTGCATCGGCCGACCGGAGAACTGGTCGACGCAGCGCAGAGGCACCTGGACTCGGGCAACTCGAGGGATCGAGCAGGGGCCGCGAAGGTGCTCGGTACGTTGGCGCTGCACACGCGCGAGGACCAGCGCCGCCGTGCCACCCTCGTGGATGTGTTGCGGGAATCGCTCGACGATCAGGATGAGGTGGTCCGGGCGACCGCGGCGTGGACCCTGGCATTCGTCGGGGCCGACGACGACGGGAGCCGGCATCGCCTTGCCGAGAGGATCGGGGCGCTGCTGCGGTCGGCGGACCCTGAGGCGCGGCGCTACGCCTTGTTGGCCTCGCTGCTGGTGATCGACGTGTTCGGCGAGGCCACGGTGCATCTGTTGTGCGACCAACTGGGGACCGAGACGGATCAGGGCCTTGGTTACCTGTTGGCGGCCAACCTCGGCAAGGTGATGGTCGCACGCTCGCGCGCGGTCGACGCGTTGATCCCGATGCTGGCAAGCGAGCGCGAATCCGTTCGCGCCGCCGCGGCCGGGTCGCTGGGGGAGTTGGGTGCGGTCGCGCGAGTCGGGCGATTCCCGGCACCTGTTCGACGACTTGGAGCGTGCAGAATGGTTCGCTCTGCTCGGCAGGGTTGCCGCGCTCGTGCCTGATGGCGAAGGGGGCCAGGCAGCCCGTGCGATCCTCGAAGTGGAGATGGGCGCGGAGAACGGCGAGTTCGAGACGATCGCGGCAGCGGCACTGGCGCAGATCGCGGTGGCGTCCCGCGACGTCGAACTCGGCAAGCGCAGCGCCGCCGTGGTGCGGTCCAGTTTCGATGTGCTCGATGCCGTTCTCGGCATGCCGATGCTCGAAGAGGGCGTCGTCGAGGCGATGGTCGCGTTGTCGCGCTGGCCCGAGATGGAGATCGACGCCGAACGCATCCGTTCCTACCTGGAACGAGTCGAGTGCAAGTATGCGTCGCAACGTCGATGGCGCGCCGAGCAACTCGCACTTCTCCGGCGGTGAACTCCCGCAGTGAGCGCGGGCAGTGATTGCCATGAGAGCTGGGTCGCGTGCCCTGCCACGCACGGGCTATTTGCCCGCCGAACTCATTCACTTCCCGGCGTCGACGTAGCAGCACCGTTCCCACACTCCCGGAGGAATCGCGTGCCCAAGATCACCTCGTTGCTCTTCGTATCGCTGCTGCTCGTGACGACGGCGCTGACGAGCGTCGCCCGTGCCCAGACTCCCGTTGCCGATGCCGCCACCGCTGCCGAAGCCGCGTTCCGAGCCCGCGACTGGCAGCGGGCCGCTGCGGCCTACGCCGACCTCGCCGCGCGCGACCCGGGCATCGAGAACTGCTACCGCCTCGGCTATTGCCTGCACGTGCTCGGCCGCCTCGACGAGGCGCTGCCGTGGCACGAGCGCGCCGCGGCACTTGCCGAGAGTGACCCCAGGCTCGGCGCGACCGCCAGCTACAACATCGCCTGCGTGTTCGCCCTGCAGGGCCGGACCGACGAGGCCTTCGCGGCGCTGCGGCGCGCGGCCGAGCGCGGTTTCCGACGGGTCGTCACGATGCAGCGCGACCAGGACCTCGCGGCGCTGCGCCAGGATCCGCGCTTTGCGCCGCTGATCCGCGACATCGAGGACATGGCCGACCTGGTGCTCGTGGTCGTGCACGACGGTGTCGAGACGCTGGACTTCGCCGGTCCGGTCGAGGTCTTCACTTCGGCGCGCGATGCAATGGGCAACCCTGCCTACCGCGTGAGGTTCGTCGCTCCTGCCAAACGCGCGGTTCGGCCGCAGCACTGGCGCACCATGTTGGCACCCGACTTCGGCATCGCCGACTGCCCGCAGCCGAAGATCCTGGTGGTTCCCGGCGGCGACACCGGGGTGCTCGACGAGAATCCGGAGTTCGTCGCCTGGCTCGCGCGCACGGCGCCGGGGTGCGTTCACGTGCTGTCGGTCTGCACGGGTGCCTACGCGTTGGCGAAGGCCGGCCTGCTGGACGGTCGTCGCGCGACGACTCACCACGGCTCGCGGGCCGTGCTGGCACGTCAATACCCTGGCGTCGAGGTCGTCGATGCCAAGGTCGTCGACGAGGGTCCGGTGATCACCGCGGCCGGCGTGTCCTCGGGGATCGACGGCGCGCTCGCCGTCGTGCAGCGTCAGCTCGGCGAACCGCAGGCCGTCGAGATCGCGCGCTACATGGAATACGACTGGCAGCCGCTGCCCGCGCCCGCGCGCACCGCCGACTGGCGGGCTCGCGAAGCCGCGGCCGAGCCGCTCTACCAACGAGCGCTCGCTGCCGCCGCCGGACCGCCGCAGCAGGCCCTGCTCGCGATCGAACAGGCGATCGCCGCCGGCGCATGTCCCGCGCGCACGCTGCAAGAGGCCGCGTTCCAACCACTGCGTCCCCAGCGGCGCTTTCGCGAGGCGCTGCGCGCCGCCACCTGGGGCAGCTCGACGCTGTTGGTGCTGGACGACGAGCCGGGCACGCGGCTGGCGATCGCCGGCACCATCGTCGACGCGGCCGGTGCGCCCGTTGCCGGCGCGTTGCTCTACCTGTGGCACACCGATGCCGCGGGCACCTATGCGCCGGACTCGATGGACGAACAGAACCCGCGCCTCTACGGCTTCGTCCGCAGCGATGCGCGCGGCACGTTCTCGCTGCGCACGATCCGCCCCGCGCCCTACCGCGGTCAGGAAGGCGGCGTCGAGCAGCACATCCACGGCCTGGTCACCACCGCCGATGGTCGTCGCTACGTTGCCCGCCTCGGCTTCGCCGACGACCCGTTCTGGAAGGACCGTGAGGCGCCCGACTGGGTCGGGGCGGTGACGACCGATGCCGCCTCGGTGCAGCAGGTGCAGTGGCGCATCCGGCTCGACGAGCGCGCGCGGCGGTGACCGGCCGGCAAGGCCGCTGCAGTTCGTGGTTCAGGGAGGTACAAGGGCACCACAATGCACCTGCAACGATGGTTTGGAATCGTGATCGCGCTCCTGGCAACCCTGGGCGCTGCTTCGACCCTGTCGGCGAACACGCCCTCGCCGCAGGGCGACGATCTGCGCGCATTCGATGGTGAGTGGATCTACGTCGAGGACCGCACCGAGGGCCGTCTCCTGGAACAGCTGGGGCCGCCCATGAGCTCACGGTTCGAGATGCGCAGTGAGGGGGCAGCCTTGATCCTGGTGTCCGGCCATGGGTCAAGGCACCGCGATGTGCGTGTCGCGCTCGACAACTCGATCACCGAAGTCAGCTCGGGACAGCAGACGGCCCGCTACCGCGCTTCTTGGAAGGACGGTGTGCTCCAATACGAAGTCGATTTCGTGCGCACGCCTGGCAGCGAACCGGACGGGTTGATCCGCAGGCGGTTCCGCATCACGCCCGAAGGGCTGGTCGTGCAGGCCTGGCACCGCAACGTCGAGGAGCCGCCATCGGTCGCGCTCTACCGCCATCCCGAAGACATCGCGATGCCCACACCGGCCAGAGCCGCGATCGGGGACCTGGCCTGGTTGGCCGGCGCGTGGGTCGGAACGCGCAGCTCGGGCTCGACGATCGAAGAGCGCTGGAGCCCGCCGCTGGGCGGCGCAATGCTCGGCACTTCGCGCACCATCTCGCGCGCGAAGATGTCCGCGTTCGAGTTCCTGCGCATCGTCGAGCGCGACGGCGGGCTGGTCTATGTCGCCCAGCCCGGCGGTGGGGCGCCGACCGAGTTCGTGCTCAGTGAACTGTCCGCAACGCGCGCCGTGTTCGACAATCCGCGCCATGACTATCCAAAGCGCATCGTCTACGAGGTGGCGGAGGACGGCAGCCTGCGAGCCACGATCGGCTTCATGAAGGGCGGTACGCCGCGACGCTTCGAGTGGAAGCGCGAGGGCAGCTGAGATCCCACGGCCGGCGCGGCGGGCTGCTTCGGGGGCGGGCTGCCTGTGCATGGCGTCCTGTGTTTCCGTGTCGCGGGGGAACACTGTGGATGCCGTCGTCCCCGCGCCGTACCCTGTTCCGCCCCGATCTCCCCAGCAGCCGAACCCGCACTTCGTGACGTCCCTGATCCCCACCGCCGCGCATCGCTCCGGCAACGATCCGATCTTCGCTCTCAATGCCGAGGCCCAGCGCCGCGCTGCCGCCGGAGAGTCCATCGTCAACGCCACGCTGGGGGCCCTGCTCGACGACGACGGCCACCTGGCGATCCTGCCGTGTGTGGTCGCGGCGCTCACCGAGGTGCCGGCAACAAGAGCTGCAGCCTATGCCCCGATCGCCGGCGAGCCGGGGTTCCTGCGGGCGGTGATCGACGATGTCTTCGGCGAGAGCCGGCGGGCGGCGCAGACCGTGGCCGTGGCCACGCCGGGCGGCACCGGAGCACTGCACCTCGCCATCATGAACTTCCTCGAGCCGGGGCAAGCGCTGCTGACGACGGACTTCTACTGGGGACCCTACAGCACGCTCGCGACGCAGGCCGGTCGCTCGGTCGAGACGTTCTCGATGTTCGCCGCCAACGGCGGCTTCGACACCTCGGCGTTCGATGCGGCATTGCAGCGGCAAATCGAACGGCAGGGTCGCGCCTTGGTGTTCCTCAACTCGCCGTGCCACAACCCGACGGGTTACTCCCTCGACGCTGCCGAATGGCAAGGAGTCGCGGCGTCCGTGCAGAGGGCTGGTAGACAGGCGCCGGTCGCGCTGCTGGTCGACCTCGCCTACGCGCGTTTCGCCGCCAACGAAGTCAACTGGCAAGAGCACCTCGCTCCTGTGCTCGACTCGGCAACGCTGCTGGTGGCGTGGTCCGCGTCCAAGTCGTTTGCGCAGTACGGCGCTCGCATCGGCGCGCTGCTCGGCACACACCGCGACGACGCAGTTCGACAGAGTCTGGCCAACGCGTTCTCGTTCGGCTGCCGCGGCACCTGGTCCAACTGCAACCATCAGGGCCAACTCGCGGTGGCCGGGTTGCTGACCGAGCCGACGCAGCGGGCGCGCGTCGACAGCGACCGTGCCCAGCTGATCGCGCTGCTCCACGAACGCGTCGCGATCTGGAACCGCGAAGCGGCAGCCGCCGGTCTGTCCTACCCGCGCTACGAGGGAGGCTTCTTCGTCACGGTCTTCGCCGACGACGCGCAGGCGGCGGCGGCACACGCGCGCGAGGAAGGCGTGTTCGTCGTACCGGTGCGCGGCGAAGGTCGCGGGGCCTTGCGCGTCGCGCTGTGCTCGACGGCGGCGGCGGCGGTGCCGCGCGTGGTCACGACGCTGGCGCGCGCCATTGCAGCGACTTCACGAACCTAGCTAATCGGAAGGCAAGCTGCGCGCGGCCCGCAGGCCGAGCGCCGGCGTGGTCTGGTTTGGCATCACGTAGCGGATCGAGCCGATCCGACAATCGAGCGGTCGCAACATGTAGGAGCCGCCGCGCGCGAAGATCGCGACCTGACCGGTGTCGGTCGCCGCAGTTGTCATCTCGGCGACGTTGCCGAGCACGTCGTGCAGGCCGAAGCGATTCGGCCGCAGACTGCCGACCGGCGCGTGCGAGAGGAAGCCGTCGCGCACCGCCCGATCCGCCTCGATTCCGGCGGTTCCCTCGTCGGCGAGCGTGGCGTCGGCGACGTTCGCGCAGCCCTGCAGGTCCTCCGGACGATCGCCGAAGCCCCAGACCGAGTCCGTGCCGGCGCGCGCCGCGACTTCCCATTCGAAGCAATCGGGCAGCCGCAGATCGAAGTGCGGCAGCCACTCTCGGACGACAGGGCCGATCACCGACTCCTCGGGATGGCGCCCCGTGAACGCAGGCCCCTCCAATTGCGCGTTGCCCATGCGGCCCAACGCCTGCACCGGCAGGCCCATCGCCGCCACCTGCCCCTGCGTGAGTTCGTACTTGCCGATCAGATACGGCGCGAGCCGGCCCCTGCCGCGGTCGAATTCGATCTCCTCGCGCCACGGGTCGTGGTACGGCTCGGTCGGCACCTGCGACTGGCTGCCGACCTCGAACTCGCCGCCCGGCAGCAGCACGAGCACGATCCCGGTGTCCTCGCCGATCACGAGCCGACCGGCCGCGCCGCGCACCGGCACCGCGCCGGATTGCAGGTGCGCGAACTCTTCCAAGCCCGAGTCGGGGTCGGCGCCGAGCGGCACCAGCCCGAGGATCGGGCGCAGCTGCAGGCCGCCGTAGTGCTTCGAGGATCCGACAGCGGCGATTGCGCGAGCCCAGGCCGCCTGCTGCTGATCGATGGAACGTGCCGCCACCGTGCGCGCGAACTCCGCGCGCCGCTCCATGCTGCGCAGCGCGCCGCCGTCGCCTGCGAATGCGTCGAGGCCCGCCAGGTGCCGCTGCAGCCGGTCGAGCAGGAATTGCGCGCCGCGCTCCTCCTCGGCCGCCATCGCCGCGGCACCGGGATCGGCGAGCCGCCGCTGCAGCGACTGCACGGTGCTCGCGTGTACCGTGGCCCGGGCGAGCAGCCCGCGGGCGCGTTCGAGCCAGCGCTCGTGGTCCGCGAGCCGGGTCGGGCTCGATGGCCAGAGCTGCTTCTCCGCCAGTACGAGGTCCTCGAGTTCGACCACGTCGGCCAGCCGCCAGAAGTCTTCCAGATGCTCTTGCGCCGATCGCGCATGCGCGTCGGCCTGTCGATACAGGCTCGTGCTGACCGCGAGACCGAGCAGCAGCGAGACGAGCATCAGCGCCGCGGCGACGACGGGCACACGGTGCCTGCGTACGAACTTGCGCAGCACGTAGGCGGCCGACGGCGGGCCGGCGGCGACCGGCTGGTGCGCGAGGAAAGCGCGCAGATCCGCGGCGAGGTCGGTGACCGACGCGTAACGCTCGCGCGCCTCCTTGGCCATCGCCTTGCGCAGGATCCAGTCGAGGTCGCCGCGCAGGCTCCGTGCGTAGGGCATGCCCGACTGGGCGGCGCGTACGCTCGCCAACGGCGGTTCGCTCGCGACGATGAGCCGTTGCAGTTCGGCGAGCCCTGCGGCGCCGTCGCGAAGGCTGACGAAGGGCAGGGTGCTCGCCAGCAGTTCGTAGAGAATGACGCCGAGCGCGTAGACGTCGGTCCGTGTGTCGACGTCGCCGATCGCGCCGCACACCTGTTCCGGGCTCATGTAAGCCGGCGTGCCCAGCACCGCTCCCGCATGCGTCTGCACGCTGCTCGGCGCGTCCCCCTCGATCACCTTCGCGAGGCCGAAGTCGATCACCTTCGGCTGCCACTCGCCGTCGACCTCGGCGACCAGGATGTTCTGCGGCTTGAGGTCGCGGTGGATGACGCCGCGTTGGTGCGCGTGATTGACGCCCTCGCACGCACGCAGGAACAGCTCCAGCCGCGCCGCGAGCCCCGCCGCGCGGGTGGCGACGAAGCGGTGCAGCGGTTCGCCCGGCACGTGCTCCATGACGAAGTACGGACGCCGATGGCCGTCGACGCCGGCATCGAAGATGCGGGCAATCGCCGGGTGGCTCATGCGCGCGAGCGTCTCGCGTTCGTTGAGGAAGCGCGAGACCGTCTGCGGTGAGTAGGCCATCGCGTGCAGCAGCTTGATCGCGACCTCACGGCGGATCGGATCGGTCTGCTCGGCCAGGAAGACCACCCCGAACGCACCCTCGCCGATCTGGCGCAGGAAGCGGTAGGGGCCGATCGGTTGCGGGAGGGCGCCGTGGGGCCGATCGCCGTCGCCCGCGAGCACGTGGGCCGCGCGCTCGAAGTCGGCGCGCAGCCGCTCCAACGCCGGCCGTAGCGCTGCGTGGGCAGCGCAGAGCTCCTCGTAGCGGTGGACCACCGTTTCGGGCGAACCGAGCAGGATCTCGCCTGCCGCCGCCTCGACGGCCTCGGGCAAGCTGGCTCTGGAGCTTGCGGATTCGGAGGGACTCATGATCGAAGGGCCATTCGCGTTCGTCGCATCGGTCGGCGGGTCGCGTCGGCGCCAGCACGCGCCCCGCGACCGCGCGGCTTACCGTTCCGGAGCGAGTGCGGCGCCCAGTGCCGCCATCGCGCGCACCAGCAGCTGCCGCACCGCCACCTCGCTCTTGCCGAGCCGCTCGGCGATGACCGCGTGCGGCAATCCCACCACCCGCGACAGCGTCAACACCTCACGCTGGGCTTCGGTCAGGCGTGCGAACGCAGATTCGAGCTGCTGGAGTTCTTCGCGCGCCATCGCGACCCGGCTGGGTGTGGCTAGATCGCGCATTGCCTCGGCCTGGCGAAGCTCGCTGCCCGTCGTCACGGCGACCTCGCGCGCCATCGCCCGCTTGTCCGCGGTGTGGAACCGTACCTTCGCGCGGATCTTGTTCAGCGCCGCGGAGAACAGCCAGGCACGGAACTCGACTTCGCCGCGCCACTCGAACCGCTCCTCGGTGAGCAGTTCGCGTACGGTCGATTGCACGATGTCGACGGTGTCCTCGCGGTGGCGCAGTTGTTCGCCCAGGCGCAGGTGCACGAAGCGCTGCAGCCGAGGCAGGTAGGCGCGCAGCAGGTCCGCGATCGACTCGGGGTCGCCGCGGGTTGCCGACTCGATCGCCGCCCGGCTGGGACCGACTTCGGGACCAGTGTCCGGCGCTCCTGGATGCTCTTCGCTGGCGTTCACGATGTGGTTTGCACGACCGCACTCGGCAATGTCGGATCCGCGGCGGCGCCCGGTAGGCGACCGGGTTGGGACCATGGACAGCGCGCGCTCGAGCGTCAAGGGGCCGAGGGAGTTCAAGGGTGACATTCGCAGGGAGGATTCGCCGCTGCAGTAGAGGACCAGGGCGTCCCCAGACGTGACGCGCCAGGCGACGGATCGTGCGCAACGGCGGGGCCCGCTCGGGCCGGACCACGCTTCCCGCGTCACATCGGCGCCGCCCGGGCACTCCCGGTTCCGACCATGAACCCCTCTCCCTCCCCGCGCGGATCCTCCCCGATTCACCAGACCACTCTCGAAGGCCTCAAGTCCCGCCAGCAAGGCGTCTGGTCGAGCGGCGACTACGCCGTCGTCGGCACCACGTTGCAGATCGTCGGCGAGTCCTTGTGCGAAGCGCTCGACGTGCGCGCGGGGCAGCGCGTGATCGACGTCGCCGCCGGCAACGGCAACGCCTCGCTGGCGGCCGCGCGCCGCCATTGCGACGTGATGTCGACCGACTACGTGCCAGCCTTGCTCGAACGCGGTCGTGAGCGCGCCGCCGCGGAGCGGTTGCCGATCGAGTTCCGGGTCGCGGACGCCGAGGCGCTGCCGTTCGCCGACGGTTCGTTCGACATCGTGATGTCCACGTTCGGCGTCATGTTCACGCCGGACCAGGAACGAGCCGCCACGGAGATGATCCGGGTCTGCAAACGTGGCGGCCGCATCGGGCTCGCCAACTGGACGCCGGACGGATTCGTCGGCCAGTTGTTCGAGGTGATCGGCGCACATGTGCCGCCGCCCGCGGGTGGGTCGTCGCCGTCCCGCTGGGGTACACGCGCGCGGCTCGACGAACTGTTCGGCCGGCACGCCGCGGCGATCGACGGGCAATCGCGCGACTTCGTGTTCCGCTACCGCTCTCCCGAACACTGGCTCGAGGTATGGAAGCTCGTCTACGGCCCGATGATGAACGCCTTCGCCGCGCTCGATGCCCAAGCCCAGGCGCGACTCACGACGGCGTTGCTCGCGCTGGTGCAGCGCTGCAACCGGGCGACGGACCGTTCGATGGTCGTGCCCGCGCAATACCTAGAGGTCGTGATCGCGCGGCGTTGATCTGCCTGGATCGCCCGCGGCGACCGGCGATTCGACCTCGCGGGCCGGGAGAGGATCCGCCTCGGGCGCTCGGATGTCGATGACGCTCGCCCACCAGAGGGCGAGTATCGCGGCGAGGACGAACATCGACCGCACGGCCGCGCTCGGGCATGGCCCGGTTGTCTGCGGACCCTGGTCTGCGCGACCGTCGAGTGCCGGGAACCCCGTTCCTGACGCGCGTCTGGCGCGATCGCCGTTGGTTCGCAGGAATCTCGACGCCACCGTCACACGCGCGTGCTCGCTGCCACTCTCCCTCGCGGCGCGCGCACGTCGCCCGCGCCGAGACCATTGCCCCGCTGCCGACGATCGCGCGCGCCCAGAGGCGCGGCGACCACCGCGGCGCGTGGCCTGCCCTGAACGACCCAACGAAGATGACCCGACTCACCGCCATGTTCCGTTCCTCCCTGTTGCGCGCGAAACTCGTCGCGCTGACGACATTCGCGCTCGCTGCCGCGGTGCCGGCGCAGCGGACGCCCTCCCTGCCGCCCGGCAGCGAAGTGCTGCAGGTTCCCGCGGGCCACGTGGCCACGCTCCGCGTGTTCGCGCGCGGCGTCCAGGTCTACCGCTGCGACCCGGTGACCTTGCAGTGGACGTTCTCCCACCCGTACGCGCTGCTCTACGCCAACGCGGCGTGCAACTCCCTGGTGGGCCTGCACACCGGCGGGCCGACGTGGATGACCTTCAGCGGCAGCACGGTCGTCGGCAACGCGCTCGCTGCCTCGACCGTGGATCCGACTGCGATCCCGTGGTTGCTGCTCGAGGCCCGGAGCGCCCAGGGCCCGGGCGTGCTCGCGAACACCACCTTCATCCAGCGCGTGAACACGGTCGGCGGCCTGCGGCCAGCGAGCCCCGGCAATCCAGGCCAGATCGTGCTCATCCCGTACAGCGCCGAGTACGTCTTCTACCGCAGCCGGTGACGCGGCCGCGGCGCAGGCACCTGACGCGCCATCGCCGCCACGATCGAACCTTGGCGCGAGCCCTGTTCGTGGGCTACGCGCTGGTGAGCCCGCACTGGCTCGCAATTGCCACTGTCAGGTCAGTAACCCGCCCCGCTGCTGCGCACACGCCCACGCCGGTCGACCAGGAAGTAGAGCGCCCCGAGATCGCCGAAGGACGCAAGCATGCGAGTGCCTTCGATCACGAATGCGTCGTCGATGCTGACGTCGAAGTTCCTGGCGAGCTGCGCGAGAACGTGGAAGGAAGCGTAATCCTCGCAGACGCCGTTCGGTTCGCGGCTGTCGGTCCGCCGGCGGAACGCACCGCCTTGGGGTCGTCGGTCGCCGGTCGAGACGACCTGGAAGCCGCAGGTCACGTGCGTCTCGTCGGCGATTGCTCGCGGCGATGACACGCACCGCCGACCGCGTCGGGTGCACCGATGTCGGGCGCCCGTCCGTGCCCCGGCTTCGTGACGAGTCTCTCGTCACGCTCGGGTGGCGACCGCAGCCTGGCGCCGGGATCGGTTGGCCCGCGTCGAAGCTTGTTGCGCCCGTTCCCCAACAGCCCTTCGACCGAGGTAGCATCTGCGGCTCCGCACCGCCGCTGCCATCGGGAGGTGCTGCTCCTTTCCTCTTGTGGAACGACCCATGACTCGCAATTCATCTCTCGCCATCGCCACGATCGTCGTGCTCACGACCAGCCTCGCCGCCCAGGACTGGACCCTCGCCGCCATCGGTGCCTTCACGCCGGTGCGCAACGGAGCGTGCGCGACCTACGACCTCGTGCGCCAGGAAGTCGTCATGTTCGGAGGATCCATGGACGGCACGGCCAATGGCGGCCTCAACGACACCTGGACCTGGAACGGCACCACCTGGACGCAGAAGTCACCCGCGACGGTGCCGCCGACGCGACAGCTCGGGTCGATGGACTATGACCTCGCGCGCGGCGTCGTCGTGATGTTCGGCGGTCGCATCCATGGGGGGCCCGCCGGACCGACCGGCGCCCAGAACGATCTCTGGGAATGGGACGGCACGGACTGGACCCTGATCCCTGCGATCAATCCGCCGGGGATCCGGTACAGCGCGAACATGGTCTACGACATCGCCCGCGGCGTGCACGTGCTGTGGGGCGGCGTCAACGCCTCCAACGTCGGCTACGACGAGACCTGGGAGTACAACCCGGCGACGCAGACCTGGACGCAGATCTTCACGGCGGCGTCGCCTGGCAGCCGGGTCTACGCCGGCATGGCCTACGACCAGTCGCGCGGCCGCACCGTGCTCTACGGCGGACGCGACGACGCGTTCTTGCCGGTGACGCCGTTGTTCTGGGAGTACGACGGCAGCAACTGGACCAGCGTCGCCCCGCCCGGCATGCCCGGCGACATGTACGGCCACGCGATGGTGTACGACCAACTGCGCGGGCGCGTGGTCATTCAGGGCGGCCGCGGCGCTGCGTTCCACAGCGGGACGTGGGAGTACGACGGTGTGCACTGCTATCGGTTCAACGCCGAGGCGAGCCCCGCCGCCGGCTCCTACTTCGCCGCGACCGCCTACGACCTGCTGCGTGATCGCGTGGTCGTCTGTGGCGGCTACAACACGTCGTTCCAGCGCAGCAACGACACCTGGGAACGCGATCCGGCCCGTCCGGGCCACGCGCAGTTCGGTGCCGGTGCGGTGGCGCTGAGCTCCGCTTCGCTGCCGGCGCTCGGTGCCACCTTCACGCTCGACGCCACGGGCATGGCGCCCTCTTCCAACTTCGCCTGGTTCGTCCTCGGCTACAGCAACACGAACTGGCTGAGCCAGCCATTGCCGCTCGACCTGGCCGTGTTCGGTTTCCCCGGGATGACCGCCTACGTCAGCCCCGACTTCAGCCTGCTGCGGCCCGTCGCCGGTGGCAGTTCGTCGTGGAACCTGGCCTTGCCCAACGACCCGGCGTTCGGCGGACTGCGGTTCTTCACGCAGGTGGTCGAACTGACGAGTGTCGGCTCGCTGGTGTTGTCCAACGCCGGTCAGACACTCGTGTACTAGGCATGTGGCGCAGCCTGCGGGCTGCCAGGAAATCGAACAGTCGTTCTTCGGCTCGATCGCGGTGGTGTTCGTGTTGGTGCTGCTGTCGTGCCGCAGCCTGCGGTTGTCGCTGATCGCCGTGGTCACGTGCCTGCTGCCGGTGCTCTGCGTGCTCGCCGCCGGCGCTGTTGCGGGTGTTCGGGGCGGTTACGCGCCGGTGAGGCCACGATGAAGATCCGCCTGCAGCGCCTCGGCAACGACCGCCACCGGCTGACCGTGGAGCGGCCCGACGGCTCGGTCAGCGAGCGGCAGCTGGAGACGCGCAGCGTGCTGCTGCACGACCTGGTCCACTACGCGGTCGAGGCCGAGGCGGGTCTGGATGACGGCTTCTGGGGACTGTTGGCGCAGGGCGTCGACTTCGATGCGCTGATGACCGAGGCCGCAACGCCGACGCGCGCGGGCATCGCGTTGGCCGAGTCGCTCGTCGGACCGATGCAGGCGGTCTGGAACCGTCGCCTGGATCCCGAGCGCTACGTCGCACTGGCCATGACCGCCGCGCCGTTCGTCGACCGGGCCTTCGTCGATCGTGTGCTCGAGCGCTTGCGTCGGTTGTGGGGGCATTGGCAGGCGACGCCCTTCCACGCCGCGATGGAGCTGCGCTGGCCTGCGCCGGACGCTTGATCGCGAGGCGCGTCCCACAGGATGTCCGGGTGGGACTCGAGCAGCGGCGCAAGAGGACTCGGCACGACAGTTGCCCAAGGCGGCGACAGGCCCCTTCGTCGAAGCTTGACGAGCACCTCCATGGGCATTGCCGGTTCCTGCTAACATGCGAGGACCATGCACAAACACCTCATGCTCGTTGCGCTGGCGCTTGCGCCAGCCGTCATGTCCCAGACGCAGCTCCCGCTGCCGGCCTTCGGCAGCACGTTCTCGTCGCCCACGCTCACGCGCGGGTTCTACTTCCAGACGCCCGTCGACATCACGATCACGGGCCTGCGTGTGCCCGACGAAAGCGCCGCCGGCGTTCAGTGCGTCGAGGTCTCGGCGCTCACCGGCGCGCCGCCGGCGTATCCCGCCACCGCCAGCGGTGGCCAGGTCTTCTACCGCACCAACGTTGCCAGCAACGTGATCATCCCGTGCAACCTGCAGTTCGCGGCGGGATCGTGGATCGGCATCATGGGTGCCTGCGGCACGACGACCATGAGCAGCTCGTACGGGGCCGGCAACTTCGCGACGACGATCGCAGGCCAGCCAGTCACGCTGTCGCGATTCCTCACGCAGACGAACCTGAACACCGCAGGCGGGCAGCCGTACTCCTCCGAGGGGGCCGGCAGCATCGGGCGCGTCGAGGTCTACTACAACACGCCGGCGCTCACGGCGCCCGTCGACCTGCCGGCGTTCAGCAGCACCTACTCGGATCCCAACGGTACGCGCGGCTTCTACTTCCAGACGCCGATCCCGATCATCATCCGCGGCCTGCGCGTCCCCGACGAGACGCTCAACGGCACGCAGAACGTCGAAGTGAAGCGCATGAACGCCGCGCCGGCGATCTATCCCTCGACCAGCAGCGGCGGTGAGGTGTTCTACGCCAACAACGTGCCGAGCTACCAGATCATCTCGTGCTACCTGCCGTTCCAGGCCGGCGACTGGATCGGCGTGTTGGGCGCCTGCGGCACGACGACGATGGCCAACTCCTACGGCCCCGGCTCCTTCGCCTCGACCATCGGCGGCCAGCCGGTGACGCTCAACCGTTTCATCACGCAGACGAACCTCAACGCGACCAACGCGCAGCCCTACTCGGGCACTTCCGGATCCCTCGCTCGCGTCGAGGTCTACTACGAGCTGCCGACGGGCTTCGCGTCGGCCACCCCGTACGGCATCGGCTGCAACCGCGCCTCGCGCGCCTTCTACGAGCTGTTCTCGCCCGGCTCGACGTTCGATCTCAGCGGCACGGCGATGACGCTCGCGCCGTCTACCAACCGCTACTTCGCGACTCCGGTGGGCAGCTACGTGCCGCCGCCCGCGGCCGCGACGGTGCTCGTGCTCACCGACGACTCCGATACCTCGGTGACGCTCGCCAGCCCGTTCCCGTACGCGGGCGGCAATACGCCGACGCTGCGCGTCTGCTCGAACGGCTTCGTCTCCGTGGCCACTGGCAACGGAACGTCCTTCTCGCCGAGCGTGTCGACGTGGCTCAACAGCTCCGTCGCCCGGTGGGGCGACTGGCACGACTTCAACCCGGCGGCGGCAGGCAGCGGCCAGGTGAAGTTCCACGAAGCAGGGAGCATCTCGTACGTGACGTGGGACGGCGTCTTCAACTTCGGCGTCGCGGCGTCGCCGAACACCTGGCAGCTGCAGTTCGATCGGGCGAACGGTCGCGTGACCTATGCCTGGCAGTCCATGACGCTGTCCGGCAACGCGCACCTCGTCGGCTACGCGCCGGGTGCCCCCGGCGCCGCGAACGCCGGCAGCATCGACATCTCGGCCCAGTGGCCGGTCGGCTTCTCGACCCAGGCGGCGGACATCTTCCCGCTGACGTTCGGCGCCTCCGCGCGACCCGTGATCGGCCAGACGATCAACCTCGTGACCAGCAGCATCGAACCCGGGTCGATCTTCGGCGCGACGTTGCTCGGCTTCTCCTCGGCCAACAACCCGCTCGGCGGCCTCGGCGCTCCGACCTGCACCGGGTACGTGAACTCGTTGGCGACGAACGTGTTCTTGATCGGCGGTCCGTCGGTGAACTCGTCGTTCACGATCGTCAACAACCCGTACCTGCTCGGCCTGCACGTGTTCGGACAGTCGGCGACCTACTCGCCGGGCCAGAACGCGCTGAGCGTGCTGTTCTCGAACGGGCTCGACCTGCTCGTCGACCTGCAGTAGGCAAGGTACTTGGATGATGCCGCGGTCCGATGGCGGGCCGCGGCAGCGTCGTCATTGGTCGACGCGAGCTGCGGCCGCTTCCTCGGCGACGATCCGCGGGATCAGTTCGCGCAGACGCTGGGCCCGCGCCAGCGGATCGGGGTGCGTCGACAGGAACTCGGGCCCCTGGTCACCGAGCTTGGCCATGCGTTCCCACAGCAGCGGCGCCGCCGCCGGGTCGTAGCCGGCGCGGATCGCGAAGCGCAGGCCGATCTCGTCGGCCTCGCACTCGTGGTCGCGGCTGTAGGGCAACAGGAACCCGAGCTGCGCGCCGGCGCCGAGCGCCAGCAGGACCAGGCCCTTGGTCTCGTCGCTCCAGTCCGTCTCCTCCAGACCGACGGCGGTCAGTCCAAGAGCCAGCTGTGCGGCGAGTTCCTGGCTCATGCGTTCGGCGCCGTGGCGCGACGTCGCGTGCGCGACCTCGTGGCCGAGCACGATCGCCAGCCCGTGTTCGTCGCCGCAGATCGGCAGGATGCCGGTGAACACCGCGACCTTGCCGCCGGGCAGGCAGAACGCGTTGACCTCGTCGGGGGCCAGCAACAGCTTGAACTGCCAGTCGTAGTCGCGTCCCGAGGCGCGCGCGATGCGTTGGCCCACGCGTTCGACCATGCGGGCCTCGGCGGTGCCCGCCACCACGGCATATGCACCGGTCACCTCGGCGAAGGCGTCGGCGCCGAGCGAGTTCATGACGTCGTCGGTCAGGAACGGCAGCACGAACTGCGAGCGCTGCGTCTCCTCGACGGTGCTGCATGCGGCCGCCAGGAGGATCAGGAGCGCCGTGGTCGCGGCCCGACGCATGGACCAGGAGGGCCGCGGAAGGGCAGGCGGCGGCCCTTCACCTGCACGGCGGCACGCGCGGTCGATTGTGGTGGGCATGCACCCAAGAGCGGCAACGGGTGTCGAAGCGAACGTGCGAACGGGAGCACCGGCCATCCGATCCGGTCAGTTCGATGCCATGATTCCGCCTTCGCGTCTGGACGCGCGGCGGAGGAGGGAAGCTCCGGGGCCGATCTGTCCGCATGCCACTGAGGAACCCGTGCACTCTTCGACGGTCTCGTTGTCGTTCCGGTGCACGCCTGCCCCCTCCGCTAGCGCGACTTCGCGCCTGACCACCATCGGTCGAGAGTCTCGCGCAGCTGACGTTCGATCGTCGGATCGTGCAGAGGCCGTTCTTCCGCCGGGTCGTCACGGACGTCGTACAGCTCGGTGGCGCGCGCGGGGTCGGCGTGCACGAGCAGTTTGTGGGGATCGCGCAGTACCCATCGCGTGAGCAGGCTCTGGCGCGGGTCGTCGAGGTCGACGACGTCGTGCGTGAACGCTTCGCCGAAGACCGGCCCGCGCGTCGCGTCGGCGTTGCGCAGGTCGACGCCGGACCACCCGGCGGGCACGTCGACGCCGCAGGCCGCCAGAATCGTCGCGGGTATGTCGATGGCGCTGACGGGTACGTCCCGCCGGGCGGGCGCGATGTGTCCCGGCCAGCGCAACACGATCGGCGTGCGCACGCCACCTTCGTAGGGACTGCGTTTGCTGCGGGCGGCGAAGCCCGGCGCGTTCGGCTGCTGGATCCAGCCGTTGTCGGTCACCAGGATCACGAGCGTTTCGTTCTCGATCCCACGCGCCTGCAGGTGCGCGAGCAGCTGGCCGCAGGTCTCGTCGAACCAGGTGCACATCGCGCGATACTTTGCGATCGGTGCTGGAACGTCCTCGCTGCGATACTGCTCGAGCAAACGGGCGGGTGGGTTGTGTGGCGAGTGCGGCAGCAACGGCGCATACCACAGGAAGAATGGCTGCTTCGCGTCTTTGCATGCATCGATGAAGTCGAACGCGGGCTGCAGCGTGTCGCGGCCGATCGTCAGGCCGAGATCGCCGTGCCTGCCGCCACGCACCGGGTCGCCGTGCGTCATGCCCGCGTCGAAACCGCCGCGCTGGTACTCGCCTTCCCACCACTTCCCGGTCTGCAGGCTGCGGTACCCGGCCCGGCCCAGGAGTTTCGGCAGTGTCTGGGCCGCATCGATGTACTCGAGCATGCGAGCGCGGTCGGTGCCGCGTGGTGGATCGTTGCCGGTGATGCCGTGCTCGTGTGGGTAACGGCCGGTGATCAGCGTCGCGAGGCTCGGCCGGCACAGCGCCGTCGGCACGTAGCCGCGCGGGAAGACGAGTCCCGCCGCGGCGAGCCGGTCCAGAGCCGGTGTCGCGATCGCGTCGCTGCCCATGAAGCCGAAGTCACTCCAGCCCTGATCGTCCGAGATGATCAACACGACGTTTGGCTTCTCGGCAGCCTGGGCCACGGCGGTGGCCGCGAACAGGATCGAACAGAGCAGCGCCCGCATCGCCGCATCCTAGCTCCAGGCAGGGGCCGAGTGCGCAGCGAGGTGTCATCGCGTCTCGATCGCGATGCGTGGGGCGGTCAGTTCGGTTTGAGTGCCTGCAGTCGCTGCCGGGTCTGCACCACGACGGATTCCTCGTCGAGCGACCACGAGCGTAGCCAGCCGTCCGACGACACCGTCACGAGCCGCCAGGCTGCGCGAGCCTCGGGCGAATCGGTACCTGCGGCGGCGATTCCCGGCAGCAACACGGCATCACGCACGACGGCGCCATCACCGACCATCGCTTCGAACAGCAGTGCGGCAGGCTCGACGCGGGCATCCCACAGGCGCACGAGCCCGTCCGGCGCGAATTCGATCACGAGCCGGTCGTCGTCGGCCAGCGATGCGCGCGCGGCTCGCGTTCGCGGTTCGGCCAGCACGGTCGGCGCGGCGCGGTCGAGATCCCAGGCCAACACCGATCCGTCCTGGATGCCGGCGACCACGAACCGGCCGTCTGCCGAGATGTCTGCCGACCACACGCGGCCGTTGGCTGGTGCCGACAGCGACGTGGGCACCGGCGGGCGGTCGTCTCCGGGAGCGTCCCAATCCTGGTCTGGCAGTTCCCACACGTGCAGCCCGCCGGTCGTGCAGCCGAGCACCAGCCGCCGACCATCCGCGCTCGCGTCCATGCACGTGAGCCGACCTGTCGTGAGCGGCACATCCCAACTCCGGCACCGGGCCTGGTCGAACGGTGTGAGGGCGCCTTCGGCACGGAACACCTGGAGTTTCGAGGCCGCGAACCGGTTGTCGCCGAGCGCGATCAGTACATGGGTCTGGCCGAGGCGCGCCATCCCGACGACAGAGTACTGGCCGCCGTGCTTGAACGGCACCCGGAACGAACCTCGCTCCTCATCGAAGACCGCGAGCCGGGGAACCATGCCGCGGCGTCCCCCGACCAACACCGGTTCTCCAGGTGCCGCGAGACTGCGCGACACGTAGTCGAACGGCAGGTTGCCAAGCTCGATCGGAGTGTTGCCGGGTCGCCATGACCACGCCTTCTCGTCGTGAGTGAAGACCAGGACTTGCTGGCGATCCGGATGCACACACAGGCCGACCGGGGGGCTCGATACGAGGCGGGTCTGTTCGGGCCCGCGGCAGCCATCGAAGTCCCATGACCGGACCTGTCCGGGTCCACCGTCGACGAGCAGGATGGAGCCATCCGAACTCCAGGCCAGTTGACCAGGCAGCCCAAGTCGTTCGATGTCACCGCCGCCCATCGTGCGCCGGGCCTTGCCCGCCGTGTCCACCCGCACCTTCGTGCCACCGAAGCCAAGTGCCAGAAATGCGTCCACCCCCGGTGCTGCGTGCACCATGCCGATGTGGTCCTGCGCGTCTCGGTACTCGGTGATGAAGTTCCCGGCAGGGCCCCAGAACCGCAGGGTGCCATCGACATGCAGGGATGCCACGACGCCGTCATTCGCCACTGCCGCACATGTTGCCGGAGACGACAACCGAACCCGCCACAGCACCTTGCCCGTCGACCACTCGAGCACTCGCACCGTACCTTGCTGCACCATCACCACACGTTCGCGGCGTGCATCGATCGCCGCGGTCGCTTGCCGGTCTTCGCTGCCGATCGGTGGCAGGGGCCAGACCAGCGAACCATCGCGCCGCACGCGCAAGGCGTAGTCCATGTTCCACAGCAGCAGATCGCCACCTGGGCCGACCAGCATCCCACGCAGGTTGCTCTCGTGATCGGGGAAGAGCGCAGCCCCGGGCAAGTCCAGCATTGGCTCTGCATCGGCATCCGTCGTCCCGGCAGCCCAACGAAGAAGCCGGCCTTTGACGTCGATGCCAAACACGCTGCCGTCGTCGTCGACTTCGACGCTCCACACCTCGCCGTTCGATCCAGACAGTTGCCGCCATGTGCCTTGCCCGACCCGAGCAACGAATGCCATCTTGCCCGTCCCGCCGCACGCCACGAATTGGCCTGCCGGCGAGAACCGCACGCAGCGCAGCAGATACTGGTCCGGCACCGGCATGCGCGTCATCTCCTGCATCACGCCGCTGCGCCGATCCAATCGCAGCAGCGTGATCCCGGATTCACTGGCGACGGCTACCAGGTCCTTGCTGTCGTCGATGCGATGGGTCGTGAGACTCCGCACCGGTCCGGTCAGCACCGAACGGGTCGAGAGTACGTTGACCTGGTGCAGCAGGCGGTGGAGCTGGCCCCACGCGCTCGGCGACGGCGCCAGGTCGTAACTCGCGAGCCCCCGTTCCATTGCGGCCATCGGATCGGCTTGCTCGAGCGTGCGCGACAGCAGCGCCTGCCCGGTCGCGTCTTGCGAGCGCATCAGAGACGACATTTGCACGACGAACCCCGTCGCCACGGCGAGCATGGCTGTAAGCAGCAGGATCACCGTGGCCGCCACGGGGTGGTGCATGACCCATCGCCGCGAGCGCACCAGAGGGCCGATGCCGTGCGCCGCGACCGGTTCACCGCGCTGCTCTCGCGCGAGATCGTCGGCAAGTTCCTGCGCCGTCGCGTAGCGCCGCAAGGGGTCGAGGTCCATCGCCTTCTGCACGACCCGCTCGAGCCCGCGTGACACGTCGGTTGCGACCCTGCCAAGGCGCGGTGCATCGCCACTGAGGATCAACCGCGAGATGTCGCTGCGGTTGCGTGCGGCGAAGGGCAGTCGGTTGGCAATGGCCTCGTACAGCACGACGCCGAGCGCATAGACGTCGGTGCGGCAGTCGATGGCGCCGGCGCGGATCTGTTCCGGCGACATGTACGGCAAGGTGCCGAGTTGTTCTTGCGACATCGTCATCGTCGCGACATCGCCGGTGGTGTCGCGAGCGAGTCCGAAGTCGAGCACGATGGCGTGATCGCCTTCGGCAACGAACAGGTTGCCTGGCGTCACGTCACGATGAACCAGTCCGGCCTCGTGAGCCGCGTGAAGCGCGCGGGCGTGGCCCTCGACCACGGCGAGCACGCGGTCGCGCGCGGGTCGTGCCGCGCGAAGCCAGTTGCCGAACGTCAGCCCCTGCAGCAAGGGCATCACCAGGAACGGCACGTCGTCGTCGATGCCGACCTCGAGCACGGGGCAGATGCCCGGATGAGACAGGCGCGCCGCCAGCATCGCCTCGCGGCGAAACCGCTCGTGCGCCCGCGAATCCGCCAGCAGGTCGGGACGCACGATCTTGAGTGCGACCGCGTCGCCCCCGTCCCTGTGCGCGCGGAAGACGACACCCATGCCGCCACGGCCCAGCAGTCCATCCAGCCGGTAGCCGCCCACACGGTCAGGCAGCCACTGGGTCGTGGTGGCCGGTGTCGTCGCCCCGAGGAACCCGAGTTGCTCGAGCTGCACGATGCGTCGGCGCAGGTCGTCCGCCACCTCCGGATGTGCAACTGCCTGGCGCTCGATCTCGGCGTGGTAGTCCTCGCCAGCGTCCAGACATCTCTCGACGAGGCTCTCCAGCAGGTTCTCGGACTCGGGCATGTGCCGTTGAGAGTGAAGACGAGGACCGGCGCAGTATAAGCACGACGCCATGGCGCCCGAGAAACACGACTCCTCGGCTTCCGACTTTCCGAGCCGCGAGGAACTCGATGCGCTGTTCGTGCGCAACCTCGACCACGTGCGCGCCTTCGTGCGGCTGCACCTCGACGCGGTGACGCGCGAGCACGAGGCGGTCTCCGATCTCGTGCAGTCGGCGTGCCGGGAGATCCTTGCCAGCGACCGGTTCGAGTTCCGCGGCGAAGTGGCGTTCCGCAGCTACCTGTGCCAAGCAGCGCTGCACAAGATCCGGAACCGGCGCCGGCATCATCTGGCGAAGAAGCGTGGTGCGGCTGCTGCCCGCCCGCTCGACAGCGAGACGAGCCTCGCCAATGTGTACCATACGACGATGTTCGGGCCGCAGCGCAGTGCGATCCGCGCCGAGGAGGTCGCCCAGCTCGAGGCCGCTTTCGAACGGCTTCCCGACGACTATCGGCAGGCCTTGACCATGTATCGCATCGTCGGCGTGTCGCTCGCGGATCTCGCGCAGCACCTCGGCCGGACCGAAGGTGCGACCAAGACGTTGCTGCATCGGGCGATGGCTCGCCTCACGACGGTGATGGACCGGCGTGCGCCGGACTGACTCGATCAGCAGGAGTCTTCTCCCTTTCGGTCCGACGGTGACGGCCACCAGCAGGTACAGGTCGTCACGACGGTGCCGTTCGCGCGACATGGGTGCTGCCGGCGCCCTGGGTGTGCAATCAGCCCCAGAAAATGCAGATCCGGAGCGTCACGAGTGATCCGGAATGGGTTTGTCCAGAGAGAGGCAGCGGGGCCAGGAGCGAAAGCCGCTCCCGACGCCGTTGCCGCCGACGTCCCCAACTCGAGAAACCCATGCCCGACTCACTCTTCAGTCCGTCCCTCCGATTCTCCACGCCCACGATGGCCTCCACCGGCGCGGTGCTCGTCGCGGCGCTGCTCTGCGTGACCGCCGCGACCGCACAGGGATGCGGCCACAACGCGGTCGGCGTCATCGTCGACCGTGGCCTCGCCAACCCGGATCCTTCGCTGGCGAGGGTTCCCTACGTGCACATCTTCGATCCGGCGACCAACCAGATCACCGCGGCGGTCGCTTTGCCGACGATCCCCGGAACCGGGGTCTTCGACGTGGAGATCGCCCCCGATCTCTCGGAAGCCTACGTCGCCGACAACAACACGAACGAGATCTGGTTCATCGATCTGACCACCAATCCGCCCAGCCTGGCCAGCGGCGTCAATCCGCTCTACACGCCGCGCGGGGCGCTGGACCTCGCACTGACGCCGGACGGCCGATACCTGCTCGCCACTTCAGGGAACGGGCTGTCGACGGGTGGGACCGGCATGGGCGTCATCGACGTTCACAATCGAACGGTTGCCTCGACCCGCGACTTCCTTCCCTACAGTCCCACGGCCGTGGAGGTCGCTCCTGACGGCTCTGTACTGGTCGCGGAGTTGCACGTGTCCCAGGCCTCCTATGCGGAGAGCACCATCCGCCGCTTCACGCTCGTCAACGGAACGCTGGTCGACACGGGTGAGTCGATCGGGTCACCGAACGTCCCCGGCGTCCAGGACATGCTCGTGCCGGCGTATCCGCACCTGCCCCCGGTGATCCAGTCGCTGCTGTCGCGCCACGTGGTCTACTGCTCGCGCCCCGCAGGCCAGCTTCTCGGCACGCTGCAGATCGCCGGGCTGCAACCCGTCGACTCGCTCGGGACCGTCTATCCGACCGGCATCGATCTGAACTTCGACCCGCTGCGCAGCATCGTCTACCTGCGTTCGAACGAGTCCGGTGCGTCGGGGCCTGCCGGTCTGGGCAATACGCGCATCGACGGCTACTTCCTCAATCCCTTCAACGGCCAGTTGCGACACCACGTCGTCTCCATCTCCCTCGAGCGACGCGCGGGCACGGCGTTCGGGTGCGAGCAGACGGCGCTCGACCCGATCACGCGCAAGCTGTTCGTGTCCGGGATCGCCGGTGGTGAGGTGCGCGTGTTCAACTCGCTCACCGGCACGCAGACGGCGACGATCACCTCTCCGGACCTCATCTGGGCCCTGGGCATCGCCGTGCGGCGTCGCTAGTAGCAGTCCCTCACCGCTCACCCTTTGCGCGACGTCTTCAGGTCGACCCGGTCGTGCTGTTGCTCGCGTCGCCGAACCTGACCACGACGAGCCGCGGCGGGGCGCAGCAGCCCCTCCGGGCCTTTCCCGGAGGAGGCTGTGCTCGGGACACTACGGTCGGATGACCGTCGTCCACGCGTCGGACAGGCCGAAGCCGAGCGCGTTCAGCGTGGTGTCCTGGTATGCGACCTGCAGGTGCAGACGCAGGTTCACGAACGCCGGGTCCTGAGGGATCGTCATCGACATCGCCCCCGCGTAGGTGGTGGGTGACGACGGGCTGCCCAGCGAGAACAACGTGGCGTCAGGGCTCACGAAGACCTTGAACCCGGGCGCGCCGAGCTGGCCGAGGTCGAAGGGCAACGGCCCCGCCGGGCCGGCTGCGTTGTCCAAGCCGATGATGTGGATGTGCACCGGCATGGGCATCCCGTCCCAACTCGTCACCATCGCGCCGGTCGTGATGCTGGGCGAGACGAGGAAGTTGTAGGAGATCGGCCCCTGGGTGCTCGGCGGGTTGCTGCCCACCCGCTCGACCGTGAGGAGGCTCGTCGACAAGTCGTCGTAATAGACGTCCGACGCGTTGTTCGCGTAGAGGTCCACCGCCGCGAGGATGTTGGGGTAGCTGCCGTTGCCGAAGACTCCGCCCGTCCACGAGTAGGGCACGCAGGCGATCGCCCCGTCGTTGTAGGTGACCTGGCACTTGTTGTTGGCGAGGTCGAGGATCACCTTGATGGGCACCCACGTGTCGAAAATGATCGCGTTGGGCGCGACCCAGTTGCCGGCGCCACCGCAGTCGCCTGTGATGTCACCAGTCACGCAGTTGAACTTGACCTGCACCGACCACGTGTACGGCCCCGCCGGGAATGCGTAGGTGCTGAGCAGGATGAAGTAGGTGTCACCGGTCGATCCCGTGGGGATGTACTGGTAGGCGGTGTAGACCATGACTTCATTGTCGTACACCCCGGGGAAGGCAGGGTTGCCGTACTGGTGGACCGCGTCCGTCTCCAGCGTCGTGAGATTGGGGATCGCTTGTCCGACCGCGAGGCAATTCGCCCCGCTGCGCGGAATGACGCCCGCAGGCAGGGTCGCCACGTCTCGCACGACGGCGCCCGCACCAGTGGTCCATTCCTCCCAACCTCCTTGGGTGCCGAGCAGGGCTCCCGCGGTGTAGGAGTCGAAGTTCTCGGACCAGGGGAAAGCCGTCTGCGCGAGGGCGCTCGACGTGCACAGCAGGATCGAAACGGGAACAGCAAACGAGCTGAGTCGCATGAGCAGGCTCCAGAGGTTTCGGAGAAGAGTCGCCGGGCGCGCCCGGTTGGGCGCTCAGGCAGCTCACGGGGGCAGGGAATGGAGTTGGCACTCCATCGGGCAATCTACCCTGGCAACAAGGGATGGTGAAGGGGCCTTGCCAGCGAGCGCTGACCGCGTCCTCCAACCGCCGCGTGCACCGTTACTGTCCTGCGCAGTCGTGGTGCGTGATTGGCGTGGACCGTTTTGCCGGCCACGTGGTCCCCGCCGACGCCGGTGCGCAGCCGGCCGACGGGCTGTGAGTGTTCGCGGGGGTGGTCCACTGGCGCAGTCGTCCTCGGCGCGGTTCTCGACGCCACCTCGATTTCACGCCGCACCCTTCACACCACTCGCAGTGTCGCGCCATAGTCGCCCGCGGCGGGCCAAGGTGGTCCAGTCGGCAACCGCAGGAGTCATCGTGAAGATCGAAGTGAATGGCGTGCAGCGCGACCTCGGGGACCTCGACCCGATGACGCCGCTGCTGTGGGCGCTGCGCGACGAGCTGCAGCTGACCGGCACGAAGTTCGGCTGCGGCATCGGTCAGTGCGGCGCGTGCACCGTGCACATCGGCGGTGCGCCGATAAGGTCTTGCCAGCTGCCGGTGATGGCCGTGCCGGGACCGGTGACGACCATCGAAGGCCTGTCGGCCGATGGTTCGCATCCGGTGCAGCGCGCGTGGCAGGAGCTGTGTGTGCCGCAGTGCGGCTATTGCCAGTCCGGGCAGATCATGGCGGCGTGCGCGCTGCTGGCGAACGACCCCAAACCGGACGACGCGGCGATCGAGACGGCGATGGCTGGCAACCTGTGCCGCTGCGGCACCTATCCGCGCATCCGCCAGGCGATCGCGCGCGCCGCCGGAGGTGGCAAGTGAACGCCGCCGACCTGCCGGGCATCGACCGGCGTTCCTTGTTGCGCGCGTTGGGCGCGGGCACGGCGCTGCTGCTCGGCGCGCGCCTGGGCGTCGCCGGCGCGCCTCCGTCGCTCGTCGCCGCGACACTCGCCGATCCGCTGCAGCCGTCCTTGTGGCTGGCGATCGCGCCCGACGGCGCCGTGCGGATCTGGGCGCACCGCTCGGAGATGGGCACCGGCATCCGCACCAGCCTGCCGATGGTGGTCGCCGACGAGCTCGGTTGTGACTGGGAGCGGGTGACGATCGAGCAGGCGTTCGGCAACGCCGCCTACGGCGACCAGAACACCGACGGCTCGTGGAGCGTGCGCGGCTTCTACGAGACGATGCGCAAGGCAGGCGCCGCCGCGCGTTGGTTGCTCGAACAGGCCGCGGCCAAACAGTGGGGCGCCGACGCCAAGGACTGCACGGCGCGCGAACACGCTGTGCACGGGCCCGGTGGCAAGAAACTCGGATTCGGCGAGCTGGTCGCTGCGGCGCGCGGCCTGGCGCTGCCGGGTGACGAGCAGCTGCGTTTCCGCAAGCCCGAGGAGCTGCGCTACGTCGGCAAGGAGGCGGTGCGCTCCTACGACGCCGCCGACATCACCACCGGCCGCGCGCAGTTCGGCGCCGACGTGCGCCCCGAAGGTATGGTGTTCGCCGCGATCTGGCGCGTGCCGGTGCTCGGCGGCACGATCGAATCGTTCGATGCCGAAGCGGCCCGCAAGGTGTCCGGCGTGCTCGATGTCGTCGAATTGCCGGCGTTCCAGGGAGCGCCCGCGTTCCAGGCGCTCGGCGGGATCGCGGTCATCGCCCGCAACACGTGGGCAGCGTTCCGCGGTCGCGATGCGCTGACCGTGAAGTGGAGCGGTGGCGAAGCGGCGAGGTTCTCGTCCGCGGAGTTCTACGCCGCGATGCGCGCGACGACGGCCAAGGCCGGCAAGCTCGTGCGCGCCGTGGGCGACGCGGACAAGGCGCTCGCCGCCGCGGCCAAACGCCACGAGGCGACCTACACGGTGCCGTTCCTGGCGCATGCGCAGATGGAGCCGATGGTCGCGGTGGCGGAGATCACTGCCGACGCCTGTCGCGTCTGGACGCCGACGCAGAACCCGCAAGGTGTGCAGCAGATGGTGGCGACGGCGATCGGCCGCAAGCCCGAACAGGTCGAGGTGCACGTGACGCTGCTCGGTGGCGGGTTCGGCCGCAAGTCCAAGCCCGACTACTGCGTCGAGGCGGCGCTGCTGGCCAGGCAACTCGGCAAACCGGTTCGTGTGCAGTGGTCGCGCGAGGACGACACGCGCTTCGACTACTACCACTCGGCTGCCGCGGTGCGCATCGAGGCGGGCCTCGATGGCGAGGGCAAACCGACGGCGTGGCTCGGCCGCACCGTGTTCCCGCCGATCGGCACCACGTTCGATCCGCGCGACGAGGCGGCGATGCCTTCGGCCGGCGAACTCGGGCTCGGCTTCACCGAACTGCCGTACCCGATCGCCAACGTGCGGCTCGAGACCGGGCCGGCGCGCGCGCCGACGCGCATCGGCTGGATGCGTTCGGTGCATCACGTGCAGCACGCCTTCGCCGAGTGTTCGTTCGTCGATGAACTGGCGGCGATGGCCGGCGTGGACCCCAGCGAGTACCTGCAGGCGCTCATCGGCGCGCCGCGCCACGTCGACATGGCCGGCACGGACTTCCCCAACCAGGGTGCCTCGATCGACGAGTATCCCGTGGACACGGGCCGCCTGCTCGGCGTCCTGCGTGAGGTCGTGACCAAAGGCGATTGGAAGGCACGCCGAGCGCTGCCACGCGGTCGTGGCCTCGGCCTTGCCGCGCACCGCAGCTTCCTCGGTTACGTGGCGGTGATCGTCGAGGTCGACGTGCAGCAAGACGGCACGGTGCGCATCCCGCGCGTCGACGTCGCGATCGACGCCGGCACGCTCGTCAACCCCGACCGCGTGCGCGCCCAGCTCGAAGGCGCAGCGACGTTCGGCACCGCGATCGCGATGCTCGGCGAGATCACGTTCGCGAACGGCGCGGTGGTGCAGTCCAACTACCACGACTACCCGGTGCCGCGCCTGCCCGAAGCGCCGCGTGAGGTGCGCACATACCTGCTCGCGAGCGCCGCGCCGCCGGCCGGTGTGGGGGAGACCGGCACGCCGCCGATCGCGCCGGCGATCTGCAACGCGATCTTCGCCGCCGTCGGCAAACGCGTGCGGGACCTGCCGGTGCGCAAACACGATCTCAGCTGGAGTTGAGGTCGTGGCGAGACACTGAGTTCGTGGCGAAGCGTGTCGCCGCGGTGCAGGTCGCCGTCCGTTGATCCTGCCACACCCCTCTTCACGAACCGGACGCTCTCGCTACGCTCCGCAGCCCGATGGCAGAGATTCACCGCGAAGAAGGTGCCGACTGGCGAGGACCGGCATTGCATGCTGCCCCTGCAGACGACGAGGGGCTGGGGCATCTGTGCGCTGAGCAACGTGCCCGCGTGCGCGTCGTGCAGCAGAACGAGATCTGGGAGTGGTTCGCGACCGACATCGGCTGGGGACGCTGCCTGCCCGCGATGTACAGAACCCTGGCGTTCATGGCACTCGTGCCCATCACCGTGCTCACCGCCGGCTTCACATCCGGATGGACGATCGTGGTGCTCGTCGCGCTCGCGGCACTGGCGCTGATTCCGCAGTTCTTCGTCTACCTGCCGCTGCGGCGACGCCTGGTGCGCAAGCTGCGGCGTCTCGTGCCAGTCGCCGCCGCGTTGATCGATACCGAGCCCGAGGCGATGCATGCTGCCGACGACAGACAGCGCGGTGTCTGGTTGCTGTTGTCCGATGCTCGAACGTTCGCTTCGCTCGATGCGCTGCTCGACGCCGCGGCCCGTCTGCGCGAGATGGTGCACGGACGCGTGGAGTCGCCCGACACCCTCGCCGAGTTCGTCGCTGCGGTGCGCCAGGACGTCACCAGCCGCACGGCGGACGGCAGTCGCAGGGCGGCCCCGAGCGCGCTCGGTCGCGGCCTCGAGTACGCCCGCGTGCGCATCAGCGCCAGCCTGCTGCCCGACGCACACGTCACCTCTCGCCTGTTGTGGGTGCTCGTTGATCCCGAAGACACCGGCCCGGCGAGCGTGTTGCTCGTGCAGAGTTCCCTCTGGGGGAACGGAGCCGATGAACTGGGTGCGCGGTTCCCCTGGAAGGAGTCGGCATGAAGCTCGAGCAGATTGCGTTGCGGGTCCAGGGCCTCGCCAAGGAGGGCAAGCTCGACAAGCTCGTCCACAAGCCGGAAGACCACCGTCTGCCGTGGGCGGATTGGTGCTGGGTGAACGGCGCATTCGCGATCGTCGCTCTCGCGATCGTGATCACGCGCGCCGCACTGAACGCCGCCGAGACCAAACAAGACGTGCGGACCGGCGAGGTGCTGCACATGTTCGTGCTGCTGGTCGCCGTCGGGATGTTCTTCCTGCTCGCAAAGCTGCTGCGACCGCGGGCCGAACGGCTGCGTCAGCGACTGCTGAACGAGGGCATCGTGACGCACGCCGCGATCGTTCAGGCCAATCCGGCCTACGGCTCGGAGGATTCGCCAGCGTGGCTGCCTGGCACGATCGTCTGGTCGACCGATGGCCGGGTGCGCGACGATCCTGGCGTGCTGCGCCGGATCGCATCGGACCTCGCGGACCTCAAGGATGTCGATCGGCGCGGACTCGACTCAGCGCGGGCAGAGATTGCCTGGGATCTCTATCACGAGATGGGGCCAACGCCGGCATTGCCGGTGCCTGCGGACCTCGCGTCCGGAATGAACGACACGTGGATGGCGACTGCCATGTTGCCGCGTGATGCGGTGGTGGCCGATGGCCTGTATGCGGCGATGGTTCTGAGAGGTCGTGCCGAGCCACATGCGCATGTCGTGCTCGACAGCCGTGTGCTCGGCACTGCATGACGGCTGCAGAACTACCGCCGAGATCCGGGCCACTACGGCTACTCGACCAGCCATCTGCCGACGGAGATCCGATCGTCTCCGTGGATGCGCATCTCGAATTCGCCCGCCTTGTTCGTCGTGATCCAAAGCCGCTGATACCGGTCCGAAGGTAGCACCCTGCGGACCGCGAGCCCGGGGATCTCGACGACGCAAACGCGATCGGAACGCAGCAGTACGGTCACGGTGTCGCCTTGCTTCGAGCGGACTTCGCGTGAGGTCTGCGGTTCGCCATCGTCGACCTGGACCCGCCAATCGGGCCAGGTGGTCGCCTCGATGAAGAGCTTCACGCGACGCTGCGCGGCTGGGGGGCTGACACTCTCGGCGACCTGATCCTGGTGTTCGAGAGGCTGTGCGTTGCAGCCACACAGCACGAGTGCCGCAATCAGAGCAAGGTGAGCTGGTCGCCTTCCGTCTCGACGGTGCTTCGGCATCGTCTGGGATTGTGGCTTGCTGTGCGCGGGATCGCCAGGTGAGCCGCGTCACGGAGCCGGGCGGCTGCATGCTGCGGACCGCGCCGAAGATCACGAGCTCTCGAACTTCACTCGCGAAGACTCGAGGAGGGGCCGGCGCTGGGCCGCAGGGCTCGCTACCATCCGCGCCAGACCATGAGGAAGACCTTCCCGATCGTCACGGCCGCGTGCATGGCCGTGCTCTTCGCTGCGCCGTCGCGGGCTCAGGACTCATTGCCGCAGGCCATCGCCAAGAAGCAGGTCACGGTGCTCGGCGAACCGCTGCGCGGCCACGCCGAGGGCGTGATCACCGCGTGCTTCAGCCCCGACGGCAAGCAGGTCCTGTCCGGCGGCGACGAAGGCGAACTGCGGCTGTGGGCGGCGGGCACGGGCAAACTCGTGCGCAGGATCGCTGCGCACACCAAGGGCGTGCACT
The DNA here is from genome assembly GCA_964392305.1 of uncultured candidatus Brocadiaceae bacterium. Taxonomy (GTDB): domain Bacteria; phylum Planctomycetota; class UBA1135; order UBA1135; family UBA2386; genus JACKIC01. The sequence goes on from CAYMPV010000007.1 coordinate 164,293, forward strand.
TCGCGGCCTTCTACGACAGCGGCAGCAAGATCGTCAGCATCGGCAGCGACCGCACCGTGGCGTTCTTCGACGCGAAGGACGGCAAGGAACTCGGGCGCGTTCGGGACCTGCCCGAAGGTTTCGCGAAGGGGCACGAGTACGGCTCGTGGGCGGTGACCGCAGACGGCGGCCAGCTCCTGATCAGATATGGGGGACGCAAGGAGAAGGTGCTGTTGCGCGTCGATCTCGCCAAGCGGGTGATGGCCGAGCCGCTGCCGCTGCCCGGCAACGCGATCACGCGGTTCGCCTTGTCGCCGGACGGTCGTGTCCTCGCCATGGCCGAGCGCGGCGACCTGTTCGAGACCTTCCTGCACGTCTACGACCTCACCGCGCAGAAGACGTTGGCGCGCGTGGAGGTGACCTACCCGAACGCGATGTGCTTCTCGCCGGACGGGTCGAAGCTGTTCGTGATGGACCACAAGCTCTGGCGTGTGCACGACGGGCGCACCGGAGAGCAGATCGCCACCTACGACAGCCTCGTCGACACGCCGCGCGGCGTCGCCTCGGCGCCGGACGGCAGCCGGCTGTTCGTGGGCTCGTCGATCGAAGGGGTGCTGGTCGCCGTCGACCTCACCGAGCCGAAGGTCCTGTTCCGCCGGCCGGAGTTCGTGACCGAGGTGCTCGCCGTGGCGCTGTCGCCGGATCAGAAGAGCGTCGTGGCCGGCGGCTACGACGGCAGCCTGCGCTTCTTCGAGGCGGCGACCGGCAAGGAGAAGTACCCGGCGAAGGTGCTGAACACGCGCGTGACCGCGGTCGCGCTGGCGGCCGACGGCGCGCGTCTCGTGGTCGGCACGCACGATCACGAGGTTGCGTTGTGGGACACGAAGAGCAAGAAGATCCTGAGCCGGCACCGTCAGCACGAGGATCACGTGATCCGCGTCGGCTTCAACGGCAACGGCCAGCCCTGGTCGGTCGGGCAGGACATGAAGCTCGAACTGCACGATGCGGCGACCGGCAAGGTCACCAGGACCGTCGACCTCGGGGCCGAGGACGAGAACATCCTGGGCGTCGTACCGAGCCCGGATGGCGCGCTGTTGATCGTGAGCCACTACGTGCAGGGTGACGAAGACGTCAGCGGCAAGCAGCTCTACTGGAACCTGAACACCGGCACGCTCGAACGCACCGTGCAGACACAGAAGGTCTTCAATGCGCAGTCCGTGTCCGTCGACGGCAAGCGCATGGCGGTGCTGCAGCGTGACCGCATGGCGTTCTGGAGCGTCGGCGGCACGGAGCCCGAGTTCGTCTTCGAGCCGCAGGAGTCGGGTTACTACGGCATGGCGCTCGTCGGCAAGGAGGCGGCGGTCACGATCGACAGTGACCACCGGATCGTGTTGTGGAAGAACGGCCAGAGCAAGCCGACCAAGACCGTCGAGCACGGCGCCGGCGCCTTCGCCATGGCCATGGTCGTGTCGCCGGACGGCCAACGCATCGTGGTCGCCGGGGGCGACGCGATCGTGGTCTTCGACCCCGAACTCGAGGTCGTCGCGCGAACCACTGCCTTCGACGGGTTCCCGGTCAGCGCCTCGCTGAGCCGGGACGGCAAACGCCTGGTCACGGGCATGTCCGACAGCACGGTGCTGATCTGGACGCTCGACACGTTGGGTCGGTAGCAGCGATGCCGCTGCCATCGGCTCCGGAAGCCGGCGCCTGTGGGCCGCGGCGCAGCCTCGCTTCCCGCCACCGATGATGTGCGCCGTCAAACGCAACGGGTAGCCTTCGCCGCGATTCGGCACCCAGCACGACCACACCCATCCATGCAGCGCGACTCCTTCCTGTCCGACGATTGCCCGCCGATGGGCATCTACGAGACCCTCTACGCCTTCCGCGACAGCTTCGGCAAGTTCATGGGTTCGCCGGGAACGCACCCGTGGTCGCAGGGTTTTCCGCTGACGACGCAACTCGCGGGCGGTCCGCCGCTGCCGGACCAGGTGAGCGTGTCGTGGGAAGACCGCTTCTACCCCAAGGCGTGGGGCCACCCGCTGCTGCGCGACGCGATCGCCAACCACTACAACAGTTTCTACGGCTCGCGCATCACGCCCGAGAACGTGATGGTGTTCGCGGGCGGCCGCCCGGGCATCTACGCGGTGCTCGCGTTCCTCAAGAAGCACGTCGAGGTGCGCATCGGCAACGTCGAGTGGCCCGCCTACCTCGACATCATGACGCAGACCGAGGCGAACTGGCGCGTGGTGCCGTTCACGGAGGCGAACGGATTCCGCCCCGCCAACGCGGAGTACTTCGATCGCACGGGGCTCAACCACAAGACGCACCTGTTGCCGATCATCTCCAACCCCGGCAACCCGACGGGCCACACGCGCGCGGGCGCCGAACTCGAAGAACTGATCGCGATGGCCGAGCAGCCCAAGAACGGCATCCTGCTCGACGAGGCCTACGAGATGTTCCATCCGTCCAAGGGCGTGAGCGGCATCCGCTACGTCAAGGACCTCGACAACAGCAACGTGTTCCTGGCGGGGGCCTGTACCAAGGGCCTGCAGTGCCCGGGCATCCGCATCGGCTGGATCATCGCCAGCAAGAAGAACGTCGAGACGCTCGCCAACTTCTCGAGCTTCGGCATGGGCGGCGTCAGCCACCCGTCGCAGCTCTACGCGGTCGAGTTGCTCGAACCGGGGCGCGTCGCGTTGGCGCGGCAGGCCGTGGACAAGCACTACAGCATGCAGCGGGCGCGATACGGCGAAGCCTTCGCGAAGATGGGGCTGGGGGTCTACACCGGTGACGGCGGCTTCTACCACTGGCTGCGGTTGCCCGACGGGCTCGACGCGGCGGAGCTCAATCGCCGTCTGTTCAAGCATGGCGCCGCGATCCTCAGGGGCGTCGACTGCGACATGGCGCGGCCGCACGCCAAGGACCCCGATTACGTCTCGCCCTACGCATCGTGGTTCCGGTTCTCGTTCGGGCCGCTGCTGCCCGAGTCGTTCGAGGCCGATGTCGCGATCCTGAAGCGGGTGCTCGACGAGTATCGGACCGACGTCGCGGCGAAGCGTGGTGGCCTTCACGGCGAATGACCCCTGCCGCGTTGCGAGCCGGCCGGCGGCGCGCATGATGCGCCACCATGCTCTCGATCCAGGGGCTCACCAAGGCTTTCGGCAAACAGCGCGCCGTCGACAACCTCTCGCTCGACGTGCCTGCCGGCACGATCCTGGGGTTCCTGGGACCGAACGGCGCGGGCAAGACCACGACGCTGCGCATGATCACCGGCATGCTGACGCCGACCGCGGGCACGGCCACGGTGTGCGGTGTCGACGTGCGTGAGGACCCGGTCGCGAGCAAACGTCTGTTCGGCTTCGTGCCCGACAGCGGCGCGGTCTACGAAGCGCTCACGGGCCTCGAGTTCCTGCTGATGATCGCCGCGCTGTACGGCATCGGCGAGGACGTTGCCAAGCCGCGGATCCGCCAGTTCCTCGACTTCTTCGACCTCGACCAGAAGACGCTCGAGAAGAAGCTGCTCGGCGCCTACAGCAAGGGCATGCGCCGTAAGGTCGTGATCACGGCGGCGCTGTTGCACAACCCGCGCGTCGTGCTGCTCGATGAACCGCTCGACGGTCTCGACGCGAACGCTGCGGTGGGCTTCAAGGCGCTGCTCGAGACGCTCGCGAAGGAGGGCAAGACGATCGTCTACAGCTCGCACGTGCTCGACGTCGTCGAGCGCGTGTGCCACCGTGTTGCGATCATCGACAAGGGGGCGCTCTGTGTCGACGGCGCGCCGGCCGAGCTGCTGCGAGCGCACGGCGTGCCGACGCTCGAGCAGCTGTTCACGAAACTGACTGGGCTCACGGGCGTCGAGGCGCGCGCGGCCGAGTTCGCGAAGACGCTGCTGCCATGACGGAGGTCGGTCCCCCGCAGGTCGAGCGTGAGCTGCGCCGGCTCTTCTGGACGCTGATGATGCGCGGGCGCTCGGCGCAGCACGTCGCGGCGCACCAGAGCAAGAAGCGCATCGGCCTCGGCCTGACGATCCTCGGCTACCTGTTCATAGGTCTCATCCCCGCGCTGATCGCCTGGCGGCTGCCGGCGCTGTCGGGCGCGAGCATGCTGCACGCGTTCACGCTGATGTTCGCCTCGCTGACGCTCGCCGCCGATGCCGGCACGGTGCTGTTCCAGCGCGAGGAGTCGGACATCCTCCTGCACCGGCCCGTGCGCCCCGAACAGCTGTTGCGCGCCAAGGTCGCCGTGCTGCTGCGCTACGCGCTGGTGCTGGCGTTGGCGCTCAACGCGGCAGGTCTGATCGGCGGCATCTTCGCCGAGGGCAGCAATGTCCTGTTCCCGTTCGTGCACGCCGTCTCGACGACGTTGCTGATGGTGTTCTCGGCGTCGTCGATCGTGCTGGTCTACAACCTGTGCCTGCGCTGGTTCGGCAAGGAACGCTTCGAGAACCTGCTGACGATGCTGCAGGTGCTCACGGCGCTGCTGATGATGATGGCCGGGCAGTTGTTCCCCATTCTCGAGCGCTTCGAGGTTTCGGCGGCGTCCGACGTGGCCACGGGATGGTGGCTGGCTGCGCCGCCCGTGTGGTTCGGCGCCATCGACGCGCTGGTCGTCGGTGCGCGGCCGATCGCGGAGCTGTGGTTGCCGGCGGTGATCGGTGTCGTCGCGACCGTCGGCACCGCCTGGCTCGCGTTCGTCAAACTCGGCGCGGCCTACGGCGCGGGCCTCGCGCAGCTCAACGAAGCAGGAGGAGCGTCGGTCGACCGCGGCTCGCGGCGTCTGTTGCCGCACCTCGTGCGCCTGCCACCGCTGTCGTGGTGGCTGCGCGACGCGGTGGAGCGTCAGGCGTTCTTGCTGACCAGCGCGTACATGCTGCGCGACCGCGAGACCAAGCTGAAGCTCTACCCGGGCATCGCGCCGATGCTCGCGATGCCGTTGATAATGGTCTTTCACTCCTTGGGCCGCGAACGATCGTCATCGGCGACGGCCTACTTCGCGGCGATCGGCGTCGGCTACGTCGCGATCGTTCCGATGCTCGCGCTGCTGTTGCTGCAGCGCTCCGAGCACTGGCGGGCCAGCGAGTGGTTCCGGCTGGCGCCGCTGCTGCACTGGACGTCGATGTTCCACGGCGCGCGCAAGGCCGTGTTGTTGTGGCTCACGATGCCGGCGATGGCCGTGGTCGCCGGCGTGGGCGCGTGGGTCGAGGGCACGCCGATGGCCCTGGTCCGCGTGCTGCCGACCGCGTGCCTGCTGCCGATCGCCGCGCTGCTGCCCGCACTGAACCGCGCCTGGGTGCCGCTGTCCCTGCCCAGTCAGGATCAACGCGACCCGACGTCGGGCTGCCTGATCATGGGCAGCGCGATCATCGGCTCGATGGCGGTCGCGATCGTGGGTGTGTTGATGGAGTCGTTCGGCTGGTTCTGGCCGTACGTTGCCGGTGTCGCCGTCGTCAGTTTCGCGGCGCAGTGGTGGCTGCGTGATCTGATGCGCGAGAACGAGTGGAAGCCGCAACTGGAGGTTCGTGAAGGTGGTGCCTGGGGGAGTCGGTGAGCAGGGGTTGGGTTGCGACCGTGAGTCAACACCCGATGTTCGCGGTCAGCACGACGATCGCCGCCGTCAGCGCCTGGACCGGCGACCGCGCCGCGACACATGGCGGGCGCTGCGCCGGCGCGGCATGATCCCGGGATGCTGTTCGCCGCGATCGTGTCGACTCTCTGTCCGTGCCCCCAGGAGACTCCCGCACCCCATCCGGAAGCGGCCGTCACGGCGGCCCTGCGGCCCGGCGACCACACCAAGGAACGCCTCCGTTGGAGCCCCAAGGGCGCCAAGGTGGACCTGCACATGGATCTCGGCGCGCTGTCCGGTCGCTTCGACCTCGGTCTCGCGGGCGCAGCATCGATCGCCGTGCGCCTGACCCGCAGCGAAGGTGCCGAGCACTACGACCGCATCTGGGTCGACGCCAACCGCGATGGCGAGATCGACGAGGGCGAAGTGGTCACCGCCAAGGTCGGTGAACAGCGCGGCAAGTGGTGGTCGTCCGCCGAGGTCACCCTGCCCGTGCCGCTGCGCGACGGTGGCGACGACGCCAGGTCGCGGCCGTACCCGATCTCGCTGTGGTTCGTCGAGGACCCGCAGGAACCCGACGCGCCGCCCGTGCTGCGCTGGTCGCGGCGAGGTTGGCACGACGGCGAGTGCACGATCGACGGCAAGCCGGCGTTCGTTTTGGTCGCCGACATGCAGATGGACGGGCGCTTCGACCAGCGTGACGCGTGGGCGTTGGCTCGCGATCGCAAGGCGCTGCTCGCGGCGCCGGCGCGCAGCATGGAGTCGCACCACTGGCTCGACGGCGTGGCGTTCCGGATGACCGCGCTCGACCCCGACGGCGCGAGCATCACCTTCGAACGCTTCGACCCGGGTTTCACCGAGGCCGAAGAGAAGGCCCGCAACGATACGCTCGCCGAAGATCGCAACGCCCCTCGCGCCGCGGCACCGCTGGCGTTCGACAGCGACTTCGAGGTCGCCCTCACGAACGCCAAGGCGCAGGGCAAACGCGTGTTCCTCGATTTCCAGACGACCTGGTGCGGTCCGTGCCGGCTGATGGAGCAGCACGTCTACACCGCCGATGCAGTCGTGAAGGCGGCCACGAAGCTGATCTGCGTCAAACTCGACGGCGACGAGCAGCGCGATCTGGTCAAGCGTTACCAGGTCGCCGCCTATCCGACGATGCTGCTGCTCGATGCCGACGGCAAGGTGCTGCGGCGACTGGTGGGGTACCAGCACGTGAAGGACATGGTCCAGTTCTTCGGCGCGGGCAACTGAAGCAACGGCTCAGCGGATCGATCCGCCGATCACCGGCGACATCTGCACCGGCATCGTCAGTTCGCTCCAGCCCGCGAACCACAGCGGCAGGTCCTGCACCCAGGGCGCGTTCGGGATCGGGACCGAGAAGTTCGCGTGGCCCTGTGCGTCGGCCACCCGCAGCGCGAGCTGCAGCGAGTTGCCGACGAAACCGAAGTCGGGGCCGGCGACGAACGGATAGGTGCCCGAGGCGCCGAGTCCGAACCGCGCGTGAACGATCACCGGCAGCAGCGGGCGGCTGGCGAAGTCGAGTTGGAACGTGCCGCCGCGGACCAGCGGCGTGGCCGACGACAGTGCCAGCACCAGCCCGTTCTGGATCGCGCCGATCGTGGCGCCGGGCTGACCGAGGTTGTCGGTGAACGTGCAGCGATCGAACTCCACGGGCGCCGTCGCCGTGCTGATCAGTGCGGGCGTCGCCAGGACCGGCTGCTGGTGCACTGCGAACGTGCAGTCCACGAACCAGGCGCGATCGCCGCCCGCGAGTCGCACCGCGGGGCTGGCGGCGACGACGTTGTGAAAGCCAGCGGTACCACCGGTGATCGTCGACGAGCCGACGCGGATACGCGCCTGACCGGCGCTGCAGATGCCTTCGATGGCCGGGACCCACGCGCCGAGGCGTCCCGTGATCGTGCTCTGCGAGACGTCGAGGGTGCTCGCGCCGTAGATGTCGAGGCAGCGGCCGAAGCCGACGATCTGGCTGCGCCAGATGGCCAGTTCGGCGGTGTCGACAACGATGCCGGCCGACACCTGCACGTCGACGAACGCGACCGGGCCAGCGCCGGCGGCGGTGGCGGGCCGCCGCACGGTGATCGCCGAAGCCAGGCGCAGGCCTTCGATCGTCGCGAACTCACCGGCCGGCACTTCGACGTAGACCTGTCCGCCGGCCAGGACATCGACGAGCGCCCCCGGTGGCTCGGCGCGCACCGTCACACCCTTGTCCAAGGTGAATGCGGTGTAGCTGCCGGCCTCGACCAGCACACGATCGCCCGCTGTCGCCGCCGCGATCGCCGAGTCGATGTCGGTGAAGGTTCGGCCAGGCCCCACCAGCAGGACGGCCTGCGCGGTCGACGGGGCGGTGAGCAGGACACATGCAGACCAGACGGCGGCAGCGATTCGCATTGCTCTCCTGGGTTGGGGCTCTCCTGGGTTGGCGGGCCGCGGATCGTAGCTGGACGTGGGCAAGGGTGGGATCCCCTGCGGCGGTCATCCATGGAACACCCGCGCCTTCCCTGACCGCGTCATCTGGGCACGAACTCGACACGCACCGGAGCCGTGCCCTCGACCGTCACCTCGACGGGGGCGAAATCGCCACCGCCGACGCCGCTGTTGCCCACTTCGAGTCGCAGCTTGCCACTCGGCAACGCGAACGGTGCCCGCAATTCGATCCCGGTCGTGGCTGCCACACCATACAGGCGTCGGTCGGTGAGGAGCCCGAGGTACGCAGGCCGCCGGAACACTCCGGGACGGCTGACGATCAGGTGCAGCCCCTGATCCTTGCGCAACGGCTGGGGCAACTTGATCACGATCGTGCACGCTGCGCCGGGCACGAACTCGGCGGTCAGGGGTTCGCGGCCAGCCGGGCCTGCCGGGATGTGCACCTTCGTCGGCAACACGTCGGGATGCAGCAGCCAGACGTCGTGCGCGTAGGGATCGCGGGTCGACAGCGTGAGGCTCGCAGCACCCCGTTCGGTGCCGAGATACTCACAACGCAGCGGCGCCCACGTTGGGACCTCGTGCCCCGCGACAGCGGCGGCCAAGGAACGTAGCGGCTCGAGGTCATGTGGCACGGCACCGGTGAGCCGAAGCGGCGTGCGGCGCTGCACGGTCGTGCGATCGACGACATGCAGGGGCAGCGCTTCGGCGTCGTCGCGCGTCAGGGCGACCGGCGGCCCAGCATCGACATCGTGCGCCCACAGCGGCAGTGCGTGCGGCCAGCGCATCAGCAGCGCGTGCCCGTCGTGCGGCGCGAGCACCGTGGCACCGCTCCTCGCCCGGCCGACGCCGCGCCACCCCATCACGTAGTGTCCCCAATCCGAGGTGGCGGGGGTCTGCAGGGCGACGATCGACTCACGCGGCGTCACGACGTCGGTGATTGCTGCGGCGACGAGCGCCGTGCCTCCCTGGGGATAGTGCCCCATCTCGCCGGGGCGGACGCGCGGCGGCTTCTTCGCGTCGCCGAACATGCGGACCAGCCCGCGGCTGTCAGCCATCGCCGTGAACGAAGTGCCGGAGCTCGACCCGTCGGCCGCGAACGTCCAGACCTCGTAGCCGAGGTTGGCGAACGGCACCGGCGTGCCGTTCTTCTCGACGGCACGCGCGGTGAACAGGCGCACCGGATGACCGATCAGACGCAGCGTGCTCTTGGCCTGATCGAACTCGGGCCAGTCGAAGCGGTAGTTCGGAGCGATGCCGTGCACGTGTGGCCAGTCGGCCGTCGTCGGCAGTACGCAGCGCCCGTTCGCATCGGTACGCGGCACGATGCCTGCGGCGGTGAGCCAGACTCCGTCGGTGGTCGAGGTCGTCGTTCCTGGGATCGTGCTGGCGGGTCCGGCGAAGAGCCGCACGCCCTCGATCGGATTGCCAGCAGGGTCCGCCGCGAACACCGTGACCGTTCGTGGCGCTGGCTGCAGTTCGATTCGGCCATCCGTGGGCAGGGCGCGCAGGTCGAGGCAGAGGCGCGGCGCGTGTCCGGGCGCCGTGATCCAGGCGCTGACGCGTTCGCCGAGTTCGGCAGGCACGGTGAACGTTCCCCCAGTTGCCTCGAATCGCTCGAGCGCCGGCGCGAACGGCCGCGGCGAGCCGACCTTTGCCCACACCAGATCGGCAGGGGCGTAGCGATCGAGCTTGACGTCGCGCACGAGTTCGCCGCCGGGCGTCACGAAGCGCAGCTCGCGCGGCGCCGGGCCGGGCACCGCGACGACCCGGTCGAACGTGAGCACGAGACCGGCATGCGGCGCGTCGCGGAGTTCGACCGCTACCGTGGGCAGCAGCGGATCGTCGACCAGTTCCCCGTCGGCGCTCGAGAACCAGCGCAGCGTGTCGTCGGCGAGACGCCGCAGACTGCGGGAGATGCGGTGGCGTGTCCCCCCGGTATCCATCACGGGCCTTGGCGCGGGGGGTGCGCCGCGCGGGAGTTCGAGCTTCTGGCCCGGCGCGAGCGCGAACGGCCGCGTGGTCATGCCCGGCCAGAGGAGTTGTGCAGTCCAACCGGTGACGGCGAAGTAGGACGTGGTCGGCACGGTGGCGGGATTCGGCAGCAGTGGCACTGCCACTTCGAGTTCCCCACCGGCAGGGACCTCGAGCAGGTAGCGTTCCCCGGGCGGCGGCCCGCCCTGCTGCAGGAAGTCCGTGCGCGCGGTGCGACGCAGCAGCACGAGGGCACCCGCGGGTGCCCCTGGGGCGAGGATCGTCGCGCGATCCGCAGCGCGCAGTGGCGGCAGCACGACGTCGCTGCCGTCGTAGAGGCGAACCGGGCTCGGCAGCAACTCACGCCACGGCTGGCGGCCTTCGACCTCGACGACCAACGCGAGTTGGCCGTGCACCTCCCAGTCGAAGAGATCGTGCGCCGGTGCCATGACCAGCGTGAACGTGCCGTTCGTCGTCGATCGGGCGCGCGGCAAGGGTTCGTGTCGCAATTCGGCAGCGAGCACCCCGACCACGTGTGGGCCATTGCAGACTTCGAGGTGGATGCGAGCACCGGCGATCGGCGCGCCGCGTTCGTCGCGCACGGTGCCGTGCACGATGCGAGCGACATCGGGTGCCTGCGCGAGTGTGGTCGCCAGGAGGAGGGGCAGGATCATGATGGGTGGGTGATCGCACCAGGAACGGTGTCGACTGGTCAAGCGCTACCAGGTCGCCGCCCATCCCACGATGCTGCTGCTCGATGCCGACAAGGTGCTGCGGCGGCTGGTGGGTACCAGCACGTGAAGGACATGGTCGGGTTCTTCTCTCGACGACCGCCCGAGTGCACCTCAGCGCCCTCGCTCAACTGGCTTCGGCTGTCGCTCACGTCGACGGGCGGCATCGGCCTGCGCGCAGTAGACCCGATCGAAGCCGATTGCGGTCACGATGTCCCAGGCCGCGGCCAGATCCCCGATCCGCACACCCGGGTACGCCTCGAGCGCGACGGGCATCAGCACGCGCTTGCCTGCGGGGCCAGGGATCATGCTGCGTGGATCCTGCGCGATGCGCTGCAACTCCATCTTGACGACGCCGAGATCGGACAACGGCTTGGGGCCTACCTCGTACTTCAATCCCTTGTCGTGCCTGTAGATCTTGACCGACAGACAATCGACAGGCATCTCCATCACCCGATCGAGCGGCAAGTAGCCGGCGACATGCCGCCGCACACCACCGTTGTCGTCGAGGTCGAACGCGCACAGCAGGCGGTCACCGGCAAACGCGGCGGCGCCGCGCTGCACCGACATCGGCAGTCGCAGTGAGGCGATCGTCGAGGCGCCGCCGTCTCCGGCCAGCTTCACGATCCGGCGTTCGTCCCCACCCCACAACTGTTCACCGTCGCTCGCCAACCACAGCAGCCCCGTCGGTCCGTGCGGCAGTTCCTGCGCTTCGGCAGTTCGATTGTCGATGGCTACGAGGCGTCGCCCGAACGCGACGCAGATCTGGTCACCACGACAACAGATCGCACGCGGTGGTCCATCGGCCTCGTGCTCGGGCAGCGGCAGGCGCCGCACCGATTGCAGGGCAATCGGGTCGAAGACCTCTACCGCGTCCCGCTCGAGCACGTAGAGAAACCGACGGTCCGCTGCCAGCCCGCGCAGACCCGTCGGCAACGCCCGCTGCCGTACGATCTTGGTCGGTGCCGGTTGGCAGGCCAGAAGGGTCTCCCCACGAGCCAGCCAGACGAGTCCGTCCTGCCACGCGAGCCCACGGATCGGTCCCTCGCCGGGCAGAGTCATCGGCACGAGCAGCGATTCGATGTCGACCAGCGGGAGCTGTTCGATCTCGGTGCCCTGCGGCTGCCGACCAAGCCAATCGCGCAGACTGGGGGCATCTTGCGGTTGCTGGGCCAGCCGTGAGTCGTGCTCCCGCAACCACGCGACGCCGCCAGCGATGACGATGCCGAGCAGCACCACGGCCGCCGCGAGCGACCTGCCGTGGTGTCGCCATGGCGCGCGTTCGACCGCGTCGATCACCGCCAGTTCCACTTGCAGTACCTCGGCGATTTCCGCCGACAACAATCGCTCACGGGCACGTTCCTGGACCGCTTCGTCGTTCATGATCGACCTCGCATTCGCCGTTCCACGCACGCGCGCAGTGCCGCACGCAGTCGACGCAGTGCCGTCTTGACGCCGTCCGCCACCATGCCGAACTCGGCACCGAGTGCAGCGCGGCCGGCGTCATCTCCGTAACAGCGCTGCAGCATCTGCCGCCCCTTGGTCGGCAGCGTTTCGACACATTGGCGCAACGCGTCGATGCGAAAACTGCCGTCGTCGTCGCCGCACTGTGAGCTCCAGGTGCCGTCCGCCAGTTCGACCTCACGCCGCGCGGCGAGCGAACGCCGATCGCGCAGCAGCAGGTTCTTGGCGACAGCTCGCAAGAACGCGCCGATCGCGGCCGGACCGCGATCCTCGAATCCCTTCTGCAGCACCACGACGAACACCTCCTGCACCAGGTCGTCGATGCGATCGACGCGCGCCCCGAGCACGTAGAGGTAGCGACGCAGCATCGCCGCGTGCGGCTGGAGCAGGGGGCCCGCGGCGCCGCCTGTCGGCGGGTGCGCCAGTTCGTTGCGACTCGATCCGGTCACGCAGCCAGCATCGCCAGGAACGCGCGCAGAGGGTTCAGCTTTCTGCCGCTCCTTCGGTTGCCCGCGGCGGCACACGGACTCGGGCGACAACCGCCGCGAGGCTCAGCGCGGCGCGTGCGTCGTCGCGAACACGCGCACCCCCAGGTCGAGCGTGTCGCCTGCCGGCAAGCGGCAAGCACCCAGGGGCAGGGTGTGGTCACGCCAGCGCGCGGTCACGACCCAGGTGCCAGCGGGAACGGGGCCGACCACGCAGGTTGCGCCGCCGCCGGGCCACGTCTGTTCGGACGCGGCGAGGTGCATCTGCAACGACGGCTCAGCTCCCGGTGGGCTCTCGAACACGAGGGCTGCACCGTGGAGGTCGCTGCCGTCGGCCTTGCGCAAGTGCACGCGCACGAACGCGAATTTGGGATCCAACGGCAATCTCAGCGTCAACGGCTGGCCGTCCGGAACCGTGGTTGTCAGACGCCACCCGTCGTTTGGCAACCGCATCCAGCGCGTCGACGGCGGTCGGACGACGACGTCGTACGGAACGGGTAGGCAGCCATCGATGCTGAAGCGGCCATTCGCGTCGGCGACGGTGGCGCGCCAATCGCTCGTATCCGGCATCGACGGAATCGCCAGCACGTGCCACCCAGGCAGCAACTCGCCGCTCGAGGCCGCGATGGTTCCGCGCAGCTCGCGGCCCGATTCCAGCTGCAAGACGCAGTTCAGGTCCTCGCCGGGGTCGAGGCGCTGCATCGCCACACCTTGGGCGCGGGCGCGCACGAAGCCCCTGTCCTGCGGCAGGCCAGTGAACGCGAACGTGCCGTCGCCGGCCGTTCGTGTCGTCCACCGCGCCCACTCTGGTGCGATCGTCAGGGGCTCGAGCCCTTCCGTGTGCGGCCGGAACGGTGCCCCTGAGTCGTCGCCACCCAGTCGCGACGGTGCCCATTCGAAACTGCCCTCGCCGATCTGCCTGGCGAGTGCGAGCGAACCGGCGATCACCTCCGCGCCGGCCACGGGTAAACCGGCGCTGTCGCGAACGGTGCCGCGCAGCGCACGTGCTCGAGGCAGTTCGAACTCGATGGTCGTCGTGCCCGGCGTGACGCGTTTGCAGGCGATGCTGTGGTCTTGGTGCCCTACCCAGACGCACTGCGTTTCGATCGGCAAGCCGGGCAATGCGAACGCACCGTTGGAATCGGTCGTCACCATGGGCACTGGCCGCGGGTCGAAGAGATCTGCCGGCCACCAGTCGGGGCGCCGTTTGGCGGTGGGTAGCTCAACCGCAACCAGCGCGTGCTCCAGCGGCTCGCCGCGGTCATTGCGCACGTGACCCCGCAGCTCGCGGCCTGGAAGATCGCAGACCAGGGTGATCGGCCCGTCGTCGTGCACCGCGGTCGGGCGCGTCGCGGCGAATCCCGGGGAGACCGCGCGCAGCAGTCGACCGGGTTGCACTTCGGTCAGTTCGAACGTGCCGTCCTCCGAAGTGGTGCCGAGGATCACGCCTTCGCGATCCGTGGCCGCAACGGTCGACAGCCAGAGTTGGGCATTGGCCATGGCGCGACCCTGCGTGTCGACGACCTTGCCACGAACCCGGATGCCGGCGGGCAGTCGAACGCACGCCTCGGCGCCATTGTCATCGACCTCGACGCGCTCGCGTCCGCCGTGATCGCCGTCCGCCAGCCAGGTGCCGGGCGAGATCCCGGTGAAGCGCGCGATCCCGGTGGCATCCGTGCGGCGCCAGCGCGCGATCAACGGGCCGCGGCGATCGGCGCCGACGGGATACAGGCGTACGAGCACGCCCGCAGCTGGTTCGCCATCGGACCATGCCACAGCGATGTCGACACTTGCCTGACCGCACAGCGGTGCCGCTGCAAGCATGACAGCCAGCAGCAGCGCGACTCGGTGGTCGATGCATTCTTGCATACGGGTGCGGAGTGCCACCCGGTCATGATCCCCGATGGGTCAGGTGTCGCAAGGGCAGCGGTGTTTGGCCCCGCAGCAGACGGATCGCCGATGTGGCTTGCCGCTCAGGTGTCGACCTCGAGTCAGCGAGGTCGACAGTCCACTGGCGCAGCCGGCAAGCCGCGGGAAGATCGGCGGCCGGCTGTCGTCCACCGCGCCTTCCCTGGAGACTCCATGACCCTACGAGCGTCGATCTTCGTTCTCGCCACGCTGGCCGTGTGCCCAGCGCAGGCCCCCGAGACTGCCGAAAAGCCCAAGGAAGGCGGCAAGCCAGCGTTCGTCTTCCCAGCCGGTCGGACCGAGCTCAGTGAACTGATCGAGCGCTGCCGCGCCTACCTGCAGTGGAACATCCTCGTCAAGGAGCAGGAGTTGCAGATGGCGCCAGCGGATGTTGCCGTCGAACTGCAGCAGCCGGTGCGTACCGACGCCGACGGCTGCGTCGACATGTTCTCGAGCCTGCTGTGGATGAACGGGTTCGCGTTGACGCCGGTCGACGAGGCGCGCGGCGTCTACGAGATCATCGCCCGCAACGGCCCGCGGGCGCGGGAGGTCGCGGCGCGTGCCGTGCATCGCACCGTCGAGCAGGTCATGGCGCGCCCCGACTCGTTCCTGTGCGTGACCACCGTCGTCCCGCTCGAGCACATCAACGCGACCATTGCGACCAACGCGCTGCGGCCGTTCTTCGCGAGCCGCAGTGGGCCTGGCGGCACCGGGCTGACGCTCGGCAACGTCGGCCACAACGCGTCGCTCGTGTTGTCGGGTCCGCAGAACGCCGTGGCGAGCGCGATCGGTTTGCTCCGCCTCGCGGACGTCGCGCCCAAGGAGCCCGCGCCCGGGCTCGCCGAACAGGTCGCCGCGCTGGCCAAGCAGGTCGAGGCGCTCACGGCGCGCCTCGCCGCGCTCGAGAAGAAGCTCGAAGGGCGGTAGCGCGCGGAGTCCACGGCGAAGTCGTCGAGGGTATCGGGCCTGGCAGTGGCTCGAGACGGCGACGCGAAGAGCATCCGGGTGCAGCAGCCGCTTCCGCGCCCGTCACCTGAACGGGTGGCGGCCTTGCGCCATCATCACCGTGGCTCGGCGCCCGGGCGCGGCGCGATCGAACAGCTCGCCCCTCACGCTGGCAGCGTGGGTATCATCGAGGTCGCGTCAAGGCGGCTGTCCGGCGTTCGCCGTGACGGGAAGTCGTGGCGGCCCTCGGCGGCGCGCCTCCTGCCCGACGCGTGAGGCTCCAGACGCCTTCCAAACGGAGGATCCAACGATGCACGAAGTGCCCATGTCGCGCGCCGCCGTGACCGCGCTGTTGCTCACCGGTGCGCTCGTCGCCCAGTGGCCCGGCCATACCGCGCTGCTCAACTACACGCCGGACGTCAACCAGATGCAGATCGTGCACACGGGTGACGTGATCCATGCGGTCGGCGTGACCGCGGGTCTTGCCCCGCACTTCGTGCACTATGCGCGATCGCGTGACGGTGGTCGTTCGTTCCCGATCCACGATCAACCGCTCGCCTACATCGGCGGCGCCACGCCGCTGCTGGGCGGCCTCATGGGTGGTCTGACCGTCGACGGTGACCTGGTGGCGGCAGCGGTCTGCGTGCCGTGGGGCGGACCCTACCTGTTGCGCTCGGCTGACGGCGGCGACTCGTGGGCGCCTCCCGTGCGCATCAGCACGCAGTCTTCGGTGCCTTCGGTGACGCGTGTGCACGCGCACGCGCACGGTGCGAACGTGGCCGTCGTCTGGACCGAGTCCCGCACCGCGGGCAACACATGGGCGAACTTCTCCGCCGACGGTGGCGCGACGTGGTTGGGCACCGACCAGCAACTCGATGTCGGCACGCAGCCGGGTGGCAACCACTCGGTGCTGGCGACGGCGGTCGGTGACGAGATCCACGTCGTGATCAACCGGCAAGGGACACCGTACCTCGCGTACTACCAGCGCTCGACCGATGGTGGAGCGACGTGGTTGCCGACCCCGCAGTCGTTCGGTAGCGATCTGATCACGCAGTGGGCCTGTTCGGCAGACATCGTGGTCGCGGCGACGGAGACCGGCGCACCACTGCGGGTCTCGACCGATGCCGGGGTTTCGTGGAACAACGTCGCCGTGCCTGGCCTTTCGCAACAGCAGCAGGTGCGTTCGATCGCGGTGCACGGCCACACGATCCTGGTGGTCGCGACCCAGGCCGCGGCGCTGCCGACGAACCTGCTGCTGCAGGTATCCACCGACGATGGGCAGACCTGGTTGCCGTTGCCGTACGCGGTCGGTCTCTACCGCGGCGCGACGATCGCCGCGCACGTCGGACCGGACGCGTTGTTCGTGCACCTGGCATTCTCCGAGGGTTACTGGCCTCCGGGTGCGGTGATCCAATCGGATGACGGCGGTGTCGCCTGGCGCCTCGTCACCGGCGAGGCCGCGCGCCGTTTCCTCTCGCTCGATGCCGGTGGTCTGGTGCTGACCAAGACCAACTTCAACGGTACCGATTGGCGCGCCTGGGTCATGGCGGGTCACACCCGTCATGGCGCGGGAACCGCAGGAACGGGAGGTCTCGTGCCGCAACTGAGTGGTCGCGGCACCGCCGGGATCGGGCGCACCGTGACCTACGAAGTGACGAACGCGGTCGGCGGCACGACGGCGTTGGTCTGCTGGTCGTTGGGACCGCTCGTCGCAACTCCGATCGGCAGCAGCACGTTCTACCTGTCGTCACCCGTGGGGCGGATCCTGCCGGTGTCGGGCGCACCAGGACTGCCGGGGGCGGGCACGGCGTCGACCGCCGTGACTATCCCGAACAGCCCGGTGTTCGTCGGCTACCGGGTCGCCGCACAGGCGCTCGTGCTCGATGCGGCGGTGGCCGAGGGGTTCGTGGCGACCGGCGCAATCGAGAGTTGGGTGTATTGATCGGTGTGGGCGTGGTGCGAAGCCCGCCGCCCGATCCGCCGAGGAAGCGTTAGCCTTGCGACGATGAGAACGCTCCCAACCCTCGGGCTCGTGTTCGCCCTCGGCATCGCCCCACTGAGCGCACAGCAGCTCGTCTTCGCACAGAACGACAACCTCTCGTACAGCAACAGCGCGGTCGGTTGGCCGGCCAGCGTGCTCGGCTTCCGCTTCACGGCACCGACGGCGATGGTGCTCGATGCGGCGCAGGTGTTCACCGGCAACCAGCCGCCGGCGACGCACACACTCGAGATCCGCACGCGCAACGCCACCAGCGGCCTGCCCGATCAGCTCGTCGGTCAACCGGGCAGCTGGCAGACATTGCACGCACGCTGTTGGCAAGGCGCACGTTTCGCGCAGCCGGCCGTGCTCGCCGGCAACACCGACTACTTCCTGGTCTGGCGCGTGACCGGCATGTTCCACCAGCATTCGACGTCGAATGCCAACGACCCGAACCAGGTGCAGAGCGAGATCCGGGTCAGCGATGGCGCGACCTGGCATGCAGCGACCAGTGGCGCGGCGAAGTTCCGGCTGTTCGCGCCCTACGCGGCCGGCAACACGTTCGCCTACGGCACTGCCCGTCCGGGGATCTACGGCAATCCGCAGATCGGTCTCTCCGGCTGGCCGGCGATCGGCAGTCCGATCGACGTCTGGCTCGACAATGCGGCACGTGCGACGCCGGCGCTGTTGGCGATCGGCTGGCCGATCCCCGGCGGCATCTCGTTCCCGGTCGCCGATGTCTACGTCACCGGCGACGTCTGGCTGGTGCTGCAGACATGGACACACACGAGTCCGTTGTCGGGTGCGTTGAGCTACACGTTCTCGGTGCCGAACACGCCGGCTGCGAACGGACTGCCTTTGTCGTTCCAGTTCGGCGTGTTCGACGCGGCAGCGCCGCTGGGCTTCGCGCACACCGGTGCGGTCACCGCTGTGCTGCAGTGACCGGCGGCCGGGACGAAGACCGCTCGGTCACAGGCCGACGATCGCCGCAGCGGCGTCCGACATCACGCCGCCGAGCGGGTTGACCGCGTCGAACACCAGGGCCTGGGTGTAGTAGGGCAGGCCGATCAAGTACGGCTGGTTGGGCGTCGAGTTGGTGAAGGAGGCAGCGCCACCCGAACCGAGCAGGAAGATGGTCACGTCGGTGCTGACGCGGCCGAAGCAGCCGGGTGCGCCGAACGTGCTCAGATCGACGGGCAGCGGGCCGAACGCCGACACCGTGTTGCTGAGACCGATGATCGCGAAAGCGAAGTACGGCGCGGGCAGGTTGCCGAACGTGATCGTCGACGACTGCCCCAGGCGCGGCGGTGCCGAAGCGCTGTTGGTCGCCACGCCGACCGAGCCGGGGCAGCCGGCGCCGATCACCGTGTACGACGCGGTCATGCCGTCTTCTTCGTGCGCGCCCATGCTCACCGGCGGCGTGCGCGGGGCCTGGAAGAAGTCGGTCAGCACCGGGATCAGGAACGTGCCGGTCTGCGCGCACGGCGAGCTGGCCTGCAGGGTCAGGTCGGCGGGGGTCGCGCCCGGCGCGACGAACTGCGGGTCCGCGGCGATGCTGTTGACGTCGAAGCCGAGCGCTTGCCACGTGGCGAACGTCTGGGCGCCGCTGGCGTAGACGGGGGTGTAGCCGGCCGCGTTGCTCCACAGGCAGTTGTAGTCCATCAGCGTCGGCCGGTTGGCGCCCGAGCACCACATGTTGTTGCCCATCGCACTCGGGTAGTCGTCGTAGAAGATGTTGTTGACGACTTCGGTGCCGGCGGCGCTCGCGTACCAGCGCAGGGTGCAGTATTGACTGCCTGCATTGGCCGGGTGGAAGCTGTAGACCGAGTTGTGCCAGATCTTCAGGTTCGTGCAGTTGGTGCCGGCACGGATGCCGTAGTTCGACGTGCCGCTGATGAAGTTGTTCACCAGCTTGAAGTTGGTGCCGTCGATGCGCATGGTCCAAAAGCCACCGCCGGTGATGCGGCAGCGTTCAACGGTGGTGCCGTCGTTGCCGGCCTGCGCGTAGAGCGCTTCGTAACCACCGCCGAAGCTCATGTCTTCGAAGCGGCAACCGGAGCCGCCGACGAGGCTGAACACCGCCTGCCCCGAGGTCGCGACGGCTGCCTGGAAATCGCAGCCCGTGAACACGCAGTCGGTGGTGCCGGCGTTGATGACGAACGGGCTCGGCGTGGCGGCGAACGTACCGTTGAAGCCGCGGAAGGTGACCGAAGCACAACCGGTGAGAGTCAGCAGCGGTTGCGCGCCGCCGATCGTGATCGGACCGAGCGCGTCGAACAGCACCGGGTTCGCTGCGCCTTGACCGGTGAACGCGCTGATCGTCCACGGGCCGCTGTTGTCGCTGGTCGTGACCAGGAACGTCACCGGGCCGCTGACACCACTCGTGTTCAGGGCGGTGACGGCGGCGGCGATGTCGGGATAGTTGCCGCCGACGCCGACGGCATAGGTGCCGGAGAGCTGGGCGGGGAGAGCAGCGGCGAGGCTGAACAGGGCTGCGACTGCCAGAGAGAGCTCGGATTTCATGAGTTGGTGATCAGAGAGTTGCAGGGGTCAGTTGTGGAAGCGGCCCAGGGTGAGTGCCAGGAGGCGAGTGCGCAAGCCCTCGGAAGTCGGTGCTGTGGAATTGGGACAGACCCGTTGGCGCGCGCTCCGGGCTCGAATGGCCTCTTTCGTCGCACAGTGTGCGCGAGGGACTCTGCGGGCGAATGCCCCACTCGGGAAATGGCAGTGCCCGGTCGGCGCGGGCGATGTCGAACCCTGAACATGGTCCGATGAGGCGCGTGGCTTGACGGCCCGCGAGGTGCACTCGATCCTGGTCGCCGTGACGCCGAGATGGTCAGAATCGCTCGTCAAGACCCACATCGACCAGGCTTTGTTCCCTGCGCCGGCGGACTGCAGCGCGGACGAGCGCGGGCGGATCGATGAGCTGCGGTTCTTGTGCCAGGGCGTGTTCCAGGATGTGGAGCGTGTGGTCAAGGTCCGCCAACGTGTGGCGCGCGCCGCGGCGCGCGGGGAACCGAGCGAGACCGTGCAGGAGGTCGTCGAGGCCATCGAGGCCGAACTCGACGAGATCGCCGCGGACCTCGGTTTCGCCGCGTCGCGTCGCGGGCGATTCGTGTTGTTTGTCAACGACTGGGCGCAGTCGTGGCACGCGGACCTGCGCCACGACCCGCGCTTCGTCGCGGTCTCGATCGGTGCGCTCCCCGATCGTGAGGTGGTCGCCGTCACCGGCGAGGTCGGATTCGCCGAGGACCTCGCGGACCTCGCGCGACTGGTCGGTCGTCACGCGCCGGGAGTGCCGGTGGAGTTCCGGGTGACGGTTGCGGCACAACGCGGCGCCTGAGGGCGCGGAACCGGAACTGGCGAACCGACGGTGACGAAGAAGTCTGTCTGCTGCCCATCGACAGCGGCGCGCGGCTGACGATCACCGATCACGACGGCCGCGACTTCCTGCCGGTGTTCCGGCCGCAGCCGGTGCGTCGTCGTCGAGCGCCGGCGCTCACAGGATCGTCAACACGTACGTGTCACTGAGCGCCACCGATGGCGCCTGGCAGCCGCCCGGCGTGAACAGCCCGACGCCTTGCACGCCGATCTGCAATCCGGTGTAGGCGATGTCGTTGGGGATCTGCAGGGTCTGCGAGCTGCCGAACGCCGAGACCAACCACGAGTGACCGATCGTGCAGGTGTTGCAGAAGTTGGCGAAGCAGAACGGGCCGAACCCCATGCCGATGACGGGCAGACCGTTGCCGTAGTTGCCGAGCGTCATCGTCACCGATCCGCCGAGCGTCGGCGCACCGGCGAGCGTCATGGTGAGAGGGCCGCAACCGGGACACGACGCGCCGGTGCCGGTGACCAGGCCCATCTTCAGGCCCGCCGCGCCCGAACCCGAGGACGCCGCGGCCTGGTAGGTGCCTGACGCGTAGAGGCGGAACGGATCCGTGGTGGTGCGATGAAAACTGCCACCGCCGCTGGCCGTGTTGTAGGTGATGTAGAAGCCGATGTCGTTGGTGCCGTTCCAGGTGAAGCCGGGCGTGGCGCTGCCCAGGCCCATCGGCGACCACGTGTTCGCGGTCATCGTGAAGCTGAAGGGACCCTGCGAGACCGAGTTCCAGAACGGCGTGTAGTCGATGAAGCTGCCGAGCGACGTGACGTTGCCCAGGGCGTCGAAGGTCGGGAACGTGAACGGATTGGGGGTCGGGGTCGGAATGTGTCCCATGCCCATCTGCAGGTTGGTTGCGCTGAAGGACCCCGAGGCGCACGGCGCGAACTCGAGATCGTGGATCGTCGGCGTCAGCAGGCTGAGGTAGGAGGCCGGGATCGCACCGACGTAGGTGGTGGCGGGCGCGAACGACGGGCTCAACGGGATCGCGTTGCAGGTGCCGACGTTCGCCTGGTTGTCGGGCACGTAGATGGTCTGGGCCAGCGACAGTGAACAGGACAGCAGGATGGCGAAGGTGGTCTGGAGGTGCATGGTTTGGTTCCTTGACGCGGTGGGACGGGCCATGCCCCAGGGGGCGCACGCCCGACGGTTGGCAGAGCCTAAGCGTGCGTCGCGTCCGCTGCTCGTCGCTACACACTTGCGACGCGATCGCCGAGGTCGGCGCGTCTCCGCTGGTGGCGTGCGTCGGCTGCGGCGCAACGGGCATCCCCGCCGAAGGCGCCGGTGGCAGAGGGGGACTTTGCAATGCAGAGTCAGCATGATACTTTGCAATGCCAAGTAAGGATGCCTCCGATGACCGACTCACCAGACTCCCCAGGCACTCCGGCGCCTGCGACCACCTCCTCGACCGTGGCTGACGTGTGCGCCGCGCCGCCGGTGCCCGCGATCCCGTTCTCGCCGCAGGAACTGCGCGCCTGCCTCTCGCAGCCGCTGCGCACCCTGGACATCGTGCTCGCCGAACGGCACCGGCTGGTCGCGAGCGTGTGCAGCGGCGGTGGCATCGCGCTGCTGCTGATGGTGCTGGTCGCCTGCAGCGTCGTGTTCGCGCTGCCTTTCGCAGCCGTCGACGGGCCGGGCCAGAGTGCGCGCGCGGCGACCCTGTTCTTCGGCTCGACGATCATCTGTTTCCCGTCGCTGCAGGTGTTCGGCTCCTACCTCGGCCTGCGCCTGACCGTCACGCAGAACCTCGCACTCGCGTTGGTGATCCCGTCGGCAGCCGCCCTGTTCACCCTCGGGTTCTTCCCGATCTACTGGTTCCTGGACGCGACCATGCCGCACGACTCGGTCGCGTCGTCGGCGACGTCGCGCGTCGTGCTGCTGGGTGCGTCGCTGCTGTTGGGGCTGTCGCATCTCAACCGCTGCATGTTCGTCGACACCACCTTGCAGGTGCTGCGCGCCTGCTGGCCGCTCTGGATCGGCTGGCAGGTGCTGCTGTTGTGGATCACGTGGCGCATGGCGGGCACCCTCGGTCTGTTCACATGATGCGTTCGCTGCTGACCCTGGTCGGCGCCGCGGCGACCTATGGCTTCGCGATCGGCTCGAGCAACAGCTGGCTCTACGCCGCGCGCAACCTGTGGAAGTTTCCGCTGCTGATCCTGACGACGGCGGTGGTGTGCGCGTCGTGCTACTTCGTCGTGGCTCGTTTCCTCGGGGTCGCGATGACGTTCGTGCAGGTTCAGCGGGCGGTGCTGACGATCTTCCGCGACACCGCGGTCCTGCTCGCCGGACTGTCGCCGGCGGTGTTCTTCCTGGCGATGACCAACGTGCAGCCGACGCTCGACGGCGCGGATCTCGGAGACTACCCGCTGTTCCAGGGGCTCAACGTGTTCGCGATCGCCGTCTGCGGCTGCCTGGCCGTCGCCGTCCAGGTCCGACACCTGCTGCAGACGCTCGGCATCGGCGCGCCGCGGCTGCTGCTCGTCGGCGGTTGGATGTTCGTCTCGTTGCTCGTCGGTGGCCAGGTCTGCTGGTACATGCGACCGTTCTTCGGCATCGCCGGTTCGGGCGCCGATCCGCCGGTCTTCGCCGGCACGGCGCCGGACTTCCGCGGCGCGCGCAGCTTCTACGAGGCGGTCTACAACCTCGTCGATCCGCCGGCGCGGTAGAGGTCGGCGGCGCCGGTCCGCCAGTGCCCGTCCCGCCCCACCTTGACGGTTCGACCGCGTCGGCGGATCCTCTTCGCCGGACGTGCGGTGCCACGGCAAGTCTTGCCCCGCCGCACGCGACGAGAGTCCGCCACAGGAGATTGGCCATGTCGCTGCGTTCCTCAGCCTGCGTCGCGGTGTTCGTTCTCGCCCCCACGATCGCGATCGGTCAGCGTCCCGCCGTCGGTGAACCGGCGCCGGCGATCGTTGCCGATGCCTGGCTCAACTGGGAGGGGGTCGCGCCGACGCTCGAATCCCTCGCCGGGCGCGTCGTGCTGCTCGAGTTCTGGGGCACCTGGTGCGGGCCTTGCGTGCGCGCGATGCCCGGCATCCAGAAGCTGCACGATCGTTATCGCGAACGTGGCCTCACCGTGCTCGCCATCTCCTACGAGCCGGTGGCGAAGATGGAGCCGTTCCTGCAGACCAACGGCTACACGATGCCGGTCGGCTCCGACGCCGCGAAGAACACCATCGGCGCCTACGGCATCAGCGGCTGGCCGACGACGATCGTGATCGACAAGTTGGGCAAGATCGCGCACGTCGGCTCGCCGTACGATGCCGAGGCTGCGGTCGAGAAGGCGCTCGGGCTCGAGGCCGGACCGGCGTCGCTGCTCAGCCAGTGGCTCGACAGCCTCGGCGGCGCCAAGCAGGCACAGCGCGACGCACTCGAGCGACTCTGCGAGAAGGCGCCGCGCAGCTTCGATCTGCAGGCGTGGGCCCTGGGTCAGTGTGCTCCCCAGACCGTCACTGGTGAGGGTGAGGCCGCTGCGGCGGCGAAGGCCGCGGGCAAGAACGTCGACGGCACCGACGCGCTGCGGCGTTGCGTGAAGGCATGGGGCAACGCAGGGCAGCGGCAGCAGGTGCTGCAGCAGCTTGCCGATGGGGGGCCGGACACGTTCGATCTCGCAGCGTTCGCCGAGGAGAGCCTGGCCAAGGCGTTCCCGCTGGACCCCAAGGAACTCGAGGAGATGCTCGCGGCCAAGAAGTATGCGGGAGTGGTCGAGGCGATCGCCAAGCGCGCGCCGGCTGCGCGCACGCTCGCTTCGGCAGCCAAGAACAAGGACCTCGCCGACTTCTGCAAGGGCAAAGCGGACGCCGCCCGGGTGATGGCCAAGAAGGGCCTGATGGCCCAACTCTGGGTGTTCCCCGGCGCGTTGCCCAAGGACGAGAAGGTCAACGAGAAGTTCTGGGGTGAGTTGTCGATCAGCGGCATCGCGACCAGTCAGGACAAGAAGACCATCACGGGCATCATGCTCGGCGGCGAGTTGTTGGCGCATGACCAGGCCGAGGGTTTCGTCGTGGGCAAGCTGGCTCAGGCGCTGATCATGGACAGTCTCGCCAAGGGCAAGGCGCCGAGCCTCGCTTCGTTGCGCAAGGCGTGCGACGCCGAACGCGCCGCGATGGTCACCGACTTGCAAGGGCGCTACGGCGCGCCTGAACCTCGCCAGAAGAAGTGAAGTGGCTGCGGGTCGTCGCCGGCGGTGCTGGCACCCCGCTGCGCCGTGGCGTCGCTCCGCGCGACCTTGTTCACTGGCGGCATGCGCGTGCCCACGTTCCTGCTCGTACCCGCTTCGCTGCTCGCCGCTTGCGCCTCGTCGCCCGAAGTGCCCAAGGTCCAAGAACCCGCCGCGGCGCCGTTCGGCGCCGAGCACCCCAGACTCGACGGTTGGACGACGGGCAGGTGGTGGGAGCCCGACGCAAAGGCTGCGGCGGCGATGCCGCTTCCGCTGCAGGCGCCACGGCAGGACGTGATCGCGTTCGCGCTCTACACGGTCGATCTGCGTGATCCGTCGCGCGCGGTGCTCAAGCTGACGGCGCAGCTGTTCCCGCTGTTGCCCGGCGAGGACATGATCGCGCGGCTCGAGATCGAGCAGGGCGGAGCCTGGCGTGAGGTCGCCCGTGCCGACGTGCTCTATCCGGGTTGGGACGTGCACTTCCGCGTCGAGGCCTGGGACTCGACCCGCAACTGCCGCTACCGCGTGCGGCACGGTGAACACGCGAGCTTCATGGGAACGGTGCGCAAGGACCCGGGCGACCAGCCGCAGCTCGAGATCGCGGTGCTGTCGTGCAACAGTTCGCGCACCATCGGACCGCGCGACGAACTCGTGCAGGGGCTGCGCGCCGCCGATCCGGACCTGCTGTTCTTCGCCGGCGACCAGACCTATCGCCACACCGAGCACACCACCGGCTGGATCGAGTTCGGGCTGCAGTTCCGCGACGTGATGCGCGATCGGCCGACGATCACCATTCCCGACGACCACGACGTCGGTCACCCCAACGTCTGGGGCGAGGGTGGCGTGCGCGCGATGAAGGCGAACGGCACCGATGGCGGGTACTTCCTGCCGGCGGCCTACGTGAACATGGTGCAGCGCCAGCAGACGTGGCACCTGCCCGATGCCGTCGACCCGACGCCCGTGGCGCAGGGCATCACCGTCTACTTCACCAACCTGCGGCTCGGCGGCGTCGACTTCGCGATCCTCGAGGACCGCAAGTGGAAGACCGGGCCGTTCGGCGAGATCCCCAAGCTGGGCCCGCGCCCCGATCACATCACCGACCCCAGCTACGACCGACAGGCGATCGACCTGCCCGGCCTGCAGTTGCTCGGCGAACGACAGATGGCGTGGTTGGCGCGTTGGGCCGACGGCGAAGCCGACGCGCGCGCCCGGTGCGTCCTGTCGCAGACAGCGTTCTGCGGCGCGGTGCACATGCACGGTGCCGAGAACGCGCGCCTGCTCGCCGACCTCGACTGCAACGGTTGGCCGCAGACGCAGCGCAACGCGGCGTTGCGCTTGCTGCAGCGCGCCGGCGCGATCCACCTGTGCGGTGACCAGCACCTCGCGGTGGTGGTCAAACACGGCATCGACGCGTTCGGCGACGGCCCGTGGGCGTTCACCGGTCCCGCGCTCGTCAACACGATCTATGGACGCTGGTGGCACCCCGAAGACGAGCAGGCGGGGGCGAACCCGGTGCCCCACAGCCCGCTGCCGTGGACCGGGGACTACTTCGATGGGCTCGGCAACCGTATCTCGATGGTTGCCTATGCGAACCCCGACGACATCGGCGACGAACGGCGCCGCGGCGACGGGTACGGCATCGCGCGCTACGACTTCGCGACCGGCACGATCACGTTCGAATGCTGGCCGCGGTTCGCGACCCACGACGCGCGCGGGGTGGCGCAGCAGTTCCCCGGTTGGCCGGTGGTCGTGCCGATGGCGAAGTGAGCTCTGCGCGGGTGTGTTCGGCGAGCCAGGTCTTCAGCGAGCCGTGTCGCTCAGTACGGCGGCGAGTTGCTGCAACTGCGCTGCGCCGTCACCGTCGTAGCAGCTGCCGTGCATGCAGGCGAGCAGCCGAGGTTGCAACTCGGCGAGTTTCGCCAGTAGGGCGGCGGTGTCGCGTCCGTGTGCGTAGTAGTCCATGGCGCTGCGCATCGCTTCGCTGGGACCCAGCACGTCCGCGCTCGTCACCGCGGGGTTGTCGCTGCCGGGCTGTGTGAACAGGTCGCCGCACAGCAGCGTCCGGCTACGTTCTTCGAACAGGTAACCGCACTCCCAGGCGTGTGGTAGATGCGGCGCGTCAAGCCAGCGGAAGGCGCGCTCACCGGCCTGCAGCCGCTCACCATCTTGCATGGCCCGCGGCGGTCGATCGAACGCGTCGCCGTTGATCATGGCGTTGACGGCGCTGCACAGCGGCGTCGCCTCGGGCGCTGTTGCCAGCAGCTGGTTGAGGGCGCCGCACTCGTCGTTCTCGAAGTGCGAGAACCCGATCCAACGCAGCCGCGTCGCCGGCATCACCTTGGTGATCGCGGCGAGGGTCAGCGCCGCCATGCCGCGCGGTCCGGTGTGGAACAGCAGCGGTTCAGCGCCGTCGATCAGGATGCGATTGAACGAGAAGCCGCCGGGCACCACGCTGGGCGGAATCGGCGTGCTGATGCGGTAGATGCCCTCGGCGACTTCGTCCAGGGTGGTGTGGCTCGATGCATCGACGATCATGAGGTGCTCCGTGTGGCATGGCGGTGGCGGCGCCGCGGCGAGTGCGGGCGGCTACCGGTCAGGGTAGCCCGCGCGCGGCAGCGAGTGAATGTCGCACCGCACCTCGCGGCTGCGTATGACTCACGCGATGCGCGCGCTGTCGATCGCCTTTCTCGCCGTCACCCTGCACACCCTCACCGCCCAGGCCCCGCCGCCGCTCGCGGCGAAGATCGTGCACGAGGGCCTCGAGAACAGCCGCGTGACCGCGTTCCAGGACGTGCTCTGTCACGACTTCGGCAGCCGGCTGACGGGCTCGGTCGCGTTCGACCGCGCGGCGCGCTGGGCGCGCGACGAGTTCGCGGCGATGGGGCTCGACGCGCGTCTCGAACCGTGGGGTGAGTGGCAGGTGAGCTGGGACCGCGAGCAGTGGATGGGACGCGTGGTCGAGCCCGTCGGCCTCGAACTGCAGGTCGCGTGTCCGGCGTGGACCGGCAGCACGCGCGGCATCGCGCGCGGCACGTTGGTGCGCATGCCCAAGACCGCCGAGGAACTCGCCGCGCTGCAGGCGCGCGCCGCGCAGGATCCGGCCCTGTGGGTCTGGGGCGCGATGTCGCGCCAGAGCGAAGACGCGGCGGTCCGCGACGCGGTGCAGGCGATGCTCGACGAGGGCAAGCTGCTCGGCATCGCACAATCGGCGACGAGCACGCGTTGGAACGACAAGAACTGGGAGAACCAGATCCGTGTGTTCGGCGACAGCCGCCGCGCCCAGCGTCCCTACGAAGAACGGCCGCGTTGGGCCAACGCCGTGGTGCGCGACGACCAGAGCGCCCAGCTCGAAGAACTGCTGAGCGGCGAGAAGGACGTGGTCGTCGAGTTCGAGCTGCGCAACCGCTGGCGCCCGGGTCCGGTCACCCTGCACAACGTCGTCGCCGACCTGAGGGGTTCGACCGACCCCGAGGACGTGGTGATCGTCTGCGCGCATCTCGACAGCTGGCACCAGGCGACCGGCGCGACCGACAACGGCACCGGCACCTGCACGACGCTCGAGGTGGCGCGCATCCTGACCGCCGCGGGCGCGCGGCCGAAGCGCACGATCCGCTTCATCCTGTGGGGCGGCGAGGAACAAGGTCTGCTCGGCTCGCGCCAGTACGTCGTGCAGCACCGCACGCAGATGCATCACGTGTCCGCGGTGTTCAACCACGACAGTGGCACCAACTGGGCGCAGTCGCTGGGTATCGCCGAGTCGCAGCTCGAGGACTTCACCAGGATCGTGGCGCCGATCCTCGAGCGCTTGTCGCCGCCGCAGCCGGAGTTCGACGGGCCCGTGTTCGCGCTGCGCGCCAGCAAGGTCGTGATGCCCGCCGGCGGCGGCAGTGACAACGCCAGTTTCGCGGCCGTCGGGGTGCCGGCCTACGGCTGGGGCATGAAGGGGGAGGTGCCATATGCGCGCGGCTGGCATTCGCAGTGGGACACGGTCTCGATCGTCGTGCCGCAGTACCAGCGGCAGACCGCGACCGTCGCCGCGTTGGTTGCGTTCGGCGTCGCCGACCTCGACCGCAACCTCTCGCGGCAAGGCATCGAACGGGCTCAACCCGGCGGCATGGTCAACGCGCAGCTGATCATCGAGACGTGGCTCGGCGTCGAACTCGACGGGCTCACGATCACCGCGGTTGCCCAAGGCGGCCTCGCGCTCGGTGCCGGTCTGCGGCCGGGCGACAAGCTCGGCGCCGTCGGTGGCACGGCGGTCGAGGATCAGCCGAGCTTCCTCGCCGCATTGCGGGCGCTGGCCGGCGACACCAAGCCGTTGGCGGTGACGGTGCGACGCGGTGATGGGGCCGTGGATGTCGTGCTGGGCGGCAAGTGATTCCGGCCCAGCGATATTCGGGATTACGCAATGAATCAGGTGTGTCCCGCGTGTGGCTTGGCGCCTGACCGCAATGGGCGGTGCGCTGCGGCGTGATTGACCGCGGCGAATGGCCAAGAAATGTCGCCGAACCACAGAACCTGACCCGGGCGCGCGCGCGTCCAAGGCGCCCACCAGGGTTGCTTTACGGTCACCCCCTTGCCGTAAGCAGTGGATTGTACCGAAGTTGCCTTCGCCGTCGACCGGGGGTCGACAGGGTAGGTGCGGCAATCCAACCTTGGCGGCGTTCCCTTCTCCCTTCTTTCTTCCCACGTGGAATCGAACATGCAAAAGCTCTCGATGGCGGTTGCCCTGCTCAGCCTCGCTGCTGCGGCGGTGGCTCAGAACCCAAACTGCAACGGCGCTCCTCCGGCCCAGACGATCTCCTTCACCGACCCGTTCGCCGCGAGTTTCTATTACGGAAACCTGACCGGCGACAGCATGAACTACTTCTTCGACGCCGACGTGCAGTCGCCGATCACCATCACGAGCATGATGGCGACGACGTACGATCAGGGCCAGGGCAACCCGGTGGTGCCCAACCAGGTCGGCAACACGGCAGTGGTGAACATCTACACCTGCCCGACGACCCGCGTCGGTAACGAGGGCGCCGCGATGGCTCCTGGTCAACCCGGCTCGCCCTGGACCCTCGCCGGTTCGGGCACGCTGACCGTCGTTGCCTGGCCGGCTGGCTCGCCGATCGCGTTCACGACTCCGGTGGCGATTCCTTCCGGTCTCTACGGCGTGGCGATCGAAGTGATGCCGACCGTGGCTCCGCAGCCGAACCCCGGTGGCCTGCACTGCCTGGGCGTGAGCCCGAGCGTCAACCCGACCCCGAGCGACTCGTTCCTGTCGATCAGCAACCAGGGCATCCAGCAGACCGGTTGGACCAACGCCGCGCCTCCCGGCGTGAACGTGGCCGACCTCAACCTGAACATCGACTACGTGCCGGACCCCCAGGCGGGCCTCTGGACGACGCTCGGTGAGGGCTGCTACTTCCGTCCGCGCGGTTTCTACGAGGACTTCCCGACCAGCGCGACCGGTCCGGACCTGCAGAACACCTCGATGCAGCTGATCCCGCTCGGCAGCAACTACCTGGTTGCGCCCGGCGCAGCGACGCCGATCACGCAACCGGCCAGCACCTCGCTGACCGCGGTTCCGCCGAACTCGGGTTCGTCGGGCACCTCCTGGGACGACGCCCTGTCGGCCCCGATCGTCCTGCCCTTCACCTTCCCCTTCCCGGGCGGCAGCGCGACCAACATCACGATCAGCTCGAACGGCTGCGTCTACCTCGACGCGGTCGTTTCGACGGCTTATGGCGTCGCGGGCGCTGCTTATGGCAGCACCGCGGGCTGGAAGGACAACGCTCCCCGCATCGCCCCGTTCTACGCCGACATGGATGCGGATCCGGCCACCGGCGGCGGCAGCATCCACTATGACGTGGACCCGGCCAACCAGTTCGTGACCATCACCTGGTATCAGGTGCCGGAGTGGCCCGCCGTGCCGGGCTTCACCAACAACATCGAACTGCGTCTGTGGGCGACCGGCCAGGTCGACATCAACTACGGCACGCTGACCAACCAGAACACCTACGGCAACAACGCCCTGGTCGGTTTCTCGGAAGGCCTCGGCGCGCGTCTGCCCACGCCCCAGGACCTGTCGGCGACGATGCCGTTCCAGAGCGGTGACGGCGCGATCCCGCCGATCCTCGGCATGGACGCCCGTCCGGTGATCGGCACCTCGCCGAACGTGGTCACCACCAACGTCACGCCCGGCACCTTCGGCCAGGTCCTGATCGCGGGTCTGACCGGCCTGAACACGCCGGTCGATCTGACTCCCTTCGGCCTGCCTGGCTGCAACCAGTACATCAACCCGTTCGCGACGTTGTTCAACATCCTGACCCCGAACAACACGTTCGAGCAGGCCTTTGCGATCCCGAACAACCCCGCCTTCCAGAACGTCCAGTTCTTCTTCCAGGCGGCGCCGCTGACGGCGGGTCTGAACTCGGCCGGCGTGATCACCTCGAACGGCATCTGCGCCAAGATCGGTCTGTGATCCGACCGTGCTGATCTGATCCTGTGTTTCGCCGCGCGCTGCGATCGCAGCGCGCTGGTGTGAGTGACGAGGCCGGGCCCTGTGGGCGCCGGCCTCGTTGCCTTTGTGGAGAGCGTCGTTGCGACGCGTGGCGCGGCTGCGGGCGCCAGTTCTGCGCAATCGGGCCTTACGGCGTCGGCGAATTCGGGTTCCAACGCCACGTTGCCCCTCGATCCGCCCCGGATGCCGCCCTGTCGCATCCGCGTGGGCTCATCCCAAGCAGAGCTCCACCAATGAAGACCCCTGGTGCCGCCATCCGTCCGTTCCTGGTGATCGCGTTCACGTTCGGCATCATCCACGCCCAGCAGGATGCCGGCCAACAGCGGGCCCGGGCCTACGACGTGCGTGACATCGTGCGCCGCGAACCCGACTTCCTGCCCGCGCCGGTGGTCGATGCCTCGTTCGTGCCGATCGCCGACGACACGGGTGACGAACCCCATGCCGCGCTCGAGATCGGCGACCTGGTGAGCGCGGTGCGCATGGGCACGTCGCCGATGTACTGGGAGAGGGAAGGGGTCGAGGTCCGCGCCGAGGATGCCGGGTTCCTGTCCGTGGTTTGCGATGAGGCGATGCACACCAACATCCGCGGGGTGCTGACCAGGCTGCGACAGCTGCTGTTCGAACCGGTGCTCATCGAGGTGCACGAGTTGCCCGGCGCGGCCCTCGGCCAGCACCGGTCGGTGCTGTCTGCGGAGGAGGCCGATGCGCTGCTCACGGCGGCGGATGGGCATCGTGTGTATGCGGGTCGGACCGACCCACGCAATCCCCTGCTGCTCGAGTCCAAGCGCATCCAGAACCGCATCGCCGGCATGCGCATGATGGTCGCGCAGAACGCGGCTGCGCCCGACCTGGCACTCGCGACCGACAACTATGGATCGAGTTGGACGGTTCGGGCGGCGCGCACGAGCGGTGATGCGATGCTCGTCAGCATCTCGGGATGCGAACGTTCGCTCGAAGCCGGGCCGGTTCGCGAATTGCCGACAGGAGACGAAGGCAAGGTCGCCTCGTTGGAACTGCCGGTGACGCGCATCGCCACGTGCCATGCGAGTTCGTACCTGCGTCCGGGGCAGGCGATGCTGATCGGCAGCGATGCTCCCGGAGGGGTGGTGCTCTGTGTGCGCGTCCGGCGCAACGGCCAGCCAACGCCTGCCGAAGTCGGTGCCATGACCGTGTACCCGGTCGGCAACCTCGTCCGTGGGGCCGCCCGGCCGACCGGCCTGACCGTTCCGTACGAAGAAGGCACCTTGTTCAAGGAGTCGGAGAACGAACCGATGCCGGCGGTGCTCGACGAAGGACGCCTGATGGACTGGCTGCGGTCGCAGGTGGATCCCGCGACCTGGGACGGCGCGCCGAACGCGATGTGCTACCTCGACGGCATGCTGTTCGTGAGCGCCGGAGCGGCGACGCAGCAGGGGATCGTCGACCAGTTGCGGTCGCTGCAAAGCCTCGACGCGCGCCAATACTCCCTCGAGGTGCGTTTCGGTGACGTGCCGGACGAGGTCATGAAGACGTTCGGCGGCATCGCCGCCGAGCAGCTGGCCGGTGCGTTGCCGCAGCGCAGCATGTCCACGGTGTCCGCCAGTCGCGGCGCCCGCCTCAGCGCCACCTGGCACACGCCGTACGTGAAGGGCTACGACGTCGTGATCGCTTCGGGCAGCGCCGCAACGACGCCGGAGCTCGGCTCCATCGCACGGGGCTTCTTGCTGCGCGGCAACGTCGCGCCGCTGGACGACGCGACCGTGTTGCTCGACCTGCGCCTGTCGATCCTGGCGCACGCGACGGAACCGGCGCGGTTCTCGCTGCGCGACCCGCGTTTCGCCCAGGTCGACAAGATCGACGTGCGCGAGAACAAGATCCGCGGCGCGACGGTCGTGGCGTTGGGTGAGTGGACGATCCTGCAGCTGACCCCGGCCGAAGGTGGTCAGGGGCATGTCGCGGTCGTGGCGCGGCTGCGGGCGCTGTAGGCGCCGCGTCCTAACGGCGTCGCTGCAGCCGAACGCTGCGCACGTGTGCTCCGACGGCCTCGGCAGCGACGACCAGCGTGAGCACGCAGGGCACAGGTCCGGTGTCGACACGCGAGTACTCGTCGCGCTCCGGCAACGGCTCGCCGTCGGCGTCGCGCAGTGTCCAGTGCAGGCCGGCAATCACGGGTTCGGCGGTGAGCCGCCACTCTCCCGCAGGTACCTGCAGGCCGTGCAGCGAGTACTCGCCGGGTCGACGGACCTGCAGGCACGGCCCTTGGGCGTCGACCGCGAGCACGACGCCGTGCAACAACCATGGCCGCATCAACGCGGCCGTCTGCTGCCACGCGGCGAGCGCGACCGGGTCCGTCGGTGGCGTCTTGCGCATGCCCGGTTGCATCTGCCAGCCGCCGACGAAGTAGGCCGGGACGTCGATGTGGTCGTCATGCACCCGCAGCCCGACGCGGCCGTGCAGGCGCAACCAGATCGGCAGCAGCCGCTCGCCGGTCGTCGAGCGCGCGCCGAGGTCGTCACGCACCACCAGCCAGGCGCAGCGGTAGGCCAACACGAAGCGCGCATCGTCGACCAGCTGCAGGCCGTTGGCGTCGTGCGGCAGTTCGCCGCCGAACACGAACAGGTCCGGCTCGCGCCGCAGCAGCTCGTCGGGCCGCGCGCGGCGATGGGCACGTTCGTAGGCGTTGCCGGCCGGAGCGCGGGTGACGTCGCGCGCGATCGCCTGGTCACACAGCCCCAGCATGTCCAGGCTCGGCAACCTGCTGGCGAAGGGCAAGGCGCCGGCGGCGTCGACGGCCACCAGCGGACGTTCGTTTGCGAACGCCTGGGCCAAGGTGTCACCGGCGGCCAACATGTCGCCTTCCCAACGTTCTCCGGCGGCGCGCGCGGTCTGCGGCGAGTTGATGGTGCCGATGCGGGTCGATGCGACCGCGACACCGGCGACCGTCAGCGTGAGCAACCAGCAGCGGCGGTCCACGCCGGCGAGCCGTTCGAACAACATGCCGACCAGCAAGCCGAGCAGCGGCAGGATCGGCATGGCGAAGCGGAACGCGGGGAAGAAGTCGCCGCCGATCGCCACCAGGTAGCCGGCCCACGCGAACACCATCGCCGTCAGCGTCAGCGCGATGGTGCGCGCGGCGCCGTGCGGTCGGGGCCAGATTGCGGCGAGGGCGGCGAGCGCAGCGAGCCAGGGCATCGCCGCAGCGAGTTCGGCGAGGTGGCCCAGGCCGTCGCGCGGTGACCAAACACCGATCGCGAGCTTGACGCGGGCGGTGTTGGCGAGCCAATCCCCGTGATGGACGATGCGGAACACGGTCTGGCCCAGC
The DNA here is from genome assembly GCA_964392305.1 of uncultured candidatus Brocadiaceae bacterium. GTDB lineage: Bacteria > Planctomycetota > UBA1135 > UBA1135 > UBA2386 > JACKIC01. The sequence continues at coordinate 199,114 of CAYMPV010000007.1, forward strand.
CAGGCGACGATCGTCGGCGTCACGATGGCGATCGGCAGGCGCCAACGCTGCGCCGCGGCGGCGGGCGCGAGAACGAGCACGATCGCGGCGACGGCCGGCAGCAACGGTGCGTCGGGGCGGGTCAGGGTGGCCGCTGCGAACCACCCGCCGCTGATCCAGCCGATGCGGCGCGGTGCGTCGGCAGACACGGCCCGTTCGAGTCCGAGCAGCGCCAGCGTGTTGCACAGCAACACCAGCGGCATCTCGAGGCCGCCGATCGTCCACGGCGGCACCGCGACGGTCGCTGCGAGCAGCGGCGCGGCGGCACTGGCCGGGGACCGGCGGAATCGCCAGGCGATCGCGAGCAGCGACGCGACGACACACGACACGCCGAGAACGCGCGCAGCCAGTGGCAGCGGCAAACCGGCACCGCCAGCCGCCGCGCAGAGCAGCAGCCAGAGCAGGTTCGAATAGCCCTCGGCGCGTTCCCCGTCGGTCCAGGTCAGGCCAGCACCGGCCAGCAGACGGTCGGCGTAACGCAGCGAGATGTAGGCGTCGTCGGCGAAGAACGGCCACACGTCGACGATGCCCCAGATCAGCAGGGCCACCGCCGCCAGCGCGCCGACGGCGCCGCAGAGCAGCGGGCGGCGTCTCACCGGGGGCTGGTCTGGGTCGTTGCGGTGGAGGGCGGCGGACACGTCGGGCTCGGCGGAGTCGCGCACCTTATGGCCAAACGCATGCAGATCCACCGGCGCGGCGTCAGTTCGGTTTCCGTGGCCCTGCCGCTGCAGCGGTCACGACTGTCGCAGCCCCTGTTGCGTTGCGGCGCGTTCCCTCCCGGTGGTCCATGCGTACCAAGCTCCTGCTCTCCCTCGTCTTCGTCCCGCTGCTCGGCGATCTGTGTGCCCAACAGCCTGTTCCGCCTGCGCCTCACCACGCCCAGGGGGTTGCGGACCGGGTCCGCTTCGATCAGCCGCGGCCGGACGGGCCGCTGTGGGCATTGGGGCGCACCTGGAAGGCGAGCTTCGATCAGCGCGGCTGCACGGTGATCCCGTTCTTCGGCAGCAGTGCGCCGCAGAATTACCCGCTGCACCTGTCACTGGCCGGCGCGTGTGTCGGTGGGCAGCCGCTGCCGCTGCACGATGGTGGGGTCACGCGTGACGGCACGGCGGTGCGCACCTCGCACGGGGCGCTGACCGAGGTCGTCGAGGCCTCGCTCGATCAGCTCGAGCAGTCGTTCGTGTTCGAGACCTTGCCCAACCGCGGGGCGATCGCCGTCGAGGTGCGCATCGACACGGAACTGACCGCGACTGCGATCGAGGGAGGCCTGCGCTTCGCGAACGACATCGGCCACGTCGACTACACCAAGGCCATCGCGGTCGATGCCGGGGGGCGGCGTTTGCCGCTCGACATCGTCTGGACCGGCGCCAGCGTGCGCATGGAGATCCCGGCCACCTTCGTCGCCGAGGCGACGTTGCCGATCGTGCTCGATCCGACGCTGAACTACTGGTATCTGCTCGGTTCGGGCACCACGCAACTGCAGCACGACTCGGATCCGGCTTCGATCCAGGCGCTCGGCGGGCGCACGTTGATGGTCTGGCAGCGCCAATGGAGCCTGACCGACCAGGACTGCTTCGGGCTGATGTTCGACGGCAACCTCGGGCTCGTCGCCACCGACTTCGCGATCGACTTCACCAGCGAGGACTGGCTGCGCGTCGCGGTCGCGGGCAGCAACTACGCCCAGAACTTCTGTCTCGTGGGTGAGGTCCGCCTCGGTTCGCTGTTCTACATCGGCGGCCGCTTGATCGCCGCGAACGCCGCGGTCGGTGCGACGTTCGACATCGAGCGCAACGGCGTCGTCGGCATCGGCGGCGACGACCATCACCCCGACGTGGGCAGCGATCCATACTTCGGCGTCGGTCGCTACACGGTCGTCTTCAGCAAGACGACGGCCGGCGGCTCGCAGATCTACTACAAGCAGCTCACGACCTCCGGCGGTCTGCAGACCACCAACCCGGTGCTGCTCAGCGCCACGTCCTCGGCCACCAGCCGGCCGTCGATCAGCAAGTCGTGTGGTCAGTCCAACGGCCTACGCGCCTCCTGGTTGGTCACCTGGCAACAGCCGTATCCTTCGTCGCCCAACGACCAGGAGGTGCATGGTCGCTTCGTCGACTGGAACGGGAGCCTGCCCGGCGCCGCCTTCGGCATCGCCCTGTCGATCGGCGAAGAGACCGCGCCGGCATCGGGATCGCCGATCGACGCGAACGGCGTGCGCTACTGGCCGATGGGTTACGAATGGGCCTCGTCGGTGGGGCAATTGCGGGAGGTGCGCTGTCATCTGTTGCGCGGCGATGGCTCGCTGCAGACCAATCTGCCCGTCAGCAACGGTGCGCCGGGCAGCGACGCGCGTGAACCGAGGGTGGACTCGGACGGCACCCGGTTCGTCGTCTGCATGACCACGGGCGTGGCCAGCATGCCACAAGCCGTGGAGGCGGTGACGCTCGCCTACCTGCCCGCCGGCAACTCGTTCCGCATCGAAGAACGCAGCGACCTGCAGACCTCGGCGGTCGAGAGCTACAGCCAGCCGAACCTCTGTGCCGACTTCAGCGGCGGCAGCAATCGCACGCCGCGTTACGTGATCTCGTTCACCGAGGTCAACCTGAACACGTTCCGGCTCGCGGCGTACGGCGGTCACAGCGGCGACACGAACTTCTTCAGCTACCGACCGAGCCAATGCGGCAACCTGCCGATCACGGCATCGGGCTCGCCGGTCCTGGGCCAGACGGTCACCGTCACGGTCGGCAGCGGTGGCATCGCGGGCACGCTGCTCGGCTTCCCCGGGCAGATCCCGTTCAACGCGGGGTGCTCGTGCTGGCTCGGCGTCAACCAGGGCATCACCTTCGTCGGCAGCGTGCTGAACTGGAACGTGCCGGTCGATGCGGCCTACGTCGGCCTGCCGCTCGCGGTGCAGGGTTGGACGTTCGCAGGTTCCCAGTGCCTTGGGGCGATCGACATCAGCGATACGGTCGACTTCACGATCCGCTGAGCATCGTGGTGTCGGGCGGCCGCATCGGCGACGACAAAAGCGGCGGGCGTGGTGTAAGCTCCCCGACCCGGACGAGGGCGCCGCCGCTGCGTTGGCACGGGGATGGTGCCCCGAACCGGATCGACGACCGCCCGCCCAGAAGATCGAGCCCTCATGCGTGCGAAGACGGCCAAGTCCGAGCAGGACCGTGTCGCGTTCCATCTGTTCTGGGTGTCCGCGGTGTTCCTCGCCCTCTGTTACGGCGTCGTCGCCGGCATCCTGCAGCTGTTCCCCTACGCGATCTTCGCCAAGGCCCTGCAGGGCGGCTCGCAACTGCGTGGGGATCCCGGCGTCGTCGACGACCGCTGGTACTACAAGAACGTCAAGCCCGGCCTGCCCGCGATCAACAACAGCGGGCTGGCGCAGCAGGGGCTGAACCTCGTGACCGAGGTCCGCGGTGACTCGCTCGCCGTCAAGGTCATGGACCTCGACGGCAACACGGTGCATCGCTGGGCCATCGACTGGTTCGCGATCTGGCCCGATGCCGGTCACGTGCCGGAACGGCTGCGGCCACGTTCGCGTCCGGGCACGCACGTCGACGGTGCCGCCGTGCTCGAGAACGGCGACCTCGTGTTCAACTTCGAGCACCTCGGCCTGGTGCGGTTGGACCGCGACGGCGCCGTCGTCTGGCGCCTGCCGTACCAGACGCATCACTCGGTGTGGCGCGGCGACGACGGCAACCTGTGGGTGTGTGGGCAGAAGGAGCGGCTGCAACCGCTGGCCGGGTTTCCCAACCTCGTGCCGCCGTTCGTCGAGGACACCGTGCTCGTCGTCACCACGGCGGGCCAGATCGTCAAGGAATGGTCGGTGCTCGAACTGCTGCGGGCCAACGGCCGGTATGGCCTGTTGTGCATGGCCAGCCAGGACAACTTCTCGACGGCCGTGTCCGGCGACATCACCCACCTCAACCACGTCGAGCCGTTTCCCGCGACCATGAAGCCCGGCATCTTCGCGCCGGGTGACGTGCTCGTCTCGTTGCGCAACGTCAACACGGTGTTCGTGTTCGACAGCAGGTCCGGGGTGATCAAGTTCGCCAGCACCGGCCAGTTCGTGCGCCAGCACGATCCGCACTTCGTCGACGGCGACACGTTCTCCGTGTTCGACAACAACAACCTCGGCGTCGCCGCCAAGGACAGCCCGCAGAGCCGCATCGTGCTGATCTCGGCGCGGTCCAACACGGCGCAGACGTACTTCGCGGGTTCGTCGAGCCATCCGTTCTTCACGCCGATCCTCGGCCGTCACCAGTGGCTGGCGAACGGGCACCTGCTGATCACCGACTCGTGCGGCGGTCGAGCCTTCGAACTCGACCGCAACCTGCAGGTGGTCTGGTGGTATCTCAACTACGTCGATGCCGGCGTGGTGGGGGCCATCGAGCAGGTCGAACGCATTCCGCTTGGTCACGCCTCACACTACCGTCGCCACTGAGAGAGCACTGAGCACACCCTGCCGACCAGTCGAACCATGACCGCCATCACCGTGCTGTGTTACATCGGTCCCGGCGGCGCGTTGTCGGCGATCGGCGCGTTCTTGGCGCTGCTCGCCGCGGTGGTGTTCGCCGCGATCGGTTTCGTCTGGTACCCGATCAAACGTCTGCTGCGGGTGCTGCGGGCCCGGGCCGCGGCGAAGGGTGGCGCGGCGCCCGAAACGACGCGGCGCTCAGAGACCGCCGGGAGTGGCGAACCTTGACCTGGGCCGCCGCTCTGTTCGTGGTCGCCGCGTTCGTCGTCGTCGCGAGGTTGCTGCGGGTACCGGCGCAGGCCCACGCTGTCGTCAACCGGAGCCGGGCTGCGTTCGCCGCGCTGCGGGATCCCGGCCTGGACGAGCGGCAGCGCGAACAGGCGGCGCGGCAGCACGCGGGCCGTCTGCTGTGGTTGTGCCTTGGCATCGTCGCTGCCACCGCCGCGGCCATCGCATTGCCGTTCGGCCTCGTCGCCCTGCTCGGCGTCGCGGGCGCGGTCGACTTCGAGGCCGTCGTGCGGTGCACCGTCTCGCCGCTGTTCTTCTTGGTCGCGCTCCCCCTGGGAACGGTCACCGCGCTGCTGCTGCGCGAGCGTCGGTCGTGAGCTCGCCGCCGCGTCACGGCTGGTGGGATCGCGTGTTGCATCGTGTCGCGTTCGCCACGCGCCGAGCGCAGCTCGGCATCGCCGACCTCGAACAGCGCCTGTTCCGCAAGGAGCTCGCGGCCACCGCGGTGGAGACACCCGTGTTCATCACCGCGTTGCCGCGCGCCGGCACGACGATGTTGCTCGAACTGCTGGCGGCCTGCCCGGCGTTCGCGTCCAGCACCTATCGCGACATGCCGTTCGTGCTCTGCCCGATGGCGTGGCGCTCGTTGGCGCGGCGGCTGCAGCGGCCGACCGAACCGCACGAACGTGCGCACGGCGACGGCATCTCGATCTCGGTCGACAGCCCCGAGGCGTTCGAGGAGGTGATCTGGTCGGTGTTCTGGCCCGAGCACTACGGCGCGTGCTCGATCACGCCGTGGCAAGACGACGACCGCCCGGAGTTCAAGGAGTTCTTCGCGGCGCATCGCCGCAAGGTCGTTGCCCTGCGTGCGCGCGACGAGCCGCGGGCTCGGCGTTACCTCGCCAAGAACAACCTGCACGTCGCGCGTATCCCGGCCCTCTGGCAGGCGGTGCCGGAGGCCACGGTGCTCGTGCCGTTCCGCGAGCCGCTGCAGCAGGCGGCCTCGCTGTTGCGTCAGCATCTGCGGTTCCTCGAGCTGCATCGCGCCGACCCGTTCGCGCGGCGCTACATGGCCGCGATCGGACACTTCGACTTCGGCGCCAACCTGCGCCCGATCGACTTCGAGGGGCTGCTGGGCAACGACGTGGCCGCGCGCGCATGTGGCCTCACCTTCTGGCTCGACTACTGGCTCGCGACCTATCGACACGTGCTCACGCACGCGTCGGATCCGAGGCTGGTGTTGGTCGACTTCGACGCGCTGGCGGCGACGCGCGCGGTCGCGCCGTTGGCGTCGCGTCTGGGCATCGAGGATGTCGGCGCGCTGCAACGCGCCGCGGCGCGCCTGCAGTCGCCGCCCCAGCGTGAGGTCGACGTATCGGGGGTTCCGGCCGCGACGCTGGACGCTCTGACGGGCACGCATCGGTCGCTGCTCGACGCGGCGCTGTGTTGAAAGGAACGGTTAATCGCTTGGCGCCGATCGGTCGCGACTCGATAGTCGCGCCCCGTGAACTTTCGGCATGTCGCCCGAGTCCTCGCCGGCTTCGTCGCGTTCTTCAGCCTGGTCCAACTGGTGCCCTTGGGGTTGGCCTTGGGCGAGGACGGCGACGGCACGGTCTGTTCGCAGGATGGGTTCGTCGCCGGCATCGTCACCGGCGTCGGCACCGCGGCGGTGCTCTTCTGGCTGGGTCGCAGCGCGCGCGGCGAACTCTTCCGCCGTGAGACGCTGTTGATCGCGGGGGTCGCCTGGCTGGTTGCCGGCGTGATCGGGGCGGTGCCGTTCTTCGGCTCCGGTCTGCTGCCGGACCCCGTCGACGCGCTGTTCGAGTCGGTCAGCGGCTTGTCCACGTGCGGCGGCACGGTGCTCGGAGGCGCGGGCAACCCGACGCCCGAAGCGACGCCTGCGAGCCTGTTGTTGTGGCGTGCGATGCTGCAGTGGTTGGGAGGCATCGGCATCGTGCTGGCGTTCGTCGCGTTGATGCCGGCCATGGGGCGCACCGGCAAGAACCTGTTGATGGCCGAAGCCGTCGGCGTGAGCACCGAGAGTTACCAGCCCAGTATCCGGGCGCGCGCCCACGGCATCGCGATGGTCTACGTCGGCCTGACGACACTCTGTGCGATGTCGCTGGTGTGGATCGGGGGCATGGGTTGGTTCGATGCCGTCTGCCACGCGTTCACGTGTCTGGCTACCGGCGGTTTCTCGACGCGCAGCAGCATCGCCCTGTTCGACAGTCTCGGCGTCGAGGTGGTGCTGACGACGTTCATGTTCATCGGTGGCTGCAGCTTCACGGTGATGGCGGGGGTGGTGCGCGACGGCTGGAGCGGACTGCAAGGCATGCTGCGGTCAGGCGAGTTCCGCATCTACACGCTGTTCACCGCTGCGGCGGTGATCGGCGTCACCGTCGACCTGATGCGACGGGGCATGGATCCTGGCGGGGCGCTGCGGCAAGCCTCGTTCAACGTGATCAGCATGCTGAGCTGCTGCGGCTACGCGACCGCCGATTTCCATGCCTGGCCGCCGCTGTCGTTGATCGTGATCCTTACCTGCTCACTGATCGGTGGTTGCTCGGGATCGGCTGCCGGGGGGCTCAAACAAGTCCGTCTGCTCGTCTGCCTGAAGCTGCTCGGCCACACCGTGCGCCGCTTCGTGCAACCCAACCTGGTCGAACGCATCAAGCTCGACGAGGAAGTGCTGCAGGCATCGACGCTGTCGACGGTGTTGTCGGTCGTGTTGCTGTGGCTGCTCACCGTCCTGGCCGGCAGCATGGTGTTGGCGCTCGACCAGCGGTTGAGCTTCGTCGCCTGCCTCTCGGCCAGTGCAAGCATGCTCGGTTGCTGTGGTCCGGCGATGGCTGCCGTGCATCCCGATGTGCTCGTGCAGTCGTTGCCGACGCTCGGGGCGGCGGTGCAGGTGGTGGGGCCCAACGTGGGGCCGTTCGGCGGCTTCGGCGACCTGTCGATGCTCGGCAAGTTGGCGATGTGCGTGCAGATGGTGCTGGGTCGTTTGGAGTTGCTGCCGATCCTGGCCCTGTTGTCACCGCGCTTCTGGCAGCGTTGACGGCGAACGCCTGCAGGAAGGAGACGGTTACGCTGCGTGCGAAACGACCACAGGCCTGCGTGTCGGTCTCGTAGCCCATGGTGCTCGAACCCGCTTGCACTAGCCTGTTGGCCTTCACACGCCGAAACCTGATGCAGTACTCGATCCTTCGTTCTTCCGCCCCCGTCGTCTCCATCACTCTGTGCCTCGCCCTCGCGACGACCGCGACCGCACAGAGCCCCCTGGGCACGATCACCGGAACCGTCACCCAAGGCCAGCTCGGCACCTGCCTGCGCGACGTGGGCGATTTCGACGGCGACGGTGTGCGCGACTTCGCGGCGAGCGAACCTGGCAGCAACAGCAACACGGCCGGCGTGATGCGGATCTACTCGGGTGCGACGAGCAACCTGCTGCGCACCTTCCAGGGCACGCTCGCCACCGGCATATGGGGCCTGGGCAGCAAGGACATCTGCGTCGTCGGCGACGTCAACGGCGACGGCACCACGGACTTCGCGGGCGGTTATGTCAACCGCGGTGTGCTCGACGTGTTCTCGGGAGCGACCGGGGCACGGCTCTACCGCCTCGGCCCGACCTTCGAGTACTACCAGTACGCATGCAGCGTCGGCGATCGCGACGCCGATGGTCGTGACGACTTCGCGGCGATCGTCTACGTCAACAGCAGCGTGCAGCTGTGGACGATCAAGGGCAACACGGGCACCCAGCTGTCGGTCATCGACGCACAGCCCCAGGAAGGGCTGTTGCGTGATGTCGGCGATCTCGACGGTGACGGCAGCAAGGAGTTCGTGCGGGTCGGTTACGGCACCTGTGACGTCTACCGCATGAATCCACCGGCGCGCCTGCGGCGCATCACCCTGGGCAGCGGCGCCAGCGACGTGGACTTCGCCGATTGGAACGGCGACGGGCGCCGGGATCTGGTCGTGCATTACGACCAGAGTCAGCAGCCGAGCGTCGTCGTCTTCAACCTGACCACGGGCGCACAGCTGCGCAGCTACACGTTGATGGGAATGCTGGCGAACTCGGCAGCGATGGGCATGGCGGTGCTCGGTGACTGTGACCAGGACGGCACGCCGGACTTCGCGCTGCGCGTCGGCGCCGATCCGATCAACGCCGGCACCGCCCACGTGGCGTTCTTCTCCGGTGCCTCCGGGGCACGCATCGGCGATTGGCCCGGTTCGCCGCAGTTCCCGGCGACCGGCACCCTGCAGGGCCTCGGTGACGTCAACAGCGACTCCTTCCCGGACTTCGTGATGGCGGCGCCCAGCCATCAATCCGGAGTCGGCGGCCTGCAGGTGGTCTCGGCGCGCACGTTCGCGGCTATGATCACCAAGCCCGTGAACTGCTACGCCGGTCCGTTCCCGCCCCAACTCGGCATGACGCGTCCGGTGCTCGGCGCCGCCTGCACCATCGCGGGGCGCGATGCGCCGGTCGGTGCGCCGTGTTTCCTGGTGCTCAGCCCGATGCCCGCCGTCGCCACCAACCTCGGCGCACCAGGCTGCGACGCGTGGTTCTGGATCGGCGCGGGGGCGCTGCTCGCCCAGCCGACCGCGCGGCCCGACTGGAGCCTGCAGGTGCCGGTGCCCAACGTGCGGCAGCTCGTCGGTCTGGAGATCGCCCTGCAGGCCTACTACGTCGGCACCGCGTCGCCGCTCGGTTACGACCTGACCAATGGGGTGTGGGCGCGGTTGGGTTACTGAGGCGTGAGCGTGGAGTTCACGATCGTTCCGATGGCAGATCGGTTCGCTGCGGGCGCCGTGCGCCCAACACTGCTCGGCACAAGACCATGCCCAGCGTGAGCCAGCCGATACCGGTCAGCGCGTCGTAGAGCCCGGTCCCGTAGGTGAAGCGCACCACGTTGTCGCCGGCGTGCACGGGCACGGCGCGGAACACGAAGTTCGCGCAGCGCACCGCGACCGGGCGGCCGTCGACGGTGGCGCCCCAGTCCGGTGCCCAGCGATCGGTGACGAACAACCAGCCGTCGCGCGGCGCGTGATACGCGAGCTCGAGCACATCGGGTCGATACTCACGCACCGTCACGTCGGCCGGTTCGCAGGCGGCCTGCAACGTGAGATCCACGGTCGTCGCGTCAGCTGCGGCGGCGCGGTGCGTGACCACGTCCGTGTCGTGCAGGACCAGCGGTGCTGTGCCGAGCGCTCGGCTGCGTTCGACCAACGCCGCGAACTGCGCGTCGTCCCACGGCACCTCGATCGGTGCGTCGTGGAACCAGAACCGTCGATCGCCGAGCGCCATCGCCGCGAGTTCGGGGTGTCGTTGCTGCTCGGTGTGGAAACGGTTCTCCTGCGTGGTGTAGCCGCCGAGCACGGGCTGTTTGGTGACGACCTGGGCGTTGCAGGCGAAACGATCGCCGGGTGCCCACGGTTGGCGCGGCGCCAGGGTGCCACCGGGCGCGAGGTCGAACGACGCCGAGCGTGCGGCCTCCAGTTGCTGCGCCTGCGCCAACGCGCCGCTGTCGTCGTGACAGATCGTGCGTGCGCAGATGGTTCGCGTGGCGCCGGCGTCGAGCAGGGCGAGCGCGACGAACGCCGTCGGTGCCCAACGGCGGCGCAGCGTGGGCGCGCCGACCGCGAGCAGCACGGCGATCGCCGCGGCTGCGCCCCAGAACAACACGCCGAAGGCCATCGTCGCCCAGAGCAAGGGGCGGAAGCTCCATGTCGTCGCGACGCAGTGGTAGGCGATCACCGCGCTGGCAACGCCGACGAGCGTGAGTGTGGCCCAGAGCAGCGGGCGCCGACGTTCCTGGCTGTCCTTGGTCAGCAGCGCCGCGACATCGCGGCTGCCGAGCAGGGCGAGGTGCGCGACGGCGAGCACGAAGAAGCTGCGGAACAGCGTGCTCTGGCGGAAGTAGCGCGTCGGCGGCAACAGGTCGTAGAGCCAGCCGCGCAGCGGCAGGTGGCCGCCGAGCGCCAGGCCCAGACCGAGCAACGCCAGAAGCACGAGCACGGCGCGGCTGCGGCTGCGCGGCCGCAACCCGAAGCCGGCGACGGCGAGCAGCAGGGTGCCGACGCCGAGGTAGATGCCGACCGAGCTGACGTCCGTGGTCGGCCACAGGCCGGCGCGGTCCTTGGCCTTGAGGGCTGCAAGCGTCGGCGTGGCGAGCGTCGCGAGCGCGCCGGGTTCGAGCGCGTTCTGGCCGACGGCGATCTCGCGCGGCAGCACGCCGACGCGATCGTGGTAGCCGGCGCCGGCGCGGAAGAACGACACGTAGGTCGCGGACATCACCAGCAGCCCGACTGCGACGAGCAGACCCAGGCAGCGCGAGAAGGTGAGCAAGAAGGCGCGAAGCGTTCCGCCCTGCATGCGGCACAGGCCGAGGATGGCCACGTAGATGCCGCTGGCGATCGTCAGTCCCGGGTAGCCGCCGCACGCGGCGAGGCCCCACAACGCGCCGGCTTCGACGGCCGGCCAGAGCTGGCGCGTGCGCAGCGCGCGGTCGAATCGCCACACCACGAACGGCCACAGCGACAGCGACCACAGCCACGACAGGTGTTCGGCATGACCGGTGTAGAGGCCCGACAGAAGGAAGCCCAACGCGGTCACGAAGCCGCCCCAGACCGGCGCGCCGAGCGAGCGGGCCAGGCACAGGATGCCGACGCCGCCGAGCCACCAGACGAACAGCCACCAGCAGACGAAGCCGAGCAGCGAGCTGCCGAGCAGCCAGCCGGCGAGGACGTGCGGCAGCGACAGCGCACCAACCTGCGGCTCGGCGAACAGCGGCGCGCCGGCGTGGGTCCACGGATCCCACGAGACCAGTTCGCCGGCGCGGGCCGCGTCGGCGACGAGCGCGAAGAACGGCCGGAACTGATCGGCGGCGTCCCAGAGAGGCACCTCATTGCCCAGCAGCAGGTTGCGGTTGACGACCAGCAACACGACGGCGAGCGCGACCGCGGCTGTCAACCAGCGGTGGCCGTTCGCCGACGCGGGGGGATGATGGGGGTCGGTCAAGCGGGCGTCCTACACGACACTGTTTCACGTGTGGTGGCGTCAGTCAACGCGTCGCAGCACGCCCCGATGTCGACCACAAGGCGCGTGCTGCCGTCGCGTCGATGGCTTGGGGGGAAGGATTGGCCCCGGGCCACCGTCGGAAGAGGTTTGCATTCGCATGCCCGCCGCTCGCCTGGCTCCCTTCCTGTTGCTCATGGCCATCCTGCCCGCGCAGCGGCATCTGCTCGATACCCTGCCGCAAGATGCCGAGGCCCGCGAGTTGTGCGGCTTCGTCGGTCACATGGTCCCGTTCGATCTGCCCGGTCGAGGCGAGATCCGCGGCCTGGCCACGATCGGGTCCGACCGCGCGCGGGTGGTGTGGCTGCTGCGCGGTGCCGAACTGATGCGCCTGGCCTGGCCGTCGCTGCAACTCGAACACCAGGTCGAGACCGAGGTCGCGTTGCGCGGACTCTGCACCGATGGCCGGTTCCTCTATTCGCTGGGCGAGGGGGAGATCGTCGTGCTCGATCCGATCGCGGGTCGGCCCGTGTCGACCCGGCCCCTCGACACCGGGCCGACGCCGTCGGCGCTCGGGTGGCATGCCGGCGCACTGTTCGTGGCCAGCGGCCGGGACTTGCGCCGGCTCGGCGAGCCGGTTGCCGATCCCGATGCCGACCTGAAGGCGACTGAATCACAGCGGATCACGCGCGATCCCGTGCACTGGCTGTGCAGCGACGGCTCGCGCCTGTGGGCGGGGAGCCGGGCCGAACTGCGGCCGGTAGACACGGATGTCCGCGCAGCCGCGGTCTGGAACGGTGGCCGCTGGCCGGTTCGTATCGACGCCGGCGCCGCGGTGTGGATCGGCGGCGCGTTGCTGCTCGCAGCCGAGTATCGGGATGCGCGGCAACAGCGCCATGTGCTGTGCGGCCTGTGGACCCCGAAGCCGCCACCGGCCGCGGACCGCATCGTGGTGCACTTCACCCGCGGTGCCGCCGGTGAGCAGTGGCTGGTCGGGGAATCGCGCTGCTGGAGCCTGCGGCAACTGCGCTCGCGACTGTTGCGCCTCGCCAGCGATCGGCGCGTCCGCGTGACCGGCGCTGACGGCAGTCTTCGGGTGATGCCGATCGTGCTCGAAGCGGGGATCGGTGCGACCGTTCGGCAGCTGGGCGAGACATGGGACGTTGCCCGATCGGTGGGCTTCAGCGAGATCTCGAGCCCAGCTCAAGAAGCCTGGGCGCGCGACCGCGTGGCGTGGGCGCGTACGGGGCTGCAGCCCGTGGACAGGTGAGCGCCGGTCGGTTCTGTCGCGTCAACGGAAGACGCTCGTGAAGCCGCCTACGCCATGGCTGGGCAGATGACCCCGGGCATCGAAGCGGCAGGGCCGCGCCGCGGTCAGCCGCGGGCGGCGCGCACCAGCGCTGCGATCGCCGACACGGTCTTGTAGTTGCGCGCCGTGACGATGCTGCCGAACACGCGGTCGAGCACCGCCGGTGTCAGCTTGGATCGGGCCACGCCGTCGGCGAAGTCGATCCAGATCGCCTCGCCGCGCACCTCGACCCGTTCGCCGGCTTTGCAGTAGGACGCCAGCGCTGCCGCAGCGGTGCGTTGTCGCGCCTTGTCGACGCCGGCTTTGGCCAACGCGAGGTGCAGCAGGTTGGGGCGCTGTTGCTGCGCCGCTTCGAACACGTCGCTGGTGGCGTGCTCGAGGCAGTCTGCGGCGCCGCAGACGATCACCGGCACGGCGAAGTCGAAGTGTGCCGCGATCGCCCCTTCGAGCGCGGCCTCGAGCTGGTCGCGGTCGCCGGCGGCGCGGAACAGCACGTTGCCGCTCTGGATGTAGGTGGTGACGTCGTGCCAGCCGAGCCCGGCGCACAGGTCTCGAAGTTCCGCCATCGGCACCCTCTTGTTGCCGCCGACGTTGATGCCGCGCAGCAGCGCGATCTGCCACTGCCGGCCGCGCGGCGCCCGTGCCTTGACCATGCCCGCACGTTGCCGCCGCGCGACGGCAGAATCCATGGGTCGTCGCCGGACATGGGGTTGACCCGCCAGGAGCCGCGCGCTTTCCTACCGCGGCGCTCCGGTCCGGAGCCGAACTCCTTTCGGGTCCTCCGCCTCGGGATCCAACAACGGGAGCAAAGGGGAGCCCCGACTCCTCCGGACGACGAACCCTTCTTCCTCGACAGCGGCTGGGCATGCGGTGGGCGGGCTGCAGGCCCCGCCATGTCCTGGGATGTCCATCCCGAGAGAAGAAGCGATGACTCGTCAAGCTACGTTCAAGCAGAAGATCCGCGCGCGCATGCAGAAAACCGGCGAGCGTTACGCCGCCGCCAGATCGGTGCTGCTCGCCAATGCCGTTCCCGCGCCGTTCCCCAAGGGCGCCACGATCGTGCCCGGTTACCAACTCCTGCCCGGCGTGCAGCGGGAGTCGGCGCGGCTCGCGGCAGCGCTGCGGCAGGCCGGCGTCGTCGATCCGGCAACCGGTGCGCCGTTCACCGAGACCAAGGTCCACGGGCTGATGGGCGGCATCGGCTTCATGTACTTCCTGTTCGAATACCGCGGCTTTCCGCCGCTGATGTCGTTCGTGTGTCGGTCGTGGTCGATGCCCGGGCCGTTGCTCGAACGCGCGCTCGCGCACGCCGGCATCCTGCACGAGTTGTCGGCGACGGGCAGCAGCAACGTCGCGGCCAAGGCGCTCGACGACGCGCTTGCTGCAGGCAAGGCGGCGCACGTCACCGTCGATGCGGCGTCGTTGCCGTGGGTCGGTGCAGACCAGACGTGGGTGGGGCAGATGCCGATGCAGCTCAACGTCATCGGCACGCTCGGCGCCGACTACGTCGTCGACGTCGGCAACGCGCGCGTGCTGCCGCGCGATGTGCTCACCGCTGCGCGCGCGGCGGCGAAGAAGGAGAAACACCGACTGGTGACGTTCTCGCCAGGTGCAGCCGGCAACGCGCCGGCCGAAGCCGCGCGTCGAGCGATCGAACACACCGCCAGGTCGTTCCGCGAATCGCCGTTCAAGGGCTTCGCGGGCAACTTCGGCCTGCAGGGGCTGCGCAAGGCGGCCAACCTGATGCGCGACAGCAAGGACCCCAAGTCGTGGAGCAGGGTCTTCCACGACGGCCCGCTCGCCTACCGCGCGCTCTACCGCACATTCGAGTGCGCGATGATCGAGCTGACCGCGCCGGCGGGCGGCCGGGCGTTCTACGCGGACTTCCTCGACGACGCGGCGAAGAATGACGGGCTGTCGGGTCTGGCGGAAGTCGCGGCGCTGGCGCGGCAGAGCGGCGAACGTTTCGAACACCTCGCCGAACACGCTGTCGCCGCCGGTGGTGAGGTGATGACGCGCGCGATCGAACTCACCGAGCAGATCGACGAGCTACGTCGCTCGGGCGGTGATGTCGGGGAGCAGGTGCGGGCCATGCGCCAGCAGCGCGATGCCCTCGGTGACGAGCTGCAGATCGACGACGCAACGCGGGTGGCGGCGTTCGTGCAACTCGGTGAAGACTTCGCGGCGATCGCCGCGATCGAGCAGCGTCTGGTCGAGGTGCTCGAGCGCGTCGCCGGCTGACGCGGTGATGAGTTCGCCGGGCGCGACCTGCGTGTCGCGTTCGGCGAAGAACGACTGCACCACGTCGAGTCGGACGTGGCCCTCGCCGCTGAACCGAATGTGTCACAGGTCCCCCGTCCAGTGGCGCGCCAGGCCACGCACGGCTGTCATCCAGCACCCCAATCCCGCATCCCGATCATGAAACACCCAGTTCTCGCTGCCTTGTTGTTCACCTCGACCATCGTCTGCACTCCTCTGTTCGCCCAGGAAGGCGGCGAGCGCCCGGCCAACCGGCGCGGCACGCCGCTCGGCGCGGAGATGAAGAAGGTCGAGAAGGCCGTCGAAAGCGTTTCCGACTTCCTCAAGAAGCCCGAGGGTGACGCGCCGATCGCCGACGTCGTCGCCGCGCAGGAAGCCCTGCACAAGGCCAAGCAGGAGAAGCCCCGTCTGACGCAGCGCCAACCCGAAGACAAACAAGCCAAGTTCGTCGACGCCTACAAGGTCGAGATCAACAAGGCCGTGCGCGCGACCCTCGACCTCGAGGACGCGTTGGTGCAGAAGGACTGGAAGGCCGCGGAGAAGGCCGTCAAGGAACTCGAGAAGCTCGAGAAGGAAGGCCACAAGGAGTTCAAGGGTCGCCGCGGCGCGCCCGGTGGTCAGGGCGGCGGTGGTCAGGGCGGTGAAGGTGGTGAGGGCCGCGGCGGTGAGGGCAGCGGCAAGAGCGGCGGCGGCAAGTAGCCGCGCCGCTGCCGCTGCAGCAGGCCACACGCATCGCTGTGGTCATGCCGGGGTGAGCGCAAGCGAGGCACGCAACTTGCCCACGCAGGGCACCTCCTCGCGCCCTGTGCCCCATGCCGAAGCCCTGCCCCTGGTTGCTGCCCGGCCTCGCCGGTTGGTCGATCGCTCTCGCGGCGACGGCGCAATCGGCGCCGGATCCCCATACCAACAACGAGCCTGCGGCCCTCGCTCGCGCCGGTTACCGGTCGCTCGGTCCGTTCGCCTTCGGCACCGGTCACGACAGCGCCGACATCGCGGCGCTGCTGCCCGAGGAACAGCTGCTGTGGATTGAAACCGCACACTTCCGGATCGGTTGCGCACTGCCGGCCTGTGAGGTGCCTCGCGATCGCGTGTGGCGTGCACGGCTGCGCAGCGAACTCGCCGCGCTCGACACCAAGTTGTCCGGTGTCGATCGCAGTGCCGCCCGACTCGAGCGGTGGCCGCGTGCCCACCTGATCGCACAGCGGCTCGAACGGCTCTACGCCGACGTGCAGACGGTGCTGCGGTGTGACGATGACGATTTCGCCGAGGCACCCGGCGACGACCGTGAGGCGCAGCAGGCCGATCGCGGCGAGGGGCCGTTCCTGGGGCAGCGCCGGCCGTTCACGGTGTTGTTGCTCGAACGCGCCGCCAGCATCGCCGACTACACGGCGGCCTATCACGGTCGGGCCACGACGTGCCCGAAGCGATTCCTCGACCTGCAATTCGGGACAGCCTTCGTCGGTGTCGCGGCGCAGAGCGAAGGTGGCCTGTTGCTCGACGACGAAACGCTCGCGGCGCATCTGACCTATCACGTCGCCTGGCAGCTCTACTCGTCCTACCGCGGAAACGAGCATCCTTTGCCGCCGTGGTTGGTGAACGGTCTCGCGCACCGGCACGCGCGGCAGGCGAGCGAGCGCCGGCCGATCTACTTCGACCCATACGACGCGGATGCCGCGCGGCGCTACGCCGACTGGGGGCGCAGCGGCAGTTCGCAGCGACGTCGTGCCGAAGGTGGCTCGCTTGCCGAACTCATGCAGAAGGTGGACGTCGAGGCGTTCAGCGAGCAAGAGCACCTGCAGAGCTGGGCCGTCGTCGACCAGCTCGTGCGTCGTCAGCCCGAAGCCTTGGCCCGCCTGATGCGGCTGCTCGGGCAACCGTTCGCGGCCACCGATCGTTTTCCCACCGTGCCCGAGCTCCATGCGCGCCAGGCCACAGCCCTGCGCCTCAGCTTCGGCGTCGACCCGGGTGACATCGACAAGAATGCGTGGTGGCGAACGCCGCGCTAGCGGCCTTTGCTTGGGCGTTTGACGGGCTTCTGCCGCGTCGCCCGCTGGCGCGACGACCACTGCTGCCGCATGAACCGCAGCCCGTCGGCCGCGAGCTGTTCTTCGCTGACGAACATCGTGCGCCAGATCTTGGTGGCCGCAGCCAGCGCCGGTAGCGACTGGCCGAAGGCCTCGATCGTGAGCCAGCCGTCGTAGCCGATCCGCGCCAGTGCGTCGAAGGTCGTCGCCCAGTCGACGTGCCCCTGGCCCGGCGTCGAGCGGTCGTTCTCGCTGACGTGCACGTGCACCATCACGTCGGCGTTGTCGACGATCGCCGCGGTCAGGTCCTTCTCTTCGATGTTGGCGTGGAATGTGTCGTACATCATCCGGCAGTTGGGATGGTCGACTTCGCGCACGAAACGCGCCGCGTCGGCGGCGCAGTTGAGCAGGTAGATCTCGAAACGGTTGAGGAACTCGAGCGCCAGCGTGATGCCGAGAGTGCCCGCGTACTCGGCGACCGGTCGCAGCGACTCGACGCCGCGGCGCCACTCGGTGGTCGTCGGGCCCTTGCCGCTGAAGTGGCCGAGCGCGGCGTAGTATGGCCCCGCGAGCAGCGTGGCGCCGGCGGCGCGGCAGCAGTCGAGCGCGCGCTTGCTGCGTTCGACGCCGAGCCGGCGCACCGCTTTGTCGGCGCTGATCGGGTTGTCCTCGGCCGTGCGCACGGTGACGCCCGTGCACTGAAGGCCCAGGTCCGCGAGCCGCTTGCCCAGCCTGGCGTAACGCTTCTCGTCGAGGCGGAAGATCGGCAGCTCGACGCCATCGAAGCCGAGCTTCTGCAGGCTCTCGAGCACCGGCAGGAACGACTCGCGGGTCGGATCGTCGGTCCACAGCAGCAGATTCATGCCGTACTTCATGGCCCGCCATCGTGTCGGGCGAGGGTGTCCGCTGCGAGCTTTTCTGCGCGTGCTCGGCTTGCCATTGCCGCGCAGCTTGGTCTGTTGCCGGCACGGTGGCACGATGGCCGTTCCCCGCCGCGCCTCCTCGCCGCCGCCTTGCCCATGATCACGACGACCCTCCGCGCTCTCGCGTTCTTCTCGGCCCTGGTGACCTCGTCGATCGGCCTGGCGCAGGCGCCAGCGGCGACCGCCGACGGCTTCGTGCCGATCTTCAACGGCGTGGACCTGTCGGGCTGGGATGCCGATGCGACCTTCTGGTCGGTGCAGGACGGCGCGATCGTCGGCGCGTGTTCACCCGAGAAGCAGCCCAAGCACAACACCTTCTGCATCTGGAAGGACGGCGAACTCGACGACTTCGAGCTGCGCGTGAAGTTCCGCATCGACGGCGGCAACTCGGGCATCCAGTTCCGCAGCCGCGCGCAAGACGACTGGATCGTCGCCGGTTACCAGGCCGACATGGACGGGCGCAACGAGTGGACCGGGGCCAACTACGAAGAGCGCGGCCGCGGCCTGTTGGCCCGGTGCGGCGAACGCACGGTGATCGGCGCGGACGGCAAGGTGTCCGTCGTCGGCCAGGTCGGCGACAAGGCGCAGATCCTCGGCGCGATCCGCCAGGGCGACTGGAACGAGTACCACATCACCGCGGTCGGCAACCACGTCACGCAGCGCGTCAATGGCGTGCTCACCTGTGAGTTCACCGATCAGCAGGAGGGCCGGCGCGCGATGCAGGGGGTGTTGGCGCTGCAGATGCACGCCGGCGTGCGGCAGTTCACGGTGATGTTCAAGGACGTGATGCTGAAGCGACTGCCGCTCAGTGACGGCCGCAAGAAGATCGTGGTGGTGGCCGGCAACAACAGCCACGGGCCCGGCGAGCACGAGTTCGAGGCCGGTGTGCATTGCCTGACGCGCTGCCTCGACAAGGTGCCCGGGATCGTCGCCGCCGACTACTACCGCGGCTGGCCGAGCGACCCGACCGCGTTCGACAACGCCGATGCGATCATCAGCTACGCCGACGGCGGCGGCGGCCATCCGTTCCTGCAGCACGACCGCGCGCGGACCATCGCGTCGCTGGTCGAGAAGGGCGTCGGCGTCGGTTTCTGCCACTACGCGGTCGAGGTGCCCAAGGAGCGCGGTGGGCCGGACTTCCTGCAGTGGATCGGCGGTTACTACGAGAGTGGCTACTCGGCAAATCCGATCTGGGATGCGCGCTTCGCGACGTTGCCCGAGCACGAGGTCACGCGCGGCGTCAAGCCGTTCAGCACCCGCGACGAGTGGTACTTCAACATGCGTTGGCGCGACGGTGAGCAGGGCGTCGTGCCGATCCTGCAGGACACGCCGTCCGACGAGACGCGCAAGAAGCCCTACTCGGGCTGCGGCCCCTACGCGCACATCATCAGCGCCGCGGGCCGCAACGAGACGGTGATGTGGGTGGTCGACAACCCGGGCAAGAACCGCGGATTCGGCTTCACGGGTGGCCACTACCACAAGAACTGGGCGAACGACAACCAACGCAAGCTCGTGCTCAACGCGATGCTGTGGCTCGCGCGCGCCGAGGTGCCGGCGGGCGGCGTCGAATCGGCGCCCAGCGACGACGATCTCAACAGTCGCCTGCGCAGCCGGGTCGCCGCGGCGAAGCGGGCCGCTGCCGTGCCCGCCGCGATCGTCGGCGCCAAACCCAAGTTCAGCAGCGAGGTCGTGACCAAGGGCTCGGTGCCGATCGACGTCGACATCACGGGCGCCAAGGAGCTCTACCTCGTGGTCGGTGACGGCGGCGACGGCAACTCGTGCGACTGGGCCGACTGGATCGATCCGGTGCTGGTCGGCAAGGACCGCGAGACGCCGCTGACCGAGGTGAAGTGGACGAGCGCCAAGGCCGAGTGGGGGGAGGTGCGCGTCGGCAAGAACGCGGGCGGCGGTGCGATGAAGGTCGCGGGGCAGCCCGTGAACGGCATCGGCGCGCACGCGCATTCGGTGATCGCCTACGACGTCGCGGGCATGGGCTTCACGCGGTTCCGCGCGCGGGGCGGTGTCGACAACGGCGGCACCGACCAGGGCGGCGCGACCTCGGTGCAGTTCTTCGTGTTCACCGAACAGCCGCCCAGGCGCGTCGGCATGTCCGCGGGTAACCGCGGCAAGCCGGCCGAGGAATCGGTGGCGGCGATGACGGTCGCCGCCGGTTGCGAAGCGACGCTGTGGGCCAGCGAACCGATGCTCACCAACCCGACCGACATCGACATCGACGCGATGGGGCGGATCTGGGTCTGCGAGGGCGTGAACTACCGCCAATGGCGCAATCTGCGGCCCGCCGGCGACCGCATCCTGGTGCTCGAGGACACCGACCACGACGGCCGCGCCGACAAGACCCGCGTCTTCTACCAGGGCCCCGAGATCAACGCCGCGCTCGGCATCTGCGTGCTCGGTGACAAGGTCGTGGTGTCGTGTTCGCCGAACGTGTTCGTGTTCACCGACAACGGCGAAGGCAAACCGCCGACCAAGGAACTCGTGCTGACCGGCATCAGCGGCCAGCAACACGACCACGGCATGCATGCGTTCGTGTTCGGCCCCGACGGCAAGCTCTACGGCAACTTCGGCAACGAGGGCAAACAGCTGCGCGACCGGAACGGCAAACCGATCGTCGACCGGGACGGCAACGAACTGACCGCCGAAGGTCGCCCATACCGCCAGGGAATGGTGTTCCGCTGCGATCCGGACTTCACCAACTTCGAGACGCTGGGTCACAACTTCCGCAACAACTACGAAGTGGCGGTCGACTCGTTCGGCACGCTGTGGCAGTCGGACAACGACGACGACGGCAACCGCGGCGTGCGCATCAACTACGTGATGGAGCACGGCAACTTCGGCTACACCGACGAGATGACCGGTGCGGGCTGGCGCGAGAAACGCACCAACCTCGAGACCGAGATCCCCGCGCGTCACTGGCACCAGAACGACCCAGGCGTGGTGCCCAACCTGCTGATCACGGGCGGCGGCTCGCCGACCGGCATGCTTGTCTACGAGGGCGCGCTGCTGCCCGAGGTGTTTCGCGGCCAGATGCTGCACTGCGACGCGGGCCCCAACGTCGTGCGTTCCTACGGTGTCGAGCCCGACGGCGCGGGCTATCGCGCGAAGACCACCGATCTGATCACGTCGCAGGACCGCTGGTTCCGGCCGTCGGATTGCGCAGTGGCGCCCGACGGCGCGGTGTTCGTCGCCGACTGGTTCGATCCCGGCGTCGGCGGCCACCAGATGGGCGACCACGACCCCGAGGACATCGGCGGTCGCATCTATCGCATCGCCCCGCCGCGCAACCAGCCCGACGTGCCCAGGCTCGACCTGCGCAGCGTCGACGGCGCGATCGCGGCGCTGTCTTCGCCCAACCTCGCGCGGCGCCATCTGAGCTGGCAGGTGCTGCACGGCATGGGTGAGCAGGCGGAAGCGCCACTGGGCAAGCTCTGGAAGGGCGACAACCCGCGGCTGCGCGCCCGCGCCCTGCACCTGCTCGCGCGCATTCCCGGTCGCGCCCAGGCCTACGTCGACGCCGCCATCGCCGACAACGACGCCGACCTGCGCATCACCGGCCTGCGGCTCGCCATCGAACTCGGTATCGATCCGGTGTCGCTGGTCACCCGGCTGCTCGCCGATCCGTCGCCGCAGGTGCGGCGCCAGTGCGCGCTGAGCCTGCGCGGCATCGACAGCGCCGCCGCCGCGCAGCTGTGGGCCAAGCTCGCGCTGCAGCACCAGGGCGACGACCGCTGGTATCTCGAAGCGCTCGGCATCGGCGCACAGGGTCACGAGGACGCGTGTTTCTCGGCGTGGCGCGCCGCGGTCGGCGACGGCTGGAACACCGCGGGCGGCCGCGACATCGTCTGGCGCTCGCGCTCGGACCAGGCGCTCGACCTGCTGGTGCAGATCCTCAAGGACGAGAAGACCAGCGAAGCAGAACAGCAGCGTTACCTGCGCGCGTTCGACTTCCACTCCGGCCCCGCCAAGACCGCGGCGCTCAAGCGCCTGTTCGATTGAGCATGAGAATCCGAACTGCGCGCGGCCGGAGGGTCGTGAGTCTGGCCTTCGTTGCGTTCGTGTGTGGCGCGTGTTCGCGCGACGAGGGCGCGGCGTCGCCGGCGCCGGTCGTGGCGCCCGTGTCCGAGCCGCAACCAGAGGTCGTTGCCGAGCCGCCGCCACCACCCGAGCAGTCCACGCGGCCCGTGCAGTCTCCGCCACCCGAACCATCCCCCGCACGCGTCGATCCCGCTGCGGCGCGCAAGGCGAAGATGTACGCCGAGGTCGTGCTGCGCCTGCGCGGCACGGATCTTTCGGCCGATCCCGATACGAAAGCGATGGTCGACAAGGCGCTGCTCGCCAACCGCGGCACGGCGACGTTCGTGGCGATCTGTGAGGCGTTCGCGCTGACCGACCGCGACGCCGAACTGCTGCAACTCGCGATCACCCACGCGAACGATTCGGCCGGGGCGCAGGCGATGCGCCTCGTGCTCGACCACGGGGGCGTCGCCGCGGTGACCGATGCGCTCGCGGGCCGCGACGGCGCGGCCGTCGCCGCGGCGCTCGGCAACGCCAACGACCAGCGCGTGCTGCCGCTGCTCACGGCGATCGTCACTGACCCCGGGCGCGACGCGGCGCTGCGCCAGGCGGCCGTGCGCGCCGTCGGTCGCTTCGAGGCCGGCGCGATGTCGCTGCTCGCGCTGTGCGAGAGCAAGGCGATGCCCGAGGACTCCCGCGGCGTCGCGGTCGCGGTGCTCAACAGCGCGCCGTGGGACACCGTTCGCGCCGAGGTGCGTCGCCTGCTGCCGCCGCCGTCGGCCGCCGACAAGCAGCTGCCGCCGATCGCCGAATTGGCACAGCTCTCGGGCGACGCCGCGCGCGGCGCGAAGGTGTTCGGCGCGTTGTGCATCACCTGTCACCAGGTCGGCGACCAGGGCGTCGACTACGGCCCCGACCTCTCGGCGATCGGCGACAAACTCGGCAAGGACGGGCTCTATCTCGCGGTGCTCTACCCCGACGCCGGCGTCGAGTTCAACTACGAGACGACGCTGCTCGAACTGCGCGACGGCAACTCGGCGATCGGCATCGTCGTCAGCGACACGCCCGACGAGGTCGCGATCAAGGCCATCGGCGGCACGGTCACGAAGTACCGCGTCGCCGACATCCGCAAACGCAGCAAGCAGGCGAGCTCGTCGATGCCGAGCAACCTGCAGGCGAGCCTGCGGCAGCAGGATCTGGTCGACCTGGTGGAGTATCTGGCGGGGTTGCGCGGCAAGTGACGGCTGTGCCCGGTCAGCGCCGGAGCCGCTCGAGGTAGTCGGCGGCGACGTCGGCGATGGGACGTGGTTTGCCGTCGTCGGCGAAGCGCAGGTCGTTGCCGGTGATCGCGGCGATCGCCGACACCGCGATCGCCGCAGTGCGCCCTTCGGAGGATCCGCCGTTCGAGAAGCGTGGCGCGAGGAACGCGGCCAGCGGCACCAGCAGGGTCGAATCGCCGCAGTCGCGGGCCATCAGGAGCATGCGCTCGCGCACCCACCACCAGGAGGAATCGTTGGACCAGGAGGGCTGCGTTTGCAGGAAGGCATCGCAGAAGACCGGGCGGCTCGCGGCAGCAGCGGGCTGCATGGCGATCGCGTCAGGGTCGCTGACGAAGCCGTGGTGCCAAGCCGCAGCGGCGAGCAGCGGTGCGAAGTTCCTCCATGCGCTCGAAGTGTCGTATCCGCAGTACTGCAGCGGCGGTTGCTCCGGTTGGCGTAGCCCACCGATGCTGACCACGAAGTTGGCGCAACTGCTCCTCCTCCAGTGCTCGGGACCCGACCACCACGGGATGAGTTCGGCCTGCAGGATCGTCTGCAGGCCCGCGATCAGGTTGAGGTAGGTGTCCGCGTCGAGGCTCACCGTGCCGTACCTGATGCCGTCGCAGTCTTCGGGGAAGTCGCTGCGAGCCGCGCCGCGCTCGAACAGGAACCGGTGGCCACGCACGATCGCGCCGTCGGGCTGCCACACCCAGAGCGAGAGCCCTTGGCCGTGGCCGCTGCCCGTCATCACGGTCAACCGCCGCTGGCCGTCGGCTGCAGTGATCGTGGGATCGACCGCGCGCACGCGCATGACGCCGTAGTGTTCGTTGTCTTTGTGCACCGAGGCCAGCAGTTGCGCCAAGGCCGCACGCTTGCTGTCCGCGTATGGTTGAGTGAATGCGGTGATCGGCGGCTCTCGCCAGGGAGATTCCTGCCCGAGCACGCTCTCGCGATACCACTCGTCGGCGGCGCGCAGGACCTTCACCTCGTCGTTGATGAACTCCATGTCGCTCCATGGCTCGCGAAGGCCCAGGGCGCGTCGCAGCGGGGCGTGCCGCGAGATGATGCTCACCGCCTGCCAGCGTTGTCAGGCGTGCCCGAGCCCAATGGTCATCACTTCACCGAGCGCACGTTCGTCGCCGGCGCGGTAGAGCGCTTCGAGAATGAGCAGTCGCGTCGCCACGTCCGAGGCGCTCGATTCGGCGAGCATCGTGCGCAGCAGTGGCAGCGCCTGGGCACCGCGATGGTGCAGAGCCTGGATGACGTCCTCGCGCATGCCGCGGTCCTGCGACTGTGCCAGTTGGCTGAGCAGGGAGAACGACGCGGCGTCGTCGATGCGCGCGACAGCATCGAGCAGCAGCGGCCGCAACAGCGAGCCACCGCTGCGTTCGATGTAGTGCTGCATGGTCGGTAGCGCCGGAATGCCAAGGCCAACGAGGGCGCGCAGCGGCTCCTGCTCGATGCCCCCGGGCTCGACCACGGAATCGATGTCGAGCTGGCCGATCAGGTCGAGCGCCTCGCGGTTCAGGACGAGGCTCTGCGGTGGCGGTGCCGCGGGGCCTGCTGGGGTGCGAGCACAACCCGACAGCGTGAGCAGCACGGTCAGCAGCAGCGCCGACGCGGACAGGGAGTGCAGCATGGCGGCGCCAGCAACGGGGTGGTGTCACAACCGGTTCACGACAAGGTGGGGCAGCCGGCGAGGTCCCCAGCGATGCAGGTCGACGCTTGCTGCGTTAGTCTTCCGCCCCATGGTGCGTCGTGACGCGACAGACGACAGAGACCCTCCGGGGCCGAAGCTGGC
>CAYMPV010000008.1:0-206807 GCA_964392305.1 uncultured candidatus Brocadiaceae bacterium
TGAGGAATGCGCTGCGTTACGTCTTCGGCAACGGCAAGAAGCACGCGGCGGAAGGGCGCGAGATCACGGTCCCGCAGGCGATGGACACGTTCACGTCAGCGCCGTGGTTCACGGGCTTCCGCGAGAGCATCCGGGTCTTGGGCATCGAAGCCATCGTTCGGCCGGTGGCCGACCCGGGCACGTGGATGCTGAGGGAAGGCTGGCAGATCCACGGCCGGCTCAGCGTGCACGAGGTTCCGGTCACCGCGTGACGCGGCTGCTGTCGCGCATCATCTGCAGCGCCGCGTCCCGCATCCGCTTGCCGTCCTCGGTCGTCATCTTCACCCCGTGCAGGCCGACGGCCGCGCGTTCGGTCAGGTAGCCGAGTCGCCGCAGTTGCGCGCGCCGTTCCTCGAGCGGCAGTTGCGCATCGGCAGCCCCGGTGCACGCATCGAGCAGGGTCGGGCCATCTTGCAGTTGTCGATACTTGCCGCCCTCGGTCAGCGCGGCGTGGACCGCGGCGAGCGATTCTGTGGCGTCACCGGCGAGCTCGGCGTCGTTCTGCGCGATGCCACGCAGCGTGATCAGCGCGTAGTTGCAGTGTTCGAGCAGCACGGCCAGTGCCTTCATCCGGCCCGACTCGTCCGCGGCGGCGCCAGCGGCGGCGTCGATCGCGGTGGCGAACTGGTCGCCGTGGGAGCTACCCGGGTTCCTCGCGTCGACCGGCTGTCGCCCGGCCCAGGCGATCGAGCCGACCAGCAGTACGATCAGCAGCGCCGCTGCGGCGAGCAGTTGGCGGCTGACGAAGTGGCGCGGCGCCGCGGTTTGCCCCACGGCGCGACGCACCCATGCTTCGATGAGTTCCGGGTGCAGCGGCGGTGCGGACTCGACCTCGGCGAGTTGTCGCTCGGCCTCCGCCAGCGTGCGCGGATCCGTCAGCTGCCGCCGCAGCACGCGTTCGGCAACACGATTGGTGGAGTCAGGCATGGTCCGCCCTGGGCTCGGAGGTGCGGTCGATGCCGGCTCGCTTGATGCGCCGCGAGATGTCGTGGCCGCGCCGGCGCAGGTTCTCGAGCAGCGTCTGCCGGGCCTCGCTGCGGGCGCGGTAGACGCTGCCCAGGGGGATCTGCAGCTGTGCGGCGATCTGCGTCGCCGAGGTCTCGTTGTCGGCGTCGATGTCGGCGAGGATCACTGCGCGTTGTTGATCGGGCAGCAGGAAGATGCACGCGTACAGATCGGCGAGCAGATGGTCGCGGTCCAGTTCATGCTGGCTGGCGTCCGCCGCCGCGGGTTCGTCCTGCTCGAGTTCGTCGAGGAAGCGCAGCCCCAGCCGCTGCCTGCTGCGCAGCATGCGCAACGCGCAGTGGCGGGCGACCACCGTGATCCAGGCGCGCAGGCTGCCCAGCGACGGGTCGATGCGGCGGCGGTGGGTCCAGGCGCGGATGATGGTCAGACTCATCACCTCGTCGAGCGTCGAGGTGTCGAAGGCCTTGCCGAAGTCGAGTTGCAGGCGCGCGCGCACCGTGGCGCCGTGGTCGCGCAGCAGGCGTCGCAGACCCTTGGCGTCGCCGTCGGCCAGGAGACGCAGCGTCCGCCGGTCACGCTTGTCGGTGCGCGTACCTCGAGGGTCTTCCTTCCTGATCACGACGGCCCCGTCACGGTAGCGGGTAGGCCTCACACAGCTGATTCACGGTCGCCCGGAACGAGTCGGGGTCGCCGCCGCGCACCAGGCCGACGATGACGCGCGCCACGGCCTGGATCTCGTCGCGACCGAAGCCGCGCGTGGTCACGGCAGGGGTGCCCAGCCGCAGGCCCGAAGTGACCATCGGTGGCCGCGGATCGTCGGGGATCGCGTTCTTGTTGACGGCCAGGCCGGCGGCGAGTGCGCGTTCCTCGACCTCGGCGCCGGTGACGTCGGCCTTGCGCAGATCGACGAGCACGATGTGGTTGTCGGTGCCACCGGTGACGATGTCGAGGCCGGCCTCGATCAGGCACTCGGCGAGCCAGACCGCGTTGTCCTTGACGCGCTGCTGGTAGGCCTTGAACTCGGGGCGCAACGCTTCGCCGAACGCCACGGCCTTGCCGGCGATCTGCTGCACCAGCGGTCCGCCCTGAGCGCCAGGGAACACCGCCGAACGGATCGCCTTGGCCGTTTCGGCCTTGGCCAGGATCATGCCGCCGCGCGGTCCGCGCAGGGTCTTGTGCGTGGTCATCGTCACCACGTCGGCGATGCCGACCGGGCTGGGCACGACGCCGGCCGCGACCAGGCCGGCCGGGTGCGCGATGTCGGCCATCAGGGCGGCGCCGAACTCCTGGGCGATCGCGGCGAAACCCGCGTAGTCGATGTTGCGTGCGTAGCTGCTGCCGCCGGCGATCAGCACCTTGGGTTGGTGCTCGCGCACGACCTTGCGCACGTCGTCGAGGTCGATGCGGCCGCTGCCGTCGACGCCGTACTGCCTGGCCGCGAACAGCATGCCCGAATGGCTGCGGTCGTGACCGTGGCTCAGGTGGCCACCGGCCTTGAGTGCCATGCCGACGATGCGACCGCCGGGGCCGGCCAGCGCGGTCAGTGCGGCGAGGTTGGCGGTCGTGCCGGAGTGCGGTTGCACGTTGGCCTCCTCGGCGCCGAACAGTTGCATCGCGCGGTGTCGGGCGAGCTCTTCGATGCCATCCGCCGCCTCGCAGCCGCCGTAGTAACGCCGGTTGGGGTAACCCTCGGCGTACTTGTCGGTGATCCGGCTGCCGCACGCTTCCCGCACCGCCGCCGAGCAGTGGTTCTCCGAAGCGATCATCGTCAGGGTGTTGGCCTGACGCCGATCCTCGCGCTGCAACCAGGCATGGACCTCGGCATCCTGCGTCTGCAGGGGACTGGGCGGTGTCTCGACGTGGCTCACGCGGGGCACCTTAAGCGCCCCGAGCCAGTCGGGCCAGGGGGCGTTGTCGGTAGGGTGACGGCGGCAACGGCCTGCGTCGCCGAGGGATGCGGGCCGCAAAAAAGGCGTCGATCTCTGCCATGCGCCGGCTGGGTGGTGTTCAATCCGCGCCCCGGGTAGCGAACGGTCGGTGCGAGCGCATGGGTGCGTTCGTGTCGCGCCGTCTCCCCGGTCATGGAGTTCCGCTATTGAGCACGCCGCAGAAAGAGCTTCGAGCCTGGACCACCCGCGACAGCACCGAGCTGTACCAGCTGGCTGCATGGGGGGGCGATGGCTACTCCATCAACGACCGCGGTGAGCTGGTCGTGCAGCCGATGGGCAAGGATGGGCCCAAGTTCTCGTTGCCCGAACTGGTCGAGGACCTGCGCAACCGCGGCATCGAGTTACCGATGCTGTTGCGCGTCTCCGACGTGCTGCAGCTGCGGGTCGCGGCGTTGGCGGGGGCCTTCCGCCGTTCGATCGAGGAGTGCGGCTACAAGGGGCGGTACCGGCCGGTGTTCCCGGTCAAGGTCAACCAGCAGCGTGACGTCGTCGAAGAACTCGTCGACTTCGGCAAGGACTACTCGCTCGGCCTGGAGGCCGGCAGCAAGCCCGAACTGCTGATCGTGCTGGCGCACATGACCAACGCCGACGGCCTGGTCATCTGCAACGGTTACAAGGACGTCAGCTTCATCGAGACGGCGATGCTGGCGCAGAAGATGGGGCTCTACACGATCGTCGTCGTCGATCGTTACGAAGAGCTCGAGACGATCCTCACGGTCAGCAAACGCTTCGACCTGCGTCCGCACATCGGCGTGCGCGCCAAGCTGGCCAGTCGCGGCGCCGGCAAGTGGCAGGAATCGGGCGGCGAGAAGTCGAAGTTCGGTCTGACCGCCGGTGAACTGGTGCGGGTCGTCGAACGGTTGCGCGAGGCCGACATGCTCGATTGCCTCGAGCTGCTGCACTTCCACATCGGCAGCCAGATCACCGCGATCCGCGCCATCAAGGACGCCCTGAAGGAGGCGACGCGCATCTACGCCGAACTCAACGACCTCGGCGCGGGCCTGCGCTTCATCGACGTCGGCGGCGGTCTCGCCGTCGACTACGACGGCTCGTCGACCAACTTCCACAGCTCGGCCAACTACTCGCTGCAGGAATACGCCAACGACGTCGTGTTCGCGGTGCAGCAGGCCTGCGACGAGAAGGGCATCCCGCATCCCGACATCGTCAGCGAGTCGGGCCGCGCCCTGACCGCGCACCACGCGATCCTGGTGTTCGACGTGCTCGACGTCTCGTCGCAGACGATCGAGGTCCCCGAGGGTGCCGACAAGCACGAGGACGGCACCATCGCCAACATGGTGCAGATCCTGCGTGAGCTGTCGCTCAAGAACTTCCAGGAGAGTTACCACGACGCGCTGCACCTCAAGGAAGAGGCGATCAGCCTGTTCAACCTGGGTTACCTCGACCTCAAGGGGCGGGCGATCGCGGAGACGCTGTTCTGGGCGATCTGCGACAAGATCCGGCTGATCGTCAACACCCTCGAGTACGTGCCCGAGGAACTCACCGGGCTCGAGCGGGCGCTGGCCGACACCTACTACTGCAACTTCTCGGTGTTCCAGTCGGCGCCCGATCACTGGGCGGTCAAGCAGCTGTTCCCGACGATGCCGATCCATCGGCTCAACGAGCGGCCGACGCGCCGCGCGATCCTCGCCGACCTGACCTGTGACAGCGACGGCAAGATCGACAAGTTCATCGATCTGCGCGACGTCAAGAACGTGCTCGAGGTGCACCCCATCACCCCGGGCAAGCCGTACTACATGGCGATGTTCCTGGTCGGCGCCTACCAGGAGATCCTCGGCGATCTGCACAACCTGTTCGGTGACACCAACGCCATCCACATCTCGATGGACGAGCAATACGGCTATCGCATCGAGCGCGTCATCGAGGGGGACTCGGTCACCGAGGTGCTCAGCTACGTCCAATACGACAAGCAGGACCTGATCCGCCGCATGCGCACACATCTCGAGGCGGCGGTGCGCGCCGGACGCATCAACATGAAGGAGTCGGCGTTGCTGATGCGTCGCTACGAGGAAGGGTTGGCGGCCTACACCTACCTGGCCGACGACGACCTCGACGAGGGTGAGGGCGGTGGCGATGCGGCGGCCGTCGTCGCCGCCAAGGTGTCGAGACAGGCCGAGCCGTTGGCGTGACGGCCGCGCGGTCGTCGCGCCCGCGCGTCCGCGCAGGCGCGGCCCCCTGGTTCGCGTCGTCCGACGGGACGGCGCCGTTCGCGTCCGAATCTGAATCTGTCCGGATCTGAATCTACTGTCGTCCACTGATACTCATGCACGCTGCAGTCTTCGTCGATTTCGAGAACCTGTTCCTGTCCCTCAAGAACCGCGAGGAGCTGACCGGTCAGCGCATCCGCGACCTGTGCCTGTCGATCCTCGAACACCTCAAGGCGCGCCTGCGCACCGACAACGCACCAATGGTGCTGGGTCGGTCCTACGCGGCGTTCGACACCTACCCGGGTCTGGAGGTCGCGCACGATCTGGCCCTGATGGGCTTCGATCCGCAGTATGTGCTGGTCGGCCACGCGGGCAAGAACTCGGCCGACGTGCAGTTGGCGTGCGACGTCTGTCGCGTGCTCTACCGCCGGCCCGACATCGACGCGATCGTGATCGTCTCGGGCGACCGCGACTTCATCCCGATCGCGCGCCAGGTGCTCGAGGAGAACCGCGAACTGCGGGTCGTCGCGATCCCGGACAGCACCAGCGGCGACCTGCGCATGCGCGTCGGCGGCGATCGCTTCTGGAACGCGCTCGAACTGATCGGTGACGGTCATCTCGAGGTCAGGTCCGCCGACCACGCGGACGCGATCGGTGCGTTGCCCGTCGAGGTCGATGGTGTCGACGCGGCTGCGGCGATCGGGGCGGTCACGGCGGCGCGCAACGGCGACGGCCACGTCGATCACGCCGAGCACGAGGCCGCGAAGGGCCGCGCGGCGATCGTCGGGCACATCCCGGTCACCTGGCGGACCGCCGCCGGGTTGCCAGCCGACGAAGGGTTGCAGGAGCGCCTCCTGCAGTGCATCGAACTGGTGCTCCGCGCCCAGGTCCGGCACGGCAGCAGCGAGGTCTGGCTGTCGCCGTTCCTCAAGGGGCCGATGAGCCAACACTTCAGCGGGCTGGTGCACCCCGAACGACGGGCCTTGGTCAACGAACTGCGGCAGCGCGGTGTCATTCGCATCGAGGAGCGCGAGAATCAGTACGCGGACCACCCCTACTCCGTCATCGTGCTCGACAACACCCACCCGATGGTGCTGGCGGTCGTCGATCGCATGAAGCGCCGCGAAGAGAGCAAGTGAAGCGATGAAGTCACGTCCCCGCGT
This sequence comes from uncultured candidatus Brocadiaceae bacterium, assembly GCA_964392305.1. Lineage (GTDB taxonomy): Bacteria > Planctomycetota > UBA1135 > UBA1135 > UBA2386 > JACKIC01. The sequence goes on from CAYMPV010000008.1 coordinate 6,283, forward strand.
TGTCCTCCCGGCCGCCACCGTCGCCAGCCTGCTGGTCGCACCGGCAATGGCGCAGAGTTTCGTCGATCTCACCGAGGTGCGGCGGGCACCGCGCCCCTATTCGTCGGTGCTCGAGATCGAGGCCGGCGCGATCGGCACGATTGCGAGCGACGAGGACCTGACCGTCGGTCTCGAGAGCGACATCAGCTGGGACGGTCACCTCTACTATCGCGACGACGCGTTCGGGCAGGGGCGAAACCTGCTCGAAGGATACGCGGGACGCGACGGCATCTACCTCGGGCTCGCCGACGGTTCGCTGGTCGGCGATGACACCACCTCGCGCCTGGAGATCCGTGCACGCCCATGGCAGTTCTACCGCGACGGCTTCTATCGCGACGACAGCCTGGTGCCGAACGGCTTCTACGAGGGCAGCGACTACGAGGCCTACGCCGGCTTCGGTCGTGAAGCGCAGCCCGGTCTCTACGTCGAGCTGGGGCCGTTCTATCGCAAGAGCAAGTTCTCCGAGTCGGACCTGACGACGCCCGGCTTCGCCATTCCCGAGGACTACGATGCCTACGGCGCCCGCCTCTACCTCGAGCAGTCGAATCTGCAGATGGATCGCCAGCGCGGCATGCCGCAGGAGGGTTACGTGCTGACTCTCTGCGGCGAGCGGGAGTGGAACGACAGCAGCGGCAGCATCGGTAGCGCCGGCTTTGCCACCGAACTGCCGTCCGCGGTGTGGCGCGCCCGTGGCCGCCTCGAGTGGTACATCCCTTCTTCGGACGACGCCACCTGGGAAGTGTTCGCGCGCGGTGGTTGGCACGACGAGACCGATCGCGTGCAGAACTTCGAGGCGCAGCGCCCACTCGGTGATCGCTGGGGTGACGCGCAGGTCCGCCTGCGCATCAACTTTGGTGACACCGTGACCCTGGCGCCGTTCCTGCACGGGCAGTTCTCGCACGTGGACAGCGACGACCCGTCTGCGGACGAGAAGAAGTTCTTCTTCGGTGGCGGCGCGGACGCCTATCTGCATTTCAGCGACTCGATCTCCCTGCACGGTTACTACTCGTATCTCGACAACGAGAATCGGCCATCGATCCGAGTCGATCAGGATGTGCACGGTGAGCACATGTTCTTCCTCGGCATGCTGGTGAGGTTCGGCGCGCAGCGCCAGTGATCGGCGCAGTCGCCGTTGGCACGGTGGCTTCGTCGACGGGTGGAAGGGCGCATCACGTCGGTTGACCGTGTGGGTCGATACCCACGCCGACGTCCGTGGCCAATCTCCCCGAAGAAGCTGATCGCCCCGCCTCCGTGCCGGCGGGAGCGCACATCGCCCTGATCGGCCTGCGCGGGCGCTGGCGCGGCACGCCGGTGCTGGACGGGCTGTTGGCGGCGCTGCTGATCTGGCTGATCGTCGCGGCCGCGAACCACGGCTTTCGCGACTCGGCACATGCCGAGTTCCGGTCACAGATGATCGACGGCCTGCGGCGCGTCGGGCGCACGTCGGCCAGTCTGCTCGATCTGGCCGTGTTGGCGCGCATCAGGGAGCCCGAACAGACCAACGACCCGGTCTTCGAGAGCCTCGCCCGGCCACTGCGTGCCGTGCGCGACGGCGCGGCAGACGTCAAGTACATCTACACCTGCAAGGTCGTCGGTCGGGAACCCGACCTGCAGGTCGTCTTCCAGGTCGATTGCAGCGAGCCTGGTGACCACGACGGCGACGGCCGTGAGGATCAAGCGAGGGTCGGTGAGCAGTACGTCGATGCGCCACCGGAGTTGCTCGACGCATGGCGCACGGGTGAAGAACGTCACACCGAGCAGCCCTACAGCGACGAGTGGGGCACGTTCATGAGCTTGTTCTTGCCGGTCGTGGACGGGCACGGTGAGGTCGTCAGCGTCATCGGCGTCGACATGGACGTCGCGACCTACGAGGCGCGCATGGCGGCGGTGGTGCGCGCGGCGGACAGCGGTCTCGTCATCGCCATGGTGGCCGGCCTGTGCGTCGGTTTCTGCGTGACCATGCTGCGGCGCAGCGGCCAACGTTCGCTGCGCATGCGGCAGGCGGCGCAGGCCGAGCTGCGCGAGGCCAAGGAACGGGCCGAGCAGGCGAGTCTGCAGAAGAGCTCGTTCATCGACGAGTTGGTGCGCGGCCGTCAGCGGCTGCTGGCGGTCGCCAACGCCGTCTCCGAGAATTCAGGGCAGGACTTCCTCGGTCGCCTGACCGCTGCCATGGCGGTGTCACTGGGTGCCGACTTCGCGATGATCGCCGAGGTCGTCGAAGGGCGCCACGGCCGGTTGCGCAGCCTGACCAACTGGTACGAAGGCGCGTGCCTGCTGCGGTTCGAGTACGACACGGACGGCACGCCGTGCGCGCAGTCGCTGGCTGCCAACGAGCCGTTCGTGGTGCCGTTCGGCGTGCTCGAGCACTACCCCGAGGACCGCATGTTCGCCGACTGGCGACTCGACGCCTACGCGGGCTGCGCGGTGCGCGACGCCGACGGCGTCGCGATCGGCCTGATCGTGGTTGCGAGCCGCCAGCCGTTCGTCGATGCCGAGGCGGTCAAGTCGCTGCTGCGCATCTACGCGACGCGCGCTGGGGCTGAGCTGGAACGGTTGCGTCACGAGGGAGAGTTGCGTTCGGCCAAGGAGCTGGCCGAGATCGCCAACCACAGCAAGACCGAGTTCCTGACCAACATGAGCCACGAGATCCGGACGCCGATGACGGCGATCCTGGGTTTCGCGGACCTGATCGCGGAAGACGTCGAGACCGGCGCTTCACGTTCGGCCTGGCAGGAACACCTGCGCACCATCCAGGCCAACGGCCGGGCGCTGTTGACGATCCTCGACGATCTCCTGGACCTCTCGAAGATCGAGGCCGGCAAGATGCGCATCGAGAGCCTGCCGGTGCCGTGGGCAGCGGTCGTGCGCGAGGTCTGTGACCTGCTGCGCCCGCGGGCCGCGGGCCGCGGTGTCGAGTTGCTGGTCGACATCGGCGATCCGCGAATGCCCCTACTGCAGACCGACCCGGTGCGCCTGCGGCAGATCCTGATGAACCTCGTCGGCAACGCAGTGAAGTTCACCGAGCGCGGTTGGGTGCGCGTGATGGTCTACAAGGAAGAGCGCGTCGGCGAAGAGGGTGAGTGGCTCGTGTTCGAGGTCGAGGACACCGGCATCGGCATGAACGAGGAGCAGTTGTCGCGGTTGTTCCGACCGTTCGAACAGGCGGACACCTCGGTGACGCGACGGTTCGGCGGCACCGGGCTCGGTCTGCGCATCTGTCGACGGCTCGCGCGTCTGCTCGGCGGCCGCATCGACGTCGCCAGCACCCTCGACGAGGGCTCGACGTTCGTGCTGCGGCTGCCGGCGTTGGCCGCAACGATGCCCGACTTCCTGGATCCACGCCTGTTGGGAGTGCATGCCCAGAGTACCGAAGGTGCCCGGCCCGGCAATGCCGATCTCGACGGGGTGCGGGTGCTCGTCGTCGACGACGGCGCCGACAACCGTCGATTGCTCAGCGCCGTGCTCGAGCGTGCCGGTGCCGAAGTGGTAGCCGTTGCCGGGGCCACCGATGCCTACGCGCGGTTGCAGTCGCGCGCGGCGTTCGACGTCGTGCTCATGGACATGCAGATGCCGGACATCGACGGGTTGACCGCGGTGCGTGACCTGCGCGAACAGGGTTCGTCGATCCCGGTGATCGCGGTCACGGCCAACGCGATGAGCGAGGAACGCGAACGCTGCCTCGCCGCCGGTTGCGCCGGTTTCGCCAGCAAGCCCATCGATCGCCGCGAACTGGTGGCGATGATCGACCGGCTGGTCGCTCAGGGGCCGCGGAACAGCGGTTCCCACGACGAATAGACCGTCTCGGTGCGGCTGCTGCCGTCGTCGATCTCGGTCACGCAACGGAACGGCGCGCGCAGCCCGCCGGCGCTGCGGTAGTCGGACCAGCTCTCCTGCACGTGTGCGCGCAGCCCGCTCTCCAAGGTCTCCCAGACCTCGACCACACGCACCAGACGTGAGGTTGCATCGATGTGCACGCGAAGCCGTTCGAAGCCGGCGCCGACCGCTTCGAGCACGAGCACTTCGCGGCCGCCGATGTCGCGTTGTGCGATCGGTCGGAACTGCAGTTCGCCGCGGGCGTGCGCCGCGAGGAGGTTGATCGGATGACGGGCCTGCTCCCGCAAGATGCGCGTGGACTCGACCGAGTCCAGCGACACCCGTGTCTCGTCCAGCTTCTCCGACGCGCCTTTGGCGGTGAGGTCGGTCGCGATCGTGCTGCCGAGGACCTGGCGCTGGCGCGACAGCTGGTCGGGAGCGCGCCATTCCAGCGTCTCCGACGTCGCTGCGACGCCGCCGACCCGACGTTCGAGGGTCGCGCGGCAGCCGTTGGTGCGGCGCAGCAGTTCGGCGCCGCCGATCGCCTCGAGTGACGGCGCGAGCCACGGCACACCCGCGGCCGCCTGGGCCTGGGGCGGCGCGCCGACGAGTTTGGCGAGGGCGCCGGGCGGCAGCAGTTCGAAGCTGGTGACGGTGGTGAGTTCTTCGGGAGGTTTGCCGCCGAAGACGACCATCGCCGTCGGCAGCTCGAGGAAGGTGTCGATCGCCGTCGCCGCGCCGGCGCCGCCGTTGCTCGCGAGCTCGCCGAGCCGCTGCTCGACCGAGGGTTCGGTCGTGGGCCGCAGCACCTGTTCGACACGATCACGAAGGCGGGCCGTGTCGCCGGCGGTTCGCAGCCGTGTCGCCAGCGTGGCGCGGCGCAGTCCGAGTTCGAGCTCCGACGCGTTCGGTGGCGTGGCGCGAAGGGACTGGCGGGCTTCTTCCAGGACCTGCCACAGCACCATCGCTTCGGTCGGCGTGCAGCGGGTGGTCAGCACCAGTGAGGAGCTCTGCCCGACGTGCTGCCAGCGTGAACGGAACTGCAGGTGGCCCAGGCCGCGGTCGCGTTGCCGGAGTTCGAGGCGACCGCCGATGCCGTCGAGGGTGAGGCAGGCGAGCAGCACCATGGCGTCGGCTGAGCGCGGCTCGGCTGCGCTCGGCACGGGGATCACCAACGACGTCGAACCCAGTGCGTTGCCCTCCGAAGTGGCCCAGTAGATGCCGCTGCGATGCGGCCTGGCCGGCGGCGGCGGGGTCGGTTGCACGGGAACGGGGCGCCAACCCGCGGCGGTGACCAGGGCGTCCAGGGCCTGCCGCACGGCGGCGGTGTCGGCATCGGTCTCGACGCTGATGATGGTGCGGGTCGGCACGCACTGCGTGGCGAGGAACTGGCGCACTTCGCTGGCGTCGCGGTCGAGCAGGTTGGCGACGTAGGCGCCGGTGCCGGAGTCACCGAGCATCACCGCACGGGCCGCGGCCGCCTCCGGTTCGCCCCAGATCTCGCGGCTGCGGGCATCGAGGTACTCGTCGCGCAGCCGTTCGATCTGGGTTCGCGATTCGGCCGGATCGCGCATCGCCGCGAGCATCGCGGCAGCCACGTCCTGCCAGTTGCGGGCCGGTGCCCGCACCGTGAGCCAGATACCGGTCGGACCGACGTCGACGTCGAGGATGCCGCCGAGTTCGCCGACGCGCTGCCGCAGGCTGCGCCGGCCGCTGCTGGCGTCGCTGCCGGCCACCAGGGTCTCGGCCGCAAGCTCGGCGACCCCCGGGCGCGCTTCGTCGGCGCCGGCGCGCACGTACACCTGCACCAGGCTTTGCCCTTCGCGCATGCCGGGCAGGGCGATGGCGGTGACGCCGTTGGCGTGCTGCGTCTGCAGGGCGCCGTTCTTCGCCGGCGGCGGTGCGAGTTCGGGGCCAGCGGCGGTGGTGGGCTGCGTCGCGATCGGCTGCGTCGCTTCCGGCGCGGCTGGTCGGGGCGGCGTGGGGCCGGGCGGGCTGCCGGCGCAGCCGCCGAACAGCACTGCGAACAGTACGGCTGCGACGAGTTCGCTCGTCGCCACGGCAGGTGTTCTCATCGGCGGGCCTCCGCGACCACGGGCCGGCTGCCGAGCACGTTGTTCACCAGGGGCCGCAGCGTCTTCTCGGACAGGCGCTGCGCCACCGGGTTGCGCAGCGGTTGCCCGGGCCATCGCAGCAGCTGCACCGCGAGGTCGCGCGCGAGCCAGCGCGGATCGGCGGCCACGGCGGAGGCGGCGAGTTCGAGTTCTCGGCCCAGGGCCTGCACTTCGGCTTCACTCGGCCCTTCCTTGGCGGCGTCGCGGCAAGCCTGCAGCACGGCATCGGCGAGGTCCTTGGTGTCGTTGCTGCTCAATTCGACGAGCAGCAGGCCAGCCGTGCCGAATGCCGGCGGCCACGGCGCCGTGGCGCGCACCGCGACGCCATCGCGGCCGGCGCGGCGCAGCGCCAGCGGTATGCGTCCCTCGGGACCCGCGAGCCAGCTCGCCAGCGCATTGAGCACCAAGGGGTCCTGACCCGGCGGCAGTTGCCAGGCGATCGCGACCAGCGGTTCCCGGCTGCCGGGAACGGTCGAGCGACGTTCGCTGGCGATCGCGCGCATCGCCGCCGGCACGGTCGGTTCGGGCGCTGGCAGCGCCGTGGTGGCGAACTTGCGTTCGAGCAGGCTGCGCAGCGCCGCAGGCGCAAAACCGCCGATCAGCACATGCACGCTGCGGCTGGGATGCTGGGTGCGGGCCCAGGCGGCGAGCGCCTGCGCGCGCCGTGGTGAGCTCACACCGGGACGCTCGAAGGCGCGAATCGCCGGGTGGCCCGGCAGCGCCAGGTTGAGCAGTTCGGTGTAGACCGCGTTGCGTGGGTTGGCGTCGAAGGCGCGTTGGCGCGTCGTGAGCTCGTCGGCCCAGACCTGCGGCAGCGCGCGCAACACCTGCTGCTCACGGCGCTCGAGGATCAGGTCGCTGACGTCGCCGAGGGCCTCGGGCACCGTGGTCATCTGCAGCACGGTCGCGGGACCGACCGACAACACCTCGGGCCGATTCACGGGCAGCGCCGCCAACACGCGGCGGAACACCGCCGTGTCGCCGAGCTGATCGCATTCGGTCTTGGCCGCGAGCAGTTCGGCCTGGGCCTCCTGGCTGCCCTTGGTCGCGAAGATCTGGCCCCAGGCGACGTCGAGCCGATCGAGGGCGGCACGTTCGCGAGCGGCATCGACGCTGCCGGTGGTCCAGGTGCCACCGAGCGAGGCGATGGCGACCGTCACCGCCAGCCCTTCGAGTCCGGGCGGGTCCTCGGCGGGATCGGCCGGGGTGGCGATGGTCCACTCGACGTGGCGCATCGTCGGATCGGCGATCAGCACGAACCGGCTGCCGTCCGGGGTGCGGAAGTCCAGGCTCGCCGGGGCGCGTTCGGTCGGGTCACGTTCGGTCGGGTCACGTTCCGTCGGGTCACCTTGTGCGACGAGCCCGGGCGACATGGCGAGGGTGAGCAAGGCAGCCAGCATCACGCGGCTAGGCGCTGGCAGCATCGTCGCCGGACTCTCCTCGGTCGGTGCGTCGCCTGAAGGACTCGTTGCGTTCGCCATCCGGGCCCGATTCCGACAGGTCGGCGTCGGCCAGCTTGTGGTGCCGTCCCGCGCGCGGGCTGCAGACGCCGCGCTTGCTGCTGCTGATGAAGTCGACGATCTCGGTGCACACCGGATCGCGGTTGAGCGTGCTCGTGCGCAGCAGTTCGAGGCGCTGATGCAAGGTCGTGCCCGTGCGCCAGAACAACAGGCGGAAGACGCGTTTGACCAGCGCCTTCTGTTCCGCGGTGTAGCCGTTGCGGTGCATGCCGACGAGGTTGACGGCGACGAGCTTGGCGCGGTCGCCCTGGATCATCGCGAACGGTGGGGCGTCGTGCGACACCATCGCACCGGCGCCGATCATCGCCAGCTTGCCGACGCGCGCGAATTGGTGGATGCCGACCATCGCGCCGAGGATGGCGCGATCACCGATCCAGGTGTGGCCCGCGGCCATCGCGCCGTTGGTGAAGACGATGTTGTTGCCGACCGTGGCGTCGTGGCCGATGTGCGAGCCGACCAGCAGCATGTTGTGGTCGCCGATCAGGGTCTCGCCGCCGCCGAACGCGGTGCCACCGTGGATGGTGACGTGCTCGCGGATGCGGTTGTGGTTGCCGATGCGCAGGCGGCCGGGGCGATCGCCGGGCTTGAGCTTCTTGTCCTGGGGATGACAGCCGATCACGGCGAACGGATAGACCTCGCAGTCTTCGCCGAGCCAGGTGTCACCGTCGATGACGACGTGCGCGTGCAACCGCGTCCTGGCGCCAAGACGGACCTGTGGACCGACCGTACAGTACGGTCCGATCTCGACATCGTTCGCCAAGACGGCGCTGTCGGCGACAATCGCAGTAGGGTGAATGCCCATCGAGGGGGTAGGCGTGGAGCCGCTGATGCGGCGACTCCTGTTGGCAATGTCTACCCGAGGCCGACCGCAGACGCTACCCTTCGGCCCGCCACAGGTCGGAGCCGACGCTGGGTTTCCGTCGCGACGGGGCCATGCGGACGGAGCTTCGCTTGGGCCTTCCCGAAACGAGATCCATGGCTGTTTCGTCGCCCTTCCGCCCGCGGTCCCTTCCCGGTCTGCAGTCCTCGTGCCAGGCGGTTCGTCCGGGAGGCTGGCGATGACCCGCGTGCGCGGTGAATCGGTCGCCCCGGGCGTGGCCGTGGGGCCGATCGTGATGCGCGGCTTCGCCGACGCGACCGCCGGTCGCCGGATCGCCGCCGACGAGGTCGAGACGCAGCTCAACCAGCTGCGCACGGCCCTGGCCGCGAGCCGCACCCAGATCGAGGAGATCAAGAACAAGCAGCAGGGCAGCCTGGGCGAAGCCGAGCTGCGCATCTTCGACGCGCATCACGCCTACCTGGGCGACCCGATGTTCGTCAGTGAGATCGAGGCCCAGGTCCTGCAGGAACGGCTGTCGGTGCGCGAGGCGGTGCGGGTCGTGTTCGACAAGTACGATCGCATCTTCACCCTGGTCGAGAGCGACATGCTGCGTCGGCGGGCCAGCGACCTGCGCGACGTGGCGACACGTCTGTTGCGCAACCTCGAGGTCGACTCGGCCACCCTGGCGGGCGCCGTGCCTGCGGGGCCCTACATCCTCGCCGCGCGCAAGCTGACCACGGCCGACATGTTCAACCTCGACAACGAGAAGGTCGAGGGCATCGTCGCCGAAGAGGGGGGCATGAGCTCGCACGCGGCGATCCTGGCGCGCGGCATGGGCATCCCCACGGTGACCGGCATCCGCGACCTGACCAAGTTGCTGCGCGCCGGCGACGTCGTCGTGCTCGACGCGTCGGCCGGTGAGCTGGTGACCTCTCCCGACGAGGACGAACTCGCCGAAGCGACCGCCGCCGCGCAGCGGTGGTTGGCCAGCAAGACCGATGCGCCGACGCCCGAGTCGACGCACCATCAGTCGCGCGACGGCACCCCGATCCGTCTGCTCGGCTCGTGCGGCAGTGCCGGCGAGGCCGACCTCGTGCGCACTTTCGGCATGGAAGGCATCGGCGTGTTCCGCACCGAGCTGCAGTTCCTCGTCGACAAGGGGCATCCCGCCGAAGACGACCTGGTGCGCAGCTACCGCCACGTCATCGACACGATGCCGGGCCAGCCGGTGTCGTTCCGGCTGCTCGACGTCGCTGCGGCGACGTTGGCACCTGACGCACGCCATCAGGAACGCAACCCGGCGATGGGCAAACGCGGCGTGCGCGGCCTGCTCGCCAACCAACAGGTGCTGCGGCTGCAGTTGCGCGCGATCCTGCGCGCCGCGGCGGGCTGCGACCAGATCAGCGTGCTGGTGCCGTTCGTGACCGGTCAGAGCGACCTGCAGCGGGTGCGTTCGGCGCTGCTCGAAGAACGCGTGGCGCTGATGAAGGCCGGCATCGCCTGCGCCGACGGGCTGGCGTTGGCGCCGATCATCGAGGTGCCGGCCGCGGCGATGTCGCTCGGCGCGCTGCTCAACGAGTCCGACTTCGCGGTGGTGGCGATCGACGACCTGCAGGCGCTGCTGCTCGCGGCCGACCGCGACAACACCAGCGTGCGTGAGTATCACGAACTGGTGCACCCGGGTGTGTTCGAGATCCTCGCCCGCATGGCCAAGGACGCCGAACGGCGCAAGAAGCCGCTGATCTTGTTCGGCGAGAGCGCCGCCGACCCGGTGCGCATGCCGTTCTATCTCGGTGTCGGTTACCGCAGCTTCTCGATCGCGCCGGTGCGGCTGCGCGGCGTGACCAAGGTGCTGGCGCGATACACGATCGAGGAGTGCCGGCGCATCGCCGCGCGCATCCTCGAGGCGCCGCGCTCGCTCGACGTGCAGAAGGTGCTCGTCAATCTCGATCTGGAGTGACCCGATCGGGCGCGTCCGGCGCCGGCACCGCGCGCTGCTCGAGGGGCGTGTGGATCGGCCCACCGGGCCGCAACTCGCTGGCGTAGAGCGTCAGCGACGTCGCCGCGAACGGTTTGTCGCGCAGCTTGCCGCCGACCTGCGCCAGCGCATCGACGAGGGCCAGTGCCCCGAACGGGCTCTTGACGCGCCCCAAGGTCACGTGCGGCACGAACGGCCGTTTCTCGCGCGGTACGCCGCAGGCTTCACCGCGCGCGACCAGGTCTTCTTGCAGTGTGGTCAACGCGGCGACGTCGCCGCCGAGCGCGGCCCAGACCACACGCGGCTCACCGCGCGGCGGGAAGTGTCCGAGTCCGCTCAACGACAACGACAGCGGCGGCAAGACCACGTCGCGCACCGCGGCGCGCAGGCCGTCGACCGAAGCGTCTTCGAGCTCGCCCGCGAACAGCAGCGTCAGATGCAGCTGATGTGCCGGTACCCACTTCACGTCGCCCTTACCGCGCAACTGCGCCGGCAGACCCGCGAGGTAGTTGCAGACGGGCTTGGGGAGGTCGATGGCGACGAAGCAACGCACCGCCGCATGCTAGGAGTCTGGGACACGGAAGCACAGGGCGCATTGCACCCGCCGCCCGCCCCTGCTCGCGCCGTCGAAGCCTCGCCGAATCGGCTGGATTCGCCTGCGTTTCGCCGCCGCGACCAGAGACAGGCTGCAGGCACACTGCATCCCAGCCTCCCGTGTCCCAGACTCCTAGGACCGGTGCGTTGCAGCTCCTACAACGGCGTGATGACGACCGTGCCCTGCTTCCACGTCGACGCGTTCGCGTCGGCGCCGTTCACCGGCAACCCCGCCGCCGTCTGCCTGCTCACGGCGCCGCGGCCGGCGAAGTGGATGCAGAACGTCGCCGCCGAGATGAACCTGTCGGAGACCGCGTTCGTGACGCCGCGCCGCAGCGGCTTCGCGTTGCGCTGGTTCACTCCCGAGGTCGAGGTCGAGTTGTGTGGTCACGCGACCCTGGCGACCGCACACGTGTTGTGGAGCGAAGGGCTCGCGCCGGCCAAGGCGGTGCTGCGCTTCGCCACCAAGGGCGGCCTCCTGACCGCGGCGCGACGTGGTGAACGTATCGAACTCGACTTCCCGGCGCGGCCGGCGCGGATCGCCAAGGGCCCCGCGGCGTTGGCCGAGGTGCTCGGCCAGCGGCCGGTGGCCGTGGCCAGGGCCGCCGATGACCTGCTGGTCGAACTGGCGTCCGAGCAGGCCGTGCGCAAGCTGCAGCCGGACCTCGCGGCGCTCGGCAAGTTGAAGGTGCGCGGCGTGATCGTCACCGCGGCCGCGACTGGCCGCCGCCACGACTTCGTGTCGCGCTTCTTCGCGCCCGCGGTCGGCGTGCCCGAAGACCCGGTCACGGGTTCGGCGCACTGCGCGTTGGCGCCGTGGTGGAGCAAGAAGCTAGGCAAGCAGGTGCTGCGCGGTCATCAGGTGTCCACGCGCGGCGGTGAAGTCGAGGTCGAGGTGGTTGGGGATCGGGTGCTGCTGCGCGGGACGGCCGTCACGGTGGTGCGCGGTGAGTTGGTGGTTTCGCGGGACGGGTAGACCTGGATTGCGGTCAGGAGGCGTCCGTGTTGCCTGGGCCAAGGTTGGCATCGTTGATCTGGCGCAGCGGCAGGGCCGTGATGCGCGGCGTCAGGGGGTAGCGTTCCTTGCCGGGGTAGACGACGAAGAGATGCTCAAGGCCCAGGTCTTCGCCGGCGATGTGCATCGACTTGGTCGTTTTCGGCGCGTCCGTGCACTTGAACTCGAAGCCCCAGCGCCGCCCGTTACGCAGCAACAGCAAGTCGAGCTCGGCACCTCGTTGCGTGCTCCAGAAGTAGGCGTCCCGCTCGCCGTGCGCGACGAGGGTCTGCTCGAGCGCGAAGCCTTCCCAGCTCGCGCCATATCGAGGGTTAGCACGAAGGCTCGCGAGGTCCGGAACGCCGAGGAAGTGGTGCAGCAACCCGCTGTCCCGCAGGTAGACCTTCGGCGACTTCACCTGGCGCTTCCCGACGTTTTCGTGCCATGGCGGCAGCACTCGCACCATGAACGTGCCGGCGAGCAGGTCGCGATAGTGGTTCACGGTACTGGGGCCGCACGCCATCGATCGGCCCAGTTCGCTCGCGTTCCAAACCTGGCTGTGGTAGTGCGCGAGCATCGTCCAGAATCGACCGAGGGTAGCGGGCGCGACCCGCACGCCGAGTCCGGGGATGTCTCGCTCCAAGAACGTCTGGCGGAATCCCTCCAGCCAACGATGCGCCGCCTCGTCGCTGGCGGCGAGGAGTGCCCGAGGGAAGCCCCCGCGTTGCCACAGCAGATCCTGGTCCTCGACTTCTGCGACCGACAGACCCGGCACTGGCACGAACTGCACTCGTCCCGCCAGCGACTCAGACACGCCCTTGACCAGATCGAGCGACACGCTGCCGAGCAGGAGGAACGTCGCGCGCCGATTCGGGTCATCACACAGGGGCCGCAGAATGGTGAAGAGCTCCGGCATGCGCTGCACTTCGTCGATCACGACCAGTCCCTCGAGCGCGCCAAGGGAGAGTTCCGGTGTCTTCTCCAGCGCAGCACGACTGGTGGGGCGCTCGAGATCGAAGACCGTGACCGGGCTTCGACCTTCGGCAACCAGCGCGGCAAGGGTGGTCTTGCCAACCTGTCGGGCGCCGAGCAGGGCGACCACGGGCGACTCCTCCAGGCCGGTCTGAACCCGTCGGAAGAGCGACGATCGGTCGACGTATTGTTGCATTTCCTCACACTACACGTCAATATACAACAATAGTCAAGGGAGACGCTGGTTGCTGATTCGGTCAACCGAACTATGTTGCAACCTCGCTTCCCGAGCCAAGCTTCAGAAGTAACGCAAGACGCTGTGCGGATGCCGCACCTTGAGGCGCCGGTACCACCGGCACACCGGGTAGAGCACGACCACCACGACGAGCGTCGCCAGCAGCGCGTGGCGCAGACTGCCGCGTTGGTACCAGCCCAGACCATGGGCGGTGGCCTCGAGCAGCGCGAGGTGCGCGCAGTAGAAGAAGAACGCGGTCTGGCCGAAGACGAGCACCGGATGGTCGGGGCCGCTGATCGCGCCGCGCGCGGCATCGCGGCGGGCCAGCACGGCCAGGAGCACGAACATGATGCCCAGTTCGAGCGCGGCGAAGCTGAGGCTCGGCGGGTACTTGCTGACGTGCAACCACTGCACCAGCGAATCGTCGAGGCGCGGCAGGCCGAGGTTGCCGAAACCGTTGGCGCCGCGCACGACCACGAACAGGACCAGCAGCGCGACGCCCGTGAGCGCCAGCGGCCGCACGATCGGCTTGCCTTCGAGAACGTCGCCGCTGCCCGGTTGCCGCCGCAGCAACCAGCGCCCCATCACCCAACCGGCAGCCATCATCCCGCACCAGGGCAGCAGGGGGTAGACGCAGATCACGCTCTCCATGCCCAGGACGGGGGTCGGCACGAGGCCGGCGTCGATCAACAGCGCCTGCGCGGCGGGCCGCCATTCGGCCGCCACCACCATCGACCCGGTGCGCGTGTACTCACCGACGATCAGGCAACCGAGGGCGAACACGAGCAGCACGGGATCGGGCAGCCGGCGCAGTCCGATCATGCACAGCATCGACACGCCGATCGCGTACATCACCTGCAGCAGCAGCATGCCGGGGAACCAGAACGCGTTGATGAACACCAGCTCGACGGCGACGAGCACGAGGCCGCGGATCAACAGGTCGCGATCGATGCTCACGCCGCTGGCGCCGCGTTCACGTTTGCGTTCGATGCTCAGCGCCAGGCTGGTGCCGGCGAGGAACAAGAACACCGGCGCGCACAGGTGACTGAGCCAGCGGAACAGGAACTCGACCGGGTCCAGCGGCTCCTGCCAGTTGCCGAAGATCGCGCCGTCGGTCACGGGCCGTGCGCCGTTGAACGCATCGGACGCGTGGTCGGTGACCATGAGCACCATCACGATGCCGCGCATCCAATCCAGGGTTTGCAGGCGGTGCTTCATGACGATCAGCGTTTGCCCTCGGTGGTGGCGTCAGGTTGCTCGAGGCGGGTGATCGCCGATCTGGCCCGTTGTGCCACCATCGAATTGTGCGGTGCGCGTTCGAGCAGCGCCCTCAGTGCGGGCAAGGAGCGGTCCTTGGCCTGCGGCACGTTACCGAGCAGTCGCGCCGCGGCGTAGCCGACTTCCTGGTCGGCGTCGTCGAGCGCCGCGATGGCGGCGTCGATGCAGCGCAGCGCCACGGCCTGGTCGTTGGCCACCTGGAAGAACGCGTGTTGTCGAACGGTGTGGTCCTCGTGCGTGAGCATCTGCTGCAGCATCGCGAACGCCGCAGCGTCATCGCGGTCGAAGTGCAGGCGCAGCATCCCGGCGTGCACGCGCACCTTGGGATGTTCGCTCACGAACGCGGCGTCGATGGTCGCGCGCGCCGGCGCCGCGACTTCTCGTTGGGCCCAGAGCGCGTAGACGATCCACTCCTGCAGCTCGGCGTTCGCCTCGGGGAACGCGGTGACCAGTGCCTCGACGGCGCGTTCGCGCCCGGTCTTGCAGTGCGCGAGCAAGAACGCGGCGTTACGTGCCACCTCCGGGTCGGGGTCGGCGAGCAGCGGCAGCGCGAGCTCGAGCGAGAACGGACGCTGGTGGAAACCTCGCCTCGCCGCCTCGGTCGCGCGGCGGCGGATCGTGACGTCGGCGTTCGAGAGCAGCGTGTTCCAGATCTGCTCGGGCACAGGTGTCTTGCGGTCCAGTTCGAGCCAGTCGAGCTGCGCTGCCGCAGGCAGATCAGGCAGGCATGGCGCGAGTGCGGTGACGAGCGCGTCGAGGCCGTCGCGGCGTTGCATCGGTTGGCCTGCCTTGCGCAGCATGGCGAGCCACGAGGCGAGCTGCGCCGGGGCCTCGCTGGCCGCGCGCAGATGGGCTTCGAGCACGGTCAGATCGACGTGTGCGAGGGCCTCGCGCAGGTACTGATCGCCGTGCGGAAGGGTGACCATGCGCGGCATCAGCGCAACGAGCGCCACAGGCATGCCCCGACGCATCGCCGAATACAGCGCGCTCGACGCGACGTCGCGGGTCGACTGCGTGCTCCTGAGCAGCCGATCCTGCAAGGAACCACCTTGTGCCTCGGGCTGCGTGGCGAGGTCGACGAGGGCCGGCCACAGCTCCTCGGGGGCGTCGCGCAGATCTTGCCAGGCCAACGTCTGCAGGGTGCTCAGGATCTTGCCCTGGTCCTGCGACCGCAGCTCGGCCAACGCCGCACGCGCGGCCACAGCGCCGTCGCGGCGCCGCAGCTTGTGCACGAGTTCGATCGTGTGCTGAACAGTCGTATCGGCGTCGAGCGCATCCGGCAACGGCATCGGGAAGCCCCCTTGTCGCGCTCGCAACTGCACCCCGGCCAGCACCGCCGTTCGCCGCAAGCTCGCGTCGGCCGCCGTTTGCCATACCTGGATCGCCTGGGTGTCGACCAATCTGCCGGCGAGCGCGCGGCGCCGTGCTTCGGCTGGCAGGTCGTCGCTCGGCAGCATGCGCAGCGGCATCATTCCTTGCAGGCACCGCGTCGAGTAGATGCAGCGCAAGGTCAGCAGCAGGTCCTCGGCGCGCCGCTGCCACTCGGGCAGCAACGACAGCTCGAGCAGCGCTTCGGTGGCGGCGGTAGCGGCGTCATCGTCGACACACAGCAGCGCTTGCAGCGCGGGCCAGCGTCGTTCGTCAGGCCCCTTGCCCAAGCACTCGAGCAACGCGGGCACCAGTTCGTGTGCGACCTCAGGCCGCTTGGGTGGTGCGCCCTCCGGAACTGGTCCGTCCGTGGCTGCGGCGAGTTTCTCGGCGAAACCACGCAGGTGACCTTGCCGCGGCGCGGTGGCGCGCGCACGGAGTTCCGGCACGAGCGGCGCCGCGGCAGGGCCCAGGCGCAACAGCAGGTCCTGGACCTCGTTGCTGAGCGACACCTCGGGGTCACCGAGCAGCGGCAGAGCCCAACCGCAGCGCGCGTCGAACTCGCCGAAGGCCAGCATCAGCCCGGCCCCATGAAACAACGGATCGAGCACCGCACCGAGCAGCGCTTCGTGGGCGGCGGGACCGAGTTTGCGCAGTTCGGCAGCGGCGGCGTGGTTCTTCTCGACGAGCCGGCCGAGCAGCGTCGGCAGGCTGTTGTCGGGGAACTGCGCCAGCGTCGCCTCGAGGTCCGGTCGTTGCTGCGCACCGAGCGCCGCGCATGCGCAGAACACGAGGGAAGCGACTCTCCTGACAGGGCCGAGCATGGCCGGCATAGTAGCCGCCATGTCGCGGACAGGACCATGGTGCCGGTGTGTGGGGGAGGCCGTCTGCGGCCCGCTGCTCGCGGCGTTCGTGGCCACCCCACACCTCGCCGCCCAGGACGCGGCGGCGTGGCGCGCCCGGATCGCCGGCGAACCGGCGGTTGCGGTGCGGGCGCTCGCTGAGGTTCCTGAAGCAATGGCCTCGGCGGTCGCACTCGACGTTGTGGAACTGCTGCGCAACGGCGATGTCGGTGTGCGTAACGCGGCGATCGCATGGTTGCGCGGACACCCAGGACTTGCGGACGCGGTGTTGGGGCGCATCACCGAACTGCGCCGCGACGACGACATCGATACGGCGCGGGCGGCCGGTGCGGTCTATCGCGTGATGCTCACCCACCGCAGCGTGTCGATCGACGAACTGCGTGGACAGCTGCGCGACCCCAGCCGGTGGAGCGTCGCGCGGGAGACCTTGGTAAAGGCTCCGGAGCTGGCCTTCGCGCTGCTGCCGGAGCTGCTTCAGGTTCTGCCGCACCAAGATGTCGATCTCCTGCTCAGGCAGCTGATCGGTCTCGACCCCGGCCGCGTCGAGGCCGCAATCGCCGTGGCGATCGACGCTGGGGGGAACACCGACGCGCTGGCCCCATGCCTCGAGGCCGCGAGTGCGGACTTGCGCAGGCACGCGGCCCGGCTCGATGCGTGGCGTCCCACGATGAACTCGCACCGGACCGGGGCCACGATCATCGCCCTGACGCGCCTGGTCGCGGCAGGCTTGCCGCCGCCGCCCCACTGGCTCGACGTGCTGCGGCGCGACGATGCGTTCTACAGTCGCCAGAAGCTGCTCTCCGAGCTCGGCAAGGGCGCCATTCCCGCGACGCTGTGGCCCGAACTGTTGCCGCTTCTGGGCGATGATCAGGCGGGCCACCAGATCGCGTCGCTGCTACTCGCCGAAGGTCGTGGCGCCGTTGTGCATCGCGATGCCGTGCGCGCCGCGCTTGCTCGGGCGACGTCGCAGACGGTCGGTGCCATCGCCGATCTGGCAGCCCAGCTCGCGCCGGTGACGCGCGACTGCGCGCCGCTGCTGTTGCGGCACCTCACCATCGACCATGCGCCGACACAGCAAGGCCTGCTGCTGGCGCTCGGGGAGCTCGGCGACGGCTCCCCCGAGATCCTCGCGGCGATCGAGCGATATGCGCAGAACCAGGACGAAGGCGTGCGTCGCGCCGCGGTCGTCGCCCTGCGGCAACTCGGTGTGCGGCAGCCGTCTGGAGGCGAACCAGTCACCACCGAGCAGTTGCTTCAGGAAGTAGTCGATGCCCCGTGGGACCGGGCGCTGCTCGCCGAGTTCGAACTCGCCTCCCGCGGCGTGTCACCGCATGTGGTGTGGGCAAAGGCGGTGTTGCGGCCCAAGGCGAACAACGACTGGCTGCAGTATCGCGCCCAGCGGGGACTCTTCTCGGACCTGCTGCGTCGCATGGCGGACGTGCCGTGTCGAAGTGCCGGAGAGGTCGCGGCACTCGGGGATGGGCCTTGGCTGGCGGTCCAGGACCAGGTGCGTCGCCTCGACGTGCTCGCGCGCAGCGGCGACGCCGGGCACCGGTTGCTCGCCGAATGGCTCTACGCGGGTCAGGGTCCGCGCCACGTGCTCGAGGCGATTGCCGCGATCGGCCCACAGGGAGGCGGCTTGCGTTCCGAGGTCGAGCCGTTCGTGCACCACGATCAACTCGTCGTGCGCGACGCGGCGATGACGTGCCTGATGGCGATTGGCGGGTTAGACGCCGTGTCGCGCGCTCGCGCGCTTGCCGATCCCTGGCCCCGCTATCGCAGGATTGCGTCCGGCAGCGACCTCGACGAACTGATCGCCTTCGTCACGGACCTGGCTCAGCCTTCGCAGTTGCGCTCGCAAGCCCTCTTGCGCCTGGCTGCGATGGCTCGGAAGTCGCGGCCCGAGCAGAGGAGGTCGCTGTTCGATCTACTTGCGGCGCCCGAGCCGCAGCTGCGGCGCGTCGCGGTGCAAGCATGCCAGTCCGACCCCGGAGCTTTGTACCTCGATGGTCGGCGCGGCGCGCTCGACCCGCGCGTGTTGCAGGCGTTCGCAGGCGGCGCGCGCGACGTGCGTGAGCCGATCGGGTTCTTGTTGCGGTCGAGTCTCGGTGTCGTCGTGACCGATGCGCGCCTCGCGAAGATGAGCCGGCCACTGGCAGACGCGGATGTGCTGGACGCGAGCTCACTCACGCAGCTGGCTCTGGAGTCGATGCGCAGCCGTGACAGTTCGCCGGCGTTGTTGCAGGCCATGTTGGCGACGAACCATCCGATGACCGACATCGTGCTGCGGGCGCAGGGCCAGAAGGCGCCGGCGGAGCTCGTGCCGCAGCTGATCGAACGGCTCTCGCGGTCAGGTGGGAACGCCGAGGTCCTGGCGACCGCCCTGTTGCCCTTTCCGGACGGGCGCGCCGCGGTGATCCGCAACGCCGAGAAGCTGCCTGATGCGCGTCGGCTGGCGCTACTGATCGCTGCCGGCGCCGACATGTTCGAGTTTCGTGACGAGATCGCGGTGCAGCTGCGCGCTGCCGCAATCCAGTCGAGCAGCTCCAAGGACTTCGACGCCGTCGCGAAGCTGCCGTGGCGCACGCGCACCGCGGAGCTCACCGAGATCGCCGAACTCGTGCGCCAGCTGTGGCTGCAGAGCCCGACGCGGCGCACGCAGCTGCTGCCGCTGATCGGCGTGATGGGGGCGGCCGGTGACTTCGCCACCGACGATCTCGTCGGCATGCTGCGCGGCGGCGGCAAGGAAGCCGAACTCGCCGCGGAGGCGTTGCTCACCCTCGGTCACGCCGAGCCCGTGAACGGCTGGCTGCGGGAGTTGGCGACGATGCCCGTGCGGCACTCCACGTTCGGCCCCGCGTTGCAGTTCGCCATGGGCGAGGTGGTCGCCGAGCTCGCCGCCGAGGCCCCGGACGAGCAGCTCCCGCAACTGTTCGCGCACGTCCGCGACGACCAGCACCTGTCGGTGCGCGCGCGAACCGAGCTGAACCTGCGGCTGCTCGCGCTCGCGGAGGCACAGGGGATGCCGGCTTTCGCGCGCATCGGCTGGCGACGCGGCGAGCTCGACGCCGCGGCCGAGCCGGCGTTCGCCGCGTTCTTGAAGCGCCGCGCCAGGAACGGCGGTTTCGCCGACAGTCTCCAACAGCAGGTCGCGGGTCACCTGTTCGCCTCGTATCCGCGCCTGTGCCTCGACGCGGTGCGCGACGGTCTCGTCGCCGGCGCCGTCGTGATCAATCGATGCGCCGAGCTGCACGACGTCAAACGCATCGCGGCCGTGGGCAACGACGTGCTGGACCTCGCCGCGCGCGGCCGCCACACCGGTGCTGGCGAGGCCGTCGGTCAGATGCTCGCGCACCTGCCGGATCCACCCGTCGCGAAGGTGATCGAACTGCTCGACGACGAGGAAGCTCGGCACTTCGCGTTGCGGGTATTGCTGGGCCTGGGGCCCAAAGGGGCGCCCGCGCTCGACGCCGTCGAAGCGATCGCCGCCAGCGGCAACGATGGGGTGCGTTTCCTGGCGGCGAAGGTCCTGACCACGATCGGGCCCGGCGGCATCACGCGGCTCGGGGCGTTGCTGCGGCAATGGCCCGAGTTGGTCGGTGTGCTCGACGCCGTGTTGGCTTCGGGTGACGCGGCTAACGTCAGCAGCGTCGCGAGCGTGTTGTTGTTGGTACCGTCAGAGCCCAACGAGGCGCGCGCCGGCGCGATCCGCAGTGCGATCGCGCGGCTGTCCGACAACAAGGCACGCGCGCTGTTGACGCTGGCGCTGTTGCGCTTCGCCAACGAAGGACTCGATCGGGACTGGCTCGGCGTCGCCTCGCTCGAACCGCCGGTCGTGCGTCGCCTCGCGGTGGTCGGCATGCGCAGCGGCAAGTGCACGTTGCTGCAACTGGGTGTGCTCGCCGAACTGCTCGACGACCCCGATGCCGGCGTGCGCGCGGCCGCCGTCGAGGCCCTGTTGGCCGATCCCACGCACATCGCCGCGTGTCGTGTGCCGTTGCGCGATTACGCGTTGCGGCCCGATGCCGATCCGGCTTGCGTCACCAGGATCGACGCGGCGCTCGGTGTCGGTCGGTGATGTGGACCGGAACCGAGGTGATCCGCCTGAGAATGTGAACATCACATGTTAAAAAACCAAAGATCGGGACGGTGTTGGGCGACCGCCCCGCGGCGGCGGACCTCGAGGTGGGCGAAGCGACCGCGGTGCGCGAAGCGTTGATGCGACGGCCGCAGGCCACGCAGAGCGGATGGGTGAAACAGGTGCGCGATCGTTTTCTTCGTGTCCCCCGTTGACGAACCGGAAATGCCTGCTACCCTCCGCGCCCACCAATGAATCCCTGGCAGCAAATCCAAACCATGTGCAATCACGAACGCCACCTCGCGGTGTTCGCGTGCACGGTGTTCGCACGCAGTGGCGAACTGACCCCGAGGCTCGCGCGAGCCTGACCTCCCTGCCAGCCGGCGGGAGATCATCCCGCGACGAAGAGCCTCGCCCGGTGCGCCGCGCGAGGCTCTTTTCGTTTCCCCCTACACATCTTCCCCGATCAACATCGAGGAATGCCTATGAACGTCTTCATCCAGCTTCTCCCATCCTGACGCCGTCCGTCGGCGCGTTCGCGGCCCATCGGGGTTCCGCGTGCGTGTTCCGCGACCCGGGTTCACCCGGTGTCACGTTGGGGAAGGTCTAATAGCTCAAAGGTAGAGCACAGGACTGCTAATCCTGAGGTTGCGGGTTCGAGTCCCGCTTGTGACCACCTGTTTTGTACAGGTCTTCCGGTCCTGCAGAGGACCACCAACGAGTGTCTGCCGGCGACGTCCAGGCATGAGCCTCCGCGGTGCGTGTTCTCGCGAACGCGCGCCCTGGAACTTCGAAACCACCTTGCACTCATTGCCCGGACCGTTGTTCCGGCGCGTTTGATGCGGCTCGCGGCCACCGCCCCCTCGGGGGACCGGTGCGTCTGCACACCGCCTCGCCGCGCCGCGCTCCGGTCCGGCGTCGGGTCCGTGTCGACGAAGGGGCCAGTGCCCTGGATCGAACCGGCAGGCACCACCTTCATTCACCAATTGTCCTTCTGCGGATTCCCCACACGGCAACGCAGCGCGAACGGAACGGCGCCGCGTGGTCTTTCTCGTCCTCGTTCCTGCCAATCGACTCGAAGAAACCGAATCGCACCTCCAAAGAGAAGGAGGCTTCCCATGATCCGCACCTACATCAAGCAGCACGAGCTCGGTCTCGTGTTCCGTCGCGGCGACCTGATCAAGGTCCTCGCCCCTGGCTCGCACTTCGTCCCCGGTCTGTTCCTGCCCGCGTCGCAGCTGCAGATCGTCAACACGCTCGTCACGCGCTTCGTGCACTCGTTGCTCGACGTGCTCGTCGCGCACCCGGCGCTGCGTGAGCACCTGATGGTCGTCGACAACCCGGAGGGGCAGCGCGCGCTCGTGTGGCGCGACGGCTGCTTGTTCGACTTCGTCGGCGCCGGGCGTTTCGCCTACTGGAAGACGCCGCACAAGTTGAAGGTCGAGACCTTCGACGTGCGCGACACCGAGTTCCGGCACGAACAGCGCGACGCGATCCTCTCGACGGAGGCCGCGCGTGTGCACCTCAAGGCGATCGACGTCGACCCGCATGAGGCCCTGCTCGTGCGGCGCGGCGGCGAGCTGTTCGGTGTCTACGGCGCCGGTCGGCACGTCTTCTGGGCGCACGGGCAGCTGATCGGCTGGAAGGCCGTGGAGCTGCGCGAGCAGGTCGCGGACGTCGCCGGTCAGGAGATCATGACTGCGGACAAGGTCACGCTGCGTTTGAACCTCGTCGTGTCGTGGCGGATCACCGATCCGGTGCGCGCCACCACCGTCGTCGACAACGCCGGCCTCGCCGTCTACCGCGAGGCGCAGCTCGCGCTGCGCGCCGCGGTGGGTGGGCGCACGCTCGATCATCTGCTCGCCGACAAGGATCAGGTCGCCAACGAGATCCGCACCGCCGTCGCGCGGCGCGCGGAGCAGTTCGGCGTCGCTGTCGCGTCGGTCGGTATCCGTGACATCGTGTTGCCCGGCGAGATGAAGACGATCCTGAACCAGGTCATCGAGGCGCAGAAGCAGGCCGAAGCCAACCTGATCCGGCGCCGCGAGGAGACCGCGGCGGCGCGCAGTCAGGCCAACACGGCGCGGCTGCTCGCCGAGAACCCGGTGCTGTTGCGGCTCAAGGAGCTCGAGGCGGTCGAGGCGATCGTGCGCGGGACCCGCGCGACGTTCGTCTTCGGCCCCGGCGAGCTCGCGCCGCAGGTGAAGAGCCTCGTTGCCGCCAAGGATGACGAGTGAGCCGTTGCCGCCGGCGGAGCGATCCGCCAGCGGCGTTCTCATGTTCCGCTCTCGGCCGCGCCCTCACCGTGCCACTCGGCGGTGAGTTCGAGCCACATCGCCAGGCCCTGGAACGGCGCGTAACGCGCATAACGCTTCCCGATCGCGCGGTCGCTCGGCGCCTTCTTCCTGCCGTCGAGCGCGGCGATGCGGGCGCGGCACCAGCTGTCGAGCGCGAGGTGTTCGTAGTGGCCGAGCAGGCGCATCGCCTGGCCGGCGGCGTACGGGCCGAAACCGCGCAGTGACGTGAGCCGCTGCCACAGTTCGGCCGCGGGCTGCGGCGTGAGGAAGGTGTCGTCGCCGAGGCGGCCCGCGGCGAAGTCCTCGGCGAGTTGCACAGCAGCCTCGGCGCGATACCCGGCGCGCACCACGTCGCGGTAGAAGTCCGCGTCGGCACGGCACTGTTCTGGTGACGGGAACGCGCGGCGGCCGCTCGGCGCGATCGAGCCGCGCGCGGCCACGAGCTTCCTGGTCATCGCCTCGGTGCCGGTCCACGTCGTGTTGGTCGTGAACAGCAACTTCATGAGGTCCTCGAACACGCCCGCCGAACGCAGCAGCCGGCCGGCGCCGCGCCGCGCGGCCCAGCGCAGTTTGGGCTCCTGGCTACAGATCGCATGGAACGCGGCCAGATCGTCATCGAGCCGCAGCATGTGCGTGAGCTGCTTCCCGGCCAGGCGCACGCCCTGCGCGGGCAGGCGGCGATGCGCCTGCAGTTCGAGCGTCAACGTCCCGGCGTCGGTCTGCCGCAGCGTCGCGTCGACTGCCTGGTCGCCGAGCCGCAGCACCGTCGTGAACGTCTGCGTCGCCTCGTCGAACTCGTGCGGCGCGAGCGCGACCCAGCCGTGGCCGAACAGGCACAGGCGCAGGTCGAACGGTGTGTGCACCTTCAGCTCGCTGGTGTGCCTGGCCATGCGCTGCCAGTGAACTGCACGGCAAGTCGCGGTGCCATGGTCAGGATCCCGTCATCGTGCAGCGAAGACCCGGCCCGTCCCGATGAGGCGGACATGGCGGACGGCTCTTCCTATGGCGGTTTGACGACGATGCTGGTGGTGCAAGGCGCCAACATCGGCCTGCTCGCCAAGGCGCTGCAGCAGCAGAAGCAGACCGGTCAGGCCGCCCTGCAGCTGATCGACGCCGGTGCGCCGGCGCCGCAGCAGGGCGCGCCCGAGCCCGGCAAGGGTTCGCTGGTCGACGTCACCGCCTGAGCTTTACTCGGTGCGTTCGGCCGGGCACGCTGCCGCCGATGCAGTTCGCGCCCCTGAGCCTCGGCAAGGTCCACGTCGGCATGCCCGCCGTGCAGGCGGCGCTGAGTGGCTACTCGGACCTGCCGATGCGCGTCGTCGCGCGCGAACACGGCGCACCCTACGCGCTGCACGAGGTGGTGCTCGACACCAACGTGCTGCAGAAGGGCAAGCTGCAGCGGCGCATCCTGTCGGTGCCCGAGCAGGACCACCCGGTGGGCGGCCAGCTGATGGGTTCGGTGCCCGAGACCTTCGGCGCCGCGGCGCGCGAACTCGTCAATGCCGGGTTCGACGTCGTCGACATCAACTTCGGTTGCCCGGTCAACAAGGTGCTCGGCCGCCATCGCGGCGGCTGGCTGCTGCAGGATCCGGACACGGCGTTGGCGATGGTCGACGCGGTGCTGCAAGCGGTGGGCGGCGACGCACCCGTGACCGTCAAGATGCGGCGCGGCAGCGACGACTCGGCAGGCGCCGAACGGCGCTTCTTCACGATCCTCGAGGGCGCGATCCAACGCGGCGTCGCTGCGATCACCGTGCACCCGCGCACCGTCGCGCAGAAGTACGTCGGCCCCAGCCGTTGGCAGTTCCTGGCGCGATGCAAACGCCACGTCGGCGCGTTCCCGCTGCTCGGCAGCGGCGACCTGTTCTCGGCGTTCGACGTCGTCGCGATGCTGCAGCAGACCGGCGTCGACGGCGTCACCATCGCACGCGGTTGCATCGGCAATCCGTTCGTGTTCACGCAGGTGCGCGACCTGCTCGCCGGTCGTCCGGCGCTGCGGCCGACCGGCGCGATGCAGCGCGCCGCGATCTTGCGCCACTGGGAACTCGCCGTGCCCTACTACGGCGGCGAACGCAACGCGCTGCCGCACGTGCGCATGCACGCGATCAAGTACGGGCAGTACCACCGTGAACCGATCTGGGCGCGCGAGCAGCTGGTGTCGATGCGCGGGCCGGCCGACCTGCTGCCGCTGGTCGACGAGGTGTTCGCCGATCGTCACGACGAAGGCGTCGCGCGTGAGCTGACTGCGGCCGACGCGGTGGCGCCGGCGCTGGCGAGCTGCAACGAGGGGGAATAGGGTGCGTCGGGGCCCCGTCTCCGCAACTGCATGAGACGCATCCTCCTCGGCCTCGCGTTGGCGATCGTCGCGTTCTTCGTTGGCCGCGCCGCCTATCGCGCCTTCGTCAGCGACCGCACGAAGATCGATTGGCTGCTCGCGGAGGAGGCGGCGGCCTTCAACGCGGCCAGCATGCTGACCGTCATGCCGAACTTCGCGGCGGACTATCGCGACGGCACGTCGGGGATCGATGGGCAGAGCCTGCGCGCGGCGGTCTTGTGGGCATGGCAGAACCATCGCGACGCAGAGGGCCGCTTCACGTGGCGGCTCGACCTGCCCGAGGGGGCCGGCGAGGTCCTGATCGACGGGGACGCGGCGACCGCGACGTTCGGGCTGCAGCTGTCCGAGGGCGCCGGTGCCGATGGCAGGCCGCTGTGGTTGCTGGAGGTGCAGGCCGAGTTGCAGAAGCGCGACGGGCGGTGGTGGCTGACGAGTTCGCGGCACACGACCAAGGCCGGCAAGGCGCCCGGGCTGCGGTGAACCGGGCCGTTCAGATGATGCCGTCGCGGCCGCGCGCGAGGCACGTCGCGAACGTGTCGGGGTCGACGTTGGCGCCGCAGACGATGATGCCGATCTTCTTGCCCGCCAGCTGCGCCTTGACCTGCAGCAGCGCCGCCAGCGCCGCCGCGCCGGCCGGTTCGACTGCGAGTTTGGCGTCGGCGAACAGCAGCGCCATCGCGCGGCAGATGGCGTCGTCGTCGACCAGCACCAGCTCGTCGACGAAGCGGCGGCACAGCGCGTAGGTGTACGGCATCGCCATCGGCGCGCCGAGGCTGTCGGCGATGGTGCGCACGGCGTCGATGCGCTGTGGACTGCCGGCGGCGAAGCTGCGGTGCATCGAGTCGGCGCCGGCCGGCTCGACCGCGTAGACGCGGCAACGCGGTTGCAGCTGCTTGACCGCGCAGGCGACGCCCGCGGTCAGGCCGCCGCCGCCGACCGCGACGAACAGTGCGTCGAGGTTGCCGACCTGACGCAGGAACTCCAGGCCCAGGGTCGCCGAACCGAGCACCGTGCGTTCTCCTTCGAACGGGTGCACGAAGTGCAGGCCTTGCTCGCGTTGCAGGGTCTCGGCCGTCGCGAACGCGCTGGCGATGTCGTCGGTGAGCACGACCTCGGCGCCGAGGTCGCGGCACGCGGCGACGCGGGCCGGGTTGGCGGTGCGCGGCATCACCACCTTGGCGGTCGTGCCGAGCCGGGACGCGGCGTAGGCGACCGCCATGCCGTGGTTGCCGGCGCTGACCGCGGTCACGCCGCGAGCCAGCTGCGCGGCGTCGAGGCTGCGCATCACCAGCAGCGCGCCGCGCGGCTTGAACGAACCGGTGTGCTGCAGCAGTTCGAGCTTGAGCCACAGGGTCGAGTCGGGCGGCGCGAGCCGCTGGATGCGGTGGCCGTGCCACTGCCAGGCCGGTGTCTGCAGGATCCCGCCGTCGAAGTCGTGGCGCGCGCGCTGGATCGTTTCGATCGATGGTGCGGTGGGTTCACTCATCGCGAGCCTGTGGGGCGCAGGGTGGCTGCGCAGGAGCCTTGCCGAGTGCTGCTGGCGTAGAGAGAGCCCGACGCTCCCGCAACTCGGGGAACGACACACACGCCGCCGATCGGAACGAATCGACGGCAACCAGAGAACCTCCCCGTCGCAGCGTGCAAGGGATGTACGCGGCAATCACGGCTTGCGCCGTGGCGACGAGAACGCCGAGCCGAAGAAGAGTAACGGGCGATCGGCGTCGGACAAGGCAACACTACCAACGATGGAACGCGGGGTGGCCTTCGCGAACGGCGACGAACAGCCCTTCGCAGGTCGCGCAGATGCGGCCGCCCGCTTCGAGCGTGCCGCTGATCTTGACGCGGTCACCGCTCGATTCGATCACCTTGGCGCGCAGCTGCACCGGGCCGTCGGTCGGCGTCGGGCGGCGCAGCTTGATCGAGTATTCCGCCGTCACCGTGCACGGCGGGTGGTCGAGTCCGCCCGACACCATCAGGTGGTGGGCCGCGGCCCAGTTGCAGTGGCAGTCGAGCAACGCGCCGATGATGCCGCCGTTGAGCATGCCCGGGAACGCTTCGTGCATCTTCGCGGGTTGCCAGGTGCAGACGACTTCGTCGCCGCGAACGAAGCTCTTGATGCGCAGTCCGTCAGGGTTCGCGGGGCCGCAGCCGAAGCAGGCGTTGCTGGGGGCGTACCGGTCCTGGAGGCTCTGATCCATCGAGGCATGATCCATCGCCGAGGGCGGCGGCGCGAGGGAATCCCCCGCTGGTGGGTGGCGTGGCGACGCGCCGGTCACAATGATCCCCACATGGCACTCACGCGTCGCACCTTCCTCGCCTCCACGGCGCTCGCCGCCAGCCTGACCCCGCTCGGGTGCGCCGCGCCGCGGCCGGTGCGGCGGCCGCGCGCGCCCGACCAGAAGCTGCGTCTGATGGTGATCGGTGTCGCCAATCGCGGCGCCGCCAACCTCGGCGGCGTCGCCACCGAAGACATCCAGGTGCTGTGCGACGTCGACCGCCTGCAGCTGCAGGCCGCGGCGCAGAAGTTCCCGGCGGCGCGCACCTGCGAGGACTACCGCACCGTGCTGGCCGACGCGGCGGCGTGCGCCGGACTCGACGGCGTGGTGATCAGCACCCCGGATCATTCGCACTTCCTGCCGGCGCTGTTGGCGCTGCGCGCGGGCCTGGACGTCTATTGCGAGAAGCCGCTGACGCTGACCGTCGGGCAGGCGCGCCAGCTGCGTGAACTCGCCGCTGCCAACGGCTGCATCACGCAGATGGGCACGCAGATCCACGCCAACGAGAACTACCACCGCGTCGTCGAGGCGGTGCGCGCCGGTGCGGTCGGACCGGTGCGTGAGGTGGTGGTGTTCGTCAACGGCACCGACTGGTCGGCGAAGGAACTGCCCGAAGTGATCGAACCACCGGCGCACCTGGCATGGGACCTGTGGCTCGGCGGTGCGCCCGAGCAGCCGTGTCGCGAGGGACTGCATCCTGCCGGCTGGCGCAGGTATTGGGCGTTCGGCGGCGGCACCACGGCGGACATGGCGTGCCACTTCGTCGACCTGGCGTTCTGGGCCCTGCAGCTCGACGCACCGATCTCGCTGCTCGCCGACGGGACCGAGCCGCATCCCGATTGTGCCCCGGCCGGACTGCGCTGCGCCTACCGTTTCGCGGCGCGCGGTGACCGTGCGGCGCTGACCCTGCATTGGCACGGGGGCAAGGACCGCCCCGAAGCGGCGCTGGCCGAGCGCGGTCTGGAGCAGTGGCGGAACGGCGTGCTGTTCGTCGGCGACGACGGCTGGCTGATCAGCGACTACAACCGTCACGAGATCGGCCCCAAGGCGCGGCAGGAGGCGTTCGTGCCGCCGGCGCCTTGGCTGGCGCCTACGCCGAGTCATCACCAGGAATGGATCGCGGCCTGCAAGGCCGGGATCGAACCGTCGTGCTCGTTCGCGTATTCGGGGCTGCTGACCGAGACGGTGCTGCTCGCGAACGCCGCATTCCGCGGGGCTCGCGGTGCCGAACTGCAGTGGAATGCGGCCCGGATGGCTACGGGAGATGCCGCGGTCGACGCGCTGTTGCGGCACCATCCCCGCGTCGGTTGGGCGGGATGACGCTGGCGTGACGATCAGGGGGCTCCCCTAGGGGCAAGACCGTCTGCGTTTCGGATACGCACTTTGCCGACCAAGGTCGTGATGAACGTCGTCACGAAGGTTGTGGTCGGGTGCGTCGCGTTGACCGCGGTTGTCGCCTGCTGTTCGTTCCTGGGGCTGGGCATGGGCTCGATGGCGCGCGAAGCCACGAGCACCATCGTCGACCAGCGGCTGGTCGAACTCGGTCTGCTCGACGAGGCTCACACGAGTTTCGTGGCCGCGCGGCAGATCGAGAGCGACTTCCTGCTGAGTCGGCGCAAGGAAGCCATCGCCGAACACGCCACGGCGCTCGAGCAGTTCGGCAAGGTGGTCGGTGAACTCAGCCAGCGTCTGCACGACGACGCCAGCAAGAAGGCCACCACCGAGTGTCTCGCCGAGACCCGGTCGTACAGCGCCAGCTTCGCCAAACTCGCCGCTGCCTACGAGACGCGTGGTCTGGACGAGAAATCGGGTTGTGAGGGCGACATGCGCACCGCCGCGCACACCGTCGAACAGCTCGCCAAGGACCTCGATCGGCAGGACTTGACGGTCGTCTACCTGATGATCCGCCGCCACGAGAAGGACTACCTGCTGCGTAGTCGCGACAGCTACGTCGACAAGGCCAAGCAGGCGATCACGCAGTTCAAGGAGCTGGCGCGCGCCGGTGGCCTGGACGCGCAGCAGCTGGCCCGTGTCGACAGCAACTGGAAGGAATACGAGGACGCGTTCGTGGCGCTGGCCCAGAGCGTGGCGGCGATCGAGACGGCGCGCGCCGAGTGCACCGAGGCCACGAAGCTGACCGAAGCCGCGGCGCAGGCGATGACCGACAGCGTCAAGGCGGCGATCCAGAGCGACTGCGCCGCGATCGACCAGGCGCTGGCGGCGAGCGCGATGCGCATGCGCGTGATCACCGGCGTCGGCGCGCTGATCGCCGTGGCGATGGCGTTCTGGCTGGTGCGCTCGGTGCGGCGGCCGATGGGCGCGATGACCCGGGCGCTCGACAGCGTCTTCGCCGACGACCGTTTCAACCTGCAGGTGCGGTTCGACGCGCACCAGCGCGACGAGTTCGGCCGGTTGGGCGTGGCGATGAACCACCTGTTCGAGAAGGTCAGCGAGACGGTGCGCAACATCCGCGCGGCCAGTCAGGAACTCGAACTCGGCGCCAACGACGTGCGCAAGAGCTCGGAGTCGCTGGCGAACGCGGCCAGCGGTCAGGCGGCCTCGGTGGAGGAGGTTTCGGCGGCGGTCACGGAACTGTCGTCGTCGATGCGTGAGAACCACGGCAACGTCGAACGGGCCAACGGCCTGTCGGTCGCGGCGTGCGACGCGGCGCAGCGCGGCGGCACGGCGATGGCGCGGCTGGGCACGGCGATGGACCGCATGCGCGTGTCGAGCACCGAGATCGAGCGGGTGCTGTCGACGATCGACGAGATCGCCTTCCAGACCAATCTGCTGGCGCTCAACGCCGCCGTCGAGGCGGCGCGTGCCGGCGACGCGGGCAAGGGCTTCGCGGTGGTCGCCGAAGAGGTGCGCACGCTCGCGCAGCGCTCCGCCGAGGCGGCGCGCAACTCCAAGAAGATGGTCGACGAATCGATCGAGAGCGTTCGCAACAGCGTGCACGAGACGCAGCAGGTCACCGAGGTGTTCAGCGACATCGACAAGGGCATCCGCGACGTGCGCGGCATCCTCGAACAGGTCACCGGCGCGAGCGAAGAGCAGACGCGCGGCCTCAACCAGATCTCCTCGGTCTCCGAGACCGTCGATCAGAACGCGCAGTCGACCGCTGCGCAGTCCGAGGAACTGTCCGCTGCGGCGACCTGCAGCGCCGATTCGGCCGTCGGCCTGCGCCGCATGGTGGCGCAGTTCGAGGTCTGAGCAGCCCCGTCCGCGGGGCGGCCCGATCAGGGCTGCCGCCGCGGCGCGCGGTCAGCTTCGCCAGCGGCGCGCGGCCTGGCTGCCGACGGCGGACAGCAGCGCGGTCTCGTTCGCGGTGAAGTCGTAGGCGGTCGGTTTGGCGATGCCGAGCACGCCGAAAAGCGTGCCGCCGTCCAGCATCGGCGCGGCCAGCGAACCTTCCATCTGCGTCAGCCTGGCCCCGGGACGCACCACGCCGCTGGCGTCTTCCTGCAGGTTGCAGACCTGCACTGGCGTGCGTCGTTCGGCGGCGATGCCCGCCATGCCCTTGCCGATCGGGATCACGCCGACCTTGTCGAGCACCGGCGGCGGCAGGCCGCGTTGCGCGGCCAGATGCAAGTGGCCGTCGGCGGTGTCCAGCAGGTGCACGGTGCCGACCGGGCAGTCGAAGTGGTCGAGCACCATGTCGAGCAGCGCGGCCCACGGCGGCGTCGCGGCGTCGGCCAACAGGCGCTCGGTCGCGGCGAGGAGCGAATCGGACGAGGCGGTCATGGCGGCAGATGCTACCCGGCGTCGGGTCGACCGGCAGTCGGGTCGAGGGTCGCAGCGGCGACTGCGGCGACGACTGCGGCGACTTCGGGTTCGCTGGTGATGCGACGTCGGTACTCGTCGGGCGGCTGGCTCGATCCCATCGGCACGCCGCCGCGTCGGAACTGCATCGGCCCGTCGTTCCAGGCCGTCGCCGACAGGTGCACCTCACGCACCCCGGTGCGGTTCACGAGCGCCGCGACGTTGGCGGCGCGCACCCCGGCCCCGGCCATGACGGTGAAGCCGGGCTCCGCAGCGGCGACGAGCATGCGCAGCATCTCGGTGCCGTCCGGCGCGCTGGCTGCCTGACCGGAACTGAGCAGGCGGCGCACGCCGAGCGCGGCCAGTTCGCCTAGCGCCGCGAACGGGTCCAGGCACAGGTCGAAGGCGCGGTGACACGTCACCGGTAGCGGCGCGGCGGCCGACACGACGGCGGCCAACGCCTCGCCATCGAGGTGCCCGTCGGGTCGCAACGCGCCGAACACGAAGCCGGCGGCACCGGCCGCGGCGAGGTGCCGCAGGTCGCGGTGCACGACGTTCCGTTCGTCGGCGTCGAAGACGAAGTCGCCGCTGCGCGGGCGCAGCATCACGAACACCGGCAGGTCGGTCGCCGCGGCGACGGCCTCGAGCAGGCCGACGCTCGGCGTCAGGCCGCCTTCGCCCAACGCGCAACACAGTTCGAGGCGACCGGCACCGGCGCGGGTCGCTGCGCGTGCGCCGGCGACGCTGTCGATCGCCACTTCGACCAGGATGCCTTCGCTCCGGTGCGCACTTTCGGTTTGGCCCACGGGCTCTATGGTGGCGCCATGCGCGCGCAATTGCTCCACCTTTCGGGTCCGCTGCGCGGCCGCACGGTCACCCACGAGCGACCCATGGTGGTCATTGGTTCGGGCGCTGATTGTGACGAGGTGGTGCGCGCCGCCGGCGTCGCGGAGCATCACGCCCGGATCGAGTTCGTGGAGGCCGAGTGCAACTTCCACCTGCGTCGCCTGGACGGCGCCGTGTTCGTCAACGGCAACGAGGTCGAGGAAGTCATCCTGCAGGACGACGACCAGCTCGAGTTGGGCGCCGGCGGACCGGTGGCGCGGTTCCGCATCTATGTTCCGCAAGGCGCGGTCTGCAAGCCCGTGCGGCGCATGCTGGCCGATGCCGGCGACGTGGCGCGGGTCAGCGGCGGATTCGAGGCGACACGCACGTTCACGCGCGATCTGCTGACTCAGGCGACGTTGTCGCTCAAGGTCGGCTTTCCGCTGTTCGTGGTGGCGATGGGGTTGCTGGCCGGCCTGCTCGGCGGATGGCTCGGCACCCGCCCCGAGGCGGCGCGCGAGCGTACCGCCAATGAACTGACGCAGAGCGAGATCGATCGGCTGCGCGAAGAACAGCAGCAGCAGAAGGAGAAGCTCGACCGGTTGGCCAGCGTCAACGACACCGTGCGACGCATCCAGCGGGAGTGGAGTCGCGGCGTCTGCCTGTTCCACGGCGTGTTCCGCCTGCGCGGCACCGACGGCAAGTGGATCGAGGTGCGCGGTGAGCCCTACGAGATCGAGTACTCCGGCTCGGGTTTCCTCGTGTCACGCGCCGGCTACATCGCCACCAATCGCCACGTCGTGGTGCCGTGGCTCGATCTCGAGATGATCGAGCCGCTGCTCGCGATCGGCGCCGTGCCGGAGTTCGTGCAGCTGACGGTGACGTTCCCGGGTCTGTCGCCGATCGATGTGCCGTTCGGCTCGGTGGTGCGTCGCCAGGACGATCTCGACGTGGCCCTGGTCAAGGTGCCGGTCGAAGCGGTCGCCGAGGTGCCGGTGCTGCCGCTGCAGCCGGTCGGCGAGGTCAGCGAGGACCAGCACGCGATCGTCGTCGGCTACCCGACGGGTCTGGCGGCGCTGCTGGCGCGCGCCGACCCCGCGCTGGTGCAGAAGATGCGCGACGAGTCGGCGACGATGACCATGGCGATCGCGGAACTGGCCGCGGCCGGGCAGATCCAACCGTTGCTGACCCAGGGTGTGGTCAGCGAGGTGCGGGCGGACAAGGTCACCTACGACGCGGTGACCACGCACGGCGGCAGCGGCGGGCCGGTGTTCGGCGGCAACGGCAAGGTGATCGCCGTCAACCACGCGATCCTGCAGGACTACACGGGCGCCAACTTCGGTGTGCCGATCCGGTTCGCGGCGGAATTGCTGCCCGAGTGAGCTGCGGGCGGGCTGCCGGCGAAAAGGCAGGCGACTTCGTGCCGGGGTTCGGTGAAACTGCGCCGCTGCACAGGGGCGCCATGGTGGCGAGCCTGTGGCGCACCGATGGACGGAACGGCACCAGGTCGACAAACCACGAGTGGGGGGCGAGGCGGCCTCGGGCCGCGTGGCCGCGGTCTGTTCGGCCGGCTGTTCGAGAGCCTCAAGACGCCGGCCAAACCGCGCCGCGAGGCCGTGTCGGTCGCCATCGCCAGCGGCAAGGGCGGCACCGGCAAGTCGTTCCTCGCCACGTCGCTGGCCGTGCTGCTGCACCGCGCCGGCAAACGCACCGCGATCGTCGACTGCGACTTCGGCCTGGCCTGTGATCACCTGCTGATGGGCGTCAAGCCGCACCTGACGCTGCAACAGCTGCTCGCCGGACAGGCCACGCTCGAACAGACCCTGTGCACCTCACCGTGCGGCCCGCGGCTCCTGCCCGGCGCGTCCGGCGTGCGTCGCATGGCCAACCTCACCGACAAGGAACTGCTCACGTTCGCGCGCGAACTCGGCAGCCTCGCGCAGTGCGAGGACGTGATGCTGCTCGACCTCGGCGCCGGCATCGCACCGGCGACCGTGCTCACGATGTTGGCCGCCGACTGGATCGTGCTCGTCACCCAGCCCGAGATCGCGGCCCTCGTCGACGCCTACGCCGTCGTCAAGTGCATCGCCCAGGTGCACGACAAGGCGCGTTTCCTCGTCGTCGTCAACCACGTCGCCGTGCCCGGCCGCGGCGAGATGGCGTTCCAGAAGCTCACCGAAGTGGCCCGCCAGCACGTCGGCGTCACCTTGAACTACCTCGGGGAGGTCGCCGAGGATCCGTCGGTGATGCAGCATCGCCTCGGCCAGCTGCCGCTCGTCGCCTCCGATCCCGAGGCGCCGATGTCCCGTTCGTTGGATGTGCTGGCCAAGCGCCTCGACGAACTCTGCGGCGGTCTGCAACCGCGCGACGTGGCCGCCGAGGCGGCGATCGAAGCCCGCTTCCGCCAGCACCGCCTGTTCTTGTGACGGTGCCCCGCCCGCGAGGCGAAGGGTACGGTACCCGGTTCACACCACAACCCGGCTGCCGCGCAGCGGCAGCCGGGTTGTGGTGTGTACCCGGTTCAGTACGCACACAGGGCTTCGGCGAAGCCGCGGCCGCGTTGGTGCACCATCGAGCGGTAGGCGTTCAGGCCCAAGATGGTGTGTTCGAAGTCGGTGTAGGCGAGCTGGCTGGCGTGGGCGCGGATGGCGCGGCGTTTGTGGTCGGCGACGGCGGTGATGTCGACGACGAAGTCGGGCACCATCGCGTTCCAGACCTCGTAGCCGAACGCCCTGCCCGAGAAGTGCAGCCGGCGCAGTGCTGCGAGCACGATCAGGTGGGTGGCATGGTGGTCGGGGTGGCCTTCGCGCGCCCACGGCAGGTAGACGATGTCGGGGGCCGCGTCCGTGATGGCCTTGGTCGCGAGTTGGGTGCCGAGTTCGAAGTCCGAAGGGCTGAGCACCATGTTGTCGGGTTTGCCCCAGTAGACGGCATCGTCGACGCCGAGTTGGGCGAGGCCGGCGCGCGATTCGCGTTCGCGCAGCGCGACGTAGTCGGCGGCGGGATACCGGCCTTCGGGATCACCGGCGGCGCCGGTGGTGGCGACGATCACGCGCACGAAGTCGCCGGCGCGCCGGTGCAGGGCCAGGCAGCCGCCCGGACCGGCGATCTCGTCGTCGGGATGGGGGGCGAAGGCGAGCACGCGACCGCGCGGTACGTCCTGCCACGCCTGCGGTTCTGGGGTCAGCGGCGGAACGACGTCGCGCATCGCGGGATTGTCGAGCACGGGCGTGTGTCGGCAAGCCGGAAGTGCGGATCACGGCGTTCGCCGCGTCCGTGCTTGATCTGGCCTTGCCGGGTCGTTCACTGCGTGGCGCGATTCTGCTCGCGCCTGGATCCGAACCGACTTCCACCCATGAACACGCACTTCCTCCCACTGCTCGCTCTCGCCTCTGCGGCAGCCGCCCAGGACTTCGTCTTGCCGAACGGCTTCGCGAACGCCAGCGGTCCACCCGCCGCCAACCACCCCGCTGCGCGCGTCAAGGACGCGAACTTCGACGGCATCATCCTGCCCGAGGAGATCCACGCGTTCGCGACGGTGTTGCCGACGCAGGCGCCGTCGGGCACCAACTTCATGACCGACTGCCAGATGGTGCTCGAGAACGGCGAGCCGGTCTTCTACTTCACCGACTCCGAAGACGGTCAGGTGGTGCGCTGCCGCGACGACAACCACAACGGCGTCATCGACCCCAGCGAGGCCGGCGTGTTCTTCCGTTTCGGCCTCAACAACAGCGGTGCTGGTCTGTTCGCGCCCGACGCGGTCGGTGTGTACCGCGATCTCGCGACCAACACCACGCGCGTCTACGCGGCGCTGGACAGCTTCAACGCGACCTATGGCCGCGGCATCTACCGCCTCGTCGACCTCAACGGCGACGGCGACGCGATGGACAACGGGGAGTCGGGCGTGTTCGTCTCGGCCTCGCTGGGCCTGACGGTGCCCGGCCTCTCCGGTCCGGTCTCGATCACGCGCGACTTCTGGAGTCAGGTGCGGGTGCTTCCGGGCGGCAAGGTCGTCGCCTTCGCCTCGGGCGCTGCCGTCAACGGCGTGCTGGTGCCCAACTCCAACCCGCCGGTCTACGACTACAGCGCCAACATCCAACCCGAGATGAACTGCTGGTACGGCTTCACCGACAACAACGGCGTCGCCGTGCCCGAGGTGTTCTTCAACGCCTCGACGCTCAACAACCTGCCGATGAACCCGGCTTTCGACGATCCGCGCGTGCCGAGCACGTCGGCGTTCCCCAACTGGGACATCCAGGTGCTCGCGCAGACGGCGCAGCGCCGCAACTTCGCGCGTTGGATGGACGTCGTGCCCAACGGCGGCCCGAGCGGTGAGCCCGTCTACTACTTCGCCGCCAGCTACAACACGCTCGGTCTGGGTGACATCAACATCAACGGCCAGTCGATCGGCGGTCTCGTCTATCGCGCCGTCGACAGCAACAACAACCAGGTGATCGACGCGGGCGAGCTGAGCCTCTACTGCAACGTCTCGGCGCAGACCCACGCCGGCGTCGCGCCGATCTCGTTCGTCAACACGGTCGCCAACCTGCCGGTCACGCAGTTCGTCGATCGCACCTGGGGTTTCTCGGCCGACCTCAGCGGCGGCGTGCACTTCATCTACGCCAACGGTGGTACGCACGAGGCGGTGATCTCGGCGATCGACACCAACAGCAACGGCGTCATCGATCAGGGCGAACTGGTCATGCCCTACTACACGCCGACCGGCCCGTTGGGATACCTGCCGCCGTTCGAGCAGGCGCTCGGTCCGTACTTCGACGACTTCCAGGCGCTGCCGAACCTGCTGCTGCCCGGTCCGTTCCCGGCCGGTGTGACGCCGATCGGCAACGGCTGCGTGTCGCCGACCTCGGGCAAGGAAGTGCTCATGGATGCGTTCTTCGGCGGCCCGACCGTCGGCAACGCCAGCTTCGAGGTCGCGTCGATCCGCGGGGTGCCGTCGCTGCCGGTGTTCCCCGTCGCGGACTTCGTGCTCGCGCCGACGCCGCTGAACCTGGGCGTGTTCGGCCTGCCGCCGACGTGCAGCAGCTACCTGCAGTCGCCGATCACGCTCAACACGGTGTTCGCCGACGCCGCGGGCGTGGCGCGTCAGCCGGTGCCGATCCCGACCGCCCCGGCCTTCATCGGCGTGTCGTTCGCGCTGCAGTTCGTGATCTTCGATCCGCTGCTGACGACGGCGGTGCCGTACCTGACGACCAACGCGCTGCAGATCACCGTTCAGCCGTGAGCCGTGCCTGGCCCGCCGAGCCGGCGGGCCAGCACCAGCAACGCCACCAGACACGCGCTGGCGCCGCCCAGGCAACCGGCGGCCTTGCCGAATTCGCCGAAGATCACGGCGCCGACGCCGGGCAGGGTCAGCCAGATGGTCGCGGTGCCGAGCACGGCGCAGACGATGCTCGCGCCCAGCGTGTCGTCGGGCTCCACCTCGCGCGCCGCCGCCGCGACCGGTCGCCACCCCGGACCGTCCGGCCGCACCTTGCGATAGAACGCGATCAGCCGGTCGATCGGCTCGGGCGCAGTTGCGAAGGTCGCCGCCAGCCAGATCACCAGCGATCCCGTGGCGACCAGCAGGCTGGTGTATTGCCCCGCCAGCCGTTCGGCTTCAGGCAACGAACCCTGCCACAGCTTGACCGCGAAGTAGAGCCCGATCGACGCGACCATCGCCGCGATCTCGCTCCAGGCGTTGACGCGCCACCAGAACCAGCGCAGCAGGAAGACGCTGCCCAGGCCGCCGCCGAGCGCGGCCAGGATCGCCCAGGCGTCGTCGACCGAGATCGAATAGACGCGCATCAGGTAGGCGGCGAACGCGCCGAGCAGCAGCACCACGCCGGACATCAGCCGCGAGACCTTCACCAGCTGCCGGTCGTCGGCGTTGGGTGCGATGAAGCGCCGGTAGAGGTCGTTGACGACGTAGCTGGCGCCCCAGTTCATCTGCGTGCTGATCGTCGACATGAACGCCGCGAAGAACGTCACCAGCAGCAGGCCGCGTAGCCCGACCGGCGCCAGCTCGGCGATCAACATCGGGTAACCGGCGCCGGGATTGGTGGCATCGTCGGTGTCGGTCGCCCACGTGCGCAGCTCCGGATGCAGCGCCAGCGCCGCGTAGGCGACCAGGATCCACGGCCACGGCCGCACGCAGTAGTGCATGAGCTGGAAGAACAGCGTCGCCTTGACCGCGTGCTGTTCGTCCTTGCACGACGCCATGCGCTGCACGATGTAGCCGCCGCCACCGGGCTCGGCCCCCGGGTACCACGTCGCCCACCATTGGCCGAGCGCCAGCGCCAGGAACACACCGGCCGGCATCCACGCGGTCGCCGCACCGAAGTCCGGGATGAAGTCGAACACGTGCGTGTCGCCGAAGTTCGCCGCCGTCTGTTCGCGCAGCGAGTCGATGCCGCCGACGTGGTCGACGGCGACCCAGGCCAGCGCGATGCAGCCGAGCATCGCCAGCACGAACTGCATCATGTCGGTGATCGCCACGCCCCACAGCCCCGACAGGGTGCTGTAGACGCCGGTGATCGCCAACAACCCGGCGACCAGCAGGAAGTCGGTCCAGCTGTCCGCGGGCAGGTCGGACAGCACGGTGTGTCGCAGCACCGTCAGCATCGCCTGCGTGACCCAGCCGATGACGAACGAGTTGACGACGACCGCGACGTAGATGGCGCGGAAGCCGCGCAGGAACGCAGCCGGCCGGCCGGCGTAGCGCATCTCGATCAGCTCGACGTCGGTGAGCACTTCGGCGCGGCGCCACAGCTTGGCGTACACGAACACCGTCAACATCCCGCCGAACGCGAACGCCCACCAGAACCAGTTGCCGGCCAACCCGTTCTTGGCGATCAGTCCGGTGACCGCGAGCGGCGTGTCCGCCGCGAAGGTCGTCGCCACCATCGACGTACCGGCGATCCACCACGGCAGGCTGCGGCCCGACGCGAAGAACTCGACGAAGCTCGAACCGGCGCGCTTCTTGAACCACAGCCCGATGCCGACCGCGATCGCGAAGTAGCCGGCGATGATCAGCCAGTCGACGAGGTGCAGTTCCATGGGGGGCAGATGTTGCGTCGCTGCGCACCGGCACGCCACGCCGACCAG
Organism: uncultured candidatus Brocadiaceae bacterium; assembly: GCA_964392305.1. Lineage (GTDB taxonomy): Bacteria > Planctomycetota > UBA1135 > UBA1135 > UBA2386 > JACKIC01. The sequence continues at coordinate 45,548 of CAYMPV010000008.1, forward strand.
CCGTTTCTTGCCGCCCGTCGCCTGCGCCGGTATCTCAGGCACATGGACCTCGTCGAGGTGCGCTTCCCGCTGCAGGACACGTTCGTGTTGGTGCAGCCAGGCACGACGCTGCTCGCCGCGGCGGAACTCGCGGGCGTCGAGTTGCTGACCGGGTGTCGGCGTGGGCAGTGCGGCACCGATGCGGTGCGGGTGGTCGCCGATCGCGACGATGCCCTCGAAGCGGCGGCGGATGGCGAGGCCGGCACGCTCTCGCGCATGGGCGTCGACGCCGATTGCCGGTTGGCGTGTTCGGCGCGCGTTCGGTGCGGACGCATCGAAGTACTCGGCGACCCGCTGGTCTGAGCGGTGCCTCGGTCCCGTTCCGCGCGCGCAGTTCTGGCAAGTCCGGCGTTTCGATGCTGGGCAGCGCCGCTCGTCGACGACATCATCCAGGCGTGTCCGAACCGATCCCCGCAACCCAAGCCTCGCAGCGGCCCGGGCGCCTGCGCGACGGCATGGGCTTCTTCCGCACGTTCCTGCGCAGTCCGACGTCGGTCGGTGCGGTCTTGCCGAGTTCGCGTTACCTGGCGCGCGCGTTGGTCGGGCGGTTGTCGATGGCGCCCGGCGACGTGCTCGTCGAATACGGGCCCGGCACCGGTCCGGTGACCGCGGTCATCGAGCAGTCCCTGCCGCCCGGCGTGCGTTACCTCGGCATCGAGCTCGAGCCGCGTTTCCACGAAGTGCTCACGCACCGCTATCCGCAGTTCGATTTCCACCTGGGCTCGGCCGCCGACGTCAAGGCGATCCTCGCCGCGCGTGGCCTGCCGGCGCCCAAGCGCATCGTCTCGGGTCTGCCGTTCGCGAGCCTGCCGGCGACCGTGCAGGACGCGGTGATCACGGGCATCGTCGATGCCGTGCGCGAGTCGAACGGTGAGTTCCGCACGTTCCAGTACGTGCACGCCTACGGCATGAAGGCGGCGCGGCGGTTCCGCGCGCGCATGGCCGAGCGGTTCGACGGGTTCGAGCGGGTTGGGCCGGTCGTGAGGAACGTGCCGCCGGCGTTCGTGCTGCGGTATTGGGGCGCGAAGTAGCGCCGCGGACGGCGAGTCCTGCGAAGGCTCAGCCCTTCGCTGCCTTCTTCGCGTTCTTCTCGGCGCGCTTCTCCTTCAGGGTCTTCTCGGGCTTCTTCTTCTCGTCCTTCTTCGTCTTCTGTCCCTTGGCCATGGTTGCCTCCGGTGATGGTTGCGTGCGGCGTGCCGTCGACCGGCGATGTGCCGGCCGGCTTGCGCGTCGGGGTGAGGACAGTGCGCTACTCGCCCCCTGGCGTCCAGTTGCAGTTGTTGCGCGCGCACAGAATCGGTGCCGGTGACTGTTCGACTGCGCGATCAGCCGCGACGTCTCAGCCACCGTCCGGACCCTTCTCCCGCGTCGGCTTCGCCGCGTACGCCGCCGAACCGCCGCGCGGGATCGACAGGCTGCGCCACGCGTCACCGGCGAAGCCGCGCGCGAGCAGCACGATCTGCCCGGTGTGATACGCGACGTGGGCGACCGAGCGCAGCAGCGCTTCGTGCACGGTCAGGGGCTGCTGGCGGATGGTGACGTTCTTGGCGAACGCGTCGGGGCCCGCCGCCGCGACGCTGTCGAGCGCCGCGTCGACGACAGCCCAGGCCTGTTGCCACGCGACGAGCAGTGCCGCGCGATCCGCCGTGGGTTCTTCGAACTCGCGATCGCGTTGCCGCCAGGGCTTCTCACCGTCGCTGGTCAAGAAGTCCGTGAAGCGCGAATGCAAGTTGCCGGACAGGTGCTGCAGCACGACGGCGATGGAGTTGCCCTGCGGGTCCGGGCACCGATGCAGATCCGCGTCCGTGACCTGCTCCAGCGCCAGTTCGCACAGGCGCCGGTAGCGTCGGTACTCGGTGCGGATCGCGTCGAGCTGCGGCATTGCGGCGCGATCAGTAGATGCCGAAGCGCGCCTGCACGCCGTTGGTCACCGCGAAGCCGCCCGTCACCGCCGGGTCGATCGAGCCGAACTGGTAGTAGAACTGCAGGCCGGAGAACGCCGGGTCGCTGGCGAGGTTGAACGTGACGCTGCCGGTGGCGCCGTTCATCGGATACAGGTTGGTGGCCTCACCGCTGCAGAGCAGGTTGCAGCCGGCGCCCAGGCCGAACGGAGCCAGGTTGAGCGGCAGCACACCGAGCGGCGAGAGCGTGTTGCTGAAGCCGACCAGGCTGAAGGCGAACAGCGAACTTGGCGGCAGGTTGGCGACGTCGAGGCGGAAGCCCGTGCCCAGCACCGGGCGCGTGCCGACGCTGAGCAGCGGCGTGCCGTTGCTGCCCATGCAGCCGGTGCCGTACGGGACCGCTTCTGCCAGCGGGCCCTGCACCCAGGTTTCGTTGTTGGGCGGGCCGAAGAACGCGGTGGCGCCGCCGAACAGCACGTGCAGGTTCGCCGGGCCCTCGCTCGTCGAGAAGCGCACCCGCGGCGCGGTCGGGTTGCCGTAGATCGCGCTGACGTCGGTCCAGCTGACGCCGTCGAACAACCAGGTGTCGCTGAGCGGGGTGCTGCCGGTCGAAGTCGAGACGTAGCCGCCGTGCATCACGTAGAAGCCGGAGTTGCTGTCGAACAAGATGCTCGCACCGGCGCGTGGTGCCGGCAGTGGGCCGACGGGGATCAGCTGGGTCCAGGTGTCGGTCAGCGACGAATAGACCCAGGTGTCGTTCCAGGTGATCTCGCCGTTCGGCCCGGGCGGGTTGTTGAAGTTGGTGCCGCCGAACAGCAGCACGCCGCCGAGGGTCGGCGCCGAACACAGCGATGCCTGGGTGCGGCGCGGTGGCGCGACGGCGGTGGTCGCCTGCGTCCAATTGACGCCGTCGTACTCGAGCGTCCACGCCGGTGCCGCCACGATGCCTTGGAACAGTTCGCCGCCGAACAGCACGACGCGCTGGCCGATCAGGTCGTAGGCCATCGAGACCTCACCGACGCCGTTGCTGCCGAAGATGCCGCCGGGGGTGTTCGCGGTGGTGACCTGTGTCCAGTTGACGCCGTCCCATTCCCACGTGTCGTTGCGGTACTGCGACTGGATCAAGGTTGTGTTGAGGCCGCCGAAGAGCACGGTGCGACCGCGCAGGACGTCGTGCGCCATGCCGGCGAAGTGGCGCGCGGGCGGACTCGTCGCGGGGTTGCGCTGCGTCCACGTGGCGCCGTTCCAGGTCCACGTGTCGGCGAAGTTGACCGGCGGGAAGGCGCTGATGTCGGCGCCGCCGAACAGCACCGTCTCACTGCCGTCGAAGGCCATCGCCGGCCGCGTGCGCGCCGACGGTGAGGTCGCGGGCGTCGCCTGGGTCCATTGCGCGGCCGCGGTGCTGGCGAAGGTCAAGAGGGACAGGGTGAATGCACGTCGTGTGCAGTGAATCATGCTCGTTCCTGGTGGTGAGGGGTGGGTGTGTCGGCGAGCCGTGTACTGCACGCTGCGGGCGATGCCGTTCGCCCATCGGCCCTCACCGGTGGGGATCGATGACAGCGTCGGTTCAGATGCGCGGCAGCGAACGGCGCGCGCGCAGGTCGTCCTCGAGCGCTTCGACCTGCAGGTTCAGGCGCTCGACCCGGTCGGTGAGCACCTTGAGTTTGTCGGCCTGTTCCTTGGCGTGGTGGTAACCCGTCATCGCCACCCAGGCCAGGCCCAGCACGAAGGTGACCACGCCGATCTGCGGCGACGACCAGTTGTGCAAGCGCGTCGTCGCCAGATGCTCGAGGAACAGGGAGGCGAGCAGCAGCGTCGCCATGCGCAGGTGGAAGTTCGTGTCGTTCGCGAACCGCATCGGCGCATGTTGACGCGTCTTCGGTGGGGCGGCGAGGGGAATCGCGATTGACTGGGTGGGGCCTGGGTCCGACCGTTCTGCGATGCGCTCGTTGTCGATCGGCCTCTCCTTGTTCGTCGCCGCCTGTCACGCACCTGCGCCCGCGGCGGCGCACCGTCCGCCGAACGTCGTGGTGATCTTCATCGACGACATGGGGTACGCGGACATCGGCCCGTTCGGCGGCAAGGCGCCGACGCCCAACCTCGATCGCATGGCCGCAGAAGGCCGCCGTTTCACCGACTTCGTGGTCTCGTCTGCGGTCTGCTCGGCGTCGCGAGCTGCGCTGTTGACCGGGTGTTATCACCGCCGCATCGGCTTCTCCGGTGCGCTCGGCCCCAAAGCCGAGATCGGCATCGCGGCGGGTGAGATGACGCTCGCCGAACTCTGCAAGCAGAAGGGCTACGCGACGGCGTGTTTCGGCAAGTGGCACCTCGGCCACCACCCCAAGTTCCTGCCGACGCAGCACGGCTTCGACGAGTACTACGGCCTGCCCTACAGCAACGACATGTGGCCGTTGCATCCCAACTACGCGCACCTGCCGACCGAGGCGCAGCGTCGCAAACAGGGTTATCCGAACCTGCCGCTGATCGAAGGCGATCGCGTCGTCGACGACGAGGTCACCGGCGAGGACCAGTGCCAGCTGACGACGGCGTACACCGAACGCGCCGTGCGGTTCATCGAACAGCACCGCGAGCAGCCGTTCTTCCTCTACGTGCCGCACTCGATGGTGCACGTGCCGCTGTTCGTCTCCGAGAAGTTCGCGGGCAAGACGGGCATGGGCCTGTTCGCCGACGTCGTCGCCGAAGTCGACTGGTCGGTCGGCGAGATCCTCGAGGCGCTGCAGCGGTGCGGCATCGACGACGACACGTTGGTGGTGTTCACGTCGGACAACGGGCCGTGGCTCAGCTACGGCGACCACGCCGGCAGCGCCGGGCCGTTCCGCGAGGGCAAGGGCACCGAGTTCGAGGGCGGCATCCGCACGCCGACCATTGCGCGGTGGCCAGGCCGCGTGCCGGCGGGAACGACCTGTGACGAGTTCGCCGCCACGATCGACCTGCTGCCTACGGTGGCGGCGCTGATCGGCGCCGAACTGCCGGAGCACGAGATCGACGGGTGCGACATCGGGCCGCTGCTGCTCGGTGCGTCGGGGGCGACCTCGCCGCACACGGTGTTCGGTTGCTGGTACGGCGGCGGCCAGCTGCAGGCGGTTCGCGACCGGCAGTGGAAGCTGCACTTCCCGCACGGCTACCAGCGGTTCGTCGCGGGCGGCGCCGGCGGTTCACCCGCGCCCTACGGCAAGGGGGAGATCGGTCTGGAACTGTTCGACCTGCGCGCCGATCCGGGCGAGACGACCGACGTCGCGGCGCAGCATCCCGATGTGGTCGCCCGCTTGCAGCGTGCCGCGCAGGAGTTGCGCGAGGAGCTCGGTGACACGTTGACCAAGACGCCGGCCAAGGGGGCGCGTCCGGTCGGTCGGTTGGAGCCCGGGGATGCGCGCCTCGAGTGGTGAGCCACGGGGAGCGTCGCGACAGCTTTCTTGCACGCGCCTTGGGGCTGCGGGTGTGGACCGGATGCGCCGCGCCATAGGCTTGCTGCCTTCCCCACCCCCTACCCAAGAGAACCCCAATGAAGCTGTTAGCTCACGCTGCCGTGATGCTGCTCGCTGCCGGGCTCGTCGCGCAGAGCGGCAAGCCTCCGGCCAGCCCAGCCACGGCGGCCTACGACAAGATCGTCGCCGAATGGAAGGCGACGACCGATGCGTACTCGGCGGCCATCAAGGCGATCACCGCCACCGACGAGTACAAGAAGGCCGTCGCCGACCGCGACCAGAAGGCCCTCACCGCGCTGCGCAGCGGCGTGTCGACGCCGGATGCCAAGCCGCTGGCCGAGCGGTGCCTGCAGACCGCTGCCCAATTCGATGGCGACGAGCGCGTGCCGTTCTACGCGTGGGTGCTGCAGAACGGCGGCAAGGAAGCCGCTGCGACGGCTGCCGAGAAGCTGCTCGCCGATCACGTCAAGAGCCCCAAGCTGCTGAGCGTGGTGGAGAGCGGGTCGATGTTGCTGCGATCGCTCGGCCAGGACGCGGGGCAGGAGTTCCTCGCCAAGATCGCCACCGAGAACCCCAACGACGAGATCCGCGCCTACGCGCTGTTCTGGCCGGCCTACATGGCCTCGCGCGCCAAGGACATCAGCGCCGAGGCCAAGGAAGCCGCGGCGGCGAAGATCGCCGAAGCGCGTAAGCTCGCCGATGGCACGTTGCTCGCCGACCGCATCGACGCGCCCAAGTTCATCGAGGAGCGTCTGCAGATCGGCATGGAAGCGCCGGACATCGTCGGCGAGGACGTCGACGGCGTGCCGTTCAAGCTCTCCGACTACCGCGGCAAAGTGGTGGTCATCGACTTCTGGGGATTCTGGTGAGGCCCTTGCCGGGCCATGATCCCGCACGAGCGGTCGCTCGTGGAGAAGTTGAAGGACCAACCCTTCGCGCTGATCGGTGTGAACAGCGACAAGGACAAGAGCTACTACGCGCAGCAGCAGCAGGAGATGGGCGTCTCGTGGCGCTCCTTCTGGTGCGGTGAGAAGGGCACTGGCGGTGCCATTCCGACGAAGTGGGGCGTCACCGGCTGGCCGACGATCTACATCCTCGACCACAAGGGTGTGATCCGCTTCAAGAACCTGCGCAACGAGAAGATGGAAGAAGCCGTCGTGCAGTTGCTCGAAGAGATGAAGAACGGCGACTGATCGCCTGTTCTGCGGCGGCAGCCCGCGAGCCGTGAGGTTCGCGGGCTGCTTGCTGTACGCAGGACTTGCTGTACGCAGGATTGTGGTGGAGTCGTGATGGGGGAGCCGGGCCGCTGGCGGATGTGCCGGCGGAGACCCCTTCTCTCCTGGGTTCTGCACCCTGGGTCTCTGCCCGCCGCCGCTGCGGCGCACTCTCCTCTCCTCGCGCCGGGCGACGGTGTGGCGGGGGCCGGGCGATGTCCTTCGTCCGGCCCCCCTTTCTTTCGAGCTGTAGAGAAACCCGACGCCCGGTGATGGCCTGCGCGAGTGCCGCACGGATGGCCGGTCGTGATGATCTGGCTCGCCTTCGTTTGGATCCTGGTGGCGTCGTTCCTGGCCGTGAGGGTGGGGCGTCTGCTCTCTCCCGCAGCCGAACCGCAGTCGCCGTTCGCTTCCACCGAGCGTGACGCGTCGGCGGAGTCGCCGGCGCCCGATGCGCTCGATCCCGGCCGTCGCACGCTGCTGGATCAGGCGATCGAGACCCTCGACCGGCACGATACGAAGGTCGCCAAGATCGCCCTGCTGAGCTGGATCGGCGGGTTGTCCGCAGCCGAGATCGGCGCCGTGCTGAACGTCGAGGCTGCCGCGGTCGAGCGAGACCTGCAGACCGCGCGCGAAGTGCTGCGCGGCCTCACACCGGTGCCGCGTGCACGCCAGTGCAGCGGTTGCGCGACGGAGTGACCGATGGCGCCCGGGATCTCGGGCGCGCGGTGATGGGGACGGGGCGCGGCTGGCGGATGGCAGTTGGACCGGGTTCGGCAGTGCCGAAGCGCCCGGTCGCGACTTCCGCCCGACCCCACGAGGTGACCCATGGCATCGGCCACGATCCAACGTTCGTCAGACCAGGAACTGCAGAGCCGCCTGTATCAGCTGCATGAGCTGACCGGCGACGTGACCCTGCTGCGCCTTGCGCAGCAGTTGCCGCCGTTCGCCGGCGCGAACATGGCCAGCGCCGAAGAACGCCGCGACTGGGTCGACACGTGCCTGATGAACGCGTTCCGCAACGGCCGCGACTCCGAGGTGTTCGCGCTGCTGTTCGAACGCAACCGCGGCGAGTTCCTGTCCTGGATCAAACGGCACATCCGCCATCAGCCGCGCCTGGACGCCAACGACGTGCTGCAGCAGGTGTTCCTGAACATCTGCCGCTATCCGGACCGGTTCGTCGCCGATCGCGCCGGCGCCTTCCGCATCTGGGGGCAGCGCATCGTGCGCAACACCGTGATCGGACTGGTCGAAGCCACCAGGCGTCAGCCGCGGTCGCTGCTGCACGACGACGACCTCGTGGAGGATCCCGTGGATCGGCACAACCCGTCGCCGGACGTCGCGGCGCTGCAGCACGAGGCTGCGGCCGTCGTCGATCATGCCTACCTGCTGTTCCTCGGCCTCTACCTGCGCCACTTCGAACAGCTGTCCGCCAGGGAGCAGCGGGCGTTGACCATGGTCGAGGTCGAACAGCGCAGTTACCGCGAGGTCGCCGAACAGCTGGGGATGAGTCTGGCCAACGTCAAGATGATGATCTTCCGCGCCCGGCGACGCATCACCAACGGCGCAACGCTGTCGCTGCAGCTGTTGGGTGCAGACATGGCTTGATGCGGCAGTCTGCAGGGATGCAGTGCCGCGGGCTCGTGTTCGGCGGCTTGGTGCGCAGCGTGCGCCTGCCGAGCGCACCGTCGCGTGTCGCTCGAGCGCACCGTCGCGCCGTTTGCCGCGGGAGGCTGCCCCCATTGCGTGGCCACACCGGGCTGCTGAGCGTACTGCTCGAATACGTAAGCGGCCCTCAACTGTGAGGCAAAGCCACCAACCCCTTCGCGGTAGCGAGGGGGTGTCTCTGGCCGGTCCGGTGGTGCCGGCGCTCGTTTCCGTTCTGCCTGCTCGCAGGCCCCATGGAGATGCCATGACCCCGACACGGAAGCCTGCCAAGGCGAAAGATCAGATCCTCGACGACCACCGCCAGATCGGCGCCCTGTTGTCGCAAATCCCCAGTTCCGGCAGCGCGGCGCGGACCGTCGACCTGCTGCAGACCCTGGTGCCGTTGCTGCGGCGTCACTTCCAGGAAGAGGAGGCGGAGATCAGCGGCCTGCACGCGGTGATCCAGCGGCGCACGCCACACCTCGTCTACGCGTTGCAGGACCTCAAGCGGGACCACACCGAGCTACTGCAGATCGCGCAGGAGCTGTTGGCACTGGCTGGCTCCGCCGACGTCGACGAGGCGCAGCTGCGGCGGCGTGGCCGTGAGCTCAAGGACGGCATCGCCGTGCACGAGACCAAGGAGACCGAGCTGTTCGTGGACTCGATCTGGACCGACCTGGGGGAGTGTGACTGATGACCAGCACGACCCAAGGCGCTGGCGCGACGGCTGCCCGAACGAGCAAGGCGCAGGCGCATCGTGTGCGTGAGCACATCGTCGAGATCGTCAGCGATTCGGGTGAGGGCGCGCAGAAGGCCGGGCAGACCTATGGCGCGGTCAGCGCCAAGATGGGCAACGGCGTCTGGACGGTGGAGATCATCCCCGCGGAGATCAAGCCGCCGGCGCGCTCGAGGGCCGGCGCCAGCGGCATCCGTGTGCGCGTCGGTGTGGAGAAGGTCACCAACACCGGTGATCAGGCCGATCTCGTCGTCGCGCTCAACGAGCAGGTGCTCTACGGGCGCATCGAGCAGAAGGCCTACAAGCCGGGCACGATCGTGCTGCTCGAGAGCAAGTGGGCAAAGGACCCTCGCGAAGAGGTGCGACGCGACTACGCCGCTGCGCTGCTCGAGTTCCGCGCGCTGGGCCTCGACGTGCGTGAGGTCGCGCTCGAGGAGGCCTGCCAGCAAGTCGCCCAGGACGTGCGGGTCGGCAAGAACATGTTCGTGCTCGGCCTGCTCTGTTACATCACCTGTCGCGACCTCGATCGCGCCATGGAAGAGGTTGCGTTCGTGTTCGCCAAGAAGGGCGCGCAGGTGATCGCGCGCAACCAGGACCTGGTGCGTGCCGGTCACGCGTTCGGCGCGCAGGTCCTGGAGCAGCGCTACGAGATCCCGCCGCGCGAAGTGACGCGGCGGATGATGGTGCTGAACGGCAATCAGGCGATCGCGCTCGGCGTGATGGCCGCCGGCATCGAGATGGTGGCGATGTATCCGATCACGCCGGCGACTTCGGTGTCGCACCATCTGGCCAGCGCCTTCCGCGGCGTCGGCGGCGTGGTGCACCAGGCCGAGGACGAGATCGCTGCGATCGGCTTCGCGATCGGCGCGTCGTACGCGGGCAAGACCGCGTGCACGGTGACTTCCGGGCCCGGCCTCGCGCTGAAGACCGAGTTCCTCGGGCTGGCGGTGATGGCCGAGGTGCCACTCGTGTTCGTGCTGGTGCAGCGCGGCGGTCCGAGTACGGGCCTGCCCACCAAGGTCGAGCAAGGTGACCTGTTAGCGGCGCTCTACGGCCAACCAGGCGATACGCCGAAGATCGTGATCGCCCCGGCGACGATCGAGGAGTGTCTGCACTTCGTGGTCACCGCACGCAAGCTCGCCGAGGCGTTCCGCATGCCGGTGATGCTGCTGACCGACGCCAATCTGGCCACCGGTGTGCAGCCGATTCCGCGGCCCGAGGTGTCGGCCGACTGGCTGTCCCCACCGCTGGATCAGGCGCCGTGGCAGCGCGATGTCACCGCCTACGACTGGGACCCGGACACCGGCCTGTCGCCGCGGCCGATCCCTGGCCAGAAGGGCGGGGAGTACGTGCTCACCGGGCTGGCGCACACCAAGAACGCCAAGGTCGCCTATGACCCCGATTCCAACCAGACCGGCTGTGCGATGCGCAGCCGCAAGCTGGCGGTGTTCGGCGAATCGCTGCGGCCGCCGCAGGTGCACGGCGATCCCGACGGCGACCTGCTGGTCGTCGGCTGGGGTTCGACGCTCGGCTCGATCGAAGAGGCCGTCGACCGCGCGCGCGCCGAAGGGCACCGCGTCTCCTCGCTGCACCTGCGCTTCCTGTCGCCGCTCGAGCCGGGCCTGGCGGCGATCTTCAAGCGCTTCCGCCGGGTGGTCACCGTGGAGATCAACTACAGCGACGCGTCCGGCGCGCCACACGTGACCGCCGACAACCGCCGCATCGCGCAGCTCGCGCAGCTGCTGCGCACCCACACGCTGATGGACATCGACTGCTGGTCCAACGTGGCCGGTCAGCCGATCCAACCGGGGGCGATCCACACCGAGGTCTTGCGCCGATTGCAGGCGCTGCGAGGAGAATCGTGATGTTCGGACTCAAGGACGACTGGGAACTGGAAGTGCCCGAGCGCTACTTCACCCTCGAGGACTACGAGGGGGGCACCGCACGCTGGTGTCCTGGCTGCGGTGACCTGGCCGTGCTCACGTCCGTGCAGCGCATCTGCCGCGACGAGCAACTGCCGCCCGAGCAGACCGTGTGTGTGTCGGGCATCGGCTGCAGCAGCCGCTTCCCGCACTACATGAAGACCTACGGCTTCCACGGCCTGCACGGCCGCGCGCTGCCGGTGGCCTGCGGCGTCAAGTCGCGTCGGCCCGATCTCACCGTGTGGGTCGCCACCGGCGATGGTGACTGCTGCTCGATCGGCGCGGGGCACTGGGTGCACGCCATCCGCTACAACATGGACATGGTGGTGATGTTGTTCGACAACGCCATCTACGGGCTGACCAAGAACCAGACGTCGCCGACCAGCCCGCAGGGGCTGCACACCAACACCCACCCGCGCGGCGCCTGGTTGCCGCCGCTCAATCCGACGGCGGCGACGCTCGGCTTCGCCAACGTCTCGTTCGTGGCGCAGACCGTCGATTGGAACCCTGCGCACCTCTACGCGACGCTCAAGTGCGCCTACCAGCACAAGGGGCTCAGCTTCGTGCGCATCATGCAGCGTTGCCCGACCTACACCCCGCAGGTGTTCGCGGAGATGCAGAAGGACCCGTCGCAGCTGCTGCTGCTCACGGGTGGTGACAACCCCCAACTGGACGCTGCCACGACGCGCACCTTCCCCAACCAGCTGGCGCACGACAGCCGCGACCTCGCTGCCGCGCGCGCGGTCGCCGAGCAGCACGAGCCCCTGCCGATCGGCGTGCTCTATCGCGATCCCGATCGGCCGCGCTACGAGGACTTCACCACGGTGGGGCTGGGCATGTCCGACGGCGACAAGTTGGCCGGACTCGAACGCGAACTCGACAAGTTCTCGGTGTGACCACGATGACGCGGACCGAACCTTCGAACGCCGGCGCGCTTCGCGAACTGCGGCGCTGGCACCTGGGCGGCGGCACTGCGGCGCCGTTGCCTGCGGACGCCGTGCCGCTGCTGCTGGCGCCGTTCCGCGATCCGGCGCGGGTGCGCCACGACTATCCACTGGTGTTGCGTCGGGTGGACGGCGCTCTCGAGGCGCGGCCGCTCGGTGATCTCCTGCCCGAGTGGTTGGCCGGCGCGAAGACCCAGGCGCGGGTGCTCGTCGACAACAGCCACCGGCTGGAGCGGCGGGTGCGGCTACAGGTCGCGCACGAACCCGACCGCGACGCGCGGGAGCTGCTGCGTGAGGCCGGCGCGCAGATGCTGGCGGAAATGCAGCTGCACAGTGAAGTCGAGTCGGCCGTGCGCGCCGACTACGACGCAATCTGCGCCGAGCTGCCCGACTTCGAGCTGTTGCCGCTGCGTAGCGAGACCGCGCTGGGTTTGCTGCAGACCGCGATCTCACAGCGCGTGGGCTCGGCCCGCGCGCAGTTCGCGGCGCACGTCCGCGATCTGGTCGGGGCGCTGCAGGCGCTGCTGCAGATCGAGGCGCAGAAGGACCCCGCCGCGCACTCCGCGCAGGCGGTCGGACGCAGTCTCGGCGGCGCCGCGGTGCAGTTCTTCGACGCCGGCGCGCTGGCGCGCACCGTCGGCCCACACCGCGGCACGGTGCGCGTCGATCCGGCCCGCCGGGCTCGCGTGCAGCAGGCGTTGACGACGCTCGAGAGCCACCTCGTGGCCTCGCACGCGCCCGAGTGCGTGGTCGTTGCAAGCGATGCGGCCATCCGCTTCGACGGTCTCGCCGCGGACCTGCTGGCGACGGTGCGCGCCGCGCGGCTCGCCGAGCTCGAACGTCGCGGCGCCTACGACCCCGAGCGACACGACGCGCTGCTCGCCGCACTGGGCTGGCAAGAACTCACCCCCGAGGAACTGGCGATCCTGCCGGTTGTGGTGATGCAGACTTCGGTCACCGAGCTCGCCAACCACGGCCTGCAGTCACTGATGCAGCTGCTGGTGTCGGGGCGCCCCGTACAAGTGCTCGTCGAGGAGTCGCCGGGTCGCGATCCGATGTCGATGGACGGGGCGCCGCGTGTGCGGCTCGAACTGGGTTATCTCGGTATCGCCTGCCGCGAGGCGTTCGTCCAGCAGTCGACCGCGGCGCGGCCAGCACATCTGCTGCGCGGCTTCGAGCGCGCCTTGTGCGGCATGCGCACGGGTCTGCACCTGGTCGACCCGGGCCTCGACGCGATGCATCGCGAACCGCCGCTGGGTTCGTTCCTGCACGCGGGCGCGGCGATCGAAGGTCGCGCGCAGCCGCTGTTCCAATACGACCCGGCGGGCGGCGAGACCTGGGCACGCCGTCTCGACTTCGCCGGCAATCCGGCGCCCGACGCGGATTGGCCGGGCGTCGATGGAGGCAGCGCGGCCGGCGGGACCCAGGTGTTCACCTTCGCCGACTACTCGCTGCTCGAGCCGCACCTTCGCGACGCATTCGCCTTGGTGCCCGCAGAACTGGACAGCACCGATCTCGCGCCGATCGCGGCGTTCTTGCAGCTCGACGACGACGCGGCCCGGCGCAGCATCCCGTTCGTCGTGTTCGTCACCGGCGACGGCACGCAGGGGCGCGCTGCCGTGCGCCGCTGGCTGGTGCACGCCTGCCGCGACCGGCTGCGTTACTGGCGCACGCTGCAGGAGCTGGCCGGGGTGCGCAACGAACACGTTCGTGAGGCCGTGCAGTTGGCGCGCCGCGAAGCCGCCGAGCAGGCCACGCGCGAGCGCGCGGCGCTGGCGCAGGCGCACGCCACAGAGCTGGCCGCGGTGCGTGAGCAGGCGACGGCGACGGCGATGCAGGGGCTCGCGCGCATGTTGCTGGAGATCGACCCGCTCGGCGAGGCCGTTGCTGCGGCGCCAGTCGTCTTGCCACGCGCGGCGACGTCGGCCGCGCCTGTTGCCGCGGCCGCGACCGCACCAACGACGGTTCTCGTGCCCGCCGCAGCGGCGGTGCCGGCCGCCGTGGACGAAGACGACTTCGACGAACCCTGGATCGACTCGCCGCGCTGCTCGACCTGCAACGACTGCGTCAACCTCAACTCCCTGATGTTCGTCTACGACGCGAACAAGCAGGCGCGCATCGCCGACCCGCGGGCCGGCACCTACGCGCAGCTGGTGCAAGCGGCCGAGAAGTGCCCGTCCCGCTGCATCCACCCCGGCAAGCCGCTGAACCCCGACGAGCCCGACCTGCAGGCGCTCGTCGCGCGCGCGGCGCCATTCAACACCTGAGGCGGCGATGAGCGACGTGCTGATGGCCGGAGCGATCATGGCGGGCCTGGGCGTGCTGCTCGGCGCGATGCTCGCGTTCGCCTACCGGTTCCTGCGTGTGCCCGAGGACCCGCGCACCGCTCGTGTCGAACAGTTGCTGCCCGGTACCAACTGCGGCGGCTGCGGCGAGCCGGGTTGCCGCGCGTTCGCCGAAGCGCTCACCGCCGGCGCGCGACAGCCGTCGGGCTGCACGGTCGCCGGTCCTGATGCGGTGGCCGCGATCGCGACCTTCCTCGGAGTCGATGCGGGCACGAGCGATCGACGCGTCGCGCGGCTGCATTGCGCCGGCGGCAAGGCCCAGGCGGTGCAGATCGCCGCCTACGACGGTTTCGCGAGCTGCCGCGGTGCGCACGTCACCGGCGGCGGCGGCAAGGGTTGCAGCTGGGGCTGCCTGGGCCTCGCCGATTGCCAGCGCGCCTGCGACTTCGGCGCGATCACGATGAACGACAACGGTCTGCCGGTCGTCGACGTCGACAAGTGCACCGCGTGCGGCGATTGCGTCGTCGCCTGCCCGCGCGACCTGTTCGAGCTGTTGCCGATGCGGCAGCCGCTGCTGGTGCAGTGCCGCGTGCCGCTCGCCGGCGAGGCGGCGCGCAACCTGTGCGCGGTGGCTTGCGACGCCTGCGGCCGCTGCGTGCAAGACGCCCCAGAGGGATTGTTGCGCATGGTCGACAACCTGCCGGTGGTCGACTACGCGAGTGTCGTCGACGCCGGGCCGACGCCGACGTTTCGCTGCCCGACCGGCGCCATCCAGTTCGTCGCCAGGACTCAGTTCGCGCGGCAGGAGGTGCGTGCATGAGGTTCTCCGTCGAAACGCCGTCGCGCGCCGAGTTGCCGATCGCGGGTTGTCTGTTGGCGTCCGGCGACGCGCGGGCTGACCTGGCCCAGGCGATGGGGCGCTGCGAAGCGGGCCAACGCGCGACCGCCGTGATCGCGGGTGCGGAGCTGATGCGGGTCGCCGACCTGCTGCAGGACGCGGCCCGGCGCCAGCTCGCCTGCGTGGTGCGCACCGCCCTGACCGACGGCGACGACGCGCTGTTCACAGTCGCCGACAGCGGCGCCGTCGTCTTGGTCGCGCGCGGTGACGAGGTGCCGGTCGTGCACTTGATCGCACGACTGCTCGCGGAACGCGCGCTGCTGCCCGTGGTGCTCGTGGCGGCGCCCGCGACGGCCGACGCCGCGCCTCGCGAACTGCCTGCGGCGGCGCTCGAACTGCTCGGCGCACCCGAGGACTTCGTGCGTTCGGCGACGCCCTCGCAGGAGCATCTGTTCGGTCGCGATCGGCGCCGCGTGGTGCGTTGGTTCGACCTCGAACGGCCGGTGTTGCGCGGCCAGCGGGCGCAGCCGGCCGTGGCCACGCTGCAGCGCGCGGGTTTCGGGCCGTTCGTGCAGGCGCCGGTCCGGACGCTGCTGCAGGACGTCGCCGCCGAGGTCCAGCTCGCAACGGGGGCCACCTGGTCGGCCGTGGACACTGCGAACTGCGATCGCGCCGAGGTGCTCGTGATCGGCCTCGCCGGCGTCACCGCGGCGCTGCCCGCCGACGGCAAGACGTCGCGCGTCGGGTGCGTCACCATCAACTGTCTGCGACCGTTCCCGGAGTCCTGGCAGGCACACCTGCGCGGCAAGAAGGCGGTCGTCGTGGTCACCGCAGCGGTCAACGCGCTCGCCGAGGCGCTGCTGCTACGTGAAGTGCGCGCCGCGCTGGTGCGTGAGCAGACCGAGGCGCGCGCCGCGCGTCGGCCGTTCAAGGACAAGGAGGTACCGTCGCTGCACGTGGCGGTAACCGCGCGCGCCGATGGCGGCGTGTCGCCAGAGGAACTCGCCGCGTTCGTGCGTGAGTGCGGCGAAGGTGCGGGGCGTCCGTTCGTGCACCTGGGCGTCGCGTTCGCGCCGCTGGACGTCGCCTCGCGCAAGCGGCTGGTGCTGCACGAAGCGCTGCGCCGCTCACACCCTGGCATCGAGAGGCTCGGGGCGCGCCTGGCCCCGGCCGCCGCGCTCGCGGTGGTGCCGTCCGCACCACGCCGTGTCGCCGCACCCGCGCAGATCGCTCCGACCCACGACGATCGACTGCGCGCCTGGGATGTAGTCGCTGCGGCCTCCGTGGCCGGCACGACGGCGGACCTGGGCCCCGATCCGTACCTGACGGCCGGTTCCGCGCCGGCGCTCACGTCGCTGTTCCGCGGCAACGCCGCGACCGACAATCTGCCGGCGTTCACGGCGCAACGGTGCACCGGCTGCGGTGCGTGTTGGACCGCCTGTCCCGACGCGGCCCTGCTGCCGGCGGTGGTCGGGGCCGGCGAACTGATCGAATGCGGCATGGCAGCGGTCGCGGCGACAGGTGCCACTGCCGAAGCACTGCGACCCGTTGTCGCGCGAATCGCCAAGGCGTTGCCCAAGGCGATCGCTGCGGGTGCCTGCACGGCGGGTGCCGCGGTGCACGGCGCGAGCGCGACCGCTCTCGCCAAACTCGACGAGTCGCGTCGGGGCGCGGCGCAGCAGGCTGCGGCAGCGGTCGCCGACGCACTCGCAGCGTTGCCGGTCGTCGGTGGCATGCCGTTCGCCGACGGTCAGCCGCTGGTGCTGGCGCTCGATCCCGACGCCTGCAAGGGTTGCGACTTGTGCGTGACGGCCTGCGAACCCGGGGCGCTGCAGCGCGGAGCACGTTCGGCCGAGGCCGTGCAGCAGGCGCGCGCCGGCGCGGCGGCCTGGCGGGCGTTGCCCGACACGGCCGGCGCAGTGATCCACGCGGCGCGTGAACTGTCCGAGCCCGGCCTGCTCGGCGCGCTGGAGTTGTCGCGGCACTGCCTGCTGACGATGGCGCCCGGCGACGACGCCGAACCCGGCAGCGGTGCGCGGCTGGCGCTGCGCACCGTGCTGGCGGTGAGTGAAGCCCATCTGCAGCCCAAGTTGCTGCGCCACGTGCAGCACCTCGACGAGCTCGCGGCGAAGTTCGGCGAACGCATCCGCGGGATGCTCGCGGGGGCCTTGCCGGTGACCGATCTCGAGGCGCTGCACGAAGGCCTGGCCACGCTGGGCGCCGGCGCTGTGGCCTTGTCGACGCTGGCGAGCCGTCTCGACGAGGTGCAGGTCAGTGGGCGGGTCGACGGCGGCAAGTTGCAGCTGCTGGTCGAGACCGCGCGCGCCGTCGCCGATCTGCGTTGGCGTGTGCAGCAGGGCCGCAACGGTTGCGGCCGCGCGCGCAGCGGCCTGGTGCTCGCCGGCGGCGAGGCCGAGGCGTTGGCCGGCGACTTCCCCTGGAATCCGTTCGCGTCGCCCGCTGTGCTCGACGGCAGCCGCGAGGCGGGGGCGCGCGCCCTGGGGATGCTGCGCGGACAGGTTGCGGCGTTGGCCGCGAACTTCGCGTTGCTGCGCCGCGCCGAGTCGCTGTTGCAGCAAGGTGCGCCAGGGCCACGTCACCTGGGCTTCGCCGAGCTGGAGCCGGCCGAACGCGAGTTGTGCCCGCCGCTGTGGCTGGTCGTCGACGGCGACGCCTTGCGGTGCGGCGGTCTCGCGCAGCTCGCCGCGGTCCTGGCGCACGACCTGCCCGTCAAGGTGCTGTTGCTCTCGCCATCGACCACCGCGGTCGATGGCCCGTCGCCGGCGCGCCTCGCGCTCGCGTTCCCGCGGGCGTTCGTGCTGCAGTCGACCGTCGCGCACCGCGATCACCTCGCGGCTGGTGTGCTCGCCGCGTGCGAACATCCGGGACCGGCCCTGGTGCACGTGCTCGCGCCGAGCCCACGCGCCGCCGGCGCGGCGCCCGACCGTACGCTCGCCATCGCCGCCGACGCCGTCGCTCGGCGCGCCTTCCCGCTGCTGCGCTACGACCCGCGGTTGCCGGGCGCGTTCGGCCAGAAGCTGTCGCTCGACGGCAATCCATCGCCGCAGCAGCCGGGCACAGACGACCCCGAGCACCTCGCCGCGTGGCAGCTGCTGCAGGAACTCGCGGGCGTGCGCACGCCGTTCACCCACGTGGTCGAAGAACGGGCTGCGGCTGCGGTCGCCGCCGCACACGCGCAGGAACTCGCGGCCATGCGCGCCGCGCACGAAGACGAACTGCTGCGACTGCGCAGCAGTGTCGAGACCGAACTGCTGGCCCGGTTGCAGCGCAAGCTGACGACGCTGGCGGCGGGAGCGCGGCCGTGAAACTGCCGTTCACGCTGCGCAGCTTCGCCCACGGCGTGCATCCGAGCGACCACAAGCAGGGCACCGAGAACCTGACCATCGAGCACATGCCGTTCGTGTCCCGTTACGTGTTGCCGCTGGCGCAGGGCGGCAAGCCGGCCGTGCCCGTCGTGCGGCGCGGTCAGGGCGTGCGGCGCGGCGAGCGCCTCGCCGCGGCCGATGGTTTCGTGTCGACCGATCTGCACAGTCCGGTCGACGGGCAGGTGCTCGGCTTCGAACGCCAACGCCATCCGAACGGCGAGTTGGTGCCGTGCGTCGAGCTGCAGGCCGATCCGTTCTCCGCGCAGCAGGTGCTGCCGCACGCGACGGTCGATCCCGACATGCTCGGTGTGGACGCGTTCGTCGCGCACGTGCAGCGCGGTGGCATCGTCGGCCTTGGGGGTGCGGCGTTCCCGGCGCACGTCAAGTACAAGACGCCCGTGGACAAGACCGTCGATCACTTCGTGCTCAACGGTTGCGAGTGTGAGCCCTATCTGACTTGCGATCACCGCACGATGGTCGAACGCGCCGGTGACGTGCTGCGCGGCGCGCGCATCGTCGCGCGGCAGCTGGGCGCCAAGGACGTGCACATCGGCGTCGAGCACAACAAACCCGATGCGATCGAGGCGCTGCGCGCCAACGTGCGGGCGGGAGAAGCGATCACGATCACGCCGCTGCAGGTCAAGTATCCGCAGGGCGCCGAGAAGATGCTGATCGAGGCGTTGTTCGGCGTCGAGGTGCCCGCCGGCAAGCTGCCGCTCGACGTCGGCTGCGTCGTCAACAACGTCGGCACCATGGTGGCGTTGGCCGATTGGTTCGATCGCGGCATCCCGCTGATCGAGCGCGTGGTCACCGTCTCGGGTCCCGGCGTGCGGCGACCGGCGAACGTGCGCGTGCCGCTCGGCACCTCGGTGCGCGAGCTGCTGGCGCACTGTGGCGGCACGGTTCCCCAGGCGCGCGAACTGGTGATGGGCGGGCCGATGATGGGCAGCGCGCTCGCGAGCATCGATGTGCCCGTGCTCAAGGGCACCTCGGGTGTGCTCGCCTTCACCGCGGCCGAGACCGCGCGCGACATCGAATACGGTTGCCTGAAGTGTGGTCGATGCCTCGACGCCTGCGCGAACTTCCTCAACCCGTCGGTGTTGGCGCGGCTGTCGCGCGCCGGTGAGGTCAAGGCGCTCGAGGCCAACTTCGTGATGGACTGCATGGAATGTGGCGCGTGCTCGTTCGCGTGCCCGTCGAACATCCCGATCGTGCAGCTGATCCGCGTCGCCAAGTCGGCGATCCGCGACGAGCGCCGCAAGGAGGTCGGCAAGTCGTGAGCGCCCGCGCGAATCGTCTCGACCTGCAGGCGGCGCCGTTCCTGCACACGACCCTGAGCACGCCGCGGCTGATGGTCGAGGTGACGCTGTGCACGCTGCCGGTGCTGGCGGCGGCGATGTGGTTCTTCGGCATCGTCGCGCTGCTGGTCGTCGCCGCCGCGACCGCGGGTGCCGTGCTCGCGGAGTGGTGTCTGACGAACCGCACGCCGCGCGGCGTCACGTTGCGCGACGGCAGCGGCGTGCTCACGGGGGTGTTGGTCGGGCTGACCCTGCCGCCGGCGATCCCGCTGTGGATGGCGGCGCTCGGTGGCTTCGTGGCGATCGCGCTCGGCAAGCAGTTGTTCGGTGGACTGGGCCAGAACCTGTTCAATCCGGCGCTGGTCGGACGCGCGTTCCTGCAGGCGGCGTTCCCCGGCGCGTTGACGACGTGGGTGACGCCGCGTGGATTCTTCGACGTGCCGTCGTCGACTTTCGCGCTGCCGTTGCAGCACGGCGCGATCGACGGCATGTCGGCCGCGACGCCGCTGGCGCTGCACAAGTTCGAACACACGACGACGCCGGTGTGGCAGCTGTTCACGGGCGACGTCGCCGGCTCGCTCGGCGAGACCAGCGCGCTGGTTCTGCTGCTGGTGGGGCTCTGGCTGGGATTGCGGCGCGCGTTCGACTGGCGTATCCCCGCGGCGATCCTCGCCGCGACGGTGTTGTTCGGTGGGTTGTTGCATCTGCTCGATCCGGCGCGCAATCCGGGGCCGCTGTTCCTGGTGACCTCCGGCGGGCTGCTGTTCGGCGCCGTGTTCATGGCCACCGATCCGGTGAGCTCGCCGACCACGCCGCGCGGCGCGCTGGCGTTCGGCGCCGGCATCGGCGCACTGGTGGTGGTCATCCGCGACTACGGTGGCCTGCCCGAAGGCGTCATGTACGCGATCTTGCTGATGAACGCGGCGACGCCCTTGCTCGAGCGTGTCAGTCAGCCGCGACCGTTCGGTCGAGGAAGGAGCGCGTGAGCGCCTTCGAACCGCCGCCCGAACCGGGCTCGACGCGTCTGGTGGCGACGCTGACGGTCGCCGGGCTGCTGGCCGGGTTGCTGTTGGCAACGACCTATGCCGTGACGCTGCCGGCGATCGAGGCCAACGCCGCCGCGGCGCTGCGGCGCGCGGTGTTCCAGGTCGTGCCGGGCACGACCGCCATGCAGGAGCTCGTGTTGGACGGCGATCACTTCGTGGTTGCGACGGGGACCGAAGCCAAGGGTGCGATCGTGGTCTACGCCGCCTACGGTGACGGCGGCCGTTTCCTCGGCTACGCGATCCCGGGACAGGGACCGGGCTTCCAGGACACGATCAAGCTGCTGTTCGGCTACGACCCGGCGCGTGAACTGGTCGTCGGCATGCAGGTGCTCGACAGCCGTGAGACGCCGGGGCTCGGCGACAAGATCTTCAAGGATCCCGCGTTCGCGGGCGAGTTCTCGGCATTGGCGGTGCGGCCCGAGGTCGTCGTGGTCAAACACGGCACCGGTGCGCTGCCCCACGAGGTCGACGGCATCACCGGCGCGACGATCTCGTCGAAGGCCGTGGTGCGCATCGTCAACGAACGCTGCCAGGGGTTGTTGGCGAAGCTGCCGCCGGCGAGCGCGGCGCCGCCGGCGCCGACGGGAGAGGGCCGATGACCACCGTGACGAACCGCGCCGAAGCGGGTCGCCTGCACGCCGAGTTCTACAAGGGCTTGTGGCGCGAGAACCCCGTGTTCGTGCAGGTGCTCGGCATGTGCCCGACACTCGCGGTCACCAACAGCGCGATCAACGCGCTGGCCATGGGGGCGGCGACGACCGCGGTGCTGGTCTGCTCGTCGCTGCTGGTGTCGCTGTTGGGGCGCTTCATCCCGAGCCAGGTGCGCATCTCGACCTACGTGATCGTGATCGCGACCTTCGTGACGGTCGTCGATTTCGTGCTGCAGGCGATCCTGCCCGACGTGCACAAGGAGCTCGGTGCGTTCCTGTCCCTGATCGTGGTCAACTGCCTGATCCTGGGCCGTCAGGAGGCGTTCGCGAGCAAGAACCCGCCGTTGGCCGCGGTGCTCGACGCCGCTGGCATGGGGCTGGGGTTCCTGTTCGCGTTGCTCTGCCTGGGCGCTTCCCGTGAGGTGCTCGGCAACGGCAGCCTGTTCGGCATCGACCTGTTCGGTCCGTCGTTCGAGCCGTGGGTGGTGATGGTGTTGCCGCCCGGCGGCTTCCTGATGCTCGGCCTGATCCTGTTGCTGTTCAGCTGGCGTCTGCAGCGCCGCGCGGCGGCCGCGGCGAAGGAGAGCGCATGAAGGACCTCGTCTGGATCTTCCTGGGCGCGCTGGTCGTCAACAACTTCACGCTGTCGTACTTCCTGGGACTGTGCCCGTTCTTCGGCGTCTCGGGCAAGCTGCAGACGGCATTCCGCCTCGGCTTGGCGACGACCTTCGTGATGCTGATCACCGCCGTCGCGGCCTGGGCGCTCAACACCTTCGTGCTGGTACAGTTCCCGTACCTGCGCCTGCTCAGCTTCATCGTCGTGATCGCGAGTGCGGTGCAGTTCGTCGAGATGGTGGTGAAGAAGGCCAGCCCGGCGCTGTTCGCCGCCCTCGGCATCTTCCTGCCACTGATCACCACCAACTGCGCGATCCTCGGACTGGCCCTGTTCCAGACCAGCCGCGGCTACGGACTGCTCGAGGGCATCGTGTTCGCGCTCGGCGCCGGCGGCGGGTTCACGCTGGCGCTGGCGCTGATGGCGAGTCTGCGTGAGGAGGCGAAGCTGTCCGACGTGCCGGCGCTGGTGCGCGGCACCGCGTTCAACCTGCTGCTCGCCGGGATCCTGGCGATGGCGTTCATGGGCTTCGCCGGGCTGGGCAGCTCCTGAGGTGCCGATGTTGCCGCACCTGTTCGCCATCTTGACGTTCGCGCTGCTCTGCGGCGGATGGGTCTGGTTGCAGCGCCAGATCGCGCGGCGGGCTCCCGACGTGAAGGGACCGGAGAACGGCTGCGCGTCGTGCTCGTGTGGCGGGCGGGAATGCCGCCGACCGCCGGCCGCGTGATCTGTTCGGTTGTGGAGGCTTTGGAACATGCAACGGTCTGGGCATGACCTTCGGACCGTGCACGGCCGCTGCTGTTGACCCGGGGTGACGGCGCCGCGATCGTTGTCGTTCGCCGCGCCACCCATGCCCACCCCCGGTCGCATCGAACTGCGCCTCAAACGACTCGACCAGCTGTTCGAGTCCTACGATCCCGCGCCGTTCCACGAGAAGGACCTCGACCGCGACGCCGAGGAGTTCATCGTCAGCTGGGCGCGTGAGTATCCGCCGTCGACGCCGTTGCTGTTCGTGCTGCACCTGCCGGCGGACCAGCGACCGCTGCAGCCCGAGGCCACGGTGCGCGAGGCGGTGGCCAACTACTTCACCTATCGCGCAGACCTCACGCGTCTCGAACTGCGGCGGCTGCTGCAGCAGGGCCGCATCAGTCTGATCGTCGGCATCCTGTTCCTGGCGGTGTGCACGATCGCCAGGGAACTGGTTGCCTGGCAGATCCTGCAGGAGGGTCTGCTGATCGTCGGCTGGGTGGCGATGTGGCGACCGCTCGAACTGCTGCTCTACGACTGGTGGCCGATCGCACGCCGCCGCCGCAACTTCGAGAACCTCGCGCGCATGCAGGTGCAGGTGCAGTTCGCCGACGAAGGCGCCTGAGTGATTGCCCGGTCGGCCGCGGCGGGCGCGTTCATGGTCGTGCAGCCTATCTGCCGTGCGAGGTGGAGCCAGCCGCCGGCCGCCGGCATACTGCTCGGCCCTTTCGCAGCACTGCCCATGTCCGAGTCGACCGAATCCAAGTCCGAGCCCAAGCAAGTCTACGACCCCGCCACGATCGAACCGAAGTGGCAGCGGTACTGGGCCGAACGCGACGTGTTTCGCACCCCCAATCCGGGCGACGCGGACTTCGACGCCGGCAAACCGAAGTTCTACGCGCTCGACATGTTCCCGTATCCGTCGGCGGCCGGCCTGCACGTCGGTCACCCCGAGGGTTACACCGCGACCGACATCGTCTCGCGCTACAAACGCGCCAAGGGCTTCAACGTGCTGCACCCGATGGGCTGGGACGCGTTCGGACTGCCCGCCGAGCAGTACGCGATCCAGACAAACACGCACCCGGCGAAGACGACCGCCGCGAACATCGACACCTTCCGCCGGCAGCTGCAGCGGTTGGGCTTCAGCTACGACTGGAGTCGCGAGGTCAGCACCGCGGACCCGAAGTACTTCAAGTGGACGCAGTGGATCTGGAAGCGCCTCTACGAGCGCGGCCTCGCCTACGAGTCGAACGCACCGGTGTGGTGGTGCGAGGCGCTCGGCACCGTGCTCGCCAACGACGAGGTCATCAACGGCCGCAGCGAACGCGGCGATCACCCGTGCGAACGGCGGCCGCTGCGCCAGTGGGTGCTCAAGATCACCGACTACGCCGAGCGCCTGCTCGGCGACCTGGACGGGCTCGACTGGAGTGAGTCGCTCAAGACGATGCAGCGCGAGTGGATCGGCAAGAGCGAAGGCGCGGAGATCGACTTCGACGTCGTCGGCCACGCCGGCACGAAGATCCGCGTGTTCACGACGAGGCCGGACACGTTGTTCGGCGCCTCGTTCATGGTGCTGTCGCCCGAGCATGCGCTCGTCGACGCGATCACGACGCCGGCGCAGCGCTCGGCCGTCGACGCCTACAAGAAGACCGCCGCGAGCAAGAGCGAGCTCGAACGCACCGATCTGGCCAAGGACAAGTCGGGCGTGTGGACCGGCGCCTACGCCCAGAATCCGCTCTTTGCCGAAGGCGACGAGCGCGGCCGCATCCCCGTGTGGATCGCCGACTACGTGATCGTCACCTACGGCACCGGCGCGATCATGGCGGTGCCCGCCGGCGACGAACGCGACTTCGAGTTCGCGCGCAAGTTCGACCTGCCGATCCCCGGCATCTTCGCGCCGCAGACCGGCGATGCGGACGCGGACGCCGCCGTGGCGCGCGGTGAGCGGTGCTGCACCGACGAGGTGCCGTACGCGGCGCACTGCCGGACTGCAGACGGCTCGGTGGTGCTCGCGGGTCTCTCGATGGAGGACGCGAAGCGCAACGTGATCTCTTGGCTGGTGGTGCGCGGTCGCGGCGACCTTCAGGTCACCTACAAGATGCGCGATTGGCTGTTCTCGCGGCAGCGGTACTGGGGCGAACCGTTCCCGGTGCTTCACACGCAGGACGGCGTCGACCTCGTTCCCGACGAGCAACTGCCCGTCGAGCTGCCGCACATGGACGACTTCAAGCCCGGCGGCGTGCCCGAGTCACCGCTGATCCGCGCGCAGCAGTGGGTGAACACGAAGGACGCACAGGGCCGGCCCGCACAGCGGGAGATCAACACGATGCCCGGCGCGGCGGGTTCGAGCTGGTACTTCCTGCGGTTCTGCGATCCTCACAACGATCGGCAGTTCTGCAGCAAGGCGGCGAGCGACTACTGGCTGCCCGTGGACCTCTACGTCGGCGGCACCGAGCACGCGGTCGGGCACCTGCTCTACTCGCGCTTCTGGACCAAGGTGCTGCACGACGCCGGCCACGTCGGCGTCGTCGAGCCGTTCCACAAGCTCTACAACCAGGGCATGATCCAGGCGTTCGCCTACGAAGACGCGCGCGGCGGCGTCGTGCCGATGGCGGACGTGAAGGAGGACGGTGACACGGTCGTGCATGCGCGAACCGGCGAGCCGCTGAAGCGCATCGTCACGAAGATGAGCAAGCGTTACGGCAACGTCGTCAACCCCGACGAGGTCGTGAACGAGTACGGCGCCGACACGCTGCGCCTGTACGAGATGTACATGGGGCCGCTGGCGGACAGCAAGCCGTGGAACCCCAAGGACGTGCCGGGCCTGTATCGCTTCCTGCAACGCGCCTGGCGCCTGGCGGTGCCCGAACACGCCGAACACGGCGCGATCCACGTCCACCTGCGTGAGGATCGCGCCGACGACACGGCGCTCGAGAAGGCGCTGCATCGCACGATCCACAAGGTCGACGGTGACATCGAGCGCATGGCCTTCAACACCGCGATCGCGGCGATGATGATCTTCGTCAACGAGGCGACCAAGGCGATCGATCGGCTGAGTCGCGGCCAGCTGCTGCGGTTCGCGCAGTTGTTGCAGCCGTTCGCGCCGCACCTCGCCGAAGAACTGTGGTCGCGCCTCTCCGGTGAGGGTCTGCTGGCCTACGCCGCGTGGCCGCAGGTCGATCCGACGTTGCTCGTCGACGACGAGGTCGAGATCGCCGTGCAGGTGCTCGGCAAGGTGCGCGGCCGCGTCACGGTCGCGACCGGAGCGCCCAAGGACGAAGTGCTCGCCGCGGCGCGGGCGGCGGTGTTGAGCCACCTCGAGGGCAAGACGGTCGTCAAGGAGATCGTGGTGCCGGGCAAGCTCGTCAACTTCGTGGTCAGGTGACCGGGAGCGGCGGGCCCGAACTCACGCGCCGTTGCGCGCCGGCAACGCCGCGCGCAGCGCCGCTTCGAGGTCCGTCGTCGTCCACGGCTTGCACAGCGCTGCGGCGACCGTTCCCGAGCGCAGATAGTCCTCCATCTTCTCGGGCAGCAGACCGGAGCTGAGCACGATCGGTACGCGGTCGGCGTCACCGTGCATGGCGAGCGCGATGTCGTCGCCGCCGAGCCCCGGCATGCAGAGATCGAGCAGGGCGCAGTCGATGCGGCGCGGCGTCTCACGCAGCCGCCGCAGCGCTTCGTCACCGTCGTTGGCTTCGAGCACGTCGCAGCCGAGGTCGCGCAGGGCGCGCACGACGATGGCACGGACCCCGGGCTCGTCGTCGGCGACGAGCACACGCGCGCCCGTGAAGCGGCCCGTGCTCGCGGTGTCCTGGTGGTTCGCGTCGGCGGCCAACGGCAGATAACACGTGATCTCGGTGCCTTGCCTCGGTGCGCTGCGCACGGCGATCGCGCCGCGGTGTCTGCCGATCACGCCCGCCGTGATCGCCAGGCCGAAGCCATGACCGCCAGACTTGGTCGTGAAGCACGGCACGAACATCTTCGACTGCACGTCGTCGCTCATGCCGCAGCCGGTGTCGGTGATGGTGAGTGCGAGGTGGGCCGCGTCGCCGCAGAAGGTCTCGGAGCGATAGGCGACGGTGTCGTAGCCGGCGGCGAATGCGCTGCAGACGGCGATCGAGATGCGGATCGAACCCTCGCGGCCGACCAGGGCATCACCGGCGTTGCGCAGCAAGTTCATGACGACCTGGCGCAGCTGGATCATGTCGCCGGTGACGTCGGGCAGGTTCTCGGGCAGATCGAAGCGAAGATGCGCCCTCTCGGGCAGCAGCGGCTGCACCAGCTTGGCGGTCTCGCGCACCAGCGCGGCGAAGTCGATCACGTCGTGGCGTCCGGTGGTCTTGCTCGCGTACGCGAGCAGTTGACGGGTCAGGCCGGCGGCGGTCTTCGCGGCCTTCTCGACGTCGTCCATGATCTCCGCGACGTCTTCCGGCGATGCGCGGTCCAGTTGCATTCGCGCCAGGCCGACGTTGGCCATGATCGCGGTCAGCAGATTGTTGAAGTCGTGCGCGACTCCGCCGGCCAACAGGCCCAGGCTCTCGAGGCGTTCGTTCTGTCGCATCAGGCGCTCGGCGCGTTCGCGTTCGAACTCGGCGCCGATCCGCAGCGCGAACAGGTGCAGCAGGTCTTCGAAGTCCCCGATCTCGAGATGGTCGTCGTGCAGGGCCACGATGATGCCGGTGGCGTTCCCGCGATTGCCGAAGACCGGCGCGCCGTGGTAACTCTGCACGCCCATCTCGACGAGCATGTGGTCTTCGGGGAACAGTTCCTGCACGCCGTTCGAGTAGCCGCAAGGGCCCGTCCAGAGGACCCGCGCGCACGGCGTGCCTTCGAGGTCGTATTCGAGCGAGGGGATCGGCTCGCCCTTGCTCCAGCCGCCGCGGGTGCGCACTCGCGTCGAGGTCGTCAGCTCGCCGACGAAGGCCCAGCGCGCGCCCGTGACCTCGGTGATCGCCCGAGCGACCGCGACGAAGAACGCGTCGCCCGTGCTGCTGGCGGTGCCCTCGAGCAGGCGGCGCGCCGCAATGCTCAGGTTCGTGGTCGGTGTCGTCGGCATCAACGGGCGATGGAGCCCCCCATGGGCGCCGTTTGGATGGAGTTCGGCCGGGTGGTTACTCATTTTTTTCACTCGGTGCGCGCCGCAGCCACGACGTCCTCGAGCGCGACCAGGCCGCGCATCGCCTTGTCGAGGCCATCCTGCAGCATGCGTCGGTAGCCGGCCGCGTTGGCGATCGCCTGGATCTGTTGGTCGGGCGCGCGCGCCGAGATCGCCGCCGCGAGCTCGGGCGTCACGTAGAGGACTTCGTGCAGCGCGACGCGACCGCGGCGGCCGCGGTGGCGGCAGCTCTTGCAGCCAGCGCCGTGCCGGAATCCCTGCAGTGACGGCGACGGGGTCAGGTCGAACTCGGCCAGCAGGCTGGCCTCCGGCATCGCCGGTTGGGCACACTCCGGGCAGATGCGCGAGATCAGCCGTTGCGCGACGATGCAGCGCAACGAGGCACCCAGCAGATAGGGGGCGATGCCCATGTCGACCAGGCGGTGGATGGTCGCCAGGGCGTCGTTGGTGTGCAGCGTGCTGAGCACCATGTGGCCGGTCAGCGCCGCCTGCACCGCGATGCCGGCGGTCTCCTCGTCGCGGATCTCACCGACCATGACCACGTCGGGGTCCTGGCGCAGGATCGCGCGCAGGGCGTTGGCGAAGGTGCGGTCCGCCTTGACGTCGACCTGCACCTGCGTCGCGCCGGGCAGTTCGTACTCGACGGGGTCTTCGACCGTGATCAGGTTGCAGTCGTCGCGGTTGAGTTCGCGCATCGCTGCGTAGAGCGTGGTGGTCTTGCCCGACCCGGTCGGGCCGGTCAGCAGCACGATGCCGTTCGGTGACGAGAAGCCGCGGCGGAACAGTTCGACGTTGTCGGGGTCGAGGTCGAGGTCGCCGATGTCGACGGCGGCGCCGCCGCGATTGAGCACGCGCAACACCGCCTTCTCGCCGCGCACGCTCGGCAGCACCGACACGCGCAGTTCGATCTGCTCGGTGACGCTGATGCGGCCGTCCTGGGGCTTGCGGCTCTCGCCGAGGTCCATGCCCGAGGCGACCTTGATGCGCGCGACAACGGCGCGGTGCAGGCCCGTGGGCAGCCTGTAGAGGGTGTCGAGGTCACCGTCGACGCGGATGCGAACGCGCAAGCTGTCGCGCTGCGGTTCGACGTGGATGTCGCTGGCGCGGGCACGCAACGCCTCGTCGATCAGGTGGTCGACGAGTTGCACCACGGCGTCGTCGCCGACCAGGCGGCGCAGTTTGTCGGCGTCGTCGACGCTGTGCACGTCGATCTCGGCCTTGAGCAGGCGCTGGATCAGGCCTTCGATGCCCGAGGTGGCGCGTTCGAGGCGTTCGACGGTGCGCACGATCGCCGCCGGCGGTGACATCACCACCTGCACCGAGTGGCCGGTCACTTCCTGGATCTCGTCGATCGCCAGCAGGTCGAACGGGTTGGCCAGGGCCACCAGCAGGCAGCCGTCTTCGTTGCCGACCGCGACCGCGCGGTGGCGTTTGGCGATGTCGATCGGCAACAGGTGCAGGTTGTGCGGATCGAGGTGTTCGGGATCGAGCGCGTGGAACGGCAGGCCCAACATCTCTGCCCAGGCGCGGTAACCCTGTTCGATCTCGAGCAGCCCGAGCCCGTGCAGCGCCTCGATCAGCGCGACCTCGGTCGCCGGCAGGTCGCCGAGCATGTGCTCGAGGAAGTCCCGCTCCTCTCCGAGCTGGTCGGCGATCGCGTCGAGCAGGTCAGGGGTCGTCTGCGCCATGCCAACGGATCGGCGTACCCGGGGTGACAACCTGAGCGAGGCTGCGCATGGGCCCGAGTGCTAGTCAGTATCCCTAAGGTCACCGTCCGTGACGTGTCGATGCAGTCGGCATGCGCGTCGACAATCTCGTTCGCAGACACCAGTCCGATGACGCCGGCTTCACCCTCGTGGAAGTCATCGTCGTGTTGTCCGTGGTCCTGCTGTTGACCGGCATCGCCGTGCCGATGCTCAGCAGCTATCTCGAAGACGGCCGCCGCGCCCGTGCCGTGAGCGAGGTGCGCACCATCGCCTCGGCGGTGTTGTCGCTCAACAAGGATGTCGGCACCTATCCGGCGCGGAACGGCGCGGGCGTCAACAACTACGTGTATGCGCTGATGTCGGGTCCGAGCACGCCGACCGCCAACCCGTTCGTCGGTGGCCACCAGTGGGCCACCTGGGCGATGAACGGGACGCGCGGCGATCTGCTCGACAACCAGCTGCTGCACAACACCCCGCAGGGGCAGAGCAGCGCCGCTTATCCGACCACCGGTTCGGCGCAGTGGCGCGGCCCGTACATGGCCGGCTCGCCGCTCGATCCCTGGGGGCGTCCCTACCTGGTCAACGTGAGGTCGGGCTTCGACACCAACGCCACCAACCACAAGAAGCTGTTCGTGCTGTCCGCCGGCCCGAACGGGCGCATCGAGACGCCGGCGAACGCGAACGCTGCTGCGGCGATCTCCGGCGACGACATCGGCTTCCTGGTCGGTCAGCGTCGCTGAGTTCCTCGGCGCGCGACGCGCCAAGCCCTTCCCCCGAGGGCTCCCCCGATGAAGTTCCGGTCAACGATCCTCGAGCCCGATGGCAGGACGGTCCACCTCGACGTCGAGGCGGCCGACGCCCAGGCCCTGCACGAGGATCTGCATCGTCAGGGTCGGACCCTGTTGCGTGTTGCTGCCACCGAAGCCGTGCGCAGCGAGATCGGCAGCGTGACCCTGTCTCCGCGGCGGCTGTTGCTGTTGACCCAGGCGTTGCAGGAAGCGCTCGACGCCGGTGTGCCGCTGCTGACGACCTTCGCGGCGATCGCCGAACAGGAGGACGACGAACGGCTGATCGGTCTGCTCGAAGACCTGGGCCAGCGCATCGCCTCGGGGCAGTCGCTCGCCGAGGCCCTGCGCGCTCATCCGCGCGCCTTCCCGCCCGTCTACTGCGCGTTGGTCCGCGCCGGCGAACAGTCCGGCAGCCTGCCGCGGGTGCTGCAGTCGGTGGTGAGCTTCCTCGAATGGCGTCTGGAGATCACCGGCGTGGTCCGGCAGGCCCTGGTCTACCCGATCGTGGTCGGCGTCGCCGGCTACGCGATGGTGTTGTTCCTGCTGTCCTTCGTGATCCCGCGGCTGGGCGGCGTGTTGGCCAAGATGGGCGGTGAACTGCCCGCAGCCAGCCGCGTGCTGCTGTCGACCTCCGGGTTCGTCTCGAACCACCTGCTGCTGGTGATCGGCACCTCCGTGCTGGCCGTGTTCCTGCTGGTGCAGGCGCTGCGCACCGAGGCGACCCGCAACATGATCGCGATGCTCGGCGGTCGGCTGCCGATGGTCGGCGCCGTGCTCGGCAGCCTCTCGGTGGCGCAGTTCTGCCGCACCTTCGGCGTGCTGCTGCAGGCCGGTCTGTCGATGCCGCAGGCGCTCGAACTGACCGGCGAGACGATCGGCGCCAGCCGGTTGCGGCAGCGCATCGGCAGCGTGCACGAACGCATTCTCGGCGGTTCGCGCCTGAGCGAGGCCGTCAGTCGATTCGAACTGCTGCCGCCGGTGGCGCTCAGCATGTTGCAGGTGGGCGAAGAAGCCGGCCGCCTTCCAGTCACCTTCGAACGTCTGGGACGACTCTACGACCGCGAAGTGCGCGAGCAGGTGAAGAAGGCGCTCGGCCTGCTCGAGCCGGTCGTCACCGTGCTGCTCGGCCTGATGGTCGGCGGCATCGCTGTGATCGTCGTCGGCACCATCTACTCGTCGCTGCGGGGGATCGGGCGATGAACGATGGTGATCAACGTGGCTTCGCGCTGCTGTCGCTGTTGTTGCTGGTCGGCGTCGGCGGGGTCGTTGCCATCGCCGCGCTCGAACACGTCGTGCGGCCGCCGACCGATCTCGCCGTCAGGGCGGCCGAACGGCTGGCGGCGGTGACCTCGACGGCGCGCCGCGTGTTCCGCGAGAGCGGGAGCTTCCCGGCGCGCATCGACGATCTGGCGACGACGGAACAGCTCGACCAGGCC
Source organism: uncultured candidatus Brocadiaceae bacterium (assembly GCA_964392305.1). Taxonomy (GTDB): domain Bacteria; phylum Planctomycetota; class UBA1135; order UBA1135; family UBA2386; genus JACKIC01. The sequence continues at coordinate 77,306 of CAYMPV010000008.1, forward strand.
GGCGATTGGCGCCGCGATCCGTGGCGCCCAGGCGTCGATCTGGACTATCGCGTTCGCAGTCGCGACCTCACGGTGCGCAGCACCGGCCCCGACCGTCGTCTGAACACGGCCGACGACGTGGCCTTCGCTGTCGACGACGAGCCGCTCGTGCGCCTGCGGCAGCGTGCCCGCCTGCGCGTTCTGCGCGCGGTGTTGGCCGCCAGCTCGTTGCGCACGATCTGGACCATGTCGGCGGCGGAGAACACGGCGATGCGCACGGCGATGCGCGACTACGCGTCGGCCAGGCGTGCGTGGCTGACGACCGACGCGGCGGGTCGCGCGGTTCTCACCATCCGCATGAGCGACGCCCAGGCGACCGTCGACGCGCTCGCCAGCGCTCACGGCATGCCCACGATGCCGACGCGCCTCACCGGCGCCAGCGGCCTGTTGTCGCGGCTCGGGCTGACCTCGGCGCGCGCCGTCGACGGCATCGGTCGCGCGCTGCAGATCGATCCGGTGGTTGGGTTCGTGGCGAATGGCAGCGATCGCAGGAGGAACACCGATGACGACATGTGAACAGCGCGGCTTCACGCTGCTCGAACTGGTCGTGGTGCTCGGCGTGCTCGGCATCCTGCTCGGCGCCGCGGCGCCGCTGGCCGGTGCTGCGATCGACGCGGGCCGCAGGCAGGAGGTCGGCGCGGAACTCGACGCCTTGGCCGCCGCCCTCGATTCGTACTACTTCGAACACGCCGCGTTCCCGAGCCAGATCGACGCGACCGACTTCGTCGGCCTGCACCTGCAGCCGGGCACGCGCAACACGGCGATCGCCGATCCCTTCGCCTCGGGCGGCAACTACCTGTTCGCGGTGAACAGCGGCGCCGACACGGTCACCGTGCGCAGCGTCGGTGAGAACCAGCGCGACGACAACGGCGGCGGTGACGACATCGTCGTGGTCGTGCACGGCGCGATCCCCGGTGCGCGACGGACCTACCAGCGCCTGCGCATCGTGGTCGAACGCCTGGCGGAATACATCGAGTCCGGCGGCAACGTGAGCGGCAGCTGGACCACGGTGCGCAGCGCCATGGGCTTGGGCAACGAGTACGAGCGCGACGGCTGGGGCACGGCCCTGTCCTGGGACGCAGCCACCTACACCTTGCGTTGCGCCGGGCCCGACCGGTCCCTGGGCAGCAGCGACGACATCACCCTGTGAGGATGCAATCGTGAACACCTGCGCCGTCGTCGAACTCGAAGAAGCAGCCCTGTCGATCACGGTGGCCGAGCTGCGCGGTCGCCGCATCCAGGTGGTGCGCAACGTGCACGTGCCGATCCCGGACCTCGAGCCCAGCACCCTGATCTCGATCCTGTCCTCGCTGCGCTCCGACGTGCTGCGGGGCGTCGGTGCCGTGCAGGTGATCCTCGGCGATCGTCGCATGCATCACTTCCGCTGTGAGGTGCCGAGCATGCCGGTCGCCGACCTCGAACAGTTCGTGCGGCGCGAAGCGATGCGTCTCACCGGTCTGCCTTCGGTCGACGACGTGCTGCTCGCGGTCAATCGACTGCGTCGCACCGCTGGCGGCGCGCTACGCATCGCCGCGACCGCGTTGCCGCGCGCGGTCTGGGAGACACTGCAGAAGTCGTTCGTCGAGGCCGGTGTGGCCGTGACCGGGCTCTGCTCACTCGAGAACTGCCTGGCGCTGCTGGCACCGACGGCGGCCCCGACAGCGGTGGTCGAGTGCGGCGTCGGCCGCACGCGCTTCCTGCTCTGCGAGGACCGGGTCGTCGCGCAGGTGCGGCGTTTCATCGTCGGCTCGAGCGCCGGAGGCAACAGCGAAGCGGTCGGTGCGCAGTTGTCCCTGGAGCTGCCACGCACGCTGGATTGGCTGCGTGAGTCGGGCAACGGTGTGCCGACGGCGATGTTGCTCGGGCCGCGCGCCGCAGCCGGGATCCGCGCCATCGGCATGGACCTCGACGGGTTGCCGCCCGTGGTCACGCGCGAGCACGGCTTGCCCGTGAACGCCGGTGAAGCCGAGCCGACGATCGCCTGCACGACGCTGCTGCGCGCGATCGCGAACGGCGCCGCGCCGGCCTCGCTGCTGGCGCCCTTGCGGCTCGAGTTGCCGATCACCGGCGCTCGTGTGTCGTTGCTCGCGGCGGCCGTCGCCGTCGCAGGGTTCGCGGGCTGGTCGGCGAGCGAAGACCTCGGCCGGTGGCGCGCCGCGCAGGAACGGGTCGCCGAGTTGCAGGTCACGGCGGCCGAGATCGACCGCACCGTGCGCAGTCTGCAGCAGGCCGACGTCGCCGCGACCGGCGCCGCCGCGGTTCAGGACGGATACCTGCGCCAGGTGCTCGGCAACCGGCGGCCCGTGAGCCTGCTGCTCGCGGACCTGGCGCGGCACGCCGGCAACGTGCGGCTGGACGCCGTCGATTGCGCGAGCGGCGACAAAGTCAACCTCTCCGGGTTCGTCACCGCGGTGTCGCGTCGCGACGCGCTCGAGGAGGTGGCGCGCTTCCTGCGCGCGGTGCGCGAGTTGCCCTACCTGTTGCCGTTGACCGGCGAGGACATCGGCGAGCTGCCCGGCACGTTGCACGGCTTCCGTTTCCAGGTCGGCCTGTCGTGGAGGAGTTCGTGATGCGGCTACAGGCCAAGACCATGTTGACTGTCGCCGTCCTGGGCGTCGTCGGAGCGGTGCTCAGCACCGCCGGCAGCGTGCGCTGGTTGCGCATCACGACCGAGCAGGAACAGGATGCCCTCGCCGAGGCGATCGCTGCGCAGGAACTGTTCGCCGCCGAGCTGGTGCCGGCAGCGCCATCGGCCGAGACGGCGAGGGCTCCAGTGCGCTTGCCGGCCGACGCGCGCGTCACCGAGACGCTCGAGACGCTGCACGCCCTGGCGGAGAACACCGAAGTGGTGCTCACCGCGTGCCGGCCGACCAAGACCACCGACCGCGGGCGCGTCGAGTTCTCGGTCACCGGACACGCCCAAGGGCGCGCACTGGGTGTGTTCCTGGCCCAGGTCGAACAACACGAACGGGTGTTCGCGATCAGCGCGGCGCACTTCCGACCGGCGACGCTCGAACGCGTCGGCTTCGATCTGACGATCGTCGCTTTCCACCAGGAGCTCGGGCGATGAAGCGCAAGGCCAAGAAGAAGCTGACGCAGCAGCCGTGGTTCGCGGCGTTGCTGCTGGCGGCCGGGGTGACAGTGGCGCTCGGTTCGTTCCGCAGCCAGTTCGGCGGCGGCGGCGAAGACGGCAGCGAAGCGTCCAGCGTGATCGACGAACTGGAGCCCGACGAAGGCCAGCTCGACGGCATTGCGGACAGCGGTCCGCGCCGCGACCTGGTCGCCGAGTTCGGCGGGTATGACGGCGCTTCACCGTGGCCGGACTTCCTGGCCGCGCTGCCGGATGCGGCGGTGTCGGCGCTGGTGCCGGCGGCTCCGGGCGGCGAAGTCGGCAAGACCACCGGCGCTTGGACCGGCGAGGCGCCGCCGCGGCTCGTCATCGGCGTGGTCTTCGTCGGTCAGGGTTCGCGGCGGGCCGTGGTCGCCGGCAAGGTCGTCGGCGTCGGTGACCGCGTCGGCGAGACCCGGATCGAGAGCATCGAACGCAACGGTTTGCTGGTCGCGTGGCGCAATCGCCTGCTGACCTACGACATGAACTCCGACTACCCGCAGGAGTACCGCGCCGAGGCAGCGAGGCGCGCGTCGGCCGAGGAACGCGAACAGAGCAAAGAGAACGAAGGAGCAGGCAAGTGATGAAGGGCGTGACCAGATTCTCGATGTTCCTCGGCGGTGCGGTCCTGGCGACCGCGTGCGCGACTGGCGGCGGTGCCCAGCCGCCGCATCTGCCGGATCTGCAGGAGGAGGTCGGCGAGCCGCGCTACGAACCGATGCTGATGGTGCCGATGCCGCCGCTGCGACAGGACGCGCGTGGGCAGAGACCCGTCGAAGCGCTTCAGGCGCGCAACACGCCGGTCGGCGACGTGCTGCTGGCGCTGTTCAAGGACTCGGACATCAACCTGTTGGTCGACGCGTCGGTGCAGGCCAAGGAGTGCACGTTCGACATCAAGCGATCGACGGTCGAGGAGACGTTCGCGGCGGTGTTGCGTTCGCTCGACCTGGGCTACGAGTGGGACGGCAACTACCTGCACATCGTCGACCGCGTGCGGCAGACGGTGCATGTCGATCTGATGGAGTCCGATGACGGCGGCAGCGACAACAGTTCGGGCAGCAGCGGCTCGAGCGGCAGCGGCAGCACCGGCGGCAGCGACAACACCAGCTTCTGGGAGACGGTCGAGAACGGTCTGCAGGAGATGCTCGGCGAGAGTGCCACCTACGTGATCAACCGCGCCGCTTCGACGATCCACGTCGAGGCCCGGCCGAGCGGTGTGGCACGGTTGCGTGAACTGGTCGACACCACCGTGCGGCGCGCCAATCGGCAGGTCTCGCTCGAGGCGCGGCTGCTCGAGGTCCGGCTCGACGACGCGCACAGCCTCGGCGTCAACTGGGCGCTGCTGCCCGGCTTGTTCAACAGCAACAAGACCGGCCTCGGCGTCGGTGGTTCGGTGGTTTCGCAGGTCGCGGCTTCGGGCGGCACCGCGCTCAACTTCGGCGTGCTCGACAGCGGTGACTTCTCGGTCTTCGTCGACGCGCTGCAGCGACAGGGCCAGGTGCGTGTGCTCAGCAGCCCGCGCGTCTCGACGATGAACAACCAGACGGCGTCGATCGCGGTCACCGACCAGATCCCCTACATCACGCGCGAGGTCATCGACGACCAAGGTGTGGCGCGCACCGAGTACGGCGTGGAGTTCGTGTCGGCAGGCGTGACGCTGCAGGTGCGGCCGATGATCGGCGAGGACGGCATGCTGACCGTGGCGATCACGCCGCAGGTGAGCGAACAGACCGGTCGCGTGATCACACCCGACGGCCTGATCGAGGTGCCGATCATGAGCGAACGGCAGGCGTCGACCCTGGTGCGCGTCGCCAACGGCCAGGCGATCGCGCTGGGCGGCCTGCGCAGCACACGCAAGGACGAGACGCGGCAGGGCGTCCCGTTCCTGATGGACATCCCGTTCCTGGGCCAGCTGTTCTCGAGCACGGTGCAGGGCCGCACCGAGGTCGAACTGATGATCATGCTGGTGCCGCGTGTGCTCGACGACACGTGGATCGCCGAAGAGGTGCGCCGCGGCGCGCACCGGCTCGTCGATCTGCGCCGGAGCTTTCAGTGGAACCCGCTGTCGCTCGAGGGCTATCGGCCCGAGGACTGGGCGGGCGGATCGCTGCAGGGTGACCCGCAGGCCGCGGTGTCGCCGTCGTTGCGGCTGGCCCAAGAAGCGCCCGCGGCGCTGCCCGCCGACACCGGCCTGACCGTGACGCGGCGAGGTCTGGCCATGCACCTGCTCAACCAGGCGCAGGACGACTTCGACGCCGGTGAGATCTCGGCAGCGACCGAGGCGATCGAACGGGCACTCGCGCTCGACCCGAGCAACCGCACGGCGCTGGTCGCCGGTGGCGTGCTCTACCATCGCAGCGGCCACGTCGTGCGCGCGCGCAACTGCCTGGACCGGGCACTGGCGCTCGCCGAGGACGACGTCCTGGCGCTGACGCTGCGTGGGCTCGTCGAACTGACCCAGGGCGCGCCGCACGCGGCGCGGCGTTACCTCGAACGGGCCCATCAGCTGGCGCCGAGCGCGCTGATCGCGGTCGATCTCTCCGGGGCGCTGCTCGCGCTCGGCGATTTCGCCGCTGCGACCACGTTGCTGCAGCCGCTCGCCGACGATCACGCGCCGCCCGAACTGCACGCCAACCTCGCGTTCGCGTTGTGGTCGGCGGGAGCCGCCGATGACGCGCGCACCAGCCTGCAACAAGCGCTGCGGGCCGGCGCCGACCCGCACAACCCGCGGGTCGTGGCGTTGCAGCGCATGCTGGCCGAGCCGGCAGGGGCGGGGGGCCGCTGAGGTCGGTTGTTCGGGTATCCTCTGCCGACTGTGACGCGGAGCTCTCCCCAACCTGACAGCCTGCTCGGACGCGGTGTCGAACTCGGTGCCTTGGCAGTCGCCGGCGCGTTCCTCGGACCGCTGGTGGCCATCGTTGTCTGGCCGGTGTTGCGATACGTCGCCTTGGTGTGGGACGAATGGGGTGGGCTCGGACTGCTGCTGGCCAGCATGTCCGGCGGGATGTGCTGCGGCGCCGTCATCCTGCCGCTCGCGGCCGCCAGCCGCCCGCCGCGTTGGCTGCGGGAACGCCTGCGGCATGCCGCGCATGGCCTGCTGTGGGGCGTCGCAGGACTTGTGGCGGTGATCGCGGCGCTCTGGGTCGCGACGCGAGTGTGGGACGAAGTGCTCAACTCGCGCTTCTTGCTGGTCCTCTTGGAAGTCGCCCAGTCGCTGCCGCTGCTGGGTATGGTCACCGGGTTCGCCTGGACGTCGCGGCGGCGATAGGAAGGCGGGCGCGTCGAACCGCAGCCCGGCCCGAGTCGGGGGCGTTGCGCGGCATTGGCATGCAGGTCGATTGAGGCGGTCCTTGTGCCCTCAGCCCCGACCTGTGTAATGCACAGCCCGCGCCCATGACCTCTCGCCTCGCCAACTCGCCGCTCGCTGTCTTGTTCCTTGCCGCCGGGCTCGTGGCGCAGCAACCTGGCGAGTGGTGGGCCTACCAGCCACTGGTGCGGCCGGAGGTGCCCGCCGTCGCCCAGACCGATTGGCCGCGCAACCCGGTCGACGCGTTCGTGCTGGCGGGGCTCGAGGACCATGGCTTGCGGCCGATGCCGACTACCGACAAGTACACGCTGCTGCGGCGCGTGACCTACGACCTCACGGGGCTGCCGCCGACCGCGGCCGAGATCGAGGCGTTCGTGAGCGACGAGGCCGCCGACGCCTACGACAAGGTCGTCGAGCGACTGCTGGCCTCGCCGCACTACGGCGAGAAGTGGGCGCGGCACTGGCTCGACCTGGTGCGCTACGCCGACACCGACGGCTACGAACGGGACCGCAAGAAGCCGTTCGTGTGGCGTTATCGTGACTGGGTCGTCGACGCCTTCAATCGCGACATGCCGTACGGAGAGTTCGTGCAGCGCCAACTGGCTGGCGACGAACGCGGCGACGCCACGGTCGCGGACCTGATCGCGACGGGTTACTTCCGGCTGGGCATCTTCGACGACGAGCCGACCGACCCACAGCAGCATCGCTACGACGACCTCGACGGCATGGCGGACACCACGGCGCGCACGATGCTCGGCATCTCGATGGGCTGCGCCCGCTGCCACGACCACAAGAAGGACCCGCTGCTGCAGCGCGAGTACGCATCGTTCCTGTCGTTCTTCGAGAACATCAAGCAGTACGACCTGCAGGCGCGGCGGGTGCCGGCGGACGGCGCGGTGGCGCAGCACGAGGCGGCGTTGGGCGAGTTCGAGCGTCGCGTCGCGGCGCTGACCAAGGGCCTGCGCGAACGCGCGACGCAGCGCTGGGAGGGACTGTCGGAGGTTGCGCGCACGGCGTGGACACGACAAGCGGAGGCCGGACAGCTGGCGGTGTTCTCCGGTGATCCGTCGAACGCGACCGAGCTGATCGACAGCCGTGGCGGTCCCGCCGGCAAGATCAACGGCCAGGTCGTGCCGTGTGAGGGCATCGTCGGTCAGGCGTTGCGCTTCGACGGTGACGACCACATGGTGCTGCCGCGCCTGGTCGAGAACTCGTTCACGGTGTCGTTCTTCGTGCGCAGCGATCAGCGCGGTGACGGCAACGGCAACGACCGGCGCTGGTTCACCGGCACAGGCCTCGTCGACGCCGAGGTGCCGGGCATCGTGCACGACTGGGGTGTCGCCTGGCACAGCGATGGTCACGTCGTCGCCGGCACCGGCAACCCCGAGACCTTCGTGTCGTCGGCCGGCGGCTTCAACGACGGTCAGTGGCATCACGTCGCCTTCACGCGTGATCAGGCGAGCGGTCGCATCGTGCTCTACGTCGACGCCACGTTGGCCGGCGAAGGCGTGGGCACCAAGGCGCCGCTGGTCGCGCCGCCGCGGCTGCTGGTCGGGCGCACCCAAACCGGAGGGCGTGGCTTTCGCGGTGACCTCGACGAATTGGTGTTCTTCGATCGTGCTCTCGACGCGGCCGAGGTCGCGGGGCTGGCGCTGCGGTTGCCGGCCGGCGCGGCGTCGGCGCGACTGCTCGCCGAAGGCGCGGGTGGACCCGACGACACCGCGGTCGACCGCGGCTTCGACGAACTGGCCGCGCTGCGTCGGCCGGACATCGCCACCCGCGAAGTGCTCGCCGTTCAGGAGATGGGCCCGGAACCCGCCGAGAGCTTCGTGCGGCTGCGTGGCAACGTGCACTCGCTCGGGGCCAAGGTCGAGCCGGGTTTCCCGAGCATGCTCGGCGCGGCGGCGAACGTGCCGATCGAGCCCAAACCGACGCGCACCAGCAGCGGTCGCCGCACCGTGCTCGCCGAATGGATCGCCGCGCCCGGCAATCCGCTGACCTGGCGCGTGATCGCGAACCGTCTCTGGCAACATCACTTCGGCCGCGGGATCGTGCGTTCGAGCAACGATTTCGGGCGCCTGGGCGACCTGCCGACCGATGCCCGCCTGCTCGACTGGCTGGCCAGCGAGATGCTCACGCGCGGCGGCAGCCTCAAGGCGATGCATCGGTTGCTGGTGACTTCGGCGACCTATCGCATGCGGTCGTCGCCCAACCAGGCGTGTTACGACGTCGATCCGAGCAACGATCGGTTCTGGCGCTTCGATCGTCGGCGGCTCACCGCCGAAGAGGTGCGTGACTCGATCCTGGCGGTCTCGGGTGCGATCAATCTGCAGGTCGGCGGTCCGACCGTGTACCCGGTGATGCCGGCGGCGGTGTTGTCGACCGCGTCGCGGCCGGAAGATGCGTGGGGCACGTCGACGCCCGATCAACAGGTGCGTCGCACGCTCTATGTGCACACCAAACGTTCGTTGCAGATGCCGCTGCTGGCCGGCTTCGACCAGGCCGATACCGACAACAGTTGCCCGGTGCGCTTCGCGACGGTGCAGCCCACGCAGGCGCTGACGCTGTGGAACGGCGAGTTCGCGCACCAGGAGGCCGAACGCATGGCGCGGCGGCTCGAGCGTGCGCGCCCCGACCTGACCGCGCGCGTCGCCATGGGCCTGGAGCTGGTCACGCAGCAGCCCGCGCGCATCGACGAGGTCGAACGGCTCGTGGCTCTGCATGCAGCCTTGTGCCGCGATCACGGCAAGGGTGATGCGCAGGCGCTGCAGCGCGTCTGCCTGGTCCTGCTCAACAGCAACGAGTTCCTCTACCTGGACTGACGCCGATGCCTCACGACCCAGCCTCCTCGTTCTGCGGCCGAACGCGCCGTGAGTTCCTGTGGCAGACCGGCGGCGCGTTCACGGCGCTGCCGCTGGTCGACATGCTGTCGCGCGACGGCCTGATCCCGGCAGCGCATCCGGGTGCCGCGCGCGGCGGCGACAACCCGCTCGCGCCCAAGGCGCCGCACTTCGCGCCCAAGGCCAAGGCGGTGATCTTCCTGTTCATGTACGGCGGCCCGAGCCAGGTCGACACGTTCGACTACAAACCCAAGCTCTACCCGCTCGACGGCAAGACCATCGAGATCAGCACCAAGGGACGCGGCGGCAGCAAGAACCAGGGGCGAGTGGTCGGACCGAAGTGGAACTTCCGCCAGTACGGCCAGTGCGGCAAACACGTCAGCGACCTGTTCCCGCATCTGGCGCGCTGCGTCGACGACATCGCGTTCGTGCACAGCATGTACGCCGATTCGCCGTTGCACGGCTCGGCGATGTTGATGATGAACAGCGGCCGCATCTTGTCGGGCGCGCCGTGCATGGGTTCTTGGGTGACCTACGGCCTGGGCAGCGAGAACGAGAACCTGCCGGGCTTCGTCGTGATGCTCGACCAGAGCGGCGGGCCGATCTCGGGCGCAAAGAATTGGAACAGCGGTTACATGCCGGCGGTCTATCAGGGCACGGTGCTGCGTTCGCAGGGTGAGCCGATCCTCGACCTGGCGCGGCCCGAGGGCATGAGCGACAGCGAGCAGCGGCTCCTGCTCGACGTGCTCAAGGAGCAGAACCACGCGCACCTGCGCGGCCGCGACGACGACAGCAACCTCGCCGCGCGTATCGCCAGCTACGAGCTCGCCTACCGCATGCAGCATCACGCGCCCGAAGCGATCGAGCTGGCGCAGGAGAGCGAGGCGACGCGTGCGCTCTATGGCATGGACGATCCGCGCACCGCCGACTTCGGCAAGAAGTGTCTGCTGGCGCGGCGACTCGTCGAACGCGGCGTGCGCTTCGTGCAGATCTACAGCGGCGGCAACCACAACGACCACAACTGGGATGCGCACGGCGACCTCGTGATCAACCACGAGAAGCACGCCGGCGCCACCGATCAGCCGGTCGCGGCGCTGCTCACCGACCTCAAGCAGCGCGGTTTGCTCGACTCGACGATCGTCGTCTGGGGCGGCGAATTCGGTCGGCAGCCCACCGCTGAGTATGCGGAGGGCACGGGCCGCGACCACGATTCAGCGGGTTTCACGATGTGGCTCGCCGGCGGCGGTATCAAGGGTGGCATCTCGGTGGGCACGACCGACGAACTCGGCTACGCGGCGGTGGACAAGCCGTTCCACGTCAAACATCTGCATGCGACGGTCCTGCAGCAGTTGGGACTCGATCCCAATCGACTCGCGTACTTCTATGCGGGGCTCGATCAGCGGTTGGTTGGCACCGAAGGCGCGTCGCCGATCCATGAACTGATCGCGTGAGCATGGGCGTGCTGGGCCGGGCCCAGGCTTCTGACCCAGTGCAGCAACCGCCTCTTCACTCGCCGATCACGGCGGCAAGCGTGGGCGCGTCGAGGATGCGGTCGGTCCAGGCGTCGAGTTCTGCCGTGGTGCCGCGGCGCACGCGTTGTTCGATCCTCGGATCGAGCGGACCGAAGCGTCGCTGCAGCATGCGCAGCAGGGTCTCGATCTGGCCTTCGGCTTTGCCTTCGACCTTACCCTCGGCCTTACCCTCGGCCTTGCCCTCGGCCTTGCCCTTCTGAAACGTGCGTTCGAGCGTGCTCATGATGGTGTCTTCGGGTCGGTGCAGGATGCGGCCGAAGGTCTCGCTGAGGACTTCCGCGGTGACGTCGGTGACGGCGAGAGCATACCAGCCGATCGCGTCGATGGCGTCGGCGCCCATCGGTGGGGTGTCGGGCGGCGACGCGCTGCGGTCGACGGTGCGCAACAGTTCTTGCCAGCGCTCGAACGCGCGCGGCACTTCGTCGGGCGCCAGATGCGGCAGGTGCGACAGGCACAGCAGCGTGAGTCGGGTCAGCGCGGTGAGGTGGGGTCGGTCCAGCAACGAGGCGGCGTTCTTGGTGAGGTCGTCGACGACCACACGCAGCGTCGGTTGCCAGACGGCGAGCGGATCGTGCGCCACGGACTTGCTGCGTTCTGGGCGCGCGGTCCGGCCATGCTGCAGAACCACCGCGAGCACCGATGGGAACACGCCCAGGCGCTGCTGGAACGCGCGCCGCAGCAGCACCGCGTAACGCAGCAGTTGGGCCAGGACCTCGGGATCTTCGTGGCTCTTGTGTTCGACGAGGATCAACACGAACCCGGTGCCGTCCTTCAAGGCGGCGACGAACACCCGATCGGCGAGGTGCTGCCGCAGCCACAAGCCGGGCAGCCGCTCCTCGATGGCGGTCAGCGTCGACCAGTCGATCAACTTGCGGACCCTGCGCGGAGTGATGCTGTAGAGCCAACTCGCCGCGTGCGCCGCGTGGCGGAAGGTGAAGTGGAACAGCTTGTCGTGCGGGGACTGCAAGAGGACCTCTCCTGCAGTGGTTCGGTGACGCGCACTTTTGGAGAAAATCGGGTCGCGGGTCGGCCGTTTGCCTGTTGGCGGCGTCGCCCGGCAGCGGCAACACTTGCCGCTCCGTGCGCCCTCGCGACGGCAATCCCCGATGCTGGCACTCCTGCGTTTTGGCACGGCCGCGGTGTGGATCGTGTTCGGCCTGGTGTTCAAGGTGTTGAACGTCGTGCCGCGCCACGAACGCATCGTCGCCGCCGTACTGGGCGAAACGCTGGCCGGCCCGGTGACCATCGCGGTCGGCGTCGGTGAGACGATGCTCGGCTTGTGGATCCTGAGCGCACGATGGCCGCGTGCCTGTGCCGCCGTGCAGACCGTCGCGATCGCCTGCATGAACGTGCTCGAGCTGACCTACGCCAAGGAGCACCTGCTGGCGCCGTTGCCGATGGTGCTGGCCAACGCCGTGTTCCTCAGCGCCGGGTGGTACCTGGCATTGCGCACCGGCGAGGTGCGGGAGACTCGTTGATGTTCGCTGCCCTGCGCCGTCACCCGTTCGCCGTGCGCGCGTTTTTCCGGCACTCGCTGGTGCTGACGTTCGCCTATCCCGAAGAACTGCTGCAGCCGCTGTTGCCGCCGGGGCTCACCGTCGACAGCCACGAGGGCAACGGCTTCGTCGCCGTGGCGATGGTCCAGACCGAAGGCCTGCGCCCGGCGCGGTTGCCGGCGTGGTTCGGGCGCGACTTCTTCCTGTCCGGCTATCGCATCTTCGCGCGCTATCGCCGTCGCGACGGCAAGGTGCTGCGCGGGCTGCGCATCCTGCGCAGCTACACCGACCGGCAGTTCATGGTCTGGAGCGGCAATCTGTTCACGGGCTACAACTACCGCAAGTGCGACTGCCGCTGCGAACGCACCGCACAGACGCTCGACTACGAGATCACGACATCGGGAGGGCACGCCGATGTCAGCGTGCGCGCGCACATCGGCGAGGCGGCCACCGCGCCGCCGCCGGGGTCGCCGTTCGCGGATCTCAAGGTCGCGCGGCGCTTCGCCGGGCCGCTGCCGTTCACGTTCGGCTACGAAGCAGCGACGCGTTCGATGGTGATCGTGCAGGGTGAGCGCGAGGCTTGGCAGCCGATGCCGGTGCACATCGAGCGGTTTCGTTGCACGTTCCTCGAACAGTCGCCGTTCACGGCTGCGCCGCTGCGGCTCGCGAACGCGTTCTTCGTCGAGAACATCCCCTATCGCTGGCGTCGCGGTGAGGTGGAGCGTCTGCAGGACGAAGTGCCGTGAGCGGTTACGCGGGCGTCGGCAAGATCGTGCGCTTCAACTGGCCCTGGTACGCCGTGGCTGCGGTGGTCACCGTCGTGTTCGGTTGGTTGTCGATGGATGGCAGTCTGACGGGGCCATGGCCGTGGCTCGTGTCGACGCCGCTGGTGCTCGCCGACCTGTGGTTGCTGGCGTCGCTGGTGGTATCGCATGTGGTCTACGACCGTTCTGGGATCGCGCGTGGTGAGTGGCTGCAGGAGTCGGCGACGAGAGTGTCAGCCGCGGACACGGTCGCGATCTTCCACTTCGGGCAGGACGAAGCGTCCGAACTGGTCGCGCAGCGGTTGCCGGCGGCGCAGCGCCGGGTGTTCGACCTCTACGACGCGCAGCGCTCGGGCTCGCCGTCGCTGCGGCGGGCCCGCGCCGAGAGTGCGGCGAAGAACGGGTCGCCCGCCACGTCTGCTCCGCTCGATCGTCTGCCACTGGCTGACGGCAGCGTGGCTCTCGGGGTGCTCGCGTTCGCGGCGCACGAGGTCCGTGACGAAGGCGCGCGCGTGGCCATGTTCCGCGACCTGGGGCGCGTTCTCGGTGGCACTGGCCACCTGCTCGTGGTCGAACACCTGCGCGACGGCTGGAACCTGCTCGCCTATGGTCCCGGCGTGTTCCACTTCCTGTCGCGCCGGACGTGGTTGTCGACCTTCGCGCGAGCTGGTCTGCAGGTCGTGCGACAGACGCGCCACACGCCTTGGGTGTGTTGTTTCGAACTCAGGAGGACCTCGTGAATCCCGAAGTGCACCTGCGCATCGTCGGCGTCCTGCAGATCGTGCTGGCCCTGTTGCATCTGGACTTCAGACGCCGCTTTCGCTGGTCGGAAGAACTCGCAGCACTCTCGCTGCTCAACCGGCAGATCTTCTACGTGCACGCACTGTTCCTGTGCTTCGTGCTGGTGGCCTTCGGGTCGCTGTCGCTGTTCGCGCCGCACGCGCTGCTCGAACCGACCCTGCTCGCGCGCCTCGTGCTCGGTGGCATCGCCACTTTCTGGGGCCTGAGGCTGTTCTGTCAGTGGTTCGTCTACGACGCGCGACTGTGGCGCGGGCAGCGCATGCCGACCGTGGTGCACTGGGTGTTCACGGCGGTGTGGGCCTACTTCACGGCAGTGTATGCGGGGGCGCTGTGGAGTCTGGGTTGAGCGTTGCTGCGTCGCCACGGGGCCCGCCCGGGGTGGGAAGTCGCCCGATCAATTGCACGACGGCATCGGCGGCCCCCCGTACTCGAACGGGTCGTCGTCGATGAGGTTGTCGCTCATGTCGAGCGCGACCAGGGCAGCCAGGTAGAGGGCGCTCTGGTCCGGCAGTTCGGTGACCCAGTGCCGGGCTACGTCGACGAACTCGCCGAACGAGATGCTGCCGTTGCAGCCGCGTTCGAGCAGGGTGTTGCCGAAGCTCAGGGCGTGTGGCGCCGACAGGCGACGCAGGGACAGGCGGACGTCGGGGTGAACTGGTGGTCTTTGCATGGTTCTCGGTGAGGGATGCCATGCAGTGCGCAGACCGGGGGCAAGTCGGCGATCAGATCACCAGCCCGAGGTCGTCGAGCAGCTCCTGCCAGAGCCACTGTTCCCGCGCGGGATCCACGAGATGCTGTAGGGCCAGCGTGCGGCGGACCAGTTCCTGGTAGACGGCAGAGTCGGTGGCGTTGCGCAGCAAAATCGCACCGAGCGCGGCGTGGTCGCCGGGCGGGAAGAGCCCCGGCCAGTCGAGGCCGAGCAGGCCGGTATTGCCGGGGATGTCGGTCGCCAGTACCGGCGTGCCCGCGGCGATCGCCTCGGAGACGACGTTGGCGCCGCCCTCGGCGGTCGATGGCACGATCAGCGCGTGGCTGCTGGCCAGCAGCCGCAGCGATTCGCGGCGCGACAATTCGCCGCACCAGTGGGCGCGCGGTTCGGCGGCGATGGCCGCATCGGCGGCGGCCTGCAATTCGGGGCTCATCGCCCGGCCGGCCAGCGTGACATGGATCGGCACCGCGGCGGGGATGTGGCGCAACGCGGCGAACGGCAACAGCGGATCCTTCACGGCGCGCAGGTGCGCCAGCACACACGCCGCGAACCGGTCGGTTGGGCGCGGCAGCGGCTCGACGACGGCGGACTGCACGATCGTGCGGGCCTTGTGCTGCAGCGCCGCGGGCAACACCAGGTTGGCGTGCGGTTGCAGCGTGATGATTGCGTCGGCGGCGGTCAGCGCCGCCAGCGTCGGGGCGTCCGGGTGGAAGTGCGGGTAGATGTCGGTGCCCGCCAGCAGCACGACCAGCTTCGTTTCGGGCTGGCTCGCGGCGCACGCCAGGACGCTGTCGCGCGACTTGACCGCGTGCACCGCGACGAGCAGTTCACACGGCTCGTCGCGCCACTGCTCGACGATTCGCGTGTGCACGCCGAGGCGTCGCAGCAGAGCGGCCCAGCGCAGGGCGGTGACGCGATTGCCGCTGCGGCTGCGAGGGCCGGCGGGGGTCACCAGCACGGCGCGTTTCACGGTTGCTCAGCGCCTCGCGAACTGATCGAGGATCTGCGTGTGGGTCGGGAACTCGTTGTCCTCGCGGCGGCGCTTGTCCCAGAGCAACCTGCCATCGGCGGTCACCAGGAAGTCACCCTTGCCACCCGGTTTCATCACGACTTTGGCGGTGGGGTGGGCGGCGCGAATGGCGGCAGCCAGACCGGCTGCCTGAGGTTCGTAGTTTCAAACGACGCAGTACTCGATGGTGACGTTCATGTTTGGCGCCGCCAACTCTAGGCCGCTTCGGGCCGCGGAGCCAAGGGTGCATCGCGTCGCGCCACCGCGAGCAGCAGCCAGCCGATCAGGAAGGCGACCCCGCCGAGCGGCGTCACCGGCCCCAGCCAACCGGCTTGCAGCCAGACCAGGCCGTAGAGCGAGCCGCTGAACAGCACGATGCCGACGACGAACGCGATGGCGGCGCGTTGCGTGCGCCAGCCCGCGGCGCCGAGCGCGGCGCACAGACCCAACGCGAACGCGTGATACATCTGGTAGCGGACGCCGGTCTCGAAGGTGGTGAGGGCGGCGGTGTCGAAGTGGGCCTTCATGCCGTGGGCGGCGAAAGCGCCGAGGGCGACGGCGAGGCCGCCGAGCAGGCCGGCGAGCCGCACGCAAGTGGCTGGTTGCATGCGGCGCAGGCTAGTCGCGTTCAGCGGCAGACGCGAACGGGACGGCAGAAGTGGTGCGGCTCCCAGCAGTGGCCGCCGTGGAAGTGGCATGCGCCCAGGCTGGCGGCGGCGAGGATCAGGACGAAGCGGCGCACGCGGCGCGAGATGCGATCGGTCATCACAACCTCCATGGTCGAAAAGGGCGCCCGCAGCGCCCCGCCCCCCGGGGTGTTGCGGCGGGCGGCGAGAGTTCTTGGTCCCCGGCGCCGCAACGGCCGATAAGACCGACCATGCGCTCCCTGGCACTCGCTGGCCTCGTTGTCTTCGGTGCGACGTTCGCGACCCGATCGCCTACGCAGCAACCTGCACAGCAACCTGTCCCGTCACCGGCACCGGCACCGCAACTCGAGCCGCTGACCGCTGCTGCCGAGCGGATCGTCAAGGCGCTGCGACTGTCGGGCGCCGGTCTGACGATCGTGCGCGACACCGGCACCGTGCACGAGAGTTGCCATGGTCAGTTCGCGGCCGATCAGGAACTGCCGATCGCCTCGGCCAGCAAGTGGCTCGCGGTGGCGACGATCCTGTCGCTCGTCGACGCCGGTGTGCTCGATCTCGATGCGCCGGTGGCGCGTTACGTCGAGGAGTTCGATCGCGCCGACAAACGCACCGTCACCGTGCGGCAGTGTCTGTCTTGCACGGCCGGCTTCGCGCCGCGCCTGGCCGGGAACCTGCGTGGCATGGACATGAAGGCCTTCGCCGCCGCCGCGGCCGACGCGCCGTTGCGCGGCAGTCCGGGTTCGGCGTTCCGCTACAGCGGGCTCAGCTTCCAGGTCGCCGCGTTGGCCGCCGAACGCGTTTCCGGCAAGAACTGGCACGAGCTGTTCATCGAGCACATCGCCGGCCCGCTGGGTCTGCGGCACACCGCGTTCGGCGCGCTGTTGCCGATCGCCGCCGATCCCGGCACCAGCCGACTGCCTTGGGTGGCCGGTGGTGGCGTGTCGACGCTCGACGACTATTCGCGGTTCGTGCGCATGCTCGTCGGCAAGGGCGAGTTCAACGGGCGGCGGGTGCTCGCGGCGAGCAGCGTCGAAGCGATGTTGCGCGACCAGGTGCCGGGCGAAGTCGAAGTGCGCGCGGTCGGCATCGACCTCGGTGATGTGCGATACGGTCTGGGCAGCTGGATCCAGTCGCTCGACGGCGAGGCGAAACGCGTCAGTGATCCCGGTGCGTTCGGGTTCACGCCCTGGCTCGACGTCGACCTCGGCATCGGCGGCGTGTTCGCGGTGCGCGATCGCGTCGGCCGCGTGCTCGCGCAACTGGCGCCGCTGCAGCAGCAGGTGCGCGAGGTCTGCAGTTCGGCGCTGGTGCAAGGCACCGACGAGGTCGTCGGCCTCAGTCATGGAGGCCGCGATCGGCGTTACCTGCTGCACGTGCCGACGAAGCTGCAGACTGGCGACAAGCGCCTCGGCGCGCCGCTGGTGATGGTGCTGCATGGCGGCGGCGGCAGTGGCGAACAGATCGCGGCGACGTCGCGGTTCGCGGAGGTCGCCGATCGGGAAGGTTTCGTGGTCGTGTTCCCGGACGGCACCGGGCCGCTGCGCGGCAAGCTGCTCACCTGGAACTCGGGCGGCATCAAGGTCTACGCCGCGGACGAGAACGTCGACGACGTCGGTTTCCTGCGGGAGGTCGTGCGCGGCGTGCAGCAGAAGGTCGCCATCGATCCGGCGCGCGTGTTCGTGGTCGGCCACAGCAACGGCGGCATGATGTGCCACCGGCTCGCGCGTGAGGCGGCGGACGTGTTCGCGGGGATCGCGGTGGTCGCGGGCGCGATGAACTTCGACGCGGTGCAGGCGGCATCGCCGATCGCGGCGCTGCTGCTGCACGGCACGGCCGACGAGCACGTGCGCATCGAGGGCGGCGCGCCCAAGAGCGCGGTCGGTCGCGCAGGGGACCGCGAGGACGCCTCGCTGCAGGCCGCGATCGATTACTACGTCGCGCGCAACGACCTGCGTGCCTATCCCCAGACCAGGGTCGAGGGGGACGTGCGCATCGACACCTACGCGGCGTCGCGCGCCGGCACCGCCCGGGCGTATCCGGTGCGTGTGATCACGCTGCAGGGCGGCGGCCACGCGTGGCCCGGCAGCGCGGAGAAGACGACGAGGCGCGCCGACGAACCGTTCGCGTTCGATGCCACGCGCGCGATATGGGACTTCTTCGGCGAGGTCGGCCGCGGCGTGGACGGAGCGACGCCGGCCCCGCGCTGAGGCTCACCAGTAGATCGAGAAGGTCCAGGTGCCCTTGTCCTGGCCGGTCGCGCTGAACACACGGTCGAGTTGATGCTCACGCAGCAGCGCACGCACCGCGGCGCGCGAGTCCTCGTCGCCGGTCGTGTCGGGCCATGCGTTCGGCGGCAGCGGCAGCAGTTCGTGCCAGATCTCGAACCAAAGCTCCGTGGGGCCTGCCGTGAGCCATGAGGGGTGGCCGAAGCCACGTCCGTAGGCATTGGCAGGCAGCCAGCGCTGCAGCATGGCGAAGTCCTTCGCGGCGGGCGCCCCGCCCTTGGGTGCCTTGCCCCCGGCGCGCTGCTGCAGGGCCACGAGGTGCTCTTCGGCCTCGGTGCCGCCGGCGATGCCGAACAGCCCGTTGCCGGTCGTGAGCCACAGGTCGTAGCTGGCCATGTTGCCGTAGCGGTGGAACTTCACCTCGCCGTCCTCGCGCGTCGCCTCGCGGCTCAGGAACGGCTTGGCGTGCTTGAGCAGCTCCTCGAGGCCCGCGGCGAACTTCGCCGTGTCGCGCAGCTTCCACACGAGCATCCAGTTGGTGCGGTCCGGGAACCACTCGCCGGGCTCCTCGTCGTCCGCGGGCGCCTCGCCGAGCGTGAACATCACCTCGTCGGTGAGGTGCACGAGCAGGTCGTCCACGACGTCGATGCCCGTCTCCTCGCGCATGCCCTTCGCGATCTCGTCGCGTTTGCCGAAGTCGGCGGCGACGATCGCGTCGATCACGGCTTCGAACGACACCTTCACGTCGAAGCGACCGACCTTCCACAGCGCGGCGTCCGCGGGCACGAGGTCCTCGAGGTCGCTGGGTGAGGTCGCGGGGGGCAGCACCGCGGCGAAGAGACCGCGGGTCGCGTCGGTGAACGCTTGCGTCGTCGACAGGTGCAGGCGCGGTCCGGCGGTGCCGACCGTAGCCACCGAGGTGCCGAGGCTCGCGAGGCCCAGAGCCTTCATCAGCGGCGCGTCGTTGCTGTCGTTGGCCAGGATCACGGCCATGATGCGCGGGAAGTCGACACGCGTGGTCATCGCCGGCGAGTCGTGCCGCAGCGCCGCTGGCGTCGCCGCAGCGAAAGGCCGGAAGTCCGCCATCGCGCCCGCCGGGTCGCCGTCGTCGACGATCAGCAGCTGCACGCGGTCGGCCAGGACGATCGGCTCGAACGCGTACTCGTCGCCACGGACGCGCACCCGGTAGCTGTTGCCGTCGACCTCCCGATCGGTCCACTCGCCCGGCATGCTGCGGTAGAGCATCAGCCGGATGTCGGCGGCGAGGGCTTGGAGGTCGGTGCGACCGTCGCCGTGCAGGACCACGCCCACGACCCGGCTGTGCACGTCGCTCATGCGCGCCGTCGCCGGATCCACCCAGATGCCCACGCGGACTTGTCCGGAGTAGCCGGTCCATCGCGCGAGCGACGCCGCGTAGTCCTCGTCGCCGGCCATGCCGCGCCACGCGTCGTGCAGCGGCTGCACCAGGGGTTCCCACAACGCGCGCCCCTTCTCGCTGGCCAGCAGGCTGCCGAGGTTGGTCGGACCCAGGCGCATGCGCCAGCCGTCGGGGCCGACGCTGTCGACGATCACGTGTGGCGCGACCGCGGGCGCCGCCGTCGCGGCGTCCTGCTGCGCCGGGAGGAATGCCAGGGTGGAGAAGAACGCGAAGGACAGGCAGCGCATGGCGGCAGAGTGTCCTGCCGCGCACGATCTCCGTCACCAACCGAACTACATGGCCGAGCCATTCAAGAACATGATCGGCGCGGAACTGATCGGCCACCTCGGCCGGCACCTGCTGCGCGTCTGGCCGCAGTTCCGGCGCGAAGCCTTCCGCCGCCGTGCCTTGCGCGGCCTCGACGCCCTCGAACTCAAAGCCCGCGTGCGGCACGTCGCGATCGCGCTCGAGGAGTTCTTGCCGGATGACTTCGCGCGGGCCGCGGACCTGCTCGAGGCGACCCTGGCGCCGGCGCGCACCGACACCGATCTGTCGGCGTTGGTGCCGGGCGACGGAGGCCTGGCCGGCGCGCCGCTCTGGCCGATGACCGACTTCGTCGCGCGGCGCGGGCTCGGCGACCCCGAGCGGGCCCTGCAGGCGCTGCATGCGATGACGCAGCGACACACCGCGGAGTTCGCGATCCGCCCGTTCCTGCGTTTGCACCCCGAGCCGAGCTGGGCGGCGCTGCGCCGCTGGGTGAACGACCCCAGTGCGCACGTGCGTCGGCTCGTCTGTGAAGGCTCGCGGCCGCGGTTGCCGTGGGGGGAGGTGCTGCAGGAGCTGGTGCGCGACCCGTCGCCGACGCTGCCGTTGCTCGAGCGTTTGCAGGACGATCCCAGCGACTACGTGCGCCGCAGCGTGGCCAATCACCTGAACGACATCGCCAAGGATCATCCCGAGGTCGTCGCCGAGTGGATCGGCAAGCACGTCGCGGCGGCATCGAAGCAGCGTCTGGCGTTGCTGCAACGCGCCGGTCGCACGCTGATCAAGCGTGGGCATCGCGGTGTGCTCGGCGCGTTCGGTTGCGCCGAGGCCCTGCGTGGTGAGGCGACGATGACGATCGCGCCGGGCAAAGCGCGGGTCGGCGACGAGTTGCAGATCGACGTCACCGTGCAGTCGCGCGGCAGACGTTCGCAGCGTCTGGTCATCGACTACGTCGTGCACCAGGTGCGGCAGCGCGGATTGCCTTCACGCAAGGTCTGGAAGGGATGGGTGCTGGACCTGGCTGCAAACGAGCGGCGCGAGCTGACGCGCCGTCACTCGTTGCGCGCGGTCACCACGCGCCGCGACCATCCCGGCTGGCACGCGGTGGAACTGCTGGTGAACGGAAGGGTTGTCGCGACCTCGGGCTACGAGTTGCTGGTCGCGCGCGGCGCACGTCGCCGCTGAAGCCGGCGAGGCGGCGGGGCGCAGGCTCGGCTCGCGGACGCGAAGCTGCACCGGGTCTTAACGGAGCCTGCACAACGGGTCCCTATTGGTTTGGCCCTGAAACCGGGCACCGGTCCGGTGGTCGCCTTCGACCTCTTCTTCTTGCCCAGCCATTTTCCGCCCAGAGGAACCCAGATGAACGCTCCTTCCCTGAAGGTCCTGCTGGCTTCGGCGGCGCTCGCCAGCGTCACCGTTGCCCAGACCGAAGTGCTCGTCACGAGCAACATCAGCACGTCCACGACCTGGACCGCCAACAACCGCTACAACCTGCAGCAACAGATCTACGTGCTGCCCGGCGCCACCCTCACGATCGAGGCCGGCACCGTCATCGCCAGCGACACCAACATCGGCGGCAGCCTCGCCGTCACGCGCGGCGCCCAGATCTTCGTCAACGGCACCGAGGCCAACCCGGTGATCTTCACGTCGAAGGCCGACGTCGCCACCTGGACCGGCAACAACCCCAAGACCGGCACCTGGCGCGCCGCTGCCAACGAATGGGGCAACCTGACCGTGATGGGTCGCGCCTACATCTCCGAGAACGCGATCGCCGCCAACACGCCCGCTCCGAACGCGGCCAACTACGGCACCATGGAAGGTCTGGTCGCGGCTTCCCCCGGCGACCCGAACGTGCTCTACGGCGGCGGCAACGACAACGACGACAGCGGTGACCTCACCTACGTCTCGTTCCGTTACGGCGGTCGTGTGATCGGCCTCAACAACGAGCTCAACGGCCTCTCGTTGGGCGGCATCGGCCGCGCCACCAACGTGCACCACGTCGAGATCATGAACAACGTCGACGACGGCATCGAGGTCTGGGGAGGCACCGTCAACTTCAAGAACATCAGCATCTGGAACATCGGCGACGACAGCTTCGACGTCGACCAGGGTTGGCGCGGCCGCGCGCAGTTCGGCCTGATCGTGCAGGGCTACAGCGTGCCCGCGAGCCAGGGTTCGGGCTGGGGCGACAACGCCATCGAGATGGACGGCGCCGAGCAGTCCGACTACCAGCCGGTCACCACGGCCAACATCTACAACTTCACCGTGATCGGCGCGCCGACGACCCCGGTCACGGGTGGTGCGGGTGGTGCGGACCACGGCGTCGCGCTGCGCGACGGCTGCCGCGTGCAGTTCCACAACTGCATCTTCATGGACATCGGCGAGCAGGTGATCAAGAACGACAACATCGACGGTGACGGCGGTGCGGGCTACGGCTTCAACGGCACGGCCAGCTTCGCGTCGCTGTGGACCACGCCCTACACGACCTACTCGACGGTCAACGCCCCGGCGAACCCGGCCGCGTTCTACACCGCCCAGACCTCGGGCAACCTGATCGAGTTCACCGACAACGTCTTCTACCGCAACCAGCACGCTTCGGCCTACACCGAGGCCAACGCGCAGGGCGTCTTCGCGCCCGCGAACAACAACGTGCAGGCCACCTCGATGCCGATCGTGTCGCTGACCCGCGGCGCGCCCGTGCTCGTCAGCGGCGCCAACACCGTGTCGCCGGTGACCCAGCTCGATCCGCGCCCGGCCAACGACGCGCTGAGCTCGGTCGGTTACGCCACGGGCACGTTCTTCGACTCGGCCAAGTACCGCGGCGCTTTCGCCCCGACCACCAACTGGGCGTTGGGCTGGACCGCGTCCGACGCGTTCGGCTTCTACGTTCGCGGCGACAACTGGACCGACCTCGGCAAGTCGGCGCGCGGCACCACCGGCGCCCCGAACCTGACCGTCGCCGGTGGCCTGGCCGCGAACACCCCGACGACCTTCTCGGTCACCAACGGTCCGGCGGTCAGCTTCAACGCCTACTGCTTCGGCTTCGAGCGCGTCGACTTCGATCTCGGCGTCGCCGGCATCCCCGGTGTCACGCTGGTGCCGAACATCAACACGTTCGGCTACGTCGGCCTGATCGCGCCTTCGATGCAGCTGACCGTGCCGCCGGGCTTCACCGGCGTGCCGTTCTACGTGCAGGCTCTGGTGTTCGACAACGGCGCGCCGAACGGCATCGCCGCCACGAACGCGATCTACAAGATCGCTCCCTGATCCCTCGGCACGTTTCACCGACCTCACACGTTCGGTCGCTGTCGGCGACCGGCGCGCGGGGTCCGAAGCGGGTGGTCGCGTGATGCGACCCCCGCATTCTGCTTGTTCGGGGCCATCTCCCAACTCGGCCCATCAGCTCCATGAAACTCCCGCTTGCCGCCCTCTCGTTGGTCGGTGCGCTCGCCTTCGCACCCACCTCCTGCTCCGATCCTGGCGCCAGCGCGCCGGTTCAACCCAAGAACAGTGAGCCTGCAAGCCCGAAGGGTGGCCAGGTGGCGGAGCCACGCGCCTTCGTTGACGCGCCATTGAGCGAAGCCAACGCGCGCCTGCTCGACCTCGCCTTCGGCGCCGTCAGCCGTTTGCCGGACGTACCGCATCGCAAGAACCGCACTCGTCTGCAGGCGATGCTGGTGCACGCGTGCCTGGAGCTCGATCAGCCGGTCCGCGCCAGGCAGTGGGCCGACCAGATCGCGGGCTGGGAACGCGGGCTGTGTTACGCGGAGCTCGCCGACCACTGCGTGCAGCACCACATCGAAGCGGACGTCAGTGGGTTCCTGGCGACGGCGACGCGCATCGCCGACGAGTCGATGGCCGAAGAGGGCTCCCAGGAATGGCGGCGCGACCGGATCCGCGCCAAGGTCGCCGCCGTGCACCTGCTGCTCGGCCAGGCCGACGCGGCTCGCGAACTGCAGACCGGACTCATCGACTCCGAGATCGGGCATCTCGCCGCCGCCAAGGCGAAGCTGCTCGACCCCGCGGCTTTCGACCAGCAGTTGGCCAGGCTCGACGAAGTGCTCGCCAGCGAGAACATCGATCAGGCCATCGGCGCGCTGAAGATGTGCGTCGAACTGTTCGCGCGTTTCCCCGGCGACGCCGCCAAGCGTGAACTGCTCGTCGAGCGCGTCACCAAGGCCTTCCCCAAGCTGCCGTTGCAGATGCGCCTCGAGTCGGTGCTCGAGATCGCCGACGCGGCGGTTGCCTGCGGTGATCGACCGACCGCGATGGCCTTGTTCGACCACGCCGGCAAGCTGGTCGAGGACAAGGGCTGGGTGCTCGAAGACCAGGTTGGTCTGCGTGCCAAGGTGGCCCTGCACCGCGCCCGCGGCGGTGACGCCGAGGGCGCCAAGAAGGCGCTCGACGCGGTCAGCGATTGGTATCAGGAACACCGCGATCAGATCGTCGACGTGTTCCGCGGCGATGCCCTGCGGCCGATCGCCGAGGGCTACATGGCGTGTGGCGCCGCCGAAGAGGCGGCGCGGGCCTACCGGCTGATCGTCGAGGAGGGCGTGCACAACCCCAACAGCAAGCCGCGAGCCGAAGACCTGGCCAAGACCTGCGTGTCGATGGCACGCAGCGGCTTCGTTCCCGAGGAGAGCCTCGCCGTGCGGATGAAGTCGATTGCCGAGGCGTTGGGCGAACCGTGGTGATCTGGCGGCCACATCGCTGGCTCACGATCGCCGCGGCCGCAGCCTGTTCGGCGGCGTTGTCGGCGCAGCAGGGCGCGATCCGCGGGCAGGTCTTCGACAAGGACTTCGACGCGCCGTTGCCCGGCGTGCAGATCACCGTCACCGAGACCGGCCAGACGGTGTCGACCTCGGACCAGGGCAACTTCTCCATCCCGCAGCTGCCGGCCGGGCGATACACGCTGGTGTTCGCCAAGGAAGGTTATGTGCGCCAGCTCCGTGAGGTGGGGGTGGTCGCTGGCCAACTGCAGGACGTGAATGTCTCGCTGGCCGGGGACTTCACCGACATGGAGGAGTTCGTCGTCCAGGACGTGCTGCAGCTGGGTGGCAGTTCGGAGGAGTCGCTGCTGGCGCTGCGCTTCGAGAGCCCGGCGCTGATGGACTCGGTGGGCGCCGACCTGATGAGTCGCGCCGGTGCCAGCGACGCGGCGAGTGCGTTGCGACTGGTCGCGGGCGCGTCGCTGCAGAACGGCAAATCGGCGGTGATCCGCGGTCTGCCCGACCGCTACGTCAGCTCGCAGCTCAACGGCGTGCGTCTGCCGACCGCCGACGAGGACAAACGCGCCGTCGAGCTCGATCAGTTCCCTTCCGAGGTGATCGAGAGCATCCAGGTCAGCAAGACCTTCACCCCCGATCAGCAGGGCGACGCTTCGGGCGGCGCCGTCGACGTGCGACTCAAGGGCGTGCCCAACGAACCGTTCTTCATCCGCTACAAGGGGCAGACCGGCCGCAACACCCAGGTGACGGGACGCAACGACTTCCTCACCTACGAAGGTGGTGGGTTGACGACGTTCGGCCGCGGCACCAACAGCCGTTCGGCGCAGCTCGACAACCTCGGCGACAACTGGGACGGCGCGGTCGGCACGTCCACGGGCGCGGCGCCGATCGACTTCAAGCTGTCGGGCGCGATCGGCGGCAGCTTCGAGCTCGGCAACGGCTGGCGCGCCGGCGGCATGCTGAGCCTGTTCTACGAACGCGACAGCTCCTACTACGACAAGGGCGTCGACGACTCGTGGGTGGTGGAGACGCCGGGGCAGCCGATGTCGCCCAAGACGATCCAGGGCACGCCTCAGGACGGTGACTTCAAGACCGCGTTGTTCGACGTGACGCGCGGCCAGCAATCGGTGCAGTGGAGCGAGCTGGCGACCGCCGGCATCGAGAACGAGAACCACCGGTTCAACATCGTGCACCTGCACACACACTCGGCGGAGGACAGTGCGACGTTGGCCGAGGACACGCGCGGCAAGCAGTACTACTATCCCGGATACGACCCCAACGACCCGAACTCGCCGGGCTTCTACCAGTTCAACTCGGCGCCGTACATCCGGCTGCAGACGCTCGAATACACCGAGCGCACGACCGACACGCTGCAGTTCAGCGGGCACCACCGGCTCGCGCTCAGCGCCACCGGCGACGACCTCGCGCCCGAACTCGACTGGACGATCGCGAAGAGCAAGTCGAAGTCCGACCAGCCCGACAAGCGGCAGTTCGGTTCGTTGTGGACGCCCGGCTTCGACGTCGGCGGCTTCCAGTTCCCGCCGTCCTACGTCGGCTTCAAGCCAGGCGCGGTGTTCACGCTCGGCAACCTGCAGCGCATCTACAAGGTCATCGAGGAGGAGAGTGAGCAGGCCAACGCCAACCTCGAGATCCCGTTCCGGCTCGGCGAGCAGCGTAAGGGTTACTTCAAGATCGGTTG
Organism: uncultured candidatus Brocadiaceae bacterium; assembly: GCA_964392305.1. Classification (GTDB taxonomy): domain Bacteria; phylum Planctomycetota; class UBA1135; order UBA1135; family UBA2386; genus JACKIC01. Next base: position 103,888 of record CAYMPV010000008.1, read on the forward strand.
GTTCCAGGATCGGGTGAATCGCACCTTCGATCAGGACACCTACAGCAACTTCAGCGACAACAGCAGCTTCAACGGGCCGTGGGAACAGTACTGGACCTCGGTGTTCCCGTTCGAGTCGCATCCGATCGACGAGTCCGAGTTCGACGTCGACTACAAGGGTCGTCTGCGGGTGGACGCGACCTACGCGATGCTCGACGTGCCGCTGCTGGACTCACTGAGCGTGATCGGCGGCGTGCGCTGGGAGTCTACCGAGATCGGCATCGTCAACGACGCCGAGCAGTTCGCGACGTGGTTCCCGCCGGGGTCCAGCTCGGTGACCCAGCTCAATCCCGGCGACGCCGACGTCGACTTCTCGCAGGACGATGTGCTGCCGTCGATCGGTCTGGTGTTCAGGCCGGTCGAACACTGGACCTTACGCTTGTCGTACAGCGAGACGATCGCGCGGCAGACGTTCAAGGAGCTGACGCCGATCCTGCAACAGGAGTACGCGGGCGGCCCGATCTTCATCGGCAACCCCGAGCTGCAGATGAGCGAGTTGCGCAACTACGACGTGCGACTCGACTACGCGCCCGCTCCGGGCAGCCTGCTGTCGACGTCGTTCTTCCACAAGGACATCAAGGGGGCGATCGAGTACGTGCAGCGCATCTCGTCGTTCGACTACACCACGGCGGTCAACTACCCCAGTGGCAAGTTGCAGGGCTGGGAGTTCGAGGCGCGTCAGGGTCTGGCGCCGCTGTGGAGTGCGCTCGAAGGCGTCGGCCTGGGCGCCAACGCGACGTTCCTCGACAGCAAGGTTCAACTGCCGGAGGACGAACAACTCGCCTTCAGCGACCCGCAGATCGGCGTGCCGACCAGCAGCCGCGCGATGACCGACGCGCCCGAGCACCTCTACAACCTCTTCCTGACCTGGGATCTGGCCGCGACGGGCACGCAACTCGGCCTGTTCTACACGATCACCGGTGACACCCTGGTAACCGGTGCGGGTCAATCGAACGGTCGCTACGTGCCCAGCGTCTACGCCACCGAGACGGACCGGCTCAACTTCAGCGTGTCCCAGGCACTCGGGCGCGGCGTCACGCTGCAGTTCCAGGCCAAGAACCTCACCGACCCCGACATCCAGACGGTCTATCGCGGGGACACGATCGGGGCCGACGTCGTCAAGACCTCCTACACCGAGGGCATCGACTACACGGTGAGCATCGGCGGTGAGATCCGCTTCTGAGGCCAACCGCATCACACAAACAGAGCCATGCAGTCTCCACAGTCATCAACAACGGTTCGCGGCGCCATCTTCGCCGCCCTGACCGTCGGCGTCCTGGCGTCGTCGGCGTTCGCCCAGTCCCAGAGCCCACAGGGTGACCGACCCGCCCCGCAGGATCGCGTCGGCGTGACGCGTACCACCTTGCAGGAGTGGGTCGAGAACAACCGGATCTACTCCAAGGAGAAGCAGCAGTGGCGCGAGGGGCGCGAGTTCCTGCGCGACCGCATCGAGCTCGTGCAACGCGAGACCGAGTCGCTGCACAAGCGCATCGGTGAGGCCGAGCAGAGCATCGGCGAAGCCGACCGCAAGCGCGGCGATCTCGGTGAGCAGAACGAGCGCCTGACGAAGAACAGCGAGGTCCTGTCCGCGCAGGTGGTGATGCTCGAGGAGAAGACGCGGCGTCTGCTCGGCCGCCTGCCGGATCCTCTGCGGGAGCGCATCGCGCCGATCAGCCAGCGCATCCCGGCGGATGCCGCGGCCACCAAGCTGTCGCTCAGCGAGCGCTTCCAGAACGTCATCGGCGTGCTCAACGAGGTGAACAAGTTCCAGCGCGACATCCATCTCACGCGCGAGGTGCGCAACCTGGACGCGGGCAAGACCGCCGAGGTCAGCGTGCTCTACTTCGGCATCGCCATCGGCTACTACGTCACCGACGACGGCAAGGAAGCCGGCGTCGGGGTCCCTGGGGACAAGGGCTTCGTGTGGGCGCCGTCGTCGGGCTTCGCGCCCGCGATCGCGCGCGCGGTCGCCGTCAAGAAGGGTGAGCAGGTCGCCGCCTTCGTCTCGTTGCCACTCAAGTTGCTGTAAGACCAGGAGCCACCACCATGAATCCGTTCCGCAACGTCGCCGTCGCCCTCGGTGTGCTGGCCTGCACTGCCGCCGCCCAGGACCTCGTCTCCCGCATCCCGTTCGACCAGGCCGCGACCAACCTCGAGAAGCAGCTCGCCGAGAGCGTCGCGCAACTCAACAAGCTGCGCGACGAGATCGCCGCCGAGAAGGTGCCGATGAGCAAGCGGCTCGCCGACCTCGAGCTCGAACTGCAGGCGGTGCGCGCCGACTTCCAGGCCAAGTCGCGCCTGCTCGACAGCCGCACGCTCGACCTCGGCAACCTGCGCACCGAGATCAAGCTGCGCCAGGACGAAGCCGCCTACCTGTCGAGTCTGCTCGGCCAGTACGTGAACAACCTCGATTCGGTGATGCACGTCGCCGAGAAGCAGCACTACGCCGAGGCCGTGCAGGCCGCCAAGCTGGCCGCGGAGAACACCTCGGCGGAGCAGGGCGACGTCTGGAAGGCGCAGGTGGCCCTGGTCGCGACGTCGGTCGATCGACTCCTGGAAGCCGGCGGCGGCACTCGTTTCGCCGGGCACGCCGCCGACGGTGCGGGTCTGGTCAACCAGGGTGCGTTCACCATGGTCGGCCCGCTGGTGTTCTTCCGCAGCACCGACGGCAAGGTCGTCGGCACGGCCGAACAGCGCAGCGACTCGTCGGAACCGGCCGTGCTCGGCTTCGCCGACGAGCAGAGCGTCAAGGACGCCGAGCACATGCTCAACAACGTCGAGGGCGTGTTGCCCATGGACCCGACCCTCGGCAACGCGCACAAGGTCGCCGCGATCGACGACTCGCTGCTCGAGCACCTGAAGAAGGGCGGGCCGGTCGTCTATCCGATCGTCTGCATCGCCGGCCTGGCGCTGCTGGTGGCGTTGCTGAAGTGGCTGTGCCTGGTTTCGGTGCGCACGCCGTCGCGCAAGTCGATCAAGCAGTTGCTCGACGCCATCGGCCAACGCGACGAGGCCGCCGCCAAACGCGTCGCCGAGGTGATGCCGGGACCGACGGGCGAGATGCTCGCGGTCGGTGTCGAGCACCTGCAGGAGCCGCGCGAACTGATCGAAGAGGTGATGTACGAGAAGGTGCTCGCCAACAAGCTCAAGCTCGGCAAGTGGCTGCCGTTCATCGCGATCACCGCGTCGTCGGCGCCGCTGCTCGGGCTGCTGGGCACGGTGACCGGCATCATGAACACGTTCTCGCTGATGACGCTGTTCGGCACGGGCGACGTCAAGACGCTGTCGAGCGGCATCTCCGAGGCGCTGATCACCACCGAGCTCGGTCTCTACGTGGCGATCCCGTCGCTGCTGCTGCACGCGTTCCTGTCGCGCAAGGCCAAGGGCCTCGTCGACGACATGGAGAAGTCGGCCGTCGCGCTCGTCAACCAGGTCGCCAAGACCCCGCTGCGGATCGAACGCGACGAGCCGCAGAATCCCGACGACGAGCCGCGTGGTTGGCGCCGCGAGGGACCGTCGCGTGAGCAGGTGCAGCAGTTGCTCGCCGAGATGCTCGCGCCGGTCGTCGAGCGCCGCCTCGATGCCAACCAGGGCCGCGCGCAGGCCTGAGGTCACCATGGATGCACTCACCGACAAGCTGCAGCAGATCTGGGCCGAGGCGATGCGCGTCTGGCTCGGCGGCGGCTGGTGCATGATCCCGATCGCGTTCACGGCGCTGCTGATGTTCGGCCTGGGGCTGCGCATCCGGTTCCGCTTCGCGGACAAGGGCTTTGCGTCCATCCCCGAGAAGACCTGGCGCCGCTGGATCCGCGTGCCCGAGGACCGCGAAGGGCCCATCGGCAGGTTGCTGCACGCGGTCACCGGTTTGCGCACGGTGCCGCAGATGGCGATGGCGTTCGACGAGATCCGCGCCACCGAGCTGGCTCCGTTCCGCCGTGATCTGCGCGTGATGAAGGTGTGCGTCGCGGCAGCGCCGTTGCTCGGGCTGCTCGGCACCGTCGCCGGCATGCTGGGCACCTTCCAGGCGCTCGCGTCGGGCTCGGGCGGTGACCAGACCATGGCGCAGATCGCCAAGGGCATCTCCGAGGCACTGATCACCACCGAGACCGGCCTGATCGTGGCGCTGCCGGGGGTCTTCTTCGGCTACCAGCTCGGGCGCAAGTTCGAGGCCTACCAGGCCTTCCTGGCGCACGTCGAGACCGTCTGCACCCAGGAACTCTACAAGCGCCAGCGCGAACGCCGTCGCGGCTCGGCCGCCTGATCCACTCATCCGCCAGCTTCGCAACCCGCAACCTCGAACCACCGAACCAACGCCATGGGACGCTTCCGCGACAGCTCGAGCGACGACAGCAACGAAGGCCAGATCGACATGAGCCCCATGATCGACTGCGTCTTCATCCTGCTGATCTTCTTCATCGTCACCACCACCTTCGTCGAGGAGACCGGCGTGGAGGTCGACAAGCCGCAGGCGGCGTCGGCCTCGCAGCTGGAGAAGACCAGCATCCTGATCGCCTTGACGGCCAACGGCGAGGTGATCTTCAACAACACCAACATCGGCATGGGCGCGGTGCAGCCGTTGATCAAGCAGAAGCTCCAGAAGGAGAAGCTGCCGGTGATCATCCAGGCCGACAGCGCCGCGCAGTCCGGGCTGCTGGTGCGGCTCATCGACGAGGCCAAGCTGGGCGGCGCCGAGAAGGTGAGCCTGGCCACCGCGATCAAACGCGGCTGAGGAGTGCATCGTGAGCGACGATTACTCGAGGACCTCCAAGGGAGCTGGCATCGGTCGCCATGTGCGCACCGTGGTGGGTGCCTTGTTGCTCACGGCGGCGTTCTTCTTCGTGCTGCCGCTGACCCAGGCGATCGGCAAACAACGCGAAGACGAGTTCCTGGTGCGTGAGATCGACACCGCCATCATCGATCCGCCGCCGCCCCCGCCCGAACCCGAGCCGGAAGAGCCCGACGAGCCGCCGCCGCCGCCGGACATGCCGGAGAACAACCAGCCGCTCGATCTGTCGCAGCTCGAACTCGCCCTCAACCCGGGGCTCGGCGGCGGCATGTTGTCGGGCGACTTCACCGTCAAACTCGACGCGTTGGGGGGCAACGGCGCGGACGTCGACTCGATGTTCTCGCTGGCGGACCTCGACCAGAAGCCGCGGCCGGTCATGCAGACCAACCCCAACTTCACGCGGCCGATGCTCAAGGCGACGCCGGTCACGGTCTACGTGCTGTGTGTGATCGACGAACTCGGTCGCGTCACCGATCCCGTGGTGCAGACGCCCGGGGATCCGCAGCTCGACAACGCGGCGATCGCCGCGATCAAGCAATGGCGCTTCGAGCCCGGCAAGCGCAAGGGCAAACCCGTGCGCTTCCGCCTGCGCCAACCCATCACCTTCCCCAAGAAGTGAGCCGCCGAGTCCCCGCCTACTGCCCTGAGTTCCACCATGTCCAAGCTCATGCCCTTCTGCTTGCTGCCTCTGCTGGCGGCTTGTTCCGTCACCGGCGCCGGTCTGCTGCCCGACCTCAGGATCGACACCGGGATCGCCGTGCCGCCCGCGCCTACCGCGGCAACGACGGCGACAACGACAACTCCGTCGCCGCGCGCCCAGGGACCCGAGGAACTCGCGATCTGGCGCAGCGACGCGTTCCGGCGCCAGTTCGTGGAGAGTTATGCTGCGGAGAGCGACATCGAGCCGCGGCTGACGACGCCCGAACGTGACTTGATGCAGAAGGTCTACGACCTGATCTCGGCCGAGAAGCCGGCGGAGGCGATGAAGCTGCTCGAGGGCGCGCGCGGCGATTCGGTCACCGCGGTGGTCGACTTCACCATCGGCAACCTGCACTTCCAGGAAGAGCGACTCGAACAGGCGTCGATGGCGTATCGCACCGCGGTCGGCAAGTTCCCCAAGTTCCGCCGCGCGTGGCGCAACTTCGCCCTGGTCGCGGTGCGGGAGGCGGAGTGGGTGGCGGCGATCGAGGCGTTCACGCGCGTGCTCGCGCTCGGCGGCGTCGACTCGACCACCTACGGCCTGCTCGGTTACTCGTATGCCAACACCGAGGCGCATCTGTCGGCGGAGACTGCCTACCGCATGGCCGTGCTCATGGACAGTCAGCTGCTCGACTGGCAACTCGGTTTGGCGCGGAGCCTGTTCAAGCAGGAACGGTTCGCCGAGGCCGCGGCATTGTGCGCACCGCTGGTACGCCAGGATCCCGATCGCGGCGACTTCTGGATGCTGCAGGCCAACGCCTACCTCGGCCTCGGCAACGCGCAGAAGGCCGCCGAGAACCTCGAGATGGTCGATCGCCTGGGGCAGTCGACCGCGGAGAGCCTGAACACGCTCGGGGACATCTACGTCAACGACGAGCTGTTCGACCTCGCCGTCGGCGCCTACCTGCGGGCGATCGATGCGGGCCAGCCGTCGCCCGACCGGGCGATGCGCGCCGCGCGCGTGCTGATCCGCCGCGGGGTGCTCACCGAGACGCGTCAGCTGCTCGATGCCATCGACCAGTCCTACGGTCCCAAACTCGAGGGCAAGCAGAAGAAGGACCTGCTGCACCTGCGCTCGAGCCTGGCGATGGCCGAAGGCGCCGGCGAAGAGGAGGCCCGCGTGCTCGAGCAGATCGTCGCCCTCGACCCGCTCGACGGCGACGCCCTGATCCAGCTCGGCCAGCACAGCCAGCGCACCAACAACCTCGAGCGGGCGGCGTTCTACTACGAACGCGCCGCGAACATCCCCGAGTACGAGGCCAGCGCCAAGCAGGCGCACGCGCACTTGCTGATCGGCGAGCGTAAGTACCGCGAGGCGCTGCCGCTGCTCAAGCGTGCGCAGGCGCTCGCGCCGCGCGACAGCGTGGCCCAGTACATCGAGCAGATCGAACGGCTCGCCGGCGGTCGCTGAGGGCGTCGCTGCGCCGCAGACGGGGCCGGGGTCCGGGCGCTCGTCATGCTGCCCCGGAACGATGAGGGCCGAGGCCATGGGCCGAAGAGTCCCGAGCCAGAACCCCGAGCCGCTGACCGGGCGCTTCCCACGAGAGTCGTGGAGCTTGAAGTTCGACGATGCCGCTTGACATCCGCGCCGGCAACTCTAATATCTGCGCAATCAGCATGGTGACGACTTCCAAGAGCAGGGCAGGAGCCAAGGGCAGGGCAGGAGCCAAGGGCAGGGCAGGGAGAAGCAAGAACAGTGCGACCAGCAAACGTGCCGCACCGTTGCTGCCGTTCCGACCTGGCCCAGGTGGTGCCCGACCAGGCGCGGGGCGCAAGCCGAAGATCTCCGGCAGACCCGGGGTCGATCACCGTCCGCGCATGGCGCTGGCGTCGCGCTTCCCCGTTCACGTCACGCTCAAGCTGCGATCCGGCCTGCCACGCCTGCGCAACAAGCGCGAATACGAGGTCCTGCGCGCGGCGTTCGCGGCCGGCTGCGCGCGCAACCTGCAGGGCACGTTCCGCCTCTGCCACTACGCGGTGCTCAACGACCACCTGCACCTGATCTGCGAGGCGCAGGATCGCCGCGCGCTGGCGCGTGGACTGCAGGGCCTGCTGATCCGCATCGCCAAGGCGCTCAACAAACTCTGGTCGCGCCGCGGCAGCGTCTTCGCCGATCGCTACCACGATCGCATCCTCACCTCCCCTCGGGAGGTGAGGAATGCGCTGCGTTACGTCTTCGGCAACGGCAAGAAACACGCGGCAGAAGGCCGTGAGATCACGGTCCCACAGGCGATGGACACGTTCACGTCAGCGCCGTGGTTCACGGGCTTCCGCGAGCGCATCTTCGTCAAGGGCATCGAAGCCATCGTTCGGCCGGTGGCCGACCCGGGCACCTGGATGCTGCGGGAAGGGTGGCAGATCCACGGCCGGCTCAGCGTGCACGAGGTTCCGGTCACCGCGTGACACGACCACTCAGGCGCTGGTCGCGTCGTTGCCGCGGTCGGGCCGTTGGCCATCGCGGCGGCGCGTGCCGAGCACCTCGTGGCGCACCGACCCGCGGTGGCTGCCCTTCGTCTCGTACATGAGCTGATCGGCTCGCGCGATCAGCGCGTCGACGCTGTCGGGGGCCTCGAGCACCGTGATGCAGCCGACGCTGAAGCCGACGCCCAGGCTGCGTGCCGCGCGCAGGCCGTGAAGCGAGCGCAGCAGGCGGTTGAGCGCCAGCACCGCGCCCAGTTCCTCGGTGCCGGGTAGCAGCAGTGCGAACTCGTCGCCGCCGAGTCGCGCCGCCATGTCGAGCCGTCGCAGCCCCTTGCGCAGCGAATTGGCGACCAGCCGCAGCAGCTCGTCGCCGCGCCCGTGGCCGTAGCGGTCGTTGACCGACTTGAAGTTGTCGAGGTCCAGGTAGGCGATCGTGAACGGGTCGCCGTAGCGACGACAGCGTTCGAGTTCCCGTTCGGCGGCGCTGCGGAACGCGCGCCGGTTGTGCAGCGTGGTCAGCGAGTCGGTGTGCGCGAGCTGGTGTTCCTGGTCGAGGCGCAGCCGCAGCGCGGCCAGCAGTTGCCCGAACAGCATGAAGGCCACGAACAGGACCGTCAGGTTGATCAGCTCGTTGGTCGTGTGCAGGTTGCTGCCCTGCACCCGGATGTCGACGCCGAGCCACAGCAGCGCGCAGCTGGTCGCCGTCACCGCCGCCGGGATCCGTCCCAGGCACCACGCGGCCAACGAGATCGGCAGCATGTAACCGAGGCTGGTGGCCACCTCCGCGGTGCTGTAGAGGTCCGCCAGGGTGAACAGGACGACGCACGCCGCGACCAGACTGGTCATGAGCCAGCTCGGTGCGTCCGTGGACCAGTCGATCGCGCGTTCCCGCCAACTGCGCAGCATGGACGTTTGATTGTAGGGTGCCGCGGTTCCGGGACGGTAGAAGTGGTTTCCCACTTCAGCCTGGTCTTCGAACCCGTGACTGCACGACTCCCCGATCTTCCACCGATCGCTGCGTTCGCCTTCGAGGGCGGCGCCGCCCGCGAACTGAGCTGGGAGCAGATCGCCGACTGGCGCGCCGACGCCGGGTTCTTGTGGGTGCACCTGCACCGCACCGAAGCCTCACACGTCGAGTGGCTGCAACGGCAGTCCGGGCTCGATGCCTTGGCCTGTGAGATCCTGCTCGAGGAAGAGACGCGGCCGCGTTTCGTCGTCGGCAGCGATCACGTGATCGTGATCATGCGCGGCGTCAACCACGATCCCGAGGACGACCCGGATGACATGGTTTCGCTGCGGCTGTGGATCGGTCGCGACCGCGTCGTGTCCTTGCGCAAGCGCCGGTTGATGGCGATCTCCGACCTGCGTAAGGCGCTCCACGGCGGTGCGATCCTGCGCACGCCGGCCGAACTGTTCGTCAGCATCACCGAGTGTCTGCTCGATCGGCAGGTGCCGGTGATCGACGCGCTCGGCGACATCGTCGACACGATCGAAGAAGAACTGCTCGACGGCATCAGCCGTGATCACCGCGCCCAGATCGGCGCCTGCCGACGCCAGGCGATCGGCCTGCGCCGCTACCTGGCGCCGCAGCGCGACGTGCTGTCCCGTCTCGCCAGCGACCGCATGCCCTGGTTCGACGAAGTCTGCCGCGCGAATCTGCGCGAGGTCGCCGAGCGCCAGGCGCGCCTGGTCGAAGAACTCGACGCGGTGCGCGACCGCGCGGCGCTGGCCAACGAAGAGTTCGCCGGCCGCATGGCCGAACGCCTGAACCGCAACATGTACGTGCTGTCGTTGGTCGCGGGCGTGTTCTTGCCGCTCAGCTTCGTGACCGGGTTGTTGGGCATCAACGTCGGCGGCATCCCGGGTGCGACCGCGGAGTCCGCCTTCTGGTTCGTGTGCGGCGGTCTGACCGTGGTCGCGGCGGTCGTGCTGCTGCTGTTCCGGCGGCTGCGCATGATGTGAGCGGTCCTTGCAGCCAGGCGTCGGCCGCCAGTGCTCGGCCGGCAGTGCGGCCGGCAAGCCGATCGCTGGTCGACCGGATCGCCGACGTTGGCCCCGCCACAACTTCTTCGCCGTAGACCAACACAAGTCAGTCGCGGCTCCTAGGATCTCGCCACCGCATGGTCGGCAATCGTGCCCGACGTGCGGCGTCAGCCGCTCCTCGTCCGCACTCCGAACCCATGCGAACCATGCAAAGTCCCTGGAATCTCTGCGTCGTGGCCCTGGTTGCCAGCAGCGTTCTCCTCCCCGCCCAGAAGAACGATGACCCTGGCGCGGCCAGGCTGGCGGCGCAGCGCGCCGCGGCGGCACAGGCCGAGGCCGGCAGCGCCGCATGGCAGGAGTTCCAGCGTCTGCACGGCGGCGAATGGCTGAGCATGTGGTGCGCCGCCACCGGCACACCGAGCGCGATCTACGGCCCGGGTCTGCCGATCGTCGATTGGCAGGAGAACACGCTCGACGCGGCGCGGCGCCACGCCGGCGACGTGCTGCAGCAACAGCGGCAGGTGCTCGGCCTGGGCACCTCGGAGTTCCGCGAGGTGATCGGCGCGCGCGTCGGTCGGCAGTGGTCGTTCGTGTTCGATCAGTTCCACGGCGGCCTGCCGGTGATCGGCGGTCGCGCCGACGTGCGCGTCAGCATGGCCGGGCGCGTCGCCATGTTCGGTGCGACTGCGTGGCCGATCCCGGCGACCTTCGACAGCACCCCTGCGATCGGCGCTGAAGTGGCGACGGCGGCCGCGTGGCAGGCGTTGGGCCAGGTTCCGACCGGGGTCGCGCAGCCGGGCAAGGCCGCGGCGCCGCGACTGGTGATCTGGGGCGACGTCGACGCCGTCCAGCGCGCACCGTCCTTCCTGTGCTGGGAGGTGGCGGTCAGCAACGTCGGCGCCGACGGCCAGGGGGTGATCGGGCGGTACTACATCGACGCGCGCACCGCGGCGGTGCGGCACTTCCAGAACGACAAGCACGAGTGCGGCATCGCCGGCTGCACCGGCGGCAAGCACCTGCCGGCCGCCCCTGTCGCGGCGGCGCCGGTCAACACCACGGTGACGGTGATGGGCTGGACGCGCATCGGCATCGACGGCTATGGCCCCGCCACCAACGTGCCGCTGCCCGGCCTGGAACTGAACGTGCCCGGCGTCGGTGCCGTGGTCACGGACCAGAACGGTCAGTTCACGATCGACATCGCTGCGCCGGTGTCGATCACCGTCGGCGCGTTCGACGGTCGCCACCACGACACGATGCTCGGGGTCGACGCGCCGAGCGGCAGCTTCACGGTCAACCCTGGCGTGCCGGCGACGATCCAGATCTGGAGTGCGTCCTCGACCGTCAACCAGGTGTCGCACACCACGGTCTCCTACTGGGTCGACGCGGTGAACGAGTACTCGCGCGCCATCCTCGGCAACTCGGCCGAGTTGAACGTCGCCGACGCCGTGGTGCCGCGCGTCAACATGGCCAGCACGTGCAACGCCTACTACACGAGCAACACGATCAACTTCTACAACGCCGGTGGCGGTTGCTCGAATACGGCCAACGCCACCGTCGTCGCGCACGAATGGGGTCACGGCATCGACGATCGCTACGGCGGCATCTCCCAGACCAACGGTCTCAGCGAGGGCTGGGGCGACATCATGGGCATGTATCTGGTCGACAGCCCCGACCTCGGTCTGGGCTTCATGACGGTCGGTGTGCCGCTGCGCAGCGGCAACAACACCCAGCAGTATCCGGGCGGCAGCGGCGTGCATGCCCAAGGCCAGTCGTGGATGGGTTTCGCCTGGAAGTTGCGTGATCGCCTGGCGATCACCTATGCCAACCGCGCCGCCGCGGTGGCCATCACCGACGACATCGTCGTCTCCACGCTCGCCGCGGATGCGACCGACCAGCAGGCGGCCGTGCTCGAGGTGTTCCTCGCCGACGACAACGACGGCATCCTCGGCAACGGCACGCCCAACTACGCCGATCTGGTCTGGGCCTGCCAGCAGCACTCGTTGCCGTATCCCGGCCTGACGATCCCCAGCAACGACGACTGCGCCGGTGCGTTCACCGTCAGCAACGGCGTCAGTGGTCCCTACACCTCGGTGCTGTCGACGACCTCGTCGGCGTGGCCGTGCGCCAACATCGGCGCGGACGTTTGGTTCAAGTACTACGTCGGCGCCAGCGGTTCGCTGACGATCAGCACCTGCAACCAGACCGCGATGGACACCGGCATCGAGATCTTCGTGGGCGCCTGCGGTTCGCTGACGAGCATCGCCTGTCTCGACGACTCGTGTGGCACGCAGACCTCGCTGACCGTGCCGGTGACACCCGGCATCGTCTACTTCCGCGTCGGCGGCTACAACGCGGCGACGGGCAGCTTCAGCCTCGACGTCAGCGGTCCGCAGGGCGCGCCGGCGTCGATCGACGTCTACGGCGAGGGCTGTTATCGCTCGTCGACGGCCTTCTACGAGGAGTTCGGCAGCGGCGGGTTCGACCTCTCCGGCGCGTCGTTGCAGCTGATCAACACCGGTGGTCAATATCTTGGCACCGCCGGAGGCGTCTACGTGGCGCCGAGTGGCAGCGCGACCTTGCTGACGCTGTCGGACGACTCGCAGACGAGCGTCGGCCTCGCCGGATCGTTCAGCTATCCCGGCGGAACGACGACTTCGCTGATGGTCTGCTCCAACGGTTTCGTCTCGGTCGCGTCGGGCAACGGCACGGGCTTCACGCCGTCGGCTTCGGCCTGGCTCGGCAGCTCGCAGCACCGGTGGGGCACCTGGCACGACTTCAACCCCGCGGCCTCAGGCGGCGGTCGCGTCAAGTTCGAGCAGGTCGGCAACATCGCCTACGTGACGTGGGACGGCGTCTACAGCTACGGCACCTCGGCCGCGAACACGTTCCAGCTGCAGTTCGATCTCGGCACCGGCAACGTCACCTACGTGTGGCCGACGATGGTCGCGTCCGGCAACGGTTGGCTCGTCGGCATGGCCGGCGCGGCGCCCAACAACGACCTCGGCAGCATGGATCTGTCGACCGCACTGACGGGCACGTTTCGCACGGGCGTCAACAGCGACCCGCTGACCTTGGCAGCGACGCTGCCGCAGCTCGGCGCCAGCGTGACGTTGACCACGACCCTGTTCCCGGCCGGGTCGTTCCTCGGCGCACAGATCCTGAGTCTGGTGCGGCACGATCCCGGTATCGACCTGACCTCGGTCGGCATGCCGGGCTGCTATCGCTTGATCGATCTCGATGCGGTCAACATCGTGTTGCCGGCGGGTGGTCAAGCGACCTTCGTGATGGCGATCCCCAACGACAACGCGTTCCAGGGGCTGCCGATCGGCGCGCAGACCTGGGCCTTCGCGTCGGGCGCCAACGCGCTGGGCGTGGTCAACTCCAACGGCGTGCGCCTGATCGTCGGTCAGTAGTCGCCGCCCGCCGGCCCGGGCGCCACGATGTGGTGCCCGGGGCTCGACCCCTACCTGCGCCATGGACCTGTTCTGGCATCCGACCACGCTGTTGGTCGAAGCGCACGCGGTGGTCATCGCCGCCGTCGGCCTGCGCGTCGTCATGGTGCGGCCGGTGCCTAGCGTCGCGCTGGCGTGGTTGTTCCTGGTCGCACTGCTGCCGGGTCTCGGTCTGCTCGGGTATCTGAGTTTCGGCGAGCGCCGTATCGGCGCGCGCCGCGCCGCGCGCCTCGTGCAACTGCGGTCACCGTATGAACGTCGCCAGCGTGAACTGCACGCGCGGTCGACCGCGGCCCTCGACTGGTCGGCGTTGCCGCCCGCGTGCGAAGCCCTGAACCGCCTCGGTGTGACGATGGCCGGCATCCCGACCCTGGGCGGGAACGAGCTGCAACTGCTGACTGGCGCGGACGCCGTGTTGCGCGCGATCCTCGCCGACATCGACGCGGCGCGACGCTCGCTGCACCTGCAGTTCTACATCTGGCACCCTGGCGGCCTCGCCGACGAAGTCGTCGCCGCGGTCGTGCGCGCGGCCGAGCGCGGCGTCGAGTGCGCGGTGCTCGTCGACGCGCTGGGCAGCGGCCGCTGGCTGAAGGGGGAGCACCCGCGGCGACTGCGCGCCGCCGGCGTGGCGGTGTTGGCGGCGATGCCGACCGGACCGATCCGCGCGCTGTTCCGCCGCAACGACCTGCGCAACCACCGCAAGATCGTCGTGATCGACGGCGAGGTCGCCTACACGGGCAGCATGAACATGGTCGATCCGCGCTTCTTCCATCGCGAGAAGAAGGTCGGCCAGTGGATCGACGCGATGGTGCGGCTGCGCGGCGCGGCGGTCGAGGCACTGCACACGGTGCTGCTCTCGGACTGGTATCTCGAGACCCAGTGCGACATCGCCGAACTGCCGGGCATCGCCGACCTGCGCGCGCAGCCGGCGGTCGGCGCCGCGGCCGTGCAGGTGCTCGCCTCGGGGCCTGTCGCCAGCGGCGACGCGCTCCTGCAGATGCTGTTGCTGATGCTCTACGGCGCCCGGCACAGCATCGTGATCACCACGCCCTACTTCGTGCCCGACGAGGCCATGCTGCGCGCGCTGCGTTCCGCCGCGGCGCGCGGCGTCGAGGTCACGCTGATCGTGCCCCAGAAGGTCGACTCGGTGCTCGTGCGCTTCGCGAGCCGTTCCTACTACGACGACCTGATGGCCGTCGGCGTGCGCATCTTCGCGTATCGCGCAGGCCTGCTGCACACCAAGTCGATCGTCGTCGATCGCCAGGTCGCCATGTTCGGCACCGCCAATCTCGACCTGCGCAGCCTGTGGCTCAACTTCGAGGTGTCGCTGTTCGTCTACGACGACACCTTCGGCCAGCGCGTGCATCGTCTGCAGCAGGAGTATCTGGGTGATTGCACGGCGATCGATGCACAGACCTGGGCGAAGCGGCGCTGGCCGACGCGGCTGGGTGAAAACCTCGCGCGCCTGTTCAGTCCGCTGCTCTGAGGTGCCGCGGTCATTCCGCGCCGCTCTCGCACAGCCCCTCGATCTCGCGCCACAGCTGTTCGGCGCGGCCCGATGAGAGGCCCAGTTCCCCGACCAGGCCAGGTCGCGTGCGCAGCGTCTGGCACAGCACGACGCCCTTGCGCAGCAGGGCCACCTGTTCCTGCTTGTGCAACGAAGTCAACGCGGTCACCGGGTGCAGCCCGGCGCGGTCGATGCGTTCGCGCAACCCGTCACCCTTGGGGTGGTCCCAACTCAGCATCGTCAGGCCCGAGCCTTCGCCGTAGGTCAGCGCGTCCTTGGTGAAGCGGCCGTTGGTGATCAGCCAGAAGCGGCGGAAGCCGGTCGCCGCGAGGTCGGTGGCGCGCGCGCGCACGTAGAGCGCGACCTTGACGTCGACCTTGCCGTCGCTCTGCGCCTTGAACTTGCACTCGCCGAGCCGCTTCTCGGCGCCGCGGGTGCCGACCAGGTCGACTTCGTGGCGCACGAACCGACCCTGCATCAGCACGCCGGTCTTGGTGGCGAAGCCCTCGTGGCGCCACAGCTCGGCGAGGAACTCCTCGAACGGGAAGCCGTCGGGCCCCAGCCGCTGGATCGCGCGCTGCAGCGAGTAGCGCGCCGCCGTGTCGCGCCGTTCGTGTCGCAGCAGGCGATGAGCGATGCGGTAGATCTCGCTGGTCGCCATGCCGTCGCGCAGCCTGGCCAACACCGCCTCGACGACGGCGTCGATCTGGCGTTTGGGGACGCCGCTGCGCGCCAGCGACCGCCGCAGCTTGTCCTCGCGGAAGGGTTGCAGCTCGCCGGTGGTCTTGACGAGTCTGGGTTCGCTGCGCGCCATGGGGGCACTAGACCATGGCATGGGTGCCGGGTCACGCGCGCTGCCGCCGCCCGCGGTTCGGCGGCCGCTCGACCGGTTGGTGGGTTCGTGACAGCGCGGCGGGAAGATCGTCTGCCCTGGCACGTCCGAGGACCCGTCCACGATCCAGTCGACCCAAGACCGACCATGAAGCCCACATTCACCCCGCTGTTCTTGCTGTTGTCCGCACTCGCCGTTCCCTGTCAGCAAGAGGTCGCCAGCGCCCGCTCAGCCGCCATCACCGCCACCACCACTTCCGCTCCGACCACGTTCGTGCTCGACGCCGGTTCGCACGAGGTCACCAACCTGATCGACCGCGTCGCCGCGTTCCTCGAATACAACATCCTCTGCGAGCCTGGCGAACTCAGCAACGCGGGCTCGATCCGGATCACGCGCCGCACCGAGGTCGACACCCACGGTTGCTGGAAGCTGTTCAACTCGCTGCTCTACCACAAGGGGCTGGCGATCGTGCCGCTGCAGGCCGATCAGGGCTTCTATCAGGTCCTCTCGATGCAGGGGCACCGCAGCCGCGAGATCAGCAGCGCGGCGATGTTCGTGCCCCACCAGGAAGTCGAGGCCTACGCCGGCAGCATGGCGACGGCGATCCAGACCACGGTGCCGCTGCAGAACGTCAACGCAACGATCGCGACCAACGCACTGCGTCCGTTCTTCGCGTCGACCGGCTCTCCGCAGGGCGGCGGCCTGACCCTTGGCAACGTCGGCAACAACACCAGTCTGTTGCTGCAGGGCTACGGCCACCAGGTCGCGGCCGCGTGTCGGTTGCTCGAGCGCGTCGACGTCAGCGACACCGAACGCAGCAAGCTGCAGGTGGTGGTGCTCGAGCATGCGGCGGCGCAGGAGCTCGCCAGCCGCCTCGAGGAGACCTTCAACGCGCGCAGCCAGCAGGCGCACATGCAGGCGCAGCAGCAGGGCGGCATTCCGGTGGCGACGCCGCTGCGGGTGGTCGCGCACCCTTCGCTCAACGCGCTGATCCTGGCCGGCTTGCCGGTGCAGATCGACGAGGCGCTGCAGCTGATCGCGGTGCTGGACCGCCCCGCGGCGCACGCGCCGGCGATGGTCGAGCAGATGCAGAAGCGCATCGAGAAACTCGAGGCGCGGCTCAACAAGCTGGAGCAGGCGATGCGCGCCGAGAAGTCGGGCAAATAGCAGCGGTGCGCAGCGGGCATGCAAGTTGCGCCGCCGCCGGCCGACGGGGGTGGGTAGGCGCCATGGCATTGGGCGGATAAGGTCGCCGCACCTTCGACCCCTTGCAGGTGATCTTCGCATGCACAAACCGCTGCTCGCCGTGGCGCTTCTTTCTGCTCCCGTCCTCGCCCAGGCCAATGCCGTCGCCGGTCTCGACATCGGCATGTGGGAACTGACCGACATGAGCTTCACCGGCCGACGGGGCGCCGCCTACCCCAACGGGGAAGCGGGCTTCATGGTCGGCCACTCCTGGTGCAACGGCGGCTCCGTCAACCTGCCGTGGGTCTCCGAGATCGGCGGCGTCATGGTCGACCAATACCCGCGCATCGCATTCTTGCTGGTGCGTGAGAGCGGCGGCCGCATGGTGCAGGTCAGCGGCCAGAGCTTCGCCAAGCACTCGCCGATCGCCTACAACTTCTCGAACGGTCCGTGCGCACCGTGCAACGCCGGCTCGGGGCAGTTCTTCTACGTAGGTTGCTCGGACACCTACGGCAGCGGCACCAACGCCAACCAGCACGCGCTCGGTCCGACGACCGAGATCGATCCGTGGCTCGGCACCTGGAACCCGCAAGGCAGCTACTTCGATCGTGGTGATCCGGCCGTCACCGGTGCCGCCGCGATCGACTCGGTGCGCTCGTTGACGTGGACGCAGGTGCAGGCGTTCGACTCGGTCAAGAACCGCATGATCGTGCGCGAGAGCGAACTGTTGTCCGGTGCCGTCTACTACGCACAGGTGCAGGGCGTCACCCAGGGTGAACCGCTCGTCGAGCGCGACAACAACCTGATGAACCGTGAGATCGCGATCACGGGCAGCGGCGGCAGCTGGTCGCCCAACGCCATCGGCAACTCGCAGTGGGGCTCGGTGCTCACGCGCTGGCAGGGCGCGAGCTTCGACATGGCCGGCAACGGCAACGACGACGGCCGCTTCGGCGTCGCCGTCAAGGTCACCGGCCCCAGCAACGGCATGTGGCACTACGAGTACGCGATCCACAACATCGACAACAACCGCGGCGCGGCCACCTTCCGCATTCCGCTGGCGCCTGGCGCCGTGGTGCAGAACGCCGGCTTCCGCGACATCGACGACAACCCACTCAACGACTGGACCTTCACGCAGACGGCAGGCGAGCTCGTGTTCAGCGCCGCAAGCGGCAATCGCCTGGAGTGGAACACCCTCTACAACTGCTGGTTCGATTGTTCGATCCAGCCCGGCGCCGGCGCGATGAGCATCGACCAGGCGCTCGTCGGCCCGGGCGCACTCACCGTGCAGGTGCCCAGCCACGCGCCCAGCGGCTTGTCGTTCGCGAGCAAGGAAGTGCTCGGCGCCGCGTGTGGTCAATGCACCGGCACCATCTACGAGCACTTCAGCCTCAGCTCGTCGTTCGACCTCGGCGGTCGGTCGATGACCATGAGCCTGCAGAACGGCGCCTACACCGTCGCGGGCACCACGCCGGTCGCCTTGGTGCCTGCGGCCGGCACCTACCTGGGTCTGGGTCTCAACGGCCTCACCAACGTCAACCTGCCGTTCAGCATGCCCTACCCCGGCGGCTCGACCACGCAGCTCAGCGTGTCGGCGAGCGGCTATGTCTCGCCGGGCATTCCCAACCCCGCGCAGGCGTCACCCAACATCAGCATGCTGCTGCAAGGGCAGCCGCGTTGGGCGGCGGCCTGGGGCCTCTACTACCCCAACGCCACCGGCGCCAACGTCTACTACGACGCCAACCCGACGCGCGCGATCATCACGTGGAGCGGCGTACCGTTCGTCGGCTCGACGGTGCCCAATACCTTCCAGCTGCAGCTGTTCCCCAACGGGACCGTCAACGTGGTCTGGCAGAACATCGCGTCGAGCGGCTTCCCCGTGTTGGTGGGCTGGAGCCCCGGTGGTGGTCACGCCGACCCCGGCATCAGCAACCTGTCGGCGAGCCTGTCGACGCCCGTCACTCTGTGTGCCGCACCGTTCGACGGCCTCGTGCTCGACACCAGCGCTCAGGCGGTGATCGGCACCTCCCTGCAGTGGCAGATCAGCGGCATCCTGCCGTCGACCGGCTGGGGTTTGCTGCTGCGTTCGTTGAACCAGGCGACGCCCGCGATCGACCTGAGCTCGATCGGCATGCCCGGCTGCTACTCGCATGTGATCGCGCCGGTGACGACGCTGTTCGTCGCGCCCGGTGCGACCCAGACGGTGGCCGAGTCGATCCCGAACGCCACCGCGTTCGTCGGCGTGGATCTGATCGGGCAGGCCGTGACCTACAACCCGTCGCTGACGGCGTTGGGGCTGGTCGCCTCGAACGGTCTCAAGCTGAGCGTCGGGCTGTAGGGTCGACGCCGCGCGGCGGTCACTTCAACCACTCGAAGTGACCGCCGGTCACCTCCGCGATCTTCTTCAGCTGATCACGAAACCACTCGCTGTCCGTGTAGGCGACCGTGTGCACCGTGACCTTGTAGAACCGGTTGAGGTCGGCCAGGTGCCGCGTCACGCGGTTGTAGTGCACGTACAAGCCGATGTCGGGTTCGCCTGACGACAGCAGGTAGACGGTGTCGAGCGTGGCGTCGGCGACCACCGTGTCGAGCGCCAGCCAGATGTCCTTGGCCTTGCCCTTGCTCGGCGCCGCCGCGAACGTCAGCGCGCGCTTGCGCGACTTGCCGGTGAGCTTGATCGGCTTCTTGACGAAGGCGTCGAGCGTCTCCTCGTAGTTGTAGACGTTGAAGGTGATCTTCTCGTCGAGCAGCTCGAACACGCGCGCCAGCTCGGCCACAGCGGCCTCTTCCTTGGGTACGCCCTTGCTCTGCAGCTGCTGCTGCATCATCACCGACTTGTCGATCAGGAACGCCGCGTGGTCGCTGTCGACGGGCACGCCGTTGTAGGAGACCGTAGTGCCCTGTTTGCGCGACGGCACGCCGCGGCCTTCGGGGAACGCAAATGTCTCGCGGTTGTCGGCCCACCACCTGGCCCAGATGTCCGGCTGCTCGATCGGCTGCCCCGTGAGTTCCTGCAGTTCGCGTAATGCCCGCGCTGCGACCACCGGCCGGCCGTCGCCGAGCGCCGTGATCAGTCCGTCGACCGCGGTCTTGGTCTTGACCTTGCCGAGGTTCTCGACCGCTTGCATGCGCGGCCGCCAGTCCGCGTCGCGCAGCGCCGTGACACAAAGCGCCTCGAGCTGTTCAGGGCACAGCTGCGGCGCCGCACCGAGCAGTGCGCAGCGCACGCCGCCGCTGCCGTCCTGCGCGATCGCCGCCGTGAATCTCGCCAGGTAGTTGTCCTTGTCGAGCCGCGCCAGCGCCTCGATCGCGTTGGCGCGCGCGTAGTCGTCCTTGTGCCGCGTCACAGCTTCGAGCTGCTTGACGACCGAACTGTTGCCGATCATGCCCAGCGAACGCGCCGCCCAGCGCACCAGGTCGGGTTCCTTCGCCGTCAGCGCCTTCTGCAGCACCTCCGCGAAGCCGGGCTCACCGTAGATGCCCAGCAGTTCGGCACACCATTGGCGAACGCGCGGGTCGCGCCCCTTCTTGAGTTCGAGTTCGACGCGCAGTCGCGCGTAGTGGTCGGTGATCTGCGTCAGCGCCTCCCAGCAGATGTCGCGGTAGTGCGCCGGCGCGAGGTGCAGGTGCGTGCGGCGCTCGGTCTGTTGCATCACCGCGAGCAGCAGTTCGACCGCGGCCACGTTGTTGGCGCGCTGACAGATCATCGCGCCTTCGCGCACCTGTTGTTCGGCGCGTTCGCCGAGCAGTTCGGCCGCACGCTGCAGGTCGGGGGCGGGGGTCTGCGCCGTGGCCAGGGACGCGCTGAGCAGGATGGTCAGGGTGATCGGGGTCGTGTTCATGGGCCTGCCGAAAGGGCCGCGCAGTGTAGTGGAGCGCAGTGCAGTGGACCGCAGGGTAGTGGACCGCAGGGTGGTGAACCGCTGTCGCCCGGGCTCCGCCTTCGCAAACGAACCCGGCCGTCACTCCAGAGGAGCGACGGCCGGTAGTCGTCAGACGCGTCGCGCCCACTTTGATCGAGCAGCCTCTGATCGGCTAGTTGCCGATGTAGATGCGACCGAAGTTGGTGGTCGTGATGCCGGGTGCGTTGGCGCCCGGATCGAGGCAGGCGAACTGCGAGAAGATGCGCACGCCGACGTAACTCGGATCGTTGGGGACGGCGAGCGGCAGCGTGCCGCTGCCGGCACCATCGAGCAGCATGAACGAGCTCGCGGTGATGTCCTGATACTGAAAGCAGCCGGGCGCGCCGTAGATCGCGAGGTCGAGCGGGAACGGGATGCCGTCGTAGAAGCCGAGGATCGACACGGCGAGGCCGTTCACCAGGCCGTTGCCGATGTCGAGGTTGACGGTCTGCGCCAGCTGCGCGCTACCGGTCAGGCGATGCACGGGCGTGCCCGTGGTGCCCGCGCAGCTGACGCCGTACGTCGACAGACGCGCGGTCAACTCGCTGACGTCGAACTTCATCGCGGCGTTACCGGTCGTGCCGGTCGCGGGGGCAGGACCGGTCGTGCCATACCAGTAGAGGCGCTGGCGCGCGTCGCGCCGGAAGCCGGTGGTGCCGGTCGTCAAGCTGTTGGTGCAGGTGATCTGCATCACCATGTCGTCCACGCCGTTGTAGACGAAGAAGTTCTGCAGCCCGATCTCGTTCCAGGTGTTGGCGGTGATGTTCCAGGTGAAGTCGGTCGCCGACAGCACGGTGACGGCATTGGGCGTCAGGTTGTTGGCGAAGGTGGGGTCGAGCGGCAGGCCCGCCGGGTGGTGGTCGAGGATGATCTCGATCGCATCGAAGTGGATCGTGCCGGTGCCGCAGGGGGCGTAGCCGAGCCCGGTGACGAGGCCCGGCAGGTTGCCGAGATCCGCCGGCGTGGCCTTCGACTGGTACTTCTGGTTGCCCCAGGTGGTCAGGCTCGAACTGCCGAACGGGATGACGTTGCAGGAGCCGAGCGTGGCGTTGCTGTCCGGGACGAAGTAGTTCTGCGCGGAAGCCGTGGCGGATACGAACGTCGCGGCGAGGAGGATGGGGAGACGCATGGTGTTCTTGCTCCGGGAGACAGGAAGTGGTGAGGGTGGGATCCTACCGACGTGGCTGTCCCTCGGGCCCGGTCGCGGGAGGCCGAGGTGCAACACGGATGTCACCTCTCGGGCGAAGATCCGGTCCGCAACGCACCCTGCCCGGCTCAGTCCTCGACCGCTGCGGCCGCTGCCTCGGCGCGCCCGTGCCTCAGCGCGCCGGCTTCAGGTCGCCGGGCCGCCGCATCATCTTCTCGACCTCGGCGATGTGGCCTTCCTCGAGAAGGATCTGGCCGCGCGCGTACTCCTCGAGCCAGACGTTCTTGCCTTCGACCTTGGTGAGCAGCAGGTAGTAGCGATCGAGCGTGGCGCGTTCGTGTTCGAGCGCTTCGCGCAGGATCTGCTCGATGTCGTGTTTGTGCGTCTCGGTCAGGCTGCCGATCTTCAGCGACGGGTGTCCGCCGAGCGTCGTCACGTGTTCGCCGGCCATGGCCGCGTGCGCCATGCCCTCGTTGGCCTGTTCACGCATCCAACCGATGATCGGGATGCGCGAGTGCCCGAACACCATCAACGAGTAGTGCAGGTAGCGACAAACTCCGGCCAGCTCCAGCTCGAGGATGGCGTTGAGATCGGCGATCACGGCGTCGGTGTCGATGGGTTCGCGGTTGGTGGTCATGACCGCAGCACTGTAGCCGCCGCCGCGCCCGTGATTCTAGTTGCGAATGAGTCGCAAGAACAATAAGACGTGCGCATGACGTTCCGCCACTGTTCTCTCGTCGCCTGGGTTGGTGCGCTGTTGCTGCACCTCTCCTGCGCGGCTCAGGCGCCCCAGGCGCCTGCAGTCGCAGCGGTCGATGCGGCCGCGACCAGCGCTGCGGCGATCACGATCGATCGCCCGCCGTTGTTGCCGAATGCGATCACCAGCTTCGGCGCCGCGCGCGCTGGCGGCTGGCTCTACGTCTACGGCGGTCACATCGGCCGCGCGCACAGCCACAGTCGCGACAACGTGCTCGGCACGTTCCACCGGCTCAACCTGGCCGATGGCGTGAGTTGGCAGGCACTGCCGTCCGGCCCGCCGCTGCAGGGCACGGCCCTGGTCGCTGACGAGCACGGCAGGCTGTATCGGGTCGGCGGCACCGACGCCCGCAACGCGCCGGGTGAGGACGACGACATGCATTCGACGGACACGGTCGCGCGCTTCGACCCGGCGCAGGGTCGCTGGCAGAGCCTTGCGCCGTTGCCCGAACCGCGTTCGTCGCACGACGCGATCGTCTGTGACGGCAAGCTCTACGTGATCGGCGGCTGGTGCCTCGCCGGGGAGGGTGACGGCGACTGGCACGACACTGCGTGGGTCGCGGATCTCGCCGAAGAACCGCTCGTCTGGCGCGAACTGCCGCCGATCGGTCATGCGCGCCGCGCCTGTGCCGTGGCGACGTTCGCGGGCAAGATCGCGGTGCTCGGCGGCATCGATCGAGAACGCGCGATCGCGACGGTCCGCGTGTTCGATCCGGCGACGTCGACGTGGAGCGCCGGTCCCGACTTGCCGGGGTTCGCGTTCGGAACCGCGGCGCTCGGCGTCGGCGACCGGCTCTATGCCACGGTCATGGACGGCCGCCTGTTGCAGTGGGACGGCCACGGCGAGTGGCAGACCGTCACCCAGTTGCAGGCGCCGCGGTTCTTCCACCGCCTCGTGCCCGACCTCGTGCCGGGACGGATGCTCGCGCTCGGCGGCGCCGGCCGCGGTGGCCACATGCGCACCATCGAGACCCTGACGCCGGGCGCCGGCGCGGCCGTCGAGCTGCGCGAATACGTGATCCCGGCGCCCGGTCGCGTCGCCTACCGACAGGCGTTGCTCGTCGAGGACGACACGATCTGGGCGTTCGGCGGCAATCGCGGCGATGCCGGGGAACGGTTCGCGCCGACACAGTTCGCCACCGACATCTGGAAGGTCGAGCTGGGTACGATGACGGCCGAGCATGTCGCGCAGATGCCGTCAGGCTGCCAGTCGATGGCCAGCGTGCGTTGGGGTGACCGCGACGGCAACCTGCTGCTCGGGGGACTCGGTGTACACGGCGGCCAGGTCGCGAGTTCACGTTCGGGGTTCACGTGGGACTCGCGCCGCCGCCAGCTGCGCCCGTTCGGCGCCGAGCTGCCTGCGCCGCTGACGCAGTTCGAATTGGTGCATCACGACGGTCGGGTCTTCGCGATCGGCGGCGTCGACTTCACGCCCGACGAGTCGGGTGGCAGCAGTCGCGGCGATGCGCGGCAGGTGTTCGTCTGCGATCCGCGCGCCGAGACGCCGGCGTTCGTGCCTGCTGGCTTCGAACTGCCCCGCCCGCGGCGGTCGTTCGGTGCCGCCGTCGTCGAGGGCCGTCTCTACCTGATCGGCGGTCTCGGCGACGGCTTCGAGCACGCGGGTCCCTGCGACGTCTACGACTTCGCGACCGGCGTCTGGAGCGAACTGGCCGCACCGATGGACTGGGTCTCGCCGCAGGTCGCGACCATCGGCTCACGCATCTACGTCGCCTGCGGCGGCACCATGCAGGGGCAACGCTTCACGGCCGATCCTTCGGTGCGCATGTTCGAGCCGGGCTCCGGCTGGCGCACCGTCGTCGCCGCGCTGCCGTTCGCGGTGCGCCACGTGCACATGGTGCCGTTGCGCAACCGGCTGCTGTTCTACTCGGCGAACGAGGAACGGCGCGACCGCATCGTGATCCGCACGCTGTTGCCGGATGCCGCGGTCACCGTGGTCGAGGCGGCGTTCCACCGCTGAGGGCGGCGGGCCGGCTCACTTCACGCCAGGATCATCGCCAGGTCTTCGCGCGTCATGCTCGCCAGCAGCGAACTGTCGCCGCCGAGCACCGCGTCGAACAACGCGCGCCTGTCGCTGGACGGGGGCAAGGTCGGGTTCCCGAGCCGAGCGCCGCCTTGCCGGGCCAAACCCCAGTCAGCTGGAACGAACCTGGGACACCCCAGTATCAGGCGTCGCCTTAGCCTTCCCGGCCTGCCCAATACGACCCTGACAGTTCCCGTTCACACATGCACATGCTCACGACCACGACCGTTCTCGTCCTGACCCTGCTCGGCAGCAGCGGCACGACGCTCCCCGACTCCGTCGACCTCGATCACGTCATGCAGGCCCAGGAGCCCGGCCAGGGCAAGAAGAAGGAAGGCGAGAAGAAGGAAGGCGAGAAGAAGGAGAAGGAGAAGGAGAAGGAAGGCAAGACGGCCGCCGCCGAAGGCGCCTGGCTGACCGACCACAAGACGGCCCTCGCCGCGGCGAAGAAGGCCAAGAAGCCGGTGCTCATGGTCTTCACCGGCAGCGACTGGTGCCCACCCTGCAAGAAGCTGCACCACGACGTGTTCGAGTCCGAGGCGTTCAAGGCCTGGGCGCCCAAGAACGTGGTCCTGCTCGAGCTGGACTTCCCGCGCAAGAAGGAGCTGCCCAAGGAGCAGAAGCAGCACAACGACAAGCTCAAGAACGAGTTCAAGGTCACCGGCTTTCCGACCGTGATCGCGCTCGACGCGAAGGGCAAGAAGCTGCACGAGCAGTCCGGCTTCGGCGGCGGCAGTGCCGAAGACTGGATCAAGAAGTTCGAAAAGGAGATCGGCAAGAAGTAGCGACGTGTGCCGCGGCGGTGTTCACGCCGCCGCGGTGGTCGCGGGTCAGAGCGCCGCGCCTTCGTCCGTCTCGGGCAGACCCACCTCCTTCCCGTGCGCCGAGCCACCACCCGGATCCTGACGACCGCCGCCGTCCTCGTCACCTGCGGCTGTCGCGCCACGCGCCCTTCGGAACTCCCTGCGGACCCCTCGGCGTGGATCGTCGCGGTGAAGAGCTGCGCGCTGCCGGCGGGCGGGGCGTTCTGGAAATCGTGGGCGCACCACGCCTGGATCGACGTGAAGCGCGGCGACGTCAACACCTGGGAACGCATCGAGAGCGGCGGGCGCATCGGCATCGTGCACACGGACCTCGACGCCGAAGAGGCTCGGCTCGATCGGCGCTTCGGCGCACGCGTGGTCCGGCTCTTGGGTTGGGTCGACGGTGACGATGCGCGCGCGGCGATCGCCCGCATCGACGCCGCTCGCGGCGAACTCGCGCGGCGCTACGGCGACGACTACACGATGTGGCCGGGGCCCAACAGCAACACGTTCGTCCGCGAACTGCTCGCCGACGTGCCGGAGTTGGGCTTCGTGTTCGACCCCAACGCGGTCGGCAAGGACTACAGCCCGTGGATCGGGGTGTCGCGAACGGCGTCCAAGACGGGGCTGCGCGTCGATACGCCCTTCCTCGGCGCGGCGGTGGGGTTCCGCGAAGGGGTCGAGTTGCATGTGTTGCAGCTGACCCTGGGCGTCTCGCTCGACCCGCCGGGCCTGTCGTTGCCCTTCCTGCCGCAGATCCCCTGGGGGTGGTTTGGCGCCGACGACGTGCGGTTGCGGCCACCGACGATCCAGGGGGCGATCACGACCTCCCTCGACGCTGCATCCGAGACCGGCGAGCGACTGGCGCTGGGCACCGGCGCCGACGAGTTCGTGCTCGTGTTCGCTCGTGCCGACGAACGAGGGTGGGTCCGGATCGACGGCAGGGTGACGCCGGCGCCCGGCGGGTTGCGTTCGCGCGACGTCGAACTCACGATCGAGGTGCACGAACAGGACGGCGTTTATTCCTACGGCTCTCAGCTGCGCAGCGATCCGCTCGCGTCGGCGGTGACGCAGCGTGTGCAGTGCGAGGAGTCGGTCCTGCTGTTGGAGGTGCGGGCGGTTGCCGATGGTGGAGTCGCGCTGGCTGCGCGGTGCTTCGCGAGCACGGAGCACGAGTTCGAGATCCTGTCCCGCGAGCCGCGCGATGCCGCCGGCTCGGCGGGTCGCTAGCGGGCCCGGGGACTGCCCTTTGCACGACGTGCTGCAGGCCGCGATGGGATGGCACGATTGCCATCGGCATCTGTTTCGCGTCGGGAACACCTGTCATGCCCCGCCCGGTGACTGGGATCCCGTAGGCGAGGATACGCGCGGATTCGATGTGGACAGCGCGCGGACTGGCCGCCTGCCTTCGACCTGCTGCTGCAGAGAGTCGAGAGGTGCCTTCCGTACTGTTCGGCCGCCGGTGAGTCTCGACGATAAGGACCGGCCGCTGCTGTGCGCCGCGATCCGCGCAGGGTGTATGGCACAACGACCCCATTGTTGGCGCGCCTGATGTCGGGACGACTTTCGCAACGCTATGCAGATGGGGCCATGTCGTAGGCGGTCCGGGGCCGGTGGCCGTCTGTGTGCTAGCGGCGCGCCCTTGGTCGTATGGCGGTATTGGTGCGACCGGGTCTACTCATGTGTCTCGGTTCGATTCACTTCACTCTTCGGTTTCTGGTGCGGAGGCCCAGCCATGAAGACTCTGACAAGCAACCTGCGGCAGAACGTTCTCGACGAGCTCGAATGGGAGCCCAGCATCGACGCGGCGCGGATTGGCGTCGCGGTGGAGAAGGGCGTGGTGGTGCTGACCGGCCACGTGCGAAGCCTGCTCGATCGCCGTCGGGCCGAAGAGGTCGCCAAGCGCGTGCGCGGCGTGTACGCGGTCGCCAACGAGCTGGCGGTGGACCTGATCGATGCCTTTCAGCGCGACGACGTGCAGATCGCCACGGCGGTCGAGCAGGCGCTGCGCTGGAACGTCTCGCTTCCCGCGGATCGCTTTCGCGTGGTCGTGAGCAAGGGCTGGGTGACGGTGGAGGGTGAGGTCCCGTTCGCCTACCAGCGGCAGGCCCTGCAGGACACGGTCGAGCACATCCTCGGCGTCCGCGGCCTGACCAATCGCGTCACGGTGCGGCCGTCGGTCGCCCCGAACGATCTGCGGCGCAGGATCAACACGGCGCTACACCGCTACGCGCAGGTCGAGGCGGAGAACGTCGAGGTCGACGTGACGGGTAGCAAGATCTCCCTGGGCGGCAAGGTCCGCTCGTGGGCCGAACGCGACCAGGTGCAGGCGGCTGCATGGTCGGCGCCTGGAGTCACCGAGGTGGACAACCACATCGAGGTCGGTCTCTGAGGCGGCGTGGCCTCGCGCGCGCGAGGCCAGCTCGGCGCGCCGACGAGGTGTTGGGTGTGCTCGCGAAGTACGGGCTCGCCAACGGCTGCAGGGCTTGGATGTCGATGGATCGAGGAGCACCTGCGGAGCTTCGATGGCCAACGCCTGTGCGAGCAGACCTTTCGTGGCGCTGCAGGCGGACACCTTGGCCGATCCGCCGTCGCCGGCACGGGCGCCAGGCGCGTGCCGACGTCGATTGGGTCAGAGGCCGAACGGATAGGTGTCGGGCAGATCCTGGATCTGCTCCGTCGTGAGGGCGTGCACCGCCTCGGTCCGATCGAACCACACGAATTCGTCGAACTGCCGCGGTAGCACGGCGTGGAAGTAGTGGCTCGCCCGCTCGGTCTCCGGCCGGTAGATGACGCCGATCGCCCGCTGCAGGCGTGATTCGTCGAGCCCCGCCAGCGTGTCGCCCGCGCCGCGCAGCGGGAGCAGGAAGTTGGCGACGCCGCTGTCGTGGCAGAGTCGCTCGTAGCTGCCTTCCATGGACGGTCGGACCTTCTTGAGTTCCATGGGGCCGCCCCAGTGCGACGCGGCGGCCACTGTGCCGTGGTCGGTGCCGAAGCCGACGGTGTAGACCTCGTCCTCGCAGTATTCCTGCCGGCAGAGCTGGCCCAGGTTCCACTCACCGCGGGCGGACATCTCCGTCGCGGTCGCGTCACCCACGTGCGAGTTGTGCGCCCACACGACGATCTTGGCGTCGGGCCCGTGGAAGTTCAGCAGCTCGCGCAGGCAGTCGCACATGTGCCGGTCGCGCAGGTTCCACGACTCGTGCGATCCGTAGTACATCGTGCGGTAGTAGCTCTCCGCGTCGGCGACGAGCCGCGCGTTCTGCAGCGCCTCGAAGAACCGCTCGTCGTCGCGCCGCACCCCGGCCAGACGCTGCGTGAGCAGTTCTTCGAGCATCTGCACCACCGCGCTCTCGCACGACCGGTAACCCCCGGTCAGGACCGCGCGGCCGTAGGCCGAGGGATCGCTCTGCCAGGGCTCCAGGCAGCCGTAGCGGTGCCGCGCGACCTCCGCCGCGACGGGGTCGGCCTCGTCGAGATACCGCAGCACCGCGTCGATCGAATTGTGCATCGCGTACAGGTCGAGCCCCGCGAAGCGCACTCGTGCACCCTGCGGTCGCGCCTGGTTCCATTCGCGCAGCCAGTCGACGAAGTCGGCGGTCTCCCAGTTGCGCCACATCCACGTGGGGAAGCGCGCGAACGCCTGCCACTCGCCGCGCGGCACCTCGCGCCCTCGCACGTAGTGATCGAAGCGCGCCGCGTCCGGCCAGTCCGCCTCGGCCGCCACGATCGTGAAGCCGCATTGCTCGACGAGTTGCCGCGTGATCTTCGCCCGCATCCGGTAGAACTCCGACGTCCCGTGCGTGCACTCGCCGAGCAGCACGATCCGCGCCTTGCCGATGCGCTGCAGCAGGGGGCGCAGATCGGCGCGGTCGAAGTCGCCGAACGACTCCGCGCGCGCCGCGATGGCCCGAGAGAGGTCGGATGGACGCGGCGCAGGGACCTTCTCTGCCCGCGGCACCTGCCACCCTTGCTCGCCGACCAGTGGTACGAAGCGCACGTCGGCCAGTTCTTCCCGCTCGAACCGCGTCACGGACTCGCGCGTGATCCGCAGCAGCCGCTGGTTGCCCATCACGTCGCCGACGGGGATCACCAGGCGACCGCCGACTGCGAGCTGTTCCTGCAGCGCCCCCGGAACCTCCGGTCCGCCCGCCGCCACCACGATGGCGTCGAACGGCGCCTTCTCCGGCCAACCGAGCGTGCCGTCCCCGTGCCGGACCTCCACGTTGTCGTAGCCGTCGCGCCGCAGCCGTTCGGCCGCCGTCTGCGCCAGCCGCGCGTGCCGCTCGATCGTGTAGACGTCCCCCGCGATCTCCGCCAGTACCGCCGCGGCGTAGCCGGAGCCCGTGCCGACTTCGAGTACCCGTTCACCGCCGTGAAGTTTCAGCGCCTCGACCATGAAGCCCACGATGTAGGGCTGCGAGATCGTCTGTTCTTCTTCGATCGGCAGCGGCGAATCCTCGTACGCGAACTCCCCCAGATACGAAGGGATGTAACCCTCGCGCCGCACCGTCTGCATCGCCCGCAGCACCGCCGGCGACCGCACCCCGCGCGCCCGGATCTGGCGCTCCACCATCTGTTGCCGTAGGCGGTCGGACTCGGTCTTGATCGTGATCATCGTGCACACTCCTGCCACGTTCGGTTTCTCGGACGGAACGGGATCCGGCCGAGCCCCGTCGGCGGCGCGAGCGCGTCAGATCCTGGTGGGAGAATCGTCGTGGGAGGTGCGCAGTGGGCATATGCGGAGAAGGGCGGGTGGAGGGTGGACCCATGTGGGGTGGGGCGTGGGAGAGGATCGGGTGGTGGGAGTTCGACGGAGAAGCCCTCTGTGTCAACGTTGCTGAGACGACCGTTCGGGCCTTGTTTGTGTCGAGGGCGTCGGCCGCAACGCGCAGCGGCTACGCAGTGGTGCGCGCGGCTTCTGGGCCCTGCGGCTCAGCGCGCCGACGAACGCACTGTGCTGTCATCGCAGGAACAAGAGAGAGGTGCCATGTCGACCGGCAGCAACCAGGGTGGACGCAGTGGACCGCAACGCTGGCGCCGTCTGCGCGCGAAACACACCGACCCGTATCGAAGCGATGCCAAGGCCGCCGACTCCCTCGTCTGCGACGATTGCAGCGTCGTGCAGCACGGCGGCCGGTGGTACTGGGGAGCAGCACCGTTCGGCGAGGCGCGTGGCGGTCTGTGCCCGGCCTGCCGGCGTGTGCGCGACCGGCACCCAGCTGGCACGATCCGACTGACCGGGGCCATGGTCGCCGAGCGCGACGAGATCGAGCACCTCGTGCGCAGCGTTGAAGAGGCCGAGAAGGCCGCGCACCCGCTCGAACGTGTCATCGCGATCGAGGCCGCGGACGCCAGCTTGGTCATCACGACCACTGGTATCCACATCGCCCGGCGGATCACGACTCAGCTCGAGCGCCGCTTTCATCGCAAGGCCAGACTGCACTACGACGAGACCAGCGAATTGCGCGTGGAGTGGAACGGCTGACTCCCCTGGTGCGGCATCCCATGGACTCGCCTCCAAAAACGACATTGCAGCGTCTGCGCCAGCCGTGGCTGGTGGCTGCCTGGCCGGGCATGGGAGGTGTTGGCCAGATCGCGGCGACCCACCTCGCCGCGGTGCTGCACGCACCGCTGCTCGAGGAATTCGACACGGCACGCTTCCATCCGCCGACCGCGATCCACATCGAGCGTGGCCTGGTGCGGCCTTGGCGCACCTCGCGCAGCCCGTTGCACGCCTGGAGCAACCCCCGTGCAGGAGCGGACCTGTTGATCCTGCTGAGCGACCAGCAACCGGCTGTCGAACCGCGCGACTACGCCCGTGCGGTGCTCGAACGTGCCCGCGCGCTGGGGGTCGCGCGCGTCGTCACGTTCGCCGCGATGGCCACGCCGATCCATCCGACAGCGGCTCCCCGCGTGTTCGCGGCGGCGAGTGCTCCGGACGTGCTGCGGCGGGCGGTCGAAGCCAGCGCGGAGCGGCTCGACGACGGCGAGATCAGCGGCATGAACGGGCTCATGCTCGGCGCCGCAGCCGAGCAGGGCCTGCCTGCGCTCGGCCTGCTGGGGGAAATGCCGTTCTTCGCAGCCGGCTTGCCGAATCCCAAGGCCGCCGCCGCCGTGCTTCGCGTGTTCGCACGAATCTCCGGCCTCGACCTCGACCTGCATGAACTCGACGAGCAGGCACACCGCCTCGAACGGGCGCTGGTCCAGCACCTGGAACGAACGAAACCACCCGCGCAGCTCCCGAGCGGGAGCGTCGGGCAGGAGGAGCCCGGGGGTTCCACCGATGTATTGCAGCACATCGAGTCGCTGTTCGAGGTAGCCGGCAGTGACCGCGCGAAGGCGCTCGAACTCAAGGCCCTGCTGGATCGCCACGGGCTGTTCCCCGAATACGAGGACAGGTTCCTGGATCTGTTCCGCCACGGCAGTTGACGGAGACCCGCCGATGACCGCCCCGCCGATACGCACCACGCCGTATCGATCACCCGACGGGCAGAGCGCAGAGTTCGACGTTCCCAATCGAGAGGTGACGAAGATGAGCATCGGCAAGGTCTGTTCACGAATCGTCCACACGGCGGAGCTTGGTGAGACCGCGCGCGCTGCTGCCGCGCGGATGAAGCAGAACAACGTCGGCACGCTCCTGGTGCTGGGTGCAGGCAAGCGGCCGGTCGGCATCCTCACCGACCGCGACCTTGTCGTGCGAGTCATGGCCGAGGGCCGTCCACCGGCGGAGGTGCGCATCGAAGACGTCATGACGCACCATCCGCGGACGCTCGCCGAGCACACGTCGATCCAGGACGCCCTGTCGGGCATGCGGCAGCTCGGCGTGCGACGTCTGCCGGTGGTCGGCGAGCGCGGCGAGCTGGTCGGCATCCTCAGCATCGATGACGTGCTCGAACTGCTGGCTGGAGAACTGAGCAACGTGAGCCGGGTCGTCGCACACAGCACCGCCGGCGCCGTCGCGCCCGCGCCGGGACGACCCGTGTCCCGTCGTGCCACCGGTGACGGTCTCGAACGGGCATCTGGCGACCCGGAATGCTGACGCCTCCCGAGTCACGATGACCTGGCGGGCGGTCGCCGCTCCTCACGCGCAGCCGGTCGACGCCGTGCTGAAAGCGCTCGCCGTCACGCCGCAAACAGGAGTGTCCGGCACCGAGGCTTCGCGCCGCCTCGCGCAGCATGGCCGCAACGAACTCGAACGGGGTAAGTCCGTGCCGTCGTGGCGGCGGTTCGCGCGCCACCTGCGCGAACCCGTCGTGCTGCTGCTGCTCGCTGCGGCGGCTGTCTCGCTCGTCCTCGGCGAGTCGCTCGACGCGTCGGCGATCCTCGTCATCGTGCTCGCCAACGCCGCGCTGGCCTTCTTCCAGGAGGAACGCGCCGAGCGCGCTGTCGAGTCGCTGCGCGACCTTGCGCGTCCGACGGCGCGGGTGCTGCGCGATGGCGCGCTCCAAGACGTGGCCACAGCCGATCTCGTCCCGGGCGACATCGTGCAGATGACCGCGGGCGATCTCGTACCCGCGGACATTCGCCTGATCGAGACGTGCAGCTTCCGCACGCAAGAGGCAGTGTTGACCGGCGAGTCGGTCCCGGTCGACAAGGACGCCATGGCCGTGCTCGCTGCCGCGACGCCGCTCGCGGAACGGTGCAACCTCGCGTTCCTCGGCACGGTGGCGGCGCACGGACAGGCGCGCGGTGCGGTCGTCGGCACGGGCATGGCCACCGAGCTTGGACGGATCGCCGGCATGCTGCGGACGATCCCGCAACGCCGCACACCGCTCCAGGAGCGGCTGGGGCGGCTCGGGCGGAACCTGTCGGCGCTCTGCCTCGCGGTCGCACTCGCGCTGGCCGCGTGGTACCTGATCGAGGGCGAGCCGCTCGGCGACGTGCTGGTGCGCTCGATCGGTCTCGCGGTCGCCGCCGTGCCCGAGGGGTTGCCGGCGATCGTCGCGATCGCCCTCGCGCTCGGCATGCGCCGGCTCGCGCGGGCGAACGCGCTGATGCGCCACATGCGCAGCGTCGAGACTCTCGGGTCTGTCGATGTCGTATGCACCGACAAGACCGGAACGCTGACCCGGAACGAGATGCAGCTCCGCGAACTGCGCACCGTGTCGACGGCATACGTCGCCGAGTGGTGCGGGCTGCCGCCTCGCCTGAGGTTCGCCCGTGGCGGCGGCGCCTCGTCGGACCTCGATCTGCGGCGCGCTCTCGAGATCGGCCGCTTCTGTGCCACGGCCCACATCTCTGCGACCGACGATCCACGTGCACCATGGCGAGTGATGGGCGACCCGACCGAGGGCGCTCTGTTGATGGCGTCCGTGGGGGCAGGTCTGCCGCTCGAGCCCGAACACGGCGAGCGGGTCGTGTTTCAGGTACCGTTCGACTCGGAGCGCAAGCTCATGAGTGTCGCGGTCCGCTGCGGCGACTCGCTCGTCGTCTATGCGAAGGGCGCTGCGGAAGCGATCCTCGCGCGATCCACGCGAGTGCTGGCAGCCGGACACGAGGCACCGCTCGACGACACACTTCGCGCCCACCTGCTCGACGAAGCGAGTGATCTCGCCAAGCACGGCCTGCGGGTGCTGGCGCTGGCCTTCCGCGAGGGCCCGGCGACTCCCGACGATGCCGAGAGCGACCTCGTGTTCACGGCATTCGTCGGCATGCGGGATCCGCCGCGCGACGAGGTACCCGACGCGATCGCGGCGTGCCGCGCCGCCGGCATTCGTCCCGTGATGATCACGGGCGACCACGCCGGAACCGCGCTCGCCATCGCGCGTGAGGTCGGCCTCGCCGGCGACCATGATCGCGTGGTCACTGGCGCCGAGCTCGACGGTTGGCGCGACGACACGTTGCGCGCGCTCGTCGAGAGCGTTGCGGTCTTCGCCCGCACGACGGCCGAGCACAAGCTACGTCTCGTGCGAGCCCTTCAGGATCGCGGCCACGTCGTCGCGATGACGGGCGATGGCGTCAACGACGCGCCGGCGCTCGCCGAAGCGGACATCGGCGTCGCCATGGGACGCAACGGCACCGACGTGACCCGCGAAGCAGCCGACCTCGTACTGCTCGACGACAACTTCGCAACCATCGTCGCCGCGGTGCGCGAAGGGCGAGGCATCTTCGACAACATCCAGCGATTCGTTCACTACCTGCTGGCGACCAACGCCTCCGAGGTGATGTTCGTCGTGCTGGCTGCCTTGATCGGCTGGCCGCCGCCGCTGACCGCGCTCCACCTCCTGTGGATCAACCTCGTCACCGACGGGTTGCCCGCGCTGGCGCTCGGCATGGAGCCCGTCGCCGCCGGCGTGCTCGCGCAGCCGCCCCGCAGCCGGAACGCCGGTGTCGTGTCGCGGTCCGATGCGCGCTCGATCGTAGCCCGCGGCGCCTTGGCAGCAGCGGTCGCCGCGACGGCGTTCGGGTTCGCGTTGGAGGATGGCATCGGGCACGCGCGCACCACGGCGCTGGCGACGCTGGTCAACAGTCAGCTCGTGCTGGCGTTCGCCTACCGCAGTCGCACCAGCACAGCGGGACAGCTTGGTCTCGCATCCAACCCGCACCTGATGCTCTGCGTCGGCGTCGCTGCTCTGCTCCAAGCTGCGATCATGCTCGTCCCCGACTTGCGCGACATGTTCTCCCTCACACCGCTCTCAGCGAAGCAGTGGACGCTCACGATCGGGGTTGCTCTCGTTCCCGCGTCGATCGTCGAGGTGAGCAAGCTGGTGCGCGCGTGGCGGAGATCGCGTTCGCTACGCATTCGTGGGTAAGGGTCCGGTCCTCACTGCGGGCGCGGCGGTAGCGACCGGATGCGATCATCCACCCCGTCACGACCCTCGCAGAATCCACCATGCAACCGACGCCGGAGCCGCGATCCAATCCACGCGATGTCGAGCCCGCGGTGCCGACGGCGGTGGCGCTGATGGACGGATTCGCCCAGCGCACGAAGATCGGATCCCCGGACGGACGCCTGCACCGTTACCTCTGGACCGACGCGTTCGCCGTGTGCAACTTCCTCGCGTTGCACCGCGCAACCGGCGATCTCGGACAACTCTCGCTGGCACGCTCTCTCGTCGACGATGTGCACCAGGGGCTCGGTCGGCATCGCGCCGACGACCCACGGCGCGGGTGGATCAGCGGACTGCTGGAACACGAGGGGCGTCTGCATCCGACGCGGGGTGGACTTCGCATCGGCAAGCCGCTGCCGGAGCGGCGCACCAATGAGCCTCCGGACGAGCGGCTCGAGTGGGAGCGCGACGGCCAGTACTTCCACTACCTGACCCGGTGGATGCACGCGCTGGCACGGATTGCGCATGCGACCCGCGAACCTCGCTACCTGCGGTGGGCCATCGAACTGGCCGAGACGACACACGCGGCGTTCATGAGCGTGGATCCGCGCGACGGCGGCCACCGCCTGTATTGGAAGATGAGCATCGACCTCGACCGCCCGCTCGTGTCGTCGATGGGCCATCACGACCCTCTCGACGCCCTCTTGACCTACCTCGAATTGCAGGCGGCATCGCCACACGGCGCGCTGCCTGGGTTCGCCCGGATGCTCGCCGAAGTGCGGAGCATCGTCCTCATGACCGACTTGGTGACCGAAGACCCGCTCGGGATCGGCGGCTTGCTGACCGGCGCGTACGCGCTCGCGCAGCTCAGTGTCCGCGGGGCGGACTGCGAAGGTACCTCGCTGCCGCAGTTGCTTCGGGCGGCGACGGCGAGCCTCCAGTGGCTTGGACAGTGCTTCCCCAACGGGCCGGCCAACCGGCGCGTTGCGTTCCGGGAGCTCGGGCTCGCGATCGGCCTGCGTGCCGTGCCGCGTCTCGCCGCACTCGTGGCGCAGCATCGCCGCTGGCCCGAGGGTGCGGTCACCGAGCAACTCGTTGTGCAGCTTCGAAGCTGCGCGCCGCTCGGCGACTCCATCGTGCGTTTCTGGCTGGATCCCGCGAATCGGGTCGCTTCGACATGGGCCGAGCACCGCGACATCAACGAGGTCATGCTCGCGACCAGCCTTGTGCCGGACGGCCACCTCGGAGTCTGAGTCCTCTCGTCCCGAGGTCGCCATGGCGATGCCGAGACACGGCGACGCCCGGAGGATCTCCCCCCTGTGCCCGGGCCGGGCGTCCCATTCGAGTTCGGCGTTCAAGATCGCGTCCGGTCGAGGCGCGACGCTTCCGCGTGCCCCTTCGAGTGCTGGCCCGGACCATTCATGAGCGTGGTGTCTGCCACGCTGAGGACAGGTTCTGCCGCGCAACGCAGGCAGCGAGGGGCAGGGCGGGTTCGCAGCCGTTCTCTCATGAATAGTCCGGGCTAGGGATGCGCGTCCGCGGGCGGCTCATCAGAGTTCCGCGCAATCGGCAGCACGATGGAGAACTCGGCGAATTCGCCGGGCACGCTTTCGAGTTCGATCGTGCCGCCGAAGTTCGAGATGATGGTCCGGCTGACCGACAGGCCCAGCCCCGTACCGCCGCGAGCGCGCTTGGTCGTCACGAACGGCATGAAGATCCTCGCTCGCAGTTCCGCGGGCACGCCGGGGCCGTTGTCGCGAACCGAGCACCTGATGGTCTCCGCGCCTCGCGGGCGCGCCACGATGTCGATCCGCCGAGCGCCGTGCGAAGCCTTCTCCAGCAGGGCGTCCTTGGCATTCAGCAACAGGTTCAGCACGACTTGCTGCAGTTGCTTCGGATCAGCCTGTACCAGTGGCAATTCGCCGGGCACGTCGACGAGCATGCTGATGCCGTGACGCTTCGTGCTCTCGCCGATCAGCCGCAGGCATGTCTCGACGACTTCGACCAGCGCCGTGTTCCTGTGACTCTTGCCATCGTCGCCGGCGAACTGCAGGAGATCCTTGACGATCGCCGCGATGCGCTCGCCCTCTTCGACGACGATCTTGCAGTTCTCGGCCGAATCATCGCCGTCGAGAACGAGCTGGGCGCAGTTGATCATCGTGTTGACCGGGTTGTTGATCTCGTGAGCGATGCCAGCTGCGAGTTCACCGACTGCGGCGAGCCGCTCCGCCTGGGCGAGCTGGGCCAGCAGCTCCCTTCGTTCGCTGATGTCCACGATCGAGGCCAGGACGCCTGGCCCGTCGTCGAGCTGAACGGGCGCGAGGGTGATCTCGAGCGGTACCGCGCGGCCGTCCTTGCGGATGCCCGCGAGGTCGCGGCCGGCACCAAGGCGACGGGGACTGGGTGCCGCGAAGTAGCTCTCCCGCAGCTCGGCATGCATGGGCTTCACCTCATGAGGCACCAGACGGTCGATGATGTTGCCGATCAGCTCGGCGCGCTCGTAGCCGAACACTGCCTCGGCCATGGTGTTCACGAGCACGATCTCGCCGCTTCGTCTCACGATCATGAGTGCGCTTGGCGAGGCCTCGACCGCGATGCGGAGCAGTTCTCGCGAGAGCTCCTCTTTCGTGACATCGAGGAATGCGCCCGCCATGCCGACGATGCGCTGCGCGTCGTCGCGCAGCACGGCCCCGCGAGCGATGACGTACGCTGTCTTGCCGTCGCAGCGGCGGATGCGAAACCTCGCAGAGAACGGGGCGCCCTGCTCGACACTGGTCCGCAGCAAGGACTCGACGGTTCCCCTGTCTTCCTGCTCCACACATCCGAGCAGGCGCTCCCGGCCTGCCCTCCTGTCGTCGGGTGGCAGCCCGAAGATCGCCTGCGTGTTGGCGTCCCAGCGCAGGTCGTCGCCATCCGCGCACCACTCCCAAAGGCCGACTCCGGCGATCGCGCTCGCCATGCGCAGGTGCTCCTGACTCAGATGCAGCTCCTGCCCACCAGGATGAGATTGCCCCTTCGACGCATGAGAAAGCGAATCGAAAAAGTCCATGACGGTCCCCGTTGCCGATCCACGAGGGCGCACCGCCGAGTGCCTCCGATGATGCAGCTGTATACGCTTCTTGGGCCTGGCTCCCTGGTTCCAGTCTCTCGGCACTCCGTCTCGTTGGCAAGGCGCCGCTGCTGCCGGCTGACGACCAGTAGGACTTGGTCTTCACACGCTGCTCTTCTCGGCCACCTGGGTTCCCGCGTCCTCGGGGCAGCGCTTGGCGAGATCGGACGCCTCTTTGCCGCCTGTTCTCACGGTCACCACGACCTCACCGGACTGAAGGCCTCGTGCCAGGTCTCACAAGCGTCGGTCCATGAGCCGAGACCCGAACGCGGCCCGCACCGACGACGAGTGCGTGGCGGCGGTCGGTCTCGCCGAGTTCCCCTGAGTGCTGGGCCTGCTGCTCGAATGCAAGAGCACCCCTTGCCCCGGTGTGAAGCACGACTTGTGCGCTCGCGCCGCCCTCCGCCTCCAGCCGGCGCACACCGGCGGTCGCCCTCTGCAGGTCGGGGAATCACGCGCAGACGATGTGCTGCATGACGTGTCCGGGGCGGTGGTCAGACGAAGGTCGCTGTGGCCAAGGCACCGAGACTCCCTGGGCGACTTGCGCCGCGGCCGCTCCTCTCCAACCAGTGGCTGCATTGCGCAACTCGCGACGGCGTGCCAAGATCCGTCCAGCCGCAGCTCGGTACGACCTGCAGCCGGAGAGCATCTTCGGAACCGGTCAGCACGTCGCGGCAGAAGTCGGCTTCGCCGAGCGATTCGTAGAGACTCGTCGCAAGCGACATGTCCGACTCGAGGCCGGCCTCGCGGAACGCACCCAGCAGCAGCGGGAGGCGCCGCTCGAACAACCCCAGCAGGGCCGTCGCCTTCCCGGCCAGCAGGAAGCTGTTCCACACGGCACCGCTCCGCATCAGTGCCACCGCCGTTGCCTGGTCAGGCTTCTCCACGAAGCGCTCCACGGAACGCACACCGTCTCGCTCACATCCGGGTTGGATCCAGCCGTAGTCCGTCTCCGCCGCGTCGGGCTGGATGCCGAGCAGGACGACGCGACCTGTGGACGACGCTGTCCTCAGGGCACCGTCGAGCGCACGCGCAAGCAACGCCTCGTCATCGACGAAGTGGTCCGAGGGCAGGAGGACGACCTGGGCAGACGGATCCCGCGCGACGATCGACATCAGCGGCAACAGCACGCCGGCGGCTGTGCCGCGGTTCCTCGGCTGCACGATGACGTTGTCTGCGTGGCGATCGTCGAGCTCGCGCTTCCAGAACGACGCGTGCTGCGCCGCGACGACGACAGCAACGCGCTGCGCTCCGACGAGCCCATCCGCGCGCGCGAGAGTGTCGCCGAGGAAGGAGCGACTTCCCTGCAGAGAGCAGTACTGCTTCGGCACGACCGTGCCGTCGGCCCTCGTCGTCAGGGACGCGAGTCGCGTTCCGCTGCCGCCGGCGAGCACGATGGCCCAGCGGTTGTCGAACCCGAGGCGCTGCGGCGACGGCGCCGCGAGACGGCGCGGCCCCTGCTCGAAGCAGAGCTGGATGCTGGTCGCGGAGGCATGCGCCGTGGACAGTACGACGCATCCACCTGGTTGGCTGGCTCGCGAACGGCGGTAGGCGACCGACGCGGTAACGCTTCGGAACCGGGTCATTGGGAGATGCCTCGCCCCTCAGGCCTGGACGGCGGATTCCTTGGAACCACCCCCGGCCTTGCGCTCTGCTGAGCGCAAGGCCGGCGTGACCTTCTCGTGCTCCTTGGTTCGACGGCGACAGGACGCAATCAACACCTTCGAAGCCTCGCGCCCGATCTTCGCATCGGTCTCGCCCGCAAGCGCGATGTCGTTCAGCGAGACGATCCCGATGGCCTTGCCGCTCTCGTCGACGACTGGCAAGCGACGCACCTGGTGTCCCGCCATGCGCTCCGCCACCACGGACACGTCCTCGTCCGCGGTGCACGTTTCAATGCCCCTGGACATCGAGTCCATGACGCGCAGATCGGCGAGCCTGCTGCCACGAGTGTAGGCACCCATGCAGATGTCGCGGTCGGTGATCGCAGCTCCCACACGACCATCGCGATCCACAACGGGAAGCACGCCGCAGTCGTGTTCCCAGAGCAGCTGTGCGGCGCGTTCCAGTGAATCCTGGGGGCGGCAGACGTGAACAGGCGAAACCATCAACTCGCGGATCTTCATGGCGTGAACTCCTCCAAGGCGAACGACGCACATGCGATCCACTGATTCCGTCTGGTTCCATACGGCACAGTGGGCAGCTGTGCCCCGACTTGGACGACCGCTCACGTCCAGGCTTCGCCGGCGCCGTAGCGCTCCTGGATCGCATGGATCGTGGCCTGGTTGAAGTCGGGTACGCGGCCGAGACGGTACTGCTCCTCGATCGAGCGCACTGCGTCGGCGAGTTCGCCGTCAGCGAACACGTCCGCGATCCAACGCGAGAGGTCGCCTCGCTCCACGTGCCCGGCAAACTGCGCAACGGGCGTGCACCCAAGCACGTGCACCAGATCGCGCAGCGAGGCAACGACGGGGCCCTGGTTGCCTGCGATTCGGAAGCGGAACGCACGATCGGGCGCGGCCGGCACGTCGAGATACTTGTGCCGGTGGCGCACGTGTCTTGTCAGACGTGGCGCGATGCGGAAGCGTCGCAGGCGCCCACCCGCTTCTTCGGTAACGGGCAACAGCACGGCTTCGTCGACCGCGAGCCCGCCCAGCTCCAAGGCCCACTCCTCAGCGTCTCCGGCGCCGCCGTAGGCCCGGTGCAGGAGTCCCGCTTCGGTCGCATCCGTCTCGCGCGTGACGATCACGCACTCGATGGTGCGCAGCACCTCGGGCGCGAGCCCGGAGGCGCGATAGGTGATCAGGGTGTAGCCGTTGGCGCACTCGTCGAGCAGGCCTGCCGCCGTGGCGTCTCCCAGGAAGTAGTGGGCTTCGTCGACGACGATGCGGTGAGGTACGCCAGTCTGGCGCCGCAAGTCCGTGAGCAACCTCAGCGTGCCCACGACGTGGTCTCGCTTCTCGTCCACTCCGACGCGACTGAGGTCGATCACGACGCTGACGTCGGAGAAGCGGATCGCCCGAGTGATCTCCCGCGTGCTCGGCACGTGGTCGTTGCCGAGGACAACGACTCCAGGAAGAGCCTCGAGCTCCGTGTAGTCGCCTTCGGGGTCGATGATGCAGGTGCAGTACTGCTGCACGATGAGCTGCTCGCAGAGCAGACCGCCGACCCAAGACTTGCCCGAACGGGGATCGCCGGCAATGAGCACGTTGCGGTCCCGCACGGCGAGCGAAACGACCTCGCCGCCTCGGTCTCGGCCGAGTACGAGTTGGCGCCGCACGCGCGCCCCTGGGGCAATGCCGCCTCTGGTGGCGATCTCGCGCAGGTAGGACGCGACCGCCGGGGGACCGTCACCGTGAAGGACCTCGTCGGCGGCGCGCTGCAGCGAGGCACTGCCCCAACCGACGGCGATCCCGAGTTCGCACACCCTGAGCAGTTCGTGATCGTTCTCTGCGTCGCCGACCGCGATCGTGTTGTGCACCGAGAGCCGCATCGTACGCATCGCCTCTCGGAGGCCGGTGGCCTTGCTGACCGCCTGTGGCAGCACCATCAACCTGCCACGATTGAAGTGCAGCGTCAGCGGCAGCTCGCGCCGCTGCACGACATGGAGTACCACGCCCGCATCGCTGGCTGCGAGCTCGACGACGCATCGCCCCTGACGCACGGAGAGACCGCGCTCGCGGAGCTCTGCGAGGAACTCTGCTGGTGGCGCGGCTGCGAGCTGTGAAGATCGCCCCGCGCTCGGAAACGCGACGACGGCGCCGTTCTCGGCGACCACGGCATCGAACACCGTGAGGTCGCCGACAAGGCATCGGAGGTCGTCGAGAATGCGGCCCGTCGCCAGGACGATCGAGAGGCCCTGCTCGCGAACGTGCGCGATCGCTCCACGAACCTCAGGGTCGAGCTGCCCATCGCGCGCAATCGTTCCATCGTAGTCGAGGGCGACAACTCTCAGCCTCATGGAGTCGAAGATAGCGCGCTCCGGCACCCGGGGCCTGGAGACCATCGCCGTACTCTCGCTCGCTTCGAGTGCGTAGGTGCACGCTGGTCACAGACCGCCTGCGTTCTCCGAATAATGGAACGCCATGCGCTCTGCATTGAAGAACGAACCGTTGATGGCGATCGCAGATCTCATGACGCGCAGGTGGCCAAGCCTGCCACCGTAGAAGAGAGTCGGGATGCGCCGCTCGAGTTTGTCGTACAGAGAGTTGGCTTCCGCGACGTGGTCGCGCGATGGTGGGACGTCGCCGATCGCCCAGCCGGTCACGCCTTCGACGTGGATCGGCAAGAAGTAGCGACGTGTGCCGCGGCGGTGTTCACGCCGCCGCGGTGGTCGCGGGTCAGAGCGCCGCGCCTTCGTCCGTCTCGGGCAGACCGAGTTCCCGCCGCAGTCGTTCGCGCGGCGTGCGGGCTCCCGGCATGCCGACGGGATCCGGCCAGGAGCGGATCAGGTGCAACACGGCTTGCCTGCCCTCGGGTGTGCGCACGGCTTCTCGCGGCGTCTTGTTGCCGAGCGCCGGCACCCGTTCGTCGAGCCACTGCATGGTGAGTGCGTCGACGTGCGCTTGGAGATCGGCGAGGCTCTCGGGTGTCAGGTCGGCTGACGAAAGGGATGCTTGGCCGCGCCGCGGCAAATCATCGCCGTCCGCTTCGCGCGCGCCCTCGAACGAGACCCCAGCGATCGCCTCGAGCCAGGAACGCAATGCCGTCAGCCGTCGCGCCGAGTTCACATCGACGAGCAGCTCGTCGACGACGCGCTCGAGGCTGGCGAGGATCGTGTTGCCCGTCGCACTGCGTCGGAGCCAGACCCATCGATCTTCGGTCTCGGTTTCGATGTCGTCACGCGCACCCAGGGCATCGGTCAACCGGAACCAGTCGGCCACGGAGAACGTCGCGGTCTGCGGCTGCAGTTCGTCGCCGTCGGTGTTGACCAAGCGCGGGACCTGCGCGGTGGCTTCCAGGTCGAGCGCCCACTCCCACAGGGACGCCAGCATCTGCGGGCGATTGCGCAGGTCGTCGCTGCGGATCGGGCCGAAACTCTCCTCCAGGTCGGCGAGGGCGAGGTCGAGCTGCAGTGGCGGGATCCGCGGGCCGATCGGGATCAGGAACAAGTGCCCGTTGGCGTCGGCGACGCTCGCCGGCAGAGCCTCGCCTGCGAACGCGCTCGCGGCGAGGCCGCCGTCGTTGACCTCGACCTCGCGGCCGGTGAACACGTCGCGCAGCGAAACCGTCGGTGCCTGCACGGCGGAGATGACCCAGAGTCC
Source organism: uncultured candidatus Brocadiaceae bacterium (assembly GCA_964392305.1). Classification (GTDB taxonomy): domain Bacteria; phylum Planctomycetota; class UBA1135; order UBA1135; family UBA2386; genus JACKIC01. The sequence continues at coordinate 147,584 of CAYMPV010000008.1, forward strand.
GGGTTGCGCCGCGATGCGTGCCTGCAGCAGGCAACGTTCGGTGGCCGGCAACGAGCCGGCGAGCATCCGCTCGGCGACTGTGTGGGGTTCGGCCTTGCCCTTCGAAGCCTTGCCGCGGTAGTGGGTGAGAAACCAGTCGCGGTAGGCGATGTCGTGCATCTCGACTTCGAGCTCGTCGAGTTCGTCGTAGACCTCGGCGTCGCCGAAGAACGCAGCCAACGCCCTGTCGGGGTACAGGTCGACGTTCTCCAGTGCGGCGTCGACGCGTGCGACGAGCCGCTGATGGTAGAGGCGCCAGCGCCGTTCGTCGTCGCCTGCGGGCGGGGCTGCCTCGCCCTCACCGTCCGCCTTGGCCAGGTGATCGCGCAGGCCCTCGAGCACGTTGTGAAGGCTGGCGTGCTCTTCGGCGACTTCGAGTTCGACGCCGTGGTTCGTCAGGTTGGCGAGTGACCTGGCCAGGCGTTCGTGCACGATGGTCAGGCGGCGCGGCATCGCCGCGTGCTCGGGCGCGGCGAGGATCTTGGCGAACGCGTGCACGGCGTCGTCGAGGTCGTCCGGCTCGTCCAAGGGCACGATCTTCATGCCGACGATCTGGTCGGCGACCGGGTCGACGACCAACAGCAACCACGGCCTGTTCTCGTCGTCGGCAACACCGATTGGCGACGGTTCGAAGCCGACGACCAGGTGTCGGTCGGCGAGCGGCAGTTCGGAGAGTGGCCAGGGCAGGTCCGTCGCCGACAACTCGGCAATGCGCACGGGATCGACGTTCGCGAAGTGCGCCGTGACGTCGCGCACCTTGCCGCCCTCGCCCGTGATCTTCAGCGTCAGCACCTTGCCGCCGCGCATCGGGTTGAACATCCGCGGCCGCAGCAAATCTTGATCGTCGGCCAGCAGCATCGCTTCCACGATCTGCGCGACGAGACGCAGATCCGCTGGCGCGGCAGGCCGCGCCCTGCCGCCAGCTGGGATCGAGAGCACCGTCGGAATCACCCGCGCTTCGTGCCCGGCCAGCCGAGTCAACTCGCGAAACTCGGGAACGACCGCGCCGACCGGGTCGAAGCTCAGTAGCAGCATCGGTGCGATGAAGGGCGGTCGCGGCCCGCTCGTGACGAGGTGCAGCTGTTCGAGGGCGCGTTCGCCGCGATACATCGACAGCCCGAACTCGCGGCCGCCGGCGCCGAGCACGATGGCGAAGATCGGCAGCGGTTCGCCGGGGACTTCGAAGGCGAACAGGAACTCGTCGGTGAACTCCTGCCAGGGTTCGCGGTCGTAGAAACGGCGAGCGGCGGCGACGACGCGGCGGGCGAGGGGCTTCGGCAGCATCCGGGGATTGTAGGCGCGGAGGTGGGCAGTGGTCGAAACGTGAGGCTGGCTTGGATGGGGCAGGTGCCTGGGGACTCGCGGTCACAGGGCCCACCACGGAATCGCCGTGATGCGATCGTCGATCTGCAGCGGGCGCGGGGCGCGGCAGACGACATAGCCGTGTTTGGCGGTCGTGCGGTGCTCGTCGAGGAACGCGCGCAGGTGTCGACAGTCGAGCGCGGTCGGACGTTCGGTCCACTTGACCTCGATCGGCGTCGCCTTGCCGGCTTCTTCGACGATGAAGTCGACTTCGGCGCCGTCCTTCGTGCGCAGGAAGTGCAGCGAGCCCTTGCCCCGGTACTGCAGGCGCTTGTGGAGCTCGATCGCGACCCACTGCTCGAACAGCGGACCGGGGTTTGCTCTCACCGTGCTCTTCGTCAACGGCAGACCCGCTGCGGCGTGGCGCACGCCGAGGTCGAACATGTAGAAGCGCGGCGTGGACAGCACGTTCTTGCGTGGGCTCTTCGACCAGGCAGGAACCGGGAAGCCGACGAACATGTCTTCGAGCAGCTGGTAGTGGCTCTTGACGGTCGGCTGGGATACGCCGGCGTCCCGTGAGATCGCGGCGTGGTTGGTGATCTGTCCTGACTCGAGCGCTGCGAGGTGCAGGAAACGGAGGAACGCGGCCCAGTCCTTGACCAGCGCTTCGCGGCGGATCTCCTCCTCGAGATGTGCGGTGGCGTAGCTGCGAAGTAGCGCGCTCTTGTCGCGCTCGGCGGCGACGGTGATGCCTGGCAGTTCGCCGAAGAGCAGGCGCGTCTCGAGATCGGCGGCGGGGAACGGCTTCGCCGGTGCGGCTCGCCAGCGCAGCGGGTACAGGGTCTGCGGTGGCTGACTCGCGTCGGCGGGGCGTTCGGCCAACGTCAACGCGTGCAGGCGGTGCAACACGCATCGGCCGGGCAGCAGGTTGGTGCCGCTCGTGCGCAGCTTGCGCGACGAGCTGCCGCACAGCACGAAGCGCCAGCGACGCCGGTCGTGGTCGTAGAGGTGCTGGACTGCATCGAACAGCGCGGGCACGTTCTGGGCTTCGTCGACGACGACGTATGTAGGGCCGCGTCGTCTGGGCATGGCCTTGCACTCGGCAGTGAAGGTTCCCGGGTCGGCGAGCAAGCGCGCGCGAAGCCCCGGCTCTGCGAGGTCGTAGTAGACCGTGTCTTCGGGCAGGGTGGCGCGCAGCAGGGTCGACTTGCCGGTCTGGCGGGCGCCGAACAGGATGTGAACGAACGGGCGTTTGCACGCCGCGGCGAAGGCGGACTCGAACCAACGAGCGAACATGGCCACATCGTAACGTGGCGAGGAATCTAAAGTAGACTTTGAAATCCTCGCCCTTTTTCAAAGTGGGCTTCAGATTCCTCGCCGACCGTCCGGGGAGGTCCGAGTCACTCGTGCTCTTGGGCGCCCCGCTCGAGCGTGACCTCCGGGATCACCACCTGCCACGCCTGCCGACGCAGCCCACCCTGGAACTCGGCGCCTTCATCCGATCGCGTGCGCACGATGATCGCCGCCACCTGCACGGACCGTACTCGTGGCAGCAGTTCTCGCCAGAGCGGCGCAGCCTTCTTGGACGCGGCGCCGACCCGGACTCCATCCGCCGCGACCAGGAACACCCCGTCGTCCGTCGCCTCCAGCTGCAGGCGATCGCCGGTGGCCACGCCGCGCAGCGTGTGGTCGACCTGCTCATGGTCGGCAACGCGTCCGGCGAACGACAGATGCAGGTCTGCGAGGCCGATCAGTTCGTATCGCAGCCCCGGCAGTCGGGTGTCGTTCGCCTCCGTCGCAGCGCGGCTGCGCGCGAACGCCGGCCCACGGAAGTCCCTCACCCAGGCTGCGCCGTCGCGCCCACACTGCAACAGGCACAAGGTCTGCCGGGCCCTGGTCATGCCGACGTAGTAGAGGCGTCGCTGCTGCTGCCACGAGTCGCGGCCGCGCAGTTGCCAGCCGCCGTCGAGCAGGAGCACGTGGTCATACTCCAGGCCCTTGCTGCCGTGCACCGTGCTCAGCATCACGCCGGCGCCGAGGGAGCGTTCGCGTCGCTGCTCGAACAGCACCTCGCCGAAGAAGTCGCGCACCGCGGTCCTGGGCTGTTCGTGCTGGCCGTGTTCGGCGACGAAAGCCTTGACCGTCTGCTGCACGAGATCGACGTCACCATCGCGCGCGCCGCGCTGGCGCAGGCCTGCCACCAGCTGCTGCAGCCCGGCGGCGTCGATCTGGTCCTGCGGGTGCTGGTCGAGCGCGCCGAGGAACGTCTGCACCTCCCGCAGTCGGAACAGCGAGTAGGAGCGCTTGGGGTCGATGCGCCGGCGCACGGGGATGCCTTCGCGTTCGAGCGCCGTGCGCACGTCGTCGAGCAGGTGGTGCCGCGGTGAGAGCACGGCGCAGCGGTCCCACGAGAACCCCGTGTCACACGCCTGCAGCCGGCGCAGCTCGTCGCGCACGGCGAACGCCTGGTTCTCGATGCGGTCGACCTCGACGATGTGCACGCGCCCTCGAACCTCGCGGTCGAGCGAAGCCAGGCGCCCGCCGCCAGGCTGGTCGCGCCGCGCCGCGTCGATCCGGATCGGGGCGTCGCGCTTCATTCGGTCTGCGTTCTGGGAGATGAGCTGACCTGAGGCCGCGAGGATGTGTGCGGTGGAACGGTAGTTCTCGACGAGCGGCAGGCGTTCGGCGTCGTAGTCCGTCTCGAACCGCCGCAGGAACTCGACGCTCGCTTCGCGAAACTCGTAGATGTTCTGGTCGTCGTCGCCGACGGCGAGCACCGTCAGCTTGCGGTCGGCGTCGCGCAGCGTGCGGCCGGCGATCGCCGAGACCAGCTGGTACTGCGCCTCGTCGATGTCCTGATACTCGTCGACGAGGATGTGGCGGAAGCCGTGCAGCAGGCGATCGCGCACGTCGTCGACACCGCCACCTTCACTGTCGTTGCCGCCATCGCTTTGCAGCTGCGCGACCGCCATGTGCATCAAGGTGTCGAACACCTCGTCCGGCTTGCCCCCGGCGTCGAGCAGATCGGTCGGCGAACGTCCGACCAGGCGTGCCGCCATGCCGTGGTAGGTCTGCACGAGCACGCCCCGCGCGTCGTCGCCCACCAGTTCGATCAGACGCCGGCGCAGTTCGAGCGCCGCGCTGCGGTTGAAGCAGAGCACGAGGATCGCGCGGGCCGGCACGCGCCTGACGCGCAGCAGGAAGGCGCAGCGATGGACGACCACTCGCGTCTTGCCCGAACCCGGTCCGGCGAGCACCAGCAGAGACCGCTTGTCGCCCGCCTCGACGATCCGGCGCTGTTCCTTGCTGAGCTCGTCGACGATGCGGCGCCACGAGTCGGCGCTGGTCGCGCGCCGCAGTTCGCCGAGGCGACCTTTGAAATGGCGCGCGAGAAACGGTTCGCGGGGCATGCGGAAGTAGTCGTCGAGCAGCGCCAGCCCGGCCGCCGCCCTGTGCTGCATGCGCTGCGCGAACTCGTGCATCGCGTGGATCTGCACGACGCGTTCGTCCTGGTGCTCGGCGAGCGGTGCGAACTCCTCCGCCGAATAGCGCCGCGCCCGGGAGTCTTCCGCGACGCGCAGCACCATCGCCTGGCGGAACACCGCGAGACCTTTGTGCAGCACGATGGCCGCCATGCGATGCAGGAACAGCAGCGCGTATTCGATCTCGGTCGCCAGATCCGGCGACGGTTCGCTGCGCAGCACGAGGTCCCGTTCGACTGCGTCGATCAGCTGTTCGAGCGAGAACTGCACCAGCAGCGAGTCGCCGCGTGCGTGGGGCTCGCGCAGCTGCGCCAGCATGGCCTGCAGGCACACATGGGCCAGGGCGTGGCGGCGCCGGGCGGTGGCGAGGATCTGCTCCCAGCTGCCCTGCACCTGCACGCGGCAATGCTCACGTGAGGTGAACGCGAGGCGCAGACCGAATGCGCGAGGGCCGGCGTGGTGGGCGCGGTCGGCCATCGACGCCAGCACCTGCTGCACCTGGGTGACGGTCGTGGCGGCGTCTCTGCCGGCGAGCTGCTGGGTCAGCGCGCGCAGGCTGAGCGGGTAGTGCTCGTGGCTCGCAGCGTCGGGCTCGTGCTCGCGCAGCACATCGAGGATCTGCAGCTCCATCGCCGCTGCCGCCGCGAGGCGCGCGTTGGACGAACCGGCGATGCCGTGCCGCACGAACGCGGTCATGTCCACGCCCGAAGTCAGCAGCCGCGCCTTCTGCATCTGCATGAGGATCCGCAGGATCGCTCGGCCGGACGTGCTGCTGTTCTCGTGGCTGACGACGCCGACGACGGCGGGCAGACCGAGGAAGTCGTCCGACGAGAAGCCGTCGTCGACGTCGGCGGAGATCAGTCGCGACAGGATCGCGAGCCACGCCGCGGCGTGCTTTTCGGGCAAGCCGAGCGCGGCGATGCGCTGCCTGGCTTCGTCGATCGACTGCACGAGCGGGCGACCCTGGAACACCGTGGTCGCGTTCTCGTCGCGTCGCAGGAACTTGCCGCGCTCGAGCCACGCGATCGCCGTGATGATGCGGGTCGGCGCGCCGCGGTCCATCGGATCGATGGCCTCGGCGAGGGCTTCGTCGTCGAGGATCTCGCCTGTCGTGCACACGGTCTCGCGCACGCTGCCATCGGCGATCGGCCTGGCGAGATTGCGGATGCGGCGCAGGATGCCCTGCAGATCGCGCAGGTCCAGGCGCGACGTCGCCGCCAGCCGGAACTGCGTCTCGACGTCATCGGGTGCGAACAGCAGCACGGCTGCGGCAGGTTGACCATCGCGGCCGGCGCGGCCGACTTCCTGCACGTAGGCCTCGAGGGAACCGGGGGTCTGCAGATGCACGACGAGGCGGATGTCGGGCTTGTCGATGCCCATGCCGAACGCGTTGGTCGCGCAGACGACCCGGCTCTCGCCGTGCAGGAACCGTTCCTGCACGTCCTTCTTGACCTGGATGTCGAGGCCGGCGTGGAACGCCTCCGCCTCGATGCCGGCCGCCTTCAGCAGGGCGGCTGCCTTCTCGGCGTGGCCGCGCGTGGCGGTGTAGACGAGCACGCTGCCGGTCGGGGCCACGGTCAGCTGTTCGGCGACGAGTTCGCGCAGGCGCGGGATCTTGTCGTGACCCGCGAGCGACTCGACGCGCAGCGTCAGGTTCTGCCGCGGCGCGTGCCCGTCGAACACCTCGAGCTGCTGCTGCAGTTCGTCGGCGAAGTGCCGCAGCAGTTCGGCCTGCACTTCGGGTTTGGCCGTCGCCGTGACGCAGACGACCGGGGCCGTCGGCGTGCCTTGCTGCTCGCTGAACTCGCGCACGAAGCGAGCCGCGTACAGATAGTCGGGCCGGAAGTCGTGACCCCACTTCGACAGGCAGTGCGCTTCGTCGAAGACCCACGCGCCGATCTCACGCAGCGCGATCGCCTTCTTGAACGTCGTGTTGCGCAGCTGCTCGGGCGACACGTAGAGGATGCCGGCCGCTCCCGTGCGCACGGCCTCGAGCACCGCCCGCCGTTCGGGCGGCGTGAGCCTGCCGGTCAGGGCCACTGCGCAGCGTGCGTTCGTCTTGAGCACGAAGTTGTCGACCTGGTCGTGCATCAGCGACTGCAGCGGCGAGATCACGATCGACAGGCAGCCGCGGCGGAGGAAGCGCTGGATCGCCGGCAGTTGGAAGCACAGCGACTTGCCGCCGCCGGTCGGCAGCAACGCGAGGTGTGGGCTATCGGCGAACCCGGCTTCGACGATCGCGCGTTGTGCGGGCCTGCCGTCTGCGAGCGTCGGCGTGTTGCGGAAGTCGGCGTAGCCGAACCAGCGTCGCAGCTGCGATGAGGGATCGTGCACCTGGCGGCACCACGTGCACGTGGGGCTGTGGCACGGCACATCGCGCAGCGTGCGCAGTAGTTCGCGGACCTGTGGCAACTGGCGGCGAACCCACGGCATCACGACCGAGGAGGACGTCGCATCCGCCGTGCCGGCGACGCGCAACCACGCGACGACGAACAGCAGTGCGAGTTGCGTGGTGTTAGGCTGCTGCGCCATCGGCAACAACGTGGTGAGCGCCGTCGTGCAGGCCGATTGCGCCAGCAGCGTGCGCAGGTCGCCGTCGATGTCGCTGCTCGCAGGCGTGAGCGGCGCGAGGATCGAGCCGAAGCCGGCGCTGGCCGGCGTGCCGAGCGCCGACAGCCCACGTTCGCCGAGCCAACGGACCACGCGCCCGAACGTCGGGTTGGCCGCGATCAGATCGCGGAGCCACTGCTGCGCGTCGGTCAGGAGGCGGGCGGCGATGCGCGCGTCCGCGACCGGATCGTTCACCGCGTCGCGCACGATCTTGTAGTCCTTGAGCAACGCGTGGTACGGATGCTCGGCGAAGGCGATCGCGGAGAGCACGAGCGTGTCGACGGCCGGTTTGCGCAGCAGCGCGAGGTGCGGCGCGTTCTCGGCGAGCCACGGCAGATCGTGCCAGAGGATGTTGTGGCCGAAGACGAACGTGGCGTCGGCCGCGAAGCGATCGAAGTCGGCGAGCACGGTGCTCGGGTCTGTGGGCAGGCGGTCGCGGCAGAACTGGGAGTCGCCGTGGATGGCGCCGATCGCGGTGAGGCGTGCGTGCGCGAGCTCGAGGTCGAATCCGAGGGCGCCTGGCGGGATCTCCATGCGGGTGCGCAGCCTACGGGGTCTGGCGCGCGGTTGGGCGGGGGCCGTCGGAATGCTGTCGTGGGCGGTCGCGGCGGGCTCGGTTCGCCGCAACGATGCCACCATGAACGACCGCCCTCTGCTGCGGGACTACTGGCGCTGGGAACTCGAGCGCCGCTTCGTGCTGCCACGTCTACCGGAGTCTGTCGATCCGCACGCGTTCATGCGGCTGCGCGACCTGTTCGTCGAAGGCGCGAACCTGCGGCTGCGATGGGTGCAGACGCCGAGCGGCGAGGTGCGGGTCGTCAAGCTCGGCCAGAAGCGTGCGGACCCGGATGCGCCGGACGATCCTCGGCGTCGGCGGCTGACGACGATCTACATGGAGGCGGCCGAGGCCGCGGTGATGGCGCGCCTGCCGGGGCGACGGTCGTGCAAGCGGCGGTACACGGTGGTCGAGGCGGGGTTGACCTGGGCGGTCGACGTTTGGGAAGAGCCCGAAGCGCGGCGCGGGTTGGTGATGGCGGAGATCGAGTGTGCGAGTGTGGAAGAACTCGCCGCGGTGTCGCCGCCGGCGTGGTGTGGGCGGGAGGTGACGGAGGAGGCGGGATTCTCGGCGTTTGCTCTGGCGGAGTGAGCGGTGGTGCGAACCCACGGCAGCGCGCCGCCGGCTCACACCCGTTCCCCGCACGCCGCCATCGGTCACAGAGCACGAACCGCCGGTCTGTTCGGCAAGTCGGTCATGAACCTCACGGCAGCCCCCCGAACGACTCGAACCCCAGCCGGAACCGCAGCTCAGACTCCCATCGCCGCTTGATCTCGTCGGCGCCCCGAACATCGATCAGTCCACCCCGGATCGCCGCGACCACCAACTCCGCCGTCCCGACGAACCGCGCGAACCCGAACAGCGCCATCGCCTTCTTCCGGGCCGCCCGGTCATCGATCGCGATCGGTATCCCCCGGCACACCGCCACGGCCAACGCCGCGCACTCCCCGACCCCGAGCACCCGCAGTCCGACCAGCCGACCGAACGCGGCCACCTCGTCCGCGGCATCCACTCGCACCTCCCGCAGCAGTCCGCCGCCCATCGCTTCCCCGAGCACGGCTGCGTGCGCCGGCTCCGTCACCTCGCCCTGCACATGGTCCGTGACCAGGAAAGCCCGCCCCGGCAAGTCGACCAGCAGATCCAGCCGACCGACGCGTAGGAAGTTGAGTAGCACGCTCGTGTCGAGCACGACCTCCTCCCTCTCATCCTTCCCTGTCACGTTGGCCAAGTCTCCGCCCTCACTCCTTGGCAAACCGCAGCACGTCGCCCTCCGCCAGCTTCAGCATCCCGGCCAGTTCGCGCACCTTGCCGCGTGAGATCATCTCGCGCGAGTAGGCTTCGAGGATCAGCGGGATCAGCTGCGCGACGAGTTCCTTCTCGTCGTCGTCCCGGCGGACCACCTGTTCCTGCTCGGCATCGTTGCCCGTGAACGCGATGTACTCACGCCCGAGTTCTTGCTGCGTCAGCAACCCCTCCACCTCGGCCTTGTTGACGAACCCGAGTTCGCGCAGCCGGTAGCACGTCGCCATGTAGCTGGTGCCGAAGTGTGCTGCCACAGCCGCGACGTCGCGGAACGTCAGGCTCTGCGAGCCCGGCGCCGCGCGTTCTTCGGACTCCTGGGCACCGCCGCCGGCGACGTCGAGCGACACGAATGACCGTCGGCTCGGCCCGCCCTTGTGCATCGAGCGCAGCATCGACTCCACCCCACCCTTCGGCATCAGGAACGCGGCGGCGAAGGCGTTGGCGCGGCGCTCGACCAGCTCCGACGCGTTCGCCCGCACCGTCACCGTCGCCACCCGCGCCCGGTCGAACAGTGCGTGTGCGTACTCGTGCGCATACGAGAACCGCTTGCGCGCCGCACCGTGCGACCTGTTGACCACGATCGCGAGCCCGGTGCTCGCGTGGTTGAGGAACAGGCCCGAGAACCCGTCCGTGAGTTCGATGCTGGTCGCCCAGATGCCTTGCTCGGAGATCAGTCGGCACATGTCGGCGATCGGGGCGTCGCCCAGCCCGAGCCGGTTGCGTTCGCGGGCGGCGGCCTCGATGCCCTGCGCGGCGGCTTCCCCCTGCGAGCGTGCCTCCGTCGCGTAGTTGGGCGGCAGTGGGAAGTTCTCGCGCCCAAGTTCTTGTTCGAGCGCGACCCCCTCGCGGAACAAGGAGACGCACTCGCGGATGCTCGCCGCCGTTGCCGGGTGGTCGCGCAGTTCGTCGGAGACCCGGCCCAGTGCAACCAGCGGATCCTCGTCAGCGGTGGACTCCTCTTGGAAGAAATTGGCGATCGGCGTCTGGTACAACTTGGCGAGTTCGGCGAGTTCGAGCGTCGAGACGGAGCGGCGCCCGGCTTCGGCCTGGACCATTGCGGTGCGCGGCAGGTCGAGGTGTGCGGCTGCAGCATCTTGCGTAAGACCTGCTTTGGAGCGAGCTTCTGCGAGTCGTTTCCCGAGTCTGATGGCGTCGAGGGTCACGGCTGGTCTCCGGTTTGGCGAGGGTTTGCTAGGGTAGCTGGCTGTGGCAGTTTCTGCCACCGGGAGTTCGAAAAAGAACAACCGATGGCTGGGGTTGCCGCGTAGGTGTGTTTATCGAACATGTGACGGCAGGTCCTTACCCCTTCTTTCAGGAGATTCAGCATGAGCAACAACACGATCCACACCGTGCCCAGCGACGACGGCTGGGCGAATCGACGCGCCGGTAGCGAGCGGGCGTCGGGCCACTTCGATACCCAGGCGGAGGCCATCGAGGCCGCGCGCCGGACGGCCGAGCGCGAGCGCCTCGAGCACGTCATCCACCGCCGGGATGGGCAGATTCGCGATCGCAACAGCTACGGCAACGACCCGCGCCATCGGAAGGGCTGATCGCGATGAGCACGAACCAGCTTCGAGTTGTTCATTCCCTGCTTCGGGTGGGTGGTGCGATGGTTGTCATCGAACTGCACCGAACGCCGCCGGCGCAGCGGCTTGGACGGGCCGTGGCCCTGAGTGTGGTCGGCATCGCGCTGGCTGAAATGCTCGACGGTTCTCGCGGCACCGCCGAGTTACTGCGTGGTGCCGTCGGGGCCATGCGCCAGCTGGCCTGACCATCGTCGCCTCCCTGGACTGGCCCGTTGGAGTTTGGGCGCCCTTGCGGGATGGATGAACCCACATGACGAGCCACTCCGTGAGTCGTTGCGGCCACGCGTGCGGCTCGTCCTTGACACGAACATCCTGGTATTCGGGCTGCTCTCCTCGAAGGGGCCGCCGGGGATGCTTCAGTTTCGGACCGGCCGGAACAGGGCCACCCCCGCCATCAAACCACCGCCAACTCCCACACCTCCACCTTCTCCCGCGTTCGCCTTCGCAGCGGCTTCACCCGGCGCGTGAGCTTCTCCACCAGCCGGAACCGCCCGCGATCGAGTTCGGTCTGGATCGGATGCGGCACGTCGGGCTGCGAGAGCTCGATGATGTTCGAGAACACGAACACGATGCGGCCGCCGGGCGCGAGGCGCTGCAGGGCCTGTTCGTAGAAGCGTTCGAAGAAGCCGTCCTGGAAGTACATCGCCAGGTCCAGAGTGCGGCCCACCTCGCCCTTCATCCACGGCGGGTTGGACACGATGAGGTCGATGGGGCCACGATCCGTGCCCAGCAGGTCGGCGTGCTCGGGTTCGATCGGCGGCGCGACCGGAAGCCGACGCATCTGCCTCGCGACGCTCTCGATCGCGTTCGGGTTGATGTCCGTGGCGAGGACCTGCTCGAACCCCGCCTTCGCCATCTGCAGCGCCAGCACGCCGGAGCCGGTGCCGACGTCGATCGCCCGGTCGCGCGCGCCCTGGTACTTCGCGAGCCACGTGCCGAAGAGCTCGAGGTGCTCCATGCGGGCCGGGATGTACGTTCCGAAGAACGGGTGCACGCGATAGCCCAGCACGGGGAAGTAGACGCCCTCCGCATACCAGTCCCACGCGCTGCTCAGGACCCTCGCGTCCTCGACCGGCAGCGCGAAGTCGGCGTGGTCGGGATACAACTCGGCGAGGAAGCCGGGGCGTGGTGCCCCGGGGAGGGCGACCTTGCGGCTGACGACGGGCGCGAGCAGGTGGTTCGACGCGGATTGGAACGCTTCGCGGAAGGCGCGCTTGGCGACGTAGCCGGCGTCTTCGTCCGGCTCTTCGAGTTGCAGGCGCAGCGCGGCGAGGATGTCGAGCCCGGTCGCGAAGCGATCGGTCACGATCAGTGAGCGTCCGTCGAGCAGTTGTGCCACGGCCTGCGTCGCCGGGGTGTGGCGGTCGATGGGTGACGCGCGGTGGCGAAGGACGGGTTCAGGGCGGTGCAGGGCGGCGGGCATCGGGCGGATCGGGGCGGGCGAGGGGAAGGCGCGGCGCGGTGGCGTCGTGTGATACCTCGTGAGACCGCTGGCTACACGCTTGGATCGCCGTGCAGGTGGATCTCGAGGAGTTTGGGGCAGCTGGTGCCCAAACGCGTTCTTCGTGCTCGCACTTTCGTCGTCGCCGCTGCGCATGCATCCTGCCCGGATGCTCACCGACTCCGAGACTGGCGCTGTCGAATTCGAGTCCGTTCCGACACCCGCCACCAGGGATGCCGTCGCGCCACTCACCACAGCGCCGGAGCCGAACGGCAACGCCGCCCGGGCCCAGGTGGCTGCATTGCTGCGAACCGGCAAGACCGGGATCCCAGCTGACCTGCTGACCGAGCACACGTGCCGACTGCACGGCGACGCGGGGTTCGTGATCCTGCTTGCCGCAGCCGAGGCCACGCAACGGCGCCTGCAGATCGCCGGCGACGAGAAGCTGCGCGTGCAGCAACGCCCGGCTGACAGCGTGTTCGGTGACTACCGGACCGCCAAGCCGCGGCAGCGACCTCGCCCCTACGTGACGCGGCTCTACCGACTCGACCCGCTCGAGGCGAGCTGCGGCTGCCCGGACTTCCGCGGCAACTCACTGGGACTGTGCAAACACGTGCTCGCGGTGCTGGCCGACCTCGGCAAACGAAAGCTGGCGTTCGCCCGAGCCCGGCTCGAGATGCCGACTCGGCGCACGAAGCCCGAACTGCGCTGGTCGCCGCACAAGCCGCTGACCGGTGCGGGGGACTGGATGATGCAGATCGAACTGCACTGGCCAGTCGGCGGTCGTGAGCCCGCCGCGCGCTTCCGCGAACTGCGGCGCGACTTCGTGGCACGACCTGGCGGAGTCGCTGGCGCCGCGCCGCTGCGGCTCGGCACCGCGCATGCCGGCGACTGCAAGCGTCGCGCGGCGCTGCTCGAACGGCTGCGTGCCTGTGCCGACGACCCCGCACTGTGCGGCTGGTTGCAGGACGAGGCGCAGCGTCTCGAGACGGCCACACGCCTGTTGCCCCTGTCTCGTCCTTCGGCGCGGCCGCGCGGCTTTGGTCGCCAGCTCTACCCCTACCAGCGCGAGGGAGTCGCGCGCTTCCTGGCGACCGGGCGACTGCTGCTCGCCGATGACATGGGGCTCGGCAAGACGACGCAGGCGATCGCTGCTTGCCATGTCCTGTTCGGCAAGGGATTCGTCGGGCGGGGCCTGCTCGTCGTGCCCGCTCCGCTCAAACAACAGTGGCTACGCGAATGGCACGCGTGCAGCGATGTGCCGATCGCCGTGGTCGAAGGTTCGCCCGAAGAACGTGCGGCCCTCTATCGCCGCACCAAGCGCGGCTTCCTCGTCGTCAATTATGAACAGGTGCTCAGGGATCTCGAACTCGCGAAGGAATGGCGGCCCGAGCTCGTGCTCCTCGACGAGGCGCAGCGCACCAAGAACTGGGAGACGCGCACCGCCGCGACCATCAAACAGCTGCAGGTGCCGTTCCGGCTCGTGCTCACCGGGACGCCGTTCGAGAATCGCCTGACCGAGCTCGACTCGATCCTCGAGTGGCTCGACCGTCGACCGTTGCAGCCGATGTGGCGGCTGCTGCCGTTCCATCAGATGAACGGTGGCGACGGATTGCAGCATCTCGAGATCCTGCGTGAGCGCCTCGCACCCGTGCTCGTGCGCCGTCGCCGACTCGAGGTGCTCTCGCAACTGCCCGGTCGGATCGATACGCGCATCGACGTGCCGCTCACGGCGACGCAGCTGGAAGAACACGACGATCGCAACCCACCGATCGCCAAACTTCTGCGCATCTCGGATCGCCGCCCGCTGACCCGGCCCGAGTTCCTCCGGCTGATGCAGCTGTTCACCGAGCAGCGAATCCTGGCGAACGGCATGGCGCAGTTCGAGTTCGAGGACGTGTGGCCCGGCATCGAGAAGGCCAAGCCGACGAACGCGTTGCTCGAGAGCCTGGCGATGCCCAAACTCGCCGAACTGCGCACGCTGCTGCACGAACTCACCGTCCTGCAAGAACGTAAGGTCGTCGTGTTCAGCGCGTGGCGGCGCGCGCTGCGACTCGCCGATTGGGCGGTCGCTGCCCCGCTGCGTGAGCACGGCGTTCGCAGCACGTTCTTCACGGGTGCCGAGTCGCTGCGCCGCCGCAACGAGAACATCCTCGCGTTCCACGAAGATCCTGCGACGCGCATCCTCTTCGCCACCGATGCCGGTGGCGTCGGACTCAACCTGCAGCACGCGGCGTCTTGCTGCGTGCACTTCGATCTGCCGTGGAATCCGGCGGTGTTCGAGCAGCGCACCGCGCGCATCTGGCGACTGGGTCAGACCGAGAAGGTCGACGTCTATTCGCTGGTCGGCGAAGGCTGCATCGAGAGCCGCATGGCCACCGTGCTGCAAGCCAAGCAGGCGACGTTCACGGCCGTGTTCGATGGGCAGACCGATGAGGTTCGCTTCGAGCAGCGCGGCGGGTTCCTGGGAGCTGCTCGCAGCCTGGTCGACGGTGTGGACCTGCCGGCCGCAGCCGCGGACGAAGCCGACGAAGAATCGGAGGTTGTCGTGGGAAGCGTCGACGACGATGGTTTGGTCGCCGCAAGCGAGTCTGCACCGCCGCGGTCCGCGCGTGCGGTGCGCGCGGAGGAGAATGCCGGCGCCGATGCGGGGGACCGCCCGGGACCGACGATCGACCCCGCGCGCGTGCGCAATCTGCTCGCGGGGCTCAGCGTCGAGCCGCGAGGCGATGGCGGTCTCGTGCTGCGAGCCGATCGCGAGTCGGCAGCCGTGCTCGCCGAAGTGCTGCGTGGGCTCGCCGGGGCGATCGAGGACGCGGCGGCGCGGTGACGCGGGCGGCGACGGCGCCCGTCTGGCGATTCGAAGATCGAAGATCGGGTTCGTGCCATCGGGCCAGACAAGCTCGGTCCGGCCCGGTGCCTTCTGGTCCTGAGGCAGATCGACCTGGGTGATGTCGACATCGTGTGCGAAAGGCGGTTGAGACGGTCTGAGGGCTCAGGAAGCGCCTCACGGGTCGCGAGGGCTGATGGCCGGCGGTCGTGCGGACAAGACCCCGCGGGCGAAGCGAGACCTCGAGGACTGTGCGACCTGCCGCGAGCGTCCGGCATCGAGGTCGTGCGTGTCCTGCATGGTGCCCGCGACCTGGAAGCGATCTTCCATGGGCCCGAAGGCGGTGACGAGTAGGTCGCTGCGATCCTCGATCCTCGATCGCCGTTGCCAGTCTGGTTGCGGAGCCAGCTGTCCCGAGACAGGCCGCAACGCGCCTCTTGGATGACGCCGATCGGCCAAGATCGCGTTTGACGAGGGTCGACGCAACGATGTTGGTCATGAACGACCGCCCCCTGCTGCGTGACTACTGGCGCCTGGAACTCGAACGCCGCTTCGTCCTGCCGCGCCTGCCGGAGGTCGTCGATCCGTTGGCGTTCACGCGGCTGCGGGACCTGTTCGTCGAAGGTGCGAACCTGCGGTTGCGCCAGGTCGAGGCACCGAGCGGCGAGGTGGTCGTCGTCAAGCTCGGTCAGAAGCGCGCGGATCTCGAGGCGCCGTCGGATCCGCGGCGGCGGCGGTTGACGACGATCTACATGACGGCGGAGGAGGCCGAGGTGTTGTGTGGGCTGCCGGGGCGAAGGTCGTGCAAGCGGCGGTATCAGCTCGTCGAGGCGGGGCGCACGTGGGCCATCGACGTCTGGGAACAGCCCCAGGCGCGGCGCGGATTGGTGCTCGCGGAGATCGAATGCGCGAGCGACGCGGAGCTGGCGGCGGTGGTCGCGCCGACGTGGGCCGGGCGGGAGGTCACCGAGGACGAGGGGTACTCGGCGTTCCGGTTGGCGGAGTGACGAGGGGCTGCGGGTGCGAGTGCCGGCGTCACGGTATCAGCGCTTGCTGGGCGCGTTCTTGGCGGGCGTGACCGCCTGCCGTGCCGCGTCGTGCGCGAGCACCAGTTCTTCGGTCGCGCGCCCCAGCGCGTCGCCGATGCGCAGGTAGCTCTCGGCGTTGCCATACCAGTGGTGCCCGTGCCCCTGGTTGGGTGAGTCCTCGGGCTTGCGCAAGAACTGCCGCGTCGCAACGAACCGCGTGCCCGCCGCGACCTTCGCATCTTCGCAGCCGCGCTGCTGCGCCCGCCGAAACTCCTCTCCGTCCCAGTTGCCCGTTTCGCCGACCACGAACGGCAGCTGCGCGTCGCCAAGCTCGGCGCGCAGGTCGCCGATCAGCAGCGTGAGGTTGGCTGCGTATTCGGCCGTCGCTTCCCGATCGCACGCGTCGTTCCAGCCCTGAAACCAGATCACCCCGTCGAACTGCGGCCGATGCTGTGCGAGCTGCGGATGATCCTGCCCGAGCGAAGCCACCGCCGCGCGGAACTCGTTCACCATCTGCGTGTAGTAGGGACCCGTCTCGCCCGAAGCGCTCGGCGGCCGGAAGTCCTTCGCCAGACTCTTGCCGCCCCAGGCCGTCTTGATCAACAACACCGGCTCGGTGAACTTCGCCCCAAGCGCCCGCCCGATGCCCAGTTCCGGCCCGATGTGGTGTTGGCCCTCGTAGACCGAAAAACCGATCGACAACGGTCCGACCTTGCGTGCGCCGCGCGCGGGTGCGTAGGTGACGAATGCGTCGTCGCGCGTGGTCCAGGTGCCGTCGGTGGCGCGCAGGTCGGGGAACTCGGCGGCGTTGGCTGGGGTGGAGAGGAAGTGTGCGAGCGTGCCGCGGCCGCCGTTGTAGTCGCGTGCGTCGTCGAGGTCGACGACGCCCTGGCCTTCCATGTTGGACTGGCCGGCGAGGAGGAAGATGCGGACGGTGGGGGGCTGGGTTGGGGTCTGGGTGGGGGTGGTGAGGAGTAGGAGGGGGAGGGTGGTGAGGAATGCGGTGGCGGTGCGCATGGGTGGGAGATGGTAGCGGTGGCGATGTGTGAGGCGCTGATGGTCGTGGCGGTGCAGATGCACCAAGGCAGTGCAGTGTTGCTGGTCACGAGCGGTGCGCCGCAGATCGAGGTCGTGCGGGACATGCAGCAGGTCGCCGCCGATCTGCGCCTCGTCGTCGAATTGGGCGGCGACGGGCGTAGCCGATGCGCGGCCTACTTCGTGAGCGCCAGCAGGCGTGGTCTCAGGGCATTCACGAAGGAGTTCAGGGTCGACGCCAGCCATCTGCGCTTCGCGTCGTCGTCAGCGAAGGCGTCTGCTCGGCGCGTGCAGGTGATCTCCATGTCTTGGGACTCGGCACGGGTACGCACGGCTGCGCCCTCAGGGAGGTCTTCGAGGATGCTCTTTATCTCCGGGGACAGCTGCCGCAGCATCTCCTGCCCGACACCCTTGCGTCCCGAGGTGAAGACACCAAGGCTGTCGCCAGCGCGGAAGCCTGTCAGCCAGGCGCCCGGCCAGGGGAGCGCGACCCGCACGTTGTTGGGCCAGCAGAGCACCGCAGGTGCTTGCTCCGGATCATCGAACCTGGCATCGATCACCGGCTGCCACCATCGTCGGTATTCGGCTTGCTTGTCGCTTTCACCGCGCGCGTCTTCTGGTTCGTTGGAGGTCGCCTCTGCAACGTCCACGAGGCGAGGTGTCGCAGATGAGCTGCCCGATTCCCGCCCATCGAGGAGCGTGTACGAACGTTCGACCACGTGCGTCCTCGCGAGGATCCTGGGCTGCACGAGCAACCTCCCGTCGCGCATTCCGTAGAGCGCGATCTCGACCAACGCGAACGAGAACCCCAACGCGGCGTTGCGCTGCACGAGGCTCGTGATCCTTTCGACGCCTTCGCGAATGCCGTCTCCCGCGACCACGAGGAGAAACCGTCCTTCCCGCAGGCTGCGGGACACAGCGTCCACGAAATCGTGCTCGACGACTTCGGGGAACCTCTTCCTGACGAGTTCGAACGGAACGTTGCCGTCCAGTCCCGTCGCGCGCGCCACCTGCCTTTGCAGATCACCATAGGTCCACTGGCTCAGCGTGCTCGCGTAGTCGAGGGTTTGGGCCACGACTTCGCGGCGAGCCTCGGGGTTCCTCCACAGCTTGCACTCCACCAGAGTCAGTCGGCCGGCGGGGTTGACGAAGGCCACGTCGATTCGGCCGACCTCGCAGTTCAGTTCGACGCAAAGGGGGATCAGTGGCCCGAACGCGCTGTCGATGGCCTGGATGGGAAGCAGTTGAGGCAGCGCGTGCAGAGTGTCCCTGAGCCAGGCCTCGTCGCGACCGGAGGTGTCGCCGAATCGCAGGCGCTCGACCAGTTCGGGGTCATCATCATCGCTCTGGATCAGGACGAAGTTGCCGTGGTTGTGCATGTGCAGGGGTTCTGGCGCGAATGAGAGATGGCGGCCGCCGCCGTGCATCAGTGCATCGCGAACAGTCGGAACAGTTCTCGCCGGACTCGATCGTGCCGCAAGCAGACCGGGCACTTCTTGCCCCAAGCGGCTCGCGCAGGCCGCACCGCCAGATCGCGAGGCTCGAACAGGTGCGTCGCGAGGCACTCGGCCTTCGGGAGGTAGCTCCGCGAGCGCACGAAGAAGACCTCGACCGAGTCGGCTTCCCGCCCGTAGGACTTGCGATGAGAGACCAGGCGGGTCGCTCGCGATCCCTTGCCGACGTAGAGGCACCGGCGCCCTCTCCAGAACGCGTAGACGATCGGCCCCGAGAGGTTTCGCGCGAAAGTCGCCAGGCTCTCGCCTCGCGCCACGCGGCCTCGGCCCTTCAGGCGGAAGAGGCGGCGCTTCACGTGGGTGTCACGGAAGGCGTCGCGTCCGGCGCTTCGCAGGATGTCCTTGGTGGCCAGGGCGAGCAGTTCGCCGATCAGTCGGTTGCGCGTCTTGCGCGTGAAGGTGAGGGGCTTGCCGGGCTTGGCCTTGATCAGGGCGCGTAGCTTGGCGGACTGGCGCTTCCAGATCTGGTCGAGCTTGCGTTGGAACTGGGTGTGCAGGGCCATGGGTGTTCTCGTCTGCTGCCTGCCGGGTCAGCTGGGTGGACCAGCGGAATCGTCTCGAACGAGGGCCATGGTGGCGCTGTCGACGAGCCATCGCAGTTGTCGCTCGACGATCGCAGCTGGTCTCCCGCCTCTCGTCAGCACACCGAGTTCGATGTTCCGATCGAAGGCCGCGTCGGTGAGGTTGGCGCTGCCCACGAACAGGATCTCCCCGTCGGCGACTGCGCATTTCGCGTGCAGCAGTCCGAAGCGACCGCGCTCATCGGTGTCGCGCCGCTCCCTGGGCCAGACGTACAGCTCGCAGCAAGACCGAACCTCGTCAGGCACGGCTTCCACGCTGCCGTGAGCGAGTCGACCATCGCTCTCGACTTCGGACTCGAGCAGCAGGCGCACGCGACATCCGCGGCCTGCGGCAGCGACCAAGGCAGCGCACACCGAAGGCAGGCCGTAGGTCGCGAAGGAGACGATCCACAGTTCTCTCTGCGCCGCCTCGATCACCTCGAACAGCGCTTGCTCGGTGCGCCGCAGGCTCGTCAGGGTGGGGCTCGGTCCGGTCCAGACGATCTCGACGGTCGATTCGGGAGTCCCAGACTCGGCCATCGCCATCGCACCGCGCAACCAGCCGGCGACTTCGTGGGGCCCGACCTTGGCCTGCTTGGCGAGATCACGAACGACTCTTGCAGATGCAGGATCGTACGAACCGACGTAGGCGAACACCGACTCGGCTGCCTCCCAGCCACCGCACGATTCGAGGCGGGTGATCGTGTCGTTCAGCTGTCTGGACGTGAGCGTGCGGACGGCGTCGATCACCAGCCTCGCGAACTCGTCCCCGGCGCCGTTCACGCTTCGTAGCGCTCCGGCGGGAAGAACGGTGGGATGCGCTCGGCCATCGTCGCCGTCACGAGGTTGCGATCGAGGAACTTGTTGCCGCGCTCGCACGACGTCTCGGAGACGAACAGGCACGAGTGGCAGGCTCCTGCGTGCAGGGTGCGGGCGTCGGCGATCGGCGGGTGTTCGGCGCACAACGGATCCGAGGAACACAGCGTCGCGCGACGCAGCGCCTCGGTCAGGTGCCGGCCGAGTTCTGCAGGCTGACCGAGAGCGACGAGCCCACCGAGGGTGCCCTCGCTGTCCGCCGCGGCGGTGTAGAGCAGGATGCCCGCCATCGGGCCATCGGGGTCGTCGGGTTCGCGTGCGTAGATGCGCTCGGCGAGGCTTGCTGCGGAGTAACCGCAGTCGATCGCGAGCTGCCGGATCAGCAGGTGGGACAGCGTGTGCAGCACCACATACCGAAGACCGGGGAAGTGGCCATGCGCCGGCTCGATCTTGCGCGCGCGCCGGAACGCGACGTGTGCCCCGACGAAGGCTTCGTGGAGGTGTTGCAGCTCGGTGCGACGCAGATACTCCTGCAAGGCCGTCTCTCGCACGCGGAGGAAGATGCCTTCCCCCCGAACCTCGGCGGCCGGTACCCATGTGGGTTCTCCGCGAGTCAGCGGCACGCGGATGTCCGGAGGGATCTCGCCGGGCTCGGCGAAGTCGCCCGGCGATTGGATGCGGGTGAAGCCCGTCAGCGCCTTCACGACGCGCAGCTTCTCGACCAGCACGACCTGTTCGATCTCATGGGCGTAGGCAGGCGGCGGCGCGACCTCCGTCAATCGGAAGTCCTCGCTCTTCGCCATCACACCCGGTCTCGAGAACGCGGCCCACTCCGCGATCTTCAGGTCGACGACCGCCTCGGCTGCATCCTCTGTGCGGCTGCGTCTGGCCTCGACCACGGCCCACAGCTCGTCATCCGTCCACGACTCGAACGCGCTGAGCGTGCCGACGCCGCGGAACGCCGCGAGGATCTCGCGTGAGGTCGCCTTCTCGAGCACGGGCCAGTGGCGTTCGACGAGGCTCTCGAGACGGCCGGTCTGCGTCGGCAGGGACAGAGCGGTGGAGGTGATGCCGAACCACAGGTTCGACGCGCCGACGAGCAGGGTGCGCAGCTGCTGACCACATTCCGCATCGCCGTCGTTGCCGAGGTGGGGGTGCTTGCCGCGACACTCGGGAAGTTCACGATCGTCACCGAAGGCCTTGACCATCGACTTGCGTTTGTCGCAGCCGCTGCACACCACCCACAGATCGGCGACCTCGGCCGACACGCCGCTCTCCTGGAACTGCAGTGGTCCACACCCCTCGCCCTTCTCACAGCCCAGATACTCGTGCCACGGGAAGTCGTCGATGTGCCCACGTTCGCACGCGACGACGAAACGGGCCGGAGTCGACGACGACTTGCCGCGAGCACACTGCGCGTGCACGAAGCGGGACCGGTCGGGGCGATAGGGGTTGTGTTCGAGGCGGAAGTGCCCCGAGTCGCGCCGCGCCAGCAGTTCGCATCGCGGGCAACGCAGCCAGTTGGGGAACGGGGAGACGGGGATGCCCTTGAGGTTCTCCGGATCCAATGGATCACGGCTGTCGCCCAGCGGGACAGGCGGCAGGCAGAGTCGCTCGACCTGGGGGCCGAGCTGCTGACGCACGATCGCGAGCAGTCGATCCTCCTGCACGATCGTGCGGGCGTTCGGCGCATCCCAGCGGTGCAGGCCCATCACCATGCCCGACAGGTGGGGCAGGTCGATCACGGATCCGACCCCCGACGCATGCAGGACCTGACTGCGCCGCACGTCACCCAGCTTCTTCACGCCGTCTCGTGGCATCGTCAGTCTCCCTCGTCCAACAGAACCGCGGCCGCAGGTTCGACCTCGCGCAGCGAGTTGGGACACGTGAACTCACCCCAAGGCCCCTCCTCCGGCTTCTTCAGCAACGGTAGGGTGAGGTCGCGCTTGCCCTTGTAGCCGAGGGTCGGCTTGCGTTGCGCTTCGCGCGCCCAGTCGTCGAGACGTCTGCGCAGATAGCCACGCAGTTCTTCACCGGCGGCCTTGCCGACGAGACGAGTCGCCCGTTCGACGATCGCGTCGACCGCACGCTTCACCGTCGGGTGGTTGGCTCGCATCTGCCTCGCTCGATCGTTGCCGTTGAACTCCGGGCCGGACTGACGCACGAGCGAGACCAGCAGGGCGGTGAGTCCTCTCTCGATGGCCCCTTGGGCGAACGGCGTCACCGACAGCGACTCGACGTGGCGGTAGAAGGTCGCGTGGTAGTGCTCGAAGCGTTCGTAGTGCGACAGGTCCCGAGGCCGTGCCCAGTTGTAGACGGTCAGCACGAGACCCGGGAACGAGCGACCGACACGACTGGTGGCCTGGATGTACTCCGCGGTCGTCTTGGGTTGGCCGCCGACCACCATGAGTCCCAGGCGTTTCACGTCGACGCCGACCGACACCATGTTGGTGGCGAGAAGGACGTCGATCGGGGAGGCCTCGCTCGAGCGGCCCTCCTTGCGGGCCTGCTTGCGATCCGCCGCCAGCTTGGGATCGAACGGTACTTCGAGCTGGTCCAGGATCTTCGGGATCTCGGTCGAGTCGCGCCGCGACGTCAACTCCTCGACCTTGTTCAGGCGGCGCTTGCCGAGGCCTCGTTCGTCCATCTTCCAGAGGTGGTTCTGGATGTCGTCGTCGACCAGGCGCCGCATGCCGCCGAGCTCGCGCAGCGAGTTGAAGTAGCCGACGAGGGTCATCCAGGGATCGGCGTCACGTCCGTACTGGTCGTAGAGCACCTGTCCGGCCGCGAGCGCGGCCTGATAGGCGCGGATCAACGCCATCTTGAGCCGTCGTCCCGGAGAACAGATGCCCAGGTAGAGCCTGCCCGGCCGTTCCTCGGGGTCGCGCCGCAGGGAGAAGAAGTTGTCGCTGGCGTCGGTGCCCGGCGGCGGGAAGACCTCGACCTGCCGCGCGAACAGGCTGCGCACCTGGGCCCTGGCATTGCGCACGGTCGCCGTCGACGCGACGACCTTGGGGCGCACCGTGACACCGTCGAGCTGCCACGTGCACAACTCGTCGATCGCGGTCTCGTAGAGGCCGACGAGGCTGCCGAGCGGTCCGGAGATGAGGTGGAGTTCGTCCTGGACGATCAGATCCGGGGGGCGCAGATCGGGGTGGTCGATCGAGTGCGCGGCTTCGAGCGATCCCTCGCGTCGGTGGGTGTCCGCGTCGTCGGTCTCGCTGCTGCGAAAGCCGTGGCGAGAGCAGTGCTTGTCGACCTGGCCGAACAGCATCTGCGTCTGCCCGTTCCACGCGAGCTGGGCGAACTTGTCGACGGTCGCGACCACGACGTCGGGCAGGAGTCGGTAGATCTCCTCGTCGACGACGACGACGGGCAGGCCTTCGTCGGGTGCCTGGCGTTCGGAGAAGGAGCAGCGTCCGAGCGGGTCGCTGCAGAAGGTCAACGTGCGGCCGCGACCGCTGGGCGCCTTGTGTGCCTTGAGGTTCTTGCCGAGCTCGATGCGGCATCCGCACCATGGGCACGCGGTCAGCTGCAGCGGGGAGCCGTTGCCGCCTCCGGAACCGTGGCGGTTGGCTCCCTCGATGGCCTCGGCTGCGTCGGCGGTGCTGTTGGGACTGGTGCGGCCACCGACCCACATGCCGATGCGGAACGGCTCGCTGCCGAACCGGGGTTTGCCGTCGACCAGCGCGTTGCGGTGGATCGCCTCGCACGCGCAGACCAACGCCGCGGCGCGCTGGAACTGCTGCACGGTCAACAGGCGCAGGGTGTAGCGCATCAGGACGGCCATGCCGCGATCGCCGACGCGTCCACCGACGACGCCCTGTAGGCGACGGATGGCGAGGGTGAACGCGGTGAGGCCCAGGTAGGCCTCGGTCTTGCCGCCACCGGTCGGAAACCACAGCAGATCGGCGGTCTCGCCGCGGTCGCGATGGGCGGGGTTCGCCAACGACGGCAGGTTGAGCAGGACGAACGCCAGCTGGAACGGGTACCAGCTGCGGTTCTCCGGCCGGGAGTCGACCTCGGCGAGGATCTCGTCGACGACGCGGGCATCGCCGCGGCGGCGTTTCTCGGCGACCTGCGAATGCACACGCTGCAGGTACATGGCATGGTTGGCGAAGCGGAACGCCTCGTTGGCCAGTGGGTCGTCGGCAAGCACGGCGATGCCTTCGCGGATGCGGGCCTCGGCGCGGCGGGCACGCGCGAGGTTGGTGTCGACCTCGTCGGCGAACGCGGTGAGGTGAGCGTCGGGATCGTTCTTCGCGGCCGCGCGTTCGGCGATCCACGTGGCGTACGCGGAGGCCAGCTGCTCGAGCATCGCGGGCAACCGTTCGGGCGGCGCCTCGGCCAGTGCCTTCATGTCGAGCACGAGCTGCTCGAGGCCCGCGGAGCCGGGGTCACCCGCGGTGCGTGGGGTCTGCTGGCGCACCTCGTATGCGGGGATCGCGACGGTGCGGATGGCCAGCGCCCGCCAGGGATCGTGGGGATCGACGTCGACGTGCACCGCGGTGCCATGTCCGGTCGCGAACTCACCCTCGCGGCGATGCAGCATCGCCATCTCGCGATCTTCGCGGCTGCGGCCGTCGTCGTCGCGCGCGCTCGGCACGATGTCGCGGTGGCGGAAGATCGGGGCACCGTCGAGAGCGGTGATCGCGAGTTCGACCTGGAACAACCATGCCTCGTCGGGCCGTTCGTCCGGCTTGAGCTGCTTGTCGACGAGGAAGGTCGTGACGATCCACCCGTTGGTACGCTTGCGGATCAGGCCCTCGACGAGCACGTCGGGCTGTTCGGGATCGGGTGCGAAAGGGGTGATGCGGCCGTGGCGGAGGGGGATGTCCTTGTGTCCGCGGCGCGGGTGTCGCTTCCACACCTGCTTGGGGCGTCCGGCGTTGGTGGTAGCCGTCTCGCTCTCCATTCGGAGGTAGTGGCCCCAGGTTGCGGAGATGCGCAGGGACTTGGAGTCGGCGGCGACGACGAACGTGCATCCGAGCGAACTCGGGAAGAGGGAGTCGGCCCGTGGCGTGGCGTGGTCGGCGTGGCCGTTCTCACCCGTGCGGTCTGACTCGCCGCTGTCGAAGTCGTCGTCCTGGTCCTCGCCGACGCGGGAGTCGGGAGGTGCCAGCATGCCGGAGAGGTAGCGGTCGTGGACGTGGGCCTGCTCGACTTCCTCGTTTGGGCCGTTCTTGGGGCCGAGCAGTTCGAGGAGGATGAGGTTGGTGAGTTCGGGGCGGAGGGATGCGGGCGGCATGCGAGTGCGATCGAAGATCGAGGGCTACACGGAAGGGCCAGGCTTCCGCACTGGGTGGATGTAGGCGGGGACCACGAAGTTCGAGCCCGCGGTGATTGCGAACGAAGCCGTGATCAGTCTCTTCATCTGCGGCTGTAGCCCTTGCCTGAATGGGAACGGCGTAGTGTCGCCGCCGCGCCATGAGCCGAAGCCCTGGTCTAGGCCGATGACGACACTGCCTCCATCGTCCCAGTGCACCTCCAACGTGCGTGCGTGAGGCAGCTGGCGCGTGCTGCGCCGTTCGAACTTCACGTTCAATCCGAGATGCCCCAGCACGCCGTCCAGGACATCGCGCCGCAGATCCTCCGACTCCCAGTCATTGTCGAAGGTCGTGGCGGAAACACGTGAGTCCCTGGGCAGGTAGGAGCTGAGCACTTCCCCACGCACCTTGTCGGGCCCCTTGGTGGTTTGCAGGCTGAGCAACCTCTCGAAGGTCTGATAGAGCAGCCTCACGACCGTAGGAGAGCGTAGGTATCGATCTGAGTAGCAGACTCGCACGACACGCTGCGGACCCTGGAAACGAGCCATGAGGGCCGGCGACTTCTGCAGCGCCAGGTTCCAGAACTTCGTGCCGAAGTCGCCGATCGGACCATCCAGCTGATTTCGCAGTTCCAGTACAACGGCGCCGCCTTGCGGTTTGGGTCGCAGGTCCTCGATGTCCAGGACTCTGCCACTCTCGCAAGCGACTTCTTGCGCGTCCTGGCGCACGATGACCGACTGCTCTACAGAAGAACCCCAACCTGCCCCAGGAACGGCGATGGCATCGGAGAGCGTGGCCCAGCGAGTGGAGCGTCCGTTCCCAGTAACCTCGGCCAGGAGCCATCCGTTCTTGGCGCGTAGGGGGGCATCCAGTGCCCGGACCACGATGCCTGCGCTCTCCGAGGCACTGGCCAACCGGCTGGTCACCGGCATTGGAAGCTGACGAAGTGCGGACTCGGTCAAGCAGAGTTCGACCTTGCGCCCATCGCCGCGCAGCCGCAGCAGATCGGGCCAAAGCCGCCAAGCCTCCTCGTCGAGGTCCCATTGGTCGACGGGCCCACCGAGAAATATGCGAATGGTCTGCGCCTGAGTGCTCACGACGGTGCGCTGCAGCAGGTGACGTAGGTCACCACTCTCTGCTCGCGACTCGGGCCCGAAGAGTTGCTGTTCTTCGGGCATGGAGAACCCGGCATGCAGCAGCCGCTCCACGAATCCGAGAGCAACGTGTCGATTCAACTCCTTGACGTAGCCCTGGGTCTCGTACGTGAGCACACAAGCGTGGCACGCGGCCTCGCACTCCTCCGGACAACGCAGGACCTCGGCCGCGCTCTCGAACAAACGCCGCAGGTGATCCAGAGCGGTAGATGCGTATCCTGCGCCGCCCGTCGCATTGTCGAACAGCGCGATCGTCGCTTGAGCGGGAAGGCCATCATCGAGTCGTACGGAGCGGACCGTGACCCCGATTTCTCGGCTCTCGACACCGAGCAGTCGAGCCAGTCCCTCGCGCAGGGCGATCGAAAGAGTGCGAGTCCCTACCGGGTCGTTCCACGGCGCGTTCGTGACAGGGTCGCGCAACGCGACCTCGAACACATCGGTTCGGCTCGAGACCCCGAACCAGAGGTGGCGCTTGATGGCCCACGGGTTCTCGTTGGCGCGGCACAGCGTTCCGTTGCTCTTGCCGCCACGCAGAGGCCGATGGTTGATCAACTGCCTCGGCAGCTTGTCGTCGATCGGCCCGGATTCTTCAGCCGCGCGCCCACAACAAAGGCAAACTGCGTAGCCGGCTCTGCTCATGCCGCGCTGCAGGTGGAACACGTGGCCATTACGGCTGCTGCGTGCTACGCCGAATGCAGGATGCGGGAGCGGAGCCCAGCCACTGTCGCGCACGGAGACCCATGGGTCCTCGAGCGGGATGAAGGGAGTGCGGCTCGTGTCGTTGGTGGGCGAGTCGAAAATGTCCGCCGCGAAGCCCGAAGGCTCGAGGTATTGCGAGCACCGAAGTTCCTCCGAGCCGCAGGAGCAAGTCACGGGCTTGGCCAGCGTGGTGTCGGTGGTGCCACAGCGCTTGCAGAAGCTGGCGAAACGGAGTTCCTGTAACTCCCCGGCTTCGCTGGCCCCAGCCGGAGCATGCCAGTGCATGCTGACTCCGCAGCTCTCGTAGACGCGTCCGTCGAGAACCACGCGCGCTCCGGGTGCATAGTCTCGGATCGCCAGGGGCAGAGGACGCGACGGGAAGTCTCCCTTTCCGGCAATGCCCCGGCGTTGGAAGCCTTCCTCGCCGTCGTCCTGGTCGCGCCTGCGGAGGTATTCCTCGCGCTTCAGGTCGTACTGCGTCGTGTAGACGAAGGCGCCGAGGTGCGTGGGGAAGCCGTACCCGGGCAGAAATCCGCGTTCGGTGAGTTCCCGCAGCAAGTACTCTCGGCGCAGTCTTCCGAGCATGCGGTCCAACGCCAGCAGGGCGGGGTTCTTCTTGCCGCCCCCGACCTTGTCGTCGACGCCTCCGACAAGCCGCACTTGTTCGAGCAAGGACTGCAGCTCTCCGCACCATTCGGCCTCGACCTTGTCCAGGCATTCGATGGTCCGCTGCAGGGTGGAGCGTGTATCGAGGCCTGCGAGGGGTGTGCCCTGCGCGATGCGGCGGATGCCGCTGACGAGGTGTGCGTGCGTGCTCTCGCGAACATCCCGGCACCACTCGGTGAACCTGGTTGCTGGCGCGACTGAGCTGGTGGCATCACCTTCGAAGAACCACGCCGTAGTCAGTTGCGGCGGGTCCACGGTCTCTGCCGATAGGAACGCGGCCAAGGTCAGGGCATTCACGTGACGCTCGGCGATGGGCAGGCTCTCGAGCGCGACTCTCGGTGCCGCCAGCCGAGCGGTGAAGGGCCACACTGGGTTGTGATAGACGGCGGCACCGTGGGGAGTCGACGTGCACAAAGTGAACGTTGCCGCCCGCTTCTCCCGACGACGGCCGGCGCGGCCGGCCCGCTGCAGGTAGTTGGCCGGGTGTGGAGGCGCATTGTTCATCGCCACGATGGACAGTCCGCCGATGTCGACGCCCATCTCCATCGTCGTCGAACAGCTCAGCACGTTCATCCAGCCGCCCTTGAACGCTTCCTCGAGTTGCTGCAGCCTCGCACCACTTTGCTGGGCCGAGTGTTCACCGATGCGGAAGTACTTCGTGCCAGTTGCGATGCGGTCACTCGCCTCGATCCACACGCCGAGGCGCCGCGCCTCTTGTACCGTGGGTGTGAATTCCAGCCATTCGCGGACCATCCGCTCGTCCCAGCGGCCGCCATCGGGCCGGTTCCAGAAGGCGACGGGAATCTGTGGTATCTCGACTGGGGTGGCGCGACAGAGTGCATCGGGGCTGTCAGCCCTGGGCAAGTAGGGTGAGAAACCACGGAACGTCGTGTCGAGGATGCGTCGCGTGATCGGGCACAGCCACGCCTGGGAAACGCTCTCCAACTCAGTGTTGCCATGGCCGGCCAAGTCGAACCGGTATTCCTCGGCGCGGTAGGCATGCAGATGCGGCTGGATCTGTTCCCAAATCCTCTCGAGGAAGAAGTTCACCACCGTGTGGTCCCCGTCGCGCGTGACCGAGAGGCCCAAGCCGCGCACCATCAGCTTGACGAAGCGCGGCAGGCTGTTGCGCCGCGCTGCGGTCAGCTCGGGCCACCGCACCACATCGGGGTCCTTCGTTCGGCTCGCCTTCGGCCCTTGGATCGATCGCACCCGCATCTGGGCACCGATCCAGTCGAGGTGTCGTTCGTCGACTGTCAGCGCGGGGTAGGAACGAAACACGAAGTCGATGGCCAACTTGACCAGATCGCGCCAGTCCTGTGTGGTGGCGAACTTCGACCACTCTGGCGGCGGCTGAAGCTCGTCAATCCACGGGTATCGCAGACGCATCAGCCCCAGAGTCTCGAGCGACGTCATGCGCATCGGGCGCCTCGCCGCTTCGGCGAAGAGAAGGATGCCCGGAACACTTCCCCTTTCGATCTGCCCCAAGCTGCGATCGATCCAGTCCGAGGTGAACCACTTGTCGATTTCCTTGTCCTGCGCCAGCATGACGCACGCATCCGACCAGGTGAGGCGTGCCGGTACGACCTGGTCCGCTTCGGAGATCTTGCGGTCGAGGTCTGCGACTGCTTCGTCGTCCTCGCCGAGCTTCTCTGCGAGGTGAGCGCGCCTCTGCAGCAGCTTGTCACGAGCGTCGCGGGAGAGCGATGCCGGCCTTCGCCCCACCAGTCCGTGGTAGAGCGCCGAACGGACGTAGAGTCGTTCGGACTCGGCCTGCGTGCGCGCTGCAAAGCGTGCCGTTCCCTGCCGGCTGTCGGTGAAGGTGATCAACCTGCGGCCGTCTGCCGGGGCGTGGCGCTGTTTACCCTCCATGGGGGGCGCGTTGTCGAGCAGCGCAGGAATCGCGACCGAGAGGGAGAATGGTGCGCCCGAACGCAGCCCGCGGAAAAGTTGGCGGGTGAATGACTCCCATCGGCCGCAGGTCACGCACCGGAATCGAGCTTGACCTGCGTGGTGGGGGTACGGTCGCAAGACGAACACGTCACCGTTCGGCTCATAGGTCACGGCCCCACTGAGCCGATCGACGTGCACTCGCTGGGGCACCTCGGCTACATCCTTGCCACCGTCGTCCCTCGATGACGAGGGGGTCCACTCGGAGGTCAGGATGAGGCGTTGTACGATCGCCGCCCCGCTGTCGCCGGCCGCCGAGGACTCTGCCTCAGCCTCGGCATCGACGTCCTCGAGTTCCGTTAGATCGTCGTCGTCGGACTGCGGCTCTCGACCGCGTAGCACGAACCCATCGTCGATCGACTCCTCGGCGGCGAGGTAGACCTCACCGCACTCGCTGCATGCCAGGATCTCAGAGACGACTGCGTTGCAGACGTCGCAGTGGCTGCGATGGTCCAAGAAGACCTTACCGAACCTCCATTCGCTGGCGCCCTCATCCTTGTTGCGGTCGGAGCATAGGGGGTTCCAGCAAGCCCAGGCGCCGGCGAGCGGACGGGCGAACAGATGTGCACGCAGTGGAAGGAACAGCGCCCCGCCCTTCTCGGCGCTCGAACACAGGTCGAGCATGCGCAGTGTGTCCTGGCGATCCTGCGGGGTGGGTGAGTCGATCCCCTTCCAGCTTCGGGCGATGTCACCAAGGCTCATGAAACCTCGCTCTGCCAGCCCGGTGCGCAGGTCGAGGATGCGCTGGTCCTGGGCTGAAGGGCAAGTCGATCGGCGTCGACGCGACGACGCTCGAGGCCAACGCGGCGATGAAGTCGATCGTGCGCCGCGACGCCGCGACGTCAGCGGCACGTGGAAGGCCTACTTGACGAAGCACGCGAAAGAGGCCGGCATCGAGGATCCGACCGACGACCAGCTGCGGCAGTTCGATCGCAAGCGGAAGGGCAAGAAGACGAGCAACGACGATGGGGAGTCGCCGAGCGATCCGGACGCGCGCATCACGAAGATTAAGGGCGGGACAACCGGCTTTGCCTACAGGGCCGAGCACGCCGTCGATCTCGACACGGAGATCGTGGTCGCGGCCGACGTGAAGCCTGCGGACCAGGCCGACGGCGAGACCGTCAAGGACACCGTCGTCGATGCGCAGGGCAACCTCAACGACGCGACGAAGCGGGAGTGCCGCATCACTGAGGTCGTCGCCGACAAGGGCTATCACAAGACCGAGACGCTGGTTTGGCTGGGCGACCGCGACACCCGCACCTACGTCGCGCCGCGGCGCGACAAGCGGAAGCCCCGGTGGGACGACAAGCCGGAGAGCTGGCAGGAGGCCCACCGCGAGAATCAGCGGCGCACCGGGCGGGACAAGGGGAAGCAACTGCAGCGAAAGCGTGCGGAGCGCGTCGAGCGCAGCTTCACGCACGTGTCACGACCGGTGGCGCACGACGCACATGGATCCGCGGGATTGTCGAGGTCAGCAGGCGCTGCCTCATCACGGTCATGGCGCACAACCTCGGCGTGATCCTGCGCAAGCTGATCGGGGTCGGGAAACGGAGGGAGTGGGCATCGATACGCGGCTTCCTCGCGACCTGTGTTGCCCTGTGGTCGGCCTTCTTGGCGGACCTGGGCGCGGCGGGTCGAAACGTCGTCGAAGTTGTCGGCGACTTCGCGGATTAGCTTCCCAGACCCCGGCGGCACTTCGGCACCTCGCCCGAAGCGGCTTCTTCAACCTTCAACGGGCTGCTAGGAAGTTCAGGTTCCTCGAATAGCCTCGGTTGGAGCCTTGCTCCAGGGTTGCCTTCCTGGTCGGTGTAGTGCGGCTCGAGCCTGGGGCGGGAACGAGCTTCGCCCCGAAGGGTCGGCCGGCCTCCTGGCTTGCGGACCGCCTTAGGGCCTGCGTCGGACCGCCGAGGGCGTTTGCCCTCGAGAGTCCACCGGGTCAGCCTGTCTTCGCTGCTGCCAGAGCCGCGCCAAGTACTCCAATCGCTACCAGGCCTATGCCGGCTATCGCGTATCCCGTGGGCGGCGCTTGGTCGAACAAGACTGAGGCGCTGACCGCGGCGAACACTACCTCCATGGCTTGCGTAGCGTCCACCGCAGCAATCTGGCAGGCGGTTTGTGCGCGACTTCTCGCAGCGTAGAAGATAGTGGTTGCCAAGACGCCGGACAGTA
The DNA here is from genome assembly GCA_964392305.1 of uncultured candidatus Brocadiaceae bacterium. Taxonomy (GTDB): domain Bacteria; phylum Planctomycetota; class UBA1135; order UBA1135; family UBA2386; genus JACKIC01. The sequence goes on from CAYMPV010000008.1 coordinate 179,590, forward strand.
GGGCGACTAGTGAGCCGCGAATCCAATCCTCCGCAACTGGTGCCGGAGGATTAACAACAATACCGAGGACAATCCATCCGGGGAGGCTATACGCGCTGACAAGCAATACGCGCGACTCTGCCCTAGAGGCGATCGATCCAGGCCAATCGGTAGCTCCGAGCTGCCCCCTGGCGGCCGAGTGCAGTATTTGATTGCCAATGGGGTACGAAAGTGCTGCGATCAGTATCCACCCGAGATTGACTAATGCAGAGGGTGGAACATCGCGGGCGCCCGCTCCTGAAGCGCTCGCGACATAGACGCCAAGGAGGACGGCTATGCCCCAAGAAACCACGGCAGCGCTTGCTCGCATCCCAAACCCTATTCGAAGCACGATTGGGCTCAGGACAATAGTGATTTGCCATGCGCAAGCCGCTAGCCAAGCCGGAAGCCGAGAGCCGCCATAGCACAGGGGGCCGTAGAACAACAGAGTCGTAAACAGTGAGGCGATGGCCAGGAGGCGCCAGTCTCTGCGTCCGATCAATAGCAGCTTCCTGAAGTCATGGGTACGCCTTTGCAAGAATGCATTAGCAATCAGAAATGCGCATGTGAAGACATAGCGAAGCGATGCCGCCCAAAACCAGTGGCCGCCGTGTGAAGACACCATGGAATTCAGGACGAAAGTAGAGCTGAAAAAGAAAGCGGACACGACCCCGAGAAGAACTGCCACTACTGCAACTCCTCTAGTGTTGTGTAAAGGGCTTCTATGAGCTCGGCGACGTCTTCCTCGCCGTGGTAGTAGTGGAAGGAGAAGCGCAACGCCGCGGGTGCAGCGTAGGGTGTGATGGATTTGCCGCGCCGCGCAAGCCGCGATGCGACGCGCGGAACGAGGTTGTCATCAGGTGACGTGACTGTGACTATTCCGCCGCCCTTGTGTGGCAAGGGATGGAAGGGTAACGCAAGCCGTCTGATGTTCTCGATAAAGCGAATGGCAAGTTGCGTATTGTGGGAAGCAATATGAGCTATGCCTACCGAAGTCAAGTCAATCAGGCTTGCATGAAGGCTTATATGGCCCGCCAAATTGATGGTCCCCAACTTGTCTTCACCGGCAACGGGTTCGTAGTGAGACAGGCCCCGAGTGTTTTGCAGGGTTGTTAAGCGTTCGTGTCGAGCGGGGTTCGTATATAGAATCCCAAGACTCGGTTCGCCTAGAAGCCACTTGTGACCGCATCCCGCGTAGAATGTGCAGGTGGACAGAATGCTCTCGTCGACGACGATGTTACCTAAGGCTTGGGCTCCATCTATGGCGATTACGGAACGATCAGGGTCCAGCTTCTTGGAGTGGGTCAGCACACCGATGATGTCTCGTAACGGGAGCGGTCGACCAGTTTCATTGTGTACGTGAGTCAGCAATAAAATGTCAATTGCGTCCTTGCACGAGTCCGCGGCCGTAACATAGGCGTCGAGGACCTGTCTATCCTCGGCCCCTGCCCATAAATGTTCGCAGACGCGGGCGCTGACTACTTCTAGGCGCGCTTGTGCAGATAGGCTGGTAACGCGTTGCGTAATGGCGGGATAGTCGGCATCAGAACACAATAGGATTCGGCGGCGCCGCCTCGCATTCTGCGGGAGTGTCAGTGCTTCCCTTAGCGCGTGCTCGATAGCGTCGGTGGTAGCATGGAATAGGCGCAGGTTCGGCGCGGCAGTGCCCATAAACTGCCCGAGCAATTGTAGAAAGCTGCTGTTGCCGCGCCATAGCGTGGAATCGAGTCCTCCTGCAACGTAACGCATGACATCTTCGTTTGCTCCACCGCTGGCGCTCAGCTCCCGGTATATGCGCACCTCGGACAGGGACTCTGTGGACGCAACGGACATGCCTGCAACGTTGTAGGAGCGATGCGCGAAACGATGTTTGGCTATCGGGCGAATTCGCTCCTGCTGGGGTGGTGTAAGGCCAGCAAGTCGGATGTAGGCGGCAACGGATGCTGCTGCCGGGAGGGTCGCAAGGGCGCTTGCGGGTCCGAAGCCAAAGTGTAAGACTAGCAGGGGCCAGGCAATGAAGAGGAGTGCCACGTCGAGAGTGACGATGGCGCGTATCGAGACTTGGAGGCGGCGTTCAAGCGTTCGTGTGGTGGCATCGGGTGCTGGGGTTTCGACAACGAGGCCGAGTAAGGGCTCCAGGGCGTCGCCCTCAAAGACGAGAGCCGCGAGGAGGAGTAGGAGGATTGCGAAAACTAGATGACTGGCCCAATAGTAGCCCGCGAAGCGAGTCGCGTTCAGTAGTTGTTCGGCAGTTCCGGCGTGAAAGGAAGCAGATAGAACATTGTTATAGAGGAGAGTTGCACCTATAGATAGCGCAATGAAAAGGGCTGTTGCCGCCAGCAGCTTGAGCCCAGCGTATGAGCGAAGGGTCTTGTGCCAGGCGGCGCGATGGAGAATGCGATTCATGGGGCGACTTTCCTGGGTTGAAAGGCGACTCCGACGGCCTCGCCGAATTCATTAAACTGTGGGCTCTTGAGGCTGCGAATGCCGCTGAGTATACCGCCGCTTGCCTCTCCGTGTGCGACGGCTCTGCTGGCCTGCGCAATGGACAGCATTATGGCTCTTCCTACGGCCACAAATGCGGGCCCCGTGTTGTCGGAGTCCGCGGGGCGAGGCTCGCATAGGTAGACGGGTGCCTTGGGGCTTGCGCTTTGAAACTTTAGTTGAGCGAAGTGAGGTGAGGCGCACCCGTCCGAGAGGAGGAATGGAGGGGAGAGTTGGAGGAGTTGCAGTAGGGAGACGACGTCGGGTAGGTCGGCGTAGTAGCCAAAGAAGCACAGGACGAATGAGGCCTTGGATTGAGCCAATTGAAACAGTGTGAGTGCGCGCGAAGTTCGTGGAACTTCGAGAATATGGAATTGCGATAGGTCCCACTTGGCGCGCAACCCTCGCATGAGGGCGCGAGCGTAATCCGTGTCGTCTGTGAGGCATACGAGCACCGGGGCGGAAGGGGAGGGGGCGGCATCGCGTATGGTGGACTGTATATCATCAGGTGGGTGCAGGTGAGTTTTGGACCACGCAATGATGGATGCGACTTGCATCTGATTGGGGGGGACAAATCGCAGCACATGGGCGTATGCAGTGCCGGGCTTCGGTTGTAGAAGCGAGTCGCCTGTGGCTACTGCTATGATCGTAGGCACGCAAAGGGAGTCGGTAGCAGACAGTACGGATGTGGCAGCCGCACTGGTGTCAGCGCTAATTATTAGCAAGGGGGCGTGCTCTGCGATGGCCGAAAGTACGCGGGCGGAAACGCTACGAGGGGATGCATCGGAGGGTATGGGGACGCGCTTGAGGGAGAAGCCGTCCTTGGGGTCATGGGCCTCCGACAGTCCGGCGTAGACTTGCTCCGCGAATCCCGAGGCGTCAGAGAAGTCGCCTGTGACGAGGAGTGTGCCTTCGTATGCTGATGTGACGGATGGGCGCGAGGAATTGAGAATAGCGGGGCCTGCGGCGAGTAGGAGGAGTGCCGTCAGGCTATAAATGCGTTGTCGTGAAGCGGGTGGCATGGAGTGTGTGTAGGGATGCAGTTGCGCGGTAGGGGGGGGATGTGTCGGTTGTCTCGGGTAGGTAGAGGCGCTGTGTTTGGGGTGGGTGGCGACGGGGGTGTCGATTTGGGCGTCGTCCAGTGGGGCATCGCCTCAAAGGCCTGTGGGGCGCGTTCGTGCAGCGAACCTGCGTCGACGAGGATGTTGGTGTGGTTGGGCAGCTTCAGTAGGGCCGCGTCGCCCTGCCCGACCTTGATGAAGTGGACCTCGCGGGTCTGCTGCATCCCGGCCACGTGGAGAGCGCCCGCGTTAGGCCCGACGCCCCCGCCGTTCGGGTTCGCCTTGCGCCTGGCCTCGAACGTGGCCGTGCGCACGTCGGCGCCGTCGCGGGCGTCGCTGGGCGCGCGGAGCAGATCAATGGGTTGCGCCGCCTCCGACCTCGCCTTGGGCTTGGCCTGGAACTGGTCGGTCTGCGTCGAGTGGCATCCGACGAGAAGCGAGACGAGTGCCGCCCCCAGCAGCGACACGACGAGGTTCCTCTTCTGCATGGTGGTTCCCTCAGGGCGCGGAGGATACCCGTGGCAGGCGTGATACAGAAGGGGCTTGCAGAGAGCGCGGATGTGCACGCTGTTACTCGACGCACAGTGAGTCACCTGGCAGCGCCGCTGCTCGCCTCCGGGAATCGTGCGTCGTCGGCCCTGCTTCCGGCCTCGAGCGAGAGGTGGTCGGGCGGGTTAAGGACTGCGGGTACTGCAAGTGCCGTGAGCTTCGGCGGAGGCGGCCAGTGGATCAGGCACAGCCTGCGAAGGGAGCTAGCAGGCCCGCAACCAACTCGCGAACGTTTGCTGTAGTCACGTACGCAGACCTTCCCATGCTCGACGGTCGTGCGCCTTCCCGAGCTACTCAGTGACAGAGGAGTCTCCAGTGCCTTCTAATGCCCACGATAAGTTCGGCGAGAACAAGAAAGACATCGGGAAGCTCTGGACCATTCACGAAGAGTGGTCCGGGGTCGGCCCCGGTGCCGGAAGGCGGCCTGCTGAAGTGGAGGTGCTGAACCGCGCCGCCATCGTGTTCATCACCGCATGCTGGGAAGCCTACGTTGAGGATGTCGCGATGGAGGCGTTCGACTTCTTGCTCGCAAATGCTCCTTCCGCAAGCCAGGTCCCAGCCAAGGTGCAGGCCTTGGCGGCGAAGTCGCTTCTCGACGACCCCAACGTCTTGCGGGTGTGGGATCTTGCGGATACCGGTTGGAAGGCCGTGCTGCAGATGCATCGTGACGCCGCGAAAGAGAAGTGGGTGAGTTCCCTCAACACCCCGAAACGCGCGCAAGTCGACGAACTCTTCGAGTCTCTGCTCGGACTCCGGTCAGTCTCTGCAGCATGGCTTTGGCAGAAGATGAGTAGCGTAGATGCCGCTGCCAAGCTCGACGCTCACATCACGATACGAGGCAACATCGCACATCGCGTTACCCACGACGCGACAGTCTACAAGCACTGGGGTACTGGTTATCTCAACCACGTGGAGCGACTCGTCGAGAAGACCGATGCTGCCGTGGCGGCGCACTTGAAGGATGCTCTTGGAGCCGCGCCGTGGTGAGCCTTCAGAGCCGAAAGATCCAAGCGCGAGGCGGCGGGAGTGCCGCGAGGGCGATGCGCATCCTGCCGTCGGGATTCCGCGAGGGCCTCTCGCCGTCGCAGTCGGGAACGGTGCATGCCTCCGACGTAGCCTCTGGCAGGCCGCGCGGACCGTTGGCCAAGCGGTGACCGCTGAGATCAGGGCCTGCGTCCTACGCCAGCGCGCTGGCCAGCACCGCCTGGATCTTCTCGAGCGCCGCCCGCATCTTCACCCGCTCCTGCTCGGCGCCCTTCACGGCGGCGAGGATGCCGTCGAGTCCCGCCGACGTCGACGTGGGCGCGTTGGCCCTGGTCGGCTTGCCCGCGGTCTTCGCTGGCCGACCCGGGCCGCGCTTCTTCGCACCGTTCTGTTGCGTCTTGACGTTGTAGACCAGTGCCGGTGTGCAGCCGACCTTCTTGGCGATGTCGCCAGCGGACATGCCGGTGGCGAGCAAGGCTCGGATCTGGCCGGACTTGGAGTTGGGATCGACCTTGCGGCCCCGCGGGGGATTTGCGTGTGTTGTCATGGATGAGATTGTCCCAGAACTGACATTCTCAAACAACGAGACTCGCTGCATAGCAATCCGGATATCGGATAGGTGTGCCTCGCGCACCCCAGCAATCGGATGGCACCCGTCAGTTGCGCGACCCGCCCGCCTCATGCCAGTCCGCTGCGGCGAGCAGCTCCCGCATCCCCTTCTCGACCGACTCGACGATCTCGTCCTCGGTCTCGACCAAGTCCATGTCGCGCATCTCCGCCTGCTCCTGGATCGCCTCGATGGCCAAGCTGTCGATCAGCGCCTCGACGTCCACATCGCCAGGCAGGTCGCCGAAGTCGGCCTCGTGGGGGCCCATCTGAACTCGCTCGGTGAGGTCCATGAGGAACGCGCGGAGGACGATGAGCAGGGTCCGGCGGTCGGTGGTGATGGTCAAGAACCGAACAAGATGGGGCGGTTCTTCGCCGCCCACTCGTCGGCGAGTTCGCCCGGTGGAGACCGGACAACCAGTCTCCTTGATTCGAATTCCGGTGCAGCGCGCGGATACGCGCGCGATCCAGCTGCGTAACCTGGAGAGGGCGCATTCGGGTTCCGGTGCCGGCTTGGTGGCCGAAGAAAAACTGTCCGTTCCGTCGAAAATGAGGGGCAGATTCTGGCGGATCCGGGATTCGTACTTGTGGAGAAGTCCGCAACCGGAGGACCAATGCCTGGACGCCAAGTCATCGTGGAACTGAACGGGTGCCAGATGCTCGCAGCCGGGGCTGGGGCGACCACGTCCTCTCGCTCGATTATCCCGGGCCCCGTGGGGCTATCCGGAGTGCGGTGCATAGAACATCCAGTCGGGTGACACGAGGAGGGCTGGCTGTAGCCCGGCGGTTTGAAGGGAGCCAGGAGACAAGTCCAAGTGGAAGAAGTGGAAGAAGCGTCGATTCCAGAGCCAGTTCGCCCCAAGGCCAAGGCCAAGGCCAAGGCCAAGGCCAAGGCCAAGGCCAAGGCCAAGGCGACTTCGCTGAGGTGTCCCCGGCTGCTCGTCGAGGATCTGTCGCCGCAGGCGGGGCAAGCGCCGGCCGATCCGGCTCAGCGCGACGAACCCAACGAGGGTGCTGGCCTGCCTGCGCTTGTCGATGTCCCGGAGCCCGTTAGCGTGGTGGCGCACATCCCACCCGACAGCCAGCTACTGCAGGTCCTGCAGCAAGCGGAGACGAAGGAAGAGTTGGTGCAGATCGAACAGATGGCTGCCGCTTACCTCGACGTCTCCCGTCGGTGCCACGCGGCAGCCAGTGAGCTCACAAGACTGACTCGGTTCCGTCTGTTGTCGCGCCACAAGCTCGGACAGGTGCTCATCGCGACCGTGCGCCCCGGGGGCAAGCGGGCCAAGGGTGCCTCAGCAAGTCATGACGGAGCTCTCCCGGCCCATTTGAACGGCGTGGAGGCGAAGCGATGCCGGGACTTGGCGCTCATCCCTCGAGCTGTTCTCGATGAGTATCTGGCCGCTGCCGAATCGAAGGGGCGCTTTCCGACCGAGGCAGGTGCCCACAGGTTTGCGAGGGGGCTTGGTCAAGAGGGGGCGACAGCCGGCTCGCGCCCTCGCCAGTCTGCGGAAAAGCGACCGAGCCATGATCGGCCCTCGACCTTGACGCCAAAAGTTGCAGAGTGCGTGATAAGGGCAATCGGAGACATCGACGTCTGCGTCGGGGAGGCAAGTGTACCGTGCCGCCGCAAGGTCGAGGTGTCTACCGCGAAGGAGCGCGACATGTGCGGCGTGGTGCTCGTGGCTTGGTGTGAGGACCCCGAGCACTGGTTGCCCAAACTGAGCAGGTTGTGCGAGGCTGCCGCAATCTCGGAGGTGCTCGTGGTGCTGCCTGGGCGACCTTGGGAACCGTGGTTCCGCGCGGTATTGGGGGCTAGCCCCCGGTGGGAGTGGTGCATTCTGACGGGCGATCAGCCGGACATCATGGTCGCCCATCTTGGGCGCCACTCGCACGGGTTCCGGTTGGCCTTCAGCGAGGTTGGCGCCGTAGTGGGGAGTGTTCACCCGAAGGCTGGCACCTGATTCGCGCGGTGATCGTAAGCAGCCTTCTGATGGGTGCTGGGGTCAAGATTACAATTGTAATCTTGGTGATGGTGGACGGACCCCGAACGGGGATGGTGACCCTAAGCGTTGGCGTTGGCACCTGGCCGGATGTCGAAACCGCCGATCTAGATACCGAAATTAGCGGCCCCTGAGGGAGCGGCCATCCAGAAGGTTGCAGTAGTGCTGCCTCGGGGACTTCGGCGGCTTGGTTCCCTCATGCGGTGTTTGGTGAAGTGGTGTTGCCAGGCGGGAAGCCATGTCCGTGATTGCGTCCCGGGTAGTGCGATGGGTTCGTGCGGCACCCGTGCTTGCTGACGACGTTGTGCTGAATTCGCGGCAATCAGTCGCGGGTTCGTTGGGTGGGGCGTGGCGGGGGAGATGTCCGCCGTTGTATGCCGAAACGATGCATCGCTTGTATTGCTGAACGTAGTCTCTTGCGCGATTCGCGGGCGACGAGTAGCATCAAAGACAGATGACTAGCATGTCGCTAGCCAACAACGAAAAGGCAAAACATGAAACGCTCAGCGATCTTCGCCTGCCTCGCGGCGGGCTTGACCGTAGGTCTCCTTACCAGCGCAACCGATCGCCCTGTCCATCTTCCTGAGGTCAGTGCGACCATGGCTGCTGCCTCAGGCAATGACGGCTGTCCCAACGAGAAGTGCAAGTCAGTTAGTTCCTGCGAGACAAAGGAGTTCACGGCCTGCCTGATTAGCTATGTGCCGGCGCAACGCTGCGACACAGAGCTGTGCGCCGTCCCGCGATGATCCCAAGTTGGGCGCCGAGCCATTGGCGGCCTTGTGCCGCCTGGCTTGGCGTTCTGCATGGAGGATAGGCATGCAAAAACTCAGGAGAAATTCCATTGCGACCGGTCTCGCCCTTGTCGCGCTCGGCATACTTCTGTGTCAAATGGTACCGTCAGGTCGTCCGGTCATAACCGCCGACTACACCTTGGATCTGACCCGAGAAGACGGCGCGGTAGGTGTGACTGTAGAAGTGTCGAGCCAGGCGGGGCCCCTAGGCGTCAGCGCGATGCTCGCTGACAAGTTGGTGTGTGTCGAGGAGTTTCGCGCGCTCCGTACCGACGGCGCGGAGTTGCCTATTCAGCGTACGGAACGCTGGGTGCAAACAGGTAAGACGAACTCTCTGTTTACTTATTATACGGTGGACGGTGATGGGCAGAAGCTTCGGCTGCAGTACGTCGTTCGTCCTGCTCTGCGTAAGGCTACTTTGCCTTGCGGAGAGGAGCGACACGTGGCCTCTCGGGAAAAAAACTACTGCTATTTAACGGGTCCCAGTTGCTTGCTCTTACCCTCTCAGTTGACGGGTGCGACGGTTGCCGTCAAGGTGCCGGATGGCTGGGATGTTGTTAGTACATTTCCTTCCATTGTCCATGGGGTGGATGTCGATGAGTCGGCCTGGAGTTGGAGTCTCGCGGCTGGGAGATTTCGCACCGTCGAGCATCAGGGCGTTCAGATGCATGTGCAGGCGAGCGTAGCTAGGGATGTCGAGGTCAAAGTGCGCGACGCAATCGGTAAAGTGGTACAGGCATTGGGTCTGCCGCGGCAGCGATTCGCGGTTGTGCTGGTGCCAGCGGCCTCCGATAAGCTGAGGCTTGAGAAGGGTCCCTCGACGGGGCTGATTGTGGCAGATATCGCGAATGCCGACGTGAGCAGCCTAAAGCAGCTGGTTAGGCAGCTCGTCACCCGGTGGCATGGTGCCCCGGGACGATTGCACTGGTTGCGCCGTGGTTTGGCAGAGTATCTAGCGCACATGATACCGGAACAAGTGGGGGCGGATAATACCAGCCCGCGTATGGCGCTTGAGTTTACGTGGATGCGCGACAGAGAGCATGCCGCCAAGGTCGACCTATGTGGTCCGCTGCATCCGTGGCACGAGCTCAAGGCAGCCGTGGTTGTCTACGAGCTGCAGGTGGCGGCGGCAGAAAAGGGCGGGTCGCTGTCGGATTTGTTCAGCTGCTGGACGGGTAGTGGTGACTTGGTGATCGAGCGTCCGGAGGTGCTGGCTGTTGCGCGGCGCATCGTCAGGCGCGCCGAGTCGGCTGTGCCGTTTGTTGCGCGCTTTGAACAAGCTTGGCAGGAGGATGGATCACCGCCCGAAGGGCATCGCGAAGTCGTCGAAGCGAGTGCCGCGGAGTCCGGCCTCGAGCTGAGGTTCCTCATCAGCGCAAATACCGAGGGTCACCTTGAGAACTGTGGCTGCAAGGCGAATCAGAGCGGGGGACTTGCAAGGCGGGTGGCCGCCATTAAGGCCGCGCGGGCGGAGGGAGAGCTGACGGTTCTAGACCTTGGCAACTTCTTCCCAATCAGAGCGTTGAATCCCGTTTTAGACCCATTCATCAAAGGGGAGTTGCCTCTGCACCTGGAGGCAATGAAGGACGCAGGGTATGACGCTGTGTGCGTAGGCACAAATGAAGTTCTGGGAGACGCCGATTCGCTAGGGCTTCTGCGAAGTTTCGAAGGGCTCCCACTACTTGGCTCGGGGATCAGGTTTCAAGGAGAGACCGTTGCGCCGTCTGCAGTCATCACGCAGCAAGGGGGCGTGCGGATCGGCATTATTGGGCTGACGGAGAAGTTGAGCTATGGGTCGTTGCGAGAGCCGCATGAGAGGAACGCAGTCGGAGCGAGCTTTGAATCGGGAGTGCGTGGCGTTGAGGTTGCCATGGCGGAGTTGAGCCGACGCGTCGATCTGATGGTAGTGGCCGGAAGGTTCTCGGTTCCGACCGAGCGCGCATTGCGTGCCCTTGGCGTCGACATCACAGTGAATGCAGAGGTCGGGTCGGAGATATGGCGTGATCCGTGCGTTATGCGCGATGGGGTTCTTGTTGTGCACGAGGACGCGAGCAGTTTCGGGTTAACGGATCTCCGGGTGCGCTTGGCAAGTGGCGGGAAGCCTGCCTCCGGACGCGTCTCAACAGTCTTGTTGTCGCAGGATAAAGCTGGGGACGAAGAGACGGCGAATCGCATCACGCGTCACTACGCAACGATGACAGTGTCGGATGCGCAAATGGCTTCGGTGCGACCCCTATTCGAGTGGGACGATCGAGCGAAGGGACGTTACATGGGTAGCAAAGTTTGCGGAAGTTGTCACGCAGCCGAGTATCAGCAGTGGCTCGGTACGGGTCACGCAAGCGCCATGAGCACGTTGCGCAAGAAGGGCCGCGACCGGAATCCGGCTTGTGTACAGTGCCACGTCCTCGGTCTGGGGAGAGCGGACGGCTACCAGATTGGCGGCAGGCGCAACGACTTGGAGGGAGTGCAGTGTGAGGCGTGTCATGGCGCGGGCGCCGAGCACGTAAGCATGCCTTCGCGCGGGAACATTAGGAGGCTCCCTGAACAGCAGGTGTGCCTTGAGTGCCACGACGAGAAACACTCCGAGGGCTTTGCCAACCGGTGGGAGTCAGTGTTGGCCCTGGTTGGTCACAAGAAGGGTCTGATGCATGAAGGCAAGTAAGAAGGTGCGCTGGGGCCTCGGGATCGCCCTGGTAGCGGCTCTGTCGACATTGTTCATGTGGACGAAGAGCGATGTGCATCCCTCAGCCAGTGGTGACGCCGGAATCGAAGGCGGGGCCGTAGCGCAGCAGCGGGACCGTGTTGAGCCGCCCCTGCCAGGGCTGACGAATCAGTTACGGCAAGAGGTTGTGCAGGAGGGCGTAGGGTCCACCGGGGTCAAGCGCCGAGTTGTGAACGGTGTTGTGGTAACGTCAGCAGGTGTTGGCATCGAAGGCGCTCTCGTTGTGGAGAGGGGCGATGTGGCCGCAGCCGTGCGGACCGATGAAATGGGCCGCTTTAGCATGGAGGTGCCGGACCGTCAGTGGCTGAACGGTGTCGAGCTGTTGGCGAAGCACTCACTATATGGAGCGTGTGTGAGACGGGTGGAGCACGCTGTATTAGACGGCGGAAGCATCGTAGAATTGCGTATGCAGAGCGGATCGGTTATGCGTGTCACGGTAGTGGACGAGCGGTCAGTGCCGATTGCGGATGCGTGGCTGGAGGCCTGGTTGGTCAAGCCGGGGTTGGGCCGAGGAATCGTCATCGGTGGGCGGGACTCTCGGGAGATGAGCGCTCGGGCCCGCACTCTATACGGAGGACATGTGTCTACAATAACCACGGACGCTTATGGCCAGGCGGTTTTGGGTGGGTTAGGAGCTGGCAGTTACGGTCTAACCGTGAGTTGCGACGAGTATTGTGCATTGACTGTCGAGGCAATTGCGGTAAACGGCTTCGACGAAATCGACTTGGGCAAATTGACGTTGGTCGCTGGGCGTCGGCTGATGGGTTCTGTGGCAGTGGCTAGCGGTGAGCCTGGTAGAGGCGCAGAGATCGAGTTGATTACTAGATCGTCCGAGGTGCTGCCAGATTACAAGGTGTGTAAGGCTGACGAGGAGGGGCGGTTTAGTATAGGGGGTCTGGGTGACGATGTTGAGAAGGTGGACATGCGTGTAAGTCTTGACGGCTGGGGCTCAGTATACAGGGAGGATGTGGAGGTGGGCATGGGGGCGGTGCGTATTGAGATGCCGGTCTTGGAGAAGTTAAAGATGCGCCTCGTTGGGTTGTCTGGGGACCATTTGCGAAATGGGTATGTGTCCGGTGAGTGGGTTGCCTCGAGCGGGTTGCGGAGGGGGGGCGGTGGGCGACGAAACTGGTTGGCTACCGCGTATGCTCCGAAGGGACTCATCAAGATCAAGACTGAGTACAAGAACGGCGTTGTCGAGGCTGTCGTGGAAGGGGTGCCACGAGATGTCGATGCTCTGGAAGTGGTGTGTGATGGCTACTACAGAGGAAGAGTGCGTGTCGCCGAATGGAGGGAGGCGGGAGAGGCGCATGTCGCTATGATTCCAGGATATGCGGCGGTGGTGCGTGTGCAGGGGCTAGGTGCTATAGCGGGTGGAGAGCGTATCACGATCACCATCGGAGAGTGGAGGCTTGGGGGTGTTGCCAGCTACACGCAGATCGAGGTGCCTGTGGATTCTGTGGATGGATGGGCGTTGTTCAGGGTGGACCCGAGTGAAGTGGCGTGGGAGGACGGAGTTTCCGTTCTTCCGGCAGTTGAGGGCTTGATGTGTCCTGAGCCTCTGACTATTAAGCAAGGGGAGCAGTCTTTTCTCGATGGCCGTTTGGCAATTGAGATGACGCGTCGGTGAGAGATTCCTGAGCGTCTATGTTTCCGACCGGGTGAGAGGTTTGAGTCGGCCTGTTGGAGGGCTAGTTGACGACGGGGCAGGAGCAGGCGCGCGCGGGTCGGGAACTCAGCGTCGCCGGTTGCTGCGGGCCTCGGTTTTCCCAGCGCCGGGACGCGGCTGGTGGCAGCGGTCTGCGGATCGTCGCTGCTGCCCGGACCGCCGGAATCAGGAGGATTGTGACCGCCGCCTCCAGATGTTCACGTGGCGTGATGATGGGCTAACGGCTAACGTAGCTCATGGTAGGCGAGGTATCCGCTTCGGAATACCAGCAACATGCCGCCGGCTTCCGCTCCGGAGGGTGGTCCGTAAGTCCAGTAGAAGTCGTTGCCGTTCGCAGGACCAATCTCATTCGGGAATCCGAAGCGGCGAACGACTTCCTGCGGCGTCAGAAAAACCGTTGTTCGCTGCGCTGCTTCCTTGTCGCTCTGTGCGAGAGCATGCAACGCCGCGATTTCATTGTAGTTGATCGGAGCGTGACGCTGTATGGGCATCGCGAGTGCGTGGGGTTGGTGCTCCAGCAGTTCGGTCAACCGTTCTACCGCGGACTCAAGCCGGCCCAGGCGTGCGTCGGTCTCCAATGGAGTAGCTGCAACGCGGACTGGCTCGTCGATTGCGACTGTAGCTGGGCCCGACGACAATTGTGTGGCCTTGTGAACTAGGCGTCGTGATTCGTCGAGTAGGGCGATTACGCGGTCGAGCTTCGCCTCCGTCGCGAGCGTGGGGCTTTCAGGGGGCGGAGGCTCCGAAAGGAGGAATCTGGTGAAGATGCTGGAGATGACTCCTGCGGCGAGGGCGAGGGCGGCTGTCTCTAGCCAGCCGGACTGGGTGTGATGAGCCATGAGGGGATGTTTTTTAACCGTTGCGTGAGGCGCATCTAGAGGCCCGGCCTGATTCTGCGCATGGGTCGGCGCACCAGGGCGTCGGTGCGGGCGGATTCAGCCACCTCTGGGCCACGTACTGCAGGTTGCTCGGCGGTTTGCGCGGCGAGGCGCGCGTGCATCTACGGCATGGTCGCCAAGGACCTGTTGCCGGACCTCGGGTCTGAGAAGCCGCCGTAACGCAGCTTGGGCGAACGATCTGCTTCCAGCAAGTCCGCCTCCATGCCATGATGGCGTGCGACGGGCGAGCCTCGGACCCGGTCCTCTGGACCGGCACGGCGAGGTGGGGACCGTCTCCTCTCGCCAATGTTCCCCGGTAACCTCAACCTCAGCCTCCGCGCCCGGATCTCATTCGGCGCTGCCTTGTCGTGACAGCCCACGACGAGCGCGAGTGGAAGACCCGCAAGCTGCGGATCGACCCGCGACTCGACGCGATCGGTTGGAGAGTTGGTGAGGGTGCGTCCTCGGCGTTGCCGAACCGCACCGAGGAGCACGAGACCCAGAACGGCCCGGCGGACTACGTGCTATGGCAAAGTGGCAACATCGTCGCCGTGGTCGAGGCGAAGAAGCTGACCGTCGGCCCGCAGAACGTGCTCACACAGGCGGGGCGATACGCCCGCGGACTCGGGGGCACGCTGTTCAACTTCGGTGGGTTGCGCGCGCCGTTCCTCTACTCGACCAACGGCGAGGTGACGTGGTTCCACGACGTTCGGCACCCCCTGAACAGGTCACGCAGGGTCGCCCAGTTCCACACCCCGAACGCGCTCGCCGAGCTCCTGGGACGAGACTTCGACGCAGACTGCGAGAAGCTCGTCAACATCCCGCACGATCACCCAAGGCTGCGCCCCTACCAGAAGGATGCGAACGCTGCGGTCGAGAAGGCGATCGCCGAACGCAAGCGCAACCTGCTTGTCGCCATGGCCACCGGCACGGGCAAGACGTTCACGTGCGTGAACCAAATCTACCGGCTCATGAAGTCAGGGGTCGCGCGGCGCGTGCTGTTCCTCGTCGATCGACGAGCACTCGCAGCCCAGGCAGTCCGCGCGTTCTCCGCGTTCGAGGTCGAGCCCGGCAAGAAGTTCGATCAGGTTTACGAAGTCTACTCCTCGCGCTTCCAGACCGAGGACTTCGGCGATGAGGACAAGTTCGACCCAAAGGTGCTGCCTCAAGGCTACCTGACCGACCCGAAGCCGGGCCATGCATTTGTCTACATCTGCACGATCCAGAGGATGGCGATCAACATCCTCGGCCGGCAAGCGATCTTCGGCCTCGGCGACGAGCACATCGACGGCGACGCAGAACGGCTGGAGATCCCGATCCACGCCTTCGACGCGATCATCGCTGACGAGTGCCACCGTGGCTACACGTCGCAGGAGGTCAGCACCTGGCGCGCGACGCTCGATCACTTCGATGCGATCAAGGTTGGGCTCACGGCGACACCGGCGAGCCACACGACCGCCTTCTTCACCCACAAGGTCTTTACCTACAGCTACGAGCAGGCGGTGCGCGACGGGCATCTCGTGGACTACGACGTGGTGACGGTGCGTTCCGACGTGCGCATGAACGGCCTCTTCCTGCGCGAAGGCGAGAACGTCGAGAAGGTGGACCCGCTGACCGGCCTCTCGCAGATGGACAAGCTCGAGGACGAGCGCCAGTTCGACACTTCGGAGCTGGAGGCCAAGGTCACTGCACCCGCGTCGAACCGGTTGATCTTGGCCGAACTCAAGAAGCACGCGCTAGAGCACGAGCAACGCACCGGCCGCTTCCCCAAGACGTTGATCTTCGCAGCCAACGATCTGGGCCACACGAGTCACGCCGACCAGCTCGTCGACCTCGCGCGCGATGTCTTCGAGCGCGGCGACTCGTTCGTGCAGAAGATCACCGGGCGCGTCGATCGCCCGCTGCAGAAGATCCGTGAGTTCCGCAACCGGCCGGCACCGGGCGTCGTCGTCACCGTGGATCTGTTGACCACGGGCGTGGACATCCCCGACCTGGAGTTCATCGTATTCCTGCGCCCGGTGAAGAGCCGCATCCTGTTCGAGCAGATGCTCGGACGAGGCACGCGCAAGGGCGAGCGGTTCCCCGACAAGGATCACTTCACGGTCTTCGACTGCTTCGACGGCACGCTGCTGGCCTACTTCCGCAACTCGACCGGGATCACCGCCGAGGAGCCCGTCCAGCCCACTCGCCCCATCGAGCAGGTCATTGAGGACGTATGGGCCAACAAGGACCGGGACTACAACGTCGGCTGCCTCGTGAAGAGGCTCCAGCGCATCGACAAGTCGATGAGCGGAGAGGCCCGCGATATGTTCGCAGCGTTCGTGCCTGACGGTGACCTTGCGAGGTTCGCCCGCGACCTTCCCAAGACGCTGCGCGGCAACTTCACCGAAGCGATGGGGCTGCTACGCAACAAGGACTTCCAGACCCTGTTGGTGAGCTACCCGCGTCCCGATCGCACGTTCGTGCGGGCGATCGAGCAGACCGACAACGTGACCTCCACGGTCGTGTTCCGCGTGGACAACCGCGAGCTCAAGCCGGACGACTACCTCGCTGAGTTCTCGAAGTTCGTCACCGAGAACAAGGACCACATCGAGGCGGTGCGCATCCTGCTCGATCGGCCAGGCGGCTGGAGCCCGCAGGCGCTCAAGGAATTGCGCGAGAAGCTGACGCAGAGCCGCTTCCGCTTTACGCCGGACAACCTCCAGAAGGCCCACGAGGCGCACTACGGCAAGGCGCTCGTGGACATCGTGTCGATGGTGAAGCACGCCGCCGACGAGCAGCAGCCGTTGTTCACCGCCCAAGAGAGGGTGGAGCGAGCCTTCGCCAAGGTGACCGCCGGCTTGTCTTTCACCGTCGAACAGCAACGGTGGCTCGACCGGATCCGCGAGCACATGCGCGCAAACCTCTCGATTGACCGCGAAGACTTCGATCTGATCCCGATCTTCGCCGACATCGGCGGACTGCCGGTCGCGACCCGCGCCTTCGCGGCCGACTGGCTCGATCGCCTGATCCGCGACCTCAACAGCGCCATCGCAGCATGACCGACATCGTTTCCAAACTCTGGGGGTTCTGCCACACCCTCCGCCACGACGGCATCGACTACGGCGACTACATCGAGCAGATCACCTACCTGCTGTTCCTCAAGATGGCGGACGAGCGCGGCATCGAGGTGCCGAAGGGCTGCGGGTGGCCAAGCATCCGCGACGCGAGTGGGACGGAGCTCACCGACCACTACATCGAGGTGCTGCGCACGCTGGGCAAGACGCCGGGCATCCTCGGCGACATCTACTCCGGCGCGCTGTCGCGCTTCAACAACCCGGTAAACCTCAAGAAGCTGGTTGCGCTCATCGACGAAACCGAGTGGACCTCGCTCGACGTGGACGTGAAGGCGGCGGCCTACGAGGGCCTGCTGGAGAAGGCCGCGTCCGAGGGCAAGAAGGGAGCTGGCCAGTTCTTCACGCCGCGCGTTCTTATCCAGGCGATCGTGCAGTGCATGAAGCCGGATCCGAGGACCAAGCCGGACCTGACCATTTGCGACCCGGCGGTCGGCAGTGGTGGTTTCCTCGTTTGTGCCTACGAGTGGATCCGCGACCTGGTGAAGGGCGCGTTCGACCGGGACATCGCCAAGCGGGTCCGTCAACGCACCTACTTCGGGCAGGAGCTGGTTCCGAGGCCGCGCCGGATGGCGTTGATGAACCTGTTCCTGCATGGGATCGAGCCACACATCCGCCTTGGCGACACGATCTACGAGCCGCCGGCCCCCGAGCGGTTCGACGTTGTGCTGACCAACCCACCATTCGGCACGAAGGGCGCGAACCAGGCCCCGGAGCGCGACGACTTCACGATCTCGACCTCGAACAAGCAGCTCAACTTCGTGCAGCACGTGCTGACCATCCTGAAGCCGGGCGGGCGCGCGGCGGTGGTGCTACCGGACAACGTTCTGTTCGCCGACCAGGCCGGCGAGGTGATGAAGCTGCTCGCCGAGGACTGCGATCTGCACACCGTCCTCCGGCTGCCGCGCGGCACGTTCACCCCCTACTCGCAGGGTGTGAAGGCGAACGTGATCTTCTTCACCAAGGGCTACCCGACCAAGAATGTCTGGATCTACGACGCGCGCACCAACGTGCCCGGCATCACGAAGAAGGACCGGCCGCTGACCAAGCAGCACTTCGCCGAGTTCGTGAAGTGCTTCGGCGCGGACCCGAACGGCAAAAGCAAGCGCAAGACCAGCGACTCGAAAGACGACCGCTGGCGCAGCTTCCACGTCACCGAGGTAGCCGAGCGCGAGTTCAAGCTCGACGGGTTCAAGTGGCTCAAGGAGGAGTCGCTCGATGATGCCGACGACCTCCCGCCGCCGGAGGAGTTGGCGACGGATGCGATCGCTGAGCTCACCGAGGCTGTCGCGGAGCTTGGGGCGGTGCTTGCCCTGTTAGAGAACGGCGACGAGGCGAAGCCCAAGAAGAAGGCGGCGCGGGCATGAGCCAGGATCTCCCAGACGGATGGGCAGTTGGCATACTCGAAGACCTCCTGGAGCCTGGTGGCCTGTTCGACGGACCCTTTGGCTCTCACCTCAAGAGCGAGGACTACACCGCCTCAGGCGTGCGCGTTATCCGACTTGAGAATGTCGCCAACCTCCGATTCGTGGAGGAGAAGCGAACCTACATCTCGGAGGCGAAGTTCTTGAGCCTGTCAAAGCATCGAGTTGCCGAGAATGATGTCATCGTCGGCTCGTTCGTGGATGGGGCTGTGAGGGTCTGCGTCTTGCCTCATCTGGTCACGGAGGCCATCGCCAAGGCCGACTGTTTTTGTCTGCGGCCTCGGCCAGAGTTCGATCGCCGGTTCCTCGCCTTCCAACTCGGCTCGAACCGCGTTCGCGATGCCCTGGTGGGGGACATACACGGCGCGACTCGCCCCAGGATCACGACGCGCCAACTTCGCAGCCTTGAGGTCGTGGTAGCGCCCCTCGCCGAGCAACGCCGCATCGTCTCTAAGGTCGAGGCCCTGCTGGAGCAGGTGCGCCGGGCGAAGGACCGGCTCGACCGCGTGCCCCTGATCCTGAAACGGTTCCGGCAGGCGGTGGTGGCTGCAGCATGCGCCGGAAGGCTGACGGAGGAGTGGCGGGACACTGCGACGGTATCCAAAACGGTCGCAGAGGTTCTTCGCGGCCTCTTGGACCACCACCGTGCAGCCTGGGACCGTTGGAGGTCGGCGACACCTTCTCGCGCTCGCGCGAAGTATGAGCCTCCAAGTATCTCGACGAGAGACGATCTACCTGACCTGCCAGCAACGTGGTCCTGGGTGCGGTTCGGTGCCCTCGGGTCAGATCCCCTGTCCACCGTCCAGACAGGTCCTTTCGGGGCGCTGCTTCATACTGACGAGTTCGTGGAAAGGGGCGTTCCAGTGATCGCCGTCGGTAATCTCACTGGACTTGGCTTCTCACGAGAGGGCCTCTACTACGTCACCCAGGAGAAGGCCGATCAACTTGCGCGCTTCGATGTGACTGCGGGTGACCTGCTGTTCGCCCGTTCTGGCGCAACGCTCGGCAAGGTCTGCATCGCTCCCGACGACGTGCGTGACTGGCGTATGACGGGTCACATCTTGAGGGCCAGACTCGCCCGCGAGGCCGTCCTCCCGGCTTTCGCGGCATACGCTCTCTGGGGTGCGCCGCCGGTTCTCGAACAGGTGACTGATGGCATTCGTGGAGTCACGCGACCTGGCTACAACACTAGCCTGCTGGAGGCGATTCACATCCCGCTCCCCCCTCCTGACGAGCAGTCCGAGATCGTTCGTCGCGTCGATGACCTGTTCGCGCTCGCAGCAGCGGTCGAACAGCGTGTCGAGCGAGCCAACGCACGCGCCGGCAACCTGCCCCAGGCGATCCTGTCCAAGGCGTTCGCCGGTGAACTTGTCCCGACCGAGGCCGATCTCGCGCGCGCCGAGGGGCGCGACTACGAGACCGCCGAGCACCTGCTCGAACGGGTGCGGGCGCAGTCGGCAGAACCCCCGCCGACGGGGAAGCGTCCACGGCCAGGGGCACCACGAGGCAGATCCCGTAGCACAGCGAACAAGTAGACGAAGAAGGAGAACGCGATGGCACTTTGGTTAATCCGAGCCGGCAGCGAAGGCGAGTTCGAACGCAAGTTCCTCGACGAGGGGCGCGTCTATCTCACATGGGATGAACTCGAGGACGACCTGACCAAGGCCAAGTCCCGCGAAGCGGTTGCTGAAGTGATGCGCCGCTGCCTGCCCGATGCCGGGGAGGGCAAACTCCGCAACTACGTAGGGCAGATTTGGGCCTTCTGTGCAAGCATCGCGCCTGGCGATTGGTTCGCCCTGCCGAGCAAGTTCGCCAGCACGATCCACTTCGGCGAGTCTCAAGTTCGATGCGCAGGCCGAGACGCCTTTCAAGCACTACCGCACGTGCAGATGGATCGAACAGGACGTGCCTCGCAGCAGGTTCGACCAAGACCTGCTCTACAGCCTGGGCGCGTTCCTGACGATCTGTCGCATCACCCGCAACGACGCCGAGGCCCGCATCCGCGCGATCGCCGCGAACGGCTGGCAGTCGAACAAGACTGGCCTGCCGATGCCGAAGCCAGCAAGGCCAAGATCCAAGGACGACCCGGAGGAAGATGAGGACGTGCCGACCGAAGAGGCTGGCACCGTCGACCTTGAGCAACTGGCCCATGACAGCATCGCCCGCATGATCGACGCGCGCTTCAAGGGCCACGGGTTGGCGCGGCTCGTCGAGTCGATCCTCCGCGCCCAGGGATACTCCACGCACCGCAGCCCGGAGGGCGCGGACCACGGCGTGGACATCCTTGCAGGCACGGGGCCGATGGGTTTCGGCTCGCCGCGCATCTGCGTGCAGGTGAAGAGCGGCGACGGCCCCACGGATCGACCGAGCATTGACCAGCTTGTCGGCACCATGCAGCACGTCGGTGCAGACCACGGATTGTTCGTCGCCTGGGGCGGATTCAAGGCAACTGTCACCCGGGAGCTTGCGCAGAAATACTTCAGGCTACGTCTGTGGGATCAGAAGGATCTCATCGATCAGGTTCTTGCGCACTACCCCGATCTTGACGCCGAGCTGCGGGCAGAGTTGCCGTTGAAGCGCATCTGGGCAATTACGGGCGAGGAATCCTAGGTGGCACTATGCCCAAGCGCACCAACGCCTTCCAGTCGCTCGTGGCGCAACTCTATCAGGCGCGCAAGGAGGATCAGTCCCTCGTTGTTGAGTCGACGAATGTGTCTGAGCGCGGGACGGACACCCCAGCGGAAATCGACATCTTGATTACAAAGCAGACTTTCGGCAGCGCGATCCGAATTGCCTTGGAGTGCCGCGATCACAGGCGGCCGCAGACTGTTCAATGGATCCGAGAGTTGGCGGATAAGAGACATTCGATGGGCATCGATAAAGTCTTCGCCGTCTCGACGAGCGGATTTACCGCAACGGCGAGGGCTAAGGCGGCGGATTCCGGAATCGAACTACTAACACTGGAGCAGGCCGAGTCGCTTGATTTTGGCGGTCAAGCGATACGCCTCGGGATGCGGCAGGTGGCGTGGCGAATTGTTTTTCACGCTCTCCAGATTGAGTTCACCGATGCACCGACGGTCCCCGTCGTGACGCCGAGGGTGCTGTTGTGGCGCGCGGATGGGAAGGCCATGTGCACTATTGATGACTTGGTGCGCGATGTGATGAAGTCCAGGGCCAGCGATGTGAAGGCCGAGTTTGATCGTGCCATGCCGTCCGTATACAAGACGCTGGGCGACATCGGAAAAGAGGCTATTCTGGAGATGCCTATCTACTTCAATCAGGAGATACGTCTGGGGGGCGCCCTTGTCCGCGCAGTCAGGGTCCTGTTCCGCTGCACGCCAAGCTCGCTGGATGTCCCGTTGAGCCACTACAGACTTGGAGGCATCAGTTTTGCGCGTGGCGTCGTCCAGGCTGGCGGAGGTGAATTGTCTATGATGGCTTCACACTGGGCAGATCGTCCTGGCGAGATATCCGTAAGCACGAGACGGGTTGATGGCGTTCCAGGGGGAGCTCACATTCCAGGGGCCGCCGCGAAGAAGAAGGGCAAGAGGCGCGCCCGTCAAGGCAAGAAGTAGCCGCTGTCGGTGCGACGCCTCTGAAGCGACGCATTATTATCGACGAGGCGCGATATGGGACCCGACCCGATCGGGTCTCGCACTCTGGCCGTCTTGAACCGAGGGGATGCTATGCACATACCATATCTCGAGCGGGGCCCCTGGCTGATCGGACCTCGCGAGGCCGGCATAGTGTGCCTGGCGGTCGCGTCGCGCACCGGATGTCGCCGCTTCTAAAGAAACTCTGACATATCCCGTAACAAACAGCAGCGCACGTGCGTAGTAGCCCCGCTGCGCGCCGCGCTTTGCGTCGCGAGTGAAAGCGGTCCCCGCCCGCGCGACAACGCGAGCGAGGACCTTGACCAACCCTGCGCTAACAGGAGTCAGTCATGCGTTCGAAAGCTACTGGGGCAGATGCCCCGCAGCACGTGGGATGTCCCCGTGCGACGTCCGATTCCTTCCGTGGCAGCGCGAGCGATGAGCGCGAGCCTGCGATTGAACCCCTGCGGCGCGTCCGGCTCGAGACTGGGCACGTGCTGCGCACGTGGGACACCGGCCGCGTGAGCGGGCGCGGGATGATGGCCCGCACCCGCATCGGTTACGAGCTGCGAGGCCCCGCCGGCAACGTTCTATTCCGCGGCGAGGACTTCGGCCCGTCGCCGATGCACGCGGACGATTCTGACGCGACGCTGCGCGCGTTGTGCGGCTTCCTGTTCCTGCGCCCCGGCGACACGGATCGGGACTACTTCGCGAGCTACACCGCCGAGCAGATGGCGTTTGCCACGTCGGATGAAGCGGACTACCTGGCGTGTCTCTACTCGGACGATCCGAGCATCGCCTACAGCTCGCACGCCGGCACGTTCGTCGACATCGATGCCGGGACCGACGGCGGGGAGGCGAGCCGATGAGCTTCGACCTCAACGGGTCGGACCACGTGTCCGACTTCTGCTCGGTCCCTGCCGGCAGCTACCGCTGCCGCGTCGCCGAGGTCCGGCCGGGCACGACCCGCGCCGGCGATGAGCGGTGGTCGCTGCGGCTTGTCGTCGCCGACGGCGATCAAGTGGGCCGACAAGCGGCGTGGGACTCGATCGTCTTCAGCATCCGCGGTCGGGCGCGAGCTCGAATGGTGCTCAAGGCGCTGGGGCTCCCGGCCGCCGGCAAGGTGACGATCGAGCCGGGCGACCTTGAGGGGCGGCAAGCCATCGTCGAAGTCCGCCAGGCGGAATACCAAGCGCCGTCGGGCGAGGTCATCCGCCGGAATGAGGTCCCCTACGATGGCATGCGCGCGCTGCCGCAAGGCGGTGCGTCATGAGGTTCGACAAGCGCAAGGACCCCGCCGTTGCCGCTGCGAAGGAATGCAGCCGCTACGCGGTGCACGGGGTCGCGGTCGTCACCGAAGGCGACCGCACGTTCCTCGCCGCAACCGACGGTCGCTGTCTCACCCTCGTTCGTGCCCACGGCGAGGAAGGCGACGACGCGGCAGCCGGCAGCATCTACCCCGTCGCCGCAATCGCGGCGGCGCGAAAGGCGGCAAGGCGGCAAGCCGAAGCAACGCTCACTTTGAACGGTTCGGCGTTCGTCCAAGCCGACGGGGTTCGCACGGAGTTCGCCAAGGTCGATGCGAGGTTCCCCGACGTGCACGGGATCGTTCCGCAGGCTCCGCCCGTCGGCATCCTGCGGCTCAACGCCGAGCTGCTCGCGAAGATCCAGCGGGCGCTGGGTGCGCAGGCGGTCGAGATCCAGGCGCACGCCATGGCGGAGAACGGACGCGAAGTCGACCCGGCCTTGCCGTTGACGATCGTGCCGATCTACCAAAGCGGCGACGGCGAGGAAGACGGCTCGCGCGGCTACCTCATGCCGGTGCGGGGGGATTGAGCCATGGCCCAATCCTTCACCGAACGGCGCACGTGGCGCCGCGTGCGGCTGTCCCTCGTGCGCGAGCGGGCCGAGCAGCCCTACGCGGTGCGGCATGCGGGCGACGTGGTCGGCATGCTGCGCGAGTTCTTGCGGGACGATCCGCGCGAGCGTTTCGCCGCGGTCTACCTGGACGCGCGGCACCATCCGCTCGCCGTGCACACGGCGCACGTCGGCACCGCGAACAGCTCGCCGGTGCATCCCCGCGAAGTGTTCGGCCCGGCGGTCGCGCTCGCCGCGGTCGCCGTGGTCGTGGCCCACAATCACCCGTCCGGCGATCCAACGCCAAGCCCCGAGGACCGGGCGATCACCGAACGGCTACGCCAGGCGGGCGAACTGCTCGGCGTCCCCCTGCTCGATCACCTCGTGCTGGGCAGCGACCGCTACTACAGCTTCGCCGATGAGGGGTTCCACGTCCTGGCCGGGGGTGCAACGTGAGCGCCCCCGACCCGTTCGGGGAGGCGATCCACCGCTACACCCGGCGCGAGGCGATCGCCGACGGCGTGCTCGTCGACGTCACGCGCCAAGCCGGGCCCGCCGAGATGCTCGGCGGGTTCGTGGTCCCGGTCGCGGTCACCGCTGCCGTCTGGCGAGCGATCGAGGCGATCCCGCCATCCCTGGCCGGCATCGCCGACCCGCGCGGCCGGTTGCATGACGTCCTGTGGATGGCGGCGCGAGCGGCAGCGCGAGCCGGGCTGCAGCGGGGCGGCGGGCGGTGCGCGTTCCGCGCGCACCTGCCCGTCGCCGGCAGCCGGCAGCGGCTGCAGGGCCTTGTCGTCGACGTCGGTGGCGGCGACGCGGGCGAGCCCGTCATCACGATCGGATTCCCGGAGGACATGTAGATGTCTTCCGGGAACACGGACACCTTGCCGTCGACAGAGGCAGCGCGAGCGATCGCCTACCTCCGCGTCTCGAGCGCCGGCCAGGCCAAGGACGGAAGGGACGGCCTTCCGCGGCAGCGCGAGGCGGTCGCCGAGTGGTGCGCTGCAGCGCGAGTGACTCTGGTCGAGGAACACACCGACGCGGGCGTCTCCGGCACCAAGGCGTTGGGCGACCGGCCCGGGCTGTCGGCGGCGCTCGATCGAGCCATCGAGCTCGGCGTGGCGATGCTGGTCGTCGAGAAGGCGGACCGCTTGGCGCGCGATCTCATCGAGGGCGAGTTGATCCTGCGCGAGTTCCGGCGCGCGGGGATCAAGGTCGTCGAGGCCGAGGACGGCACGGACTTGACGGCCGCCGACACGAGCAACCCGACGGCGACACTCATTCGGCAAGTGTTGGGCGCCGTTGCCGAGTTCGAGAAGTCGGCCCTGGTCGCCAAGCTGCGGGCGGCGCGGGATCGCAAGCGGCGGAACGGTGGGCACCCGTGTGGGGCATACCGCTTTGGCCGACATCCTGAGAAGCCGTGGGAGGCGGAAACGCTGGCGCGGGCGCGAGAACTACGGGCGGCCGGGCGAACTCTGCTGGAGGTCGCGGAAGTTCTGAACGCGGAGGGGCTGGTTTCGCGGACCGGGAGATCGTGGACGTGGGCGATGGTTCGCGATGTGGTGCGGAGGGAGACTTGCGTTGAGCGGTCGTCTGGTTGAAGATCCGCCAGAGAGCGGCAGGGGAGGGTGTAGCAAAGGAGCGCAAATGGCCGCAAAGCGGAACTCACAGAAGGCAACCACGATGCGCACGAACGATGAGGTGCGTTCGTTGATGCTGCACTACTTCTACGCTAGGAACGAGGGGGCAACGAGCGCCCGAGGCAAGAAGGGCTTCGCAGTCAAGATCAGCGACATCAAGCGAGAGTTGAAAGCGGCACACGGGCTCACTCAGCAGGAAGTGGTGGCAAATCTCAACTACCTTCTGAGTCAGGGATGGATCGCAGAGGATCCGGTCGAGAAGAGCGTGCCGCTGCCTACTGGAACAGTCATCCCTCAGTCCACGAGCTACTACAAGATCACGGCTGCTGGCATCGACAAGATCGAGGGTGAAGGAGAGTTCACCATGCCGAAGTTTAAGGGCATCAAGATCGAGGCTACCGGCCAGAACATCATCACGGTTGGAGATGGGAATCAGGTCAACGCGCAGTTCAAGGACGCCGCCGGCGCATTGGTAGAACTCAAGGAGGCCCTGCTCGCGACTCCCAGAGTCACCGAGCAGCAGAAGCTCGAAGCCGTGGCAGACATCGACTGCATTCAGAGCCAGCTAGCGAAGGCAAATCCGAGCAAGGGCGTCATCCAAGGAGCCTGGGATGGCCTGAAAAAGCTCGACACCGTGCTCGGGATAACGGAGAAGGTCTCGCGTTTGGCCGGACTGCTTGGGCCCTTCCTTGGCGGCTAGTTTGGCCGCGGCGAAACGCGACCGACGCCCGGCTTTGCTTACCTTTGCGGTCTCTGTCGGACATTTGTCGCGCAAACGCGACAGAACGAAATGCCCGCGACTACAAGAAGCCGAACTCGTTGTCCAAACCAGGAGGTTGCTCCTCCTCCTTCCACAAAGTGCCATGGGTGACAGAACTCGAGCTTCTTAGAGGTGCGTCTGGTGGCAAGGGGCCTTCTGGCACCTTTGGCACTTCGTCGTAGCCATCCTCGGGCGCCGCTTGCCCCGGATCGTGCGACCCTTTGGCACCAATGGCACTTGTTTCAATGCGGAATCTCTGGATGTCGGGGTTGAGCTCGTAGGTGATGATGGGTCGCCCCCCGGTCGACTTCTCTCGCGGGCGCAGCCATCCAAGATCGACAAGTTGCTGGAGGGCCGCAGCCACCGCCTTGGCGTCAGACAGGCCGCTTCGATGCGTCCTGTAGACATCGCGGGCCGAGAACCCATCGGCAAATACGCCACCGAGAAGTGCGTCACCGAGATGGCGAAGCGTGGACCGTTCTCCGCTAGTCAGGAGCCCGTAGATCCGGCGTGCGTGCGACTCCAGGAACTGGGCCCAGGCGACTGCCTTCCGCAGGGCGGTAAGTTCCACCGGGCCGCGACCCTCGTCGATCACGTGGATCAGAAGTGCAAGTGTGGGCACCAGCTTTCGAAACTTGGCGAGGTGGGACTCCAGAGTTGGCGTCAGGGTTCCGGAACGCAAGCGCATCTCCAGGTTGGCCCGCCAGCGATCGAATTCCTTCTGTGCCTCAGTCGAGAATCGAAGCGCCGGGATGCCGCCCGAAGCTGGCGTATCGGCTCCTAGCTGTTCGGGACGGAGATGAGCAAGTCGGCCGAACGCCCGGTATGCCTGCATTCTTGCGTCTTCGTTGGGCGCTTTGTCGACGTTGAACCACTGGATTTGGATGTCGGGGTAGACAGCGAGTTGGAAGCGTTGCATCAAGCCGTCGTCGAGCCTGCTGTTTTCGCTGGCGTCCGCCAAGTAGGCCGACAGGGGCCCCGGCTGCAGCCCTCCCAGCACGGCAAGCGTGGCCCTCGGGGAACACCTCAAAACCGGCCAGTCGGGGTCACTTCAAAACCGGCCAGT
>CAYMPV010000009.1:0-191149 GCA_964392305.1 uncultured candidatus Brocadiaceae bacterium
TCGCGGCGGCATGGCCGCAGCTGGCGGGTTCGCCGGCTGCGCGCGCGAACACCGCGATCGCTCGCCTGCTGCGCACCGAGCTCGGCGCACCGGCGCCGGCCGGGGGGCGTTGAATCGTGGCCGAACGCGACTCGTTCGCGCTCTACCGGGCCCGCCTCGACGCGCTCGGCTTCACGCCGAGCTCGACGCTGGGACAGAACTTCCTGCTCGACCCGTCGCTGCACCGGTGGCTCGCCGAGCAGGCCGCGCCGACCGAGCGCGACCTGGCCGTCGAGATCGGCGTCGGCCTGGGGTTCCTGACCCGCGAGCTGGCGCAGCGCGCCGGGCGGGTGCTCGGCATCGAGATCGACGCGCGGTTGTTCGATCTCGCCAGTGCCGACCTCGCCGACCTGCCCAACGTGCAACTCGTCGCCGGGGATGCGCTCGGCGGTCCGGAACGTTCCCTGCACCCGCAGATCGCGGCGGCGGCCGCCGCACGGCTCGCCGGCGGTCGCTTCCTGCTGGTCGCCAACCTGCCGTACGCCGTCTCGGGACCGCTGCTGGCCGAGCTCGTGGCGATGCCGGAGTTGCCCGAACGCGCAGTGCTGCTGGTGCAGAAGGAACTCGCGCAGCGCGTCGCGGCCGGCACCGGCGGCGCCGAATTCGGCGGTCTGGGGGTGGTGGTGCAGTCGGTGTTCCGCGCCAAGGTGCTGCGCGACGTTCCGCCCCAGGTGTTCCGCCCCCGGCCCAAGGTGGTCAGCGCGGTGCTGCAGCTCGAGCGGCGCGACGACGCCGGCCCGCAGCTGGCGACCGGCGCGGCGCGGCGGCAGTTCGCCCGGTTCGTGCGGCGCCTGTTCCAGCAGCGGCGCAAGGTGTTGCGCCACACCCTGCCAGCCGCCTGCGCCGCGGTCGGTCTGGACTCGCCGCCGTGGGATGCCGAGCTGTTGATGCGGCGCGCCGAAGAGTTGCAGCCGGCCGAGATCGTCGGCTTGTGGGGCAGGGCAGCGCGCGCCGGGAGCTGAGGCGAAGATTGTTTCTGCGTGGCTTGACGGCTTGCTAGAGCGTG
This sequence comes from uncultured candidatus Brocadiaceae bacterium, assembly GCA_964392305.1. Lineage (GTDB taxonomy): Bacteria > Planctomycetota > UBA1135 > UBA1135 > UBA2386 > JACKIC01. Next base: position 1,046 of record CAYMPV010000009.1, read on the forward strand.
CTACAGTGCGCGGTTCGCTTCCTCGCAACTGCCCCGGGAACTCAATACACATACCCCGGTCGCCTTTGGACCTCTGCACGGTGCCAAAGCACAGGGCGGCGAGAGGCTTGCGCTGTTTTGGTCTGATGGCTGGCTCACCAGGTGTCTCGACAGGAATTCGTCCTGCCGCAATCTTGGTGACCAGGCCCTCAGAGATGCAGGTTGGTTGGTTCGGACTGCTCCGTGGATTCGAACTGCTGGTTGATTTCGATCGAGGGCGGGACCTACGGCTGTCGCCGGAAGTGTTGCGTTGCGCGGTGGCGGCCTGCTGAGGTCGCGCGACCGCCGGCGGTGACGCTTCCCGGTGCGTCGTAAATCCTGTCGGCGCGAAACAATCGGTGGGTGCTGTTCCTCGACGGAACGCGATCTGTGGACGGCCCGGCGCCGACCTGTGGGCTACTCTTGAGCACGCCATGCGGTCGGGCTTTGCGCCTCGCCGAATGGGGTTCCCATGGGGTGCCCAGCCCTGCGGGTCATCGTGACCACAGGTTCATCGTGACAGCAGGTTCATCGTGACAGCAGCGCGCCCCGCCCTGATCTCCCGACACCGTTCGCGCCTGCGTACCCCGCGACCCCATACCCTGCGCCCACCTTACTCCCGCACCTTCATGGACCGCTTCGAGGACACCAAGCTGCGCATCAAGGAGGCCACCGATCTGGTCGCCTTGATCGAGAGCTACTTGCCCCTCAAGCCGCGTGGCCGCGATCTGATCGCGTTGTGCCCGTTCCATGCCGAACGCTCGCCGTCGTTCACAGTCAGTCGCAGCGGTCAGTTCTTCTACTGCTTTGGCTGCGGCAAGACCGGCGACGTCTTCCATTGGCTGCAGGAGCGGGAAGGCCTGTCGTTCCGCGAAGCGATGGAGGTGCTCGCCGATCGCGCCGGGATCTCGCTCGAAGGCGTGTTCTCGAGCGGTCAGAAGACGCGCAAGGGGCCCGACCCCTACGCGGTGCTCGCCGAGGTTGCGGGCTTCTTCCACCATTGCCTGGGCAGCGACGAGGGGGTGCTGGCGCGTGAGTACCTCGAGCGCCGTGGCCTCGACGCGGCGATCGTGCCGTGGCGGCTGGGTGTGCATCCGCGGCCCGGCGCGCTGCAGCGGTTCGTCGCCGACAAGAAGTTGCCGCGTGAGATCCTCGAGCAGGCCGGCTTGTTCAAGAACGGTCGCGACCCGTACGCGCACCGGCTGATGTTCCCGATCGAGGACGAGCGCGGCCGCGTCGTCGCCTTCGGTGCTCGTATCGTCCCGGGCGCACCCGGCAGCGACGGCGAGGGCGACTTCAAGCCGCCCAAGTACCTGAACTCGCCGGAGTCGCCGTGGTTCAACAAGCGCCGCGTGCTGTTCGGGCTGTCCCGCGCCAAGCAGGCCGGGGCGCGCAAGCTCGTGGTGATGGAGGGCTACACCGACGTGATCGCCTGCCATCTGGCGGGCTTCACGGGCGCGGTGGCTTCGCTGGGCACTTCGTTCACGCACGACCACGCGCGCACCGTCGAGCGGTATGCCACGGACGGCGTCGTGCTGATGTTCGACGGCGACCGCGCCGGTCGGCAGGCGGCCGAGCGCGCCCTGCGCGAACTCGTCAACAGCCGCCTCGTGGTGCGCATCGCGATCGTCGGCGACGGCGACGCGGCGGCCAAGGATCCCGCCGACCTGGTGGCCGAGCGTCCCGGCGACGACCCGGAAACGGTGGCCGTGCGCCGCGAAGGCTTCCGCGAACTACTCGAGCACGCCGAGGACGACCTCACGGTCTGGTTCCGGCTGCTGCGGCAGCGCCTGGACCTGTCGCAGGCCGCCAACGTCGAGGCCGCCGCGCGCGAGTGCGCGGGCATCCTGGCGCTGTGCGAAGAGCCGGTGCGCCGCGCCGCCATGACCGAGGCGATGGCCCGCCATCTGGCCTTGCCGCAGCAAGCGCTCGAGCGTCTGTTGCAGAAGGCCACGCGTCGCGTCGAGCGCCCGGCGTCGGAAGGGCCGTCCGGTGAAGACGGGGCAGGGGCCGACGACGGTCATGGCCGCCCGGCAAAGGCGGCGACGCGGTCCCTCGCGGCCAAGGCCGAGGTCGAGATCGGCGCCTGCATCGTCGCCGACCCCGGCCTGCTCGCGGACTTCGACGTCGAGGCGGCCGAGCCGTTCGAGGTCGAGGGGTTGCGCGAACTGTTGGACCTGGCTTTCGAAGGCGTGGCCCGCGGCCGCACCAGCCGCGCCGATCTGCTCAAGTTCCTGTTCGCCCGCGTGGCCGAACTGCCCGTGTTGCGGTCACTGCTGGGCGAGATCGCGGCTCGGTCCGAGACGATCTCGATGCCCGGCCCGATTCTGGTTGGCCATCTCGAGGGTCGGCGACGCCTTAGCGAAGAGCCGCGGCGGCGCGTCCTGCGACAGCAGTTGCAGGCCGCGTTGGCCGCGGGTGACCAGGCAGCGGCCGCCGAACTGCAGCGCCAGTGGCTCGAGTCCAAACGCCGCGAACAACCGCGGCCCGCGGCCGATCCGCTGCAGCGTGCCCGGCGCGCCGATCCGGCAGTTCCTCCGGTTGCGGCCGGGTCTTCCGTTCCCGACATGCCGCAGGCAGCTGATCCCCAGGCAGCTGATCCCCAGGCAGCTGATCCCCAAGAAGCAGATTCCCAAGCAGCTGATTCCCAAGCAGCAGACGCCGCTGACGGCAGCCGCTGAACCAACGTATTCCTCCGCCGCACTTCCCTCCTTCCGCCTCCTCCCCGAGTTCCTCCCCAGTCCGTTCGTCGAGACCTTCCCCCTCAGCCGCTTCACCGCGGCACCCGACCCTTGCCCCGCGCCGCGACCACACCTGCCGAGCGACCGCGGGACTTGCTCCGAGACCATCCCATGGCTGTCACCGACTTCGACAAGAAGATCAAGAACCTCATCAAAGCCCGTCGCAAGATGGGCACGGTCACGCTCGCGCAGCTCAACGCGGCGTTGCCCGACGACATGACCTCGCCCGAGAAGATCGAGGCCGCGATCGGCATGATCGAGGAGGCCGGCCTCGACGTCGTCGAGGACGAGAGCAAGGCCAAGGGCAAGAAGGGCTCGCGCAAGGAGGAGGACGGCGACGAGTCCGGTGACGACATCGACCTGTCGCCGGATCTGGAGATCGCCGAGCCGACCGAGGCCGAACTGGCGGCGCCGATCGTCGACATCACCGAGAAGATCGACGACCCGGTGCGCATGTATCTCACGCAGATGGGTGAGATCCCGCTGCTGACGCGCGAGGAGGAGATCTCGCTGGCGCGCAAGATCGAGTTGACCCGCAAGCAGTTCCGCAAGGAAGTGTTGTCGTCGGGCTTCGGTCTGCGCAACGCGATCGAGATCCTCGAGGACGTGCTCAAGGGTGAGCTGGCGTTCGACCGCACGCTGAAGGTCAACCAGCAGGATCCCGAGGTCGGCAAGGCGGACCTGTCCGATCGCCTGCCCGGCAACATCACCACGCTGCGCCTGATCTACGACGCCGCGCGCAACGACTTCGCGCAGCTGCTCGAGGGCAAACCTTCGGCGCCGCAGGAGCAGTTGCTCAAGAAGCGCATCTTCTCGCGCCGCCGCAAGGCCGTGGCGCTGATCGAAGAGCTCAACCTGCAGGGCAAGAAGGTGCGGCCGATGATCGACCTGCTCGAGTCGCGCATCGCCGAGACCGACCGCCTCGAGAACCGGCTGCTGCGTTATCGCGGCGCGCAGTTGCAGAACCCCGACGCCACGGAGACGCGGCGCCGGCTGCGCGACATGCAGGTCGATGCGCTCGAGACGATCGAACGCATGAAGCAGCGCGTCGACTTCGTGCGCAAGGCGTACGCCAACTACGAAGACGCCAAGCGGAAGCTGTCCTCGGGCAACCTGCGCCTGGTCGTGTCGATCGCCAAGAAATACCGCAACCGCGGCCTGTCGTTCCTCGACCTGATCCAGGAGGGCAACACCGGCCTGATGAAGGCGGTGGAGAAGTACGAGTACCGCCGCGGCTACAAGTTCTCGACCTACGCGACGTGGTGGATCCGCCAGGCGATCACGCGCTCGATCGCCGACCAGGCGCGCACCATCCGCATCCCGGTGCACATGATCGAGACGATGAGCAAGCTGCGCAACGTCAGCAAGAAGCTCACCCAGCTCAAGGGTCGTGAGCCGTCGATCGAAGAGGTGGCGGAAGCCGCGCAGGTCTCGGTGGACGAGGCCAAGCGGGTGATGAAGATCAGCAAACATCCGATCTCGCTCGACCGGCCGATCGGCGACTCCGACGACTCCTACTTCGGTGATTTCATCGAGGACGAGTCGGTCGAATCGCCGGTGCAGACCGCCAGCCGCGAGATGCTCAAGGAGCGGATCGAGAGCGTGCTCAACACGCTGACCTTCCGCGAACGGGAGATCATCAAGCTGCGTTACGGCATCGGTGACGGTTACACCTACACGCTCGAGGAAGTCGGCCGCATCTTCCGCGTCACTCGCGAGCGCGTGCGCCAGATCGAGGCCAAGGCCGTGCGCAAGTTGCAGCACCCGGTGCGCGCCCGACGCCTGAACGGCTTCTTCGACAGCAACGTCGAGCTGATGTGACGCCGGGACCCTGAAGGTTCCGGTGTGGTCCGCCGCTGACCCCCGTGGCCTGCAGCGGTCGCGGTGGGCCAGCGCGATGGGCCAGCGCGGTGGGCAGCACAGTGGGGTCCGACGACACCAGTTTCCGGGGAAACTCCGCCGCATCGTGCCCTACAGGCAACTCGTCTCTTGAGCGGATCCGCGGGCTGGCTACGCTGCTTGCCTGCCGCAGGTCGCGGCGGAACCGAGTCCGAACCAGGTGCACCCCCTAGTCCAGAAGCTGCTCGACCTCCAGGTTGTCGATCAGGAGATCACTTCCCTCACCAAGGACATCGATTCGCTGCCGGCGGAGGAGGCCAGACGCCGACGCAAGCTCGAGGAGGCGGAGCGCATCGCTGCCGAGCGCCGCGAGAAGCTGACCAAGGCCGAACTCGATTCGCGCGCGCTCGACAAGGCGATCCGGGGCAGCGACGAGGAGATCAAGAAGCTCAACGAGCGCCTCAACGTGGTCCGCAACAACGCCGAGTATCAGGCGACCTTGTTCCAGATCGAGAGTGTGCGCAAGGAGCGGGACGCGATGCAGGAGGACTGCCTGCACCTGCTCGAGCAGGTCGAGACGCAGCGTCCCGATCTCAATGCCGCCGACGCGGCGGTCGCCGAGGAGAAGGCGGTGCTCGAAGGGTTCCTGCGTGAGGCCGGGGCGCTGCGTGCGTCGCGCGCCGACGCGATCGCCGAGGTGCGCGCACGCCGCGAGCAGTTCGCGCGCGGGCTGCCCGAGGATCTGCTGCGCGAGTACGAGGGCCTCTACAAGACGCGCGACAACATGGCCGTCTGTCCCGTCGAGAGCAGTTACTGCCAGGGCTGCTACAGCAAGATCACCATGAACGACACTGCCAAGCTCATGGGCGGCACCAGCGTGGTGCGCTGCGGCGCCTGTCAGCGCATCCTGTATCTGTCGCGGTGACCTGACCGCCGGTCGTGTCGACCGGCGCTCGTCTCCGCCCGCTCGCCCCGCAACTCTCGCCAGCCACTCGTCATGGCCCGCTCGATCCATCCCGTCGTGGTCGGCACCGCCGGTCACATCGACCACGGCAAGAGCAGCCTGGTGCGCGCGCTGACCGGGATCGATCCGGACCGCCTCAAGGAGGAGAAGGAGCGTGGGCTGACCATCGACCTGGGTTTCGCGCGCTTCAAACTCGCCGACGGCCGCTGGCTGGGGCTCATCGACGTGCCCGGCCACGAACGTTTCGTGCGCAACATGGTTGCGGGCAGTTCGGGCATCGATCTGGCGATGCTGGTGGTGGCGGCCGACGACGGCGTGATGCCGCAGACCACCGAACACGTCGACATCCTCGACCTGCTCGGCGTGCGCGGAGGGCTCGTGGTCCTGACCAAGATCGACATCGTCGACGAGGCGCTCGTCGACATGGCCGAGGACGAGGTCAAGAAGCTGGTGCGCGGCACCGTGTTGCAGGGGGCCGAGGTGCTGCGCGTCAGTTCGACGACCGGCGAAGGCATTCCCGAACTGCGCGCCCGGCTCGAACAACTGGCGCTCACCGTCGAGCCGCGGCAGAGCCACGGGCCATTCCGCATGCCGGTGCAGCGCGTGTTCTCGCTGCCGGGCATCGGCACGGTGATCACCGGCATCCCGATGTCGGGTTCGGTCACGCCCGGCACCGAACTCGAGGTGCTGCCGGCTGGCCAGAAGGTCAAGGTGCGCGGCATCCACGCCTACGGCGGCAAGGTCGACGAGGCGGTCGCGGGCCACAGCACCGCGCTGTCGGTGCCCGACGCCAAGGAACTCGGCGTGCACCGCGGCATGGTGCTGTGTGCACCGGGCGTGTTCAACGCGGGTGATGCCGTCGACGTCGAACTGCAGTTGACGCTGCGCGCCGGGCGCATCGCGCATCGCACGCCGATCCGTTTCCACACCGGCACGGTCGAGGTGCGTGGTCAGCTGCTGCTGCTCGACCGCGACCAGACCGAAGCCGGTGAAGAACTGGTCGCGCGCCTGGAGCTCGACGAGGACGTCTGCTGCTCGCACGGGGATCGGTTCCTGCTGCGCCTGCAGAACCCGGCGGTGACCGTCGGCGGCGGCCGCATCCTGCGGCTGTCGCGTTCGGGCCGTTATCGGCGGCGCAGCCTCGGTGACGAGTTGTCGGGCATCGTCGCCGCGGGCGACCGGCCAGAGGCGCGCCTGACGCACGAACTCGAGCAGGCCGGACCCGCCGGCGCCACCGTCGACGACCTGGCCCGCGCGCTCGAGGTCGGCGAAGAGAAGGTGCTGGAACTGCTGGCGGCGATGCCCGAGGTGGAACTGCACCGCAAGGCGATGCGGGCCTTCCTGGTCAAGCACGTGGTGGCCGGCGAGCAGGAGCTGCAGGAGTCGGTCGCGCGCATGCTGGCGCGCCGACCCGAGGCTGCGTCGATCAAGCGCACGGCCGTGCGCACCACCAAGTCCCTGCCCCAGGCGCTCGTCGAGCACCTGTGGGAACGGCTGCAGGCGCAGGGCAAGGTGCGCGCGGGACGTCAGGGGCAGATCCTGTTCCTCGACCGTCTGCGGCCGCTGGCCGCGCCGCAGCAGGCGATCTTCGACCGGCTGATCGGCGAGTGTGAAACGCGCGGTTTCCGGCCGCCGGAACAGCACGAACTGGCCGCGGTCGCCGGTGTCGACGGCGACCCGTTGCTGTCGCTGCTCGATCGCGCCCAGGACGAGGGTCGCATCGACAAGGTCGGCGACCACTACTACTCGGCCAAGATCGTGCGTCAGGTCTGCCGCGCGATCCGCGACAACTGCCTGCGCAACGGGGAAGTGCTCGACATCCCGAGCCTGCGCGACGGTCTCGACACGAGCCGCAAGTACCTGATCCCGCTGCTCGAGTACGTGGACTCGCTGGGACTGACGGTGCTGCGCGGCGGCGTGCGGCGGCTGCTGCCGTCGTCGGATCTGTCGCGCGAACTGGCCGCCGAAGCCGGGGCCTGAGCCCGCCCCGACGAGGGACGGCGCGGTTGGCCAGGGCCCGTCGCGGGCCGGGCGTTCGCGTCCCCCGGGGCCAGCCTGCCTTGCGATCGGCGTTTGGCGCCCCCGGGAGAATGCATCAGGCGATCGCCTCCGCGTGCCGATAACTCGGGGGTCCTCAGCTGGGAATCGGAGAAGAGCATGAGCGGAGAGCATCCACGCGACGACGAACCTGACTTCCTCGACGACGACTTCGTTCTCGAGGACGACGCCGCGTTCGGTGATCTTCCTGACGAAGCCGCGCCGGCGCCGGGACCTGACGGCGACCTCGACGAACTGTTCGCGCCGGTGGCGCCGCAGGCCGAGGATGCCGACGACCTCGACGACGAGTTGTTCGCGGTCGACGAGCCCGAGACGGGTTCGACCCCGCTCGGCACCGGTCCCGAAGAAGAGGCGATCCTGTTCACGGACCACACCGAGGGTCTGGACCCGACGCAGAGCTTCCAGGGCGGCGGAGAGTTCGGCGAAGGCGTCGCGTCGCGTTGGGATGGCGAAGGGCTCGAACTCGAGGACGAAGCGAACCTGCCCGAGCCGGGTGCGACGCTGTCGCCGCGCGAGGTCGAGGCCGCCACGGCCGACTTCGAGCAGGAGCTGTCCTCGATGATCGAGGAAGACGACGACCTGGTCGTCGACAGCGAGCAGGACCTGGAACTCGTCGACGGGCCGGTGCCGGTCGGCCGCGGGTCGCGGCCGGCGCACGAGGACTTCGACGACGGCGAGGACTTGCCGACCCTCGAACCGCTCGAGGACTTCGCGACCGAAGGTGTCGGTTCGGACGCGTTCGCCGATGCGCAGGCGATCGACCCCGACGAACTCGCCGTGGCCGAAGACGAGCCGATCGATCCCGAGTGGGCGCCGTTGGACGAGGCTGCGCTCGCACAGCAGGCCGAAGAGGTCGAGAACCCGTACGCGGCGGAGTACTACGCCGAGGACGAGAGCCCCGAGGAGGCCGAGGGCCACGACCTCTACGTCGAGGACGAGCCCGAGGTCGCCGAAGTGGTCGGTGGCCAACGTCGCGGCGGCCGCATGCTGAGCATGTTCGCGTCGCTGGCGGCATCGCTGGCGATCCTCGCTTCGGGCGCCGTGGTGGTGATGCGACCGGAGTGGTTCGGCCTCTCGGTCGCCCCCGAACGGGTGCCGAGCGCGCAGGTCACGCGTCCCGAGATCAAGGTCGCCGCGCCCGCGCCGGCGCTGCCGCCGTTGCCGGTCGCCGTCACCGCGCCGACCGATCCGGTCGGCACGGGCCAGACTCCCGTCGACCCGGCAACCGGCACGGAACCCACCCCGGTCGATCCGGGCCCGGTGACGCCGATCGAGAACGGCAGCGACCCGGTGACGCCGGCGCCGGTCGATCCGGTCGCGCCCGAGCAGGTGCCGACGCCGGTCGACAGCAAGCCGTCGGACACGACCACGGTGGCGCAAGGCACCGAGCCGATGCCGGTCGTGCCGGTGACTTCGCCGGAGCCGGTCACCCCGGTCGAGAAGGTCTTCGAAGACAACTGGCCGGTGCCGGTGGTGGCCAAGGGCCAGGACCCCGTTGCCGTGCAGAGCCAGCTCGTGCGCATCAACGACCACGTGCTGCTCGGCGACACGATCAAGATGAACCCGCGGCCCTCGCAGGCCGTCGATGGCATGGTGCCGGGCAGCCGCGCGTTCGCGCAGCTGATCAACGGCAACTACTTCATCGGCAGCGTCAAGACGATCGACGCCGACACCCTGACCCTCAAGGTCGAGACCGGTGAGGTGTCGATCCCGGTGGTGACGATCGCGCGCCTCACGGCGCTCGGTTCGCGCGACTTCGAAGAGCTGCAGAAGATGACCGCAGGATCGGTCCGGTTGACCAACAACAACCGTCTGGTCGGCAGCATCCTGAGCGGCATCGCCGACGACCACGTCGTGCTCGAGTTCCGCTCCAACCGCGTGATGCTGCCCAAGTCCGTGATCGGTGACATCCTCGAGGGCCAGGAGCAGTCCGACATCCGTCTGGACACCACCAGCGAGGAAGAGGACTGGCTGCGCAGCCTGATCGAGCGCGAACTGGGCACCGGGTTGGGTGCGCCGGTCGCGCCGAAGCCGCCCGCTGCCGCCAAGCCGCCCGCCGCCCCGCAGGGCTCGTCGCCGATCAAGTGAGCGAGATGCGCCCGGAATGACGGGCGCCACGACTCCGGACTCGGCAGCAGGCGGCGCGCGCGGTATGCAGGTGGTCATGGACACCTGCCCCGACTGCGGCAACCACGACATGCGCGTGCGGTTGCTCGACGGCTCACCCGTGTTCCGGTGTGAGCTGTGCGGCGGGGAGTTCGGCGATCGCGCCGCCTCCGAAGCGCTGCGCGACGCGCTCGAGGCGCGACAGCACGGTTATCAGCCACTCGTCTGGCCGTTGGTGCGCGCACTGAACCTGCTGCCCGGGATGGTGGTGCGCGAGGCGTCGGCGGGTGACGAGGAGCGCGCCGTGTTGCCGTTCGTCGAGATCGCCGTGCGCAGCGACGACTGCCTGCTGCAACTCGAGAACCTCGCCAAGGCGCTGTTGCTCGGCGCCACGGCGATGTCCTGCCACTGGGTGGTCGAGGTCGAGTACCGGCGCCACCTCGCGTTCGTGCTCAAACCCCGCTTCGTCGGCGACGTCACGGCCCGCACCGTGCGCGATGCCCAAGGTGACCTCGAGCGGCTGCGTCGGCAGCTCGAGCGCGACCAGAAGTTGGGGTGGTGGTTGCACCCGCCCGACGCCGTGAACGGGTAGACTCGGCGCCGCGTTCCGCCGCCGGCAGACCCCGCCGGCCCCTTCGACACCATGCGCACCCGCACCCGCTCCACGTTCGTTCCCCGCGGCCCCTGGCTGATCGTCAGCCTGCTCCTGCTGTTGCCCGCGGTGCTGTCGGCCCAGGTCGACCCGGCGCGGCTCGACGCCGTCAAGGAGTTCAAGAGCTACTGGAAGAAGTTCAAGGAGGAGGCACAGCAGGTCGAGGCGGTGATGACGCTCAAGGGCAACGAGTGTGTGCCCGCGGCCGAAGAGCTGCTCAAGCTGCTCAAGCACCCGTCGGCGGTGGTGCAGCAGGTCGCGTTCGACGTGCTCGAGACCTACCGCGAGCCGGCGACCTACCAGGCCTGGTACGAAGCGCTGCCCAAGGAGAAGGACCAGGCGCAGGTCGCGGTCCTGATCAAGGTGCTGGGTCGTGCCAAGATCATGCCGGCGCTGCCGGCGATCGAGCAGGTGGCGACGGCGGCCAAGGCCTCGAGCGCGGTGCGTTTCGAAGCGGCACGCGCGCTGGCCAACCTCGGTACGGCCGGCAACGTCGGCCTGATCCCGACCCTGCTCGGCGATGCCGATCCGACCGTGCGGCTCGCTGCGGTCGATGCGGCCGGCGCCCTCAAGCTCACCGACAGCGGTGACGCGCTGACCAGGCTGCTCGGCGACGACGAGTGGCAGGTGCAGTCGGCGGCGATCACGGCGCTGGCGGTGCTGCGGCCGCAGGGCGCGGTGCAGCCCTTGATCGACCTGATGCGCAAGTCGGGGCGGCTGCGCGTCGAATGCGCCGACGCGCTGTTCAAGATCACCGGCCTGGACTTCGGCGTCGATCCCGACCGCTGGCAGGAGCAGTGGTCCAAGTTGATGACGATCCCCGGGTGGCGCATCCCCACCGACGAGGAGCTCGCCAAGAAGGCCGAGAGCCGCAAGAAGTACGACGCCTTCTACGGCAAGAAGGAGGAGACCAACGCGTTCGCCGGCATCCCGACGACGTCGACCAACGTGCTGTTCATCATCGACGTCTCCGGATCGATGGACGATCTCGTCGTCGAGGTCGAGAAGTTCCAGGGCTACGCCGATCGCAAACGCTTCACGATCGTGCAGACCGAACTGCTCAACACCATCGACTCGCTGACCGACAACACCAACTTCGACATCGTTGCGTTCGCCACCGACCTCGACGTCTGGAAGAAGCGGCTGGTGCCCGCCAACGTCGTCAACCGCGAGTCGGCCAAGTCGTTCGTCCGGCGTCTGAAGCCGATCGGCGGCACCGAGTCGCAGGACCTCGCCGCCTCAGGGCTCGGCGGCGCCGCCAACCTCGCGGCCGGCAAGACCAACACCATCAAGGCGCTGCTGTACCCGTTCCACGTCGACCCCGACAAGCCGCCCAAGGCCGTGGCCGCCGGCGCGGACAAGGGCGCGCTCGAGAGCCCGCTCGACACCGTCTACTTCCTCAGCGACGGCCGGCCGTCGGTCGGCAAGATCATCGACGTCAACGAGATCCGGCGCGAGGTGCGCAAGTACAACGAGATCTACCGCATCGTCATCCACACGATCGCGATCGGCGACTTCCAGAAGGCGTTCCTGCAGAACCTCGCCGAGGAGAACGGTGGGGTGTTCGTCGACCTGGGACGTTAGCCGGCATCGATCGGCGCGCTGCCGGTGAGCAGGCCGCGCGGCCGCAGCAGCATCACCAGCACGGTCGCGCCCAGCCCGCCGAGGCCGGCGATCGCCAGCGCCGCGGCCATGCCGTGGTGCTCCTGCCACGAGAACAGCAGCACGTTGCAGCCCGCGTAACACAGCCGGCAGCCCAGCGACAGGATCGACAGCACGGTGGTGCGCACCTCGCTGCCCAGGCGGTGGTTGACGAACTCGTAGAGCAGCGCCCAGTGCAGGCCGAACGGCACCTGCTGCACGAAGAACATCGAGACCCCCAGCCACGCCAGCCAACGCGAACCTTCGCCGCTGGCCGCGAGCGAACGTTCTGCGGCCATCACCAGCAGCGACAGACCGAGCAGCACCGGCATGGTCCAGAACAGCAGCCGCCGGCCCACGCGGGCGACCAGCCACGGCACCGCGGCGCTGAGCGGCGCCGCCAGCAGGTTGAGCAACGCGAACAGCCCGCCGACCAGCAGCGCGTTGCCGAGCAGCGGCTCCTGTTCACTGGCCGCGGCCAGATACGGCTGGTAGTCGTGGAACGGGAAGCGCAGCAGCGTGAACAGCACCACCCAGTAGAGCAGCAGCCAACGCAGCGGTGCCTTGCCGAGCGCGCTGCCCAGGTGGCCCAAGAACGCGGCGCGCGACAGGCGCGGCCGATGCGGCGGCGTTGCCAGCCGGATGGCCACGACCGCCGCCGCGAAGGTCAGCGCGCAGGTCAGCAAGATGGTTCCTTCGTAGTTGTCGTCGCTGACGTACGCGATCATGCCGCCGAGCAAGAACGCGCTGCCGGTGCCGAGCAGCCGCCTGGCGCTGTTGCGCGACTCGTGCCGCAGGTAGTCGAGTTCGGCGCCTTGGGCCCGCAGCGTCTCGAACAGCAGCGTCGCCGGCGGGCCCGACAACACCGCGTGGCCCATACCGAGCAGCACCTCACCGAGGAGGAAGCCCGGGTAACTCGGCGCGGCCAGCAGCGTCGCGAACCCTGCGGTCAGCAGCAGCGGCCCGGTCACGAGCATGTACTTGGGACCGAAACGGTCGGCGAGCATGCCGGTCGGCACCTCACACACGAACATCGCCACGTAGTAGGCGGCGATCACCTCGCCGTAGCCCTGCGCGTCCAGGCCGTGCTGCCGGAAGTACAGGAACAGGAACGGCACACACGCGAACGGGTAGGTGAGCAGCGCGAACCCGCGCAGCAGGCGCAGCTGTCGTTCGAGGTGGGGCAAGTGCGCAGCGTGGCGGGCAGCATCGCCGGTGGCAACGGTCGCCCGGCCACCGGCATCGAGCTCGTGGCGTGGTAGAGTTCCCGACCTGCCCGCCCGGCCTGCCCGCCCCGTCACCAACCGCCGCGTCCGCGGCGCACCCCTCCCCGATGAATCCCACCCCGCTGTTCGCCACCGCTCTGTTCTCCCTCGGGCTGCTCGCGCCCGGCCTCGTCGCCCAGGGCATGGTCGCCACCGTCAACGACCCGTTGTCGCACGGTTCGGCCAGCGACAACTTCCTGTCGCTCGACGAAGCGATCCGCCTCGCCAACGGCAGCTTGTCGATGGCGTCGCTGTCGGCCGCCGAGCAGGCGCAGGTCACCGGCACCGGCATGAACGTGCTGACGATCCGCGTGATGGCGATGAACACGCCGATGATCACGCTGCAGGCGCCGCTCACCAACGTGGTCGGCGGCGGCATGATGGCCGGGCGGCTCACGATCATGGGCATGGGTTCGCCGATGGTGGCGCGGCCGACGCTGCTGGGTGGCAACGAGACGCACATCCTGGCCCTGCGCACGCACATGGTGACGGTCATGGGCCTGAAGTTCGACGGCGGTCAGGTCGCGGTCGACGCGCAGACCGGCGCGATGATGGGCATGCCGATGACCGAGATGGCGCGGCTGATGAACTGTGAGCTCACCAACCAGACGACGGCGGGCGTTCGCCTGCACGGCAGCGGCAACGACGAGTCGATGCTGATGACCATGAACAGCCGGCTGTCGAACATGCCGGTCGGTTACCGGCTCGACGACCAGACCACGGGCACGGGCATGCTGATGAGCGAGAACGAGTTCATCACCATGGACAACGTCGCGCTCGGCGCCGACGTCCAGGACGACGGCAACGGCGTGATGAGCATGTTCATGCTGTTCCGCAGCCAGTACGCCCAAGGCCAGACGCTGGCCCGCATGCGCCGCACCGCGACCAGCGCCAACCAGTTCATGTTCCGCATCGTGCACACCGACGCGGTCTGCACCGGCGACGTGCTCGACCTGCAGGGCACGGCCAACGGCCTCACCATGCTGCACCATCACCACGGCGACTTCACCGCCGGCGCCGGCGGCAAGGCCGTCTGGACGTACCCGCGCACCGCGGTGTTCGACGTGCACGGCAGCGAGATGGTGTTCCGCGGCGACGTCTTCATTTCGGGCAATGCGTTCTCGCCGCGCACCTGGCAGCAGAACAACCGCTACGAGAACGGCACCGTCACCTACGACTGTGACGGCGCGCTGCCGAACCTGCTCTGGAACGTCTACGACAACTGCCACCTGGTGGTGCCGTTGACCGCGCGTTCGCCGGTGACGGTGCGCAGCAGCGAGTTCTACAACAGCACCGTGAACGGCAACTCGCTGTTCGCGACGACGACGGTCACCGGCAGCTACCGCGTCGGTGGCTCGGTGGGTGGGCTGGCAACCGAGATCAGCCCGGCGCCGAGCCGGTTTCTCGGCACCGCGACGATCGGCCCCGTCGACCCGCAGATCGGCGGCACGCTGCAGCTGCACGCCGACATGCCGTTCGGCATCGGCTGCTTCTGGGACTTCGCGTTCAGCTACGCGCGGCCGACGACCACCGCCGAGCCGTTCCGCTTCTACGGCGATCCGGCGACCGTGATCGTGTTGCCCGGCATGGTGGTGTTCCAGAGCACGACCAACGTGCCCCTGCCCAACAACAGCGCGCTGGTCGGCCTCGAGCTCTACGTGCAGCCGGTCACGATCCCGCTGCTCGGGCAGGGCTGGGTGCCGACGTTCCACCTGCCGCGCGGCGGGTTGGTGCGGCCGCGCATGTAGGGGCATGCAGCGCCTCGATCATGCGAGGTGCCGGAGCTGGCACAGGCGCGGCGCTGCCTGGTGAGGAGGTAGCGGAGTGGCAGGCGGTCCGGCGGCGGGATTGCCTTCGCGCGTGGTGCCGCGGTTGGCGGAGGGTGAGGGTGCAGACGAAGTCGAATGGGGTGCGCCGCCCGTTGCCTTGATCGGTAGGGACCACCGGTGAGCCCAAGTCCCGGGAATGCACAATGCTCCTTCGCGGTTGGCGCATCGCCCCGCCTGCCCATCCACGGTCTGTTCGGTCTGCCGCCCGCTGCCGCTGTCTTGGGCATGCACCCGATCCTCCTCACCGTCGTGGCCTTCTCGCTCGCCGCGGTCGCCCCGGCCCAATCCCTGGGCCTGCGCACCCATTACCGCCTCGTTTCGGCCGTGCTCAGCCAGCCCACGTCCACCAACTACCTCAACCACGACTCGGGATGGGTGGCTGGACCGACGCTGCTGAGCGCCGACGCGAACGGCAACCAGGTCGGCGGGTGCTTCGCGAACGGCACCTGCAACGCGTTCGCGTCCTACGGTGAGCTCCGCGTGCTGGCCGCCGGCAACGCCAGTTCGTGCGCGAACAGCGGCATGGCCCTGGCACTCGACGAATGGAGCGGCGGCATGCCCAAGGCGCAGTTCCTGGACGTGCTCTTGGTTCAGTCCGCGACGCTGCCGAACGGCGCCCCGGTGCAGGTCGACGTCGCGATGGACTTCACCGGCAGCGCGAGCGCCACCGGGACGAGCCCGTACACCACGATCGGGGCGAACCTGCTGGTCGGCGGCAGCCCCGTGCTGTCTGCCGGCGGTCCGGGCTACAGTTCCGCGGTGGTGCAGACGTTCGTCGGCGCCACGCTGTTCCTCAACGGCCAGCTGCGGGTCACCCTCGGCGACAGCGCGTTGGCGGGCGGCTCCACCTACTTCGCCGACCTGCGCGCCCACTACGCCATCTCGACGGCGACGCCCGGCGTGACGCTCAACACGATGTCGGGTCAGACCTACGGCAGCCTGGCCGCGCGTGCGCTGCCGGTCGGGGCGGGCTGCGGCGCGGCGCCGCCGACGTTGACGGCTACCCCGCCTCGACTCGGCACCGCGTGCGTGCTCACCGTGAACGGGGCGCCGATGAACGCGCCCGTGCTGCTCGGCCTCTGCATCGGCGGCGTGACTCCATCGCCCTTCGGCCCGTGCACGCTGTACATCGATTCCGCCACGAGCGTGATCACCTTCGTGGGCGCAGCGTCACCGACGGGCCAACTCGCGCACACGCTGGCCATCCCGCCGATCGCGCCGTTCGCCGGCCTGTGGCTCACGTCGCAGGCGGCGCCGCTCGCCGCCAACGGACCGTTCCTCGGCGTCGCGGAACTCACCAACGGGGTCACGCTGACCCTGGGTTGGTGACCCGAGCGGGTTCCACCGGCGGGTGCTGACGGTCGGCCTGCAGTAGCGAGGCGGCGGCCAGGAGCCGCCGCCTCGCTGACATCCACCGATCGGACTAGTGCCCGATCAGGATCGTCGCGGCATCCGAAGCCACACCGCCCAGCGGGTTGCCGGCGGTCGGGTCAGGGATCAGCGCCTGGGCGTGGAAGCGAACGCCTTCGAAGGCGGGGTCGTTCGGGATCTGCACCGAGTAGTTGGCGCTGCCCGCGGTGCCCGTCAAGAACAGGACGACGTCCGGGCTGACGCGCAGCCAGCAGTTCGGCATGCCGACGGCGCCGAGGTCGTAGGGCAGTGCCGCGGTGCCGGTGCTGACGGTGCTGAAACCGAGCGACAGGAACGCCAGCGACAGCGGCAGGTTGTCGATCTCGGCCGTGAACGTCTGGCCGACGCGCGGCTGGCTCGCGGCGGTGATCGTCGAGGTCGGCAGGCTGCCCGCGCAGCCGTTGCCGATGGTCTCGAACCCGAACGGCGTCAGCGAGAAGTCGTCGTAGTAGACGGCGCTGGCGTTGTTGGCGAACAGGTCGAGCGCGCCCAGGTTCACCAGGCCCGTCGTATTGGTGCCGCCGTCACCGAGCGACCAGCGGTAACCGCCGCCGAGCGACGGGTGGTCGGCCACGGCCGGGTCGTCGAACAGCACGCCGTTGTAGTAGAGCTGCACCCAGTCCGAGTCGAGGTGCAGGAACACCTTGATCTCGGCCCACTGGTCGCGGACGAACGGCATCGAGATCGTCGCGGCGCCACCGCAGCGCTGCGAAGCCAGTCCGGTGGTGTTGTTGAACAGCAGCTGCATCGACCAGCTGTACGGACCGGCCGGATAGGCGTAGTCGTTCAGCATGATGAAGTACGTCGAGCCGGTCGCGCCGGTCGGGATGTACTGATGGGCCCGATAGACCCACGTTCCCGTGGTGTAGCCCGAGTACTGCTTGACGAGGTCGGTTGCGCCGACGACTTGGATCGAGTTCGAGCTGCTGCGCGACTGCGCGCTGCTGACCAGGGCGCCGGCGCCCGGGCCCCACTCTTCCCAATCACCTTGACCGACGACCTGGCTGTTGGCGGCATAGGCGTCGAAGTCCTCGTACCAGGACTCGGGGCGCGTCAGCGAGATGTCGTCGTAGTACACCGAGCTGGCGTTGTTGGCGAACAGATCGACCGCCGCGATGTTGGCGAGGCCCGTCGTATTGGTGCCGCCGTCACCGAGCGACCACGTGTAGCCACCACCGAGCGTCGGGTGGTCGGCCACCGCCGGGTCGTCGAACAACACGCCGTTGTAGTAGAGCTGCACCCAGTCCTCGTCGAGGTTGACGACGGCCTTGATCTCGGCCCACTGGTCGAGCACGAACGGCATCGAGATCGTCGCGGCGCCACCGCAGCGCTGCGAAGCCATGCCGGTCGCGGTGTTGAACAGCAGCTGCATCGACCAGCTGTACGGACCGGCCGGGTAGGCGTAGTTGTTCAGCATGATGAAGTACGTCGAGCCGGTCGCGCCGGTCGGGATGTACTGGTGGGCCCGGTAGACCCACGTGCCCGAGTTGTAGCCCGAGTACTGGTGCACCAGGTCCGAGGGACCGTTGATGTCGATGGCGTTGCCCGGGGTGCGCGCCTGGTTGCTGCTGACCAGGGCGCCCGCGCCGGGACCCCATTCTTCCCAGGCGCCTTGGCCGACGACCTGGGAGGTCGTGGCGTAGCTGTCGAAGTCTTCGAACCATTGTGCCCGGGCGATTGGCGAGGCCAGGGCGATGACGGTGCTCGTCAAGAGGATGTGCTTCATGAGTGGTGATTCTCCGAGGGGTGGCAGGGTGTGGTGCCGCATGCCGCGGCAGGGGTGGTCACACCGCTGCGAAGGGGCGCACCGTAGCGGGCGCGCCGGCGAATGGCGCGACGCGCAAGGGCGTAGGCGGCTGTGTCCGCGGACCGTAATGCGGGCAGGCATTTCGCCGAATGGCCGCCAAACCGGCAAAAGGAGGCCGGACTCGGGCGTTTGCGTGCTGTCGCAGATCCGCGAGCTGCGCCGGGGGTATCAGGATGTTACAGAGCAGTCGCGGTCGGGAACCGCCCGCGCGGCTGCGGTGTGGCCCCAAAGCGCCGGTGGCGTGAGTCGGCGCACCGCCGCGGGACTGGTCGGCTGAGTGGCTGAGATGCTGCGCCACACCGCCCGCGCTGCGGCGGGGGTCGTTGCGCCAGCTTGCATTCGCCCGGGCGCGGGGCATCTTGGCCAACCGCGCATGACCAACCCGCCGGCCGCCAGCACCGCGGATTTCCGCAGTGACACGATGACCGCACCGACACCGGCGATGCGCCGGGCGATGGCCGAGGCCGTGGTCGGCGACGACGTCTGGGGCGAGGACCCGACCGTGCGTGAGCTCGAGGAGGCCGGCGCCGAAGTGCTCGGCAAGGAGGCCGCGCTCTACCTGCCGTCGGGCACGATGGCCAACCAGGTCGCGATCCACGTGCACTGCCGCAGTGGCGACGAGCTGATCTGCGAAGAACGTTCGCACGTCTTCTATTACGAAGGCGGCGCGATCGCCGGACTGTCGGGCACCCAGGTGCGAACGCTCGCCGCGGCCGATGGCTTCCCGACGCCGGCCCAGGTCGACAACGCCGTGCGCGCCGACGACCCGCATTTCCCGCGTTCCCGGCTGCTGGTGGTGGAGAACAGTCACAACATGGCCGGCGGCAGGATCGCCGGTGCCGAGCGCATCGGCGCGCTCGCGGCGGTGGCGCGGCGGCATCGCATGGTGGTGCATTGTGACGGCGCCCGGCTCATGAACGCGGCGGTGGCGCTCGGCGTGGCGGCTGCGGAACTGGTCGCGCCGGTCGACTCGACGACGCTGTGCCTGTCCAAGGGTCTGGGGGCGCCCGTGGGTTCGCTGCTCGCCGGCAGCGCCGCGTTCGTGGCCGAGGCGCGGCGGGCGCGCAAGGCGTTCGGTGGCGCCATGCGGCAGGCCGGCGTGATCGCCGCGGCCGGGCTGATCGCGCTGCGCGAGGGGCCGGGACAGCTGGCTGCCGATCACGCGCGCGCTCGAGATCTCGCGCAGGGCCTCGTCGGGCTGCCGTGGTGCAAGGTGTCGGCCTCGGCGACCCAGACCAACATCGTCATGGCCGACGTGCCGACCGCCGATCCCAAGGCGTTGCTGGCGCATCTGCGGGAGCACCAGGTGCTCGCCGCGCGCGCCGGGCCGCGCCGCATCCGTTTCGTGCTGCACCGCGACGTCGACGACGCCGGGGTGCAACGCTGCCTGTCCGCATGCCGGTCGTTCGTGCCGGCGGACTGATCCGACCTCTCTCGCCTCTCTTCGCAAACAGGACCGACCGTGAGCATCTTCAAGGCCTACGACATCCGCGGCACCTATCCCGACCAGATCGACGCCAAGATGGCGTTCAAGATCGGCGCGGCGATGGTGCGTTTCCTCTCCGCCAAGCGGCTCGTGGTCGGCCGCGACATGCGCACGATGGCGCCGCAGATCCAGGACGCGGTCATCGACGGCATGTTGTCGCAGGGCTGCGACGTCGTCGACATCGGCCTGGCCAGCACGCCGATGGTCTACTACGCGATCGGCAAGATCCCGTGCGACGGCGGCATGGCCGTGACCGCGTCGCACAATCCCAAGCAGTACATCGGCTTCAAGATGTGCCGTGGGCAGGCGCGGCCGCTGTCGGGGGACACCGGCATCCAGGAGATCCGCAAGATGGCCGAGGCCGGCGATCTGCCGGCGGCGGAACGCCGTGGCAAGCGCGACTTCGTCGACGTCACCAAGGACTGGGTGCAGCACATCGCCGGGTTCGCCAGGGGCATCGTGCCGATGAAGATCTGCGTCGACTACGCCAACGGCATGGGCGCCAACGAGTCGCCGGCGATCTTCGCGGCGATTCCGGGCCTGCAGGTCGTGCCGCTCTACGACGAGCTCGACGGCACCTTCCCCAACCACGAGGCCAACCCGCTCAAGGAGTCCAACCTCGACGTGCTGCGCGACCTGGTCAAGAAGGAGCGGGCGCCGATCGGTCTGTCGTTCGACGGCGATGCCGACCGCTGCGCGTTCGTCGACGAAGAAGGTCGCACCGTGCACGCCGACCTGATCACCGTGATCCTGGCGCGCGACATGCTGCGCCGCCATCCGGGCAAAGGCATCATCTACGACCTGCGCTCGAGCAAGGTCGTGCCCGAGGAGATCACCAAGATGGGCGGCCGGCCGGTGCGTGAACGCGTCGGCCACTCGTTCATGAAGGAGACGATGCGGCGCACGGACTGCATCGGTGGCGGCGAACTGTCGGGCCACTTCTACTTCGCCGAGAACTACTTCACCGACTGCGGCGTGCTCGCCGCGATCTGCGTGCTCAACGAGCTGAGCGCCAGCGGCAAGACCCTCAAGCAGCTCGCCGATCCGCTGCGTAAGTACTTCGGCACCGGCGAGATCAACTTCCAGGTCGACGACAAGGAAGGGCGCATGCGGGACGTGGCGGCCAAGTACGCCGACGCGACCATCGACTACCTCGACGGCATCACCGTCACCTATCCCGATTGGTGGGTGAACGTGCGCCCGAGCAACACCGAGCCGTTCTTGCGTATGTGCCTGGAGGCCGACACCGCGGCGCTGTGTGCGCAGAAGAAGCAGGAGCTGATGGCGATCCTGGGATCGCCGGCCGATCACTGAGCGCGGCACCGTTGCCTCGACGCTGCCGATCGGGTTCGCTTGCAGACGCCCATGCAGATCCGTCCGTCCGGTCACGTCGTCCTGCTCACCGACTTCGGGCTCGCCGATCCCTACGTCGGCATCCTGCGCGGTGCGGTGCTGCGCGCCAACCCGCGCGCGATCGTCGTCGATCTCGGTCACGAGGTGCCGGCGCAGGATGTCGAAGCGGGCGCGTTCTGGTTGTGGTCGGCGGTGGACCGGTTCCCGCCCGGCAGCGTGTTCGTGGCGGTGGTGGATCCGGGCGTCGGCACGCCGCGGCAGCTGCTCGCGGCCCAGGCGCACGGCGCCTTCTGGGTCGCGCCCGACAACGGCCTGCTGACGCACGTGCTGGCCGGTGATGCGAACGCCGAGGTGCGGCGGCTCGATCCCGAACACCTGCAACTGGTGCCCGCGTCACGCACGTTCCACGGTCGCGACGTGCTGGCGCCCGTGGGCGGCTGGCTCAGTGGTGGTCGCTACGGCTTCTCGGCGCTCGGCGAACGGTTGCCCGAGCCCGTGCGGCTGCCCGAGATGACGGCTGGCAACCCCCGCGTCGTGCACGTCGACGCGTTCGGCAACCTGATCACCAACCTGCCGGCAGCGTCGGTGGGGGAGATCGCGGCGATCGCGATCGCCGGGCGGAGGATCGCAGTGCGCGGCACCTACGGCGAAGTGCCCGACGGCGAAATGCTGGCGCTGGTGGGCTCGTTCGGGTTGTGGGAGATCGCGCGCAACGGCGGCAGCGCCGCCAGGTTGCTCGGCGTCGGGCGCGGGGCGCCGGTCGCCGTGGTCGCGGGTTGAAGGCTGCCGCCGCACGGTCGCATGCCGCGCGGTAACATGGACCACTTCGTCATCCCGCCACCGGACGTTCCCAATGCGTATCCATCGTTTGCTCGTAGCCGCGCTGCTCGTCGCCGCGACCGTTCCCGCCCAAACCGCCAACAACGTCGGCCTGACCATGGACGGCGGCATGCTCACCGTGCTCTACGGCCAGTCTTGCGGCGCGTTCACGTGCCAGCCGTTCCAGGCGGGCCCGGTCGGTGTTGGCAACTCGCACCAGGTGCACGTCTACGGCGCGATCCAGCAGCCGTACGTGCTGGCGATCGGGCTGACCAACACGGCGCCCTGCATCACGATCCCAGGTTTCGCCAACTCGCTGGTGCTGCTGGGCCCAGTCACGCTGGAGGTCGGCCTGACCAGCGCGCCGGTGTTGACCAGTGTCTGCCCGCAAGCGCGCGCCAGTTACACCCTGACGTTTCCGAACGGCACGCCGATCGGCGTCGGTTTCCAGCTGCAGGCGCTCGCGACCAGCGCCACGCAGGGGCCGGCCTTCACCATCGCGATCGAATCGGTGACGGGCTGAACGGCTCGGCGTGGTCGTCTCGGCGAACCGGCGAGTAGACTGTTCGCCCGCATGAGTTCGCCCGCCAGCCCCGTGTCTTCTGCCCAACGCACCGTGCGCCTCGTCGGCGTGCCCATGGACCTCGGCGCCGGTCGCCGCGGCGTCGACATGGGGCCCTCGGCGATCCGCATCGCCGGCGTGACCCAGGGGCTGCAGCAACTCGGCCTGCGCGTCGAGGACGACGGTGACGTCGGTGTGCCCGCGCCCGAGACCCGCGCGCCCGGCGACACCCACGCGCGTTACCTCGAGCCCATCTATCACGTCTGCAACCGGCTGCGGCTGCGTGTGCGCCGTTCGCTCGATCAGGGGGAGATCCCGGTGGTGCTCGGCGGTGACCACAGCATCGCGATCGGCACGGTGTCGGGCGTCGCCGAACACTTCCGTCAGAGCGAGCAGAAGATCGGGCTGATCTGGGTCGACGCGCACGCCGACATGAACACGCCGCAGAGCTCGCCGACCGGCAACATCCACGGCATGCCGCTCGCCACCGTGCTCGGCATGGGACACCCGCGGCTCGTCGAGATGGGTGGGTTCTGGCCCAAGGTCGACGCCAACAACGTCTGCCTGATCGGCATCCGCGACATCGACGAGGTCGAGCGACAGATCGTCAAGAAGTCCGGCATCCACGCCTACACGATGCGCGACGTCGACGAGCGCGGCATGCGCGCGATCATGCAGGAGTCGATCGGGTTCGCGACCGACGGCACGGCGGGCTTCCACGTCTCGTTCGACCTCGACGGCATGGACCCGCGCGACGTGCCCGGCACCGGCACCCCGGTCAAGGGCGGCATCAGCTGGCGCGAGGCCAACCTGCTCATGGAGATGGTCAGCGACACCGGCAAGATGACGAGCCTGGAGGTCACCGAGCTGAACCCGATCCTGGACGTCAAGAACCAGTCCGGCGAGGTTGCGGTGGACGTGATCCTGAGCGCGTTCGGCAAACGGATCCTGTAGCCGGACGGAGATCCGGTAGCCGGCAGAGGTCGGGTTGGCCCCCGTGGGGCGGGTTCGGTATCCTGCTCGCCCCCATGTCGCTCAACGACCTCGATATCGCGCGTTCGATTCCCCTGCGTCCCCTCGGCGAAGTGGCCCGGATCATGGGCCTTGGTGAAGCCGACCTCGAACCCTACGGCCACAACAAGGCCAAGGTCCGCCTCGACCTGCTGCAGCAGCCGCAGACCCGCAAGCCGGCGAAGTACGTGGTGGTGACGGCGATCACGCCGACGCCGCTCGGCGAGGGCAAGACGGTGCACACCGTCGGCATCAGTCAGGCGCTCAATCGCATCGGCAAACGCACCGCGTGCGTGATCCGGCAGCCGTCGATGGGCCCGGTGTTCGGCATCAAGGGCGGCGCCGCAGGCGGTGGATACTCCCAGGTCGTGCCGCCCGAGGAGCTCAATCTGCACCTCACCGGCGATTTCCACGCGGTCACTTCGGCGCACAATCTGTGCGCGGCGTTCCTCGACGCGCACCTGTTCCACGGCAACGAGCTGGGCCTCGACCTCGAGCAGATCACCTGGCGGCGCGTCATGGACATGAACGATCGCGCGCTGCGCGAGATCGAGGTGGCCCACGGCGGCGAGAAGAACGGCACCCCGCGCAAGACCGGCTTCGACATCACCTCGGCCAGCGAGATCATGGCGATCCTCGGCCTCGCCCTGGACATCAAGGACCTGCGCAAGCGATTGGGCGCGATCGTGGTCGGCTACACCAAGGAGGGCAAGCCCGTCACCGCCGAAGACCTCAAGGCCGCCGGCGCGATGACCGCGCTGCTCAAGGACGCGCTCAAGCCGACGCTGATGCAGACGCTCGAAGGCACGCCGGCGCTCGTGCACACGGGCCCGTTCGCCAACATCGCCCACGGCAACAGTTCGATCGTCGCCGACTACATCGCGATGCGCAGCCTCGACTTCGTCGTCACCGAAGCGGGTTTCGGCGCCGACATGGGCGCCGAGAAGTTCTTCGACATCAAGTGCCGCGCCAGCGGGCTCGAGCCCGACGCCGCGCTGCTCGTCGCCACCGTGCGCGCGCTCAAGATGCACAGCGGCCGGTTCACGATCGTCGCCGGCAAGCCGCTGCCCGAGGGCCTGCAGAAGGAAGACCTCGACGCGCTGGCCGCCGGCATCGGCAACCTGCAGAAGCAGATCGAGAACGTCAAGATCTTCGGCATCCCCGTGGTCGTCGCGATCAACAAGTTCCCGACCGACACCGAGGCCGAGATCGCGTTCGTGCGCCAGGCCGCGCTCGACGCCGGCGCCAGCGACGCGCACGTCTCGACGCTGTTCAGCGACGGCGGCAAGGGCGGTGAAGACCTCGCCCACGCCCTCGTCAAGGCCGCTGACGAGCCCAGCTCGTTCCGTTTCCTCTATCCGCTCGAGGCCTCGCTCAAGGAGAAGATCGAGACCATCGCCACCAAGATCTACGGCGCCGACGGTGTCGACTACGAACCGCTCGCCGAGAAGCAGCTGGCGATGTTCGAGGAGCGCGGTTTCGGCAAGCTGCCGATCTGCATGGCCAAGACCCAGTACTCGCTGAGCCACGACCCGGCCCTCAAGGGCCGCCCGACCGGCTTCCGCTTCGTCGTGCGCGACGCCCGCGTCGCCGTCGGCGCCGGCTTCGTCTACCCGCTCGCCGGCGCGATCATGACCATGCCGGGCCTGGGCAAGGTGCCGGGCGGCGCGCGCATGGACATCGACGCCGACGGCAACGTCGTCGGCATGCTGTAGCGTACGGTACCGGGTAGCGTACGGTACCGGGTACAAACCACACACGGCGCGGCAAACGCACGCTCCAGCCCGCCGCCGGCCGTCCGCTACCAGCCGATGCGCTTCTCGAGCAGGTTGCTCTGGGTGAAGCAGCCCGGCACCGAGAAGTCGACCACGAACGCCTGCGCGAAGAACGTGAAGCCCGACAGTTCGCCGCCGATCCAGGTCGGCAGCTCGGTGCTTGCGGCGGCGCGGCCCTGGCCGCTCTCGGTGATCGGCCACAACGCGACGTAGAGCAGCGTCGGGTCGACGCGCATCGTCAGTCCGGGCAGCGGCACGTTCGGCAGTTCGACCTCCCGCAGTGACAGGCCCAGCACGGCGACCGAAGGGCCGGGCACGCCAGTGAGGTGCATGACTTCGAAGTTGCCGCGGCGGTAGGGGCCGCTGCCGCCGAGCACGGGCGTGGCGCCGGCTTCGCCGACGAGGCCGTCGTGCTTCTGCAGGCGCTGCCCGCCGGCGTGGCCGTGGAAACGGGGGCTGTGCACGGCGCGGTCGCCGACCAGGTCGGTGTCGCCGTCACCGTCGATGTCGCAGGCAAAGCCGTCGATGAACGTCTGCCGGGTGACGTCGTAGTCGGCGATCGTCGGCGGGCTGGACCAGCCGGTGCGGCGCAGCACGAGACCGACGTTGGGTTCGTTGAACACGTGTCCGAGGGCCAGGTCCGTACGGCCGTCGCCGTCGAAGTCGCCGGCGGTGAGCGTGGCACGCCACGCCGCGACGGTCACCGTGCCGTTGACGTAGGCCTGCGTGCCAGCGAGCGCCGCCGACGAGAACGTCATCGGTCCGGCCGGCGCACTCGCGTTCACGAACAACACCACCTCGGCCAGGCCACCCAGCCGCGCGAAGTCGAGGCGGCCGTCGTCGTCGAGGTCGGCGACGACCAGGCCAGCGGGCTCGAACGGCATCGCCGGTCCCGCCCAGGCCGGCTGGAACGGTGCCGCGGCATTGCCGGTGCCGCGCCATACGTGCGTCGAGGTGTAGGTGGACATCAACAGATCGGGCACGGAGTCGCCGTCGAAGTCCGCGACCGCATCGACGCGTCCGCCCGACAGAGCGGAGTGGCTCGGCCCGGCCGCGAACGTGCCGTTCTGGTTCCAGAAGATCTGGCTGGTGAAGTTCTGCCCGCTGACGGCCGGGTTGCCGTTCGCGATCAGGTCCTCGTCGCCGTCGCCGTCGCAGTCGGCGGCGAGCCAGTTGTCGATCGTGTAGGCGGAGGCCGAACCGAACATCAACCCGTTGGGGGCGACCTGGCCGCCGTAGGTGTAGTGCCCGCCGCCGTTGTTGAGCAGCACGGCCATGTGCACGAACTGCGTGTTCTGCCCACTGTTGGCGTAGACCCGCACCACCTTGTCGCGCGCGCCGTCACCGTCGACGTCGACGGCGATCGCGCCGGCGAACAGGTGGCCCGCCGGCGGCGTCACGACCTGCTGGTGCACAGCCATCGCGCCGTCGCCGCGGTTGCGGCCGAAGAAGTCGAGATCGCTGTCGCGGTCCTCGTCGTGCAACAGCCACGGCCGCCCGACGATCATGATCTGCTCGCCGCCGGCGACCGGCATCGGCTGTTCGAGCCAGGGGCCGCGCCCGTAGTAGACGCAGCGCCCGGCGACGAAGTCGACGTCGCCATCGCCGTCGACGTCGGCCGCACGAGCCATGCTCTCGCTGCCCGCACCAGGGAACGACCACGCGCGCGCGAAGTCGCCGCCGCCGCGGTTCGGCGAGATCAGGAACGTCGACGCGAAGTCGAGCTTGGGCCACACGTAGGTCGGATTACCGCCGCCGCAGCACACGCCGTCGAGGTCGCCGTCGCCGTCGATGTCGGCCAGGTACTCGGCGGGCCCGCCGATCTGTTCGGGTTCGCGCGTGAACGATCCTTGCCCGGTGCGCCGGAAGATCTGGTAGTGCGGCACGCCGTTGCTGCCGAGTTCGCCCTTGAACACGATCACGTCGACGTCGCCGTCGAGGTCGAGATCCCCGCCCATCCACTTCCACGGCGTGTTGCCGGCATAGGACAGCGTCGTCGTCAACGACTGCTGCAGCACCAGCTGCCCCGAGGTGATCCCGTAGACATGAGCCGTCTGGCCATTGCGATCGCTGAGCAACACCTCGTCGCCGGGCAGACCGTCGAGCTCGAGCGCGTGCACCCGCAGCGGCGCCTGGTAGCTCGCCGTGATCGGCACGGTCAGCGTGCCGCCGATCGAGCGCACGAGCTGCACGTCCCCGGTCGTGTACGTCGTCAGGTAGGTGATCGCCACGTCGTCGAGTGCGTCGCCATCGAAGTCGCCGACCGCCACGGCGTGCTGGTTGGCGGTGGTGGGCAGCGCGTCGATCACGGGGCTGAACTGCCAGCCCGGCCGCGACAGGAAGCGCACGACGCCGTCACCGCCGGCGGCCACGAAGTCCATGCGACCGTCGCCGTCGAAGTCGCCTACCTCCATGGCCAACGAGCGCGGGCTGGGGCTGCGGATGTTGCCGCGCGGGAACGTTCCGGACCAAGCCGCCGTGAACGCTCCGCCCTGGTTCTCCCAGACGATGATCTGCGTGTTGGTGCGGGAGCCGTGAATGCGCGAACCGACCGCGTCGAGATCGCCGTCGCCATCGAAGTCACCAAGGCGCTGGAACGGCGGTCCGTCGACCGGCAGCACAGCCAGCGGCGCGTGCAGCACCGCGCGCGATTCCTGCGCCGGCGCGAACGTGAGGACGAAGGCGGCGGCAGCGAGGCACGCGACGGGCGCGAGGTTCGGCATGGGGTCTCCTGGCGAAAGGGGAGCGGTGCGACGTGGGGCGCGCGCTCAGCAAGGGTCGGGCCATGATGCCACAGGGGCGGGCCGACCGGGGCCCAGGTGACCTCGCCACGGGTCGTGCCGTCAGGATCCCGCCGCCCGATGTCGGTCGCCCGAGGGCGGCGGCCGCGTTGCGTACGGAACCGGGTACAAACCACAACTCGCGCGCTCTCGGGGAACGGGTATCGTCGCGCCGCCGCCTCGTTCCCCGGGCGCCGCAGGCACGACGCGCCATGGTCTCGCCACCTGCCAAGGGCACACCAGCCGTGTATTCAGTGCCGAACGACACCCGCATCGCGAACGAGCCCACCTGCCACGGTCGCGCTGGACCGCTGATCGTCATGGCCATCCGCCGCCTCACCCTCACGTTGCTGTGCCTACCGCCGCTCGTCGCCCAGCGCGCGCTGCTCGAGGAACTTCCCGGCGATGCCGAAGCCCGCTCGGCCTTGGCAGTGCCCGAGTTCGGCCCCGAACTGGAGTCGATCGAGTTGCCGGGCAAGGGGCTGCCGCACGGCATCGCGCGCGTCGGCGATCGCCTGTGGCTCGCGCGCGGCGACGAACTGCTGTGCGTGTCGTGGCCGGAACGAACCCTGCTGCAGCAGGTGCCGGCGCCCGGCGAACTCGTCGGCCTCGCGACCGATGGCAAACAGTTGTTCGCGGCGACCAAGGACCGCGTGTTCGTGCTCGACAAGCTCGCCGGGCGACCCGTGCGTGAGGTGGCGCTCGACATCGGTCCGTGGATCGGCGCGATCGCGCACTTTCGCGGTGCGTTGCACGTCGCTGCGGACCGCCGGCTGCGGCGCGTGGTGCTCGACACGGGCAAGACCGAAATCGTCGCCGACGTTCCGGACCTCCTGCACTGGCTCGCGACCGAGGGTGAAGTTCTCCATGGCGGGCATCGGCACGGCGCCGCAGTGCTCCTGCGCGGTCAGGCGGTTCCGACATGGACTGGCACGACGTGGCCGCTGCCCCTCGCGGCGAGCGCCGCTACCTGGGTCGACGGGCGCCTGCTGCTGCTCGCGGTCGCCGATCCGCAGGACGGGGGACGCGTGATCGCGGGGCGAATCGATGTGACCCGATGCCTGCCGATCGAACGGCTGCCGCTCGAACTCCACCGCGGCGACGCTGCCGGTGAGTTGATCTGGTTGTTGGGGCCCAAACCATTGCCCACTGCCGCGGCACTCGAACGCGAGTTGGGGCGCGTCGCAAAGGACCCCGCAGCGACGCTGCGTTTTCCAGATGGCTCACGCAGGCTCATGCCCGTCGTGCTCCAGCCTTACCCGGGTGTGACGATCGCTGAACTGCGCGCGACCTGGGATCGTGTCGTCGCGGCGGGCTTCGAGTGGGTCGTGGCGCCGGAGCAGGAGGCGTGGGGGCGGCTCGTGCGGCAGCAGCGGCTGGCGGAGGAGAAGGACAGGCAGAAGGCGGGCAAGGAATGATCTGCTCAGCGCTCGTCGATCGTGTCGACCGCGAGCTTCGCATCGCGCAACCCACACCCCGTCGCTTCGCGATACGCCTTGATCGCGCCGATCTTGCCTTCGACGGGCAGCACGCGCCGCGCGAGTTCGATCGCCTTGGGGTCGATCGGCGCGGGCGGCGGCAGCGGCGATTCGTCCTCGCGGCGGCGACCGCGCAAGATCCAGCCGGCGAGGAACGCGCCGACGGCGATCGCAACGACGGCCGGCGTCGGCACGACTACAGCGCCGCCTTGACGCGCGCCGCGACGTTCTTGGCGGTGAAGCCGAAGTGCTCGGCAACCACCTTGTAGGGCGCACTCGCGCCGAACGTGCTCTGGCCGATGCAGCGGTCGATGCGGCCCGTGAACTGGCACCACATCTCGGGGCGACCCATCTCACACGCGAACACCGCGGCGCTGCCGAGCACCTTCTGCCGGTAGGCGGCCTCCTGCTGCAGGAACAGCTCGACGCACGGCATCGACACCACGCGCGTCGGCACGCCCTCGGCGCCGAGCAGCTTCGCGGCGTCGACCGCGAGGCCGACCTCGGCGCCGGTCGCGACGATCGTCGCCTTGGCACCCGGCGCATCGACGAGCACGTAGCCGCCGCGCAAGGCATCGTGCGCATTCCAGTCCGCCGCGTGCGGCAGCGCCGGCAAGTTCTGGCGCGTCAACGACAACACCACCGGCCCGTCGCGGCGCGACACCGCGTGCGTCCACGCCGCCGCGGTCTCCTTGCCGTCCGCGGGGCGGAACACGTGCATGTTGGGGATCAGGCGCAGCGTCGCCAGGTGCTCGACGGGTTGGTGGGTGGGGCCGTCCTCACCGACCATCAGGCTGTCGTGCGTGAACACGAACGCCACCGGGATCTTCATCAGGGACGCCAGCCGCATCGGCGTGCGCATGTAGTCCGCGAACACCAGGAACGTGCTGCCCGCCGGCAGGAACCCGCTGTGCAGGGAGATGCCGTTGAGCACGGCGCCCATCGCGTGTTCGCGGATGCCGTAGTGCAGCGTGCGGCCGGTGTGGTCCTTGGCGCTGAACGAGCCGCCCTTCTTGATGCGCGTCTTGGTCGACGGGTCGAGGTCGGCGCTGCCCGAGACGAAGCCCGGCACGAGCTCGGCGAGCTTCTGCACGATGTTGCCCGACAGCACGCGCGTCGCGTTGGGTTCGGCACCGGCGACCGCGGCGAGTTCCTCGAGCAGGTTGGCCGGCAGCTCGCGCGAGCGGAACGCGCGCCACGCCGCTGCGGCCTGGTTGTTGTTCGCCGCCCACTCGTCCATGTCGTCGTGCCACTGCCGCCGCCGCGCTTCGTTGCGTTCGCTCGCCGCCTCGAACACCTCTCGCGCGTGCGGGTCGACGAAGAAGGCCTGCGCCGGCAGGCCGAGCTCCTGCTTGGTCAGCGCGATCTCCTCGGCGCCCAGCGGCGCGCCGTGCACGTCGTGGGTGTTGGCCTTGTTGGGGCTGCCCTTGCCGATCGTGGTCTTGCAGCAGATCAGCTGCGGCTTGTCGCCGCCCGCGGTCGCGTTCTGCAGCGCCTTGCGGATCTGCGCCGGATCGTGCCCGTCGCAGTGCTGCACCGCCCAGCCCTGCGCGGTGAACCGCGCGCCGATGTCCTCGCTGGTGGCGAGGTCGGTGTGGCCTTCGATGGTGATCGTGTTGTCGTCGAACAAGCAGACCAGGTTGCCGAGTTGCAGGTGGCCGGCGAGCGCCGCGGCTTCGTAGCTGATGCCTTCCATCAGGTCGCCGTCGCCGACGGTCACGAACACGCGCGTCGCCAGCAGGTGGTTCTGGAAGCGCGCCGACTCCATCTGCGCGGCGATCGCCATGCCGACCGCGTTGGCGAAGCCCTGGCCGAGCGGTCCCGTGGTGGTCTCGACGCCGACCGTGTCGCCGTACTCGGGGTGACCGGGGGTCCTGCTGTGCAGCTGCCGGAACTGTTGCAGGTCTTCGATCGAGACCCCGAAGCCGGCCAGATGCAGCAGCGAATACAGCAGCATCGAGCCGTGACCGCCCGACAGCACGAAACGATCGCGCCCGGCCCATTCGGGTTCCTGGTTGCTCCAGTGCAGGAACTCGGTCCACAGCACCGTGCCGACTTCGGCCATGCCCATCGGCATGCCCGGATGGCCCGAGTTGGCCTTCTGCACGGCGTCCATGGCGAGGCCGCGGATGATGTTGGCGACGAGGGTGACGTCCGGCGTGCTGACCTGCATGGCCGACCACTGTAGCGATGGGGTGGCGGCGGCGGAACGGCGCGTCCGGGAGTGTCAGTGTTGCCGCACGCGCACTGCCGTCGTCTCGACCGCAGATTCTCGCCGAATGGTGCCGTTCCCGATCGTGGCCGCGCTCGTTAGCCTGCGCGCTTGTTCCGCTCCCGCCTGATCCTGCTGGGCGCCAGCAACGCCGCGCGCGGCTGCCTGTCGCTCACCGACGCCGCGCGCGCCACTGCCGCTGGCCCCGTCGAAGTGCACGCTGCGCTTGGCCGCGGCCGCTCGTTCGGCATCGACAGCCGGCTGCTGATCCGGCAACTCGGCGGGATCGTCGGCTCGCCGCTCTGGTCCGAGCTCGCCGCCGCGCCGCCGTTGCCCGCCATCGCGCTCGTCATGGACGTCGGCAACGACCTGTTCTACGGCGTCGAGGTGCCGCGCATCCTGGCGTGGGTCGAACAGTGCCTGCAGCAGCTCGAACCGCACACCGAACGTCGCCTGCTCGCGGGCGTTCCGCTGGCCAGCCTGCGCCGGCTGTCGCCGGCGGTGTTCGCCACGTTCCGCCACGTGCTGGTGCCGAGTTGCCGGTTGTCGCTGCGCGAAGGGCTCGAGCAGGCCGAACGCTTGCACGAAGGCCTGCAGCGCCTGGCGGTGACGCGCGGCGCGATGTTCGTGGCGCCCGACGATGGCTGGTACGGGGCCGACCCGATCCACATCCGCAGGGCGAAGTGGCCGCTCGCTGCGTCGGCCCTGCTCGGCCTGCCCGGCGAGTGCGCGGGTCCGGCACCTAGCGCGGATACGTTCGCGCGGCGCCTGTCGTTCTTCCTGGCCGCCCCCGACCAGCGCCGTTGGCCCGGCTGGACCCAGCGCGCGACACAACCGGCGCGGCGCCTGCCCGACGGCACCAGCATCTCACTGTGGTGAGCTGGTTGCGTACCGAACCGGGTACAAACCACAACCCAGCCGCGGCTGGGTTGTGGTTTGTACCCGGTTCGGTACGCACACCGTGTGGCCAACCGATGCGTTAGCATGCCGCGCATGGTGAGGTTGAAAGGCGTGCAGTGGCTGGTGCTCGTGTTGTTGGCAGTGCCGCTCGCCGCGCAACCGCCGTTCGGTGGGTCTGGCACGGCACCTGTTCCCAAGCCGGTGCCGGCGCATGGGGACCTCGACAAGGCGCGCGGCGTTGCCTTCGACGCGGTGGTGGAGCAACTGGTGTTGGCGTCGGGCGGCAATCTGTGGGAGGCGCAGAGCCGGCTGCAGCAGGCGGCCTGGTTGCAGGAAGATCTGGCGGTGCAGTACCTGCT
Organism: uncultured candidatus Brocadiaceae bacterium; assembly: GCA_964392305.1. Taxonomy (GTDB): domain Bacteria; phylum Planctomycetota; class UBA1135; order UBA1135; family UBA2386; genus JACKIC01. Next base: position 34,111 of record CAYMPV010000009.1, read on the forward strand.
GCTCGAAGAGGGCATCAAGATCGGCGAACGCGCCGGCGTGGCGCCGGTGGCGATCGCGGGCGTCTGGCAACTGGCGGCGCTGTTCGAGATCGACATCGACGAGTACTCGCTGGCGCTGCTGCGGCGCATGGCGTTGGTGCCCGGCGAGAACGCGGCGGCGACGGCGGCGATCGCCGCGTGGACCGCGGCCTATTGGCGCGTCGGCGGGGTCGAGTCGACCGCGCTACTGCGTTATCACGACGTTGCGATGCGCGCGGCGGCGCAGTGCGGGCGAGCCGAGCTGTTCGGCTATCTGTCGGAACGGCTCAACTGGCTGCGCAGTTGGCAACGTTGGCAGCAGCACCTGCTCGCAAACTGCAGCGAGCTCGAACTGCCGCGCCGCGCGCAGGCGCTGGGCTCGTTGGCGCGCGGCGATCACTGGCTGTTGCAGATGCCGGCGGCGTGGCTGGCGCCGTTCCTGCAAGAGGCGCCCGACGATCTGGGTGAAGGCCTGCTCGGTGATCTACCGGCGCAGCGCCTGATGGCCCTGCGTGAACAAGCCGCGGACCCGGCGGTGAGCGAAGCCCTGCTGCGCGCTGCGAAGCGGTCCTCACCAAGGACTGGCGACAACTCGACGCCGAGGACATGGCGGCGCGCGCCGCGTTGGCGGTGCAGTGGACCGGGCAGTTGGCCGGCGCGCGCGGTGTGCAGTCGCTGCGGTTTGCGCGCGAACGCGACCAGGAACAACTGCTCTACGCGCGCGGCGACTGGCGCGTCGAGAACGGCCTGCTGTTGGGCAAGGCCGATGGCGAGAGCAACTTCGCGACCAACCGTTATGCGTTCCGCAACACGCGCTCGGTGGTGATCCGCGGCGGCATCCGCAGCGCCGCCGGGCTGAACTTCCGCTGCATGGTCGGCGACGTCAACCTGCTGCTCAACTGGGAGGTCGCCGACGAGAACCACTTCTGGCGCCACGGCGAGCGCCACGCCAAGGGGCCGCGCGCCCTGGTCGCGGGTCAGGAGCACGCGATCCTGTTGCTGCAGGACGAGGCGGTGGTGCACGTGCTCATCGACGGTGTGCCGTGGTGGTCCGAGCCCGGTTGCCTCGACGGCACGATCACGGTCTATCCGGCGCTCGGCAGCGAGATCTTCGTGCGTGAGATCCTGATCGACGGCGACGTCGACGCGTTCGTCGACGGTCCGCGCGGAGTGTTGATGTGAGCGGCGAAGGTGCCGAGCACCCGCGCCCGCTCGCCGAACGCTGCGGCATCAACCGACTGCACGAAGGTCACCTCGAGGCGCTGCAGCATTTGGCCAGCGACGCGGCGATCGCGGCGACCACGCGCGTGCCGCATCCGTATCCGCCCGACGGCGCGCGCACATTCTTCGCGTTGATGCAGCAGGAACGCGTGGCGGGCACCGCGCACGTGTTCGCCATCGAACTCGACGGCGAGTTCGTCGGTCTGTGTGGATTCCACGGCATCGCGGATCGTTGCGGTGAACTCGGCTTCTGGGTCGGTAGGCCGTTCTGGCGGCGCGGCATCGGTAGACATGCCGTCGGCGCGGCGGTGCGCGTCGCTTTCGACTACCTGCACTTGTCGGGGATCTGGGCCGAGGTGCTCGCCGACAACGCGGCGTCGCGGCGCATCGTGCTGGCGGTCGGCATGCGTGAGGTCGGGCAACGTGCACACGGCCTGGCGCGGTGGCCGGCGCACGTGCCGCTGGTGCGCTACGAACTGCAGGACAACCGCCTGGGCCCACGCGCATGAAGTGGCTGCTGTGCTCGTTGCTGTTGCTGTCGGCCACCCGCGCCGCGGCGCCGCAGGCACCGGAGCGGCGCGCGGCGTTCGGGGAAGTCGTCGGTTTGGACGGCAAACCCGTCGCCGACGCCGAGGTCACCTGCCTGGGCAGTTCCGTGTTGCCGGTCCTGGCCGACGAACTGGGCCAGGTGCGGGAAGTGGCCGACGTCGTGCGCACGACCAGCGACGCGCGCGGTCGCTTCACCGTCAAGCTGCTGATCGGGCGGGAGTACTGCGCGTGGGCCGCGACTCCTGTTGACGGCGACGGAAGGTTCCGCGTCGGGCCGATCACCTACGGGCTGCGTGCGAGTGGTGCGGCGCGGTTGCTGCAGAGCGGTGAACAACGCGCGCGGCAACGGATCACGCTCGCCGGTGCCGATGCCTGGCTCGCGTGTGGGCCCTTGCGACTCGCCTACGCCGTCGTCGGCCGTCACCTCATGCCGATCGATCCGGGCGCGCAGGAACTGCCGCCGATGCCGATGGTGATGCGCTTCGTGGTCGACGACGCGAACGGCGAGGTGCTCTGGGATGGCGGGGACGACGGTTGGCAGCGGCTTCCGCCCGAGCAGCGGTCCATCCCCGTGCCGCCGCCGACGACGATCACACTGCGAGCCGAAGATGCCGCGCAAACGCCGGTGGCCGACGCGGAGGTGTGGTTGTTGTTCGACGTCCCGGGCGAGTCCGAGGATTGGGCCGAGGTGTTCGTGCCGCGGTTTGCGCGCCGTCTCGGCACCACCGACGCCGCCGGATCATGGTCGGGAGTCGTGCCGGCGCTGGACCCTTCGCTCGGTTTGCACCTGCTGGTGCGCAAACCAGGATGGCGGTGGGCGACGGTCGGCATCCGGTTCGGGGGTCCCTACTACCAGGGCCTACGCACCCACCCGACGCCCGAGCCGCTGCTGTTCACCGCGGTGCTGCAGCCGGTGCAGAAGCTGGTCGTGCGGCCGGAGCGGTCGCGGGTGGCCGAGGTGATGTCGAGCCTCGATTGGGGCGGCACGACGGTGCCGTTGCGTGTACCGGTGCGCAGCGAGGCGGGCGGCGCCGTGAGTCTGCCCGTCGCGGTGGAGCAGCGGCGGCAATTGCTGGTGCAGTTGCCGCCGGAAGAAGGGCAACCAGGCGCGCTGTTGCAGTTGCACCAAGACAAGAACCGCCAGCCCGACGAGCTGCTGTTCGATGTCGCGGACGCGCGGCGTATCGACGTGGACGTGCGCGACAGCAACGGCAACCCGGCGCGGCGTGCGCGGCTGCTCGTGCTCCCCGCTGCCGAATGGGGATGGCCTCGCGGCGTGCCGATCGAGCTCAACGCCGCCGGGCGCGGCATCGTCTGCGTCGGCCCCGGCGCGTGGTTGTTGTTCGCGTGTGACGGCGAGCAAGCCGCCTGGAAGCTGTTCACGGCGGACGCCGGCGCCGGGGTTTGTCGTGTGGATCTTGCCACCATCCCCAGCCTGACCGTGCGCGTGGTCGATGTGCTGCGGCAGCCTCGGGCGCAGCTCGACTGCCAGGTCATCATCGCCTTGCAGGACGTCGCGCCGGTGCCCGCGCCGGCGAACTACCTGCATCCGATCGCGCGCACGATGTGGCGTGCAGCCAGAAGCCAGCGCCTCGATCAGGACGGTGTGGTTCGCATCCCCGTGCTGTTGCCCGAAGCGAGTGTGCAGATGATGGTCATGGAAGGCACCCGCGGTGCCTCGGGCCAGGGCAAGGCCGGGCAGACCATCGAACTGCAGCTGCCGCGTCAGTGACCGGCGCCTTCGCGCACGGCGTTGACGTTCCAGGTCGGCACCGCGATCTCGACCTCGCTGCCTCGTGGGACGCGCAGCAACCTGGCCTGACAACCCAGGCGCGAGTCCAGCCCGAGGTCGCGCGCCTTGTCGAGCTGGTCGAGCTCGTCTTCGCTGGCCTCGGAGAAGCACTCGGCGCCGCGCTTGATCTTGACGTGGCACGTCGAGCACGCGCAGACGCCGCCGCAGGCGTGGTCGAGCGGCAGCCCCTGGGCCATCGCGGCTTCCAGGATCGACTGACCGACGGCAAGCGCCAGCACGCGGTCTTCGCCGCGAACCAAGAGGCGCACCCCGTTGTTCGAGTCGTTGTCGTTGGTCTCGCTCACTTCGCCGATTCCTCACGCAGTGCTTTGGTCACCGCCGAACTGATCACGTCGTCGGCGATCGTCGCCGTGACCTTGGTCAGCTCGTCGCAGCCGTGTTTGAGCGCGGCCGCGTCGGCGTCCGTCGCGAGCAGTTTGGCGAGCGCCTTGAGCGCCTTCTGCACGGCGTAGGTCTGGTCGGGCGGCAGCTCGGAGAGCGCCAGCGCCTTCTCGGTGCCGCGCACCATCGCCTCGGCCTTGTTGCGCAGGTCGATGCGTTCGCGCGCGACGTAGTCGTTCTGCGCGTTCTCGATCGAGTCGAACATCATGCGCCGCACTTCCTCACGCGTGAGGCCGAACGACGGCACGACGTTGATGCCGGCCTCGACGCCGGTGCGTTGTTCACGCGCCGTGACCCGCAACACGCCGTCGGCGTCGACCAGGAACGTCACCGCGATGCGCGGCAGGCCGGCCGGCAGCGGCGGGATGCCGCGCAGCTTGAAGTGGCCGAGCCGGCGGCAGTCGTTGGCGAGTTCGCGTTCGCCCTGATAGATGGTCAGATCGACCGCGGTCTGCTCGTCGACGCCGGTCGAGAACTCTTCGGTGACGCTGGTCGGGATCGTGCTGTTGCGCAGGATCAGCTTCTGCACGGCGCCGCCGAGGGTCTCGATGCCGAGCGACAGCGGGATCACGTCGAGCAGCAGCAGGGAACGGTCGTTGCCGGCGAGCACGTCCGCCTGCACCGCGGCGCCGAGCGCGACGGCGAGGTCGGGGTCGACGTCGGTGCGCGGTTCCTTGCCGAGCAACTGCGCCAGGCGTCGGCGCACCATCGGCACGCGCGTGCTGCCGCCGACGAGCACGGTGTCGTCGATGTCGGCGACGCGCAGGCCGGCGTCCTTGACGACGCGCTGCACGCAATCGAGCGTGCGCTGCACCAGCGGCGCGATCGCGCCTTCGAATTCGGCGCGGGTCACGGTCAGATCGACGTTGCCGCGTTCGCCGAGGTCGAGCTGCAGGGTCGCCGAACCGGCGTCGCTGAGGCGTACCTTGAGGCCTTCGGCGGCGCCGCGCACGGCCTGCAGCACGTAGGGATCTTCCTTGGCCGCCGCCGCGGCGCGCCTGGGCAACAGCGCCAGGATGCGCTGCACCAGCAGCGCGTCGAAGTCGTCGCCACCGAGGTGGGTGTCGCCGGCCGTGGCCAGCACGCGGAACACGCCGTCCTCGATGCGCAGGATCGACACGTCGAAGGTGCCTCCGCCGAGGTCGTAGACGAGCACCGTGCCGTCCTTGCTGCCGTCGATGCCGTAGGCGAGCGCCGCCGCCGTCGGTTCGTTGAGGATGCGCAGGCACGACAGGCCGGCGAGGCTGGCGGCGTCCTTGGTCGCCTGGCGCTGCGCGTCGTCGAACCACGCCGGCACCGTGACCACGGCGTCGTACACGACCTGGCCGGTGGCCTGTTCGGCGACGGCCTTGACCTGCGCCAGCACCATCGCCGAGATCGCCTCCGGTGAGTGGTCGCGCGCGTCGATGCGCACGCGCGGCAGGTCGCGTTCGCCGGCGACGACCGGATACGGCAGCCCTGCGGCATCGGCGGCGGCTTCGCTGGCCGAGCGACCGATCAGGCGTTTGATCGAGAAGATCGTGCGGTCGGGGAACTGCAGCCGCAGCGCCTTGGCCTGTTCACCGACGATGGTGCGGCCGTCGGGGTGCAAACAGACCACCGAAGGGATCAGCGCCTGCCCCTGCTGGTTGCGCAGCACGTGCGGCGTCTTGCCGGCGCGCACCGCCACCAGGCTGTTGGTGGTGCCCAGGTCGATGCCGACGACCAGCCGCGGCGCGGCTGGGGAGTTGGGGGTCGAGGTCACGACTTGGCCTGCAGATCGGCGAGGGCTTTGCGGTGGTAGTGGGAAGCGTGCAGCGTGCGCGCCGCCGCGTCGAGATCGCCGGCGTCGATGGCGGCGCGCAGCCGTTGCCAGTCGTCTTCGAGCGCCTGCTCGAGGCGGGCTGCCAGCGGCGCGATGGCGGCGTCGCGCGCGAACGCCACCTCTTCGGCGAGTTCGAGTGCCGCGGCGAGGAACATCGGGTCGAGCTTCTTGTTGCGCTCGAGCACGCCCGGCGCCCTGGCCTCGAGCAACGCCTTGGCGCGCTGCCACGGATCGCGCAGCACCTTCCATGCGTCGTTGATCTCGGCCGAACGCTGCAGCACGGCGATGCAGTCGGCGGTGTTGGCGGCGCGGTTGAGGTCGGGATGGCACTCGCGCGACAGCTCGAGATAGCGGCGCTCGAGCGCGCGCGCTTCGAGGTCCAGCGACTTGGCGACACCGAACACCGTGAACGGGTCGGGTGCGGGCACGTGGATCACGCCGGGAAAACCGCTCACGCCGAGAACGAGGTGCCGCAGCCGCAGGTGCCGGTGGCCAGGGGGTTCTTGAACACGAAGCCGCGGTCGAGCAGCCCGTCGTTGAAGTCCAGGATCGTGCCGCCCATGAAGAACTCGCTCTTCTTGTCGACGACGAGGTGCACGCCGTGCTGTTCGAAGGTGAGGTCGAACTCGGTCGGGCCGTTCTGGTCGAAGTCGAGCACGTAGGTGAAGCCCGAGCAGCCGCCGCCCTTGGCGCCGATGCGCACCCAGGTCTTGCCGTCGAACTTCTGCTCGCTGATCACGCGCAAGATCTCGGCGGCAGCGCGTTCGGTGACGTGCACACCGCGGCCCGGCTTGGGCGCCGCGGGCGTCTCGGTCTTGGTCTCGGTCGTGCTGCCGTTGCTGTTGGTCTCGCTCATCGCATCACCTGCTCAGTTCGCCGGGGCGGTCTGGCCCTTGGCCGCCGCCTGCTTCTTGCGCCAATCCTCGATCGCCGCCTTGATCGCGTCCTCGGCGAGCACCGAGCAGTGGATCTTGACCGGCGGCAGCGACAGTTCCTCGACGATCTGGGTGTTCTTGATCTCGGCGGCGGCGTCGACCGTGGTGCCCTTGAGCCACTCGGTCGCCAGCGACGACGAGGCGATCGCCGAGCCGCAGCCGTAGGTCTTGAACTTGGCGTCGACGATGCTGCCGTGGTCGTCCACCCGGATCTGCAACTTCATCACGTCGCCGCATTCGGGCGCGCCGACCACGCCGGTGCCGACGTTGGGGTCGTCCTTGTCGAGCGAACCGACGTTGCGTGGGTTCTGGTAGTGGTCGAGTACCTTGTCGCTGTAGGCCATCTGTGGTCTCCGTGTCGTGTGTGCGGTTGGTTGCTTTGGTCCTGCGCGCGAAGATCAGTGCATCGTCCACTTGACCTGGCTGAGGTCGACGCCTTCCTGGACCATCTCCCAGAGCGGCGACATCTCACGCAGGCGGATGACTTCCTTGATCAGGCGGTCGGCGGCGAAATCGACTTCTGCTTCGGTGGTGAAGCGGCCGAGTGAGAAGCGGATCGAACTGTGCGCCAGCTCGTCGCCCAGGCCCAGGCCCTTGAGCACGTAGCTGGGCTCGAGGCTGGCCGAGGTGCAGGCCGAACCCGACGACACGGCGATCTCCTTGATGCCCATGATCAGCGACTCGCCCTCGACGTACGGGAACGAGATGTTGGTCAGGTGCGGCAGGCGGTGTTCGGGATCGCCGTTGAGCACGGCGTCGGGCAGCGCCTGCATGATGCGTCGTTCGAGGCGGTCGCGCAGCGCCATCAGCCGGGGGATCTCGGTGGCCATCTCCTCGCGGCAGATGCGCGCGGCTTCACCCAGGCCGACGATGCCGGTGACGTTCAGCGTGCCCGAACGCATGCCGCGCTCGTGCCCGCCGCCGTCCATCTGCGAGGTCAGTCGCACGCGTGGGTTCTTGCGGCGCACGTAGAGCGCGCCGACGCCCTTGGGGCCGTACATCTTGTGCGCCGACAGCGACAGCAGGTCGACGTGCTGAGCCTCGACGTCGATCGGCATCTTGCCGACCGCCTGGGTGGCGTCGCTGTGGAACAGGGTGCCCTTGCGCTTGCAGATCGCGCCGATCTCGGCCAGCGGATGCAGGGTGCCGATCTCGTTGTTGGCGGCCATCAGCGACACCAGGATGGTGCGGTCGGTGATCGCCGCTTCGAGCTGGTTGAGGTCGACGTGGCCGAGCCGGTTCACGGGCAGCCAGGTGACCTCGAAGCCCTGGGTCTGCAGATACTTCATCGGGTCGAGCACGGCCTTGTGCTCGGTGATCGCGGTGATCAGGTGGTTACCCTTCTCGCGATACATCTGCGCGGTGCCCTTGATCGCGAGGTTGTTGGCCTCGGTCGAGCCGCTGGTCCACAGGATCTCCTTGGCGTGGGCGCCGAGCAGCTGGGCGACCTGCGAACGGGCTTCTTCGACAGCGGCTTCGGCAGTCCAGCCGAACGCGTGGCTGCGGCTCGCGGCGTTGCCGAACGTCTCGGTGAAGAACGGCAGCATGCGCTGCACGACGCGCGGGTCGCACGGCGTGGTGGCGCTGTAGTCGAGGTAGATGGGGGTCTTCATCGCGTGGTGGTGGTCTTGCTGGCGGCGAGCGGTGCTGCAGAGGTGAGGCTGCACAACTCGTCGAGGCGGATTTCGCGGAACAGGCGCGTCATGCGGTCGTGCACGACGTGCATCGGGCGCTTGCTCGGGCAGAACGAGTAGAGCGAGCAGCCGTGTTCGACTTCGTCGCTCGCCGCCGGGGTGTTCGCCAGCGCGAGCAGTCCGCCCGGGGCGCTGTCGTGGTCGTCGTCGCTGCAGTCGCCACTGGCCGGGTTGGTCGCGGTGCTGTGTGCGATGCACTCGACCAAGGTGAACTTGCCTTCGACGACCTCGAGGATGTCGTGCAGCGACACCTCGTGCGGTGCCTTCACCAACCGGTAACCGCCCTTGAGGCCGCGAACCGAATCGAGCACGCCGTGTTTGGCGAAGTCCTTGAGCAGGTTGGCGACCACCGACTTGTTGAGGCCGGCGCGGCGCGCGATCTCGTGGGCGCTGACCACCGTGTCCGCTGCCGGGCCGCCGGGATACGCGCCTTCGCGGGCGATCGCGCCCAGCAGGAACACGGCGTAGTCGGCTTTCTTGGAGATGCGCAGCATGCGGAAGTGGTGACGCGAGGGCTTGCCTCACGGGCTGAGCAAACTAGACCCGGTTTGGGGCTCATTCAACCATCGGGTGAAAAAAGCCCCGGATGAAGGCACATTCTACCGCGCACCAAGCGCCCGACCGTTCGCGCCCAATGACCGAGCCCGCCCTCGACCCCAAGACCCTGACCGCACTGCTCCTTGCCAACGGGCCGTTCGCGCGTGAGGGGGCGCCCTACGCGCTGCTCACCGTCGCCGGCCCGGACGCCGCCGAGTTCCTGCAGAGGCTGTGCAGTCAGGACATCGCGGGCCTGCAGGAAGGGGTCGCCGCGCCGGCCGCGTTCCTCGACGCCAAGGGCAAGGTCCTCGTGACCTGCCTCGTGCAGCAGATCGCGGGCACGTTCTGGCTCGAGACCCAGGCGCCACAGAGTGCCAGGCTGCAGCAACTGCTCGAGCGTTACCACTTCACCGAGAAGCTCACGATCGCGGTGCCGCCGGTGCCCGATCGGTGCGCGGAGTGGATCGGCGCCACCGGTGAGGCGACGCCGACGGCGGCCGATGCGGTGCGGTTCGAGTTCGCGCGGCACGGCGTGACGTTCGTGCGTGCGCACCGGGCCGATGCGACCCCGCTCGCGCTGCCCGGTGCGACGCTGACCGAAGCCCACGCCGAAGCGCTGCGCATGGCCGCCGGGTTGGTGCGCATCGGCGTCGAGACCGAAGCCAACACGCTGGCGCTCGAGGCCGCGCTCGACGACCACTGCTCGACCAGCAAGGGCTGCTACACGGGCCAGGAGATCGTCGCGCGCATCCACACCTACGGTCACGTCAACCGCCGTCTGTGCCTGCTGCGCCTGCCGATGGGGGAGCCGATCACGACGCCATTGCCGCTGCACGAACTCGAGGACGAGCTCGCGGTCGGGCGCGTGCTGCACGCGGTGGCCGTTCCCGAACTGTCGCTGCGCGTCGGCTTGGGTTACCTGCCCAAGGACTTCCAGGCGCCGGGAACGGAGTTGACGTTGGCGGGCGGCGTGCGGGTTCGCGTCGAGGCGTGGGCCAGCTGAGTGGCCGATGAGCTACTTGCCGGCGTAGGCGATGACCACGTAGGCGGCGTCGCCATCGGCCGTCACGTCGAGGTCTTCCCCGGCCGCGACCAGCAGCGCCGTGTCCTGCGCACACGCCCGCACCTGCTCACCGCACCGCACCTGCGCCACCCCACGCGGGCGCACGAACAGCAGGATCTCGTCGGCGAGCGGACGACCCGGGATCGTGCGCAGGTCGAGGCTGCTTCCCGCCGCCAGAACAACCTCGTCGAGCGACAGCGTCGCGGCCTTGTAGTCGGGCGCGAACACCCGTTCGACGGTGACGTCGCCGACCGGCAGTCGCTGCATGCGCCGCGGCGGCAGCGATTCCGCCGAGGTCGGGAAGGTCTCGGCCGGGCGCCATTCGCCGGTGCCCGGATCGAACGCCTTGCCACTGCCGGCGAGCGGCAGCAGCGGCTTGCGGCTCAGCGCGGCCCGGCCCTCGGGTTCGGGGGCAGCTTGGGGCTGGCGCGCGGCGACCACGAGGATCTCGCCGTCGCCGTTGTGCGCACCGAACCCGGTGCGCGGCGGCAGGAACACTGCCATCGGTCGCCCTTCGAACTCGCTCGTGCGCGCGCCGCGTGCGGGCCACGCGGTGCCGCCGCCGACCAAGTCGAAGGTGCCGCGCAGCAGCACCGCGGCGCTCTCGGCATCGCCGGTGGTGTAGGCCGCCTCGCCGCGCGGACGCCACAACCGCAGCTCGGTGAACCAGCGGCCGGCGGCGGCGAAGGTGGTGTGGTCGCCGTCGTCGTGCGCTTCCAGCACCTTCATCGGCCACCATTGCCGGCAGCGGGCTTGCCGGTGGCGGAACTGCCGGCAGGGGACTTGCCGGCAGCGGTCCGAGGTTGGATCTGCAGGTTGTCGAGCAGTTCCTGCTTGAGATCGTTGGCGGTGCGTTCGCGTTGCCGCAGCAGCAGCGCCGCGTCGCTGAGGTCGGGTTCGACGTCGAGCACCTTGACCAGATAGCAGCCGTCTTCGCCCTGCAGCGGCTCGCTGACCTCTCCGTTGCCGAGCGCGAACGCTGCCGCGAGCACGAGCTCGGGCAGGTTCTGGTCGCGGCGGTTGTGCCAGCCGGTGTCGCCGCCGCGTTGCTTGCTGGCGGGTTCCTCACTCTCGATGCGCGCGACCAGGTCGAAGGGGTCCTTGGCGAGGCGCGCGCGCGCGGCCCGCAGCCGCGCCATCGCGGTCGGGAAGTCGTTGGGCACGAGCGCGTTCGGCACCTGCAGCGCGCGCACGAAGATCATCCCGATCTGGCGCCGCGGACCGACGCGTTCGAGCACGTCGCTGCGGTGTTCCTGCAGTTGCTGCTGCAGTTCGGCGTCGGGGTGCAGCCTGGCAGCGAGCAGCGGCAACAGCACCTGGGCGCGGAACACCCGCAGCTCACGCAGCGACTGCAGCGTGAAGCCCTGCGACTTGATCAGCTGCTCGTAGCTCATGCCGCCCATGCGCGGGTCGCGCGCCGCTTCGGCGCTGCGTTTGTGGATGGCGCGATCGAGGTCGGCGGCGGTCAGCTGCAGCCCGTGCTCACGCGCCATCGCCTCGATCGTCTGCAGGTAGGCGACCTGCTGCACGAACTTCATCTGCTCGGTTTCGTCGCAGGTCTGCAGCAGCAGGCGGCCGAGCTCGTCGAGCGCGACGGGTTGGTCGTCGACGCGGCAGGCGACACCGGCGGGCAGGGCGTCGGGATCGACCTCGATCTTGGCGCGTCGGCGCTCCTCGGACAGCCACAGCTTGAGCATGTCGCCGCTGACGTGTTCGTTCTTGCCGAGCGCGAGCTCGTGGCGCACCAGCCGTTCCTGGGCGATCTGCACGGCGAGCACCTCGAACAGTTGCTGCTCGGTGCTGTTGCGCACCGCGGCGAACTCTTCGGGCTTCTTGCCGGCCGCGCGCAGTTTGCCGGCGAGGTCGTCCCAGAACGCCTTGACCTCGGCCTGCGTCGGCAAGAGGCCCTTGGCCTTGGCGGCGCGGCGCGTCAACACGGTGTCGACCAGGACCTCGACGGCCTGCCGGCCTTCGTCGCGGCGACGCAGGTGGAACGCCATCTCGAGCGCGACGTCGGTGCGGGTCACGTAGGCGTCGCGGCCCTCGAGTCGGAACTGCGCCAGCACCTCGTTCGGATCCTGCTGCGGGGCGGCGGGGGAGGCGAGCAGGACGGCCAGCAGCGGGAGCGGGTTCATGCGGGCGGAGGAGGATACCAGAACCCACGCCGCGCCTCCCAGGGCGGGTTTCGCGTGCCACCGGAGCCGGATCGACGGCCGTGATCTGCGCGCCGCGCGAACGTCGCGGAGTTGCGGATCAGCCGAACCGACCCTCGATGTAGTCGGCGGTCTCCTGCTGCTTGGGCGCGACGAACATCTCCTCGGTCGCGGTGTGCTCGACGACACGGCCCATCAGCATGAACACACACTCGTCGCTGGCGCGGCGCGCCTGGGCCATGTTGTGGGTGACGATCAGGATCGAATACTGGCCGCGCAGCGTCCAGATCAGGTCCTCCACCGCGGCGGTCGCCTCGGGGTCGAGCGCCGAACACGGCTCGTCCATGAGCAACACCGACGGTTTGGTCGGCAGCAGTCGGGCGATGCAGAGCTTCTGCTGCTCCTCGAGCGACAGCCCGGTGGCCCGGTGCTCGAGGCGATCCTTGACGCGGTCCCACAACAGCACCTGCTTCAGGGCATCCTCGACCAGCGCGTCGTCGTCGGCCTTGTGGGTGCGTTTGCCGCTGTGCAGGCGATGACCGAACAGGATGTTGTCGCGGATCGACAGCGGCAGCGGGTTCGGTCGCTGGAACACCATGCCGACGTGGCGGCGTACCTGGATCGCGCTGACCTTGTCGCCGTAGACGTCCTGGCCGAGCACCTGGATCGTGCCCGTGGTCGACACGTAACCCAGCCGTTCGTTGATGCGGTTGCAGCTGCGCAGGAAGGTCGACTTGCCGCAGCCCGACGGCCCGATCAGCGCGGTGACGATGCCGGCGCGCACCTGCAGATCGACCTCGAACAGCGCCTGGAAGGTGCCGTACCACAGGTTCAGGCCGTGGGCTTCGATGGCGAGGTGCTCAGCCAAAGCGGCCTCCGAGGTAGTCGACGGTCTGTTGCTGGCTGGCGTTGGTGAACAGGCTCTCGGTGGCGTCCAGTTCGACGCAGCGGCCGCCGAGGAAGAAGGCGGTGCGGTCGGCCAGCCGGCGTGCCTGTTGCACCAGGTTGGTGACCAACACGATGGTGAGCTCCTGGCGCAGTTCCTTGAGCACCTCCTCGATGCGCATCGTGGTGACCGGGTCGACGGCGATCGAGAACTCGTCGAGCAGCAGCAGGTCCGGTTCCTGCGACAGCGCCCGGGCGATCGTGAGTCGCTGCTGCTGGCCGCCGCTGAGCAGCGAGCCGAGGCTGGTCAGACGGTCCTTGACCTCGTCCCAGAGCGCCGCCCGGGTCAGGCAACGTTCGACGATCTGGTCGAGGTCGGCGCGTCGGCGCACGCCGCGCAGCCGCGGCGACAGCGCCACGTTGTCGTAGATCGACAGCGGCAGGCCGACGGGCAGCGGGAACACCACGCCGATGCGGCGCCGCAGCGCGTAGAGGTTGCGCACCGTCGCCACGTCGCGCCCCGCGAACGAGATCCGTCCGCCGACGCGCATGCCCGGCACGAAGTCGTCCATGCGGTTGATGGCGCGCAGGAACGAGGTCTTGCCGGCATTGGCCGGCCCGATGATGCCGAAGATCTCGTGTTGGCGGATCTCGAACGTCACGCCGGACAACGCGGCCTTGTCGCCGTAGTGGATCGACAGGTCGCGGACCTCGAGCAGCGGCGGGATGACGGCGTCGGTCACCACTTCTTCCTCCCGCGCAGGCGCATGCGCAGGGCGATCGCCGCGGCGTTCATGACCAGGACCACGCCGATCAGGGTCAGCGCCACGGCGAACGGCACGTGCGGCGGCACGTCGTTGACCTGGGTGGAGACGTTGAACAGGTGCAGCGACAGCGCCATGGTCTTGTCGAAGACGCCGCTCGGGTAGAGCGCGCGCAGGAACACGGCGCCCGTGAACATGATCGGCGCGGTCTCGCCGACGGCGCGCGACACCACCAGGATCAGGCCGGTCAGGATGCCGCTGCCCGAGTTGGGCAGGACCACCTTCCAGATCGTCTGCCAGCGCGTCGCGCCCATGTTCCAGCAGGCTTCGCGAAACGCCTTGGGCACGGCCTGCAGCGACTCGCGCGTGGCGACGATGACCACGGGCAAGGTCATCACCGCCAGGGTGCAGCTCGCGGCCAGGATCGACTTGCCGAACTCCAGGAAGTGTACGAACGCACCGACGCCGAACAGTGCGTGCACGATCGACGGCACGCCGGCCAGATTGACGATGGCGACGTTGATCGCCCGCGTCAGCCAGTTGTCGCGCGCATACTCGGACAGGTAGATCGCGGCGGCGACCCCGAGCGGCAGGGCGAACAGCAGCGCGCCGGCGGTGAGCCAGACGGTGCCGACCAGCGCCGGTGCGATGCCGCCGGCGGCGCCGTTCTGGCGGGGGCGGTCGAGGAAGAACTCGAGCGACAGCCCGGGGGCGCCCTCGATCACCAGCACGATGATGGTCGCGACCGCCGGGATCAGCAGCAGCAACGTGATCGTCAGGAACAGCAGGCGCACGAGCTGCTGCACCGTGTTGTTGCGTTGCTCGAGCGGGGTGCTCGAGAAGCCGTCGAAGTTGCTCATGCGCGCCTCCGGCCGCGCACGATCCAGTCCGCGGTGAGGTTGATCACGAAGGTGATCAAGAACAGCAGCAGGCCGAGCACGAACAGCACCTGGTAGTGGTCGCTGCCCTTGGCGGCTTCGCCGAGTTCGGCGGCGATCGTGGCCGTGATCGTCGCGGCGGAGTCGAACACGCTGTGCGGGATCATCAGGCGATGACCGCTGGCCATCAGCACGGCGATGGTCTCGCCGAAGGCGCGGCCGATGCCGAGCAGCACCGCGGCCGACAGGCCCGGGCGCGCGTGCGGCAGCACCACGCGGTAGATCACCTGCCAGCGCGTTGCGCCCATCGCCTCGGCGGCCTCGCGATAGGTGTCGGGCACCGCCTTGAGCGCGTCCTCGGCGATCGTGGTGATGATCGGCGCCGCCATCAGCCCCAGGATGATGCCGGCATTGAGCACGTTCAGCCCGATCTGCACGTCGAACAGTTCCTGGATGATCGGCTTCATCACGTGAAGGCCGATCACGCCCCAGACCACCGAGGGGATCGCGGCGAGCAGCTCGATGCAGATCTTCAGCCACTCACGCTGCTTGCCGCGCGCGAACTCGGCGACGTAGATCGCGGCGCCGAATGCGAGCGGCGCCGACACCAGCATCGCCACGGCCGTGATCCAGGCGGTGCCCGCGATCAGCGGCAATGCGCCGTAACGCGGCGGCTCGACCGTCGGCTCCCAGTGGGTGCCGAACAGGAACTCGCTCCACGACAGGCGGTGGATCGCGAACTCCAGACCCTGGGTGCCGATGAACACGAAGATCGCGGCGATGAACAGGATCGCCGACATGCCGCCGACGAACACTGCGGCGCGCGCGCCGAAGTCGAACCACCAGGCGCGGTCCCGCCGGTCGAGGCTGCCGGCTTCGGCGGCCCGCGGCGGGGTGACTCCCGGGGTGCTGCTGGTGACGGGGCGGCTCACGTTCAGCTCGCCTGTTCCCCGCGCAGGGTCTCCATCAGCTCACGCACGCGCGGCGCCAGGGCGCGATAGAGCGTCTCGGGGTCCGCGGAGGCGCCGAGGTCCCAGATCAGCACCGTCGTGTGGAACGGCACCTTGCCCAGACGGGCGCGGGCTTCGGCGGTGAAGCCGACCACGAACTGGTAGTCGTCGAGTTGCTCGACCAGCGAGATCAGCGGCGTCGGCCAGGCGTTGTCGAGGTCGACGCCGACGGTCGGCGCGAACTTGCGAAAGCGTGGGTCGAGCTCTTCCGCGGGTGCCCAGCCGCAGCTGCGGTAACGGCCGCTCTGCGGGAACACCTTGCGCGTGAAGTGTTCGGCGAGCTGGCTGAGGCCGTCGTTGCGTTCGTCGACGAACAGGATGTTGAAGGTCTTCTCACCCTTGGTCTTGCCGGTGGTGACGAAGATCGTCTCCTCGCAGATGTTCTTGGCCTGGTGGATGACGCGTTCCAGGCGGTTGAACGTCGCCATCATGCTGAACAGGTCGTTGACCGGGCGGCTGTGCTGGTCGCCCTCGGTGACCAGGTCGGCGAAGACGCGGTCGAAGTAACGCGAGAACTTGGTCGCCGCGGTCAGGGTCGATTGCGCCAGCGCCAGGTCGCGCGTGTTGAAGCTGCGCAGCGCTTCGCTGAGCCAGCGACGCGCGTGCTCACTCATCATCTCCATGTCGCGGTTGACGACCGGCGGTGGTTCGCAGGACAGCTGCTCGGTCGTGCGCGAGATCGTCGCCGCGTAGTCGCCGATGCGCTCGAGGGCGATGCTGAGCCGCAACACCGCGGACACGTAACGCAGGTGGCCGGCGCTCGGCAGGTGGCGGGCGACGAACGCGTGGCAGAGGCGGTCGAGTTCACGGGTCTGCCGGTTGATCGTGTAGTCACCCAGGACCGTCGTCGCGGCGAGGTCCTTGTCGAGTTTCTTCACCGACTGCACGGCGTCGTCGAGCGCGCTGATGATCGCCGTGCCGATGATGCCGACGAGGTCGCGGATCCAGGCCAGGTCCTTCTGCAGACGTTCTTCGTAGTGGGAGGGCACGGATGGGGGCCTCGGAACGGAACGGTGTCAGGTGGTGGGGCGCAACCGGAGCGCCGTGTGGGCACAGTCTCGCGCAGCGGGTCACAGTCTTGCGCAGCGGGTCAGAGCTTGCGCATCGGGGGATCAGAGCTTGCGCAGCGGGGGATAATGCTGGGACTTGAGCACACGCTGGCCGTCGTCGCTCTTGATCCAGTCGAGGTAGTGCTTCACCGGGCCGATCGGCTCGCCGATCGTGTACATCATCAGCGGGCGTGCGATCGGGTAGCTGCCGTCGAGCACCGAGTCGATCGACGGGATCACCGCCACGCCGGTCTTGCCGACGATCGGCACGATGCGCACCTCGTCCGACGCGTAGGCGAGGCCGCTGTAGCCGATCGCGCTCTTGGTCTTGGCGCAGAAGTCGACGACGTCCTTGCTGCCGTTGAGGTTGTTGCACTCGGCCTTGAAGCGTCCGGACTCGCCGCCGAGCACCGCCTCGCGGAAGTACTCGTAGGTGCCGCTGTTGTTCTGGCGGCTGACCAGCGCGATCGGGTCGGCCTGGGGGTCGCCGAGATCGACGCCGAGGTCGGACCACTTCGAGATCTTGCCGCCGGCGCCGAACATGTCCGCGAGTTGCTCGAGGGTCAGCGCGCTGATCGGGTTGTCCTTGTGCACGTAGAGGGCGATGCCGTCGTAGCCGACGTGGTGGCGCACCGGGTTGTGCCCGTGGGCCTTGGCGTCCTCGATCTCCTTGGCCTTGAGGTCGCGACTGCAGTTGGCGATGTCGACGTCGCCGCTGATCAGCGCGGCGACGCCGGTGCCGGAGCCGCCGCCCGAGACCGAGATCACGACCTCGCCGTGCGCCTTGTGGTAGGCCTCGGCCCACGCCCCCGCGACTTCGAGCATGGTGTCCGAACCGAGGTTCTGGATCTCGATGGCGTTGGGGTCGCCGCAGGCGGTGAGCAGCGAGAGGCCGAGGGCGAGGATCGGCAGACGGGGCGTTGTCACTGGGGGAACTCCTGGAACGTCGGGGGCCCGTTTTGGGCCGGACCACGCTAGGAGATGAGCGCCCGAATGTTAAGAGATCATTGCGGCGAAGCGTGGGGTTGCCGTGCGGCCAGCGGCGGCAGGCCGTCGGCGGTGGCGATCTCACCCGGGGGGCGGTGGCGGAAGCGCCGGCTCTGCCAGAACCACTGTTCGGGTGCTTCGGCGATCGCCTGCGACAGGCCGCGATTGACCCGGCTCATGATCGACACGAGGTCGGCTTCGCGGTCGCCGGTCGGCGCGTGGTGGATGACGTCGTAGACCCGCAGGCGGTAGCGCATCGGGCCGGTGCGCAGCACCGCCAGGACCGCGATCGGGGCGCCGGTCAGCAGGTGCAGCACGGCCGGGGTCGCCACGGTGCGCGAGTCGGTGCCGAGGAACGGCGCGACCACCGAGCTGTGTTTGCCGCCGCCGTCGCCGAGGATGCCGATCACCTTCTTCTCGGCGAGCAGTCGCTTGAGCGTGAACATCACCTTCTTGCGCGCGACCACGGTCTGGCCGGTGCGGGTGCGCAGCCGTTCGATGAGCCGGTCGAGCGCCGGCAGCGGGCTGGGGCGGAACACCGAGGTGATCGGCATGCCGAGCAGACCGGCGACCGTGCCGGCGACGTCCCAGACGCCGACGTGACCGGTCGCACAGATCAGCCCCTTGTCCTCGGCGAAGGCGGCCTGCAGCGCCGGATACTCCTGCAGGTCACAATGAGCGTGAACGTTCGCGGCGGTCAATCGCGTCATGCGGCAGAAGTCGACCAGGATCCAGGCGATGTGCTGCGACCACCGCCACAGGTGGCCGTGCGGGCGGCGTTCGCCGAGCGGCGTGCCGGCGCGGAAGCCGATGCGCACGTTGCGCCAGTAGCCGCTGCTGCGGCGGCCGCCGCGGTCGCGCAGCGACCAGTAGGCCCACCAGGGCAGGGCCAGCAGGTTGCCGAGGCCGTAGGCGAGCCACGTCGGCAGCGCCGCGATGGCCGCGATCAGGCCGGCGAGCAGGGCGACGGTGAAGCGCTGCCACAGCGGTTCGCGGCGCGACCGTCGCGGCTGGGGATCATCGTCGTCGTCTTCACTCATGCGGTCGGCAGGTGTGGGCCGCCGGTGGTGGCGGCGGGGTTCCGCAACAAACACAGGCAGCCCAGTCCGAGCAACAGCTGGATGCTCTGCGCCAGCATGCCGGTCTGCGAGCCCCAGGCATCGGCGACTTCGGCATACACCACGCTGCCGATCACCGACAGCTTGACGGTGATGCCGTAGAGCCCGAAGTACTGGCCGACGCGGTCGGCCGGCGCGAGCAGCAGCACGAGCTTGCGGCCCGCGGTCCAGATGCCCGCGAGGCCGAACGCGCCGAGCACCACCAGACTCGCGAAGTAGCCGAGCGCATCGCGGCCCGCGAACCACGAGCCGCCGATCAGCGCGCCGAGCAGCGCCACCGCGCTGACGCGCATCACGCCGAGGGGTCGGCGGTCGGTGAAGGCGCCGAGCCCGCAACCGAACACCAACGCCAGCAGGTTCAGGCTCAAGCCCATCAGCTTGAGGAAGTTCTTGAGGCCCTCTTCGCCGTCGAACTGCCTGCCGAACAGATGCAGCGCGCCGGTCTGGCTCGCCGGCCGGAAGGTGTCGAGCGTGAAGTCCGCGAAGTAGAGCACCGCGGTGTTGAGCACGTCGACGAGGCAGAAGTTGCCCACCAGGAACAGCAACAACTGGCGATTGTGAGGCAGTTCCCGCAGCGTCTCGCCCAGAGAGGTCATCGCCGCACGCACCACCCCGGCCGCCGGTGCTGCCGTCGCCGGATGCGGGTTCTTCACCAGCAGCATGCAGGGCACCGCGAACACCAGGAACGCCGCCGCGGTGATCCAGAACTTGAACCTTTCGTCGACGTCGAACTCGAGCAGCACGGCGACGACCAGGATCGTGCCGAGGTAACCGACGCCGACACCGATGCCGCTGACGAAGCCGCTGCGCTCAGGGGTCGCCACCGCCGGCAGCAGCGAGTTGTAGAACAACAGGCCTAGGTTGTAGGTCAGGTTGGCGACGCCGAAGCACAGCAACATCGAGAAGCTGCCCAGATCCAGGCCGATGCCGAACATCGCGACGATGCAGGCCAGCGTCGCGAACGCCAGGTAGCGGTGGGCCCGACCCGTGTGGTCGGCGATCGCGCCACAGATCGGCACCAGCACCGCGGCGAGCACCATCGAGCCGAAGTTCGCCCAGCCGACGCCGCTGATCTTGTTGTCGAGCACCTGCCGCGCGTAGGGCGTGAACAGGAACGTCACGGTCGCCGCGTAGATGGTGTTGGCGAGGTCGTAGAGCACCCAGGACCCGGTGCGCACCTTCGACGTTCCTGGCGCAGGCGGCAGCTTCACGCGCGCAGTGTGCCGCGCGCCCGGCGTCACAAGCCAACGCGTAACCACAAAACGCCACGAGGCCGTCACCCGCGCGGGTGACGGCCTCGTGGCGCGACGTTGGCCGGCGGCGGTGCGCCAACCGTCGTCAGCTGCGGCTCACTGCCTGATGATTCACTGGCCGATGATGGCTTCGATCGCCTGGCTCGAACCGATCGGGATGATCGCCGGCAGCGCCGGGTCGTAGTCGACGACCTGGGCGACGATCGAGACGCCGATGAACGCCGAGTTCTGCGGCAGGGGGAAGGTCCAGCTGGCGTTGCCGGTCTGGTCGGCGAAGCCGATGCTCGAGGTGATGATCGGCAGCACGTAGGCCTGCACGGTCGGCGGCGTGTTGGGGATCGGGTAGCCGAGCGGGAACGACGAGAAGCCGATCACGATGCCTGCGAACGCCGAGTTCGGAGCGCCGGCCGGCACCAGGCCCGTGGCGCCGATCGCCCAACCGCTGGTGCCGACGATCGGCAGGCCGTCGCTGTAGATCGCGGGCGTGCCCGACGTGGTCGGCGACGGCGTGCCGAGGAACGTGACCTGCGTCGACGGGATGTGCACGTCCATCAGGTCGAACAACGGCGGGTGCAGGCCGGCGTTGCCGTTGCTGTTGAACAGCACCGCTTCGCGGTAGGCCGCGTAGACGCTGCCGAGCGTCATCGTGCTGGTCGAGGCGACGAACCGCTGGCCGTCGTCGAAGCCGAAGGTGCCGCCGAAGTTGGCGACCACGGTGTTGCCCTGGACGTGCAGGCGGATGCGCTGCCAGCCGTCGTTGATGCCGGTCTGGATGGCGATCGGGCCGGCCAGCACGGTCGCGCCGACGGGGTCGGTGTCCGACGCGCCGGCGCAGTCGAGCAGGTACAGGTCACTGCCCGTCGGCGTGCGGAAGTGGGCCCAGCAGATGCCCGTCAGCTGGTGGTACCGCGTGCCGACGCCCTGCGCGACGGTCGCGAAGTACCCACCGATGTTGGGCGGGTTGCCGTTCTGGGCGACCGTGCCGCGCACGCCGAGCGCCCACCACTCGCCGTCGGCGACGTTGTAGGTGTCGGCGATGATCAGCGGCACGGACGGCGTGTACGGAGCCGGGTTGACGGGGCTCATGATCGGCTCGAACCAGGCGTAGGTCTCGACCACGATGTCGGTCGTCGGTGCGGTCTCGAGGTAGACCGCGTTGCCGCCGCCGCTGTTGTCCCAGAACGACATCGCCAGACCACCTTGCGGGCTCGGCGGCTTGACGTGGGTGTTCTGCGTGTCGAGCACGGTCGGGTCGACGTACTTGGGCAGCACCCAGCCGCCGGACCAACCGGTCACGTTCTGACCGACGGTGCCGCCGTCGAACACGTCGATGTAGGGCACCGAGCCGAGCGGCGTGTTGCTGGCGCCGGGGGTCGGCAGGCCCATGCGGAAGTCCGTCTCGTTGGCATCGTTGTCCCAGCCGTCGACGAGGCGCTGCGCCGACGAGGCCGGGCCGTTGCCGCACGACAGGTCACCGTAGATGCCGCGGCCCTCCATCGGCCACGGGGGCAGCAGGCCGGTGTGGCCACCGACCTCGTAGACGATGCCGTCGATCAACGCCGGAGGCGTCGCCGCATCCCACAGTTCGACGGTGTCGTACGAGCCGTTCTCGAGGCCGTTGGCGGGCAGCACCTGGCTGACGCCGGGCACGGGTGACGGCACCAGCAGGGCGTTGCCGAGCAGGTAGAACGCACCGGGCTGCAGGATCGTACCGGGCACGATCGTATGGGTCGGTACGCCGCCGGCGCCCGAGCCACCGTAGCCGGGGCTGGAGTCGTCGTTGCAGAGGATCTGCCAGCCGCTGATGTCGACGGGGGCCGAACTGCGGTTGTAGAGCTCGACGAATTCCCATTCGTCGGTACCCGAGTCGTCGTAGACGAACTCGTTGATGACCACCGGTGCCAGTGAGGTGCCGGGGCCTTGTGGGGCGAAGGCGGTCGCCGCGAGAAGGAGGTTGAGCATGGCTGTCGTGTTGGTGCGAGAAGCAGGCAGGAAAGGCGCGGCGTGCCATCGGGCGAAACGCCGCGTCATGCGAGCGCGGACGATCGCCTTTCCCCAGTGGGCACGCAAGAGGTGACGGTGGTTCGACCTTGCGCGGCAGAGTAATGTGCTCGCTGCGACGTGGCGCAATCATCACGCGGCCCTACAACCACCCGTTCATGACTGATCCCAACCTGCCGGTGACCGTGCGTTGTTTCGCTGCGGTCCGCGAAGCGCTGGGCGCCGACGAACTGAAGCTGCAGGTCGAACCGGGCACGACCGTCGAAGGCCTGCGACAGCTGTTGATCGAGCTGGCGCCGACCCTGGCGCGACTGCCCGTGGCCTTCGCCGTCAATCGCGACTACGCACGCGGCGATACGCGGCTGGCGGCCGGCGACGAGGTGGCACTGATCCCGCCGATCAGCGGCGGCTCGGGCAGTCGCGACCTGTATCGCTTCGACCTCGTCGACGGTCCGATCGATGCGCGGGTGCTCGAAGCCGAGTGCCGCACCGACGCCGACGGCGCCGTGCTGACGTTCGCGGGTACGACGCGCGATCACAACGACGGCGCCGCGGTGGTGACGCTGCGTTACGAGGCCTACCCGGAGATGGCGCAGAAGGTCATGTGCACGATCTTCGAAGAGGCGATCAAACGGTTCCCGATCACGCGCGCGCGCGTCGTGCACCGGCTCGGCGAGGTACCCGTCGGTGAGGCTTCGGTGGTGGTGGTGGTGGCGTCACCGCACCGCGGCCCGGCCTTCGATGCGTGTCGCTTCCTGATGGACCGGCTCAAGAACGAAGTCCCGATCTGGAAGCAGGAACAACTGCGTTCGGGCGACACCGTGCGCTGGGTCGGCGACCTGCCCAAGCCGACGCGCTGACGTGCTGGTCGGCCGCGGCGCGGCGTGGTGCGCACGTCGACCCGGCGCTACAACGGCGGGCTCATGAAGATCCGCCACGTCCCTGCCGCGACCGCCGGTCGCGGCGATCTCGTCTTCGCTCTCGTCGCCGATGGTGCGCTGGCTGCCGGGGCCAACCTGCAGGCTGCCGTCGCTGCCGCCAAGGCCACCGGCGACCTGCACACCGGCTTCCGCAAGCGCTCGCTGTTCCATCAGCCCAAGGGCAGCCGGTGCAAGCGGCTGGGTTTCGTCGGCCTGGGCAAGGCCAAGGACGTGACCAGCGAGCGGTTGCGGCGCGCTGCCGCAATGGCGTTGTCCGCGGCGCGCGAAGCCGGCGTGGGCGCGTTCGAGCTGCTGGTCGACAAGGCCGTGTTCGGTGCGGTGCCGGCCGCCGTCGTCGGGCAGGCGATCGCCGAAGGTCTGCAGCTCGGCGCCTACCGCTACGACGCACCGCGGCAGAAGCGGGCCGAAGCCCAGAAGCCTGCGCAGGTCGGCGTGGCGGCGCTGTCGTTGACCAAGGCCGAAGCGGCGGCGTTCGCGCGGGGGCTCGACGACGGCGTCGTGTTCGCGGCCGCGACCGCGTTCGCGCGCGACCTCGAGAACATGCCGTCCAACCTGTGCACACCGACGCACCTGGCCAAGGAGGCCAAGACGTTGTCGCGGCCGCGGCTGAAGGTGAAGGTGCTCGACACGCCGGCGATGCGCAATCTCGGCATGGGCGCGCTGCTCGGCGTCGCCAAGGGCAGCACCGAACCGCCGAAGTTCATCGTGTTCGAATACCAGGTGCCCGGCGCCAAGGGCAACGTCTGCGTGATCGGCAAGGGGCTGACCTTCGACACCGGCGGCATCAGCATCAAGCCCGCCGGCAAGATGGACGAGATGCGTTACGACATGTGCGGCGGTGGCGCGGTGATGGGCCTGTTCCACGCCCTCGCCCACGGTGCGCTCGGCGGCCACAAGCCCAGACGCAACATCATCGGCCTGATCGCCGCGACCGAGAACATGCCCGGCCCGGACGCGCAGAAGCCCGGCGACGTGGTGCGCGCGATGGACGGCCACACCATCGAGGTGCTCAACACCGACGCCGAAGGCCGCCTGGTGCTCGCCGACGCGATCTGCTACGCGAAGAAGTTCTACGCGCCCGAGCAGATGGTCGACCTGGCGACGCTGACCGGCGCCGTGGTGGTCGCGTTGGGGCACGAGTGCGCCGGCATCATGGGCAACGACCAGAAGCTGATCGACGCGCTGATGGCCGCTGGTTGCAGCGCCGACGAGCCGCTGTGGCAACTGCCGCTGTGGGATTGCCACAAGGAGCAGATGAAGAGCAAGTTCGCCGACCTGGCCAACATCAACGGGCCGCAGTACGGCAACGGCTCGACCGCCGGCGGCGCCTTCCTGTCGTACTTCGCCGGGGATACGCCGTGGGCCCACATGGACATCGCCGGAGCGGCCTACGGTGCCCTGGCCAAGGACTACTACACCTCGGGCGCGACCGGTACCGCGGTGCGCACGCTGCTGCACTGGGTGCGTTCGCTGTGACGCGGCTGCCGGCCGTCGTTTCCTCCCGCTGACCACGTTGTCTCCCACGTTGTCTCCCGCCATGTCCGACCGCATCGTCCCGCCCAAGGTCCACGTCGCGCGCCGCGCGCACGTGCGTTCGTTCGAGCACTACCAGCGCCTCTACGACGAGTCGTTGGCCGATCCGTCGGGCTTCTGGCGGCGGCAGGCGCAGCGGGTCACGTGGTTCCACGGTTTCGAGCAGGCCTGTCACCAGGACTTCCACCAGGCCGAGGTGGCGTGGTTCCTCGGCGGCAAGCTCAACGCCAGCTACAACTGCGTCGACCGCCACGTGGTCGAGCGCGGTGAGCAGACGGCGGTGTTGTGGGTCGGTGACGAACCCGGCGTCTACGAGCACATCACCTACCGGCAACTGCACGAACAGGTCGGCCGGTTCGCGAACGTGCTCAAGGCACACGGCGTCAGGAAGGGCGATCGCGTCTGCATCTACCTGCCGATGATCCCCGAGGCTGTCTACGCGATGCTCGCCTGTGCGCGCATCGGCGCGGTGCACAGCGTGGTGTTCGCCGGGTTCTCGGCCGAGTCGCTGCGCGACCGCATCGTCGACGCCGACTGCCGCGTGGTGCTGACCGCGAACGAGGGCCTGCGCGGCGGCAAGACGATCCCGCTCAAGCAGACCGTCGACGCCGCCATCCTCGACCTGCCGGTGCGTTCGGTGATCGTCGCGCGCCGCACCGGCACCGCCGTGCCGATGCAGAGCGGGCGCGACCACTGGCTGCACGAGGAGATGGTGCGGCAGCGCGCCTACTGCCCGGTGGAGTGGATGGACAGCGAGGATCCGCTGTTCGTGCTCTACACCTCGGGCTCGACCGGCAAACCCAAGGGTCAGGTGCACACCACGGGTGGTTACCTCGTCTACGCGTCGTACACGCACCAGATCGTGTTCGACTGGCACCCCGGCGACGTGCACTTCTGTGCCGCCGACGTCGGCTGGATCACTGGGCACAGCTACATCGTCTACGGGCCGCTGTGCAACGGCGCGACCACGGTCGTGTTCGAGTCGACGCCGGTCTATCCCGACGCCAGCCGCTACTGGCAGGTCATCGACGACATCGGCGCCTCGATCTTCTACACCGCGCCAACGGCGCTGCGTGCGCTGCTGCGCTACGGCGACGAACCGGTGAAGAAGTACAAACGCGACAGTTTGCGGGTGCTCGGTTCGGTCGGCGAGCCGATCAATCCCGAGGTCTGGCAGTGGTATCACGACGTCGTCGGCGAGGGCCGCTGCGCGGTGGTCGACACGTGGTGGCAGACCGAGACCGGGGGCATCTTGATCTCGGCGCTGCCCGGCGCGACGCCGTGCAAACCCGGTTCGGCGACGTTCCCGCTGCCCGGCGTGCGGCCTGTGCTCGTCGACGAGCAGGGCAACGAACTGCACGGCAACGACCAGAGCGGCAACCTGTGCCTGGTCGGCAGCTGGCCCGGACAGGCGCGCACGATCTACGGCGACCACGAACGCTTCAAGCAGACCTACTTCGCGATCTACCCGGGCAAGTACTTCACCGGCGACGGCTGCCGCCGCGATGCGGACGGTTACTACTGGATCACGGGCCGTGTCGACGACGTGCTCAACTGCAGCGGCCATCGCCTCGGCACCGCCGAGGTCGAGAGCGCCCTGGTCGCGCACGAGTTCTGCGCCGAGGCCGCGGTCGTTGGCTTCCCGCACGACGTCAAGGGCCAGGGCATCTACGCCTACGTGATCGCCGGCGTGGCCGCCGACGGGGTGCCGCCCGACGAGGTCGAGGCCGTGCTCAAGCAGCAGGTGCGTAAGGTGATCGGTCCGATCGCCACGCCCGATCACGTGCACGTCGTGCCGGGTCTGCCCAAGACCCGCAGCGGCAAGATCATGCGCCGCATCCTGCGCAAGATCGCCGAAGGCAACTACGACCAGCTCGGCGACATCACCACGCTGGCCGAGCCGGCGGTGGTGGAGCAGATCGTCGCCGGGCACCAGCAGCGCCGCTGAGTCGCCGCTACTGCGACGCGACGATGCTACTGCGATGCGACGATCGCAAACCCGAGTCCCAGGCTCGGGGTCGTTGCGATCATGCCGGCCTGGTAGTGGATCGGGATCGACAGCAGCAGCGGGTCGATCGGGACCAGCCCCGGCAGGTCGCTGCGTCCGGCACCGTCGAGTACCCCGAACCGCAGGGTCACCGTGGTCGCCGGGTCGAGGGTGTAGAGGCCGCCGACGCCGGGGAAGCTGACCCCGGTGGTGGCGCCGAGCGCGGCGAAGCTGCCGAAGAACACGTTCGGCGCGCCGCGCACGCTGCTGAGCACGCTGCTGCCCAATTGCCGGTTGCCGTCGATCCAGAAGGTCGGGCCGACCGTGTCGCGCACCGAGACGTTGTCGACGTTCATGCGCGGACTGGTCGCCGACGCCACGAACTGCCGCTCGGTGCTGATGCGCAGCGTGACGTTGCCGCTCGCCGTCGGCACGAAGGTGCCGGCGAGCTGGGCGCGTTTGATCTCGCCGGGGTTGTAGGGGCCGAAGTCATGGCGCGCGATCAGCACGCTGTTGATCTCGACGAACACGGCGCCGATCTCGGCGTTCGCGGTGGTCGGGTTGCCCGGGCGCGAGCCGCTGACGTCGCAACGGAATTCGTACGCGAGCCCCTGCGCCACGAAGATCGTCTGTTCGATCCAGTTGGCGGCGAACGGTCCCGGCAGCGCCTGGCCGCCGGCGTTGACGCCGAAGGCGTCGCTGGGACCCTGGCCGGTGGTGTCCCAGCCGGCTTCCCAGCCGGCGTTCACGCTGAAGCCGCCGCCGCTGGTCCACGGCGCCAGCGAACCCGCGAAACCGCCGTTGCTGACCCATTCGGTGCCCTGTGCGAGCAGCGGCGAGGCGATCAGGGCCGCGCTGCCGAGCAACACGTTCACCATCGTGGTCATTGTTTTCGCCACTCGATCGCGAGGGGTTCTTGCACGTAGTCGTTGCCGACCGACTTCAGCACCCGGAAGAACGGCCGCGACCCGTAGTCGCCGGCCGTGAAGAACAGGTGCACGACGTTGTCGAACGCCACCAAGTACGGTGACGGATCGAAGTTCGAGCGGCCATTGCTGGAGTCCGGCGGGACCATGTCGACGTACAACGGCGTGACGCCCTGGTAACGCAACATGTCGAGCATCGCCGCGATCAGGAAACGCTGTTCGTCGATCAGCGGAAAACGGTCGTGCAGCCGGTAGATGTTGTCGAACGCCATGCGCGCGACCGGCCGCGGCGCGCCGACGGCGTGGCCACCCTGGCACAACCGCACCAGGTCCCAGGTGAACTTGCCGGGCGCGATGAACTCGGGGTGCAGGTAGACGACCCGGAAGTCCTCGGCGAACTGCCCCTCGGGGGTCAGGCAGACGTCGCGCAGCACCGGCTCGCGCAGGCAGATGCGCCGGATCGCGTCGCGGTCCTCGCGCGTCGACACGAACAGCACGCGTTCCCCGGCGCGCAGCCCGGCGGCGAGGAAGCGCAGCGCCAGGAAGGTCGAGCGGATGCCGGGCTCGGCGAGCAGCACCGTCGAACTGCGCGACGACGGCCCCGAGTCGCGCAGGAAGGCGCGATCGAGGTCGGGGTGGCCGAGCTGGATCGCGGCTTCGCCGCGCGCCGGCACCTTGAACTGCGCCTGGTCGCGCGCCATCGACAGCTGCGCCGCCACCGACGGATAGATGTGCAACCCCGGACCGCGTTCGTTGCGGGCACCGAGGTAGACGTCGCGGGTGATGCCGCGGCCGGCGATCGAGAAGTGGTGCACGCCGCGGTAGTAGTACTGGTGCCGAGCCTTGGTGATCTCGATCGCGCGCGCCTTGAAGTCGGTCGCCTCCTCGCGGAACGACAGGTGCACCATCAGATCGGTCGAGAACTCCTCGGCCGACGGCAGGCGCAGGTCACGCGGGTGCGCCTCCTCGATCACGAAGATGCCGTGGATCTTGTTCTCGAGCAGGCGCCGCCGGGTCTCGAGCAGCGCCGTGCGCTTCTCGAAGTACTCGAGGTCGGTCAGCAGCAGGCCGACGTTGTCGACGACCACCATGTGCACCGGCGCGGCGCGGCCGTGGTTCTCGATCTCGGCCAGGATCCACTCGATGTCGACGGTGGTGCCGCGCGCGCTCCTCTGCTGCAGCGACGCCGGCCGCGCCTGCGTCAGCACCAGGCGGCCGGTGGCTTCGCCGCTGCCGGTCTCGAGCACCAGTCGCCCCGGCACCTCGCGCGGCAATACGCGGATCTCGGCGCCGGTGCCGAACCAGTCGAAGTCGGCGTCGAGCTTCTTCTCGATGCTCTCGGGTGAGTGTTCGACCGAGTAGTACAGGAACGTCGAGCCGTCGCGGCTGGCCAGCCAGGCGCGCACGATCATCTCGAGCGCGAGCAGCGTCTTGCCGGTACCGGGACCGCCGGCCAGGCACAAGAACACCGCCGCGTCGTCGGGATAGCGGATGCCGCCGCCGAGGATGCCGTCGAGGCCGTCGATGCGGGTCTTGAGCGTCGCGAACGTCACCTGCGCAAGCTACAACCCGGGCCGGACACAGGCCACGATGGACGTTGCCAGATGCTCGGGTCAAGATGCGCAGGTGCTGCCCGATCCGACCGATTTCTGCCGACTCTGGCTGTTGCGCCATCCAGAACTCGACTCCGCTCACGCCGAATGCGCGATCGGCGACGGCCCCGCCGACCTGAGCCGCCGGGGGCGGGCCCAGGTGCTGCACTGGCTCGAACTGCTCAAGCCGGTCGAGCTCGCGGCGGTGTTCGCGAGTCCGCAGCCGCAGTGCCACGGTCCGGCGCGCGCGCTTGCCGA
Source organism: uncultured candidatus Brocadiaceae bacterium (assembly GCA_964392305.1). Taxonomy (GTDB): domain Bacteria; phylum Planctomycetota; class UBA1135; order UBA1135; family UBA2386; genus JACKIC01. Next base: position 63,461 of record CAYMPV010000009.1, read on the forward strand.
AGCCCGACAGCTCGAAGCGCTGGCCGAGTCGCGGCTGCGTGATCAGGCGATGGGGCGCTGGCAGAGCCGCGCCTGGCGCGAAGTGATGCGCGACGAGGAGGCGGCGGTGCGCACGTTCTTCTCCGAGTTCGGCGAGGCGCGGCCGCCCGGTGGCGAGAGCCTCGGCGACGCCGTCGAACGCGCGCTCGGCTGGTGGGGCGAAATGCGGCCGCAGCTGCTCGGCAAGGCGGTCGCCCTGGTGCTGCCCGGTTCGTTGATCGGCGGCCTGGTGGTGGCGATGCTCGGCCTGCGGTTGTCGCGCGGCGTCGCGTTCCAGTTGCCGCACGGCGGTGTCGGTGCGCTCGACGTGTTCGAGAACGGCGCGCGCGTCAGCTGCTGGAACGTCGGTGCGCTGGGGGCGTGAGCCCTGCGCGAGGGCAGCGCCGCAGCCAGCCGTTCAATCCGTCGTCAGCCGCTGCCGCTGCTGACCCAGCCGCCAGCGCAGCACCGTCAACAGCGCGACCGCGACCGCGAACAGGCCCAGCACCAGTCCCCACCAAAGTCCGGCAGGGCCCGCATCCAGGCCGTAGCCGAGCCAGACGCCGAGCGGCAGGCCGAGCAGCCAGAAGCCGACGAAGTTGGCGAGCAGCGGCGAGCGCACGTCGCCCAGGCCGCGCAGGCAGCCGATCGACACGACCTGCAGGCCGTCGCCGATCTGGAACACGCCGGCGATCGGGATCAGCGCCGCGGCCATCGCGATCACCGGCGCGTGTTCGCTCAACGTGCCGGCCAGCCATTGCGGCACCAGCAGGAACAACAGCATGAAGCCGCTCATCACGGTCGCCGCGGCCACCAGGGCTGCCTTGCACGCGCGTTGCACGGCGCTCGGGTCGCCGCGGCCGACGGCCCAGCCGACGCGCACCGACGCGGCGATGCCCAGGCCCAGCGGCACCATGAAGCTCAGCGACGCGAGTTGCAGGGCGATCTGGTGGCCGGCGAGGCGCGGCCCCTGACCGCCGACGTCGCCGGCGAGCGCGTCGAGGTGGCCGATGCACAGCGCCGTCGCCGCGAACACGCCGATCTCGAGCACGAACTGCGCGCCGATCGGCACACCCAGGCAGAACAGCCGCCACAGCGGTCGCAGCGCCAAGGCCTCGGCGCGCAGCACCGGGTCACGCAGCGCGCGCAGCGGCGGCAGCAGGTCATCGCGCGCGAACCACAGCAGCCCGAAGAACATCAGCCAGCGACACACCACGGTCGCGATCGCCGCGCCGGTGGCGCCGAGCTCGGGCAGGCCGAAGTGGCCGAAGATCAGCAGCCAGTCGAGCAGCGCGTTGAGCACGTTGCCGGCGAGGATCGTCCACAGCTGCGGCGCCAGTCGCGCGTGCGCCGACAGGTGGCTGCGCAGCACCGAGTACCACAAAAAAGGCAACACGCCCAGCGCCTGCAGCCGCGCGTAGCTGGCGGCGGTCGGTATCAGTTCGGCGGGCTGGCCGGCCAGCTCGAGCCACCACCCGGCGGGCAACAGCAGCAGCGCGGTCGGAATCGACAACAACAGGCCCAGCAGCGCCCCGCGCCCGAGCAGCCGGGGCACGGCCCGGTGATCGCGCGCCCCGACCGCCTGCGACAACAGGGGATCGAGCGCGGTGACCACGCCCATGCAGAACACCAGGGTCACCCAGGCGACGGTGTTGCCGAGTGCCATCGCCGGCAGCGAGGCCGGTTCGTGGCGGCCCAGCATCGCCACGTCGGTGAAGTTCAATGCGGTGGTGCCGAACTGCACCAGTGCGATCGGCGCGCCGAGACGCAGCAACTGGCGCAGCTCGTCGGTGAACGAGCGGCTCGGCGTCTGGCTGGGGTCGAGGGCGGCGTCCATCGGGGCGAGCACTGTTCCGCGGGCTGCTTGGGATGCAAGTCAGGCGATACCGCGGTGGGCTGGCGGTGTGGCGCATGCTGACTCGTCCTGGCCGGAACGGCGAGGTCGCATGGAGGCCGAGTCCACGAGCCTGGGGAAACCGGGAGAGTGCGCGGTTGCCGCGGTGCCGCTGGCGGTTGCGGTGTGGACAACTCCTGGAGAGTCGCAGTTCTGTGGAGAACCTCGTGGAGAAGCGAGGGTCTGGCCGGATCGGACCAGGAGCCGCAATCGGATGGGTTGGTTGCTTGGTCGCAGCCAACGGGTTCGTGGTTTGTTAGGGTATGGGGATGGACCGCCGCATCCTGCACGTCGACATCGATGCCTTCCTCGCGTCGCTCGAACAGATCCGCGACCCGACCCTGGTCGGCAAGCCCGTGGTGGTCGGCAGCGGGGTGGTCGCGTCGCGGTCCTACGAGGCCAAAGCCCGCGGCGTGCAGACGGCGATGGCGCTCGCCGAAGCGAAACGGCGTTGCCCCGAACTGATCGTCTGCGACGGCGATGCCCGCCTCGCCGAGCGCTACCGGCAGCGCGTCGCCGAGATCCTGCGGCGGTTCTCGCCCGTGGTCGAGGTCTGCTCGCTCGACGACTTCTACGCCGACCTGACCGGGGTGCCGCTGCGCATCGAACAGGCCCTCGCCGACCCGACCGTGGTGCCCGGTGAGGGGTCGCTGCGGGCGCTGTGCGAACGGGTGCGCGCGGCGGTGCGCGCCGAAACCGGGTTGTCGGTGGCGCAGGGACTCGGTGCGACGCGCACCGTGGCGCGCATGGCGACGACGCGCGCCAAACCCGGCGGCATCTGCGAGGTGAAGCCCGGCGGCGAGAGCGACTTCCTGGCCGGCTTTCCGGTCGAGGTGCTGCCCGGCGTCGGCCACCGCACCGCCGCGATGCTGCAGCAGGTCGGCGTCACCACGGTCGCCGAACTGCGCGCGCTCGACCGCGAACTGCTGCGGCAGAGCTTCGGCGCGCGCGGCGACGACCTGTGGTTGCGGTGTCGCGGTCTCGACGAGACGCCGGTGCAGACGACGCCGACGTTGCAGAGCATCTCGCGCGAGACTTCGTTCGAGCCGCGGCAAGACGCCGACTCGCAGCAGCGCGCGTTCCTGCGCGGCATGCTCGCCTACCTGCTCGACCGCGCCGCCGGCGAACTGCGCACGCAGCGGCTGCTGGCGCGCACCGTGGTGGTGCGCGTGCGCCACGTCGACGGCGTGTTGGGTGAGAAGGCGCGCTCGCTGCGCGAGGCGACCGATCGCACCGACGTCTGCATGGCGCTGGCCGGCGAGCTGCTCGACGAACTGCTGACGCGGCGCGTGCTGGTGCGGCTGGTCGGCGTCACGCTGCGTTCGCTGGTCGCGGTGGGCGCTGCGCAGGGCCTGCTGTTCGGCGGTGAGGACCAGGCGAAGAAGAAGTTGTTCGCGGCCGTCGACGCGGTGCGCGCGCGCCACGGTTTCGGCTCGCTGGTGGTCGGTGAGGCCGCCGAGTTGCTGGGCAAGCTGCCGCAGGGCCGGCACGGTTTCCGGTTGCGCACGCCGTCGTTGACGAAGTGAGGATCAGAGGAACAGTGCGTCGACGTGCACCGCGAACGTGAACTTGTCGCGGTAGAGTTCCTCTACCATGCGCGCGACCTCGTCCTTGGTCTTGCCGAGCGCGTCGACGTGACCGACGTAGGGCACGAAGATCTTGCCGTCGCGGCCGACGGTCTGGGGCTTGGTGAGCAGTTCGAGTTGCTCGCAGCCCGGTTGTCTGGCGGCGTCGTCGTAGAGCACGAACCGCAGTCGTGAGCCCACGGCGAGCCCTGTTGCCGGCGGCGCTTCGAGCTGTGGTGCGGGATTGCGCCGCGGCACGAAGACCACGTCGCCGTCGCGCAGGACCAGGTTCTCGACGGTGCTGCCGGTGCGCACCATCTCGCCGAAATCGACGACCACGGTGAGCGGCACGTCGGGGGCGGGCCGGATCAAGGCCACCTGGCCGAGGTTCGCCTCCGGCGTCCAACCAGCCGCGAACAGGACGCCGAGCAGGGTCTCGTCGGCGTCTGCCAGCGGCCTTGGGCCCTTGTCGCGCACCGCGCCGACCAGATAACACAGCCGCTGCGCCTTGGCATGAGGCGTGTGCACCAGAACATGGTCTGAGGTGACGCTGCAGCTCAGTCCGGTGATGGTCTCGACGATGTCCAGCACGCTGTTCGCCGGCAGCCGCGGCAGGCGCAGTTCGGTCAGCGTCGTGCGGCGCGCATCGACCTGCCGCGCGGAGTCGTCGATCACGAACGGCACCTTCGTGGCCTTCTCCAGCCACGCGGTCCACGCGTCGATCGTGGCGTTCTCGAGTCGCGTCTCGATCTCGACGGCGAGTCGTTGGGACACGTCGAAGGAGGGCTGCTTCTCCTGTGCGCGTGCGAACGCGAACGGCAAGGCGAATGCCGCGGCCAGCGCGGCTGCGAACTGCGTGACGACCGACGGACGATGCGGAACGGCGTGGCACATGATGTCCTCCAGACGGGTCTTCCAATCGGTGAGCCGCCGCACGGGGCTCGCGAGCGCGGGCATCGGCAGCGGCGAAGGTTCGGCCGAGATGTGCAGCAGCGCGCGGCAGTAGGCGGAACGGCAATCGGGCAGCACGGCGGCGACCCAGGCATCGCAGCAGCGTTCTTCGGCGTGCCGCAGGCCTGCGCGCAGCAGCCACAGCAGCGGCAGCCACCACCAGAGCACCGTCGCGGCGGTCTCCAGCACGCGGACGAACGGATCGCCGCGGCGCACGTGGGCGAGTTCGTGCGCGAGCAACGTGCGCACGGAGCTGCGCGGGAGTTCGTCGAGTGAGCGGCGGCCGAGCAGGATGCGCATGCCGCCGCGGTGCAGGTGGACGACCGGTGGGATGTCCGCGCCGACGAGGGCGACCTTCGGCGCGCGCCTCAGCCCAAGGCGGGGCAGCAGTTCGTGCAGCTGGTCCTCGAGCCACTGCGGTGGTGGCAACGTCGCTGCGGTTGCGCGCCGGAACCGCCGGCCGCGGCGCCAGACCAGCGCTGCGGTCAGCGCGCTGCCGAGCAGCCACAGCGCACCGCCGACCGCACGGATGGAAGGCGCGGCGGGCGCGTTCGCGTTCGCTGTGGCCTGCACCACGGGGCTTGCCGCAGGGAGTACTACTCGCGCCGGGTTGCGCGCAGGTTCGGACAGTGCCGGTGTCGCGTGGGTGGCGCCCCGAGCTGCAGGTTCTGGTGCGGCAGTCTCCGGCTCCGCAGCCTCCGGCTCGGTGCGTGGCCAGTCGACCCCTACGACGAACACTCCTGGAATCACGAGCTTGGCGAGCGCCAGAAGGAACAGCAGGTGGGCGAGCACCGGGCGCCTTGCGAGCCGCAGCACCGTCCACGCCACCGCGCCGATTGCTGTCGCGATCAGCGCGTTGCCGGCCAGCGTTTCCAATGTGATGGTCACTCGGTGCCTCGCGGGTTCTCGCGCTGCTCGAGCGCGCGCAGGAACTGTTCGAGTTCACGCCGCTCGGCCGCGGTGAGCTCGTCGCGACGCGTCAGATGCGAGAGCAGCGGCGACAAGGTACCCGCGCAAAGCTGGTCGACGACCTGACGCAGGCGAAGGTCGATCAGGGCATCCCGGGCGACGAGAGCCTCGAACCCGATCGGCGAACTGCGCGGGATGCGGCGCACGCAACCCTTCGCTTGCAGGCGCTGCAGCAGCTTCTGCACCGTGCCGTAGTGCGCGGGGTCACCGCCCGGGTAGAGCTCGTCGGCGAGCTGGCGCACGGTGGCGGCTGGCCGTTCCCAAAGGAGCTGGAGCACGGCGAGCTCGGCGTCGGTGACGTCGGCGTTGGGGGCAGTGGACTTCGATCGACGAGACATGGCGTCTTGGGTGCCGCGGAATGTTCGAGACAAGGTGTCTTGTCGTCAAGTGTTTTCCGGGTGGTTGCCGGCGCTACGCTTCGCCAGCCACTGCGCGACGGCAACAGCGTGCAACTGCAGTTCTTGGCCGCGAACAGCGACGCGATCGCGTTGCCGGAGGCGGGCTGCAGCTACACGGTGCACCAGGTCGCGCGCTGACGAGATCCATCATGGCCGCTGACAAGAAGCCCGGGGTGCTCGCCCGCGCCCGGTTCCGCCGTCAACCCGCGCCGGTGCAGTTCGCGTTCGGCGACCGCATCGATTTCGTGAACGGCGCGCATTGGGACGAGGTGACCGCGCACCGCGGCGCGCTGCTGCAGCGCGACTACTTCCGCGCGTTGCAGGGCGCTCTGCCAGCCAACATGGACGTGCGCTACGCACTGCTCTACCAGGCGCAGCAACCGGTCGCGGCGCTGGCGATGCAGCTCGTCGACGTGGCGGGGACGCGTCTCGCCAAGGCACCCGACGAACCGCGCAAGGGCCTGCGAGGCCTGGCGGCGCGCGGCGCGGCCGAACTCGGCAAGAAGCTCAACCCGCGCGTGCTCGTGGTCGGCAACCTGCTGACCTACGGCAGCCACGGCATCGCGATCCGCCCCGGCTGCGAACAGGACCCGGCGATCTGGCACGGCATCGGCGAGGCGGCCTACCGCGTGCGGCGCGCCGAGAAGCACGGCGGCAGCGCCGACTTCGTCCTGGTCAAGGACCTCTCCGCGCAAGAACTGCAGCACAGCGGTCTGTTGCGCGACCTCGGTTATCGGCCCGTCGAGACCGAGCCCAACATGGTGCTGGCGGTGCGCGACGGTTGGCGCAATCACGACGACTACCTCGGTGCGCTGGTCGGCAAGTACCGCAAGAACGTGCGCAGCCGCGTGCTCGCGCCGATCGAGGCGGCGGGCCTGCAGTGCGTGGCCATCGACGACGTCACCGCGGTCGCGCCGCGGCTGCACGAGCTCTACCTCGCCGTGCACGAGAACGCGGCGGTGCGGCCCGTGACCCTCGGCGCCGACTACTGGCCCGCGCTCGCGCGCGGCGCCGCGGGCCGCGTGCGTTTCGGCGCGCTGCGCCGCGGCGAGACGCTGCTGGGCTTCGTGGTGACGCTGCGCGACGACGACGACACCGCGATCGCCTACCACATCGGCTTCGACCGGCAGGCCGCGCAGGAGCTGCCGCTGTACCTGCGCCTCTTGCACTGTTCGATCGCCGACGCGATCGAGATGGGGGCGAAGCGCGTGTCGTTCGGGCGCACCGCGCTCGAGCCCAAGGCGATGCTCGGCGCACGCCCCGAGCCGCTGCACGTCTGGGTGCGGCACCGGCAGCCCGTGCTCAACAAGCTGCTGCGCGGGCTGCTCGGCCGCGTGCACCACGACGAGGCGCCGGTGCGCAACCCGTTCCCCGACGACGCCTGAGGCGCTCAGCCGGTGACGACGTCGAGCCAGGTCTGCGCCATCAGCGCCGCGCCGGCGGCCGACGGGTGCACGCCGTCCTTGGCCCAGTGCTCGGGCGGCGCATAGGCGATCGCCGCGTCGAACATCGTCTGGAACGGCACCCAACGCGCGCCGTGGCGATCGGCGACGTCGCGCGCGGCTTTGCGGTAGTGGTCGAACTCGGGGAACCACGAGTCGTCGATCGCGCCGCAGCGCAGCACGAACGGTTCGCAGATCACCAGGCGCACGTCGGGCAGCGCCGCGCGGGTGCGGACAAGTAGTGCGTCGTAGTCGTGTGCATAGGTGGCGACGGTGCCGTCGTACTTGCCGTTCTTGGCATGCCAGATGTCGTTGACGCCGATCAGGATGCTGAGCAGGTCCGGCCGCAGGTCCAGGCAGTCCTGCTGCCAGCGGTCGGCGAGCTGGAACACCTTGTTGCCGCTGATGCCGCGGTTGAACACCCGCAGCCGGTCGCCGGTGGGCGACACCAGCAGGCCCGCGGCGGCGAACCAGGCGTAACCGTTGCCGAGCGCGGCTTGCGCGTTGGCTTCGCCGGCGCGCTCGCGGCTGCGGCCGGCGTCGGTGATCGAGTCACCTTGGAACAACACCGTGTCGCCGGGGTGCAGCAGGCCGGTGCCGGGCGTGGGTTCGCGGCTCGCCGTGGGGCTGGCGCAGGCCGCCAGGCCCAGACCGCCGGCCGTGGCCAGGGACGCGCCGAGGAAATCACGGCGGGAGGGTGAGGGGTGGTCGCGCATCGGCGGCAGGATAGCTGCGTGCGGTTCGTGCCGCGCCTGCGATCCCGATCGCATCGGCGCATCGTGCGCAGTTGACGGTAGCATGCGGCGCGCGGGTCTTCGGCGATCCGTGCCTCCTCACTTCGAAGGATCCTGCCCATGCAACGTCACGTACCTGCCGTCGGCGCGTTGTGCGCCGTTCTCGTCGCTCCGCTGGCTGCCCAGAACTGGGTGCAGCTGTTCCCGAACACGTCGCCGCCCGGGGTCTCCGGTCACGGCATGGCCTACGACTTCGCGCGCGATCGCATGGTGTCGTTCGGCGGTGGCACCGCCGCCGGTCGCGTCAACGACACGTGGTTGTTCGACGGCGGCAACTGGAGCCAGGCGACGCCGGCCGTCTCGCCGCCGGCCCGCGCCGGTCATCCGCTCGCCTACGATCTCGGCCGCAGTCGCGTGGTGTTGTTCGGCGGCATCGGCGCAACGGCCGGAGTGCTCAACGACACCTGGGAATGGGACGGTGTCACCTGGACGCAGATGACGCCCGCGACGGTGCCGCCGGCCCGCCTGTCGCATCCGCTCGTCTACCACACCGGCCGCGGCACCTGCGTGATGCACGGCGGCAACGCCACCACCAGCACCCTGACCGACACGTGGGAATGGAACGGTGTCGACTGGGTCCAGATCGTGACCGCCAACTACCCGACGCCGCTGCGGTACGCGACCGACATGGCCTACGACCCGGTCGGCAACGGCCTGGTGCTGTTCAGCGGTTATCCCGGCAGCACCCAGGACACGTGGTACTTCGACAACACCGACTGGACGCAGCGCGTCACCACCAACGTGCCGCCCGGTCGCTACGACCACACGCTGGCCACCGACCCGATCCGCAACCGCGTGGTCCTGTTCGGCGGTCAAGGTGCGGCCGACACCTGGGAGTTCGACGGCACGGACTGGAGCCCGAGCCCGGCGACGACGCTGCCGCCGGCGCGCGTCGACGACTACATGGCCTACGACTGGGTGCGTGGTCAGGTGGTCATGTTCGGCGGCAACCAGCGCAACGACACCTGGGTCTACCAGACGCCTGCGCAGCCCGGCTTCGCGGCGGCGATCCCGTACGGCGAAGGTTGCCTCGACGCCGCGTCGGCGTCGGTCTACGAGGTGTTCGCCGCGAACACCTTCGACCTGTCGAACACGACGCTGCAGTTCCTGCCGACCAGCAACGGTTACGCGGTGTTGCAGGGCGCACCGCAATGGTTCACGCCGGTCGCGCCGAGCCTGGGGCTCACCGACGACTCGGTGTCGGCGGCGCTGCCGCTGGGTTTCACGCTCAACTACCCGGGCGGCAGCACGACCGACGTCTACGCGAGCAGCAACGGCTTCGTGCGCGCCCAGGCCGGCGGCAACAGCGAATGCTGCAACGGCAACGCCGCGCAACTGCTCAGCGGCTTGCCGCGATGGGCGGCGGTGTGGGCCGACCTCAACCCGAGTGCCGGTGGCACCACGCACTTCGACACCGATCCCGCCAATGGCGCGGCCTACGTCACGTTCCTCAACGTGCCCGAATACGGGCAGACCGTGACGCAGACGTTCCAGGTGGCGTTCTTCAGCAGCGGCATCGTCGAACTGCGGTTCCAGACCTGCGCGGTGGCGAATCACGTGGTGCTGACGGGCTGGAGCCCGGGTGGGGGCGTCGGGGATCCGGGCTCGATCGATCTGTCGGCGATCACCGCGCCGGTGATCACGTCCCCGGACACGGTGGCGCTGCGGCACCGCAGCGACCTGCGCCCGGTGCTCGGCAACGTGTTGTCGTTGTCGACCGCGCCGCTGCCGGCGGGCGCGATCCTGACGGCGACGCTGTTCGGGCTGGCGGAGTTCAACCCGGGCATCGACCTGACGCCGCTGGGCATGCCGGGTTGCTACCAGTTCGCGTCGATCGACGCGACGCAACTGGCCTTGCCGGTCGGCAACGTGGCGAGCACGACGTTCAGCGTGCCCAACATCGCCGGACTCGCCGGTGTCGAGATCAAGTCGCAGGGCGTGTCGCTGGTGCCGGGCATCAACAGCACCGGCGCGGTCACGTCGAACGGCTTGAAGATGACGATCGACGCCAACTGAACCGCCAGCTGAGCCGAATCGGGTCGGAGCGGATCGGGTCGGTCGGGCCTGCGGGCTCGCGCCGGCCCGGGCGCGAGTTCGAGAAGCCGGCTGCAGGTTCTCGCATTCGCGCCACGTTGCCGACATCCTGCGCGCATGTCACGTCTGGACTACAAGCAGGCCGGGGTCGACTACGACAAGATCGACCCGCTCAAGATCCTCGCCCAACAGGCGGCCGCGGCGACCGCGGGCAACCTGCGGCGGCACGGTCTGCACGAGATCGCTGCCTCGCGCGGTGAATCGGCCTACGTCGTCGATTGTGGCGAGTTCCTGCTGGCCTCGATCACCGAGTGCCTGGGCACCAAGGCGCTGGTCGCCGACGCGATGCGCCGGGTGACCGGCAAGACCTACTACGACCAGATCGCCCAGGACACGCTGGCGATGGCGATCAACGACCTGATCACGGTCGGCGCGACGCCGGTGTCGGTGCACGCCTATTGGGCGACGGGGGGCAGCGCCTGGTTCGGTGACGAACAGCGTGCGCGCGATCTGGTCGCGGGCTGGAAGGCCGCCTGCGACGCGTGTGGTGTGGCCTGGGGTGGCGGCGAGACGCCCGCGCTCGCGGGTGTGGTCCACGACGATTGCATCGATCTCGCCTCGTCGTGCGTCGGGCTGGTGCGCCCCAAGTCGCGGCTGACACTCGGCGACGAACTGGCGCCCGGCGACGCGATCGTGCTGCTCGGCTCGAGCGGCATCCACGCCAACGGCGTCTCGCTGGCGCGCAAGCTGGCCGAGCAGCTGCCCGATGGTTATGCGACGAAGCTGGCCGACGGCAGTCTGTACGGCGAGGCGCTGCTCGTGCCGACGACGTTGTACTCGCCGGTCACCGAGGCGTTGTTCGGCGCCGGCATCGTGCCGCACTACGCCGCCAACGTCACCGGTCACGGCTGGCGCAAGCTGATGCGGCACGCAGCGACGTTGACCTACCGGTTCCACACGCTGCCCGTGGTGCCCGAAGTGCTGCGGTTCCTCGCCGAGCAGACCGGCAACGACTCGCGGCAGGCCTACGGCAACCTGAACATGGGGGCCGGCTTCGCCCTCTACGTGGCCAAGGCCGAGGCAACCCGCGTCGTCGAGGTCGCGGCGAGTGTGGGGGTGTCGGCGTGGGTGGCCGGCGTGGTCGAAGCCGGGCCCAAACAGGTGGTGATCGAGCCGCTGCAGCTGACCTTCGGCGCAGACGAGCTGCACGTGCGCGCGTGACCGACGCCGGCGCCCCTGGACACGCCCCGCGGCCTGCTGTCACCTGCGCCGCGCGATGAGCAGCCGAGCCGTAGCGCCGCCCTCCGCCGGGCCGTGGATCATCGGTCGCGCGCAGGACAGCGTGCTGTTCCTGGGTGCGCCGGTCTTGATCCTCGCCGCGTTCTGGCTGTTGCAGCGCGGCGTCGAGAGCCGGTCGTTGCAGTATGCGGTGCTGGCGTTCGGGTCGCTCGGTCACAACCTGCCTGGGATGCTGCGCGCCTACGGCGACCGGGCTCTGTTCGAACGCTTCCGGATGCGCTTCGCGGTCGCACCGCTGGGGTTGGCGGCGGTGTCGACGGCGTTCGTGCTCAGCGGTTCGGGCGGTCTGCTGCTGGTCGCCTACCTGTGGGCCATCTGGCACGCGCTGATGCAGATGTACGGGTTCCTGCGCATCTACGACGCCCGCGTCGGTGCGGTCGCCCCGCGCATCGCGCGCCTGGACTTCGCCATGTGCATGGCCTGGTTCGGCGGTGCGCTGCCGTTCTCCGACGCGCGGCTCTACTACCTGCAATCGCTGGCTGTCGAGTTCGGTGTGGGGCCGCTCTCACCGGCAGGGGTGGAGACGCTGCGTCTGATCACGGCGGCGGTGATCGCGGGCGTGACGCTGGTCTACCTCTTCGATCTGTGGCGGCGATGGCAGCTGGGGCAGTCGATCAGTCTGCTCAAGCACGTGCTCTACGTGAGCAGCGTCGCCTTCTGGTGGTACGTGCACGTCGTGGTTGCCGACGTGCTGCTCGGTCTGGTGATGTTCGAGGTCTACCACGACGTGCAGTACCTCGCGATCGTCTGGGTGTTCAATCGGCGCCGCGCTGCCGGCGACGCCGATGCGGGGGCGTTCACGCGGTTCCTGTTCCGTCGCAGTTGGTCGATGCTGGCGCTGTACGTCGGTCTTTGCCTCGCCTACGGCGGTACGCTGCCGCTGGTGCAGGGCGCGGCCACGAGCGTCGGCGTGCAGATGGCGATGGCGATCTTCGTGCAGACATCTGCATTGCTGCACTACTACTACGACGGCTTCATCTGGAAGGTGCGCGAGCGCTCGACGCAGGAGGCGCTGGGGCTCGACCGGCGCGCTCAGGGTGATGGCCTGGCCCGGCGGCATGCGCTGAAGTGGTTGGTGCTCGGCGTGCCGGTGGCCGTGCTCTACTTCGCGCAGGCGCAGCCGCCGTCGCTCGACGACGCCGAGGCGCTCGCCCGTTCGACGCCGCGGGCCGCCGAAGCGCACTTCCAGCTCGGCATCGCGCGCGGCCACGCGGAGCAGCATCGGGAGTCGGCGTCGGCGTTCGCAGCGGCGTTGGCGATCACGCCGGGGGATGCCATCGTGATGCAAGCGCTGGCCCGGGCCGAGGTCGAGTCCGGGCTTCACGAGCTGCGTGCGGGCCGTGTTGCCGAAGCCGGCGTCTTGCTGACGCGTGCCGCGGCCCGGTTGCCGGCGCTGGCCGATCACCTCGTCGCCAGCGGCGAGCAGCTGCGCCACCAGGGTGTGTTGCCCGAAGCGATCATTCTCTATCGGGCGGCGTTGCTGGTGCGTGAGGACTTCGCACCGGCGCACCTCGATCTCGCGTTGGCACTGCGCTCTGCAGGCCAGCGTGAAGAAGCGCTCGTGCATGCGCGGCGGGGTGCGGCGTTGTTGCCGAACGACGAACGTGCCCAGGCGTTGGTGGTGGAACTGCAGTCGCGGTAGGTCGTCGGGTCGTGATTTCTGCGCGGCGAATGAGCGCCAATCAATTCGTCGGTCGACCAGCCCCTTCGTTGTCTGGGCGCTATGGTTCCCCGCGGCCGTCGCACTGTGTGGCGGCGTAACAAGGCCGGGTCGGGCGCGCGTCGTCACACTGCCGCTCTGGGTCCCGTGTCAGAACCCAAGGTACAAGTACCGTGATCCAAGTCATGTCTCGAGCAACCATCGCCCTGTTTGCTGTCGGCGCGTTCACCGCTGCAGCGTCTGCTCAGTTCACCCTGGTCGCACCAGACGGCTACGCCGCCGCCGAAGGCAACGCCAGCAACACCTATCCTTGGCAGCGCAACGCCTCGCCAATCCGCATCCAGTTCATCTACGACAGCTCGCACTTCACCAACCAGAGCGTCGTCAGCCCGGTCATCATCTCCAACCTGCGGTACCGCGCCAATGCGTCGACGGCGACCTGGGCGGGTGGCACGTGGCCGACCGTGCAGATCGACATGGCGACGGCAACGTCTGACTACCTGACGCCGAGCACGACGTTCGCCACCAACATGGGGCCGGATCTCACCACCGTGCTCAACGGTCCGGTGACGGTGCAGCCTGGCACGGGTAACGGCACGGGTGTGCCCGGGCCGTGGTACATCGACATCCCGCTGTCGACGACGTTCCTCTACGACCCGACCACCGGCAACGACCTCGTCGTCGACATCATGTTCGACGGCGTCGGCTGGACCGGCGCGAGCACGTCGGCCGATCACGTCTCGGGCACGACGGTCGTGCCTCCGCCGATGATGTCGCGCGTCTACAGCACCGTCGGCCCGACGGCGGTGACGGGAACGGTCGGCACCAACTACGGCGCGGTCTGCGAGTTCACCTACGTGCCCGCCAACGGGCTGTTCGCGAACTTCAACGCCGACGTGACCAACGGCGTGTCGCCGCAAACCGTCAACTTCACCGACAACAGCTACAGCAGCGACCCGGCTGGCATCCTGGCGTGGGCCTGGGACTTCGACGGTGACTCGGTCGTCGACTCGACGCTGCAGAACCCGACCCACGTCTACTCGGCCTGCGGCACCTACAACGTGTCGCTGACGGTGGTCGACGCTTCGCATCCGGCAGCGACCGAAACCAAGGTTGGGTACATCACCATCGATGGCCTGAACCCCGACTTCACGGCGTCGGTCAGTGGTGGGTTCTCGCCGGTGAACGTGCAGTTCACCGATACGACGACCGGCCCGGTGCTCGCCTGGCTGTGGGACCTGGACGGTGACACGGTCACCGATTCGAACCTGCAGCACCCGACCTGGGTCTACACCACACCGGGCACCTACTCGGTCTCGCTGACGGTCATCAACGGGTGCAACAACCTGACCGTGACCAAGACCAATCTGATCACGGTCTTGGCGCAGGGTGCCGTGCCGGCTCCGCCCGAGGTCCTGCAGTATCAGTTCAACGAAGTGCGTGGCACGACCGTGGCCAACACCGCGTCGACACCGGCCGCACCGGCCCAGGGCACGATGAGCACGGCCACCTGGCAGAGCGACTCCGGGCGCCCGTTGTTCAAGGGCAACGAGGCCGGCTTCGGGTGCTTGGGCTACCGCGCCACGGGCGCCGGCGCCGTCGCCACCGGTTGGCCGACCAGCGTCACCGGCAGCTGCAGCGTCTCGTTCTGGCTGCGTAAGGACCCCGCCGCGGTGGCCAGTCCGTTCGGCTACGCGTTCAGCAACGGCACCTTCCGCGCCTTCGTCGGTGGTGCGGCTGGTAACGGCATCACGTTCCGCGGCAGCCCGATCGGCAACGTCGACAGTGGCTTCACCGTCAACGGCACGCCCGGTGTCTGGAACCACTACACCGTGGTGGTCGATGACACGGCCGGTCAGGCGCTGTGGTACGAGAACGGCGTCGCCAGCGCGACGGTCGTGAGCTTCACGCCCAACACCTTCACCTACACGGGCAACAACATGGTCGTCGGTGCGTCGACCGCTGCCGGCGGCAGCGCCATCGGCACGGGCTACGACATGGACGACTTCCGCTTCTACAGCCGCGCGCTGTTGCCGGCGGAAGTGCTGGTCAACTCGCTACTCGGCGAGAACGCGACCGCGGGCAGCGCGGGTTCGTTCTGTGACGGCCCGGGCGGCACGCCGGTGATCAGCGGCAACGGCTCGCCGACGCTCGGCAACGCCGGCTTCACGGTCGATCTCAGCAACGCGGAGAACGCGCGCCTCGCCGCGTTGGTGTTCGGTGTCGGTCCGGCAGCAGCCGGCGTCGTCAACATCAGCCAGTGGTTCGGCGCCGGTTGTGAACTGCAGACCGATCTGCTCGCGACCAACTTCCACGTCACCGCGTCGAACGCGGCTTCGCAGGCGTTCGCGATCCCGCAGAACACGGCGTTCCAGGGTTACCACGTCTATGCGCAGTGGCTGATCCTGGGCACGGCCGGCGCGGCGACGCGCCTGCTGGACATCAACCTGCAGTAGTTGGTGCGCGCGCCGCTGTCCCTCGAGGTTGCACTTCGGCGACCTCGGGGGACGCGGCCGCTCAGTTTTGCCGCGTTGCCATCCTGGTGGCAGCCGGCGGCGAGACCGCACCCGCGCCGGGCTCCGTCTGCGAGACTTCCGTCTGCAGTGACAACGGCAGCTGGGCCAGGTCGAGCACCCGCTCGACCAGCCGCACGCGCTCTTGCATCGACAGCGATTGCACGGGCACGTAGGGCACGTCGAACATCTCGAGCAGCAGTTTGACCATGCCGTCGATGCGCACGACCTCTTCCCACTGTAGTCCGGCGCGAACGCCGTCGGCGACGACGAGTTCGCGGTGGGGGCGCAGGAAGAACACCACGCCCTGCCGCACCCAGTGCATGTAATCGGCGAAGCGAGCGTCGCGGAACAGTCTGGCGAGCGCGGTCGAGTGGTGCGCGGCGTAGGCGAGGTTGCAGAAGGCGCGATCGCTGACGAACGGGCCGTCGACGTTGTGCTCGGCGGCGATCTGCCGTTCGAACACCTCGGTCTGGTAGCGGTTGACCAGGTCGATGTCGGTCCGCAGCGAGTCGAGGTTCTCCTCCATCTCGGCGAGCACACCACGCGCGACCTCGGCGATCATTGGCAGGTGGTATCGATCGCGAATCCAGCGGGCCAGCGTGGTCTTGCCGGTCGCGTGGGCGCCGACGAGGTAGACGCGGAGCGGGGCGTTGGCGGCGCGGCGCTGGGTGACCATGCGCGCACAGTAGGCGCACCCCGGTCGCGAACAAGCCTGCACCCCTGGCCTGCCGGCCGACCGCCGCGTGGCGTCAGTCGAGCGGGCTGCCGCCGCTCGCGTCGTGGGCCTTCTGCAGGGCGAGGCGGGCGCGTTCGGCCACCGACGGTTCGGTGAACACGCGCTCCACGAACGGTTGCGGCGCACGCAGGGTCTGCACCAGCAGGTCGGCGAGCAGGCCCGCGGGCGCCGAGTCGGGCAGCGGCAGCGGCTGCTCGAGGCGCGCCGAAGTCGCCGAACGCAACTGTGCGGCGAGCTGTTCGCCTTCGTCCGCGTCGACGTCGATCTCGACGAACGGCTGGCAGCGCACCTGCCGGTAGTCGCGGCTGCTCGGCACCTCTTCGATGCGCACCCGGGCCAGGCCGAGGATCCACAGGTTGTAGCGACCGTCCTCGAGCTTCTCGTGGCGCAGGATCTCACCCAGGCCGGCGACCGGCAGCAGTGCGGGCGCGTGCGCCTTCGTCTCGCGTTCGCCAACCAGCACCGTTCCCACGCAGAAGCGCCCCGGGCCGTCGAGCAGGTCCTCGACCATCTGCCGGTAGCGCGGTTCGAAGATGTGGAACGGCAGCACCTGGTGTGGGAACAGGAACACACCAGGCAGCGGGAAGATCGGGACCGGAGTAGTCGGCAGCTGCACAGCCACGGTTGGTCCAGACCTTACCACGCCGCAAGACCGGCGGGCAGGTTGTTGCATGCAAGTCGCCGTCACGGTGTTGTGCGCCGTTCGCGAGGATGCGATGCCAAGATTCCTGTTGATCCTGCGGGGTGATCCCGATGTCTGGCAACACCGCGAGCCTGCGCAGATGCAGCAGCTCGTCGAGTGCTTCGAGGCCTGGGCCGGTCGACTGATGGCCGAGCGCCGCTTTCTCGATGGCAAGAAGCTGGCCGATGGCGAGGGCCGCGTGATCGCCCGCGACGGCGGACAGGTGAAGGTCAGCGACGGTCCGTACGGCGAGACCAAGGAACTGATCGGCGGCTTCCACCTGATCGAGGCGGACAGCTACGAGCACGCCGTCGAACTGTGCCGCGACCACCCCGAACTGACGATCGACGGCACGGTCGAGATCCGGCGGCTGGATCCGATGGGCAGCTGAACGCGCAGCATCCTGGACGAGGCCGCCGGTCGTGGCTTGTTCGGCGGCGGTCGTCAGAGCACGCTTGCCGCCATGCGCCCATTGCTCTTCGTGCTGCTGCTGTGTTTGTCCGCCGGCGTGCAGGCCCAGTCCGGAACCGAACGCCCCAGACTCGGGCTCGTGTTGAGCGGCGGTGGTGCGCGCGGGTTCGCGCACATCGGCGTGCTGCAGGTGCTCGAAGAACTGCGCGTGCCGGTGGATTGCATCGCCGGCACCAGCATGGGGTCGATCATCGGCGGCCTGTACGCCTACGGCCTTTCACCGGACGAGATCGAACGCATCGTCGCCAACATGGACTGGGACTACGTGCTGCAGGACTCCCCGCTGCGCACCGACCTGGCGATCCGGCGGCGCCTCGAGGAACGTGAGTTCCAGATCCACCTGACCATCGGCGTGCGCGACGGCAGCGTCGCTCTGCCCAAGGGCCTGGTGCAGGGGCAGAACCTGGGTTTCGTGCTCGACCAGACCGCGCTGCAGGCGCACGACCTCGCATCGTTCGACGACCTGCCGCTGCCGTTCCGTTGTGTCGCCGCGGACATCGGTGACGGCACCCGCGTGGTGTTCGACTCCGGCGACCTGCCGCGGGCGATGCGCGCCAGCATGGCGTTGCCCGGGGTGTTCGCGCCGGTCGAATGGGGCGGCAGACTGCTCGTCGACGGTGGCATCATCGACAACCTGCCCGTCGAAGCGGCGCGATCCATGGGCGCGCAGCGGCTGATCGCGGTCGACATCGGCACCCCGCCGATGCGGCGCGAGGAGATCCAAGACCTGCTCGGCATCACCTCACAGATGGTGGCGTTGCTGACGCAGCGATTCATCGACGACGCGCTGGCGTCGCTGACGCCGCAGGACCTGCTGATCCAGCCCGATCTGGGCAAGCTGACTTCGGCCAGCTTCGACGCCGGCGACGAGTTGGTGCGTCTGGGGCGCGAACAGGCGCTGCGGCAGGCCGAGCAGCTGCGTGCCTATTCGGTTCCCGAGGCGGAGTACCAGGCCTGGCGGGCGCGGCAGCGGCGTCAGCAGGCGCCGTTGCCGATCGTCACCGGCATCGAGGTCGAGGGTTGTCAGGACGTCGACCCGCAGTTGATCCGCAACCGCATCCAACAGCCGATCGGGGCGCCGCTCGACATCAACGCACTCAAGCGCAGTCTCGAGAAGGCCTACGGCCTCGACCTGTTCGAGCTGCTGCGTTGCCGCGTGCTCTACGCCGCCGACGGCACGTGTGTGCTGCACATCGACGCGACCGAGAAGAGCTGGGGCCCGGGTTATCTGCGTTTTGGTCTGGACGCCGGAACGGACTTCGCGGGCGGCGATTCGTTCTCGATCGGCGGGCGCTACGTGCTGACCGGCGCGGGCCCCCTGGGCGCCGAGTGGGCGACCGACCTGCGCGTCGGCACCAACACGCTGGTGCGCACCGAGTGGTTTCAGCCGCTGGAGTCCGAACGCTCGGTGTTCGTCGCCCCCAGCGTCGGCTACGGACGCCGCCCCGTGCGAGCGCCGATCGGCAACCAGATCAGCACGTTGACCGAAGAGCAGGCCTGGGGGGCGATCGACATCGGCACCCACGCCTTGTCCGGAACGGAGCTGCGCCTGGGCATCGATCGTGGGGTGGCGCGGTATCACGTCGATTCCGGCTTGACGCCTCCGGGCCAGGACACGTTCGACGATGGGGGCCTGCACCTGCAGTTCGTCGGCGACACCCTGGATCGATCGACGTTCCCGAGCTCGGGGTTGTTGGCGACGGCCGAGTATCGCTGGCGCCTGACCGGTATGGGAGCCGAGAGCGACTACGAAGTGGCGCGCGCGTCCCTGTTGGCGGTGACCCAGGTCTGGGGGCAATCCGTGGCGCTGCGCCTGGGCGGTCAGTTCGAGGTCGCGGGGCGCGTCGACTACGTCGACCTCGCCATGATCGGCGGCTTGTTCGAACTGTCGGGCTACGGCAACACGGAACTGGTCGGCAGCGAATCGGGGCTGGCCTCGCTGATCACCTACCGCAAGCTGGGTGATGCCTCCGGCCGACTCGCCTTCCCCGTGTACGTGGGGGCCTCGGCAGAATTGGGCGGCGTGTGGCGGTGGAGCAACCTTGCCGAGGAGGACGTGATCGTGGCCGGGTCGCTGTTCGTCGGCGTCGATTCCCCGCTGGGCCCGATCTTCGTCGCCTACGGCGCTGCTGAGGGCGGGCACCACGCGGCCTACTTCACGGTCGGTCAGCTGCGCTTCTGACGGCTGCTGACCGAGTTCGCGCCCAGGCATGGATCAGCGTTGGTAGACCTCGGCTGCGCCACCGCCACCGACCAGCAGCACGGTGCCGTCAGGCAGGTTGACCGCCAGCGGAAACAGCCGCGGCGCCGCCATCGCGCCGGTCGCCGTGATCGCGTTCTGCGCCAGCACGTCGGCGCTCGCCGTCGCGCCGAACACGAAGGTCTGCGTCTGCGCGTCGATCGCCAGCTGGAACCCACCCGCGATCAGCGCGCCGCCGTTGGGCAGGGCCGCCAGCGCCGCGCCGGCGCGGCCTTCCTGCATGCCGTTCACCGTCGCGAACGTGCCGAAGCCGAGGATCGACGGGGTGTAGACCTGGCAGTCGGTGCGCGTGTTGATGATCAGGTCCTGGATGTTCAGCGTCTGCAGGAACTGCGTGAAGTCGATGTTGATGCCGCCGCACAGCAGCACCTTGCCGTTGTCGAGCGCCACCGCGCTGTGCAGGAAGCGGCCGCCGCTGAACGACGACGGCAGGCCGAAGCTGTTGTTGCTCGGGTTGAACCGGTAGGCCGTCGCCGACACCGTCGGCAGGTTGAGGAACGGGATCAGCGTGATGCCGCCCGCGATCAGCACGTTGCCGTTGGTCAGCGTCGTCGAGGTGTGCATCGCCCGCGCCTCGAGCATGTTCGGGCCCGGTGCGAACGTGTCGGTCGCCGGATCGAACAGTTCGGTGGACACCAGGATGCCCGTGAACAGCGACAGCGGGTTGGTCAGATTGAGCGCCGACGAGCCGCCCGTGACCAGCACCTTGCCGTTGCCGAGCAGCGACGCGCCGTGGCCGGCGCGCGCGGTGGCCATCGTCAGTGTGGTCGTCGTCTGCGTCGCCGGGTCGTAGATCGCCGCGGCCGCGGTCGGCTGGCCGGTCAGCAGGTCGAGGCCCCCCGTGAACAGCACGCGGCCGTCGGCCAGCGGCGTCGTCTGCGACAACAGGCCGACGCCGAAGGTCGTGCCGGCCGCCGCCCAATCCTCGGTGCGCGTGCGCAGCGTCTGCGCCACCGGGCCCGAGCCGCCGACGAACAGCAGTTCGTTGTCGGGTCCGGCGACCACACCGCCACCCTCGATCGGCGCCGTCGGCTGGCTGCGCAGCGGTGCGAACGTCCCCACCGCCTGCGGCGTGATGCGCACCAGGTTCGAGACGCTCCAGACACTGCCATAGGCCACGGCCTGCAGCGACAGCGTCAGGCTGGCGAGCGCCGGGTCGTTCGGGATCACCGCCGAGGCGCTGGCTGCGCCGCTCGCGTCGGTGGTGCCGCTGAAGCCCGGCAGGTTGAACGACAGGCTGGCGTAGATGTCGCGGATGTCGAGGGTCACACCCAGGGCCGGCAGGAACGTGCTCTGCTCGGTGTAGTCGAGCAGGATGGCGTAGAACTCGCCGGGGTTGCCGGCCAGCCGCAGCGTGGTGGTGCCACCCAGGGCGCCGCCGACCTTGTCGAGGTCCAGGTTCTGGGCGAGCGCCGGGGCGGCGCAGGCCAGGGCCATCGAGAGCAGGGGGAGGTGACGAGCGAGTGACTTCATGTGGGAGGGTTTGGGTGCCGTTCATCCGCGAGGGGCGCGTGAGCACCATCACCCGTCACGCACGATGTCGCAGCCTGAGCAGTATGCGGCGGGATTGCCAGCGTGCCAGCCGGCGGGGACGGCTGCATTGGCTCTCGCGTCGTGCGCCAGCCCGAATTAGCGCGCGGGCGCGGCCGTGCTGCGGCCATGCTGCGGCCGCTTCACTGCGCGGGGTCACGGCCAGCGGCGATCAGCGGGCCTTCCACCTGGCCAGCAGGTCCTTCTCGCGTTCGGCCGTCATGCCCGCGCGCCAAGGGCCGTCGCCGCGCCCGTTCTTCACCCACTCGGCGGTGTCGCGGATGGTGTCGGCGATCGGGCGGTACTTCGCGCCCGCGGCGATCGCCTTGTTGTTGTCGGTGTGGCCGTTCTTGGCCTTGGGGGTCCAGCAGCCCATCTCCTGCCAGCTGCTGACGCCGTTGTCCTCGAGGAACTTGTCGTCGACCCAGGTGAACGTGCAGCCGTGGTTGCGTGTGCCCTTGCCGGTGTGCAGGAACTCCTCGACCGAGATCCGGCCGTCGAAGCCGACGGCGTTGAACGCGCCGGTGATCCGCTGCTCGCACAGGTGCACGAGCCATTCGCCGAGGTCGCGCACGTCGATGAACTGCAGGTCGTTGTCGGGGTCGCCCGGCGCCAGGCACTCGCCGCCGCGGTCGAAGCGCGCCGGCCAGTAGGTGAAGCGGTCGGAGGTGTCGCCGGGGCCGACGATGTAGCCGGGTCGCACCAGGGTCGCGGCGCCCGGGAAGGCGGCGGCCGCGGCGTCTTCGCAGTGCCGCTTGAGGCCGCCGTAGTTCTCGAACTCCTTGCCCATGTCCTGCACGTACTTGTCCTGCAGGCTGAGCAGGGGGCTGCTCTCGTCGACCGGGCTCGCGTCCTTCTCGAGGCTCGCGTAGACCGACAACGAGCTCACGTAGAGGTACTGACCGACGTTGCCGGCGAGCACCTTGCAGACGTCCTCGACCTCGCCCGTGAAGTAGCCGCTGGTGTCGAGCACACAATCCCACTTGCGGTTCTCGAGCGCCGAGAGGTTCTGGGCCGGGTCGTTGGCGCGGCCCGGGCGCGGCCGCCGGCGCTGGCCTTGCAGATGCTCGAGGTCCTTGAACAGACCCGGATTGGTGCGGCCGCGGTTGAACAGCGTGATGGTGTGGCCGGCGGCGATCGCCGCACGCACGAAGTGAGGGCCGAGAAAGCCCGTGCCCCCCAGCACGAGGATCTTCTTGGGTTCGCGGCGCGCAGGCGAAAGGCCGCCGACCAGCGGCAGCGCGGCGACGGCGCCGGCCGAGGTCTGCAGGAACGTACGACGGGTGGGGCGGAGGTCGGGCATGGCGCGATGCTACGGGGCAGTCGTGACGACGGAGAGAACAGGGGC
The DNA here is from genome assembly GCA_964392305.1 of uncultured candidatus Brocadiaceae bacterium. Lineage (GTDB taxonomy): Bacteria > Planctomycetota > UBA1135 > UBA1135 > UBA2386 > JACKIC01. The sequence continues at coordinate 86,028 of CAYMPV010000009.1, forward strand.
AGAATGCCGAGCCTTCTGCCTCTACACTCCCGCGCCCCGATGACGGCTCCGAAATATCACCTCACCAGCTACGGCTGCCAGATGAACAAGCTCGACAGCGAGCTGGTGGAGAGCAAGTTGCGGCAGCTCGGTTACGTCGCGGCTCCGGCCGAAGCCGAGGCCGACGTGGTGCTGCTCAACACCTGTTCGGTTCGCCAGCATGCCGAGGACCGCGTCTGGTCCAAGCTGGGCAAGCTGCGCATTCGCAAACGCACCGAACCAGGCCTGGTGGTCGGCGTGCTCGGCTGCATGGCCCAGGAGCACAAACGCTACCTGCTGTCGCGCATGCCGCACGTCGACCTGGTGGTCGGGCCGTCGGCGTTCGGCGACATCGACCGCACGGTCGAGCAGGCGCGCGTCAAGAACGGTGAGATCGCCGCGTTGCGCAAGCCCGTAGCGCCCGGCCAGGTGATCACCAAACACGAAGTGCACGGCGCCGGCGTGGTCCAGGTCGACCACGGGATCAGCGGCGACACCATCGTGCGCGACGTGCGGGTGCGGCCACATCGCTCGCAGGCGTTCGTCTCGATCATGCGCGGCTGCAACATGCCGTGCACCTACTGCATCGTGCCGACGACGCGCGGTGAGGAGATCTCGCGCCCGGTGCAGGACATCGTCGACGAAGCGCAGCGCCTGTGCGACGACGGCGTCACCGAGATCACGTTGCTGGGGCAGACGGTCAACGCCTACGGCCGCGACCTGCCGGGCAAGCCGACGCTGGCGTTGCTGTTGCGCGCGCTGCACGAGATCCCGGCGCTGCGGCGCCTGGCGTTCATCACGTCACACCCGAACTTCCTGGGGCCCGACCTGATCGCGGCGCTCGCCGAGTTGCCGAAGGTCGCGCGGTATCTGCACCTGCCGGTGCAGTCGGGCAGCAACCGCGTGCTCAAGACCATGCGTCGCGGCTACACCGTCGAACGTTACCTGGCGCGCGTCGAGCAGTTGCTCGCGGCGGCGCCGGACTTCGAACTGCACAGCGACTTCATCGTCGGTTACCCGGGCGAGACCGACGCCGACTTCGACGATTCGGTGGCGCTGCTGCGGCGCGTCGACTTCGCGCAGAGTTACGTGTTCAAGTACTCGCCCCGACCCGGAACGGTCGCCGCCGAACTGCCCGACGACGTGCCCGAAGCCGAGAAGGAACGGCGCAACCAGGTGCTGCTCGCGGCGCAGGAGGAGCTGACCCTGCGGCGCAACGTCGCCCACGTCGGGCAGACGGTCGAAGTGCTCGTCGAGGGCGCCAGCAAGGTCGCGGGCCGGTTGTCGGGCCGCACCGTGCACCACCGGCTGGTGCACTTCGCCAGCGACGACCTGTCGCTGGTCGGGAGCTACGTGCCGGTCAGGGTCACCGAGGCGCTGGCTCACTCGTTGGTCGGTGAGCAACTGCACGACACCGAGGCGCAGTTCGGCAGCCGCGACGAGGGCGCCCGGGAGCACCAGGAGTCGCACTCGTGAACCACGACGTCCTGATGAACGAAGCGATCGAGCTGGCGCAGCGCGGTCGCGGCGAGGTCGAACCGAACCCACGCGTCGGCTGCATCCTGCTGCAGAACGGTGAGGTCGTGGCGCGCGGTTGGCACGAGTTCTTCGGCGGCCGCCACGCCGAGGCGATGGCGCTCGACGCGGCGCGTGAGGTCGGCGCTCGGCCCGACACCGCGATCGTCACCCTGGAGCCGTGTTCGACCGACAAGGGCCAGGACGGCAAGAAGACGCCGCCGTGCGCGCAGGCCCTGGTGCAGGCCGGCATCAAGACCGTGGTCATCGGCACGCTCGATCCGGATCCGCGCCATCGCCGCCACGGCATCGAGGTGCTCGAGCAGGCCGGCATCGAGGTGATCGACGGCGTGCTCAACTCGGCGTGCGACGCGATCAACGTGCCGTTCCGCAAGGCGCTGCAGCTGCAGCGGCCGTGGACGCTGTGCAAGTGGGCGATGACCCTCGACGGCAAGACCGCCGCGCCGACCGGCGAGGCGCGCTGGATCTCGGGCCACGAGGCGCGCCGCCGCACCCACGAACTGCGCGCGCGCTGTTGCGCGGTGATGGTCGGATTCCGCACCGCGCAGATCGACGATCCCGAACTCACGGTGCGTCACGTTGCGGGCAAACAGCCGATCCGCATCGTCGTCGACCCGCTCGGTGAGATCGACGACGACAGCAACCTGGTGCGCACGGCGCGCACCGCGCCGACCTGGTTGCTGGCCAGCGAGGACGTCGATCCGCGGCGCAGCGGTCACCTGTCGGACCTCGGGGTGCAGGTCGTGCACGTGCCGACCGCCGAGGGGCCGCGCCGCCTGAACCTGGGCCGCGCGTTCGCCGAACTGCATCGACGCGGTCTGCGCCGCGTGCTGGTCGAGGGTGGTGGCGGTCTGGTCGCCCAGATGTTCGCGTGGCATTGCGTCGACCAGGTGCTCGCGTTCATCGCGCCAAAGATCATCGGCGGCAAGTTCGCGCCGACGCCGGTCGCGGGTGAGGGGCGGCCGTTCATGGCGGAGGCGTGGCGGCTGCACGACGTCAAGTACGAGGCCTGCGAGGAAGACCTCGCGGTGTCGGGCTTCGTCGAGTGAGGTGCTGTGTGCGCGTGGCACGACCGCGCCGAAGTCAGCGCGTGGACAGGCGTGCTGCGTCGCGCCGGCCGTCGCGCAGGCCGCGGAAGTAGGGCGGCAGGAACTTCACGCTGCGTTGCCACAACACGCCGATCACCGGCTTGACGATGGCCGCGAGCGCCAGTTGCACGAGCCGCTGGCCAGACGACAAGCGCTTGGCCGCGAACAGCGCCTTGCTGCGGGTCAGCCAGTAGACCTGACCCGCGGTGAGGTTGCCGAGCACCGGCGGTTCGTCCCGCCAGCAACCGCCGCCCTGATGCAGCGCCACGGCCCGCGGCTCGATCCACAGGGTGCGACCGCGCGTGTGCACTTCGCGGCACAGGTCGAGATCCTCGACGTAGAGGAAGAAGCGCTCGTCGAAGCGCAGACCGCTGCGCAGCAGGTCGGCGGCGAGCAGCATCAACGCGCCGGTCACGAACGTGGTCGCGAACGGCGCGTCGGTCGACGGCGCGGCGCAGTGCAGGCGCGACAGGGTCAGCGGCCGGTAACAGCCGTTGGCGAACTGCAGGTCGCCGCTGTCGGTGTCGCGCACGGTGCCGCCGACGATGCCGGCGTCCGGATGGGCCATCGCCGTCGCGCACAGTTGCTGCACCATGCCTTCGGTGGCCCGCGCGTCGGGGTTGAGCAGCAGCACGTGCTGGACCCGGGGGCACTCGGCGAGCACCGCGTCGATGCCGGCGTTGCAGCCCGAGCCGAAACCGCGGTTGTGGCCGGTGACCAGCAGCGCGGCAGCGCGGTCGGCGGGTGCGTCGTCGATGCCGTGCCGCAGCGCCGGCAACGGAGTCGGCCTGCCGTCGTTGTCGACCACCAACACCGGCACCTCGGGCGCGTGCTGCTGCAGCGACTGCACACAGTCCAGCGTCTGCTCGGCGTCGCGGTAGTGCACGACCACGGCGACGCAGGTGGCGACGCCCGCGCGCTCGCGCCAACTGGCCGAGCGGTGTGGCGGCGCGGCGGCGGTGGTTGCCGGTGCCGGTTCGACGCTGGTCGCGGGGCTCATCGCTGCCATGGCATCGACCGTTCAGGGCCGGCAACTGCAGCGCGGCGCGCTGGATCCGGGGCGCCCGGCCTGCCTACACTGCCGCGCCGACGATGATCGACTTCCTGCACGTGGGCATGCCCAAGGCGGCGAGCACCTGGTTGCAGGAGGCGATCTTCGCGCACCACCCGCAGCTCGCCGTGCTGGGCACGGTGGCCGGCGCGGGGGACGTGCACCACCGGTTCCGGCAGGAGGTGCGGCGGCTGGTGCGCGGCGGCGATCTCAGCGCCGACGTGGCGGCCTTCCGCGCCGCGATCGAGGGCCTCGCCCAGGAACGCCAGGCGCAGCGGCGCGCGCTCGGCCACGGTGCCGAAGTGCTCGGCGTGTCGAGCGAGATCCTCGCCGGCGACTGGCCGACCGGCCGCAACTCGCGCTTCCTGGCCCAGGCGCTGGCGCGCTGCTGGCCGCGCGCGAAGGTCGTGCTGGTGCTGCGCGAACAGCGGCGCCTGCTCGAGTCGAGTCATCAGGAGTACGTGCGGCAAGGCGGCACGCAGGGGCTGGGTGCGTTCGTGTTCGGGCCCGGGGTGAGCCGCGGCACCGTGCACGACGCCGAACTGCGGCGCACCCACGTCGTCGAGTACGGCAAGCTGGCGCCCAAGGTCGCGCTCTACCAGGAGTGTTTCGGGCGCGAGCGCGTGCACGTCGCCTGCATCGAACAACTGGTCGCCGATCCGGCCGCGTTCGTCGCCGGCCTGGCGTCGTTCCTGGAAGTTGCGCCGCTCGCGCCGCCCGAACAACGTACCAATCCGCAACTGTCACCCGCCGCGCTGGCGTTGCTGCGCCGCTGCAACTTCCTGTTCTCCACCGACCATCACCCGCGCTTCGGCTGCATGCCGATCAACGCGTTGCTGACGGCGTTCGCGGCGCGGCGCCCGGGACGAGAGCGCGCGGCCGAGAACCCGTATTGGTTGCCGCATGTCGTCAGCGCCCATACGCAGCGGCGCCTGGCCGAAGGTTGGCTGCCGGTGCTCGATCGCTGGGTGCTTCGGCATCTACCGAAGGCGCCGTCGCGGCTCACGCAGTTGCCCGCCGCGTTGCGCACGTTCCTCGACGACGAGTACCGCCGCGACACGGCCGCGTTGCAGCCACTGGTCGGCTTCGATCTGGCCGCGCATGGTTACCTGACCGGGGCGAAGTAAGGTGAAGGCATGACGCAACGGCCAGTCGGCAGGCAGGTGGTGATCGTGGGCGCCGGCGGCCACGGCCGCGACACGCTCGACATCTTCAAGGCGGTCAACGTCGCCGCGCCGGGCAGCTGGCACGTGTTGGGCTTCGTCTCGGAACTCGCCAGCGACCACGGCCGCGAGGTCGGCGGCTTGCCGGTGCTCGGCGATTGGCGGTGGTTCGAGACCCAGGATCCGGCGTCGTTGCCGCTGGTGGTGTGTGCGGTCGGGGACCCGGCGCTGCGCCGCCGGCTCGTCGAGCAGGCCCGGCGCCTGGGCCTGGCGTTCGCGAGCGTGGTGCATCCTGCCGCGGTCGTGCCCGAAGAAGCTGCGCTCGGGGTGGGCGCGTTGGTGTCCGCGGGCGTGATGACGACGAGCTCGATCAGGCTCGGGGAGCACGTGATCCTGAACCTTGGCTGCACCGTTGCCCACGACGCGGTGCTCGGCGACTTCGTGACGATCGCTCCGGGCGTGCACGTCAGCGGTCACGTGCAGATCGGCGCGGGCTGCGACTTGGGAACGGGCGCGGTGGTGTTGCCCAAGGTCACGATCGGCGCGGGCGCGATCGTCGGCGCGGGCGCGGTGGTGACCAAGGACCTGCCCGCGGACTGCACGGCGGTCGGAGTGCCGGCGCGCGTGATCAAGCAGCGCGCGGCGCGCGGCTGATCGCTGCGTTCCTGCCCTGGGCTTCCTGCGAATGCGACACGGCGGCGGCACCCGGAGGTGCCGCCGCCGTGGGCTGAGTGCACCGACGCCCTGGCGAGGCGTCGCCGTCGAGATCACTTGCGCACGAAGGTCATCTTCATCTTCTGCCCCATGCTCTCCTCCTCGACGCTGAACTTGCCGCCTTCGTAGTCGGCGACCTTGGTCTCCTCTTTGCCATCGTCACCCTTCATCGTCATCGAGAGCTTGCCGGCGTCGAGCTTCCAGGTGCCCGTCGCATTCTGCTTGGTCTCCTTGCCCATCATCGTCATCTGGGTCTCGCCCGTGGCGGTGCCATCGGCGTTCAACGTGATGGTGATGTTCATGCCGTCGACCATCGAGTCGACCATCTTCATGGCGTCGGCGTTGGTCTTGGCTTCGGCAGGCATCTTCTCGAGCATTGCCGCCTTCACCGCGGTCTTGTCGAGTTGGTAGGTGCCCTTGGCGCTGGTTGCGGCTTCGGCGCTGCAGCCGGCGAGGGTGAGGGCGAGGGTCGAGACGAGAACGAAAAGGGTCTTCTTCATGGCGCGGAATGGTACGCAGGCCGCAACGAATGCCAATGGGGTGGCCCGCTCGTGTCGCCGTGGCGTGGGCCGCCGACGGCAGACCGTTCACGCCAGGACCGGGTGACAGTCGTTCTCGACGGATGGTGAGGCCATCCACCAGGGCCGGGCATCGACGACCTCGCGCCGCTCTTCGTAGTGCCGTGTGACCACGCGATCGACGAACCCCATCGCTGCGCCCGCGCGCGCGAAACGTGACCACAGGTTCCAGTCGCCCGGTTCGTCGAGGCGCCACGCGTCGAGGTCGTGGCGGATGGCGGCGATGCGGCGGTGGTAGAAGACCGCCGAGTGGCAGATGTTGCCGCGCTGCAGCGAGGGTGCGCCCTGGTGCGCCCAGGTGCCGTTGCTGCGTTCGGACTCGGCGATGCCCCAGGCGAAGTCGAGGTCGCGAGCCAGGCACTCGCGCAGCAGCACCTCGACGTGGTCGGGTGTGAACTCGTCGTCGTCGTCGAGCGGCGCGATCCACTCGCCGCGCGCCAGTTCGACGCCGTGGTTCATCGGGGTGCTGCCGGCGACCATCCAACGCAGTTCGGCATCGGCGGGGTAGCGACCGCGTTCGGGCAGGTTGACGAACTTGATGCGCGGGTCGTCGACCGACAACACGGCGTTGGCGGTGGCTTCGTCGCAGCAGTCGCCGACGACCAGGATCTCGAGGTTGTCGTAGGTCTGCGCGATCGCCGACGCGAGCGCCCGTTCGGCGACGAGGCGGCCGCGGTTGTAGGTGGCGATGCGCACCGTCACCAGCGGCCGTTGCTCGAACGGTGTCGGCCGCCGCGGTTGCGAGGCCAACTCGCGCCGCAGCGCGTTGCACTGCGCACGTTGGCGGCGCAACACGGCGAAGCCACCGCGGCGCCAGCGTTTCCACAGCAGTTGCAGCGTCGACCGTTTGCGCACCGAGAGGTCCAGCGCGATGGCGCACAGCGACAGCGTGGTGACGACGCCGATCGTCAGGGTCGCCAACGCGCCGAGCTGCAGCGCGGCGGCGGCGGACAGCAGCAACGCGGTCGCGGCCGTGATCGTGCCGCCGACCAGGTAACCGGCCAGCGATGGTCGTGACCATTGCGCCCACGACAGACCGAGGCGGGGCAGCGCCAGCAGCGGGAACAGCAGCCAGTTCGACAGCAGGATCGTCACCAACGAACCGATCGCGGGTCCGGTGGGCAGACCGCCGAGCGCGAGCGCGACGCTGATGGTGACGTTCACGGGCAGGGCGATCGCCGTGGTCGCATAGAGCACGCGGTGTTGTGCGGCGGCGATCGACAACGACGACAGCACGTGCGTCGGCGTGTTGACCACCCACAGCAATGCGTAGAGCGTGAGCACCTGCACCGCCAGCGGCGGCACGCTGCCGACCCACAGCGTCAGGATCGGCGCGGCGCACAGGATGCACAGGCCGAAGCCTGCGGCCGAGAGCGTGTTGCCCAGGAACAGGGTCGCCGCCAGGCAATCGGCGCGTCTGCCGCCGCGCGCCGTGACGAAGCGCGGGAACGCGGCGCCCATCACGGCGAACAGCAGGCCGGCGCACGCCGCGGCGAAGCGTGAGCCCAGCGAGTAGTGGCCCGCCGCGCCTTCGCCGAACACCGCGCCGACCAGCGGTACATCGGCCATCTGGCCCAGCCACGCGCCGGCGGTGGAGACCCAGATGGGCAGCGCGAACAGTGTCACCGCGCGCAATTCCGGGCGCGCCGCGCCGGCGCCCTCGGGGCGGTCGAAGAGATGCTGCCGGCGCATCCAGACGAACAGCGCGGCCTGCACCAGCAGGCGGCTGACCAGCAGCGCGAACGCCGCCCCGGCCAGCCCGTGGCTGTCGAGAGTCAGCCACAGCAGCACGATGCCGAGCACGCTCTGCGCGGTCGTCGCGGCGGCGACGGCGTCGAAGCGTTCGCGGCCGCGCAGCACCGCGAACAACGGGGCGCCCAGTGACGCGGCGGCGGCCTCGAGCGCGGTCAGGAAGGTGATCAGGCTGGCGGTGTCTGCAGCTTCGCCGGTGACCCCGAGCAACGCACCGGGTGCCCCTGCGGCCAATGCGCCGACGGCGATCGCCAGCGCCGCGATGCCGACATGCATCCGGAGGGCCGCGCGGATGCGTGCCCAGGCCTGCACGCCGCCGGCCGCCAGCAGCGCCGCGTCGCGACTGACCGCGAACGCGAGGCCCCCGTCGAGCAGCAGCAGGATGCCGCGCAGCGCCACGACCGTGGCCCACAGCCCGTAGGCCTCGTCACCGAGGCGGCGGAAGATCAGCGCGGTGACGACGAACGGCGCCACCGTCGCGGCCAGCCAGGCGACGCTGTTGCCCAGCGCCTTGCGGGCCATGCTGTGTTTCATCGCCGCGCGCTGGCGCCAGCCGCAGTCTGCGCGGCCGCGCGAACCACACCGCAGATCTCGTCGATCGTCTGGTCGGCCAGCTCGGCGTAGAGCGGCACACACAGGATGTGGTCGAAGAGGTGGTCGGTTGCGGGCAGCGGTTCGTCGGCGAACGCGAAGAACGCGTCCATGCGGTGACAGGGCCGGAAGTACAGCTTGGTCTGGATGTCGCGCGCGGCCAGCGCGGTGCGCGCGCGTTCGCGCGCGTCGTGGTCGTCGAACACCAGGGCCAGGTCCTTGAAGGTGCTGCGGTCCTCGCTGCGCACGTGCTGGAACCGCACCTCGGGAACGTCGCTCAGCAGTTCGCGGTAACGTGCGATCTGCGTGTCGCGGTGGGCCAGCACTGCGTCGATGGTCGGCAAGGTCAGCGTGCCGAGCGCGGCGTGCAGTTCGGACATCTTGCCGTTCATGCCCGCGAACTGGCTGTTGTAGTCGTGCTGGAAGCCGTAGGCGCGTGCGTACTCGACACGGCGCAGCAGGCGCTCGTCGCGCGTGGTCACCAGGCCACCTTCGGCGCAGGTCACGGGCTTGGTGCCCGACAGGCTGAACACCTCGACGTCGCCCAGGCCCCCGACCGGGGTGTCGCCGCGGCGCGAGCCGTAGCCGTGTGCCGCGTCGAACAGCAACTTCGCGTCGCACGACTTCGCGAGCGCGCCGAGTCGGTCGGCGTCACACGGGTTGCCGAACACGTGCGTGGCGACGATCAGGCTCGGGCCGCAGCGGTCGACGGCGGCGGCGGCCGCGTCGGGGTCCATGCAGAAAGTCTGCGGGTCGACGTCGACGAACACCGGGATCAGGTCGTTCCACAGCACCGCGTTGATCGTCGAGTTGAACGTGAACGACGGCACCAGACACGTCGTGCCGGCGGGCAGGTCCAGGCACGAGATCGCGCAGCACAGACCGACGTCGCCGCTGCTCGTGGTGCGCGTGCCGACCTGCAGCTGGCGGCTCGCGATCTGCTCGAGCTGCTGCGAGAACGTGCCGAAGTTCGACAGCATGCGCGTCGACCAGATCTGCTCGAGCAGCTGCACGTAGTCCGCGAGAGGGGGCAGTTGGGGGCGCGTGATCGGGATCATGAGTGGTCCTCCCGCGGGACGCGGGCTTCGAAGATCAACTTGCTGTCGGCGCGGGTCTCGAGCCCGGCGAGGTCGTCGTGCGCGCTCTGGCCGAGGTCGCAGCGGCGGATGTCGGTGAACCCGGCGAGCCGCAGCCGGTGATCGAGTTCGGCGGCGTCGTAGAGGTGCTGATGGCCCCAGCCGCGCATCGCCTGGTTGAGCATGCGCGCCGGCGTGTCGATCCATTCGTGGCCGGGCCACTGCACCCAGTCCTGGTTGCGCCAGTCGTCGGTGTAGGCCGACACCAGCGCGGTGAGGTCCGGCGTGGCGATGCGCAACACGCCGCCCGGCGCGAGCACGCGGCGGCATTCGCGCAACAGGTGCTGGCCCTGTTCGCACGACAGGTGCTCGATCAGGTGCTCGGAGTAGATGCGCTGGACGCTGCGACTTTCGATCGGCAGGCGGCCGCCGAGGTCCAGGCGCACGTCGGGCGTGCCATCGAGGTCGACGTTGGTCCAGCCCGAGAGCGGTGCGTTGCCGCTGCCCAGGCACAGGTGGGTCTTGCCGCGCAGTCGCGGCGCGGCGAGGGTGCGCAGCCACGCGGCCCGCAGTTGGCACAAGCCCTCACCCAGGCGCCGCCAGACCAGCTTCGTGCCCAGGCGCGCGTAACGCCGCAGCGACTGCGTCGCGGTCCGCTTCGGCGCTTGGGCCTGGCGGAGCGGCGTCGGGGTCGCGGTCACAATGGCGTCCAGGGTCAGCACAGCGCGGATGGGGCCACCGGGCCCTTCTCATGGGGGCAACGGCGCACTCATCGGCAGGCCGCGGGCGGGGCCTGAGCAAAACCGGCCGCAAGCCCGGCTCAGCGCCTGCGTTCGCAGATCCGCTGCAGGTCCGGTCGGGCGCTGCGCAGGGTGGCACGGTCGCCGTCGATCTGCACCTGCAACGGGCCGTCGGCGAACGGGTCTGGCAGGTCGATGGGCTGGCGCAGGTGAAACAACACCGCGCCGCGCAGCAGCAGCAGGGCGGCGAGAGCCTCGCGGTTGATGTCGAGCATGCGCACGAGGTCCTGGGACGAGAGCGCGCCGACCTGGGTCCGGCGGAACGATGCCGCCAGCCCGTGGAGCATCGTCTCGCGGTCGGACTCGCTCGTGCCCGGCAGCCGCAGGTGGGCCCCGATGCGCAGCCAGTCCTGCAGTTGTTGCTCGAGCGCGCGTTTGGCGAAGCGTCGCGTCGAGAAAGCGGCGTCCCAGGTCTGCCAGTAGCTGCGCAGTCCGAGGACCCTGGGGTCGAGGGTCTCGGCGTGCTCGAGGTAGAGGATGCCGTGCGCCAGTTCGCGTTCGATCCAGTCGCCGTCGGGCGGCCAGCTGGCGACGACCTGGACCAGGGTGGCGTCCAGTTGCTGCAGGTCGGCGGGCGCGAGCGTGCCCAGCAGCGCATCGTCGTGTCCGTCGATCACTGCCAACAGGAAGGCCGGGGCCAGAAGGCGCTCGATGCCGAAGCCGGCGCTCAGCAGGTCCGCAGCGGTGACGAGGCCGTCGCCGAGGATCGCCGCGGCTTCGCGCGGGGCGGTGGTGCGACAGGCGGCGGCCGCTCCGCACAGGGCGCCGAACGCGGCGTTGAGCTCCAGGATCTCGAGGTCGGGCGGATCGATCTGGCCGACCCGTTCGCTGCCCGGCGCGAAGTTGTCGGCGCGGTGCGCCGCGCGGCGCAGCGCCGCGACCACGGCAGCGGTCGACGCGACCTGCTCTGCAGACAAGAGGACCGGCTCGCCGTGAATTGCTGCCTGCTGTGCGAGGTCCGCGGGCCAGGTGTGCACGAGCAACAGAGCTTCGGCAACGTCGTTGCGCGCGTTCCTCGGCAGGTGCGGCGCGCAGGTCACCGGGCAGCCGTCCTGTTCCCACTGTTGCGCGCGCGTGCGCGCCCATGCAACGGCTTGTTGCCACTGCGGGTCGTCGCGCGCGAGCCAGCTGGCGACGAACATCGCCGCCGCGATCGGCAGGATCCAGAGCAGCAGCCCGCGGCGGCGTCGCAGCAGATACTCGGCGGTCGGGTCCACGGCGGCATCCGACGGCGCCGCGCGCGCGACCTTCCCGTCGGTCCTCCGGTCTGCGTTCACTTCGCCAGGATGGTGGCCGGACCGGTGACCATGCAACGACTGACCGGCGTCACCGCGACCCGCGCGATTCCGGTTGGCAGCGCTGCCGAACCGACGCTGGCGCCGAACACGCCGTGCGTGCGCCAACGGCCGCCGGCCTCGATCTGCACCGCGACGAACATCGCGTCGCGCGCAGCGCGCCAGTTCACTGCGTCACCCTGCAGTTGCGCCGAGAGCGCCGCTGGCGCCTCCTGGCCGAGCCACGGCGACGCCGGCGCCACCGCCGGCTCGCGATACAGCTCACGGCGCAACACGCCGCCGACGTTGGGCGCGTCGGTGCGCAGCGCCTTGAAGCTGAAGTGCACCTCGCCGTGCGTCGCCTTCTCGGCGCGGATCAACGCGATCTGGTCGGCCAGTTCCGTCGGCCGCGTCGGCGGCTTCTGCTGCAGCGCGCGGCCCGGGTTGATGCCCGGCCAGACGTGGCGCTGCCGCGTGTTCTGTGCGTGCCAGTAGGACAGCAGCGCCGCGAAGCTCTGCGGCTTCTGGTCGATCGGCCAATAGAGCTGCGGCGACAGGTAGTCGACCCAGCCCTGCTGCAGCCACTTCGGCACGTCGGCGTAGAGCTGGCCGAACTGGTCGATGCCGGCCTGGATGCCCTTGGGCACGCCGGGTCGCGCGATGCCGAACGGGCTGATGCCGACCTGCACCCAGGGTTTGGTGCGGTGCACCTCGTCGTACATGCGCTGCACGAAACGATCGATGTTCTGTCGGCGCCAATCGCCGCGCTCGAGCTTGCCACCGGCGCGGCGGTAGCGCGCGAAGGTCTCGTCGTCGGGGAAGTCCTGCTTGCCCTCGGGGTACGGGTAGAAGTAGTCGTCGATGTGCACACCGTCGACGTCGTAACGGCGCACGACATCGGTGATCACCTGCAGCGACCAGTCGGCTGCCCGCGTGTTGCCGGGGTCCATCCAGTCGTAGGGGCCGTACTTCACACACGCGCCAGGTTCGCGGCGCAAGAAGCTCTCGGCGGCGGGCTTCGACTTGCCCGCGGGGTGCGAGACGCGGTACGGGTTGAACCACGCGTGCAACTGCAGCCCCCGTTCGTGGCACCGTTCGATCACGTGCGCCAGCGGGTCCCACTTCGGGCTCGGCGCCTTGCCTTGCGCGCCGGTCAGCCATTCCGACCACGGCTCGAGGGACGACTCGTAGAACGCGTCGCCCGCGGGTCGCACCTGGAACACCAACGCGTTCAGCCCGACCTGCAGCGCGCGGTCGACGATCGCATCGAGTTCGGCGCGAGCCTGTTCGGTCGGCAGCCCCTTGCGGCTGGGCCAGTCGATGTTGTCGACCGTCGCGACCCACGCCGCCCGGAACTCACGCAGCAGCGGCGGCGGGTCGACGGCGACGCCGGTCTGCACCGGGGCGGCGACGGGCACCGGTGCCACCGCCTCCGCGCTGCCCGGTGCTCCGGACCTGGCCAACGGATGTGGCGTCGGCAGACATGCGGCCACCATCCCACACAGCGCGACGGTCGTGACGAGTCTCATGGCTGCGTACGGTACCGGGTAGAAACCACACATCGCGCGCCTTTTCACCAGCCGTCCGGGGGCCGTTCGCGGCGCTGTCGACCGCGGCCCGGTGGGCGCACCTCGGTGGTGCGGTCGGTCGCGACGCCCGTATCGCCGTTGGGGCCTTGGCAGACGCGGTCTAACATGCCGCCCGTTCCGCGGCCGTTCGGCGGTCGCTCACCTTTCGCAAGATCGAATCATGAACAAGATGCTCGTCGTGGGGGCCATGGCCCTCTCGTTCGCCGCCTGCAGCAAGGATGCTGCGCCGGCGCCTGCCACGCCTGCCGCCGGCAACCCGGCCGCTGGCGCTCCGGTCGCCAACTCGGCGACCGCCAGGCTCGACCTCGGCCAGTCCATTTGAGGGGGATGTGTCGCCACCGTGCGTGGCGCCCTCGAAAAGGTTGACGGGGTGGTCGCGGTCAACATCCAGGCGGGGGACTCGAGCGAGTTCTCGGTCGATTACGACCCGGCGAAGCTCGTGCCGAAGAAGATCCTCGAGACGCTGCACGCCGCCGGCGAGAAGAAGACGACGCTGAAGATGTGAGTCGCGCGCATCGCCGGGCCGGGGAAAGGTTCCCGGCCCGCACTGTGTGATGCGAGTGCTGCGGTGTCTGGCTAAGGTGGCCCGCCCGGCGTTTGCCAATTCTCGGCGGGCGCCGCGTAGCCACCATGATGCCTTCGCCACACGCTCTCGCCCGTTGGCTGCTCTGTACATCTGCAGCGCTCGCTGGCTTGGGCGCGAACCTGACCGCCCAGGCAGAACGCCCCCCCGAAGCCGTCGCCCTGGCGATCGGCATGCAGCAGCGCGGCCTGCACGACGAAGCCGTGCGTTACTTCGGCGAGTTCCTCGCCAAGAACCCGCGCGGTGCCTTCGTGGCGGAAGCGCATTACCGGCTCGGCGTCAGCCAGGTCGAACTCGGCCGCGGCGCCGCGGCGATCGCCTCGTTCACGGCGGCGCTGCAGCAGGCCGGCAAGGACTTCGCGCTGCGCCCCGAATGTCGTTACCGGCTCGGCAACCAGCTGCAGGCGGAGAAGCAGTTCGCGGCGGCCGCGGCGCAGTTCGAGGCGCTGCGCAAGGAGGTCGCCGCCGATCACTATCTGCTCGCCGCCGCGGCGTATGCCGAAGGCGAATGCCGCCGCGACGCCGGCGACGACGACAAGGCCAAGGTGGCGTTCGCGGCTGCGGCCGCCGCCGCGAAGGGCGAACATGCGGCGTACGCGTTCCCGGCGCTCTACCAGCAGGGTTTCTGCGAACTGCGGCAGCAGCGTTACGAGCCGGCGGCGATCGCCTTCGCGCAGGCCGCCCCTGCGGCGCCCGACGACAACTCGCGCGGCGAGTGCTGGTTCTTGTGTGGTGACGCGGCGCTGCGCATCCCCGACCTCGACGCGGCCCAACAGGCGTTCGAACGCGCCACCGCCAAGCCCGGTGAGTTCGTCGACGACGCCTGGCACGGACTCGGCTTCGTCGCCATCCGCCGCGGCGACGGCGCGGCCGCGCGGCGCTGCTTCGCGCACGTCACCGACGAGCATCCCGATTCGCCGCTGCTGGCCAGCGCGCGCCTCGAGATCGCGCGTTCGTGGTATCGCGACGGCGACCAGGCCAAGGCGCTCGTCGTGTTGCAGCAACTGCAGGCGGGCAAACCGAACGAGGACATCAGCCGGCAGGCGCGCGAGCTGCAGGGCCTGTGTGCGCTGGCCGGCGGTGACGCGTCCGCTGCAGTCGCCGATCTCGAGAAGGCGCTCGCGGCGGCGGCTGTCGCCGATCGACCGCGCCTCTCGGTCGCGGTCGGCGAAGCCTACGCCAATCTGCAGCAGTGGCAGAAGGCGCTCGCCGCCTACGAGCAGGTGCCCGCCGATGCTGGTGTCGAACTGCGCGGCGATGCGCTCTACGGCGCATGTTTCGCGCTGCACGCGCTCGGCCGCTTCGAGGCCTCGAGCGAACGCGCCGGCCGGCTGCTGCAACTGCAGCCGCGTCACCGCCTGGCCGATGAGGCCGAGTTCGCGATCGCCGAGAACCTGTTCGCGTTGCAGCGTTACGACGCGGCGGAGAAGGCCTACGCGACCTTCGGCAAACAACCGCAGCGCAACGCCGAACTGCGCACCAAGGCAGGCTTCAAGGCCGCATGGTGCCGGTACCTGGGTGGCGACAAGAAGGCGGCGGCGGTGCTGTTCGCGAGCATCGCCAAGGAGCCGTCGCCGTTCGCCGAAGAGGCCTTGGCGATGCAGGCGCTCGCGCTCGGCGAGGCCGGCGACGACGACGCGGCGCTGGCGACCGCGGACCAGTATCTGGCGCGTCATCCGCAGGGGGTGTTCGTCGAGCGTTCGCAGCGCGTCGCCGCGAAGGTGCTGAAGCAACGCGGCGACCTCGCCGGCGCACGTCAGCGCCTGGCCCGCGCGACGGCCGCGGCCAGCAAGCAGCGCGACTTCGACGCCGGCGCCGATCGCCTCGAGCAGGCGGATCTGGCGTTGCAGCAAGGAGACTTCGCGGCCGCCGACCAGGGGTACGCGCAGCTCACCGATCGCCCGGACGCAGTCGGCGCGCGCGCCTGCACGGGCCGGGCCTGGTGCGCGTTCGAACTCGGCGACGACGCGGCCTGCGGCAAATGGCTCACGGCGGCCGAGCAGCACAAGGCGCTCGGTGGCGAAGCCGCGGCCGCGCTCGACCTGCGCATCGCCCTGCTGCATCGGCAGCAGGACTGGCAGGGCGCGACCGCGGCCGCGGCGCAGTTCGTGCAGCGTTTCCCCGAACACCCACGCGCCGCGCACAACCGTTATGCGCTCGGCGTCGCGCAGGCGCGCGGTGGCGACCAGAAGGGTGCGCGCCAGACGCTGGCCGCGTTGGCGCAGAGCGGCGGGCAGCCGCGGCCGGACCTGGTGCACTACGAACTCGCGTGGGCCTGCCGGCGCGATGGCGACGAAACCGCCGCACTGGCGGCGTTCGCCGAAGTCGCCAAGAGCAGCAAGGACGTCGATCTCGCCGGGGAAGCGCGGCTGCATCTGGGCACCGCCGCGTTGGCCCGGAACGACCTGCCGGCCGCGCGCGCGCTGCTGACCAAGGTGCAGGGTCGTCACCAGGGCCGCGCGCTCTATCAGCTCGCGTTCGCCGAGTTCGACGGCGCCAAGGGGGATCAACAGCGACTGCAGGCGGCGCGGGACCGCTGTGCGCAGATCGCCGCGCTCGACGGCGAGGTGTTGGTGCCCGAGGCGCTCTACCTGGGGGCCGAAAGCTGTCTGCTGCTCGGCGACCGGCGCGGCGCTGCGGAACGCCTGACGCGGTTGCTCGGTGAGGCGCCGCAACATCAACGCGCGCCGCGAGCGCGGCTGTTGCTCGGCGAGTGCGCGGTCGCGCTCGGTGACGGTGACGCCGCGGTCGCGCCGCTCGAGCAGTTCCTGCGCGACAAGCCCGAGAAGGCGCTTGCCGCTCGTGCCCAGCTGGCGCTCGGACGCGCCCGACTGCTGCGCGCCGAGCACGAGCGCGCCGAGCAGGCGTTGACCGCCGTGCTCGAACTCGACGACGGTCCGGTCGCCGCCGAGGCGCAGTTCCGGATCGGCGAGGCCCGGCGGGCGCGCGGCGATCGCGCCGGCGCGATCGACGCCTTCGTCAAGCTGCCGATCCTCTACGCCCAGGCCGAGTGGGTGCGACGCGGTCTGCTGCAGGCCGGACTCGTCTACCTCGAACTGCAACAGCGCGACAAGGCCCAACGCATCCTCGAGGAACTCGTCGAGAAGTATCCGAACAGCGACGAAGCGGCCGCGGCCCACAAGCACCTTCGCGACGGCTGATCGAACGGCACCACCCGAAACCTGCCAATCCCGCGCCAACCATGCGTCACCCCATGCTCACGAACCTGCCGCAGGATCCGACCGTGCTCGGCACGATCGGTGAGTTCTTCCACGACGGCGGTCTGCTGATGTGGCCGATCCTCGGTTGTTCGGTCGTCGTCGTCGGCATCGCCATCGAACGTTACCTGAGCTTGCGGCAGGGTCGGTTGCTGCCGCAGGTGGTGGTCGACGCCGTCGAACAGGTCGTGCACGGTCGGGCCGAGGTGATCGCGCCGGGCATCCTCGAGGCGCAGGCGCCGGCCGCGCGTGTGCTCGCCGCCGGCCTGCGGCGCCGCGGCTTCTTGTTGGCCGACATCGAGAAGGCCATGGAGGACCAGCTCGACAAGGAGGCTGCGGCGCTGCGCGCCAACGTGCGCGGCATCTCGCTGATGGTCGCGGTGGCGCCGCTGCTGGGCCTGTTGGGCACCGTGCTCGGCATCACCGACGCGTTCGCGGTGGTCGAGCGCACGGGTCTCGGCAAAGCCGAGAGCAGCGAGGCGCTCGCCGCCGGCATCAAGGTCGCGCTCTACACGACGATCTTCGGTCTGGGCGTGGCGATCCCGGCGACGTTGCTGGCGGCGCACCTGCAGACCCGGGCGCGGCGGCTGTGCGGGTTGATCGGCGACGCCGTCGCCCCGGCGATCGAACCCCTGGCGCGGCTCGGGTTGTCGGCCGCCGCGCGGCGCCAGGTGGAGGACACCGATGCGGCATGACGGCGGTGAAGAGGACCGCGAGGACGGCATCAACATGATGCCGCTGATCGACGTCGTGTTCCTGCTGCTGATCTTCTTCCTGGCCGCGACCACGTTTGCGCGCGAGGAAGTCGAGCTCGACCTGCGCCTGCCCGAAGCCAAGAGCGGCACGGCGAGTGCGCCGGCGCGCCCCCTGGTCGTCAACCTGCTGGCCGACGGGCGCATCTCGGTCGATGGTCGCGACGTGACGCTGGAGGCGCTGCGCCAGAAGCTCGCCGCTGCCGGCGCTCGTCAGCAGGACCAGTCGGTGTTGGTGCGCGGCGACCGCAACGCGCAGTTCGGCATCGGCCTGCAGGTGCTCGACGCCTGCCGCCTCGCCAAGATCACCAAGGTCGACTTCGCCGCCTTGCCGGCGGGCAAGAACTGACCGACCATGGCGATCCGCGAGGGCACCCGCCGCTGGCTGCTGCGCTGCTCGTGGGCAGGGTTGATCGCGTCCTTGTCGTTGTGGCTGGGCCTGTGGCTCGGCCGACCGCTCTACTACACCGACGGGGCGCAACAACTGCGCGCCGACGACCTGCTGTTCGACGGCATGCTGCGTTGGTCGCCGCCCGAGGTCGTCGCCGAACTGCCCGGCAAGGTCAGTGGCCGCGTCGCGCAGCTGCCCGATGGGCGGCTGTGTCATGGCCGGCTGCTCGCGGACGGCACCAGCGACCTGGTGTTGTTCGATCCGAAGCGCCCGCACCTCGCGCCCGAACCGGCGTACGGCCTGAACAGCGCCCACAACGAACTGGCCCCGGCGCTGGGCCCTGACGGCACCTTCTACTTCGCCTCGGACCGACCGGGCGGTTTCGGCGGCTACGACCTCTACACCTGCAGGTTCGAACGCGGCGGCTTCACGCCGCCGGTGCCGTTGGCGGCGATCAACACCGCGCGCGACGAGACCGATCCGGCGCCGTCGCCGGACGGCAGCACGCTGGTGTTCGTGCGCATCGACAAAGAGCAACGAGGTCCCGACGACGGGCGCCTGTTCGGGTTCACGCTCGGCGGCGAACTCGACGCGGCGCCGTTGTTCGACGAACCCAGCGGGCAGCGACAGGCGCGCCGAGCCGATCGCGATCCGGCCTTCAGTGCCGACGGTGCCGAGTTGTGGTTCGTGCGCAAGGCTCTCGGTGAACCGCCGCAGCTGCTGCGCGTCAGCGTGCACCAGGGACGCTGGGACCGCGCCCGGCCGGCGAACACCCACTGGGGCATCGGTGCCGTGCGGGCGCCGTTGCCGAGCGCCGACGGCTTGCACCTGTACGTGCTGCGACCGGGCGTCGGCGATGGCGCCAGTGACCTGTGGTACGTGTCGACGGCCAGCGAGGTCCATCCGTTCTGGCTCGGCCAACGTTGGCTCGAGTGGTTGTTGCTCGGTGTCGCCCTGACCTGCCTGTTGCTGCTGGTGCTGCTGCATCTGGGCCGGCGATGGACCGCGCTCGACCTGCTGGTGCAGTGCCTGTTGCTGTCGCTGCTGCTGCACGTGCTGCTGTTCCTGTGGCTGATGGGCGTCGAGATCACCGGCGCCCTGTTGCCCGGTGACGACGCGGGCGCGGGGCTCGAAGTGTCGATCGTCACCAGCAGCAGCGCCGCCGGCGGCGCCGGCGACGACGGGCAGGTGCAGCAGGATCTCGCGGCGATGGTGCAGTTCCGCGGGCGCGAACAGGCGCTCGCCGCGGCCGCTCCGGGCACCGCGCTCGAGCCGGTCAGCGCGGCCGAAGCGCTCACCGGTCCGGCGGCCGAGCTGCCGCAGACCATGGCCGCGGGCTCGGCAGCGGCGGCGGCACCGTTGGCGAGCTTGCAGGATGAGGCGCAGGCGGCGGCGCTGCGCGACGGCGCGGCGGTCGAGCAGGCAGTCGACGCCGCGTCGTTGCCGACGGTCGCGGCCGCGGCACCCGCCGCCGCAACGACGGCTGCAGAGCGTGGTGGTGCGAGTGACGCCGCGGCGCGCATCGTCGTCACCGCACCGGGCGCCAATCTGGTCGCGGCGCCACTGTCGACCGCAGGCGCCCTGGCCGCGGCCGCGGCGCCGCCGGCGGTGCCGAGTGCACGCGCGGTCACTGTCGCCGATACCGAGGTCAGCGATGTGGCAGCCGTTCCCGCGCCGCGAACCGCCGCGCGCGACCAGGATGCGTCGGCGCCGCTGCCGGTGGTCGCCGCGACGTTGCCGGGCCCGGGGCCGCAAGCGGGACCGACGGTCGCGATGAGCATGGCGCCGGCCGTGCCGCGCGCCGCGCGAACCGACGTCGCCAGCGGCAACGACGCCGTGGTCCTGGCGCGACCGGGTTCGGCGCTCGCAGGACCGACCGGTTCGACCAACAGCGCGCCTGCGGCGACGTTGCCGCCGGCGCCGGCGCCGTTGGCACGCACGACGTTGCCGGCGCCCACCGGTCTGCGCGATGGTGCGGCGCCGGCCGCCGCAGCGCCGCAACCGGCCGCGGGTCGACAGGCTGCCGCCTTGCCCGTGGCGAGCGCGGCGCTGCCGGTGCTGCAGGCGGGCAGCAACGACGCAGCGGTCGTGCCGCAGGCCGCACCGCGCCACGCGGTGCGCGAAGCGGTCACTGCGCCGTTGGCGCCGAGCCTGCTCGCCGCGGCCGCCAGCGCGCGGCGCGAACCGCAACACGTTCCGCCGATGGTGAGCTCGCCGCGCGGCGGCCTCGCACCGCAGCGGTCGCTGACGGCGCTGCGCGATGCCGCGACCCCGTTGCGCGGCAGTGCCAAGAACGCCACTGCGGCTGCCGACTCGTCGGCTGCGGCGACGGCGCGCGCCGCCGAGCTCGGCGCCTTGCCGGCACTGGCGGGACCTGCGCCCGCGGCGCTGACCGATCCGCATCACGGCGCCGCCGCGCGACCTGGCCTCACCGCGGCAGCGCCGCCGACCCCGCCGGGGTCCCTGTGGTCCCGCACACCGCTGCAACCGCTGCTCGTGGCCGCGGAGCTGCGTGAACACAACGCCTACAGCAATCGCTTCGGCCCGGCGAAGGCGGCGGCGATCGAACAGTTCGGCGGCACCGCCGACACCGAACGCGCCGTGCGCGACGGCCTGCGTTATCTGGCGAGCATCCAGAACCGCGATGGTTCGTGGGGCAACCGCCGCCGCTTCGACGACAAGTACGGGCTCGTCTACGTCGGCAAGTCGGCGTTGTGTTTGCTCGCCTTCCTAGGCGCCGGCCATACGCCGACCTCGAACACCGAGCACAGCCAGGTCGTCGAACGCGCGCTCGCGCACCTGCTGGCGCTGCAGGATGCCGACACCGGCGCGTTCGGGGTGAGCAGCTGTTACGGCCACGGCATCGCCACCTACGCGCTCGCCGAGTGTTACGGCCTGACCAAGGACCCGGCGTTGCTGCGCCCGCTCGAGAACGCGCTCGGCTGGTTGCTCACGCACCAGGGACCGCGCAAGGACCGCAAGAACCGCGGCGGCTGGGGCTACTTCTCGCCGGGGCTGCAGGCCGAGGACAGCTACGCACGCATCTCGGTGACCGCGTGGATGGTCATGGCGCTCGAGTCGGCGCGGTTGTCGGGCATCGAGCTGCCGCCCGAGGTGCTGCCGCGGGCGCGTGAGTACCTCGAGTTGTCGTTCGACGAACCGAACGGTTGGTTCCGCTACAACCAGAACCCCAGCCGGCTGCGTTCGCAGTGGCCGACGTTGCCCGCGAGCACGCCGGCCGGCGCGTTCTGTCTGTTGCTGCTCGGTGTCGACAAGGACGACCCGCGCATCGTCACCGCCGTCGACTACACGGTCGAGCGGCGACCGCAGCGTTACCGCAAGT
The DNA here is from genome assembly GCA_964392305.1 of uncultured candidatus Brocadiaceae bacterium. Lineage (GTDB taxonomy): Bacteria > Planctomycetota > UBA1135 > UBA1135 > UBA2386 > JACKIC01. The sequence goes on from CAYMPV010000009.1 coordinate 107,545, forward strand.
ACGCCGACGACGACTTCGTGCTCGGCGGCCAGGGCAACGTCTATTTCTGGTACTACGGCTCGCTGGCGTGCTTCCTGCGCGGTGGTGAGGCCTGGACGCGGTGGAACGAACGCCTCAAGACGGTGCTGCCGGCGGGGCAGGCCGCCGACGGCTCGTTCCCGCCGATCGACACCTACGCCGACTACGCCGGCGACTCGGCCACCGACCGCAGCTACACCACGGCGATGTGTGTGCTGAGCCTCGAGGTCTACTACCGCTACTTCACGCCGCTGCTGGTGGGGCGCTGACCGGCGCGGCGCCCGCAAAGGGTGCGAAACAAGGGGACGCTCGCTACGTTCTTCCGCCCGATGAGCAAGGCGATGAATCCCGTGTTCAAGACGCTGGTGCTGAGCCTGGCCGGCACCATCCTGGTCTACTACGGCGTCGGCACGATCCTGGCCAACGAGTGGGTGGTCGAGACGTCGCGTGTGGTCGGCGCGCCGCCGGCGAAGGTCGCGACCGTGCTGGGCGACTTCGCGACCTGGAAGGACTGGTCGCAGATGGACGCCAACCTCGGTCCGCAGACGCAGCGTGAGGTGGCGGGCACGCCGGGAGCTGTCGGCCACGCAATCACCTGGCGCGGCGCCCAGGGCATGGCACGCCTGGCGTTGGTCGAGGTGACCCAGGACTCGATCGGCTACGAGTTCTCGCGCCAGATGCCCGGCGATCAGGCACCGCTGATGAGTGGACGGGGCAGGGTCAGCTGGGTGGCCGAAGGCGCTGGCAGCAAGGTGACCTGGCGCGACGAAGGGCGGTGGGACAGCATGCCCGGCCGGTGGATCGGTTGGTTCGGCGCGCTGCAGGAACGCATGCGGCAGATCCAGAACAGCAGCCTCGAAGGGCTCGAGCGCGCTACGGCGAAGTGACGCGCCCAGTGGGACGCATCGTCGAGGCGGGTGCGGTCAGCGGATGGTGATCGGAACTTCGGTCGGCGTGTCATCGACGTCGATCGCGGTTCCGTCGCGCGCCGCGATGCGCGGCTCGAGCAGACGCAGCTTCTGGTTGCCGAGTTGTCGCGGGACGGTGGTGGCCAGCTGTACGCGGAACAACGTGCCGGACGGCAGCGCGGCGGCGGTGCTGTTGCGCGCGTCGCCGATCAGGACCTTGTAGCGGTTGCCGATCAGCTTGCCGTCCAGGGTCACCACCGGGATCGCGGCCTGCAGCGGCGAACCGCTTGCGATCGTGACGCCGGGCGGCAGTTCGATCACCACTTCGGCGAGTGCGGCGCCGCTGTTGGTGGCGGCCTGCAGTTCGACCAGCAGCTGCGCCGTGGTGTTGCCGGCGGCGAACTCCACCGCCGCCGCCGTCAAGCGCGCCGGCAGCGTCGTCGTCGGTGTGCCGGTGCCGCCGCCACCGCCGCCGCAGGCCGCGATCAGCAGCGTGGTCAGGCCGGTGACGAGGAAGCGCATCGGCGGCACGTTATCCGATCGCGGCGCGCCGGGAAGGGCTCGCGCAACGTCGACCGATCAACGACGATTCCCGGCCGATGCGTGCCCTGTTGCTGTCGACCTCCCTGCTGTCGTTGTCGGTTGGTCCGTTCCTCGCCGGCAGCGCCGCGAGGTCCCAGGATCCCGTGCCCGAGTCAACATCCCAAGATCCGGCCCCAGAACCAGCTGCCCAGGAACCGGCCCGCAATCAACTCGACCGGGAGACGTCGCCGTACCTGCGGCTGCACCAGCACAACCCGGTGCACTGGCAGGCGTGGGGCGAGGCCGCGTTCGCGCGCGCCAGGCGCGAGAACAAGCCGGTGTTCCTGTCGGTCGGTTACGCGGCCTGCCACTGGTGTCACGTGATGGCGAAGGAGAGCTTCGCGGACGAGAAGGTCGCGGCCTTCCTCAACGAGCACTTCGTCTGCATCAAGGTCGATCGCGAAGAGCGTCCGGACGTCGACGAGATCTACATGGCCGCGGTGCAGGCGATGGGTCAGCAGGGCGGCTGGCCGCTGTCGGTGTGGATGACCCCCGACAAGAAGCCGTTCTTCGGCGGCACCTATTTCCCGCCCGAAGACCGCTTCGGGCGTCCGGGGTTCCAGCGGGTGCTGCAACACCTGGCCAAGGCCTGGAAGGAGCAGCGCGAGGAGCTCGAGAAGGGCGCCGACGAGCTGACAACGCACCTGCAGAAGGTGCTCGCACCGGTTGCGCCGGCGGGGGAGCCCACCGCCGCGTTGCTCCAGCGCCTGGTGCCGATGGCCGAAGAACGCTTCGACGGTGAGTTCGGCGGGTTCGGCAGCGCGCCGCAGTTTGCGCCGAAGTTCCCCAACGCCAGCGAACTCGCCGCCCTGCTGCGCACGTCCGACGCGCACGCGTTGGTGATCGTGACCAAGACGCTCGACGCGATGCGCCGCGGCGGCATCTACGACCAGCTCGGCGGTGGTTTCCACCGCTACAGCACCGATCGGCAGTGGTTGGTGCCGCACTTCGAGAAGATGCTCTACGACAACGCGCAGCTCGCCGAGCTCTACCTCGACGCGTTCCTGCGCACCCAGAACGGCGACTATGCGACCGTCGCGCGCCAGACGCTCGACTACATGCTGCGGGAGATGCAGGCCGACAACGGCGGCTTCCACGCCGCGCAGGATGCGCAGAGCGAGGACGTGGAGGGCAAGTTCTTCGTCTGGACCATGGCTGAGCTGCAGACCGTGCTCGGCGACGACGCGCCGCTGGCCGCCGCGCGTTACGGCGTGACCACCGCCGGCAACTGGGAAGGCAAGAACGTGCTGCACCTGGCCGGAGTGGCGGCCGTCGGCGACGAAGCGCGGCTCGAGTCGGCGCGCGAACGGCTGCTGGCCGCGCGCGAACGGCGGGTGCGCCCGGCGACCGACGACAAGATCCTGACGGCCTGGAACGGTCTGGCCATCGCCGCCTGTGCGCGCGGCTACGCGGTGCTCGGCGAACCACGCTACCTGACGGCGGCGCAGCGTGCGGCCACGTTCGCGCTCGCCGAACTGGTGCGCGACGGGCGATGCCGGCGCGGCTGGCACTCGGGCAAGGCGCCGCTCGGCGGTTACCTCGAAGATCAGGCGATGTTGGCGACGGCGTTGCTGCAGCTGTTCGAGGTCGACAGCGAGCCGCGTTGGCTCGACGCGGCCAGGCAGCTGCTGGTGACGATGGTGCGCGACTTCGGCGCCGAAGGCGGCGGCTTCTACTTCACCGCCAGCGATCACGAGGCGCTGGTCGCGCGCAGCAAGAGTGCGGTCGAATCGTCGCTGCCGTCGGGCGCGGCGATGGCAACGATCGCGCTGCTGCGCGGCGGGTTGCTGCTCGGCGACGAACAACTCTACGAACGCGGCGTCGCCTGCCTGCGCGCCAACCACGACCTGTTGCAGCGTGCGCCGGCGCACCTGGCATCGCTGGTCGCGGCGCTGCAGTTCCATCTCGCCGACCCGCGGGAGGTGGTGATCGCCGGTGAACCCGGTGACCCACGCACGCAGGCGCTGCTGCAGGCGGCGTGGCGGCGTTTCCCCAGGGTCGCGGTCACCTCGCTCGTGCACGCCGGCAACCAGGAGGCGTTGGCGCGCCTGTCGGTGGTGTTCGTCGGCAAGGTGCCGATCGACGGCGTGCCCGCGGCCTACGTCTGTCGGCGCGGTGTCTGCGCGGCGCCGGTGACCGATCCGGCCAGGTTGCTGCAGGAGTGACCATGGTCGCCGACTTCCGCGACATCCTCGACGGCAGCCGCGCGGTGCATGTGATCGCCGAGGACGAACGGCACCTCGCGTTCCTGGCCGAGCGCCCGGCGCGTCCGGGGCACGTGGTGGTGATCACGCGGCAGGTGGTGGACTCGGTGTTCGACCTGGACGCAGCGGCGCACGCGGCGTTGTGGGCGTTCGTGCACGAACTCGGCCAGCGCCTGCGGTCGCGCCTGCCGTGTGCGCGGGTCTGCGTGTCGGTGATCGGCTGGGCGGTGCGTCACGCGCACGTGCACCTGTTGCCGACCGATGCGCCGGGGCAGGTTCCCGGGCTCGATGGCGAGCCGTTGCCCGCGGCGGAAATGACCGCGCTCGCGGCCCGATTGCGGAGTCGGCCGTGACGAGCGCCGCGGCGATCGGCTCAGCGCCGCGATTCGCTGGCGAAGACGTCTTCGCCCTGATCGGTGTGCAGGTAGTCGGCGAACGCGCGCACGAACCAATCGAGTTCGTCGGCGACCTCGGTGCTCAGCGCGACGCGTTGGCGCGCGGCGCCGATGCGCCGGCCGAGGTCCGCGAACGGCGGCACCGCCAGCAGGAACGCCGGGAACTCAGGGTCGGTGACCGGCGGCTCGGCCAGGTGCGACAGTCGATCGAGCCAGGCGGCTTGCTCGGTGGCGTGCAGCGTGGCGAGGTCGCGGCGTTCGGCGAGTGGCAAGACGCGGGGGTCGGCCAGGAAGTCGTAGGTGTCCAATGCTGGGCCTCGGGCTGGGGTGCCGTTGCTGATCGGCCGTTCGCATCGGAATCTTGAGCCCATGACGTCTTTCGCGCTGCCCACCCTGCCGCTGGTCCACGACGACCCCAAGGCGCTGGCCTTGGCGGCGGCGGCGGGGGTACACGGCGTCTACGTGGGCAATGCCCTGGCTCGCGCCGAGGGCAGCGGTCTGATGCTGCTGCACGGCGGCAGCGAAGCGGGCCTGTGCTGGTTCGGCGCGCGCGGCAACCTGGTGGTGATCGCCCCCGACCTCGATCCCGCCGGCGTGGCCACGGCGATCCAGAAGTCGCGCCTGCCGTTCCGGCTGGCGATGGGGCCGACCGCGGTGGTCGACGCGCTGGCGGCGTTGTGCACGAGGCCGCCGTTGGTGTTGCGCGATCAGTGTTACTACCGGGCCAGGCCCACCGACGCGGTGCTCGATCTGGTCAGCGCCGCGGTGCGCCCGGCGCAGCGCGGTGATCGCGATCGGCTCGCCCAGGCGACCCTGCTGCTCAACCAGAGCGATCTGAACATCGACCCGCGCCGCGTCGATCGCCGCTGGTTGCGCGACACCATCGACGAACGCATCGCCGACGGCAGCACGCACGTGCTCGGCGACGTCGGCGCGTTCGCGAGCAAACTCGACTTCGGCAGCGACGGTCCCGCCGGCCAGGTGATCGAAGGCGTGTTCACGTTCCCGCAGCTGCGCGGCAACGGCACGGCCAGCCGGCTGGTCGCGTCGTGCATCGCCGCGGCGCAGCAGCTCGTGTGCCTGCACGTCGGGGAACACAACCGGCCGGCGCGCCGCGCCTACGAACGCGCGGGCATGACCGCCGTCGATCGATGCCGGCTGTTGTTGATCGGCTGATGGCGATCGATCAGCGGAATGCGTAGGCGAGTTCGGGGCCGAGCAACGGGTGTTGGGCACGCTGCCGCAGGTGGATGCGCAGCATCTCGGCGCGCAAGGCCGCCAGCAGCTGCTCGCTCTCTGGCTGGCGGCCCATGCTGGCGAGACTGCGCGCCAGCAGCATCTTGGTCAGCGGCGAGTCGTTCATGCGCGCGGCGCGGGCCAGGGCCGTGTACTGGTCGCCGAGTTCGCCGCGTCGTTCGTGACACAGCGCCTGCAGCAGCAGGCTGAAGACGCTGTCGCCACCGCGGCTCAGTTGCCGCTCGACGGCTTCGGCGCGCTGGTTGGTCTCGGCGACGGTGACGACGCCGCCCAGGAACGAGATCGCATCGGCGAGGGCCGTTCCCGGCCGCTGCTGCTGCAGGGTGGCGAGGATCGGCGGCAGGATGCGTGCGCCCCCCAGCCGGGCCAGCACCAGGCCGGCTTCGGCGAACTCGCCGGCGCGCTCGTCGAGCGCCGACGGGTGGCTGACCAGCCAGGTGAAGTCTTCGCGCAACAGCCGCACCGCGGTCTCGTCGTCGTGTTGCAGCAGGGCGTGTGCGGCCTGCATGCGGCGCAGATCGTGCAGTTGCAGCGAATCGCGTTCGAGCAGTTCGGTGTTGAGTTGATCGTGCAGCTGCCGCAGCCGCTCGTGCTGGCCGGCGCCGTAGAGAGCGATGCTGCGCGGCACGATCAGCGCTGCGGCCGGCAGGCGCAGCGCGGCGAGATCGAACTCGCTGACCGCCGCCGCGTTGTCGCCGAGCGCGAGTCGGGTCCAGCCGAGGTGGTAGTGGCCGAGCGGATGATCGGGTTCGAGTGCGACGAACGCCTGTAGATGCGGCAACGCCGCGGCGAAGTCGCCGAGGAAGTTCTCGGCCAGCCCCAGGGTCAGCAGCGCTTGGGGGTCGTGGGGTCGTTCGCGCTGGAACACGCGGCCAAGGTCGCGCAGCTCACGATCGTGGCCCGGGGCGTTCTCGGGGCGCTGCGAGGCGCGCGCCAACAACAGCGTGCGGGCCAGGCGGTGCTGGCGGTGTGGTGCCAGGCGGGTGGTGAAGCTGAGCGCTTCGGCGGCGATGCGTTCGGCGATGCCGGGGTGGCCGCGCAGCAGTTCCGTTTCGGCGAGGCCGTCGAGCACGTAGGGGCTGCCGCCGTCGCGGGCGCGGCAGCGGGTGAACAGCCGGAACGCGGCCTCGACGCCGCCGTCGTGCAGCAGGCGGTGCGCGTCGGCTGCCGCGTCGACGAAGCCAGGCTCGCGGCCGACGCTGGCGGCGGTCGGCACCGGCGTGCTGGTCACTTCCCCGAGTGCTTCGCGCGCGGTGCGCGCCAGGCGGTCGATCGCTGCGCCGAGGTCGCCGTCGGTGCAGGTGTCGCCGCCGATCGGCACGGCCTCACCGCTTTCGTCGACGAGCATGGCGGCGAGACGTTGGCTGGTCAGATCGGCGCACAGGCGCAGGCGGCTGCGGCCAGGCGCCCCGCCGTCGCCATCGACCACCACGAACTGCGCCGACTGCCTCAGGGCCTCGTGCCACAGCACGGCGGCGGCGCGCCAGGGCAGTTCGTCCGGCAGTCCGGTGCAGTCGGTGACCAGCACCGTGCCCGGCGGCAGCGCGCGCACGACCGGGACTTCGGGCCGCGGCTGCTCGGGGATCGGGGCCGGCCCGCTGGCACAACCGGACAGGGCCAGGCTCACGACCAAGGCTGAGTATCGCACCGGTGCAGCATCCCGCGCCGGTGCCCCCTGCTCAACGACCATGGCTTCATGCCGAGGGTCGATCGTGCCGATGTCATGGGCGCATGAAGTCCGTCACCCGTCTGGTCCGCAGGGCCGTCCTGTGGTTCGTGGTCGCCGTTCCGCTCGTCGCCCAACAGGGTGGTCAAACGGGTGGGGCCCCGTCGCCCGCGGCCGGGACCGGCCCGGCAACGGTGCCGGTCGACAAGCAGGCCAGGCCCGAAGGGGATTCACGCCGCAGTTCGATCAGTCCGGTCAAGTTCGACGAGAACGGTTACCCCAAGGTCCCCGGCGGGCCGAGCGCGCGTCCCGCGTTCCTCGAGCAGGGGCGGCCCAAGAACGTGCCGTCGCCGGCACCGGCCGGGGAGACGGGCGCCGGGCGCACGCCGCAGCCCGCGAGCACAGCGGCCGCGACGAGCGAGCCGCGTGGTCGGGCGCCGGCGCTGGCCTCCGGCATGGAGTTCGGCTCACCGCTGTTGGACATCTACCAGCGTGTGCGCGCGCCGGGCACGTTCAAGGCGCTCGGTGGTCGCACCGTGTGGTGGCGTCTGACCGTGTTCGGTGAACAGGGGGAGATCATCGGTCGTCGCGAGGTGACCCACCTCGTCGACTGCGCGTTCGCCGAACGCGATCGCCTGGAGTTCGAGGACGGGCGCGTCTACGGCCGTTCGGGCCCCGTCGTCTACGCCGAACGTCAGGGCATGGCGTGGCCGACGCTGAACGAGAGCGCTGCCGAGGAGCTGGCCCTGTTCGGGTTGCAGTGGCGAATGCCGTGGTGTTTCGCCGATGGCGTCACCTACGCGGTGGTGGGGCGCGACCAGCTGACCCGCAGCGGCGAAGGGCTGGCGCGCGTCGTCGTCGAGCGGCGGCCGCCCGCGGCGTTCGACACGGTCGGGCCCGAACTCGACCCCAAGCCGCGTGATCACTTCGAACTGCTCTACGAGCCGGCCTCGGGCCAGCCGCGTGAGTTCGTGCATCGTTTCGCCAACAGTCGGCAGACGCGGCGACTGCTGCTGGAAGACTGGCGCGACGTCGACGGCGTGCAGGTGCCGTTCCGGCGCATCTACGTCGACGACTCCGGCCGGCAGACGACGATGCTCGAGATCCTGCGTGTCGAGGCGACCACGGTCAGCGAGCGCGCGTTCCGGCTGCTCTGAACGAGGTGGTCACGCGGTGACCGGAACCTCGTGCACGCTGAGCCAGCCGTGGATCTGCCATCCCTCCCGCAGCATCCAGGTGCCCGGGTCGGCCACCGGCCGAACCACGGCTTCGATGCCCAAGACCCGGATGCTCTCGCGGAAGCCCGTGAACCACGGCGCTGACGTGAACGTGTCCATCGCCTGTGGGACCGTGATCTCACGGCCTTCTGCCGCGTGTTTCTTGCCGTTGCCGAAGACGTAACGCAGCGCATTCCTCACCTCCCGAGGGGAGGTGAGGATGCGATCGTGGTAGCGATCGGCGAAGACGCTGCCGCGGCGCGACCAGAGTTTGTTGAGCGCCTTGGCGATGCGGATCAGCAGGCCCTGCAGTCCACGCGCCAGCGCGCGGCGATCCTGCGCCTCGCAGATCAGGTGCAGGTGGTCGTTGAGCACCGCGTAGTGGCAGAGGCGGAACGTGCCCTGCAGGTTGCGCGCGCAGCCGGCCGCGAACGCCGCGCGCAGGACCTCGTATTCGCGCTTGTTGCGCAGGCGTGGCAGGCCGGATCGCAGCTTGAGCGTGACGTGAACGGGGAAGCGCGACGCCAGCGCCATGCGCGGACGGTGATCGACCCCGGGTCTGCCGGAGATCTTCGGCTTGCGCCCCGCGCCGGGTCGGGCACCACCTGGGCCTGGTCGGAACGGCAGCAACGGTGCGCCGCGTTTGCCGGTCGCGCTGTTCTTGCGCTTGCCTGCCCTGGAGTTTGGTGTCCTGCCCTTGGCTCCTGCCCTGCTCTTGGAGGTCGTCACCATTCTGATTGCGCAGATATTGGTGTTTCCGGCGCGGATATCAAGCGGCATGATCGAAATTCCGCGCTTCGCGACTCTCGTCGATGCGCTTGACCACGGGCTCGGGGGGCCGGCCCTTGGGGTTCCTGTGCGATATGGTCGAGTGACCGATTCGCGGGCATCAGGGACTGACGCGCGCAGAGTAGGACAACCACAATCGCGCGGACGTGCCCGTCGCTGATGGGAAGCTCACTCGAACCGGGCGCCAGCCGCGATCCAGGCGCGCAGCGTCGCGAGTTCTTCGACAGTCGGTTGCGGTTTGCCTTCGGGCGGCATGTGGTCGTCGTCGGCGAGCGGCAGTTCGCAGCGCTGCAGCAGCGGGCTCTCGTCGGGTTTGCCGGCGACGATCACGGCGCCGTTCTCGCCGCCCAGCTGGACGCCCTCGGCAGTGGTGAGCAGCAGTTCGCCCTTCTGCTTGTCCTCGTTGTGGCACTTGGTGCAGGTGCGTTCGAGGATCGGCACGACCTGATCTCGCCAGGTCGGTGTCGCAGGTTGGTCAGGCCCCGGATCCTGCGGCGCCGGATCCTGCGTCTGGGGCGCGGGGTCCGGCGGCTTCTCGGGCACGGACGATCGGGCGGTCTTCGCGGTCAGCGGCTTCCACAGGAAGTTCTCGCCGTGCGTCAGGTTGCCGCCGAGGTGGCCGGCGGGGATCATCACACCGCACGCCAGCAGCAGCACGACGCGGAACGCGCGGCGATCGCTGAGCAGCGCGAGGATCGCGGCCAGCACACACAGACCACCCAGGGTGAGACCGAGCAGCTTGTGCTGGCCGACGGTGTCGCCGCCGTAGTCGTCTTCGCCGGCGAGCACGAGGCCGGAGGCAGCGGCCGCTGCTGCGCTCAGCGCACACAGCCACGCCACGGCGAGGATCGCACCGCGCGGCGCCGGCTTGCGCAGCAACAGCGCGCCGAACTCGAGCAACAGCAGCGCCGGCAACAGGCCTAGTGGTGAATGCAGCAGCACCGGGTGGGCGCGGCCGAACACTTCGAGCCACGGCGAAGGGTCGGCGGCCTGCAGCAACGACGACGACGACGACGACGGATCCGACATGGGCATCAGGCGAGCAGTTCGTGCAACACACGTCCAGAGACATCCGTGAGTCGGAACTCACGGCCCTGGTGCCGGAACACCAGCCGTTCGTGGTCGAAGCCGAGCACGTGCAGCAAGGTCGCGTGCAGGTCGTGCACCGACACCGGATCGCGCACGATGTTGTAGCCGAAGTCGCAGGTCTCGCCGTGCACGTGGCCACGCCGCATGCCGCCGCCGGCCATCCACACGGAGAAGCAGCGCGGGTGGTGATCGCGGCCGTAGTTGTCGCGGCTGAGGCCACCCTGGCTGTAGACCGTGCGGCCGAATTCACCGCCCCAGGTCACCAGCGTGTCGTCGAGCATGCCGCGGCGGCGCAGGTCGGTGATCAGGCCGGCGATCGGCTGGTCGACGGCGACACACTGCTTACGCATCTCAGCAGGCAGGTTGCCGTGCTGGTCCCAGCCGCGCATGTAGAGCTGCACGAAACGCACGCCGCGCTCGACCAACCGCCGCGCCAGCAGGCAACTGTGCGCGAAGGTGCCCGGCTTGCGCGCGTCGTCGCCGTAGAGCTGGTAGGTGCTCTCGCTCTCGTTGCCGACGTCGGTCAGTTCGGGCACCGACATCTGCATGCGGAAGGCCATCTCCTGCTGCAGCAGGCGCGCGTTGATCTCGGGGTCCATGACCCGCATCGCCTCTTCCTGGGCGAACGCCGCGACGAGGTCGAGCATCTGCCTGCGGTCAGCGCGCGACACGCCGTTCGGATCGCGCAGGAACAGCACCGGATCGCCGCTGCTGCGCAGCTTGCAGCCCTGATGCTGGCTCGGCAGGAACCCGCTGCCCCAGAAGCGGGCCGCGAGCGCCTGCATGTTGCCGAAACCCTGGGTGATCATCACCACGAACGTCGGCAGGTCGTGGTTGCCGCTGCCCAGGCCGTAGCTGGCCCACGCGCCGAAGCTCGGCCGGCCCGGCTGCTGGTGGCCGGTCTGCACGAACGTGATCGCCGGCTCGTGGTTGATGGCCTCGGTGTGCATGCTGCGCACCACACACAGCTCCTCGGCGACCGTGCCCAGGTACGGCATCAACTCGCTGATGTGCACCCCGTCGCCGCCGTTGTCCCACTTCTTGAACGCGAACATCGACGGCGCGACCGGGAAGCGCTTCTGTCCCGAGGTCATGCCGGTGAGGCGCTGGCCGTCGCGCACCGAGTCGGGCAGGTCCTGGTCGTAGAGCTTGTGCAGCCCCGGCTTGTAGTCGAACAGGTCTAGCTGGCTCGGCCCGCCCTCCATGTGCAGCGAGATCACCGACCGTGCGCGCGGTGCGAAGTGGGGGCCGCCGGCTGCCTGATCGTGCGGCGCCGCGGCGATCGGCACGTGCGCGCCGTTGCTGGCCAGCGCCATCGCGCCCAGGGCGCTGCTCACCGAGGCGGTCGAGCGCGCGAAGAAACGGCGACGCGTGCACAGCCGGTGCAGTTCGGGCGGCAGGTTCATGGCGTCAATCGATGTAGAGGGTGGCGTCGAGGTTCAGGAACGCGTTGGCGACGATGGTGTAGGCCGCGAGCTCGGCAGGATCGGTCTCTTCGGGTCGCGGATGCTCACCGACCTCGAGCAGGGCCTCGGCGTCGCGCGGCGCGGCGGCGTAACGCTGACGCAAGCTCTGCAGGGTATCGGTGGCGCGCTGCAGCCCCGCGGGGTCCAGCGCGTGACCGGTGCAGCGCAGGAACATGCTCTGCAGCCGCGCGGTGGTGCCGGTCGTGTCGGCGAGTGTGCGTTGCGCCAGCGCGCGCGCAGCTTCGACGAACTGTTCGTCGTTCCACAGCACCAGCGCCTGCAGCGGCGTATTGGTGGTGAGTCGGCGCACGGTGCAGAACTCGCGCGTCGGCGCGTCGAACGTCAACAGGCTCGGCGGCGGGCAGGCGCGTTTCCAGTAGGTGTAGAGGCTGCGGCGCCACAGCTCGTCGCCGCTGCCGCGCGCGAAGGTGCGGGTGTTCGACTGCACCATCGCCACTTCACGCCACAGGCCCTGGGGTTGGTACGGCTTGACGCTCGGGCCACCGACCCGTTCGACCAGCAGGCCGGCGACGTAGAGCGCCTGATCACGCAGCGCTTCGGCGCCCAGGCGCCGCCGCGGGAAGCGCGCCAGCAAGCGGTTGTCGGGGTCGTGTTCGCGGGCCTGGGGATCGACGCGGCTACCTTGCCGGAACGTCTCGCTGAGCACCAGTTGGCGCAGGATCGCGCGTTGGCTGAAGCCGTTCTCGCGCAGTTCGACGGCCAGCCAGTCGAGCAGCTCGGGGTGGCTCGGCCACTCACCCTGCAGGCCGAAGTCTTCGCTGGTGCGCACGATCCCGGTCCCGAACACGAACTCCCACAGCCGGTTGGCGGCGACGCGCAGCAGCAGCGGGTTGTCGTCCGACACCAGCCACGACGCCAGGCCCAGCCGGTTGGCGGGCGCGCCGGGCGGCAGCGCACCGAACATCGCCGGCAGCTCGGGGTTGACGGGTCGGTTCTTGTCCGGCTTGTCGTACTCGCCGCGTTGCAGCACGTAGGTCTGGCGCGGCATCTTCGCCTGCCGCATCACCATCGTCTGCGGCATGCTCGCGGTCAGCGTCGCGAGCTGGTCTTGCAGGCGCGCGACCGCAGCGACGCGTTCGCGGTAACCCGGCGAATGGAACTGTCGCCAGGCCGAGTCGCGGCGCGTGGCCAGGGCGGCGTCGAAGCTCGCCGACGGCAGCAGCGCGAGCCAGGTGTCCCCGGGCAGTTCGGCTTCGTTCGCTTCGCGGCGCAGGAAACAGCCGCCGATGCCGCCGGTGTTGACCACGCCGAGCACGACCACGCCTTCGCCGCGCGCATGCAGCACCTCGACCTGGTCCTGATCGGCGGCGACGGCGCGGTCGACGCGCCGTTCGGCGACCTGGCGTCCGTCGACGAACAGGCGGAAGCCGTCGTCGCTGCCGAGGGACAGGCGCACCTGGCGCGCGGTCGGCGCGAACACGCGCTGGCCGACATAGGTGGTGTTGCTGCCCTGCGGCAGCTTCGCGAACGGCGTGCCTTCGCGGATGTCTTCGTCGAAGCGCCAGGCGAGTTCCTGCCAGCGCGCCTGCGGGTCGATGCGGGTGGCTTCGCCAGGGCCGTGCGCGGCGGTGTAGAGCTGCTCGTTGTCGCCGCCCGTGAACGGTCCGGCGACGTAGAAACCGCTGCGAGCGATGGGCAGGCGGTCGAGCAACGCGGGCGCCGCTGGGCTGGCGTGCAGTCGCACGCGGCCGAACACGTGCTGCGGGTAGACCGAGTCGTAGACCAGCGTGATGCGCAGTTCGTCGCCCTTGGCGGCGAACGGCCGATCGGCGACGAACAGCGCGCGGCGCGGGCCGGCGGCGAAGCCGTGCGCGTCGACGGCCCAACCGCGTCCGTCGTCGGCGAGCGCGTTGACGACCGCGAAGTCGCCGTTCTGCTGTTCGATGTCGGCAGCCGCCCACAACAGCGGCACACGCTGCCACGCCGCGTCGGCGTTGGCACGCACCTCGACCCGCACGGCGCTGAGCACGGCGTTGCCGTTGGGGGCGCGGCCGACCTTGCCCTCGGGCAGGCTCGCGTCGGGCAGGGCCTCCAGGCTCAGCAGCCGCAGGTCGTCGGCTTCGCTGCGGCACAGCAGCACGTGGTGGTCGGTGGCCGGATTGGCGCCGCTGGCGAGCACCGAGCCGTCGTCCTGCAGCGTCAGCGTCGCGCCCCGCGTCGAAGTCACGCCGGTGGGCAGCAGCGGGCGCCAGGCGAGTTGAGCTTGCTGCAGGAGGTCGGCGAAGAAGGCGTCGCGCTGCGCGGCTTCACCCGGAACCTCGTGCTCGAGCGCGGCGCGCGCGGTCGCGAGTTCCTGCGTGACCCGTTGCTGCTGCGCGGCGATCGTCGGCGAAGGCACCTCGAGGGCCGGCTCGAGCGCGCGGTTGGGGTCCTTGGACTGCGAGTAGAGGCCGGGTTCGTCGTTGCTGTTGAAGAACGAGTAGAGCCGGTAGAAGTCTTCCTGGCGGATCGGGTCGTACTTGTGGTCGTGACAGCGGGCGCAGCCGAGCGTCAGACCGAGGAACACGCTGCCGAGGGTGGCGGTGCGCTCGGCGGCGTACTCGACGCGGTATTCCTCGTCGATCGCGCCACCCTCGTCGGTGGTGACGTGGTTGCGCAAGAAGCCCGTCGCGACCTTCTGGCTCACGGTCGCGTCCGGCAACAGGTCACCGGCGAGCTGCTCGATCACGAACCGGTCCAGCGGCATGTCGTCGCGCAGCGCCGCGATCAACCAGTCGCGCCACGGCCAGATCTGCCGACCCGCGTCCATGTGGATGCCGCTGGTGTCGGCGTAACGGGCGGCGTCGAGCCACGGCGTCGCCAGGTGTTCGGCGTGGCGCGTCCGGTAGGGCTCTTCGCCGAGCAGGCGATCGACGAGACGTTCGTAGGCGTCGGGTCGTGTGTCGTCGAGGAAGTGCAGCAGTTCTTCGGGCGTCGGCGGCAGTCCGGTGAGCACCAGGAACACGCGTCGCGCCAGCGTGCTGCGATCGGTGGGTGGGTTGGCCTCGAGGCCGGCGCGGTCCAGGCCGCGCTGTACGAAGTGGTCGATGGCGCTGCCCGTGCCCGGCGGCACCGGCGCCCGCACCGGCCGCACGAAGCTCCAGTGTTCTTCGTACGGCGCGCCGGCCGCGATCCAGCGACGTATCCGTTCGATCTCGTCGGCTTTGAACATCGGCTTGCCGCTGTCCTGCGGCGGCATGCGCTCGTCGGGGTCGCTGTGGCTGATGCGCAGCAGCAGCAGGCTCTTGGCCGGATCGCCGGGAACGATTGCCGCGCCGTCGTCGCGGGCGGCGAGCGCGGCGTCGCGCTGGTCCAGCCGCAGGTCGGCCTCGCGCGTCGCCGCGTCGGGGCCGTGGCAGCGAAAGCAACGGTCGCTGAGCAGCGGCCGGATGTCGCGGCCGTAACGAACGTCGTCGGGCTGTTGCGCCGGCAGCGGCAGCAGCAGCGCGTTCAGGACCAACAACAGCAGGAGTCCGGCAGGCGCGGACCGACGGGGTCTTGGTGGCAGCGACATGGCGACGAGCGGCGGATCATCGCACCGCGAGCCGGGTCTGTCACGGCGTGATGGGCCGCGGGCGCACGACCTGCCCCTGAGGCCGGGCTTCGCCTAGGCCGGGCCTCGCTGAGGCCGGTCATCGCTTGAGCAAAGCGAACTGCACCGGGCTGTCGTCGCCGGCCGTGAAGCGCACCGTGCCGGTCGCGACGTGGCCGCCGCTGCCCCAGGCCGTCACTTCGTAGTCGCCTGGCGACATGCAGGCCAGGAACTCGGCGGTGCGCGACGTGGCGACCTGCTGGCCCGCGACCCAGCTCATCGGTTCGTCCTTGCGCCGCAAGGTCAGCGACACGTAGCCGCGAGCCTGGGGTGGCACGTCGATCTGGATGCGGCGGTTGACGCCGATGTCGAGCTGCAGATTGTGTTCGATCGCGACGCCGGGGCGGATCTCGATCTCACACGCGGCGCCGGCTATGCCCGGTCCCTGCACCAGCAGGCGGTGTTTGCCCGCGGGCACATCGTCGATGCGGTAGACGCCTCCCGAATACACGCCAGGCAACCGCTGTTCCTTGGTCACCACGCAGACCTCGAGCGCGGTGGGCGGTTGGCCGTCCGGGCCGACGACGCTGCCGCTGATCGCGCCCGCGGCCTGCAGGGTCAGCGTGCCGAGGTCGGTGGGTTCCCCGGCGACCACCACGACGTTCTGGCGCGACCACGCCGCGTGGCCTGGCATGCGGACGACGACGTCGAGGGTGCCCGCAGGAACGCGAGCGAAGTGGAAACTGCCGTCGCCGTCGGCGATGGCACTCGCGTACTCGCGGAACTCGTGGTGCCACAGCGCCACCTCGGCGCGCCCTTCGGTGAGTTGCGCGGAGATCGCGCGACCGGTCAGGGAGCTGCGCCGCGCGTTGGTGTCGACGATCAGACGTTGGCGCTCGCGGCTCGGCAACAGCCCGCCGAAGCGTGCATCGGCGAAGTTGGACAACGCGGTCTCGGGCGCGTGCACGAACGCGTCGGCGGGAGCTGGATCGAGGCACGGCAGGTCGACGGTACCGTCGCTGCCGGTGCGGTCGCTGACCTTCCGGCCACCGGCCCACGCCAGCCGCACGTTCCAGCCAGCCAGCGGGGCGCCGGCGGTGTCGACGAGCAGCACGCCGAGGCGCTGTGAGCCGTCGCCGTCGCCGAGCACCGCGTTCCAGACGGTCTCGTGCTCGGGCGACGCGACGAAGGTCTCGGAGATGGTGATGTTGGCGTGTTCGGCAGTGCCCACGACCTTGCCCGGCGCCAGGCTGTCGAATGCGAATGAGCCGTCCGCCGCAGTGCGCACGCGCCGCGGATCGAACGTTCCTGGGCAGTGCGCGGAGACCGTCGCGTTGGCGATCGGTTGACCGGTCGGCGAGGTGAGCACACCGCGCAACCGGCACGGCTCTGGCAGGACGATGCGCAACACCAGGCGCTGATCGACGGAGGCTTCGGCCAGCCCCTTGGCTGGACCGCTGCCGGCGGCGATCGCCGACCAGGCCAATGGGCCCGGGTGCAGCCGGTCGGCCGAGAACATGCCGCGTTCGTCGGCGTCGACGAAGCGCGGTAGCGCCAGCGGCCCACGCGGGCCCTTGTTCTGCGGGCGTAGCTCGATCTGCGCGCCGCTGGCGGGGCGGCCGTGGGCATCGACCACCGTGCCGCTGACGAACGCGCTGCGGCCGATCAGGTGCAGGACCACGTCGAGACTCTCGGGCGCGGACGCGGAAGCGTTGGCCGACAGCAGCACCATCTCGGGCTCGGCGGGCCCGAACCGTGGGTGGGAGGCGCTGACCAGGCCGCCGCGCACCAGCGGGATCGCGAAGCGGCCGTCATGGTCGCTGCAGCCGATGCGGATGGTCGGCGACAACGCACCTTCGCGCCCGCTCCAGGGCAGGAACTCGATGTCGGCATCGACGATCGGGTTGTTGGCGACGTCGAGCACCTGGCCGCGCACCCACATGCGCGGTTGGATCACGAGTCGGAGCGGTTTGCCGCCGTCGGCGAACACACGACCAGCGACGCGGCCACCCAGCGCGCTGGTCGCCACAACCGCGGCGCCGTCGCCGCGCGGGATCGCGATCTGCGCCATGCCCATGTCGTCGGTGCGCGCGGCGAAGGTGCCGAGTAGGGGCGTCGTCGTTGCGCCGGGCGCCGTTGGCTCGTCTGCGATCGCAACCGGCTGGTGAACTGCGAGGTCCACCTCACAGTCGGCCACCGGCGATTCCTGGCCGTTGTCGCGCCAGACCATCACCACCGTCACGGTGGCGTCGCGGGCGGGGCCCGCCGCGTCTTCGATCGCCTGCCGCTGCACGGCCTCCGCGGGCATCGGGCCGGCCCCGGCTGCGGAATGGGAACCCGCATCGATGGTGGACCCGGAGGCCGGCGCGGAGCCCGTCGGTTCGTTGCCCGACGCTCCGGTTGCTGCTGGGCCCGGTGCCGGCGGTGGACCCGGTAGTGGTGTGTCGGCATGGCCCCAGACACACCAGGCCAGCAGTGCTGCCAGTGCAGTCGACAGGCCATAGATCAACAGGCGGCGGGTCACGTGGAACTCGTACTACGCCGGGCACATGGGCGCGCGGCTCAGATTCTGGCGCCCTTTCCCCACTCGGCAAGGAAGCGCCGCCGCTGGCCGCGATTCGGCAGGCGGTCGGCGACGGCGCGCACCAGGGAACGGGCCATGGCAGGGCGATCCAGCCGGGCCAGGACACGCAGGTGCAGCGGCAGCGGCAGGTCCGTATCCAAGAGCAGGGCCTCGAGCGCTTCGACCGCGGTCGGGGGCAACACCTTCGCTTCGCCGTGTTCGGCCAGCAGGAAGTTGACGCGCACCGACGGCAGGTCGAGCGTCTCGATGCGTTCGAACAGGCCCGGGTCGCTGGCCCCCAGTCGCGCCAGGTAGGTCCGGGCCATGCCCTCGCCGAGCGAATCGCCGCCGGCCACGGCGAGCTCGTTGGCCAGCTGGAACAGGGTGCGGGCTTCGTCGTCGCGGCGGCGCCAGAACATGCGCTCGCCGAGGTAGAGCGCGGCGCGGCCGCCGTACGACGGCAGCGACAGGCGTCGCGCCTCGTCGAGAGCCAGGCGCAGATCCTGGGTGGCGTCCTCGTCGCCGAGCGCGGCGCGCAGTTGGCCGCGGTAGAGGTGCAACCGCATCATCACGCGCGGAAAGCGCAGCGCCTGCGGTTCGCGCTCGACCAGCTGCAGCGTGCGCGCCGCGGTGGTGAAGTGATGGCCGAGCGCCTCGATGCGCGCCAGGTCGATGTGCAGGTGACAACGCAGGTCGACCGCGCTCTCGGGCAGGCGCAACAGCGCGGCCTGCAGGTGACGCTGGCCTTCGACGACCTGGCCGAGGTAGAGCAGGATGCGGCCGTGCAGGCCGTGGGCCTGCGCCGCCGCCGCATCGGCGCCCGGGTCGTCGCGATGGGCGAGGTCGTCGTGCACCGCCTCGAGCAGCAACTGCGCGGCGAGCAGGTGGCCGCGGTCGAGTTCGCCGTTGGCGAGGTGGGTGCGGGCCAGCGCCGAAGTGGTGAGGTCGCCCAGGCTGCGCGCCATCGCTTCGGCCTGACGCAGCACCTTGGCGGCGGCCTCGTGCTGGCCGAGGCTGGCGCGAGCGCGCCCGGACAGCAGCAGATAGTGCAGCCGCAGCTGGTCGTGGGCGCGGTCCTGGGGCACGTGTTCGAAGTGCACGGCCAGGCGGCCGAGGATGCGCTGCGTGGTGCGTTGCGAGCCGGCGCGCACGCGGTCGTCGAGGGCTTCGAGCAGCGGCTGCAGGCAACCCTCGTGGTCCAGCGCCATCGACCGATGCATGCCGACCACCAGCGGTCCATGGCCGCGCTGTTCGAGCAGCGCCGCGGCGCGCAGGTGCAGCTGACGCCGTTCTTCGGCCGGCAGGCTGCGCAACAGCACCTTCTGGAAGTCGGGGTGGCGGAACGACACCTCGCCGCCCTGGGCGCGCACGATGCGGCCGCGGAACAGCGACAGTGTCTCGAGCACGGTCAGCTGCGGCGCTTCGACCAGTGCGGCGAGATCGTCGAGGCTGCAGCGTTCGCCCAGGATCGCCGCCGCGGACAGCACCGCGCGTTGGCGCGGTTCGAAGCGGTCGACGCGTTCCTGGAAGCGGGCGACGTGGCCCGGTGCGGGCCGCGCTTCGGCGTCCGGGGCGAGGTCGCGGTAGTCACCGGGCCGGCCGCGCAGCTTGCCTTCGTGCTGCAGGTGATCGAGCGCCTCGAGCAGGTTGCCGGGCACGCCGCTGAGTACCTGATGGGCGCGTTGCAGGAACGCGTCGGCGACCGGATCGCGGAACAGGGCCCGGCCGAACTCGAGGAACTCGGGCTCGGCGAGCCCGGCCAGTTCCAGGCGTCGGGTGTGTTCGATCTGGATGCCGTCGACGCCGGCGACCAGCAGCAGCAGCAGGTGTTTGCCCGAACGGCTGGCGACCAGGCGCTGCAGCACCAATCTGCCGCTGGTGTCGAGCCGGTCGGCGTGATCGACGCGCAGCACCAGCACGCGTCCTTCGCGCGGCAGGCTCAGCAGCGCCGACGCGAGACGATCGGCGCGCACCTCGGCTCGTTCGGTGCTGCGGCCGAAGGCGACCGCGACCAGCGCGACGGCCGCCTGCTCGTCGAGGTGCAGCAGGTCGCGCGCGGCGAGGGTGGCGCGTTCTTCGCTGCGCGGCGAACCCGGGTCGTCGCCGCGCAGGAGCAGATCGCAGACCGAACTCGCGAACGGCTCGCCGTGGCCGAAGCGGCTGTCGGCTTCGCCGCCCAGGCACAGCGGCGGCTCGGTTCGCTCGAGCCAGCCGGTCATCACCTCGTCGCACAGCCGGCGCCGACCGCTGCCGTCGGGGCCACTGATGACGACGATCGAGCCGCGGCCATCGCTGGCGCGCGCGAACTGCTCGTCGCACAGCCGTCGTTCCTCGACGCGGCCGAAGAACGGCGTCTCGGCCGGGCGTCGCATGCGCAACAGGCGCCGCTGGCTGGCGAGCACCGGGGCGCGGGCCTCGTGGCGGCGCCAGTAGTCGGAGTGCTCACCTTGTTCGAGGATGCGCTGTACCTCCGCGGCATCGCGCGGCCGTTGGTCGGGTTCCTTCTGCAGCAGGTCGTGCAGCAACTGTTCGAGCAGCGGCGAGATTCGCGCCCGCAGGTGCGACGGCGGCGTCGGCGACGTGTGCAGGTGCGCGTGCAGCATCTCGTCGGCGTCGAGGGCTGCGGCGAACGGGTGGCGTCCCGTGGCGACTTCGTAGAGCACGGTGCCCAGGGCATACAGGTCGCTGCGCGGCGACGCCGGTTGGCCACGCAGGATCTCCGGCGCGGTGTAGGCGACCGTGCCGAACAACCCGGCGGAGCTGCGGCCACTGCTGCCGCTGCCGCGACCACTACTGCCGCGACCGCTACTACCTCCTCCGCTACTGCCGCGACCGACTGCGCTGCTGTCGAACGGGCGCACCAGGCCGAGGTCGACGATCTTGAGCCCGCCCGCCTCGGTGAGGATCAGGTTCTCCGGCTTGACGTCGCGGTGCACGAGGCCGCGGCGGTGCAGCGCGAACAGGCCGTTCGCGGCGTCGGCGCCGATGCGGCGCGCGAGGTCCTCGACCGGTGGTCCCGAGCGCGCGACCAGGTCGCGCAGCGTGGTGCCGAGCACCAGTTCCATGATCAGGTAGGTGACCTGCAGGCCCAGCACGTCGAGCGTCTCGACGCCGAGTACGGCCGCGAGGTTGGGGTGCCGCAAGGTGCGCCCCAGTGCACCTTCGGCGAGCAGCCGGTCGCGGGCGCGTTCGTCGGCGAGCAGGTCGTCGCGCAGGAACTTCACCGCGACTTCGGCGCCCGCCGGCAGTTCGTCGTAGTCCGTGGTCAGTCGGGCGCGATAGACGGTGCTGGACGAGCCGCTGCCGAGTTCCTGCAGGAGTTCGAAGTGGCCGCCCAGGCTTCCGGGCAGAACGCTGCCGGGCACCGGGCTGCCGTCGCCGCTGCGGCTGCCGCCGGTCACCGGCGCGTCGTCGTCTTCACCGGCCATTCTCACGCGCCGGTTGTAGCGCGCTCCTGCTGCGGTTCCAGGCGCATGCGATCGCCGCTGGACTCCGCGGCGCCGAGTCGCGACGCTGGTCCGCGCATGGTGATCCGTCTGCACAACTCGCTGACCCGTCAGCTCGAAGAACTGCACCCGTTGCAGCCCGGCAAGGTGACGATGTACCACTGTGGACCGACGGTCTACAGCTCGCCGCACATCGGCAACTTCCGCAGCTTCCTGTTCGCCGACGTGCTGCGCCGTTTCGTCGAGGACCAGGGTCTGGCGGTGACGCAGGTCATGAACATCACCGACGTCGGGCACCTGACGCTCGACGACATCGAGGGCGGCGAGGACAAGATGGAGGCGGCGTCGAAGAAGACCGGCAAGACCGCGTGGCAGATCGCCGAGTTGTACACCGACGAGTTCCGGGCCTGCCAACAGCAGCTGCGCGTGCGCCTGCCTCACCACATGCCGCGCGCGACGGACTTCATCGCGCAGATGGGCGTGATCATCGACGACCTGCTGGCCAAGGGTTTCGCCTACCAGGTCAACGGCAACGTCTACTTCGCGATCGAGAAGTTCCCGGCCTACGGCAAGCTGTCCGGCAAGGTCATCGACGAACTCGAGGAGGGTGCGCGCGTCGCCGTCAACGACGAGAAGCGCGACCCGCGTGACTTCGCCCTGTGGAAGGTCGACCACCAGCACCAGATGCAGTGGGACGCGCCGTTCCGCGGCGGCGTCCGTGGTTTTCCGGGGTGGCACATCGAGTGCTCGGCGATGTCGGCGCACTACCTCGGTGACCAGATCGACATCCACACCGGCGGCGAGGACAACATGTTCCCGCACCACGAGTGTGAGATCGCGCAGACCGAAGCGCACACCGGCAAACGTTTCGTGTCGATCTGGATGCACGCCCGCCATCTGCTCGTCGACGGCAAGAAGATGAGCAAGAGCCTCGGCAACTTCTTCACCGTCGCCGACATCCTCGACCAGGGCTACACCGGCCTGGAACTGCGTTACGCATTGATCCGCGTGCAGTACCGGCAGTCGCTGAACTTCACGCTCGCCGGGCTGGACGAGGCGCGCGCCGCGATCGCGCGGGTGCAGCACTGCCGGCGGCGCCTGGTGCGGCTGCGCGACGGCCTCGAGCGGGCGGGCAGCGACGACCTCGGCGCCGCGGTTGCGGGCGCGAACGAGGCGTTCACGGCGGCGATGAGCGACGACCTCAACGTCAGCGAGGCGCTGGCGGCGGTGGCGGCGCTGGTCGCGGCCAGCAACAAGGCCGTGCCGTCGGTCGAGGGGGCCAAGGCCGCACTGGCGGCGTTCGCGCGGTTCGAGGACGTGCTCGGTTGCTTCGGTGAGGAGCCGGCCGCGGTGGACGAAGCCCCGGCCGCGCTGCTCGAGTTGCTGGGCCAGCGCAACGCCGCGAAGAAGCAGAAGGACTGGGCCGCTGCCGACCGCATCCGCGACGAGATCGGCGCCTTGGGCTGGAAGATCGTCGACGCGCCGACCGGCGCCCGGCTGGAGAAGTCGTGAAGGTCGGAACCTGGCTGGGCGGCGGCGTAACATGCGGCCCTGGCCGCACGTCTTCCATTTCCATGCGCGGCCGAACCTGACATCCGATGAGATCGAACCCAATCGCGCTGGTGCTCAGTCTGTTCACGCTCCTGGTGGCGTGTGCGTGCTCCCCTTCGGAAGCTCCCGTCACCGCTCCGGCGACCGCCGGCGCCGCGGCCCAGGCAGGCAAGACCGACCTTTCGACTCCTGCCAAGGTTGTGCCGGGCACCGTTGTGGCCGAGAAGGGGCGTGCGCAGGAACCCCAGACCAACCCGATGACCGCCGACGACGCCATTCCCGCCGACACCGCCGGCAAGGACCCCACGCGCAAGCCACCGGCGTACAACACGCTGACCGCCGAGGAGCAGCGCGTGATCCTGCGCAAGGGCACCGAGCGGGCGTGGACCGGCGAATACACGGCGCACAAGGAGGCCGGCACCTACATCTGCCGGCAGTGCAACGCGCCGCTCTACCGGTCGACGGACAAGTTCGACAGTCACTGCGGCTGGCCGAGTTTCGACGACGAGCTGCCGGGCGCGGTCGATCGGCACATCGACGCCGACGGTTCCCGCATCGAGATCGTCTGCGCGAACTGCAGCGGCCACCTCGGACACGTGTTCGAAGGCGAGCGCTTCACCGCCAAGAACACGCGGCACTGCGTCAACTCGGTGTCGATCAAGTTCGTGCCGGCCGACAAGGAGCTGCCGGCCAAGATCGTGCGTAAGCAGTGAGGCGCGGCGATTGACAGCGCCGCGGTGCGCCGGTCCGCTTGCCGCATGAACGCGACCGCGCTGTCGATCCTGCCGTTGCTCGTCGCGCTGGCCGCTGGCGCGACTGCCCAAGGTGGCCCGCTCGGCGCGCCGGCACCGGCCCTGGCGATCGACAAGTGCGTGACCGGCAAGGCGCCGACGCAGTACACCGCCGGGCAGGTCTACCTGGTCGAGTTCTGGGGTGTTGCGCCCGACTTCGGCATCGAGCGCCGGCGCGACTACGAACGGCTCGCCAAACAGCACGAGGGCAAGCTGCAACTGGTGGCCCTGATGTACGGCACCGAGACCTTCGGCTACGACGAGGTCAAGGCGTACTACGAGGAGTTCGGCAAGGACATCGCGTTCTGCATCGGCTGGGACGAAGGTGGCAAACGACACGGGGCGTGGCCGATCAGCGATGACGTCGAGCCGCCGGTGGTCTTCCTCGTCGACCAGCAGGGCCGCCTGATGTGGACCGGCGGTTTTTCCTTCGTGCCGCTGGTGCTGCCGGCGGTGCTCGCCGGTGACGCCGACCCCGCGGCGCTGGCCAAGGCGACCACGGCGCTGGAGCAGAAACTGGTGGCGGTCTACCTCGCCGCGGGGCTCGAGCCCGCGAAGGCGATCGAGCTGCTCGATGCGCTGCTGCTGGAGTTCCCGTTCCTCGCCGAGTCGGTGTTGCCCCAGGTGTTCGGCACGATGCTCGAGGAGGGGCACCGCGACGTGGCGATGACGTTGGCCAAACGGGTCTGTGACGTCGCGATCGCCAACGACGACGCCGAGTTGCTCAACGGTCTGGCCTGGGTCATCGTCGACCCCGAAGTGCAGACCGATGCTCGCGACCTGGCGCTTGCCGAGCGCGCGGCGAAGAAGGCGGTCGAACTGACCAAGGAGAAGGACGCCAACGTGCTCGACACGATGGCGCGGGTCTGCTGCTGCAAGAAGGACTACGCCGGTGCCGTGAGCTGGCAGAAGAAGGCGCTGGCGGTCGTGGACGAGGACGAAGAGGAGATGCGCGACGTCCTGATGGCCAGGCTCGCCGAATACGAAGCGCTCGCGGGCAAGAAGTGAGCTGGCAGGAACGGGAGATCGCGGTGACCGAGGCCGAGGCCGGCCAGCGCCTCGACCGGCTGCTGCGCAAGCTGCTGCGCGACCTGCCGCTGTCGGCGATCTTCCGCCACCTGCGCAGCCGCAACATTCGCGTCGACGGCCACAAGGCCGACGGCGCGCTGCGCCTGGTGGCCGGCATGGTCGTGCAGTTGCGGTTGCCCGCCGAGGACCTCGCGCCGCTCGACGTGGCGCCGTCGCCAGCGCGTTCGGGACCGATGGTCGCCTGGCCGCGCGAACTCGCGCCGCGCATCGTCTATCGCGACGAGGACGTGCTCGTCGTCGACAAGCCCGCCGGCCTGGCATCGCAGCCCGGCACCGGGCTGCAGGGGCGCAACCTCGTCGACTGGCTCGAACACGAAGGGCTCGGCGCACGCACCGCGACCTTCCAGCCGGCGCCGGCGCACCGGCTCGACGTCGGCACCTCGGGGCTCATAGCGATCGGCCTGTCACCGCTGGGCGCGCGCGGCCTCGCCGCGGCGTTCCGCGACGACCAGGTCGAGAAGGTCTACCTCGCCGTCGTGCACGGCGTGCCCGAGGCGGCGAGCGGCAGCATCGACGCGCCGCTGCGCGTTCGTGACGAGGCCGGGCCCCGCGACGTCAAGGTGGTCGTCGATCCCGCCGGACAGCCCGCGCGCACCGACTATCAGGTCATCGGCCGCGGCCCCGGCGTCGCCCTGCTGCGGCTCGTGCTGCACACCGGCCGTACCCACCAGATCCGTGCCCATCTGCGCCATCTCGGCCACCACATCGTCGGCGATCGTCGTTACGGCTCACCCCGCGATCTCGGCCGCCGCTTCCTGCTGCACGCCGCCGAACTGACCTTCCCACACCCGCGCACCGGCGAGCTCCGCCACTGCCGCAGCCGCCAGCCCCGCGACTTCACGACCGCGCTCGGGTGAGGGTACGGTACCGGGTACAAACCACAACCTGTCGGCGGCGAAGCCGCCGACAGGTTGTGGTTTGTACCCGGTTCGGTACCCTCGCGCGCACTCATGGGCAGGCCTATCGGCGCCGAACGTCAGCGGCTTCTCGAGGATGCGCGGCGCGATGCCAACTGGCAGCGGTGGGGGCCGTACCTGGCCGAGCGCCAGTGGGGCACGGTGCGCGAGGACTACAGCGCGACCGGCGACTGCTGGAACTACCTGCCGCACGAACAGGCACGCAGCCGCGCCTACCGTTGGGGTGAGGACGGGCTGCTCGGTTTCACCGACCGCGAGTGCCGGCTGTGTTTCTCGTTCGCGTTGTGGAACGGTCGCGATCCGATCCTCAAGGAGCGGTTGTTCGGACTCACGGGGCCTGAAGGCAACCACGGCGAAGACGTCAAGGAGGAGTACTTCTACCTCGACGCGCTGCCGACGTCGGCGTGGTCGCGCACGCTCTACAAGTATCCGCACGCGCAGTTCCCGTATGCGCGGTTGCGTGAGGAGAACGCGCGGCGCGGCCGCGGCGAACGGGAGTTCGAACTGGCCGACGCCGGGGTGTTCGCCGCGGACCGCTTCTTCGACGTGCTGGTCACCTACGCGAAGGACACGCCCGACGACGTGCTGATCGAACTGGTCGTGCACAACCGGGGCCCGGACGCGCAGCTGCTGCACGTGCTGCCGCAGCTGTGGTTCCGCAACACCTGGTCGTGGGGGCGGCAGGGTGAGGGGTATTGGCCGCGCGGCGCGATCGAAGCGCTCGCGGCGCCGGACGGTGAACGGCGGGTGGTCGCACGCGGCGCCGACCTGCCGCCGTTCGAACTGGCACTCGAGGTGCCCGGTGCCGGCGGCGTGCTGCACGGCTTGCTGGCGACGGAGAACGAGACCAACAACCGGCGGCTGTTCGGCGCGGGTGAGACGGCCTTCGCCAAGGACGCGTTCCACGACGCGGTGGTGTCCGGCGACAGCGCGGCGGTCAACGCGCAGGGTCGCGGCAGCAAGGTCGCGTTGCACTGTGAGTTCACGGTGCCGGCGGGTGGCGAGGTGCGGCTGCGGCTGCGGTTGCGGCCGTTGACGCTGCACCAGGAACCGGCGTTCGGCGCGCCGTTCGACCGGGTGCTGGTGCAGCGCGCCGCCGACGCGCAGGAGTTCTACGACGAGGTGCTCTCGCACGTGCCCGACGCCGAGGGGCGCGCGATCGCGCGGCAGGCCTACGCCGGGCTGCTCAGCAGCCGGCAGTTCTATCACTTCGACGTGCGCACCTGGTTGGCCGGCGATCCAGCGCAGCCGCCGCCGCCGCCCGAACGCCGCAACGGTCGCAATCGCGACTTCCAGCACCTCTACAACCGCGACGTGTTGTCGATGCCGGACAAGTGGGAGTACCCGTGGTTCGCGGCCTGGGACCTCGCGTTCCACATGATCCCGTATGCGCGGCTGGACCCCGAGTTCGCCAAGCGGCAACTGCTGTTGCTGATGCGCGAGTGGTACATGGCGCCGAACGGGCAGATCCCGGCCTACGAGTTCGCGTTCGACGACGTCAACCCGCCGGTGCACGCCTGGGCCTGCTGGCGCGTCTACAAGATGACGGGCGCCCGCGGCCGACGCGACCGCGCGTTCCTGGCGCGCGCGTTCCACAAGCTGCTGCTCAACTTCACCTGGTGGGTCAACCGCAAGGACATCGCCGGCAAACACGTGTTCGGCGGCGGTTTCCTCGGGCTCGACAACATCGGCGTGTTCGACCGCAGCCAGCCGCTGCCGACCGGCGGCACGCTCGAACAGGCCGACGGCACCGCGTGGATGGCGTTCTACTGCGCGACGATGCTGAGCATGGCGCTCGAGCTGGCCGCCGAAGACGCCACCTACGAAGACGTCGCCAGCAAGTTCTTCGAACACTTCGTCGCGATCACGCACGCGATGAACACGCTCGGCGGCACCGGCCTGTGGGACGAGCAGGACGGCTTCTACTACGACCAGATCACGTTCGAGAAGCGCGTCGAACGTCTGCGCATCCGCTCGCTGGTCGGCCTGATGCCGCTGTGCGCGGTCGAGATCCTGCCCCAGGTGACCATCGACAAGCTGCCCGGTTTCGCGCGGCGGCTGCGCTGGTTCCTCGCCAACGAGAAGGAACTCGCCGGGCGCGTGACCTTCACGCTGGGCGCCGAACCGATGGCGCTGCTGTCGGTGCCATCCAGGGACCAGCTGCTGCGGGTGCTCACGCGCGTGCTCGACGAAACCGAGTTCCTGTCGCCGTACGGCATCCGCTCGCTGTCCGCGGTGCACCGCGAACAGCCGTTCGTGCTGCATGTCGGCGCCACCGAGCATCGCGTCGACTACGCGCCGGCGGAGAGCACGACGACGATGTTCGGCGGCAACAGCAACTGGCGCGGGCCGGTGTGGTTCCCGGTCAACTTCCTGCTGATCGAGGCGATCGAACGGTACGGCCGCTTCTACGGCGAAGAGCTGCGCGTCGAGTGCCCACGCGGTTCGGGGCGCATGGCGACGCTGCAACAGGTCGCCGACGAACTGCGGCAGCGATTGGCGGCGTTGTTCCGGCCGCGCGGTGACGGCGGTTTGCCGTTCGCGGGTGACGATCGCCGCTTCGCCGACCACCCGCACTGGCGGGGTTTGTACTGGTTCCACGAGTACTTCGACGGCGACACCGGCCGCGGCTGTGGGGCGGCGCATCAGACCGGGTGGACGGCACTGGTGACGCAGTGTTTCACCGACGGGCGGTGATCAGCGACCGCGCGGCGCGCCGTTGCGACCCTGCTGCTGCGGTTGCTGAGCTCGTTGCTGAGCCTGCCGCTGCGCGCGTTCGACCGCCGCGCGTTGCTGCTCGTCGACCTGCTGGATCGCGGCGAGCACCTTCTCGGCGTCGAGCGTGATGCGCTTCGCCTCACCGCCGCCGACGCGCAGCAGGTGGTTGCCGAGCGGCACCGACGCCTGCGGCGACCGCGGGCTGTCGGTGGCGTGCACACGCAGCACCACCTCGTATTCACCCGACAAGGCCAGCGGCACCTCGACGGTGTCGCTGCCCTCGAGCCACGCGCCGCTGCTCTTGCCGAGTTCCCAGCGCGGGAACGCGAACCGTTCCCCCGAACGCTGGTCGAGTCCCGACAGCGACTCGGGAAAGCCCGTCGCGCCGGTCAGGATCGTCGACACGCGCACCAGCCGCTGCGGGCCGCAGAGTCGCCGCGCGCCGGGCAGCGTCAGCACGGCCGGCAGCTGCTGCTGCAGCATGATGCTGTGGTCGCCGGGCGGCAGCGTGACGATCGTCGGCGGGCAGCCCGGTGCGAAGGCCACGAACTCGAGCAGCGGCTGCACCGTGACCACCTCGGCACGACCGCGTTGGAAGCGGAACCCGGCCGAGCCCGGCGAGCCGTCGGCGCGCAGGAAACGCGTCAGCAGCGGCGTGTTCACGTTCATGCGCTGACCGACCCCGTCGACGGCCTGCAGGCGGTAACGATGGATCGACTGGCGCAGGTCGATCAGGGCCAGACGCCCGTCGCGGTTGGTGCCCGGCGACACGTAGATCGCGTTGAGCTCGAGCATCGGATCGGGCAGGTTGCGCATGCGCACCGCGACGTCGTAGCTGCCGGCGCGCAGCGGCTGCACCGCGAAGCGCCCGCCGCGGCCGCGGCCGAGCTGCACCCGTTGGCTCTGTTGGCGGCGCGTGCGTTGGTCGAGTGAGGGATCCGCTGGCTGCACCGTCAGCTCACACATGCCGTCGCTGACCCAGCCGGGCAGCAGCACACGACCGACGAGCACACCGTTGCGATCGATGGTGATGCGCGCCGGCCGCGCGGGTGGCGGCAGTGGCGTCGCGGCGCCGAAGTGCTGGTCGGTGTCGGCGTACAGGCGCAGATTGCCCAACGGTTGGTCGCCGAACAGCGCGAACGTTCCGTCCGCGGCCGTGCGCGCGGTCCAGCCGGCCACCGTCGGCCACGATTCCTTCTCGCCTTCGAAACGCTGCGCCTGCAGCTGCACGCTGGCGCCGTCGACCGGTTCGCCGCGGTCGTCGACGACGACGCCCGTCGCCAACGGTGGCAGCGGCGCGAACACGAGGTCGCCGAGGTCGCGCCGTTCGCCGGGCGCCAACGGCGCGATCGGCACCCGCACACCGTAGATGGTGTTCGAGCCCTCCGCGGTTCGTGTCCAGCGGAACTCGATCTGGTCCTGGGGGCTGCCACCGCCCGCTCGGCTGACGAGGTCGAAGCGGCCGTCGGCGATGGTCTCGACGAACACTTCGCCGAGCGCGCGCCCTTCGCGCCAGATGATCAGCGAGACCTTCTGCGCGGCGATCGGCTGGCCGTCGTCGAGCCGACAGCGGCCGGCGACCACGACGCGATCGTCGGGCAGACGCAGTTCGACGCGGCGGGTCTCTCCCGTGTTCTCGGGCCCCATCGCCTCCATGCCCGCCATGCGGCCGGCGTAGGGAAAGCGCGCGCTGATCCGCACCGGCGCCTGCACCGGCACGTTGCTGAACACGATCGGCGATTCGCTGGCCGGCTTCTCCTCACGCAGCGACGTTTCGAAGCGCGGCACGGGCAGCGGCGCCTGGCCGTCCTTGGCCGGGCCCGGTGCAGCGGGTGGCGCGTCCGGCGCCAGCCACACCTGCGCCGGCGACAGCAGCGGGGTGCCGCGCTGGTCGGCCAACTGCACCTCGACCTTGCCCAGCCACGGCGCGACCAGGGCGATCGCGTCCACGGGCGCTGGCCGCCCGGGGAACCGGGCACCGATGGGTTCGACCGCGGGTAGCCGCAGCAACGCCACGAACGTTTCGGCCTGGTTCTGGCGCGGCGCGGGCCGCAGCAACTGGAAGTGCGGCACCACGGCGCGGCCGCGCGGATCGGTGGTGGTGCGGAACAGTTGCTCGCTGCGGTCGTTGCCCCATTGGTGGGCGAGCGTCACGGGCAGCCCCGGCGCCGGGGTCCCATCGGGCCAGGTCACGACCACCGCCACCCGTTCGTCGGTCTGCAACTGCAGCGTCGTGGGCCGCCGCGTCGAGCGCACGTGGCCGAACGCGAACTCGTCGCCGCTCACGGCACTGACCAGCCACGGGGCCCGCGTCGGCGGCAACATCACCACCCCGGTGGCGTCGGTCACGAGCCGCTGGCCGACGCGTTCGGGCCACGCGGCTTGCGGCAGCTGCTCGGCTTGCGGCAGGCGCCGCCGGGCTTCGGCCTCGGTGATGAACCAGACGGTGGCCTCGGCGACCGGCAACCCGGGCTGGCCGCGCACCACCTGCACCCGTGGGCCGACCTGCGGGTCGAGTTCGTCGGCGGCCTGGCGCAGTTCGCCTTCCCCTTCGCTGTCCTCGATCACCACATCGCCGGGCTCGCCGCTCGCCTCGGCCGTGGCAATCGTCGCCACTTCGCCCTCGGCCTCGTGGTCGGCGTCCGCCGTCACCGGACTTGTGTCGGGCAGCAGCGGTGGGGGCGCCTCACCTCGCCACCAGACCAACGACGCCCCCAGGGCCAGCAAGCTCACGAGGCACAGGCTCGTGAGGACCAGCAGAAGCGCACGCATGGGCGACGTTTGTACGGGAGATGGCGACGCTTGCGAAGCGCTGCCGCGTCCCAACGGCGTCACTTGGCGCGGGGCCGCACCGGCCGCGAGGTCAGGTCGGCGGCGCGCGAATGCCGATGAGATGGGCGATCGGCCACCGTCGCGATTGCCAGGACCCGAATCGTACCTACGATGCGGCGACGATGCGCTTTGCGAAGCAAACCTCTGTCATGACCGCGCCTTCCAAGACCGTCTCGGCGTGCCTGCTGGCGCGGCTGTTGCTGCTGTGCCTCTCGTTGGCGCTGGCGGGCTGCAGCAACTTCGAGGAGAAGCAGCTGCGGGAACTGTTGCACGAGAAGGGGTTCGGCGCGCGGGCCCAGGGCGACGCCACGCGGGAGAACTACGTCGGCGGTCTGGACTGGGTGCAGTTCATGCTCGATCCCACGGACCTGCTGCAGGCAGAACGGCTCGTCGAGTTGACCGTGGCGCAGCCCGTTGGCATCGACGGCACGATCTTCATCCCGTACGTCGGCCCAATCTACGTGCTGGGCAAGACCGAGGTCGAGCTCAGCGCCTTCATCAAGGCGCAACTGCGCACGGTGTTCACGTTCGAGCCCAATCTGCAGGCGCGCATCGTACGCACACAGAAGTTCTTCTACGCGATCGGCGAGGTGCGGCGGGGCAAGGGGCGCGTGCTCATGGAACCCGACATGACCCTGATCGACGCGATGTTCACGGTCGGGTGGACCAACCTCGCCAACCTGGGCCGCGTCTACCTGATCCGCCCGGACGCCGAGAACCCGATGGTCGTCGACGTCAACTTCCGCGAGATGGTGACCACCGGATACACCGCGGCGAACCTGCGGATCCACGAACGCGACATCGTCTACATCCCGCCGACGTTCCTCGGCCTGCTGGCGCGCCTGCTCGAACGCATCCTCGAACCCGTTGGTCTCGCCGTGCGCACGATGCTCGGCTTTGCGTCGGCGGAGTCGGCATACCGCTACCTGACGGGCGAGACGGACTACTTCTACACTCCGTACAGGTTCTGATCATGCCCGCGCGAGAGCCGCTTCCACCAACCCGCGAATCGAGCCAGGGACGTCGGTGACGCAACTCGACCTGCCGCAGATCTCGGTGCAACGCTACGTCGACCTGCTCAAGCGGCGGCGGTGGCAGGTCGTGCCCGCGTCGCTGTTCGGCCTGCTGGTGGGTGGTCTGGTCGCGTTCTTCATCCCGCGTTACTACGTCGCCAATACGCAGCTTTGGCACGAGATGGCGCCCGGGCAGTCGGTGCGCAGCAAGGAGGACCCGTTCCGGTCGATCGTCGAGTCGGCGAAACTGACGCTGCCGCTCGCGGTCGAAGAGACGATCGAGACGCTGGGGTGGCCCGAGGCGATGGTCACCGATCAGTTCGTGCGCAGCCAGAACGTGCTCGCGATCCGCGAACGGCTGAGCATCAACGACAGCAATCAGCGCCCTGATCGCGACTACGCGCAGATCAGCGTCGAGTTCAAGGATCTCGACGGCGAGCGCTGTGCAGCGCTGCTCAACACGCTGGTGACGACGTGGATCGATCAGCGGCTGGCGCTGTATCGGCAGCAGGCCGAGCAGGAGCGCAGTTTCGCGGCCGAGGCCTTCAAACGTGAGGACAAGGCCTACACGGAACTGCTCGCGCAGAAGCGCCATCTCGAACAGGAGTACCGTCTCGATCCACAGACCGACGATTTCGGACAACGCCAACTGCAGCGCGAACGCGAGGCGGCCCACAAGGCCCTGGTCGATCGACTCGCGCAGCGTCGCATCGACGTGGCGACGGCGGAGAAGAGGCTCGAGAAGCTGCGTGGCGAACTGGAGCTGACCGACAAGCGACGGCCGTTCACGCCCGGTGCGCGGGTCGCGACCAGCGAGCTCGACAAGGAGCTGCAGACGGTGATCATGATCAAGCAACTCGAGTTGCTGGGGCATCGCCGGCGCACGGTCGTCTTCCTGCCGCACACACCCGAGTACAAAGCCGCCGAGCTGCGCATCCCCGAGCTGCAGGCCGAGCTGATGCTGCTCGGCGTCACCGGCGATACCGTCGACGGCACCGAAGCCAACCCTCGCTACGCCGAACTGCAGGCCGAGATCGCCAGGCTCGAGGACGAATTGTTGGCGATGCGCACGGAGTGTGAGGTGCTCGACAAGCAGATCGATGCCGACCGCGCGCTGCTGGCGCGGCAGGCGGAGGGATACGAGCTGTACCTCAAGAAGCTGTCCGACCTCGAGGACGTCAAGAAGCAGCGCGACGACGCCAACGAGGCCCTCGCCACCAAGGTCGCGGCCCTGGGGCAGCTGCAGAACAAGCGCACCATCCGGCAGCTCGGCACGGCCAATCCGCCGCCGCGGCCGACCGACCCGAACATCCTGGTCGTGGCCCTGATCGGCTGCGTGCTCGGCCTCGGCTTCGCCATCGGCCTGATCCTGTTGCTCGACGTGCTGCAGGGCTCCTTCAAGACCATCGACGAGGTCGAGCGCAGCCTGGCGGTGCCGGTGCTCGGCGGCATGAGCCATCTCGAGACGGACGTGCAGCGCGAACGCGTGTTGCGCGGCCGCCGCCGCATCACGTTGTTCGCGGCCGTGCTGTTGTGCCTGTGCGTGATCGTGATCACGGTGTTCTACGTCGACCCGACGCGGTTGCCGTCCTCCGTGCGCGACCTGCTGGCGATGCTGCTCGGTGACTGACCGTGCGCGACCTGCTCGTGTTCGCGGTGGTGATGTTGATGCTGCCGGGCAGCTTCAAGAAGCCGTTCGTCGGCCTGCTGCTGTTCAGCTGGTTGGCCTACATGCGGCCGCAGGACCTGTGTTGGGGGTTTGCGCGCACCATGCGTCTGTCGTTCTTCGTCGGCCTGGCGATGGTGATCGGCTGGTGGGCCAACGAGAGCGGCAGGCGGCGTTTCACCTCGTGGGATCTGCGCACCAGGATGATGGTGTTGCTGACGATGTTCATCACCGTCAGCTACGCGTTCGCGCAGATCCACGACGACTACACCAACAAGTACTACGCGGAGTTCGTCAAGATCGTGCTGGTGGCGCTGTTCACGGCCGGTCAGGTCGACTCCCCGGCGCGTTTCCGCGTGATGTTGTGGACGATCGCGTTGTGCCTGGCGTTCTTCGGCGTCAAGGGCGGCATCCTCGGCGTGCTCGGCGGCGGCCGGCAGATCCTGCGCGGGCCCGGCGGGATGATGGAGGACAACAACGACTTCGCCTTGGCCCTGGTGATGAACGTGCCGCTGCTGTGGTACCTCGGCGTCAGCGAACGCGCCTGGCCACTGATCCGGCGGGGCACCCAGGTCGCCGTGTTCCTGACCGTGATCACGATCGTGCTCACGCACAGCCGCGGCGCGTTCCTGGCGCTGACGGCGACCGCGCTGTGGATGGCCTGGCGGTCGGGGCAACTGTTCAAGGCGTTCGGGTTCCTCGGCCTGCTGGTGCTGCTGTTCCCGGTGCTCGCGCCGCAGGAAGTGCTCGAGCGGCTGGCGTCGATCGGGGATACCCAGGACTCGTCGCGCAACGCGCGCCTGGTCGCCTGGGCGACGGCGTTCCGGATGATCCAGGCTTATCCGCTGCTCGGCGTCGGCATGCGCAACTTCCAGCCGCGGTTCCACGAGTTCTCGGGCGGTGACCCTTCGCTCGGCGAGATGACAAAGGTCGCCCACAACAGCTACCTGCAGATCTGGGCCGAGAGCGGCACGCCGGCTTTCGTCGTCTACATGCTGCTGCTGGTGTCGGTGTTCGTGGCGTGTCGCAAGGTGTTCGCGATCGGCCGGGCCCGACCCGATCTGCGTTGGGCGATGGACTACGCGCGCATGATGGAAGCGACGACCGTCGGCTTCATGGTTGGCGCGTTCTTCCTCAACCGCGGCCACTTCGACCTCATCTACCATTGGCTGGCGCTGGTCACCAGCCTGCTGGCGGTGGCGGTCATGGCCTATCGGCGCGCGCCGCTGGCCGGCGCGACGGGTGTGGCCACCGACGTGTTCGCCGCTGGGGCCCCGGCGAGCGCAACGCCCGGCGCGCGGCTCGGCCGGCGCATCACGGTGCGTTGGCGCGATCGGTTCGGCGGTCCCGCCGGCAGCGAGGTGATCACCGAAGGGGCGCCGCCGCCGCCGCGCTGGGAGCGCCACCGCTGATGTGCGGCATCGCCGGCATCTTCAACTTCGACGCGGCGCGGGCCGTCGACGCCGAAGTGGCGCGGCGCATGGCGTTGCGCATCGCGCACCGCGGGCCCGACGGTCACGGCGTGCGCGCCGGCCGCGGCTACGCGCTGGCGCACCGTCGCCTGGCGATCGTCGACGTCGCCGGCGGCGCGCAGCCGATGGCGTTGCCGGACGAGCGTCTGTGGGTGACCTTCAACGGCGAGATCTACAACTACCAGGAACTGCGCGCCGAGCTGCAGGCGGGTGGCGCCGTGTTCAGGACCAACAGCGACACCGAGGTGCTGCTGCACGGTTACCGCCGTTGGGGCACGGGGCTGGCGGCGCGGTTGCGCGGCATGTTCGCGCTGGTGATCGTCGACGAGGATCGGCACGAGCTCTACGCCGCGCGCGATCGGCTCGGCAAGAAGCCGCTGCACTACACGGTGCACGATGGCATGTTCGCGTTCGCGAGTGAACTCAAGGCGCTGCACGAACTCGGCATCGACCGGCGCCTGTCGCCGCAGGCGGTGGCCCGCTTCTTCGCGCTGCGCTACGTGCCCGAGCCAGACTGCATCTTCGCTGCCGCGCACAAGCTGCCGCCGGCGCATTGGTGTCTGGTCAAGGACGGCGCGGTGCGAACGACGCGTTACTGGCAGCTGGCCTTCGCCGAAGACCTGGCGACGACGCGGCAGGAACACGAGCGGCGGGTCCTGGCCACGTTCGACGAGGCGGTGCGCATCCGGCTGATGGGGGAGGTGCCGCTGGCGCCGTTCTTGTCGGGGGGCATCGACAGTTACGCGGTGGTCGACTCGATGCATCGCACGCTGGGGCGACCGGTGCAGGCGTGCACGATCGGGTTCGCCGACCCGCGCTTCGACGAACGGCCGGCGGCGCGGTTGTCGGCCGCGGCCTGTGCTGCGCAGCTGTTCGAAGCCGAACTGCGACCGGAAGACCTGCTCGACCTCGACTGGTTCGACGAGGTCTTCGACGAACCGTTCAGCGACAGCAGCGTGGTGCCGACCTACCACGTGTGTCGCCTGGCGCGGCAGCGCGTGACCGTGGCGTTGTCGGGTGACGGCGGCGACGAGGCGTTCGCGGGATACCGGCGTTATCTGTTCGACGTGCGCGAACACCAGCTGCGGCGGCTGCTGCCGGCGCCGCTGTGGCGCGCGTTGGGCGCGGTGTATCCCAAGGCGGACTGGTTGCCGCGCGCGCTGCGCGCCAAACGCACGCTGCAGAATCTGGGCTCGCCGCCGGCCGTCGCCTACGCGCGATCGGTCAGTGCGCACCTGCCCGAAGAGGTGTTCGGCGTGCTGCGGCCAGAACACCACGCGGCGGCCGGCAACCCGCACGAACCGCTGATCAACGCCTACGACGCGGCCGCGGGCCTGCCGGCGTTGCATCGCATGGTGCACACCGACCTGGCGACGTGGCTGCCCGGGGACATCCTGGTCAAGGCCGATCGGGCGTCGATGGCGGTATCGCTCGAGGTGCGTTGCCCGTTCCTCGATCACATGCTGCTCGAACAGGCGGCGCAGGTGCCGGTGGCCTGGCAGCTCGAGGGTGGGCAGACCAAGGCGTTCTTGCGCCGCGCGCTGCGTTCGCGGCTCGACGCGGCGGCGCTGTTGCGCAAGAAACAGGGCTTCTCGGTGCCGTTGCGGGCGTGGTGCCAGGGGCCCGTCGGTGACGCCGTGCAGGCCGCGCTCGGCGATCGGTTGCTCGGGCAGTGGGTCGACCCCGGCGTGGTCGGCCGCTTGTTGACGCGGCACCGGCAAGGCGTCGCCGACCACGGGGAGATGCTGTGGGCGGTGTTGGTGTTCGCCCGCTTCCTGCGCAGGTGGTGCGCGTGAAGCGCATCGTCACCTTCACCAATCTGTTCCCGTCGTCGGTGATGCCGACGCACGGCCTGTTCGTCTACGAACGCATGCGCCGCGTCGCCGCGGCGGTAGGCCTTGGCTGGAGCGTCGTCGCGCCGGTGCCGAGCGTGTGGTGGCCGCTGCGGCGCGGCACCTACCGGCTGTGGCACGCCGTGCCCGAACGGCAGACCTGGTCGGGAGTCGACGTTCGGCATCCGCGGTACCGACACTGGCCCGGGTTGGGTTTGCGGCGGCAGGCCGCAGCGATGGCGAACGGCGCGCGGGCGGTGGTGGCGCAGCTCGCGGCCGAAGGGCCGATCGTGCTCGACGCGCACTACCTGTGGCCCGACGGCGTCGCCGCGGCGATGTTGGCGCAGGAGCTTCACGTGCCGTTCACGTTGACCGCGCGCGGTTCGGACCTCAACGTGCTGGCCCAGGACCACGAAGTGGCGCGGCGCATCGCGATGGCGGCGCAGCGCGCCGCGGCGTGTGCGGCCGTCAGCCGCGACCTCGGCGACCGTTTCGCGTTCGTGGCGCGGCTGCCGCGCGAACGCATCTACGACGTGCGCAACGGCGTCGATCTCGAACGCTTCTCGATCGGCGATGCCGCTGCGGCGCGGCGCGCGCTGGGGCTGCCCGAAGTGGGCCGCCTGCTGCTCGGGGTCGGCCGTCTGGTTGCCGGCAAGGGTTTCGCGGTCGCCGCGCGCGCGCTGGCGCAACTGCCCGACGACGTGCGTCTGGTGCTGGTCGGTGACGGACCCGAGCGCGCTGCGATCGCGGCTGCCGGCGGCGCGCGGGTAGTGTTCCTCGACAATCGTGGACCGGACGAGGTGGCGATGGCCTACCGCGCCGCTGATCTGTTGGTGTTGCCGAGTGAGCGTGAAGGCTGGCCCAACGTCGTGACCGAAGCGCTGGCCAGTGGGTTGCGCGTGTTGGCGACGCCCGTCGGTGGCATCCCCGAGATCCTCGCACTGCCCGCTGCCGGCGACCTGCAGCGCGGCGCGCTGGTGCCGGTCGGCGACGTCGACGCGTTTGCGACCGCGGCGAGGCGGCTGCTGGCGGTGCCCGGCGATCGCGACGCCGTGCGCACGTTCGCGTCGACGTACGGCTGGCAGCAGCCCGTCGAGCTGTTGGCGGCGATGTTTCGGCGTCTGCTCGGGGAGGCCGCGTGAGCCAGCCTCGTCGCATCCTCTACCATCACCGCATCCGCGCCGACGACGGCCAGGCCGTGCACGTGCGCGAACTGATCGCGGCGCTGCGGTCGGCGGGGCACGAAGTGCTCGAGTGCGCGTTGGTGCCGAAGACCGGCGCGCCGACGTCGGCGGCGGCGAAGCCGGCGCGACCGCACTTCTGGCAGCGTTTGCGTCTGCCGCGCACCGCGGTCGAGGTGCTCGAGGTGCTCTACAACAGCAAGGGCCGCGCGTTGCTGCGCGCGGCGGCGCGGACCTTCCGGCCCGACTTCGTCTACGAACGTCACGCGCTGCATTGCCGCGCCGGCCTCGACGTCGCTCGGGAACTCGGCGTGCCGCTGCTGCTCGAGGTCAACAGTCCGATGGTCGCGGAGATGCGGCAGCTCGGTCTGTTGCGGCTGCCACACCGCGCCGCGGCGACCGAACGCGCGGTGCTCGCCGGCGCCGACGCGGTGTTGCCCGTGACCGCCGTGCTCGGTGAGCTGCTGGTCGCGGCCGGCGCGCGGCGCGAACGGCTGCATGTGATCGGCAACGCCGCCGACCCGTCGCGTTACGACACCACCGCGCGCGCTGCGGCCGAGGCGGTGCGGGCGGCGTGGCGGCTGCCCGACGACGCGTTCGGGTTGGTGTTCGTCGGCTACATGCGCCCCTGGCATCGGCTCGATCTGGTGCTCGAGGCGATGCGACGACCGGGTCTGCAGACGCTCTGCCTGCTGCTGATCGGTGCCGGGCCGGCGCTGCCGGCGCTGTTGGCCGCGGCGCGCGAGGCCGGGCTCGAACACCGGGTGCGGGCCCTCGGCGTCGTGCCGCCACCGTTGTTGCCGAGCCACGTGCTCGCGGCCGACGCGGCGTTGGTGCCGGCGATCAACGCCTACGCGTCGCCGCTCAAGCTGTTCGACTCGCTCGCGGCGGGGGTGCCGACCTTGGCGCCGGACCAGCCGAACCTGCGCGAGACCGTGCGGCACGGCGAGACCGGGCTGCTGTTCGCCAAGGACAGCGTCGACGGCCTGGTCGAACAGCTCGGGCGACTGGTGCACGACCGTGCCTTCGCGCGGCGGCTGGGGCAGGCGGGCCGCGACAGTCTGCTGGCGAACGGCTGGACCTGGGCCGGCAATGCCGCGCGAGTCGTGCACGTCTATGAACAGCTGGTAGAAGGGGGCCGCGCGTGAAGGCCTTCCTGCTCGTGTTCCTGCCGCTGCTGCTCGCCTATGCCACGGCGCTGGGGTGGTGTGTCGACCGCTGGAACGCGCCGACGTTGTACTACGAACACTGTTGGTTGGTGCCGGTGGTCGCCGCGGTGGTGATCTGGACCCGGCGGCGCGATTGGCTGACGCGACCCGCGTACGTCGACCTGGGTGGGCTGTGGCTGCTGGTGCCGGCGTTGCTCATGCACCTGGTCGGCGCCGCCCTGATGATCGACTCGCTGTCGGCGGGCAGCCTGGTGCTGGCGATTCCGGGCGCGGCCTGGCTGGCGCTGGGGCGGCAGCGGCTGAAGGGGTTGTGGCCGGTGTTGTGGCTGTCGCTGTTCTTGGTGCCGACGCCGATCGTGGTCGAGGGCTGGTTGGCGTTCTCGCTCAAGGAACTCGCCGTGGGCGGCGGCGCGGCGCTCGCCAACCTGCTGGGCGCCGACCTGGAACGGCGCGGCGCGGACCTGTTGCTGCGCGGCACCGACGCGTCGTTGTACGTCGCCGACGCGT
Organism: uncultured candidatus Brocadiaceae bacterium; assembly: GCA_964392305.1. Taxonomy (GTDB): domain Bacteria; phylum Planctomycetota; class UBA1135; order UBA1135; family UBA2386; genus JACKIC01. Next base: position 147,415 of record CAYMPV010000009.1, read on the forward strand.
GCGGCGGGCTGCGTTCGCTGCTGGCGATGACGACGATCGCGTGGTGCGTGGCGTTCTTCATGGGGCCGGCGCGGTGGCTGCGCCGCGCCGCGCTGCTGCTGGCCGCGGTGCCGATCGCGGTGCTCGCCAACGTCGTGCGCATCGCCGGCATCTGCCTGTTCGCGCGTTGGTTCGGGGTGCCGTTCGCCGAAGGGTTCGGCCACACGCTCGCCAACGGGCTCGAATGGGTCGCGGACCTCGTGGTCCTGCTCACGCTCGATCGGCTGTTGAGCAGGGGGTGGTCACCGGACGCCGTACCGTCGTCGGTGTCGTCGTCGGTGCCGGTGGCGCCGCTGTCCGCGGCCCAGAACGCCCGGTCGCTGCGCCGACAGGGCCTGTGGCTGTATCTGGTCGCGGCGCCGCTGTTGTGGTTGTCGTTGTATCGGCCGGCGGGCGGCGACGGTCAGCGCGCCGCGCGTTTGCCCGAACTGGTGGGTGGCTACACGCTGCTCGCGCGCACACCTGCCCAGGAAGAGAAGTTCCAGCAGAGCCTGCCGCGCTGGCGCGAACTGCTCGGCACGGGCGACTTCGTCTATCGCGCCTACACGACCGCGGCCGGCGACTTCATCAGCCTCACCGCGCTGTTCCACGACACCAACTGGAAGAGCGTGCACGCGCCGCGCATCTGCATCGAAGGCAGCAACATGGACATCGAGCAGGACGACGTCGTCGCGGCGCCGTGGCTCGGTGAACCGACCACCGTCAGCCGCATCGTCGCGCGGCGCCGCAGCGACGGTCGACGCTTCTTGACCTACAGCCTGTTCGGTACGCGTTCGTGGTCGTCGGGCCGTTACGAGGACTTCGCCATGCATCACATGCCGCTGGCGCTGCTGCGGCAGAACGAGTCGGGCTTCCTGCTGCGCGTCGAGACCCCGATCGGCGAGGGTGAACCGCTGGCTGCGGCGGAGCAGCGCTGCGCGGGCTTCCTGACGGCGCTGTTGCCGGTGAGCCGGGAGTTGCTGCGGTGAGTTCCGGGCACGCGTTGTCGGTGGACGTCGAGGACTGGTTCCAGGTGCTCAACATGGCGCACCTGATCGACCGTGCGCAGTGGCAGCAGCTCGAGCTGCGTTGTCTGGACTCGACCAAGCGGCTGCTGGACTTGTTTGCGCGGCGCGACGCCAAGGCCACGTTCTTCTTCCTGGGCTGGATCGCCGAGCGGTTGCCCGAACTGGTGCGTGAGGTGCATGCCGCCGGGCACGAGATCGGCAGCCATGGTTACGACCATCGTGTGTTGCCCGAGCTCGGCCGTGCCGGTTTCCGCGCCGACCTCGAACGCACCGCCGTGGTGCTCGAAGGCCTGGTCGGGGTGCGGCCGCGCGCGTTCCGGGCCTGCACCTGGTCGATCGGCAAACACACGCCGTGGGCGATCGACGAACTGCTGCGTGCCGGCATCGAACTCGACAGCTCGATCCAGCCGGTGCGGCACCCCGACTACGGTGTGCCCGGCGCGCCGACGACCCCGTATCGCCTGCAGGGCGAAGGCGGCGAGCTGCTCGAGTTCCCGCCGCTGACCTGGGACGTCCTGGGGCGGCACCTGCCGGTGGGTGGCGGCGGTTACCTGCGGCTGCTGCCGCTGTGGTTCCTGCGCCGCGGTTTTGCGCAGAAGGAACGCCTCGACGTGCCGGGGTGTCTGTATCTGCACCCGTGGGAAGTCGATCCCGACCAGCCGCGCCAGCAACTCGGCGGTCTGCGCGGCTTCCGCCACTACGTCAACCTGCGCCGCACCGAAGCCAAGCTCGACCGGCTGCTGCGCGACTACCGGTTCGTCGGGCTCGGCGGCGCGCTGGCCGAACGCGGCGCGAGCTGGCGCGCCAGACTGCCGGCGTTCCTGGCGAGCGAACTGCTCGGGTAGTCGGTGTCGAGCGCGGCCAGGATCGCGGCCGCTCGCTGAGCCCCTTGCGGATCGCTGCACTGCAGTTCGGCCAACGCCAGCGCCACCAGCTGCAGACCGTCGTCGCGCTTGGGACTGCGGCGCAGCAACGGCAGCGCCTGGTTGGCGTTGCCGGCGCGCAGCAGGGCGAGGCCGGTGGCGAACATGCCGGTCGGTGAATTCCGCAGTTCTTCCGGCAACGACGCGAGGCTGACGGCATCGGCGGCCTGCAGGTCGAAGGCGCGCGCGGCGAGCACGGTGAACTGCAGCCGGATGCTCGGATCGTCGGCGTTGTCGAGCACGGCGCGCAGCGCGCGAACCGGCGCGGGGCCGGCATCGCCGCGGCTCATCAGCGTGCAGCGCGCGAGCCACAGGGGCAGGCAGGTCGGGTTGTGTTGCAGCGCGTCGTCGAGGGCGGCCAACGTGGTGTCGGCGCCGGCGAGCGCGGTGAGGCGGGTGGCCGAGGCGGCGACGGTCTCATCGCGGCTGGGGGCGAGTGCGGCGAGTTGCAGGTGGCTGGTCAACAGACTGCGAGCGCGCGCTTCGCCGAGGGGCCGGTCGGGCAGTTGGGGCGCCTGGTCGAGCACGAAGTGCACGAGGCTGCCGCGCGGCCCGTGCTGCTCGATCGCGCGCATCGCGGCGTCATAGAACAACGTCGCGAGTTTGGTGTCGGTGATGAGCACGGTGCGTGCCAGCGAGATCTGCCGATCGAGTGCGAGCGGGATCTCTGCCGCGGTCAGGGTCGGTGACAGGCGCTCGAGGATCCACCACGCCGCCTGCGGGTTGCCACGTTCCGCCACCTTCGCGGCGGTCTGCAGGGTGGCGCCGGTTTCGACCGGAAGGTCGACCCACATCTGGGTGGCGAGGCGCTCGGCCAGGTCGTGATGGCCGGCGTCGCTGACGGTCTGGTGCGCGAACCGCATCGCGAACGCGGTGGCGGCCGGACAGTCGGTCAGTTGTTTCTTGGCCAGGGCCTGCCGCACGGCTTCGCCGAGCGGCGCCGGCACCGGATAACGCGGATCGAGCGAGGCGCGCGCGATCGCCCCGAGCAGCAGCGGGTCGACCTCGTCCGCGGCGGCCGCGAACAGTTCGCCGTGGATCGCTGCTGCCGCCGGCGCTTGCCCGGCGAGGCGCAGCACCAACGCGTGCAGCAACCGCAGACACCGCGAGGTCGGAGCGGCGGTGACCAGGGCTTCGACCTCGGGCACCGCGGCCGCGACCAGTTCCGGCACCTCACACAGCGCCATGACCTCGAACAGGCTGTCGCGCAGCGGTTCGGACTGCAGGTCGAGGTCCGCTGCCGACGGCAGCTCGAGCCCGGCGATGGCGAGGTGTCCGAGCAGATCGGTGTGGTCGTGCTCGAGTCGCTCACGCGCCAGGGTCTCGGCGGGGCTGCGTTGCGTGCGTTGGCCGAAGCGCAGCGCCAGGCCCAGGGACTGTGGTGTCTGCAGCAGCGCGTAGACCTGCGCGGCGCGTTGGCTGCGGCCATCCGCCACGCACAGGCGGGCCAGGGGCTCGACGGCCGCCGCGCCGTCGGGGAAGGCCAGCGCCGCGGTGCAGTGCTGTTCGGCGAGGCGCAGTTGTCCGGCACGCAGCGCCAGGTCCCCGGCCATCGCGAAGGCCGCGCCGGAGCGGCTGTCGGGGCCGCCGTTCGCCAGTCCGGCCGAGAGCAGGGCCAGCGCGGTGCCTGGCCGATCGTCGCCGAGTCGGGTCGCCGTCGTGAGCAAGGTTTCGGCCGCCGCCGGCACACGCAGGTCGTAGTCGGCGAGATCGCGCTCCGTGGCGGCGGCCAGCGCGCGGTCGTCGGGCATGGGGCTGATGGTGAGGCGGGCCAGCACGGCATTGGCCAGCTCACGAACCTGCTGCGGCGAGCGTTCGGCGCGAGCGCCGCGCAGCGGCTGCAGCAAGCGATCGGCGGCCTGCCGGTCGCCGGCGGTGGCGAGCACGGCGGCGCAGAGCGGGATCAGGTCCGGGTCCTCGGCGACGAACCGCAGCGCCGCTCGCGCGAACGGCTCGGCCTGGGCCAGCGCCGTCGCCGGCACACAACGCAGCGCGGCGGCGGCCAGCAGCGCGTTGGGCGGCAGCGTCGCCAGCGCCGGGATCACCACGTCGTTGGCGGGCAGGCCGGCATCGCGGCGCGCTTGCAGCAGGAAGAACAGCGTCTGCGGGTCTCGATCGCCGCGCTGCAGCAGCTTGTCGAGGCTGGTCACCGCGGCCAGCGGGCGGCCGGCGAGCAGTTCGGCCCGGGCCTCGAGCAGCCGCGGCTGCCGCGACCAGGCGAAGCGATCCACGGCTGCCCGTGCGCACGCCAGCGCCACGGGGGCGAGCCGGCGGTCGCCGTTGGCGAGCGCGGCTTCGGCGCACAGCACGAACCCCAGGGGATCGCTGGTCTCGGGCAGCGGCGACTTGCGGTGCAGACACTGCGCGAGCAGGCCCGGTCCGTCCTGGTCGCTGTCGCGATACTGCGCGCGCGCCACGGCGAGCCGCCGCTCGAGCACCGTCTCCTCGAACGGCGCCAGGTCGACCGCCGCCGCCATCGTCGCCGCCGCAGCGGGCAGGCGGTCGCTGTGCAGCTGGAAGTCGGCGAGCGCGAGCAGCGGCTGCAATTCGCCAGGGCGCGCCTCGATCCACTCCTGATGCACCGCGATCACCTCGTCGAACGGGGCGGCGCGTTGCAGCAGCAGGTCGATGCGCAGCGGCATGATCACCGGCAGCAGGTCGACCTGACCGACGGGCACGGCGCTGCGGGTGGTCTGGCTCGCGGCCCAACGCAGGGAACTCTCCGCCCACTGCCGATTGCCTTCGAGGTGGTGCATCAGGCCGCTGGTGCATGCCAGCGGCAGGGGCACGACGGCGCCTGCCTGGCTCAGTGCGTTGACTTCCGCGGCGAATCGGCGCAGCGCTGCGCTGTCGCGCAGCGCGTAGGCGGCCAGAGTGCGCGCCAGCAGGAAGTCGGCAAGGCCGTTGGCGAACTCCTTGCCGTCGACCATCTCCTGGATCTCGGCTGCGGGCAGCCAGCGTTCGGCCAGTGCCCGCGCGGCGACGAACTGCTCACGCCGCAGCAGCGCCCACGTCGCGAACGAGCCGGCCTCGAGCACATACCGATGGTCGAAGCGGCGCCGGTAGGCCTCGCAGAACAGCAGCAGGTCGTCCGTGCGGTCGGCCTGGTCCAGGGACAGGCACAGGGCGCGGAACGCGGCGACCGGTTGCCCGTCGGCTTCGAGGCTGGCGCGGAACCGCGCCAGACAGGACTGGATGCGGCTGCGCAGGCCGATGAGGTCCTGCTGCAGCTGGGGCCATGCGCCCAGCAGCTGCGAGTTGTCGCGGTAGATCGCGCCCAGCGCGGCGAGCGCGAGCGGGATGCGTTCGTCGCCGTCGGGCCGATAGAGGTACGAGAGCAGGTCGGCGCGGGCCGCCGCTTCGTCGCGGCGGCCGGCGGCGCGACGGATGGTGTCGCGCACGCGACGCAGGTCTTCCTGGTAGAGCGTCTGCGCGGCTTCGCCGGCGAGTTCGAGCGCGCGGCCGTCACCGGGGTGGTCGACGAGATAGGCCTCGGCGAGTTCCAGGGCGCGTTGGCCCTGGCCGACCACCGCCAGCAAGCGGATGTGCTCGAGCTGCAGGGTCTGCGCCCCGTCGGCGTGTTCGTTCAGCAGTCGTTCGAGATCGTCGAGCGCGCGCGGGTGGTTGCCGAGCTTGCGGTAGGCTTCGTAGCGGCGTCGCAGCAGGCGGTGCCGCAGGGTGCGGTCGGCGCGCAGGCTGGCGCTGCGTTCGCTGCGTTCGAGTTCGGCGACGACGCGGGCATACTCACCGCGCGCGAACATCCGGTCGACGTCGTCGAGCGTCTTCTCGGGACCGCCGAGCAGCGCGGCATAACCCACCGTCAGCAAGAGAACGAGCAGGACGGCAGCGGCGAGGACCTGGAAACTCTTGCGCAACATGAAGGATTGACCGGCGCGGCGACTATAGCGACAAGGGGGTGTGCCTGGCGATCAGCGGATGCCGTACTTCCGCAGCTTGTGGAACAACGTGCTGCGGTTGATGCCGAGCACCTTCGCGGCCTTCTCGCGATTGCCGTCGCAGTGCGCCAGGGCCCGTTCGATGATGCGTCGTTCGGGACCGGCGAGGGCCTCCTTGAGCGGCAGGATCGGCTCGTCGGCGTCGGTGTCGTCGCCGCTGGCCGCAGCCGCCGGCGAGGCGACGATGGTCTTGGGCAGGTCGGTGAGGTCGACCTCCGGGCTCTCGCCGAGCACCACGGCGCGTTCGACGAAGTTCTCGAGCTGGCGCACGTTGCCGGGCCACGGCGAGTCGACCAGCGCCTGCAGCGCGCGGTCGGTGAAGTGCATCGGCGGTTTGCCGTGTTCGCGGGCGAAACGGCGCAGGAAGTGCTCGGCGAGGTTGGCGATGTCGGTGCGCCGTTCGCGCAGCGGCGGCATCTCGATCGAGACCACGTGGATGCGGTAGTAGAGGTCCTCGCGGAACTCGCCGCTGGCCACGGCCTGCTCGAGGTCCTTGTTGGTCGCCAGCACGATGCGCACGTCGACGCCTACGGTCTTGGTGTCGCCGACGCGTTCGATGACGCGGTCCTGCAGCACGCGCAGCAGCTTGATCTGGAACGCCGGCGAGCTGGTGCCGATCTCGTCGAGGAAGATCGTGCCGCCGCTCGCCGCCTCGAACTTGCCGATCTTGTCGCGCACCGCTCCGGTGAACGCGCCCTTGGTGTGGCCGAACAGCTCGGACTCCAGCAGGGTTTCGGGCAAGGCGCCGCAGTTGACCTCGACGAACGGGCCGTTGCGGCGCGAACTCAGCGAGTGCAGCGAGCGCGCCAGCAGCGTCTTGCCGGTGCCCGATTCGCCGGTGATCAGCACCGTGGTGCGGGTGTCGGCGACGGTCTTCACGGTCTTGAAGATCGACTGCATGCGCGGGTCGGTGCCGACCACGTTGTCGAGGCGCACGCGGTCGTCGAGGGCGTCGCGCAGCGCGTGGTTCTCCTTGCGCAGGGCCGCCTTCTCGAGCGCCCGGTCGATCGCCACCAGCACCTGGTCGGGAGCGAACGGTTTGCCGAGGAAGTCGGCGGCGCCGTGCCGCATCGCCTGCACCGCGTCCTGCACCGAGCCGAACGCCGACAGCAGCACGACGACCGTGTCGGGGTGCACGTGCTGGATCTCCTCGAGCAGTTTGATGCCGCCGCCACCGGGCAGCTGCAGGTCGGCCAGCACCAGGTCGACCTCGCCGTCGGCGATCGGCAACATCGCAGCCGCCAGGTCGGTGGCCGCGTCGAATTCGAAGCCGCGTTCGCCGAGCAGTCGGGACAGGTCGCTCTGCGTGCGGGGGTCGGGGTCGGCGAGCAGGATCTTGGGCATCGGACTACCGTCGGCGGGATCGGACGACTGTCGCAGTTCTGCGACGGAGGGGTCATCGGCGTTACCGGGCGATGGTCTGAACTCGCGCCCGCCCTTGCGGTTTTGGCCACGAACCGTAACCGTGCCGGCCCATGCGCTGGTCGCGTCCAACCCCGCCGCCGCCACCCGCCGTCGATCCCGCGGCGACGGTCGCCGGTGTGCTCGCCGAAGTGCGCCGTTTCGAGGTGCGCACCAGCCGCTTCGTCACCGACGTGCTGGCCGGCGGTTACCGTTCGACCTTCCGCGGCGCCGGCGTCGAGTTCAGCGAGGTGCGCGAATACGTCGAGGGCGACGACCCGCGCCAGGTCGACTGGAACGTCACCGCGCGCGTCGGCCGGCCGTTCGTGAAGCGGTTTGTCGAGGAGCGCGAGCTGACGATGGTGTTCGCGCTCGATCTGTCGGCGTCGATGGCGACCGGCATCGGCGCCTGGTCGCTGCGCGAAGCCGCGGCGCGGTTCTGCGCGTGCCTGGGGCTGGCGGCGATCGACAACCACGACCGCGTCGGCCTGATCGCCGGCAGTTCGGCGTGCTCACGCTTCGTGCTGCCGCGCAAGGGCGCCGGCCACGTGCTGCGGGTGGTGCGCGAGTGCCTGTTCGCGCAGGGCAAGGATCGCGGCACCGACCTCGCCAACCTGCTCGGTGAGACGGCGCGGCGGCTGCGGCGCCGCGCCGTGGTGATCGTGTTGTCGGACTTCGTGGGCGACCTGCCCGAACGCATTCTGTCGGTGTGTGGGCGTCGTCACGACCTGGTCGCGGTGCACCTGCTGCCGCCCGAACTGACCGCGCCGCCGCCCGAACTGCTCGACGTCGTCGACCCCGAATCGGGGCGCCGCACACGGATCGACTTCGGCTTTGCGCCGGCGCGCGAGGCCTTCGCGGCCGGCGTGTCGCGCTGGCGCCACGACCTCGCCGACAAACTGCGCCGTTGCCACGTCGACCGAATCGACCTGCAGTTGCCGATGCAGCCGGACCTGACCGCGATCGTCAACCCGTTGCTGCGCTTCTTCCATCGCCGGGAACTGCGGCAGGTGCGGCGTTGAGGCGGTGGCTGGCGGTGTCGTGGCTGCTGCTCGGGAGCGCGCCGATGGCGGTGGCGCAGGCGCAGCTCGAGGTGTTCGTGCCGGCGGACCAGACGCTGCGCTTCGGCGAGCCGTTCGAGTTGTCGGTGGTCGCGACGCGAGCGCCGGGTGCGGTGTTCGATGCCGGCTGGCTGGCGCCGCTCGTGGTCGAGAACGAAGGTGATACCACTACGCGCGGCGTCGGCCCGGGCGCCGATCGCCTGGAGTGGCGTTGTCGCGTGCGCGCCTTCGCCGTCGGTGAGTTGACGTTGGGCGGGGTGCGCGACGTGACCCTGCAGCCGGGGGGCGCGGTACTGCGCGCGCAACTGGCGCCGCTGACGCTGCGGATCGCGTCGGTGTTGCCCGCACCGCCCGGCGACTACGAATGGCCCGGCGACGTGCGCGAACCGCGCCGCGGTTCGGCGTGGCCTTACGTGTTGATCGCGGTGGTGATGTCGCTGACCGGCGTCCTGATGCTGCGGGCCCGGCGGCGCGTTTCCCCGGCGGTGCTGCCGATCGCAGCGCCGGAGGTACCCGCACCGGAACTGGCGCTCGCGGGGCTCGCGGCGCTCGGCGACGAACTCGACGACCTGACCTTCCACACCGAACTGGCGAACCAGGTGCGGCGCTACCTGGCGCGGCGTTACGACCTGCACGCCGAGGTGCGCACCAGCGAGGAGCTGTGGCAACATCACGCGACCGGCGGCGCCGAGGCGCTGCGCGACTGCTTGTGGCGTTGTGATCTGGTCAAGTTCGCCAACGCCGCGCCGCCGCGCGACGAGCGCGAACGGGCGCGACGAGCCGCGATCGAGTTCGTGCGTTGTACGGCGCAGACGCAGGGGGCGGCGTGAACCAGTTCGGCTTTGCGTTCGCGGCCCCGGCGTGGTTCGGCCTGTCGTTGCTGCTGCCGTTGGTGGTGTGGGGGCGATGGCGCGCGCGTCCGGGATTGCCGGGCGTGAAGCCGCCGGGCGGCAGCGGCCGCGCGTTGCCGCGTTCGTGGCGACAGCGTCTGGCCTGGCTGCCGCCGACCTGTCTGGCCGTCGGACTGGGTTGCCTGATCGCGGCGCTGGCGCGGCCGACGCAGCGCCTGCCGCTGCCACCCGAACGGCTCGGCGTCGACCTGTTGCTGTGCGTCGACACCAGTTCCTCGATGGCGGCGACGGACCTCGGCGACGCCGAGCAGCGCCTCGCCGCGGCCCGTCGCTTCGCCGCGAGCTTCGGCGCGGGGCGTCCCGCCGATCGGCTGGGCTGCGTGCGTTTCGCGCGTTTCGCCGACCTCGTCTGCCCGCCGACGCTCGATCACGCGGCGTTCGCGACGCTGCTCGAGCGGCTGCAGCTGGTGCTCGCCGACGGCCCCGAGGACGCGACCGGCATCGGCGCGGCGCTGGCCGTCGGCGCCGAGGTGTTGCAGCGGTCGAGCAGCAAGAGCAAGGTGATCGTGCTGCTCACCGACGGTGAGGAGAACCTGGCGACGACGGCGTCGCCGCAGGAGATCGCGCCGCTGCACGCTGCGCAGTGGTGCAGACAACTCGGCGTGCGCGTGCACACGGTGGTGGTCGGCAAGGGCAGCCCGCAGCCCGACGGCAGCTTCCTGCCGCTCGACCTCGCCACCGTGCAGCAGGTCGCGGCGACCACGGGTGGTCGCTGCTACACGGCCCCCGACGCGGTGACGCTGGCCGCGGTGCAGCGCGCCATCGAGGACCTCGAGAAGGTGCCGTTCGCCGAGCCGCGGGTGCTGGTGCGCGAGTGGTTCGCGCTGCCGCTGTGGCTGGGGCTGGTGCTCGGCTGGCTGGGTCGCTGGCTCGGTCAACGTCGCCTGGAGGTGCTGACGTGAGCCTCGACTGGTTGTTGCCGGCGGCCTGGCCGCTGGTGCTGGTCGTGCCGCTGCTCGCGTGGTGGACGGTGCGCGCCGAACGGCGTCGCCGGCAGCGGCAACACACCGCGTTCGGTCGGCGCACCACCGCGGTGCTCGGTCAACCCGTGTTCGTGCGCACCCGCGCGACGTGCGGCTGGCTCGGTGCCCTCGCCTGCGCGATCGCGCTGCTGCAACCGCTGGCCGGCACGCCGCCCGGGGAACCGGCGCGCCCCGAGGTGGTGTTGTGTCTGGACCTGTCGCGCTCGATGCTGGCGCGCGATCTGCAACCCGATCGGCTGGGCGCGGCGCAGGCCGACATCCGCGCATTGGCCGACGCGGCGGTGCCGGCCCGGGTCGGGCTGGTCGCGTTCGCGGGCACCGCTGAGTGGATCGCGCCGCGCACCGACGACCTGCAGTCGCTGGCGACGCTGGCCGCGGGTCTGGACCCGAGCCGGCTGGCGCGCGGCGGCACCGACCTCGCGGCGGCGATCGACACGGCGCTGGCGGCGTTCGCACGCAGCGGGGGCGGCGACCACGCGGGCATCGTGCTGCTGACCGACGGGGAGGACTTCGGTGACGGCGCGCTCGCGGCGGTGCAGCGCGCGGCCCTTGCCGGCATCTGTGTGTCGACGCTCGCCTACGGCAGTGAAGGCGGCAGCAAGATCGTCGTCGAAGGGGACGACGGGGAGGTGTTCCTGCAGGACGGCAACGGCAACGACGTGGTCAGCGTGCCCGACCGCGCGGCGCTCGCGGCGCTGGCGACGGCCGGCGGCGGCCGGTTCGCGAGCGGCGACGGCGAGGGGGCCTTGGTGCGCGTCTTCACCGAGCTGCTGTTGCCGCGCGCGCAACGCGCCGCGCATCGCGACCCGACGCGGCAGCCGCCACACGTGTTCCAGTGGCCCTTGTTGCTCGGCGTGTTGCTGAGCATGCTGGCGCTCGCCCTGCCCGAGCGACGCCGATCCTGACGACGCCGATCCCGACCATGAAGAACCTCGCTGCGATGCTGCTGTGCGCGGTGCTGCCCCAGGCGGCCGGCGGCGATGTCTTCACGGCGGCGCTCGCGGACTATCGCGCGCAGCGTTACGAGGCCGCTCTGGCCGGGTTCACGGCCGAGTTGCAGGCGGCGGGAGAGCACGCGAGCAGTGCACTGCGTTGCGACGTGGCGCTGGCCGCGTTGCGCCTGCGGCGGCCCGGTGACGCCGAGGCCGCGGCCCGGCCGCTGCTCGAGGACGACGCGCCCGAAGAACGCGCCTGGGGTGAGTTCCTGCTCGGGCAGGCGGCGATGCAGCGCGCCGAAGTTGCGGCGGCCGCCGCGCGCCTGGCCGACGCCGAGCCGATGGCCTGGCAGGCTGCCGTGAGCAGCGCCGAGCGTGCGTTGGCGCATTGGTGCCGCGCGGCGCAACGACCGGGTGGTTGGCCACAGGCGTTGCGCAACGCGGAACGCGCGTTCGTGGCGCTGGCGGAACTGCGCCGGCAGCGCGACGCGGCGTCCCCGACCAAGAAGCAGGAAGATGCGCCGCCGCCGCCGCCCGCGCCGACCGACCAGCAACCGCTCGAGGAACAGTTGCCCGAGCTGACGGTGGCGCCGTTGTCGCCGCGGGAACTCGACGAGTTGACCCAGAAGCTGGCGCGCAAGGAGAAGGAGAAGCGCCGCACCCGGATCGCGGCGCAACAGCAGCAGGCGGTCGCCCAGGAGCGCGATTGGTGAGGTCGCTGGCGGTGGTCGCGCCGCTGCTGGCGGCCTTGCTGACGCCGCTGGTGGCGCAATCGCCACCACCCGTGTTCGTCGAGGTGGTGCCGGCGCGCGCGACCGTTTACGTCGAACAACCGCTGCACGGCGTGTTGCGCATCGGCTACGACGCGGCGTTCTTTCGCGACCACGGCGTCGATCTGTTCGCGCAGCGCTTCGACCTTCCGTTCGGGCTGCGCGCGGCGTGGTTCGAGGACGACGAACGGCGCACGTTGCTGTGGCCATCGCCGGGCGGTGAGCCGCTGCGACGCGGCGTGGTCGGCGCGGATGTGCGGCAGTTCACGACAGTCGGGGAACGACGCGACGGCGATCGGGTCTACACCGTGCTCGAGGCGCCGTTCGTCTGGCTGGCACTGGCCGCCGATGCGGCGCCCGACGCGGCGGTGCAACTGCGTTATGCGTTCGCGAACGCGTTCACCGAGGACTTCCTGCGCGGCCGGCAACCCGTCGACAAGCAGGAGGCGACGGTGTTCGGCAACGTGCCGGAATGGACGGTGCGCGACCTGCCGACCGATGGCCGGCCCGACACCTTCCACGGCGCGGTGGGGCGGTTCGAGGTGCGCGCCGCGACGTCGGCACAACGCGTCGAGGTCGGGCAGGGGTTCCCGGTCACGCTGACGGTCATGGGCGACGGCAATCTGCAGCGCTTCGCCGCGCCGCCGCCGCCGGAGTTGTCTGGATTCCATGTGCAGGGTGTCGTCGAGCGGCGGGTCGAACCAGGCGTGCAGCAGCGGCGCGTGTTCGAGTTCGACCTGTTGCCGCTGCGCGCCGGGATCACCGAATTGCCGCCGCTGCCGTTCTGCGCCTTCGACCCCGAGGTGGGGCGCTACGTCACGAGACACACCTCACCGGTGCCGCTGACCGTGCTGCCTGCCGGCGACGCGGCGAAGTTGCCGGCGCGCGTGCGCGACCTGATCGCGCGTGATGCAGAACGGCATCGCGCCGCGAACGCGCTGCCTGCGTGGCTGTGGCTGCTGGTCGGGTCGGTGATGTTGGCGACGGTGCCCGGCTGGTTGGCCCTGCGCCGCCGCGGTGAGCGTCGCACCGCGCTGCGCGCGGCGTTGCAGGAACTGCACGATGCGCCCGCCGCTGACGCCGCCGCGCGTCTCGCGGCCTTCGAACGTGTGTGTGCACTCGCCGTCGGACATGCCGGGTTCGGTCCCGAGGTCTGGCAGGTGCTGGTGCGGCCGGGCATCGACGCGGAGGTGGTCGCGGCGGTGCGGCGGGTGCACGGTCAGCTGGCCGACGCGGTCTACGGCGGGGTGCCGCCCGATGCGGGGGTGGTGTCGGACGCGGCGCAGCAACTGGTGTCGGCGACCGCCTGAGTCACCAACCGGCGTACAGGACGGCGTCGAGTCCGGCGGCGGTCATGGTGTTGTCGAAGCCCCTGGACAAGGTGCCGAGCACCTGTGCCATGGTGTGCACGGTCAAGACCAACGTGCTCGCGATCACGAGCAGGAGCGCGGCGATGCAGAGCAGGTGCCGCAGTTGGTGGGAACTGGTCGGTTCGGTCGGGTTCATGACCCCGGTGTTGGCGTCGGATGACGCGTCGCCTGGCCACGAACGGGAGGAGAAAATCACCGGCAATGGTGCGCCGGACCGTGCGCCCGCGGGTCGGCGATCGAGGGCAAGTGGCCGCGGAGGTGGTGCGGGGAGAGGGACTCGAACCCTCACGACCGTTTCCGGCCCGCGGCTTTTAAGGCCGCTGCGTCTGCCATTTCGCCACCCCCGCGCGGGCCGTGATTCTGCGGCGGGTCGCGGCAAACGCCAACTCGAATGTGACGGCCGCGGCGTCAGCGCGCCTTCTCGGCCGGCTCGCGCCAGACGGGCACCGCCGCGCGCACCGCCTGCCGGAAGCGCTTGCGCGCGGCGCCGAGCGCCTTGTTGTCCTGGGTCTGCGTGAGCACCAGACCGACCAGCCGGCGCGACGGGTCGCACCACGCGAAGGTGCCATCGCTTCCGGTATGCCCGAACGAGCCGTCGTCGGCGATCGACCAGCCGAAGCCGTAGTGGTGACCCTCGATGTGCGGGATCTGGTCGCGCGTCGCGTCGCGCACGCTGCCCTGCGCGAGCAGTTGCCGGTCACCGGCGCGGCCGCCGTCGACGAACAGTCGCGCGAACTTCGCGAAGTCGGCCGTGGTCGAGATCATGCCGCCTGAGCCGCGCACGAACGGCACGGTCGGTTTTCCGTGCGGTCGCCAGGCGGTCCGCCAGCCGTCACCTTGCCTGGCGACGACCACGGACATGCGGTCGTTGTCGGCGCGCGTCTCGTGGTGGCACGTGTCGGCCATGCCGAGCGGTTGATAGAAGCGCGCGCGGCAGTAGTCGGCGAACGGCTCGCCGCTGACGACCTCGACGAGCGCGGCGAGCAGGTTGTAGCCGGGATTGCTGTAGGAGTAGCTCGTGCCCGGCGCGACCGCAGGGCCGACCTCGCCGAAGCGCGCGCATTCGAGCACCAGGTTCGGCGCGTCGGGGTGTTCTTCACTCTTCTGCAGCAACGGGCGCACGAACAGCGTGTCGATGCGCAGGCCGCTCGAGTGCGTCAGCAGCTGGCGCACGGTGATCTTCGCCGCGTCGCCGTGCGCGAAGGTCGGGAACCAACGCGCGATCGGATCGTCGAGCCCGACCTTGCCCTGTTCGACCAGCGTCAGCACGGCCGCCGCGGTCACCGCCTTGGTGTTGGAGGCCATGCGGAACAGCGTGTCCTTGTGCATCGCGCGTTGCCGTTCGACGTCGCGGTGGCCGAACGCTTCGTGCACCAACACCTCGTCGCCGCGCGTGACCATCACGACCATGCCGAGCACTTCGCCGTCGTCGACGACGCGGCGCAGCTGCTGCACGGCGTGTTGCAGCGCCTGGGGCTCGCCGACTGCGGACGGTGCCTGCGCGACGCAGGGGGCGAACAGGATCGAGAACGCGATCAGCGGGCGCAGCATGCCGGGCATCCTACCCCGGGAACGCTCGGCGGCGGCTGGCTCAGCTCGGCAGCGCGAAGCCGAGCTTCTGCAGCTTCTCGAACAACGTCGCCTTGCGGATCGGCTTGGTCAGGTAGTCGTCGCACATCGCGTCGTAGGCGGCGGTGACGTTCTTGACGTCGTCGAGCGCGGTCGTCATCAGCACCTTGGCGGCGACCTCCTTGCCCGTCTGCTCACCCTCGTAGGTGCGCATCTCCTTGAGCACCTGCAGGCCGTCGATGCCCGGCATCATCATGTCCAGGGTGACGAGGTCGAACGGGTTGCCGGCCTGCGCGGCCTGGCGGTAACTGCTGAGGCCGGCATGGCCATCGACGGCTGCGGTCACCTCGCCGAACGGTTCGAGGAACCGCGTGAGCACGGTGCGGCTGACGAAGTCGTCTTCGATGACCAAGATGCGCATGGATACGGCATCGGCATCGCGGGCTGCCGGGCTTGACCAGTGCGGTCGCAGAGGAGAGTGCGGTCGCAGAGGAAGACGCCGTAGCGGTTTCCCCTCAGGGCTGCAGGATGCCCGCCTGCAGCGAAGAAACTGGAGGTCCCGCCCAGAATCGAACTGGGGTAGACGGATTTGCAATCCGTTGCCTAACCACTTGGCTACGGGACCACAGTGGGGCGGACAACCTAGCGTCCGGCCGGCGCGGATCAAGCGGCTGCAGCAGGTCCCTTCGCCTCGGCAGAGCGAGACAAGATGCGGGCGCTGCCAAGGCCGCCGCCGTATGCTGCCCGGTTCGCGCGGGGCCTTCTCGCGCCTCGCCCCTGACCCCATCCGCTAGTGAAGACCAAGAAGAACATCCACTTCGAGTTCAGCCAGGACCTCGTCCGCGAACCCCTGCTCTACAAGATCAACCGCTCGTTCGACGTCGTCGTCAACATCCGCGGTGCCTCGGTCACGGCCGACGGCGGGTTCATCGCGCTCGAACTCGAGGGTGAGGAGGCGGAGGTCGAACGCGTGCTCGAGTACCTGCGCGGACAGGGCGTGCGCCTGGGCGAAGGCCTCGGGAGTCAGGAACGGTGATCGCGGGGGGCTACCTGGCGTGGCCCACCGGGGCCCTGGTCACGCTGGCGCTGGTGGCCAGCGGGGGTGGGGCGGACGCGACGCGATCGGCGCTCGCGGTGCCGCACGACCTGATCGCCCAAGGCCGGGCCGGCGTCGTCGTCAGCGCCGAGCCGCACGCGACGCGCGTGGGTTTGCGCGTGCTCGAGGACGGTGGCAACGCCGTCGATGCCGCCGTCGCGGTCGCGCTGACCCTGGCGGTGACGCACCCGCAAGCGGGCAACCTCGGCGGCGGCGGCTTCCTTGTGATCCGCATGGCTGACGGCCGCACCGCGACGATCGACTTCCGCGAACGTGCGCCTGGCAACGCCAACCGCGACATGTATCTGCGGGCCGACGGCAGCGTCGACACCGACAAGGTGCAGTACGGAGCCAGTGCCGCGGGCGTTCCGGGCAGCCCCGCGGGGCTGCTCCACGCGCTCGAGAAGTTCGGCAGCGTGCCGCTGCCCAGACTCGCCGCGCCGGCGATCCTGCTGGCGCGTGAGGGTTTTGCCGTCGACCTGTTCCTGGCCGGGTCGTTGGCGGCCGAGCAGAAGGTGCTGGCGCGTTTCCCTTCGACGCGCGCGGTGTTCTTCAAGGGCGAGCGGCCGCTGCAGCAGGGTGAGGTGCTGGTGCAGAAGGACCTCGCCGCCACGCTCGAGCGTTTCGCCGGCGGTGGGCTGCAGGGCTTCTACGGCGGCAAGACCGCCGAGTTGATCGTCGCGCAGATGCAGCGCGACGGCGGTTTCGTCAGCGCCGAAGACCTCGCCGCCTACGCGGTCCGCGAACGGCCGCCGCTGCGCGGCAGCTACCGCGGTTACGAGATCATCGGCATGCCGCCGCCGTCCTCGGGCGGCGTCGCGGTGCTGCAGATGCTGAACATGCTCGAGGCCTACGACCTGCGGGCGATGGGACACGGCGGCAGCGACTACGTGCAGCTGCTCACCGAGGTGATGCGACGCGCCTACGCCGATCGTTCGCGCTGGCTCGGCGACCCGGATTTCTACGCGGTGCCGCTCGACGGCCTGGTGAGCAAGGACTACGCCAAGAAGCTCGCCGCCGGCATCTCGCTCGAACACAAGAGTGAGGTCGCGCCGGGCACGCCGCCGGGCGCCAAGGAGAGTGACGACACGCTGCACTTCTCGATCGTCGACAAGCTCGGCAACGCCGTGGCGTGTACGACCACGATCAACTCGACCTTCGGTTCGGGCTGCGTCGTCGACGGCGCGGGTTTCCTGCTCAACAACGAGATGGACGACTTCTCGAGCAAGCCCGGGGTGCCCAACCAGTTCGGTCTGGTCGGCGGCGTCGCCAACGCGATCGAACCGGGCAAACGCATGCTGTCGTCGATGACGCCGACGATCGTCTGCAAGGATGGCCAGGTGCGTTTCGTGCTCGGCGCACCGGGCGGCGGCCGCATCATCACCGCGGTGCTGCAGGTGTTGCTCAACCGCATCGACCACGGCATGGACCTCGAGGACGCGGTGCGCGCGCCGCGCATCCATCATCAGTGGTTGCCCGACCTGATCACCTGGGAACCGTTCTCGCTGCCGGTCGACGTGCGTGCGGCGCTCGCGGCGAAGGGGCACGAGTTCGCCAAGCGACCGCGCGGCATCGCCCAGGTGATGGCGATCGAAGTGACGCCGGACGGCACGCGCATCGGCGTCGCCGACCATCGCAGCGGCGGTTCGGCCGGCGCCAACTGAACCTGCACCCATGGCTCATCCGCTTCGCATCGCTCCGTCGTTGCTCGCCGCCGACTTCGCGCACCTCGCCGACGAGATCCGCTCGGTCGAGGCCGCCGGCGCCGACTGGTTGCACCTCGACGTCATGGACGGCCACTTCGTGCCCAACCTGACCTTCGGCCCCCCCGTGGTCGCGGCGATGAAGCGCGTCGCGACGTTGCCGCTCGACGTGCACCTGATGATCACCGATCCGTGGTCGTACGCCGACGCGTTCCTCGACGCGGGTGCCGACCTGCTGACGTTCCACGTCGAGGTCGAAGACAACGGTGACGTCGTCGAACTGCTGCGCCACATCCGCTCGCGCGGGGCCAGAGCGGGCCTGTCGGTGCAGCCCGACACGCCGGTCGAACGGCTCGCGCCGTTCGTCGCCGAACTCGACCTGGTGCTGGTGATGAGCGTGTTCGCTGGCTTCGGCGGCCAGAAGTTCATGCCCGAGGTGCTGCCCAAGGTGGGCCGCCTGCGCGAACTCGGTTTCGGCGGCGAGGTGTCGATGGACGGCGGCATCGGTCCGAGCACGATCGCACGCAGTTGCGCCGCCGGCACCAACGTGTTCGTCGCCGGCACCGCCGTGTTCGGCGCCTCCGACCGCGCCGCGCGCATCGCCGAGCTTCGCGACCTGGCAACCGCCGGGAGCACCGCTTGACGGAAGCTGGTTCGGGCCAACGCGGCCCGCTAACGTTTGCACCTGTTCGCCACTCTCACGCACGACCCTCAGGATTGGACAACGACATGGCCTGGACGCGCTTCGGCAAGAAGAAGGACATGCCCGGCGGGCTGTGGATCAAGTGCGAGAGCTGCGGCGCGATGCTGTTCCGCAAGGAGTTCGAGCAGCGCCACCGGGTTTGTGCGACCTGTGGCTATCACTTCACACTGCCGGCGCGCGATCGCATCAGCCTGACCGCCGATCCGGACACGTTCGTCGAGATGTGGCCGGAGCTGTGCGCCTACGACGTGCTCGAGTTCAACGACCGCGTGCCGTACGGTGAGAAGCTGATCGCGACGCGCAAGAAGACCGGCGAGAACGACGCCATGGTCACGGGGACCTGCACGATCAAGGGCATCCCGTGTGCGCTCGGCGTGATGAACTTCACCTTCCTGGGCGGCTCGATGGGCATGGTCGTGGGCGAGAAGATCGCGCTGCTGTGTGAACATGCCGCCGAGAAGGGTCTGCCCGTGGTGCTGTTCGCCTGCTCGGGCGGCGCGCGCATGCACGAAGGCGCCGTGTCGCTGATGCAGATGGCCAAGACCTGCGGTGCGCTGACGCGTCTGCATCGCGCGGGTGTGGTCTCGATCTCGGTGATGACGCACCCGACCACGGGCGGCGTCACCGCGTCGTTCGCGTCGGTCTGCGACCTGTTGCTCGCCGAACCCGGCGCGCTGATCGGTTTCGCCGGTCCGCGCGTGATCGCGACGACGATCAAGAAGGAGCTGCCCAAGGGTTTCCAGCGCTCGGAGTTCCTGCTCGAGAAGGGCCAGATCGACCGCATCGTCGCGCGTGCGCAGATGCGCGACGAGCTGGCGCGCTTGCTCGCCTACGCCACGGGCCGGGATCCGGTCGCGGCGTTCAAGCCGGCTCCTGCTCCCGCCGACGCGGCCGAACCGGTCGCCGTCGCCGCCGAAGCCTCGGGCAAGAAGCCGAAGAAGAAGGCCAAGAAGGACGGCTGATCCGTGTTGCCCACGAAGGCGCCACCCAGGAAGCCGCACCCATGAAGCCGATGCGCCCGGTGCCGCGCGGCTGCGCCGCCGGCTTCTTCCGCGGGCGCTACAAGGTGGAGCCCGAGGACTTCGTCGTCGAAGAACAACCTGCCTACGAACCGTCGGGCAGCGGGGACCACGTCTGGCTGTGGGTGGAGAAGCGCGGCTGGTCGACGATGGACCTGCTGCACGAGCTCGCCGCGCGGCTCGGGCGCGACGAGCGTGAGTTCGGCATCGCCGGTCTCAAGGACGCGCAGGCGGTGAGCCGCCAGTGGATCAGCCTCGAGCACGCCGATGTCGCGCGCTGCAAAGGCATGATGGGCGACGGCTACAAGGTGCTGGCCGTCACGCGTCACATCAACAAGCTGCGCATGGGGCACCTGCGCGGCAATCGTTTCGTCGTGACGCTGCGTGGCACCGTGCCCGAGGATCTGGCGACGGCGACCGCCAACCTCGATGAGCTGGCGCGACGCGGCGTGCCGAATTACTTCGGTGAGCAGCGCTTCGGCAAACGCGGCGCCAACCTCGGCAAAGGGCTGGAGGTGCTGCGCGGCGATCCGCGCAAGTTCGCGGCGCGCATGCCGCGGCGCGTGTTCGGGCTGGTGCTGTCGGCGGTGCAGAGTGAGGTGTTCAACCGCGTCGTCGCCGCGCGCCTGCAGACGCTCGACACGCTGCTGCCCGGCGACATCGCCTTCTTGCACCGCAACGGCGCGTGTTTTCCCGTCGAGGACCTCGCCGCCGAACAGGCCCGCGTGGCGTCGTTCGAGGTCTCCCCGACGGGGCCGATGCCCGGCCCCGAGATGACCCTGCCGACCGGCGAGGTGGCGGCGATCGAAGCGACGGCGCTGGCCGAGCTCGAACTGGAACCCGCCGCGTTCCACGACCTGCCGTTCCGGCTGGCGCGCGGTGAACGGCGGCCGCTGCGTGTGCCGCTCGGCGAGCCGTCGGCCGCTGCCGTCGATGGCGGCCTGCAGTTGTCGTTCGGCCTGCCGCGCGGCGCCTACGCGACCAGCGTGCTGCGGGAGTTGCTTCACGACACGATCTGGTTCGGGCGGGACTGACGGCTCGCGCCGTCCCGGCGCCGCTCACTTCTTGGTGCGTTTGGCCGCCAGCCGGGCCTGCAAGTGTTGCCAGGCATCGGTGAGCAGCGCCCGCAGGTTGGGTTCGTCGACCGCGTCGAGTTCGACCAACGTGCAGCCTTGCCGCCCCCAGGCGCCGTTCGCCGCGCGCAGGCCCACATCGCCGCGCGCCAGCAGTTCCTGCTGTCTGGCCGGCGGCAGGATCACCATGCCGACGGTCTCACCCGGTTGCAGCGACGCGAACACGCGGCCGCCGTTGCGGAAGTCGGGGTGGCCCTGGTGTGCGCCTTCTTCGACGTCGGGCAACGCCAGCGCCAGCTTGCGAAACGTCGCGGCGCGCCCGGCCACCTCAGTCCTCGGTGCCCGGGAACGCGTGGCAGACGTACGTCGGGTCGTGGAACTGCCCGGTGACGTCCTGCAGCGTGTAGGTGCTACGGTGGTCGATGGTGGTGAAGTCGCAGCAGTGCAGCACGCGATCCAGGCACGCGGGACTCATCTGCCACCAGTTGCACTGATTCCACTCACCGACGAACCTGGCGATCGGCTCCTTGACGTCGGGCATCGTCGTCGAGATCGAGACGATCAGCCGACCGTCGGGCTTGCAGCAGTCGCGCATGCGCTGGATACCGAGGATCGGGTCGCGCACGTGCATCAGCATCGCGCCGCTGAACACCAGATCGAAGGTGCCGAGCTCGGCGGCGGACAGCTCGTAGATCGCCTTCCAGATGCGTTTGACGCGCGTGCTGCCGTAGGCCTCGCCGACGACGGTGAAACCGTCGCGCATCACCTCACGTTCGACGTTCTCCTTCTCGCTGCTGCTGCGCCGCGCCAGGCCGCGGCGGTAACGCGGCGTCCAGTCGTGGGCGTCCCAGCTCGGCAGCTCGACGGCGACCACTTCGGCGGCGCCGCGGCGCTCGAATTCGTATGCGAAGAAGCCGGTGCTGGCGCCGACGTCGAGCACCCGCATGCCGTCCATGCGTTCGGGGAAGTGGTAGTGCGGCAGGTAGTCCGTCATCCGGAAGTGGCCCGGCGTCTGCACGCCGTCGCCGAGGTCGATGCGGTGGTACCAGCTCTCGATCTGGTTGACCTTGCGGCGGAGCTCTTCGATCTGTTCGGCGGTGCGTGGCATGGCGGGCGCGCAGGATAACGGTGGGTCGCGTGGCGATCGACCTCGGTTGCAAAGCGGATCAGTCGTCGGCTGCCTCATCGGCCAGCGCGTCGGCCAGTCCGGAGCTGCGTTGTGGCCAGTGGCGCAAGCCGGCGTC
Source organism: uncultured candidatus Brocadiaceae bacterium (assembly GCA_964392305.1). GTDB lineage: Bacteria > Planctomycetota > UBA1135 > UBA1135 > UBA2386 > JACKIC01. The sequence continues at coordinate 169,178 of CAYMPV010000009.1, forward strand.
GAGCAGTTTGGGGTCGGCGCAGACGATCGCGCGGCGTCGGGCGCGGGTCACGCCGGTGTAGACCAAGGACGCCTGCCACAGCGGGCCGGTCACCGATGGCATCGCCAGCAGGACCTCGTCGAACTCGCTGCCCTGCGCCTTGTGCACGGTCATCGCCCAGGCGGTCTCGTGCGCCGGCAGGCGCAGCAGCGAGACTTCGCGGTGGCCGTCGGCCGTCGGGAACACGACGCAGCGGCGGCCGTCGACTTCGGCGACGACGCCGAGGTCGCCGTTCCAGATCTGGCTGCCGTGGTCGTTGACCGTGACCAGCACGGGCCGACCTTGGTAGTAGGGCTCGTCGACGCGGTGGCCGTGCGCGCGCAGCAACGCTTCGATGCGGCGGTTCCAGGCTTCGGCGCCCTGCGGTCCGTGGCGGGTGGCGGTGAGCACGCGGCAGCTGGCGAGGTGCGCCAGGGCGGTCGCGGCGTCGCCGGCCTCGCCCGCCGCGGCGGCGGCGAGCAGGGCCGGGGCGATCGCGGCCAACGCGGCCTCGGCGTCGGGCTGCAGCTGCAGGTCGACGTGCCCGGCCGTGAACGCGGCCATCGCGGCGTCGCCGTCGCGGCGCGCGAGGGCCTGCGCGAAGGTGGCGATGCCCGGTTGGTCGGCGAAGCGGTGGTTGGTGCGCAACGCGATCACCGCGTCGGCGATCGGCGGCGCGCCCGAGTGCACGGGCAGTTCCATGCCGGTGGCCGCACCGACGTAGGCGCCCAGGCGGGCGCCGACGCCGCGTTCGGGCATCGCCACGCGACACAGGTCGCCGAGCACCTGGCCGGCGGCGACGGCGGCGAGCTGGTCGCGGTCGCCGACCAGTACCAGCCGCGCGTCGGGCCGCAGCGCCTCGAACAGTTGCGCCAGCAGGGCCGGGTCGACCATCGACACCTCGTCGACGACGACCAGGTCATGGGGCAGCAACTGGTCCTTGCCGAAGCGAAACGCGTCGTCGAGCGGCAGGTAGCCGAGCAGGCGGTGCAGCGTGCGTGTGGCGATGGCGTCGGCGGCGGCCAGCAGCTGCGGCTGCTCGGCGGCGCGAGCGCGCAGCGCCTCACCGAGGCGGGACGCGGCCTTGCCGGTCGGCGCCGCCAGCGCGATCGACAGATCGGGCTGCAGCTGCAGCAGCAGCGTGAGCAGGCGCGCGACGGTGGTGGTCTTGCCGGTCCCCGGACCGCCGGTGATCACCGCCAACCGCCGCGAGGCGGCGGCCGCGATCGCGGCCAGCTGCCAGTCGACGCTGTCGCCTTCCGGCAGCCAGTGCAGTTGTTCGAGCGCGGCGCGCAGGGCCTCGGCGGGCACCAGTGGCGCGCCGCCCAGCCGCTGGCGCAGCCGTTCGACGATGCGTCGCTCGTCGCGGTGGTGGCGCAGCAGGTAGAGCCGACCGCGCTCGTCGAGCACCAGCGGCAGCGGCGCCTCCTGGCGCGGCGCGCTGCAGCACACGCCCGAGGCGAGCAGCTGCTCGGTCCAGTGCGGCGGGTCCGGGAACGGCGCGGTCGTCGGGTCGAGCGCGCGGCCCTGCCAGGCGGCCAGATCGACGCAGACGTGCCCCGCTTCGTGTTCCTTGCACAGCAGCCGCACCGTGTCGCGCACCAGCGGACCCGCGGCCTTGGCGAGGCCCGCGAGCAGGTCGCCGATGCGGTCGCCGAGCGTCGGCGGCGTGGGCAGCGGCGCGCTCATCGCACACCCCCGGCCCAGGCGTCCATCGCCAGGAGCAGCGGCAGCGGCACGCGGTCGTGCAGCATGCCGGTCATCGCGCCGGGCGCCACCCCGCGCAGGAACGCGTAGCAGACGCCGCCCATGTGCCGCTCGTACTCGTAGTCGGGCAACCGCGCGCGCAGCTGGCGGTGCAGCGCGAGCACGTAGAGGTGGTACTGCAATACGTAGTCGCTGTCGATCATCGCCGCGGCGAGTTGTTCCTCGCCGTAGTCGCTGCGGCGGTTGCCGAGGTGGTTGGACTTCCAGTCGAGCACCCAATGGCGGCCGTCGTGCGTGGTCAGCAGGTCGACGAAGCCGGTCAGGTATCCGTGCAGGTGACGTTGTTGCAGATGGCGCAGCCGCGCGGCGTAGCGGCGCGCGAGGGGGCTGCCGTGCGCGGCGAACGCGGCGGCGAGCGCGCGCAGGTCGCTGCCCGGAGTCGGCACGGTGAACTTCCACTCGACCGCGCGCGGGCCGGCGCAGAGCTCGCGCAGCGTCGGGCCGCCCGGGTGCACGAGCGCCGCGGCGAGGTCGTGCAGGTTCTGTCGCACGTCGGCGACCGGGTCGATCGGGCCCTGATGCGCGGTGGCATCGAGCAGGCCGAATTCGCCCAACGTGTCGCGCACCAGCTGCGTCGTCGCCGGTTCGGGCAGCGTCTGCAGGTCGGCGCGTTCGAGCAGGGCGTGCAGGCACAGGCCGGCGCGCGCGCCGCGCGCGAAGGCGAAGATGCCGTCGGGCATCGACTCGGGTTCTGCGGTCGCGTCACGAACCGGCGGATCGGCGACGTCGGGCGCCGGGTCGATCGCGTGCGAACCCGCGATCAGCGACGAGAAGCTGTGCAGCGCGCGCGCCTGCACCTCGCGCGCGGGGCGGCGCGGCGGCTGCAGTCTGGGCAGCGGCGGCGGCGTCACCGGCAAGGGCTGCGGGTGCTCTGCGACGGTCACGACGGACATGCCGGCGCTCGCGGCGAACGCCGCGAGCTTCTCCGGCAGGGCCTTGACCTCCTCCTTCGCCTTCTTGGCCCACTCCTCGATGGCGTTCGCGTCGAGCGCCGGGTCGACGCCCGGTGCGGGTGGGAAGAGCAGCCAGGCCAGCGCGCTACGGGCCGTGCTTGTCATGTTGCCGACGTGCACATAACAACGTCGCCGCGCGCGCGTGAGCGCCACGTAACACAGGCGAAGGTCCTCGGCGAGGCGGTCGACCTCGGCGGCGGCCTGATCGTCGCCCTGCAGCTTGAAGGAGAGGTGACGGCCCTGTGGCGCGGGAACGATTGCCGTGCCGGCGGCGCGCTTGCCGTCCCACAGGAAAGGGCAGAACACGACCTCATACTCAAGGCCCTTGCTGCCGTGCACGGTGAGGATCTGGGCCGCGTCCTCGTCGCTCTCCAGGCGCAGTTCCCGCAGCTGGTAGTCGATCTCTTCCTTGTGCCGCCGCTCGTGCTGCAGCCATTCGAGCAGGCCTTCGGGCGACAGGCGGCGGCCGTGTTCGGCCTGGTGCAGCAGCTCGAACAGCTGCAGGAAGTTGGTCAACGAACGTTCGCCGCCGCGCCGCGTCAGCAGCCGCGCGACCACCCCGAGGTCGTCGAGCAGTTGTTCGGCCATGACCACGAAGCCGTGCCGGATCCACTGGCGGCGCCACGTCGACAGCCGCAGCAATTCGGCGTCGAAGGCGTCGTCGTCGGTGTGGCTCGCCGCCAGCCACGCAGCGCCCTTGCCCCACAGGCGCGTGCTCATCGCCGCGCGCGCGCGGAACAGGTCCCCCGGCTGCAGCACCGCGCGCAATACCCGTTCGAGCTCGGTCAGCTCCTCGGTGTCGAAGATGTCGCCGGCCTTGCCGATCGCCGAGGCGATGCCGGCGGCGCGCAGCGCGTCTTGCACGAGGACGGCCTGGCGGTTGGTGCGGGTCAGGACCGCGAGGTCGCGCGGTCGCAGGCGCCGCTCGTCGATCCATACGTCGCTGGCCAACAGGCGCGCCGCCTCTGCAGCCACGTCGGCGGCGATCAGGGCTTCGGCGTCGGCCTTGGCGAGCGGTGAGCTGTCGACCGACAACAACCGCCAGCAGAACGCACCGAGGTCGTCGCCGCGCAGCCGCAGCGCACCCGCGGCGGCCTTCGCCGTCACCTCGGGCATGCAGATGCCGGGCTGCACGAAGGCGCGTTCGCGCCTGAACAGGTGGGAGATCGCGGCGACGAGCTCGGGCGAGCTGCGGTAATTGGTGCCCAGCGTGCGCTGGTCCGCGGCATCTTCGCTGGCCGCGAGGTAGGTCTGCAGGTCGGCGCCGCGGAAGCCGTAGATCGCCTGCTTGGGGTCGCCGATCAAGAACAGCGGCCGCTGGTCGAAGCACTGCGCGAAGATCTCGTACTGCAGCGAATCGGTGTCCTGGAATTCGTCGATGAGCGCCACGGTGTAGCGCTCACGCAGCGCCGCGAGCAGCACCGGCCGGCGCGCCGGGTCGCGCAGGGCGTCGTGGGTGCGCTGCAGCAGGTCGTCGAACGACAGCACGTGCTCACGCTGCTTCTCCTGCAGCAGGCGGCGGTCCATCTCGCGCAGCAGCTCGGCGCGCAGATGCGCGCCGGCGGTGTCGGCGGCGGCGGCGAGCGCGTCGAGGGTGATGAAGAACGGTTCCGGGAAGTGCTTGGAGTGCTTGAGTAGTTTGCCCGAAACCTCGCGCGGCGAGAACGCGATCAGCTGCGGCAGCGCCTGCAGGGGGTCCTGTTGCAGCTGCATGCGCAGACGCGCGACGTGGTGCTCGGGCTTGCCGACCAACAAGGACTCGTGCTTGCGCCATCCGAGGTTGACGAGGCGCGCGGCGCAATCGTCGTCGAACTGCTCGGCGGCCCTGGCGGCGAGCGTCGAGACCTCGGTGAGGTGCGGTGTCGCGTCGGCGGGATCGGGTTCGAAGGCGACGTCCGGATAGCGCCGCCACAGGCGGTATTGGCTCACCAGCTGGTCGGGCGTGAGCTCGGCGTGCAGTAGCACGGCGCTGAGCGGACCCGGGGTTGCCTCGTAGCGGCAGCGCAGCACGTCGGCCGCGACCTGGTGCAACAGCGGCAGCGGATCGACCAGGAAGTCGAGCTGGAACGGCTGACGACTCTCGAACGCCGATTCGTCGAGCAGGCGCTTGCAGAAGCCGTGGATGGTGGCGATCGGCGCGCGGTCGAAGTCGTCGAGCGCGGCGCGCAGGCGGATCTCGGCGCCATCGAGCCGCGCGAGGGCGGCGAAGAACTCGTCGTCCGTGCCGCCGCGCACGACGGAGAGCACGCGTTCGAGACCGGCACGCAGGCGCGTCTTGAGCTCTTCGGTGGCCGCGATCGTGAAGGTGACCACGAGTGCCTGCTCGAGCTTGTCGATGCGCCCCTCGAGCAGCAGCCGCAGCAACAGGCCGACGAGCGTGTAGGTCTTGCCAGTGCCCGCAGAGGCTTCGAGCAGCGTGGTGCCGCCGTCGAGCGGTGCCGTGCGCAGGTCGAAGGGACGCAACTTGGTCACAGCTCGTCCTCCGTCCTCGCGCGCAGGAACGGTGTCCACACGGTCTCGGCCCACTGCACGAAGCCAGGCAACTGCAGCGCGTCCTGGCCGCGCATCGCCAAGGCGATCGCTTCGTCCTCGCTGTCGTGGAAAGAGCGGCCGCCGGGGAAGTCCGAGTAGCCCGGCTCCCAGAGCCTGCGGGCCGAACGCAAGGCGTCGTCGTGCTCCTTGCGCGCATTGCGCCGAGAGGCGTACTCGTAGGAGCTCTTCTCGAAGAACGGCAACGGCGTGGCCAGACCCAGGTGATACCCCCGCAGCAGTTCTTCGAGCCGGGCGATCGCCTCGGCCGGGTCGAGCTCCTCCAGTCGCAGAGTCCCATCCTTCGCGAACATGACGCTCTGCCGGGGCAGGTCGGCCTGGCCCTGACCACGCGCCGCCGCGAGCAACAGATGCCGGAGCCAGCCGCGCAGGCGATCCTTGGGCTTGAGCTTGGCGATGCGCGCGGCGACCGCGTATTGCCCACCGATGCCGTCGAGGTCACCGTGGAGCGCGGTCGCGCCGACCTGTATCCGCAGCGTGCGGCGCCCGCCCGCGTCGAGCTCACGCACGCGCGCCAGGAACGCGTCGGTCTGCGCGTCGAGGTCCGCGAACGCAAACGCGCCGCGGCCGCCAACCGGCAGCAAGCCCGTGGCGCGCGCGTTGGCCAGCGGATCGAGCGGCCGCGCGTCGCCGCGCTGCGCGGCGCGCACGGCAGCGTCCTGCAGCCGCCAACGGTCGAGTTTGTTCACGACGAACGGCTCGGTGTCGAGGTCGGCGTCGTCGTCGCGGCGCACGCGCAGGCGCAGCACGTGCTGCAGGTGGAACCGGCACGGGTGCTTCCAGAAGTCGAACAGCCGGTCGAAGGGCAGTTCGGCAGCGGCCAGTTCGGCGGGTGCGGGGACGGGCGCGGCCGCGAACGGCGGTTCGGCTACCTGCTCCTGGTTCTCACCGCCGCAGTCGCCGCGCGCATACGTGAACAGCCGCGGATCCTCCCCGGTGCGGTAGCGGTGGCTCCACGACTGCAGCGGGTGTCGCACGAGCACATGATCACGCGGCGTCCTGCTGTCGGGGGCGATGCAGGTGCGGTCGATGTGGTCGAGCAATTCGGCCAACACCACCGACGGCGCGCACGGACTGTCGTCCTTCTGCGAACGGCCGACGAAACAGACATGCAGCCGTTCGCGCGCCGCGAGCACAGCTTCGAGGAACAGCTGCCGGTCGTCGAGGCGCACGCTGCGGTCGCCGGGGCGGCGCTGGCGCGCCATCAGGTCGAACGGCTGCGGCTGGTCGCGACGCGGGAACGCCTGGTCGGACATGCCGCACAAGAACAGGTGGCGCACGGGCACGGTGCGCATCGGCTGCATCGCCGCGACCGTGACGCGTCCGGTCAGGAAACCGCGCCCCGCGGCCGATTGGCGCAGGCTCTGCCGCAGCCAGTCGCGCAGCACGATCGGCGACCACGGCTCCGCGAGCCGCGCGTGCTGCGCGAGGCTGCGCAGGTCCGCCGTGGCGCGCTGCAGTCGCTGCAGCGCCTGTTCGTCCTCACCCGAGTCGGGGGCGTAGAGCGCGGCGAGCAGCGCGTCGATCCGGTCGGCCCAGGCGCCCGGCGCGAGCGGGCGCTGCAGCCTGGGCAGATGTTCGAACAGCGTGTGCACGAACGTGAGGAAGCGCTCCAGCAGGTCGTCGCGGCCCGAGGTGGTGTCGGCGGCTGGCAGTCGGCCGAGCACCAGCGCGTCGACCGGCCCGGTGGCGACGCCGAGCAGCAGGCGCTCGAGGCCCTGGCGCCACGAGTTCTCTTCGAACGCGGGCATCCTGAACTGCCGTTCGCGCGCGGCGCCGTCGAGCCCCCAGCGGATGCTGGCGCGTTCGCACCAATGCCGCAGCGTCGGCAGTTCGCCGGCGAACAGCGCGAAGCGCCGCAACAGCGCCGGCAGCTCGCACAGGTGCAGCACGTCGAACACCATCAGCCGGTCCATCGCCAGCTCGAGCACGGCGAGCAGCGACGCGCACAGCGGCAGTTCACTGGCGGGATCGCGGTCGGCGACCTGGAACGGCAGGTGGGCCTGCACCGGGCCGAACACCGCCTCGGCGTAGGGGGCGTAGACGGTGATGTCCGGCACCAGCACCAGCACCTCGTGCGGCTGCAGCGTCGGGTCCTCCTCGAAGGCCGCGAGGATCTGATCGCGCACCACCTCGAGCTCACGCTGCGGCGAGTGGCAGTCGTGCACGCGCAGCGACGCGTCGCCGGCCCGCAACTGGAAGCGGGCGTCGCCTGCGCCGCGGTCGAACACCGCCTGGATGTCGCGCTGCACGCAGGCGAGCAGGTCCGGCGCGGTTGCATCGGGGTCCGGCGGCGGCGCGAGGTCGTGACGCACGAACGGCACCGGCGCGTGTTCCTCGAGCTCGAGCAGCTGGTCGGCGAACTCGCGCGCCAGGGTGCCGAAACGCGCCAGCAGCGCGTTGGCGCCTTCGTGTTGGCGCGGGCGCACGTCGCCGAAGTAGTGCGGCGTCGGCTGCGGCACGAACAGCTGCACGGGCACGTGCCGCGCGATCAGCTGCAGCATCTCGAGGAACGCGGGCGGCAACGACAACGCGCCGAACACGGCGACGCGCGGCGGCAGGCAGGCGCGGGCCCGTTCGGGATCGGCGAGCAACGCGCGCAGGGCGTCGAGGCGGTGCGCCGCGGCGAGGCCGTCGCCGGTGTCGTGGGCGGCGGCGGCGAGCTCGGGGAACAGCAACGGCGTGTTGTCGTCGCGGCGCGCGCGCCCGCGGCGGCGGCCCTTGTCGGGTTCGGGCAGCGCCAGCCCCGCGTCGCGCAGCAACGCGCGCCACAGCGCGGCCTGCCACGGCCCGTGTGGGCCCTGGTCCTCGAGGTCCGCGCCGCGACCGGCGGCCGCGAGCAGGTCGCCGCGGAAGAGTTGGTAGTCGTCGAACGCGGCGGCGAGGTGCGCGGCGAGCTGGAAGCGCTTGCGGCCGTCGGGGTCCCCTTCGCAGTAGCCGGCCGCCGGGCCGAGCTGCGCTGCCGCAGTCGGGTCGCCGAGCAGGCGGAACAGGCGCAGGTGCAGCACCTCGCGCGCGAACAGGTCGGTGGGTTGGGAGTGCGCAGCGCCCGACAGGCCGCCGAGAAACGCGCCAGGGAACGGAAAGCGCAGGCCCGCGGCGATGCCGTGCGCTTCGGCGAGTTGCAGTTCGAGCCAGCGCGCGAGCCCCTGCGTGGGCACGACGATCGTCTCGGTGGCGAGCGGTGGCAGCGGCGCGGCGCGCAGCGAAGCCGCCAGGGACGCCGCGAGGTCCTCGAGCCGGTAGCTGGTGTGCAGGACGATCCCCGGGGTCACGACGACAGGCTAACGACGCCCGCGCCGGGATTCACGCGGCAGGCCGAAGCGCTCAATGCGGGTGGCCGCAGCAGTCGTCGCCCTTCGGCGGCGCGAGCGGCGCGGCTGCGACGGACACGAACTGCGCGTCGCCATGATCGTGATCGTGGCCGTGATGATGGTGGTGGTCGTGGCCGTCGTCGCAACAGCCGGCGGCTTGCCCGTGGCCGACGTTCGCGGGCGATTCGAACAGGCGCTCGAGGAACGGCCTCACCCCTTGCCGCAGCAGCGACAGCAAGAAGACCACCGCGAGAGCGCCGAGCGCGATCCACGCGAGCGTGCCGCCGTGGTGTTCGACGTCCGACAGGCTGGGCACCACGGGGCTGGGCAGCAGCCAGTTGGCGAGATAACCAAGGCCCATCGCGCCGACCCACATCGCCGCGGCGAACACCACCGCAGTTCGGCCGCCGTGCAGCCTTGCGAGCACGCCGAACGTGGTGACGTTGGTCGCCGGGCCGGTGAGCAGGAACGCGAGCACGGCGCCCGGGGACAGGCCCTGCACCAGCAGCATCGCGGCGAGCGGCGTGCTGCCCGTGGCGCACACGTAGAGCGGCAGGCCGATCAGCGCCGCCACCGGCACGTCGAGGCCCGGTGGCAGCCCCGCGATCCATTCGCGATCGACGTAGGGCATCAGCATCGCCGACAGCACCAGGCCGGCGAGGATCCACGTGGCGGTGTTGTCGACGGCGGGTCCGAAACCGAACTGGAACGCGGTGCGCAGGCGTTGGCCGACGCCGGTGCGGTTCTCCTCGGGCATCGCGCCGACCGGACTGTCCGGTGTCGACCCGCGCGCTTTGCTCCACATGCCAACGAGGGTGCCGACACCGAGCGCCAGCACCGCGGCCATGCCGACGCGCACCAGCGCCACTTCGCCGCCCATCAGTTGCCAGGTCAGCGCCACCGCTGCGAGTTCGAGTTCGGGGGTCGCCACCAGGAACGCGATCGCCGCGGTGATCGCGGTGCCCTGGCGGATCAGTTCGCGATAGATCGGCACCACGCCGCACGAGCACACCGGCAGCGGCAGGCCGACGGCGACGCCGCGCAGCGCCTGCAGCAGCACGGGGCCCTGGGTCATGCGTCGCAGCCAGTTGGCGGGCAGGAACGCGTGGCACAGGCCGACGAGCAGGAACGCGATCAGCAGCGCCGGCGCCGACTCGAGCGCCAGGCGCAGGAACACGTCGAGCGGTGCGTGTTCGGCGTGTTCGGGGAAGTGGTCGTGGATCACGATCCACAGCACCACGGCGGCGATCGCGGCGCCGCCGACCGATGCGATGCGGAAGCGGCCCTGTTCGCGCGGCGCCGGGATGTGCGAGTGCAGCACCACGTGCAGCAGCGAGCCGACCAACAGGCCCTGCAGCAGCGCGAGGCCGCGCTGCGAGGTGTCGTCGAGCAGGTTGCCGCCGAGCGTGTAACCGAAGATCGTCGCGCCGACGCTGGTCAGCGTGATCATCACCGCGGGCAGGAAACCGAGCGTGCGCGGCACGATCCACCAGATGCCGACACCTTCGGGGATGCGGTGCAGGATGATCGCCCAGGCGGTGACTTCGTGGCCGTGCTTGTGGCCGCCGTGATCTTCGATGTGGCTGCCGTCGGTCAGGAACAGGCCATCGAGGCACGCATGCGCGGCGATGCCGAGGATCGCGAGCCACAGCACCGCGCGGCGCAGGTTGGGATCACCGCGGTGCAGCTGCCGCTCGGCGAGGGTCGGCAGCAGGAACCCGGCCAGCGCCAGCAGCAACACCAGCCAACCGCCTTGCTCGGCCGACTCGGGCAGCAGGTGCAGCAAGGCGAAGCCGGCGATCGTCAGCAGACAGAAGCTGTCGAGCACGACCGTCGACCAGGCGTGGCGCCGTGCCAGCCAGACGAGCAGCGGGCCGAGCGCGAGCGCGAGGAAACTGAGGCCGAGGTACACCGACGCATCTTGGGACCCGGGGCGACGCACTGCAATGCAGTGTCACTGTTGCATCCCGGCGGCTTGTGCGTATGGCATGCATCCCCTACACCGGCGCCGTCGTGAAGTGCCATCGAGGTCCCTGGTCCGTCGCCGCGCGCGCCGATTGGCGCTGCTGGTTGGTGGTGATGGCCCTCGCCCTGCGTCTGTTGCTGCCGGCGCTGCACGATCACGCCGCCCACAACCACGCCCACGCCGCCCACAACCACACGGCTCCCGGCCACAGTGCCCATGGCCACAGTGCCCATGGCCACTGTGACCATCGCCACCGGGATCATCGTGGCTCGCCCGTCGCAAGTCCGCGTGCGGCCGTGCCCGGACTGCCCGAGTGCGTTGCCCTGGACGATCTGGCCGCACACCGCTGTGTGGCCTGTGAGTTGGAACTGTTCGCGCCGGTCGACACACCGCCGGTTGCGTCGCACCAGTGCCCGGTGTCGGTCACGATCGGCGGGCGCTGGCACCGCGAACCGGCGTCACCGATCACCTGCTTTCAGCCACAGCACGCACGGGCTCCCCCGACCGCCCGCGGGTTCGCGGGTTGGTCCTGACCAGTCGCTCGTCGTTGCGACCCGCGGCGAGGCGCGCTGCGTCTTGCCCTCGTCGGTCGTGTTCCCGGGTCGTTGCGTGCTCGATGTCCGATCTGTCCACGGTTCTGTCCGCGGGGACCGGTGTGTCCCCATCTCTCGTGCCGTCGTCGCCGCCAACAGTGGCGACGCCATCGCTCGCTCGCGTCCGGCAATTGGCGCGCCGGCTCACGGGCTGCCACCACGTCGCCGAGGACGTCGTGCAGGATGCCTTGATCGCGCTGTGGCAGCAGGCGGAACCGCCGGCATCGCCCGCCGCATGGCTGCATCGTGCCGTGGTCTTGCGCTGCCGCCAGGTGCACCGCGCCGCCAGGCGTCGCCGCGATCACGAACACGGCGCCGCCTGTGAGCTGCACCGCGGCTGCGACAATCCCCTGCACCACGCCGTCGCCCACGAACTCGACGAACGATTGCAGCAGGCCCTGTTGCGCCTGCCCGAAGAGCAGAGGCGGGCGCTGCAGCTGTACGTCGCCACGGGCCGTGACTACGCCGGCGTCGCCGCGGCCTTGTCGTTGCCGCTGGGCACGGTGCGCTCACGCCTGCACCGCGCGCGGCTGGCGCTGCTGGCCACGGTCGAACCGGAGCCGCCGAACTGAACCTCGCCGCGAATTCGCGGAACTCGATCGCGGCCAGCGGCACCTGTGCCGCGATGCCGATGTCGACAATGCGTACCGCGACGGGTTCCATGCTGCTGGCGTTCCTCGGACCGTGCCCGCTGCTGCTTGCCCAGGATCCGCCCCAGGCGGATCCGGCGCGCCGGGCGGCTCTCGAACGCGCGGCCGGACAACTCACGCAGGAACCGGTCGCGCCCGATGGCTCGAAGTCCCGCGATGGCGGCGCGGCGTTGCCGACCCAGTTGCCGACCGCGACGCCGGCCCCGACCCTGCGCCTCGTCGACATCAGCCTGAACCTCATGGCCGCGGTCGGCGGATCGACCGAACCAGACGACGTCCTCGGCGACCTGCAGGGTGGTGGACACGATCCGAAGAAGCGTGGTTTCACGTTGCAGCAGGCCGAGCTGTCGATGGTCGGTGCCGTCGATCCCTACTTCACGGGACACCTGTACCTGGTCGCGCTGCTCGATCCCGAGGAGGGGGAGACCATCGTCGAGATCGAGGAGGCCTACCTGCGATCACTGGCCCTGCCGGCCGGTCTGCAGTTCAAGTTCGGCACGTACTTCACCGAGTTCGGGCGCATCAACGACCGCCACCCGCACCAGTGGGACTGGCAAGACCAGCCCGTGATCCACACGCGCGTCTTCGGCGGTGATGGCATGCGCGGGCCCGGTGCGCGGCTGTCCTGGCTGTTGCCGACCGAGCGCTTCTTCGAGGTCATCGCCGGCGTGCAGAACGCCAACGGCGAGACCATGCCGAGTTTCCTCGCCAACGACGAGGTCTACGAGGAACGACCGATCGGTGGGCGTGCGTTCGTCGAGCATCCGACCCACAGTCTGGCCGATTTCGTCTACACCGGGCGCGCGCTGACGACGTTCAACCTCGCCGACGACCTCGATCTCGACCTCGGTGGTTCGGTGGTGTTCGGCCCCAACGCGACCGGGGACGGCGCCGACACGCTGATCTACGGCGCCGACTTCACCCTGACCTGGCGGCCCGAGAACGCCGAGCGCGGCTGGCCGTTCTTCAAGCTGCAGGGCGAGTTCGTCGCGCGTGACTTCGACGCCGCGGCGCAGGTCGACGAGAGTGACCCGCTCGCACCGGTCCCGGTCCCGGGCGATTCGCTCGAGGATCATGGCGGCTATCTGCAGGGGCTCTACGGTTTCTCGCCCGGATGGGCCGCGGGAATGCGCGTGGATTGGGCCACGGGCAGCGGCGACAGCTATGACGGCGCCAGCCAATCCTTCGGGCGCGCTTTCGATCCCTATCGCTGCGATCGTCTGCGCCTGACGCCGATGCTCGCCTACCATCCGTCGGAGTTCTCGCGCATCCGCCTGCAGTACAACTACGACCACAGTGACCACCTCGACGACGATGCCCATTCGTTGTGGCTCGGCTTCGAGATCCTGATCGGCGCACATCCGCCACACTCGTACTGATGATCTCACCACTCGTCCGGTTCGCGCGTCGCTGCGGCGGCGCTCTACTGCTCGCGCTGGCTGCGGCCCCGGTGCTCGCCCAACATCGGGTCGCCACGACCACCGCCGATCTGGCCGCGCTGTGTCGGGAGGTCGGCGGCAGCGCCGTGGTGGTGGAGTGTCTGTCCCGACCCGGCGAAGACCCGCACTTCGTCGCCGCGCGACCGGGCATGGTCAAGCAACTCGCGATGGCCGAGTTCCTGGCCGAGACCGGTCGCGATCTCGAGATCGGTTGGTTGCCCGTGCTGTTGCAGCAGTGTCGGAACGCGCGGGTGCAGGCGGGGGAACCGGGTCGCTTCGTTGCCGCGGATCACGTGCGCGCACTGGGCGTGCCGAGCGGCACGGTCGATCGCCGCAGCGGCGACGTGCATGTCGCCGGCAACCCGCACTTCCTGCTCGATCCGCTCTGCGGGCTGCGCGTGGCCAGGGCCTTGCAGCAACGGTTCGCGAGTATCTGGCCGGCGGAGAAGGACCTGTTCGTCGCCAACTTCACCAACTTCGAGCGGCGGCTGGCGGTGTCGATGGTCGGCGAGACGATCGCGGACCGCTACGGCAACGACGCCGAGCGGCTGTCGATGCTGTTCGGTGCCGGCAAGCTCGACGAGCTGTTGCGGTCGCAGGGCGACGCCGCTGATCTCGGCGGCTGGTTCGCGGCGATGTCGCCATTGCGAGGCGCGGCCGTCGTCGCCGAGCACGACCTGTGGCCCTACTTCGCCGAGCGATTCGGGCTGCGCGTCATCGGGTTCTTCGAGCCCAAGCCGGGCGTCGCGCCGTCGGCGCGGCATCTGGCCACGCTCGCCGACTCGATGGCGGCCGAACATGTCGGGGTGATCCTGTCGGTTCCCTACTTCTCGCCGCGCCATGCCGAGGCGATGGCGACGCGCACACAGGCCAGGATCGCGCTGTTGGAGCACCAGCCCGGCGCGCGCGGTTCTCGCGGTGACTACATCGCCTGCGTCGATTGGAACGTCGCCGCCGTCGTCGCCGCCAGCAAACCTTCAAGGGGCGCGGGGGGCTCGGGCGCGGACGCTGCGGCCAAGGCAACGTCGGAGCGCCGACGTTGACCGAACCGGCGGCGTTGCTCGTCGCCAACGGGCTCGACGTCGGGCGGGGCGCGGTGCTGCTGCGTGCGGTGGAACTGCAGGTACACGCTGGGCAGAGTTGGTTCGTCGTCGGATCCAACGGCAGTGGCAAGACCACGTTGCTGCACACCCTCCTGGGGCTGCTGCCGCCGCTCGCGGGCACCATCAGTCTGGGGCCGCAACTGCGCGACCGGCGCGCCGTGGGCTTCGTGCCGCAAGAGCCGGCCGAGGTGTCGGCCTTGCCGTGCACGGTTGCCGAGTATGTCGCGCTGGGTTGTCACACGCCTCGCGGTGCGGCGACGCGCGCGGCGGTCACCCGTGGGTTGGAGGCGATGGGCATCATCGCCCTGGCGCCTCGCGACGTGCGCCAACTCTCACTGGGTCATCGGCGACGGGTGGCGATCGCGCGGGCGCTGGCGCGCGCGCCGGTGCTGCTCGTGCTCGACGAGCCGACGGCCAATCTCGACACCGCGGCCGGGGACCGGTTGCTCGCGGACTTGCGGCAGTTGTGCGCGGATGGCATGACGGTGCTGCACGTGAGCCATGACCTCGACGACGCCGAACGTTTCGCCAGCCACATCGCCTGTGTTGCTGGGGGTCGGGTGGTCACCGGGCCGGTTCAGCAGTTCGCCGGACGCCTGCGCGGGTTGCTGCAGACGGATCACGCGGCGACGAGGGCCCGCTGATGCCGGAGTCGACGTGGAGCCTGTTCTTCGACGTGATCGTGACCGGCACGCTGCTGGCCTGCGTTCTGCCGTTCCTCGGCACGCTGCTGCTGTTGCGGCGGGAACTGTTCCTCGGTGCTGCGGTGGCGCAGAGCGGCAGTCTGGGGATCGCCGCCGTGCTGGCGCTGTCGTTCGACGACGGCGGCGCGCATGGCGTGAGCGGCCCCGGGTGGCCGTTGCTCGGTGGCATGGGTGCGGCGATGGCTGCGGGGGTGGTCGCCATGCGCTCTGGTGCGATGCGCAACAACTCCCTGCAGGCCGGCGCGGCGTGGTTGTTCTTGTTCGGCGGCAGCGCCGCGATGGTGTTGCTCGCCGGTGCGCCACACGGCATGCAGACCGTTCAGCAGGTGATGCTGTCCTCGCTGCTGGGGGCGACCCGGTTCGACGCGGTGGTCGCCTTGGTGTTGTTGTCGGGCACGATCATCGTCTTCGTCGCCTTCGGCCGGCCCCTGCTGCTCTGGGCGATGGACCCGGTGACCGCCAAGGTGCACGGTTGGCCCGTCAACACGATCGACCTGCTCGTCGGCGCCGCGATCGGTGGGGTGCTGGGGTTCTCGATCCACGCCACCGGTCTGCCGTTCACCTTCGGGGCGACCGTGTTGCCGGTGTTGGCGGCACGAGAACTGGCGCGGTCACTGCGCGGTGTCCTGGTGCTCGCGCCGCTGCTGTCGGGCGCCATGTTCCTCGTTGCCTGGTGGTGGGCTGACGTCGCCGATCTGCCGCCGGGGCAGTGCGCGGTGGTGCTGCTGGCGGTCGTCGTGGTCCTCGCGCGCGGCGTCGCGGCGTCGGGCTGGACCCGCCGCTGAAGTGCCGCCCAGCGGGCCTGGCAGCTCAGAGTGCCGACGCGGTCGTCGCTGCACCGCTCGCGGTGCGGGCTTTGGCGGCACTGCTGGCGGCACTGCTCGCCGCCTTGGAGTGCGCCTCGACCTTGGCCAGCATGCGCGCCGCACGCTCGCGGATCGCATCGAAGCGCCGCTCCGCCAGGTCTTCGGGAACGAACAACGATGCGACGAAACCGAGTCCGAACGCGCCGGCGTCGAGCCAGGCGCCGATGTTGTCCTCGGTGACGCCGCTGGTCGGGAAGACCTTCAGGAACGGCAGCGGCCCGCGCAGCGCCTTGAGGTACTCGGCGCCGTTGGCCGGTCCCGGGAACAGCTTGATCAGGTCGGCGCCGGCCCGGTGTGCGTGCATCATCTCGGTCGGCGTGAACGTGCCGGGCACCGAGACCAGTTCGTGTTGCCGGCAAAAGCTGATCAGCTGCGGATCGACCACGGGCGAGACCAGGAAGCGTGCGCCCGCGCCCATCGCGTCCTTGGCGTCCTCGAGCGACAACACCGTGCCCGCGCCGACGACCAGGTCCTGCCGTTCGCTGAGCGCGGCGATGTGGTCGAGGCAGTCGGGCGTGGTCATCGTCACCTCGACGATGCGGATGCCGCCGTCGATCGCCGCCTGCAGCGCGGGTTTGACGGCGGTCGGGTCTTCGGTGCGCAGGATCGCGGAGCAGCGGTACTGGGCGAACGCCGCGAGCGTGGCAGCGCGTTGGGAGACCATGGCAGTTTCCTCGAGGGGGCATCGTTGCCGCGACCGGGTCCGCGGTCGCGGCGACGATGGTCGTGGGTGGCACAGAGCGAGGTCGGGGGGCCGACGGACCGGCGGTGAGTCTAGGCGCGCGGTGGCTGGAAGCGAGCAGTTGCTGGGAGGGGGAAGGCTCTCACGGCCGGCAAGCAACAACAGCACGGGCAGGTGCGCCGACGCCGTCGGCGCGAGGGGGCCGCAACCCAGCACCCGAACTGCTCTCCGCGTCTACCTGATCATCGATCCAGCCTGGGCGCACTGTGCCCCTGTCGTCGCACCTTGGTCAGCAGCGCCGCGAGCTCGGCGCAGATGTCGGGATGTTCGCCGACCAGGTTGTGCCGCTGTGCCGGATCCTCGCGCAGGTCGTAGAGCGCGACCGGCTGTTCGCTGGGACCGAACCCCTCCTGCGCGCTGAACCACGCCGGCGGGTTGCGGTGACCGCCGTCGGGTGCGTCGAGGTAGAGCCACTCGCCGGCGCGCAGCCCGTACTTCGTCTTGTAGGTATTGTGCACGAGGAACTCGCGGACGCGATCGGCCTCGCCGCGCCAGACCGGCAGTTGATCGAACGAGTCCTCACCGGCCTGCTCAGGAACGGCGCAGCCGACCAGCGCCGCGATCGTCGCGAACAGGTCGACCTGGCCGAGCAACGCGTCGCTGATCGAACCAGGCGCGATCTGACCCGGCCATCGCACCAGGAACGGCACGCGGTGCCCACCTTCCCAGACGTCGCGCTTGAGGCCGCGCAGTTCGCCCATGCTGCGGTGGCCGAAACGCCGCACTCGTTCCCACGCGTAGGCCTCGGGCCCGTTGTCGGAACTGAACACGACGATCGTGTCGTCGGCGAAACCGTTCGCCTCGAGCGCCGTGAGCACCGCGCCGACGGTGGCATCGGTCTGGTGCACGAAGTCGCCGTAGGGCCCCGCCGCGGTGCTGCCGGCGAACTCGGCGGCGGGCACGATCGGCGCGTGCGGTGACGTGAATGGCATGTAGAGGAAGAACGGTTGCTCGCTGCCGCGTTGCTGTTCGAGCCAACGCACGGCGCGCTCTGTCAGCGTCGGCATCACCGCATCGAGGCGCCAGCCCGCGGCCATCGGCCCCGGCCGGCCTTCGTCGCTGCCTTCGGCGGGTTCGGGATCGGGCGCGTAGGCCACGGTCGGCGCCTGCAGCACGCGGTCGTTCTCGATCCAGGTGTATGGCGGGAAGTTGGGCACGTCGTCGCCGAAGTAGTGATCGAAGCCGTGCGCACACGGGCCGTCCGGGATCGGCTGGCTCCAGTCGAACGCGTCGGCCGCGTAACCGAGGTTCTTGTCGCCGTGCCGCTGCTGGGTCGCGCCAGCGCGCCGGATCGCGTTCCAGTCCCAGCCCAGGTGCCACTTGCCGATGCAGGCGGTTCGGTAGCCGTGGGCGCGCAGCAGGTCGGCGATCGTGACGCGGCCCGCGGCGAACACCGATGGGCCGAACGAATCGACGATGTCGTGGAAGTCGCGCCAGTGGTGGCGCCCGGTCAGCAACGCATAGCGACTCGGCGTGCAGATGCCCGACGAACTGTGTGCATCGAGGCATCGCAGGCCCTCGCTCGCGAGGCGGTCGAGGTGTGGCGTCGGGATCTTGCTCTGCGGGTTGTAACAACCGAGGTCGCCGTAGCCGAGATCGTCGGCGTAGAGCACGACGATGTTGGGCAGGCGCTGCGGCTCGGGCGCGGTGCTGCAGCAGGCCAGCAGCAGGCAGGCGAACGTGACGATCGGGCGCAGCGGGCGGTGCGGCATGGTGCGTGACCTTACCGCGGCGCATGGCGCACGCCGCGCGAGGATCGTCAACCGTGCAAGGTGATGCCGACGCGCCAGGGCGCGGCCGCGAGTGCGTGCGCGAACGCCGCGTCGATCTGGGCCAATGGGAACCGCGCCTGTACGAGTTCCGCGAACGGATGCCGCCGATGGTTCACTTCCGTGAACGACACCGCCTGCACCAGATCGTCGGTGTTGTAGTTGTGCAGCCCGCGGATGGTCAGCAGACGCCGCAGCATCTGTTCGGGGTCGACCGGGACCGGTGGTTGTGGCAGCACTGCGCCGACCCATACGGCCGTGCCGCCGACGTCGAGGCTTTGCAGACCGGCGCGCATCGCCGCCGGGGCACCGCTGCATTCGAGCGCCACGGAAAAGCGAAGCTCGGGATCGAGCTCGGTGCCGACGCGCCGGGCGCCGAACTGCTGCGCGTGCGCCGCGCGCGGCGCCGAGGGATCGATCACCGTGACGGCCGCAGCGCCGGCGGCATGGGCCATCGCCGCAACCGCGAGCCCGAGCACGCCGGCGCCGGTGACCAGCACCTGTTGCCGATGCACCTCACCGGCGAGTCGCAGCGCGCCCGCGGCCGTGGCGATGGCGCAGTTGAGCAGCGCCGCGGTCGCGTCGGGAAGAACCTCGGTGATGCGCACGATCTGCGAATGCCGGCGCAGCACCGTGAACTCGCCGCAGCCGCCGTGGAATCCGCTCGTGGCGGTGAGCTCTTCGTGACCGTACTTGAACAGGTCCGCGGCCTTCTGCGGCATGCCGCGCTGTGCCCGTTCGTCCCGGGGATCGCTGGCGAACACGGCCCAGGTGATGCGGTCGCCGATCCGCAGCGGGTTGCCGCGCAGGTCGACGGTGGGGGCGTCGGGAGCGGCCGAGACGATCGTGCCGACGACCTCGTGACCGAGGATCGTCGGGCAGCGTTCGTGGCGTCGACCGCTGACGGTGTGCAGGTCACTGCCGCACAGCGTCGCGAAGTCGTTGCGCACCAGCAGTTCGCCGGGGCCCAGGCGCGGCAGCGGTTCGTGCCGCAGTTCGTGCGGTTGGCCTGCGCCGCAGAACACGGCAACGCAGGCGGTGGCTGGTGTGGGCGCGGGCATCGACGACGTCGCGAGGTTGCCGCCGCAGATGAAGAAGCCGCCGCGGTTGCGACCAAGGAATGCCGTCGTGCGCCGGCCGTTCAGTTGGCGTCGGCGTCGGATGCGTCGCGGCCGAGCGGGTGGGCCAGGTCGTAGACGTCGCGCAGTCGTCCGATCGACACGTGCGTGTAGATCTCGGTCGTGACCAGGCGCGCGTGGCCGAGCAGTTCCTGCACGGTGCGCAGATCGGCGCCGCGGTCGAGCAGGTGGGTGGCGAACGAGTGACGCAGCCCGTGGGGCGTCAGCGGCGCGTCGAGGCCGGCGCGCCTGGCGGCGCTGGCCACGGTCTCGAACACCCAGCGGGCGCTGAGCCGGCGGCCGAAGCGGTTGATCCAAAGCGCGCCGCCGTCGGTGCGCCGCGCCTGCTGCAGCAGCAGCTTGCGCTGCGGCAGCCACGCGGTGATCGCGCGTTGCGCGGGCGCGCCGAGCAACGCGACACGTTCCTTGCTGCCCTTGCCGAACACGCGCACGACCCCTTCTTCGAGGTCGAGGTCGGAGAGTTTCATCGTCGCGCACTCGGCGACGCGGCAGCCGGTCGAGTAGAGCGTCTCGAGGATGGCGCGGTCGCGGTCGCCCTGCGGCGATTCGTCGAACGTCTGGCCCAGCAGCAGATCGACTTCCTTGGGTTGCAGGAAACGCGGCATCTTGCGCACGGCCTTGGGGCCCTTGAGCAGGCGCGCCGGGTCCGCGGTCATGTGCCCTTGCCGCTGCAGCCAGCCGAACAGGCCGCGCAGGCTGGCGAGTTTGCGTTGCACGGAGGTCGGCACCAGGCCCTGTTCTTCGAGTTCGACGAGGTAGCGCCGCAGGTCGAAGCGGGTGGTCGCGGTCAGCTGCTTGCCGTGCTGCGTGAGCCAGGCCGAGAAGTCGCGCAGGTCGCCGCCGTAGGCGCGCAGCGTGGCCGCGCTCTTCTGCCGCTCCCGGCTCAGGAAAGTCAGGTAGTCGTCGACCGTTGCCGCCACGTTGCCGCGGAGCGTAGTCGCTGGCACACTTCCGCGCCGCTGCGAACCCGCCCATGCCCTACCTCGGTGAAGTGAGCGCGCTGCTCACGGCCATGTGCTGGACCGTCAGCAGCGCCACGTTCGCGGTGTCGAGCAAACGCGCCGGTGCCGCGGCGACGAACCACTTCCGGCTGTGGCTAGCGCTGCCGGTGCTGTGGCTGCTGGTGTGGACGACGACCGGGCGACCGTGGCCGGTGGATCTGGGATCGACGCGCACGGGGATGCTGGCGGCGTCGGGCGTGATCGGGCTCGTGCTCGGCGACCTCGGCTACTTCGTGGCGTTGGCGCGCATCGGCCCGCGCGTCGGGTCGGTGCTGATGACGACGTGGCCGGCGTTCGCGCTGCTGTTCGGCCTGTTCCTCGGCGAGTGGCCCGACGCGTGGATGTTGTTCGGCGTGTCGCTGACGGTCTGCGGAGTGTTGCTGGTGCTGCAACGCAGCCGCGAAGGCTCGAGCTGGAACCCGGACCTGACGCGCCGTCAATGGGCGTGGGGCGTTGCCGGTGCACTGCTCGGCGCGGTCGGCCAGGCGCTCGGCGTGATCCTGGCGCGACGCGCGATGGCGATCGGTCCCGACCTGCCGCTCGGTGGGGCGCCGCTCGAGGCGACCTTGGTGCGCATGGCGGCCGGGGTGGCTGCGGCGCAGCTGGTGGCGCTGTGGCAGCGCCGGCCGTTCGACGGCCTGGCCGTGTTGCGCGATCGGCGCGCTCTGGCGGGGGCCCTGTGCGGCACGTTGTTCGGGCCCGTGCTCGGCATCTGGCTGTCGATGGTCGCGGTGCACAACGCGCGTGAGGTCGGGGTCGCGAGTGCGCTGATGGCGACCACGCCGCTGTTCATGATGCCCGTCGCGTGGTGGTTCTATCGTGCGCGCATCGGCGCGCTGGGACTGTTCGGCACGTTGCTCGCGGTCGCGGGCGCCGCGTCGCTGTTCTGGCGCTGAACGTGGTGCCGAACGTTCACGGCCCGAACGTGTGTCGGCGGGCGGCGAAGTCGAGCACGTTGCCGGCGCTGCAGTTCACGCCATCCGCGGCCAGCGCCTGTCGATGCCGCGCCGCGGCGACGCCGTCGCGCGGCAGGCGGCCATTGGCGGCGACCACGCGCCACCACGGCACATCGCTGTCTTCGGGCAGCGCCGCCAGTGCCCAGCCGACCTGGCGCGCGACGTTCTTGCTGCCGAGCGCCGCGGCGACGTCGCCGTACGTGGTGACGTTCCCGGCGGGAACCTGACGCACCAACGCGTGCACGGCGGCGTGGAAGCCCGGCCCGACGATGCGCTGTGGGCCGTGGCGCTCGGGGGAGTAGGGCATGGACGGGGCGCGCGCGGTTGTCGTTTGTACCCGGTACCGTACGCTACAGCGCGGTGAGGAGTTGCTGCAGGCGGGTGAGCGGGTGGTCGCCCATGTGGCCGATGCGGAAGGCCTTGCCCTTGAGGTCGCCGTAGC
>CAYMPV010000010.1:0-166578 GCA_964392305.1 uncultured candidatus Brocadiaceae bacterium
CGCGGCGCCGCCGGCGACGCGCGGCGCCGGCGTCGCAGCGGCCGCGGCGGCCATCGAATCGGCGCCGGCGAGGTGGCGCGTGAAGCCCGGCAGGATGCGTTCGACGCGCTGCTGGATCGGCGGATGGGTCGCCATCGAATTGCCCAGGAAGTGGCTCATGCCGTCGGCGAACAGCATGTGGCTCGCCGACTCGGTCTGTGGGCTCTTCAGCTTGCTGCCCAGTCCGCCGATCTTGGCCAGCGCCATGCCGATGCCGCGCGGGTTGCGCGTGTACTGCACGGCGCTCGCGTCGGCGAGGAACTCACGCTGCCGCGACACCGCAGCCTGGATCAGCCGCGCGAACAACACGCCGATGCCGCCGATCAACAACAAGGCGAGGCCGAACAGCACCAGTCCCGCCGTGCCGCCCTTCTTGTTGCCGCCGCCGCCGCGCCCGGCGATCTGCACGATGACGCGGCCGACGGTGGCGATGCAGACGATGCCGAACAGCACGCCCATGATGCGGATGTTGAGCCGCATGTCGCCGTGGAACACGTGGCTGAACTCGTGCGCCACCACACCCTGCAGCTCGTCGCGGTCGAGCTGTTCGAGGCAACCGCGCGTCACCGCGACGACCGCGTCGGCAGGGCTCCAGCCCGCGGCGAAGGCGTTGATGTTGCGTTCGTCGTCGAGCACGTAGATCGCCGGCACCGGCGTGCCCGAGGCGATCGCCATCTCCTCGACGATGTTGCGGAACATGCGTTCCTTGTGGTCCTTGGTCTGCAGGTCGACCGGCCGCCCGCCGAGCAGCTCGGCGACCTTCTTGCCGCCGCTGCGCAGCTGCGCGACCTTGAACATGCTCGCCAGGAAGATCATCACCATGGTGCCGCCGGCGACCACGGCGAAGACGTCGGCTCGCCAGTAGCCGCCGCCGTTGTGATCGACGACCTGCAGCGTCGCCGCCGCGGCGAGGTAGACGCAGGTGACGATGCCGAGCACCGCGAGGCCGAACCACACCAGCAGCCACTTCGAGGCGCGGCGCGCGCGCTCCTGGTGGCCGAAGAAGTCCATGGTCGTCATCGTCGTCGGGTCCCCCTCACGAGCCTTCGAGTTCGAACAGCGGCACGCCGGCGCGGCGGGCGGTGAAGACGCTGCCGCCGCAGTCCTGGAAGTCTGTGGCCAGACGACTGCGGTACCAGTCGCCGCTGCGCAGATGCACGTTGCCATCGGTCACCGAACGGTCGCAGTTCTGTTGCCAGTCGAGCTTGGTCAGCGCCTCGAGGTAGAGCGCCCCTCGGCACAGCCGGCCGAAGTTGGCGATCGCGCGCGCCGCGGTGTCGTCGTCGAGGTACTGCAGCACACCCTGGCAGATCACCAGGTCGAAGTCGCGGTGCCGTCCGGTCGGTGCGAAGTCGGCCGCCGAGCCGCATTCCCAGCCGAACCGTTCACACAGGTACCGGCTGTACTCGACGCCCAGATAACTCGCCTGCGGCCACAGTCCGGCCGCAGCTTCACGCCAATGCCCGACACCACAACCCAGGTCCAGAATGCGCCGCACCGGCACATCCAGGTAGGTCAGGTAGGCCGCCACGAAGCTCGCCAGCTTGCGCACGGCGGCCCGATCGCCGACCCGGGTACGTGGATCTTCGTAGAAGCGGCGGTAGTAGTCGGCCCCGAAGGCGTCGGGGCTGGCGGCCGTGGACTGGCCGGGGCGACGGCGGGCGGCGGGCTTGGACATGTGCATTGCGGCGGGGGCGATGCTTGATACAGCACCGCGGCCCCTCCTAGAATGCTCGGCCCCGTCCTGACGTGGAATCACTCTCATCCGCGGATCGCGATCGATCCGCAGCCGCCGTCTGCGGCGCGTCGGACGTTCACCGGAGTTCTCGTGGCGAAAGAAGAAAGCATCGTACTAGAAGGCACGGTCGTGGAGACCCTGGCCAACACCAAGTTCCGCATCAAGGTCGACAGCGGCCACATCGTGCTCGCGCACATCTCGGGCAAGATGCGCAAGCACTACATCCGCATCATCCCGGGTGACCGCGTCACGGTCGAACTGTCGCCCTACGACCTGTCCCGCGGCCGCATCACCTACCGCGGGTGAGCGCCCCGGTCGACCCCGCCGTCGTCGTGCGCCCCGCGCGACCCGCGGACGTGTCGACCATCTGCCGCTTCATCGCCGGCCTCGCCGCCTACGAGCGGCTCGAGCACCAGCTGGACCTCGACGAGGCGCGTCTGCGCGAACACCTGTTCGGCGCGCAACCAGTCTGCGGCGCCCTGATCGCCGAGATCGCCGCCGAGCCCGTCGGCTTCGCCCTCTTCTTCCAGACCTACTCGACCTTCCGCATGCGACCCTGCATGCACCTCGAGGACCTGTTCGTCCTTCCCGAGCATCGCGGCAAGGGCGCCGGCCTCAACCTGCTGCGCGCCGTCGCCGCCGAAGCCCGCAACCGCGGCTGCCCGCGCCTGGACTGGAACGTGCTCGACTGGAACACCGCCGCGATCGAGTTCTACGAGCAGCACGGCGCCAGGCTCCTCCCCGACTGGCGCGTCTGTCGCCTCGAGTTGTAGGGTACGGTACCGGGTACAAACGACAACCGCGCGGCGCTGCGCAGCGCGGCCTCCGCATCCTTCAGGGGAGCCTGATGAGGATCTCGCGCCCGGGAGTGTCGTCCTCGGCGATCGAGAACGTGTTGCGCACGCTTCGCCCGAGCTCGTCGGTGACCGTCAACTCGTAGTCGCCGGCGACGAGTCGCCGCGGCACGAGGCGGTCTTCGGTGCCACGGACCCACTCGGTCTGTTGCAGCAGGGTGACGCCATCGAGTTTCCAACGACAGCTCATGCCCTGCAGCCCCGCTTCGGTCGGTGCCGCGAAGCGCAGCACGCAGGGAACGCTACGCGGAACGGTCAACTCGACGGCGACCTGACTGCCATCGACCAGTGTCAGCGGGGCGTTGACCACCGGGTGATCGGCGCCGAACACCCGGACGACGAGTGGCTCGTCGTTGATCGTCAACGCGAACTGAACCCTGCCGTCGTGGGTGGTGCTGGCGGCGAGGATCTCGTCGAAGCCTCCGATTTCGCGGACCACCTGGCAGTCGACGTCATCGAGAGGGGTGCCGGTCGCGTCGCGCACCGTGACTGCGGCGAACCCCAGCGGCGCGAACGTGATCGTGCCCAGATCGACCGTCGCGTCGTTGCCCAGTTCGAATGGTGCGGTCCATACCGTGTGATGCCCGACTTCTCGCGATGCACTGGCGCGATAGGTGCCCGGGGGGAGCGGGCCGATCCGGAACGAGCCGTCCGCGGTCGCGGGTTCCGCGATCGGAAAGAGCATGGCCTCGCGCCGCAGGTAGATGATCTGCTGCCGCGGTGGCTTACCAGCGGGGCCGGCGATCCTGCCGATCACGAACGCGCTCGGCACCGCCTTCTCAGGCACGACCAGGCGGAGTTCGCTGCCGCCGGCCGACACGCCCAGCCGGACCAGGCTCGGGATCTTCGAATGTCCACCCGGCGCCAGCACCTGCACGCGCCGCGGCAGGTCGCCGCAGTCGCTCAGTTCGAAGTGTCCCTGCGTGTCGGTGAACGCCTGTCGGTGCGCATCGGGGCCTGGCGCGGAACTCTGCACTTCCCAGCCGGCGAGCGCGCGTCCTGTCTCGTCGACGACGACGCCGCGGATCGAGGCTCCCGTGCCGAGCTGCGGGTCCCAACGCCGCTCTTCACCATCCTGCAGCACCAGCGTCGTGACGGCGGCGCGCCGCGGATCGGTCTGCCGCGCCTCGACGCGCGCCGTGCCTGCGGCCAGGTGCGGCAGGGTGTAGGCGCCGTCGGCGTTCGTCGTGGTGGTGTCGAAGCACCATGCCGGGCCGACGGTGACGCCGTCCGAACGCAGCGCGCCGACCGCCAAGGATCGCGCGAACAGCAGCACGCCGCTCGCGGGTCTTCCTTCACCATCACGTGCGATCCCATGCAACTGCGCACCGACGGCGAGGCGGAACGTCATCGCGTGTGGCCCCGCGAACGGCAGTCGCACCTGCTGCCGCAGCGCCGCCGTATCTGCGCCGCGCACCCACACGTCGATGTCGGTGTCGATCGGCAACCCGTCGACGACGAAACCACCGTCCGCATCGCAGCGCGTCTCGGCCGTTGGTCGATGATGACGCCACACGCTCTCGCGGTGCCAGGCTAGTTGCGAACGATTGCCGACCAGCACGCGCGCGCCGACGGCGGGCTTGCCATCGGCAAGGAACACGTGCCCGAGCAGCGAGGCGCCGGGCTCGTCGAGTTCGATGCGCACATCCTGGGTCGTGCCGGGGCTACCCTGGATCATCGTCAGGGTCGACTGCAGCTTGCCGGGTGCAACCGCGGCGACGAAGCACTGATGGGGTACGGCGCGGATCACGAACGTGCCGTCGATCGCCGCGGTCGCGACCTGTTCTCCTTCGTCGCCGTTGTTGAAGCGTGAGAGCCAGATGCGGGCCGTCGGCACGGGTTGTCCGGCGGCGTCGACAACGATGCCGTGTACGTCGACGCCCGCGTGGATCGCGACCTCGGCGACGATGCTCTGGCCGCCCACGATCGTGAAGTTTGCACCGCGGCGGGTGTCCACGCGGACGCCGCCATCCCCCGGCGCGAGGTGTGCGAAGCTGGCCTTGCCGTCTGCGTCGGTCGTCGCCAGTCGTTCCGTGCCTCGCATGGCTCCGCTGAGCATCGTCATGGTGAGATGCAAACCAGCGCCGGGGGTGCCGTCAGGCCAGAGCACGTGCACCTGCAGGTCCCCGGTCGAGTCGGCCGCGGCGATTCGCATGCCCGCCTCGCTCGCGCTGTCCGCAACGGTCCGTGCAGCGTTGGTGGACGGCACTTCACCGCTCGCTGCCGCCTGGCGTTCCGTTTGCGGCGGTTGTGGCGCGATCCGTTCCCCGGTCGGCCAGGACTCGAACAGCACCAGTCCGAGGGCCGCGATCAGCAGCGCGGCGACGATCTTCGTCTTCATGGTCAAGGCCAGGGTCGAGAAGGCCACTGCGGCAGTGGCCGGAGCGGTGGTCGTGAGCAACACGCCAAAGGTCCTGCCCGCCTGCCCATCGTTCTGTTGCAGGCGCTGTCGCAGCGTGTCGCGCGCGCGCCGCAGATGGCTGCGAACCGCGTGTTCGCTGCGGCCGGCGCGGCGCGCCACGGTCGCGGTGTCGTCGCCGTCGAAGTAGTGCCACAGCACCAACTCCCGCTGCGGCGTCGGCAGTTCGAGCACCAGACGGCCGAGCAGTTGCTGCATCTCGGCACGGGCGACCAGGTCCGCGGTGGCGCCAGCGATGCTGTCGTGCGCGGCGGCACGTTCGCGACGGGCCGCGCGATCCGCGGTGCGCGCCTGCAGGCGCAGGTGGTTGCGCAGCACCCGGGCGAGGAAGCCGCGCAGGTTGCCGAGGTATCGCGGCGGCGACTGCATCGCCGCCAGCAGCGTCTCCTGGGTGGCATCCGCAGCCGCGTGGTGATCGCGGCACAGTTGTCGACTGAGCCTGCCCAGCCAATCGGCGTGGCTCAGCAGCGTCTCGATGTCAGGAACAGAGTCGGCCGTCACGCGATCCACAATGCCATGCCCGGCGAACGCGGTCAGATTATCCGTGCGGCCCGGCGGGGCGGGACGACGACCCCGGTGGCATGATTCGCGCATGCCCCGGTTCGCCCGCCTCGCCGTGTTCGCGCTGACCATGGTGCCCGCCTTTGCCCAGGCCCCGAGCACCCCGCTCGACGACGTCACCTTCACGCGCCTGCAGCAGGAACTGACCCCCGACCCCGCCGCCCCCTGGCGCACGATCCCTTGGCAGCTCGACCTGCTCGCCGCGCAGCGCGACGCCGCCGCGCAGCGCAAGCCGCTGTTCATCTGGGCGATGGACGGCCACCCGCTCGGCTGCACTTGAAACAACGGCGTGCTCGACCGTGCGTCTACGTTCGCCAACCCGGGCCTGCTCGAACTGCTGCGCACGCGCCTCGTCCCGGTCGCGATCGATCAGGCCTACCAGCGCCGGCAGCAGGATGCGGAGGGGGAGTTCTACCGACGCATCGCGATGCAGAGCCCGCGCCACGACTTCAACGCGACCACGCAGGGTTTCTACGTCGCGACCGCCGCGGGTGACCTGCTGCTCTACAACAACAACCGCGATCCGGCGAAGGTCGAACGGCTGGTGCGCGATGTGCTGACGCGCTTCGCCGAGAGTGCTGCAGACGAGCAGGAGATCGCGCCGCTCGCGGCAGGCGAACCCGACCGTCGTTGGCACCCGCAGGTGCCCGAGGGCGGATTCGCAGTGCGCGTGCACGGCAAGGTGCTCGGTGGCTACGCCGAACCTGCGAACGAATGGCAACGCATCCTGCAGGCCGCGATCTCGCGCGACAACTTGTGGGTGACCAAGAGTGAGAGCGAGGCGTTGGTGCGCGGTGAACTGCCGCCGTCGTTGCTGCGACGCATCGCGCGCTTCCACCTCGTCGACGGCACGCGCGGCGAGCCGCCGATGTGGAAGCCCGAAGAAGTGCGACGCGTCGAGGTCGAACGCCAGGGTGATCGCCTGCACGGTGAGATCGTGCTGCAGACCGCAGACGGCAAACGGCGGTTCGTTGCGCAGCTGCTCGGTTTCGTCGCGGTCGCCGCCGGCAAGGTCACCCGCTTCGACCTCGTCGCGAGCGGCACGTTCCGCGGCGAAGGCCCCTACACCAGGAACGGCCCGGCGGGGGACTTCCCGTTCGCGATCGCGTTCACCTTGGCCGACGGCAGCGACGTCGCCGATTCGATTCCGCCGCAAGGCTCACGCGGCTGGATCGAGGGTTACCTGCGCTGACGGCCGCGCGCTACGCTGCCGCGTCGCCATGACTGCTGTCACCAACACGATCTCCCTGCACCGCGTGTTGCGCGCGCCGCCCGAACGCATCTACCGCGCGTTCCTCGATGCCGACGCGATGGTCAAGTGGCTGCCGCCGAACGGCTTCACCGGCAAGGTGCACCACATCGATGCGCGCGTCGGCGGCGGCTATCGGATGTCGTTCACCAACTTCGGCACCGGCAGCAGCCACGCGTTCGGCGGCACCTACGAAGAACTGATCCCACACGAACGCATCCGTTACTCGGATCGCTTCGAGAGCCCTGACCTGCCCGGCGCGATGCGCGTCACGATCACGCTGCGCAAGGTCCTGAACGGCACCGAACTGCAGATCGTGCAGGAAGGCGTGCCCGCGGCGATCCCCGCCGAATTCTGTCACGTCGGCTGGCACGAGTCCTTGCTGCTGCTCGCCCACCTCGTCGAGCCGGAGATCCCCGATGGGGCGTAGTGCGCGGCGCGGGCGCTGCACGGTGCTGTTGGCCGCGGTGCTCATGACTGGCCTGAGCAGCTGCATCGGCACTGTGCGTTCGCGTTGGGAGGTCGCCGACAGCAGTGGCCGCGACTTCTTCGGCTGGCCGCTGTTCGCCGCCGTCGGTGCGGACGTCGACATCATCCTGACCGGCGGTACCGACAAGGGCACTACCAGCCTGGAGCGCGCGGCCGCCTACCCGAGCCTGCCCGTTGATCTGGTGCTCGACACCGTGCTCCTGCCGTTCGACGTGATCGCCGGCCTGTGGGGCTTCGACAAGCGCACCAAGCCCGGTCCGTCGCCGACGGAACCGTTGCCCTACCGGCCCAACGGCGACTTCATGCGCTGAGGTGCACTCGCCGGCGGTTGTGTACCGAACCGGGTACGGACCACACAGGGTTCAGTTCCCACGCATCGCGTTGATGAAGAAGTCGACCAGGTGCCGCTCGAACGCTGCGCCTTCTCGTGCCAGTGGTGATCGGTGGCCGCTGCCGACGGCCACGTAGAGCGACTTGGGCTCCCTGGCCCGTGCGAACAGGGCTTCGCCGAGATCGAGCGGCACGATGCGGTCTTCGCTGCCGTGCACGACCAGCAAAGGGCGAGGCGGAAGGCGATCGAGCACGTTCTCGGGGTCCTCACCGCTGCTGACCAGGAACTGCAGCAACACGCCGAGCAGCGGCACCTGGGCGCGGGCAGCGGCGCGATACGACGGGAAGGTGCCCTCGGCGACGACGGCGCGCACCGCCGGTCGCTCGGCGGTGGCGCAGATGCCGATCGCGCCGCCGAGGCTGTGCCCGTAGACGAAGACGCGATCCGGGTCGCGTGCCAGTGCCAGGTCGAGCGCGGCAACGGCATCGGCGATGGTGCCGGCGCGCGACGGTTCACCGGCGCTGTTGCCGTAGCCGCGATAGTCGAACAGCAGGACGTTGAAGCCGCGCGCCGGCAGCCAGCGCACCCAGGTCAGGTGTTGGCCGACGTTGCCCTTGTTGCCGTGGCAGTAGACGACGGTGCCGCGGCACACGCCTTCGGCGGGCAGCCACCAACCGTGCAGCTTCGGGCCGTCCGGCGCGGCGAAGGTCACGTCTTCTGCAACGATGCCGAGTGCGTGCGCCGCGGGCACAGGTGGGCCACCGGGGCGGTAGAACCAGCCATCGGCGCAGCTGGCTGCGAGCAAGGTGAGGGTGGCCACCATGAGAAGTGATGCGACCCGGCCGGGCATGAGTCGTCCGCGGCGCCTGGTTGTTCGCAGGGGTGCATTCATGGGGTTTGGTCCGGGATCTGTCGGATGGATCCAGCACGTGGTGCTGCCTGTGCCCGTGAGCACCCTTCCATGACAGTTGACCCGAAGAATCCTGTCGGACCGCGGCCCCATTCAAGCCAGCAGTGCCGGCCCGTGCGGCGTGTTCGTGCGCTGAGCGGCGCGACCTTGCCGAGCACGATTCCCCGATGGCGGCTCGCTAGGCTGGTCGCGCCCCCTCGTCGTGCGCGACGCCATGCAGACCGCCGAAGTTCGCCTGCTGCTCCTGCTGTTTCTGGCGCTCGGCGTATCCCTCGCCAGTGGACCGCTGCGTCGGCAGGTGGTAACGCACCCGCGACGGGTCCTGGCCACGATCGTGCTGTTCGACGTCGGCTGGCTGCTGTGGGCGGTGGTCCCGTTCGTGCCCAACGGTTACGACGAGGCGCAGTTCCTCGGCCAGGCGCAGCGGCTGCTCGGCGCCGATCTCGACAATCGCTGGATTCGTACACCGCTGCCGGTGCTGATGATCGCCGCGTCACCGTGGCACCCGGCGGTGCCGGGCATCCTGGCCAAACAGCTCGCGACCATCTTCGCCTACCGCCTGGCGCGTCCCGCGCTCGGCGTCGCCATGGCGTTGCTCGCGGCGCTGCTGACGAGCGTGTCTTCGGTGCTGGTCGGGAACACTTGCCAGGTGCTCTCCGAACCCTACGGCGCCGCCGCGTTCGCGGGCTTCGCTCTCGCCTGCGTCGCGGGTGGGCCGACGGGACTGTTCACCGCCGCGACGTTCGGCTTCCTGTGCCGTTGGCAGCTGCTTTGGTTGCTGCCGCTCGCGGTGTTGTTCGCGTGGCGAAGACACCGTCTGCGCAGCGTGCTGGTGGGGACCCTGCTCGCGGCCGGCGTGGTTGCGGTCGTGATCTGGGTCGTCGGCGCGGATCCGCTGCGCACGTTCCTTCAGGAGAAGGAGCGCACTCACACGGTGTTCGAGCGCCTCGTCTACTACCTGTCGCCGCGCACCGGTCTGGGCTTGGGTGTCGCGGCGTTGGCCTTCGCGGCCGTCGGCGCCGTGGCGATCGTGCGTGATCCCGCGCGTGATCCGCGCCTCGTCGTGTGCATGGCGTTGTTCGTCGTCCACGTCGTTGCGGTGGTCGCGATGGGGGTGATGACGCGTCGGTTCATGGCGCCTGCGGTGCCGCTCGGCTGCGTGTTGGCGGCGGCGGGTGTGTGGCATCTCGGCCGACGTTGGCCGCACCTGCGCCGCCCCGTGGTCGCCTGTCCGGCGTTGGTGACGCTGGTGGTGATGACGGCCGTGCCCGTGCCGCAGCCTCGCTCGCGGGAACTCAAGCTGGGGAGCCCACAGGCGGAAGTGTGCGCAGATCTGGCGACGGTCAGGGCGCTCGTCGGCACCGCCACGCTCTACTCGGATGTCGACACGTTGATGCTCGAAGCGATCCTCGGCCAGCGCTGTCGGGCCGTGGGCGAGGGCCACAGCGACCCCGAACCAGCCGCCATCGCGCGTGAGCAGGTTCCGGCCGACAGCCTCTACCTGACCTTCGATGCCGCCGATCGCGCGCCGTTGTGGTCGGGCCGGCGCCTGCGCCTCGTGCGCTGGTGATCGGCTTCCCTATTGCCGCGACTTCTTTCCCAGCCAGTCGATCCACGGCTGTTCGAGCGCCTCGATGCGCTGGCCCATGGTCGCGTCGAACACCGAGCTGCTCGTGCCCTTGCGCTCGGCGAGCGCCAGCCGCACGTAACGCAAGAACGTCTCGCGGGTCGAGGGCTGCTTGTCGGTGTCGAGCAGCCAGGTGACGAACATCGTCGCTGCGGCCCAGTGCACCGCGGTGGCAGTGTCGTCCATCAGATAGAAACCGCCGTACATCGGCAGCTGCACGAGGTGCGGCAGGCGCGGCGGGCGGGCCAATGCCTGCAGCGCGACGAGGTTCTCGTTCTTGGGCGGCCCGAAGTTCACGAAGCCAGCGGGGCCGTTCATGCGCGCTTCGAACCAGCTGCCCAGACCGACCTCGAGCCATGGCGCGACGCGGTCGCGATCGCTCTGCTGGTTCACTTCACCGATCATCGTGCGATAGAGCAGGCCTTGCACGCCGACGAAGAACAGACGCTCGGGACGCGTCGGTGCGGGGCCTGCATAGAACGTGCGCGCCTCGTCGCTGTGCGGCGGCGGCACGAAGTAGGGCACCGGGCGAAAGCCCCACTTCTCGAACGCGTCGACGTTGCGGTAGGCGACGACGCGGATCGGATCGAGCACCTCTCGCAGTTGCAGCGGTTTGCCGAACTGCTCGAACCAGGCGACACCGAGCTGTTCGAGGTCGAGCAGCGCGTTGACGTTGGTGCGCAGATCCGCGTCGCAGCGCAGCACGAAGCGTTCGCCGCGCAGATCGAGCGGCTGCTTCTGCAGTTGCGCCTGCAGCTGATCCTTGGTGACGCGCTTGCCGCGGTGTTCCCAGAGCCAACCCTTGCCGGTCCTCTCGTGGCCGAGGAACTCGTGGGCGTCGGCGTTGTCGTCGTCGGCGAGTGCGAGCGCCATCGCCTGCAGCCGCGCCAGTTCCGGCAGGCCCTGACTGCGCGCCCAGTCGACCAGGTACCACTGCGCGCGCGGCGAGTCCTTCTGCTTGCGGCGGCGTTCGCAGAACTCGCGGATGCGATCGGCGACGAGCTGCAGCTCGGCGACCTCGTCGCGCGGTACCCGCACGCGTTTGCCGCCTTGCAACACCAGCAGCTCACCGTCGGCGAACGGTTCGGCGACGCGACCTTCGACGATGCGGCCGTCCTTGCGGATCACGCGATCCCGCAGGTCGTCCTGAGCCGGGCTCGCCGCGATGGCGAACAGGATCGCCGCCAAGGTCGTGGATGCGCAACGCGTGTTCATGGGGCCGCTCCGCGGTCATGGTAGCTGCGGCGCGGCCGGGGGTAACCCCTCGGCCTTGCGGCGGGCAACTTGCCGTGTGTTCAGCGCCGCGGCGCGAGCAGTCGGCGGTAGTTGCGGCAGCCGATCGCATAGCCGACCACCAACACCAGCGCGCCGTAGGCCGCCGCGATCGCCAGCACGGTCGGCGCCGCGGCGGTGGCCTGACCGAGGCTCAGCGGTTGGCGGTCGGCGCGTTCCATCAGCGCGATCCAGCCGACCAGCGCCGGCAACAGCGCCAGCTCGAAGCACAACACCAGGGCCATCGCGGCCACGAAGTTGCGCCCGCTCTGCACGATCTGGCCGCCGTCGTCGGGCTGCATCAGACGCGGCCAGGTGCCGATCGCCGCGACCACGCCGAGCGCCGTAGCGGTGCCGCACAGGGCCGCGGCGAGGAAGTGCCACAGCACCAGTCGGTCGGCGCCGAACTGTTGCGCGCCGGCCGCGGCCACCAGCAGCAGCGGCCACAGCAGGAACAGGCCCACAGCCGTCAGCTTGCCGCGCAGAATGCTCGACGGCCGCGTCGGTGAGCCCATGTAGAGCGACCACTGCGCGCCATCCCAGAGTGCGAGACGCCCCATGTGTGCATAGAGCACCAGCAGCACGGCGACGAACCACAACGCGAGCATCGCGCCGAACTGCGCCACCTGCGGCGGCAGGTCGAGGTCGCCGAGGATCTTCGCGGTCAGCACGCGCTGCCTGGCGAGCGCAAACACCAGGAAGCCGAACACGAAGAAGCCCAGCAGCGCGCCGGGTTGCTGCAGGACCTGCGCGATCTCCTTCTTGCGCACGATCTTCGCGACACTGCCGTGCCAGCGGCTGCGCGAACCGCGCCACAACAGCTGGTTGGCGCGCTGGTGGCGTTCGACCGCGCCTGGGTGCAGCCACGCCACCGCCACGAAGATCAGCGCGGCGGCCGCGATCCAGCCCAGACCGCCGAGCAGCGGCGCGAGCGCCAGTTCGCCGCGAGTCGCCGCCGTCAGCAGCGCCGCGCCGGTGTCGATGGTCCACGGCAGGGTGTCGGGGTCGGTGGCCGCGATCGCCGTGCGCCGTGCTTCGGGCGACTGGAACAGGCCGAGCAGCAGCCAGGTCGAGAAGCCGACGGAGGCCGCAGCAGCGGCGACCGCCAGCACCAGTCGCAGCCAGCGGCCCGAGCAGAAGCGCACCAGCACGATCTGCACGCTCAGCAACAGGCACAGCAGCGGCGCGGAGGCGACGACCAGCGCCACCGGCAACAACGCGTAGGCCAACCATGGCGCGCCGGCGTGATGCAGCATCGTCACCACGAACGGTGCCGACAGGGCCGTCGCCCAGCAGCTGGCCACGAACGTCGCGCGCAGCAGGATCTGCACCGCCGGTCGCCAGCGCGGCATCGGCGCCACGCGCCACAGGCCGAGCTCGGTCGTTTCGAACAGCTGCCGTTGCGCCAGCGCCAGGCCCAGCCAGGTCGCCGCCACGGGACACGGCATCAGCCCCGCGCCGAGCATCGCGCGCAGCGAGTCGGCGGGATCGCCGCCGCGCGCGAACGCGAGCAGGCGCGGCTGCACGGCCAATTCGCCGGCGACCCACCACGACATCAGCGCCAGCAGCAGCAGACCGAGCAGCGTGCTGAACGCGACGCGCCGCCCCACCGGGGTCACCGGCAGGTTGGCGAGCATGCGCAGGTCAGCCCACAGCAGGCCCATCGTCCGTGTCCTTGCTGGCGTGTTCACCGCCGCGGTCGTCGGCGAGGCTCAAGAAGGTGTCCTCGAGCGAGCCGCCACCGAACTCGGCGCGCAGCTGTCCGGCAGTGCCTTCGGCGCGCAGCCGACCGTGCGCGAGGATGCCGACGCGGTGGCAGATCTGTTCGGCGATCTCGAGCACGTGGGTGCTGAGCAGCACCGCGGTGCCGCGCGCTGCCTCTTCGCGCAGCAGGTCCTTGAGGCGGCGTGTGCTCAGCGGATCGAGGCCCGTCGTCGGCTCGTCGAGCAGCAGAACCTGCGGCGCGGTGGTCAGCACCGCGGCGAGGTGCACCTTCTTGCGCATGCCGTGTGAGTAACCCTTGCACAACTCGTCGGCGACGGTGTCGAGCTGCAGCAGATCGAAGTAGCGCTCGCAGCGCTCGTCGCGCGTGCGGCGGTCGATGCTCCACAGGCTCGCGACCAGGGCGACGTACTGGCGACCGGTCAGATAGTCGTAGAGCGGTGGCGTGTCGGGCACCAGGCCCACGAGGCGCCGCAGCGTCCGGTCGTTGCCCGAGTAGTCGAGGCCGACGAGGCGCAGTGCGCCGGCGCTCGGCCGCAGCAGGCCGGCGAGCATGCGGATGGTGGTGGTCTTGCCGGCGCCGTTCTGGCCCAGGAAGCCGTAGAGCTCGCCGGCCGCGACGCGCAGGTCGAGATCCCGGACCGCCCACTTGCCGGAGTACTCGCGCCCGAGCCCTTCGGTCCAGATCGCCGGGTTGTCGCTCATGCGTCCTTGAACACCGCGGTGACCGGCACGTGGTCGCTGGGGCTCTTCGCCAGACGCAGGTCCTTGTGCACGATCACGTCGCTGCAGCAGGCGGTCGCCGGCGGCGAACCGAGCACGTAGTCGATGCGCAGGCCATCGTCCTTGAACGCCGCGCCGGCGGTGTAGTGCCACCAGGTGTAGATGCCCGGTTGCTCGTGGTGGCGGCGCAGCAGGTCGGTGAGGCCGAACGCCATCACGTTGCGCATCGCCAGCCGTTCTTCCTTCGAACACAGGATCTTGTCCCGCCACCAGTCGGGGTCGTGCACGTCGCGGTCGTCGAGCGTGACGTTGAAGTCGCCGACCACGACGACCTTCTCCTGCGCGGAGTATCTGCTGTCGAGGAACGCGCGCAGCCGCCGCAGCCACTCGAGCTTGTAGGCGTACTTGTCGGCGCCGACCTCCTGGCCGTTGGGCACGTAGAGATCGAGGATCATGTAACCGTCGACGTTCGCGCCCAGAACGCGTCGCTCGGCGTCCGCGGGGTCGTCGGGCAGGCCGCGCACGACGTCCTCGAGCGGATGCCGGCTCAGGATCGCGACGCCGTTGTAGCCCTTCTGACCGAAGTACTCGACGTTGTAGCCTTCGTCCTCGAGGGCCTCGCGCGGGAACAGTTCGTCCTGCACCTTGGTCTCCTGCAGGCACAGCACGTCGGGGGCCTGGTCGCGCAGGAAGTCGATCACGTGCGTCAGCCGGGCGCGGATCCCGTTCACGTTCCAGGTGGTGATCTTCATGCTGGGGCGACGCATCCAAGCACAACTGCGCAGACGCCGAAACGCGGCCGTGGTGGATTCTTGCCGGCGATCGTCTTGCCGCCACCGGGCCCTGGCGACTAATACCGGCGCCATGCGCCATCTTTCGACCCTGCTGCCCTGCTTGTTGGCGGTCGCCTGCGCGACCCCGCCGTTCCCGGGCCCCGACGACACCGTGCTCGCCGCCAAGGACGTCGCGGTCGCCATCGCCAGCGCCGACTTGATCGCCCTGGGCGAAGAACACATGACGCCGGCCGTGCATCGCCGCCATCACGAACTGTTGCGCGAGCTGTACGGCAAGCGCCCCGAGATGGTCATCGCGATGGAGATGTTCGAGCGCGACGTGCAGGGGGTGCTCGATCAGTACCTGAAGGGTGAGATCGACGAAGCGACGTTCCTCGCCGGCGCGCGGCCGTGGCCGCACTACGCGCGCGACTACCGCCCGGTGATCGAGTTCGCCAAGCAGCACGGCATTCCCGTGCTCGCCGCCAACGCGCCGCGTGAGCTGGCCAAGAAGGCCAGCAAGGAAGGTGTCGGCGCGGTCGCCGGCAATCAGTTCGTCGCGCGGGTCACCACCGCGCCCGAAGACGATTACTGGACTGCGTTCGCCGCGACCATGAAGGGTCACGAGGGCATGTTCGGACCGGGCGGCATGGAGCGCTTCTATGCTGCGCAGTGCCTCAAGGACGACACCATGGCCGAGTCGATCGTCGACCACCTGCAGGCCGCGCGCGCCGCCGGCAAGGATCCGTTGGTCGTGTTGATCTGCGGCAAGTTCCACAGCGATCGTGAGCTCGGCACCGTCGCCCGCGTGAAGAGCCGCATGCCGGGCCTCGACGTGCGCGTGTTCTCCGTGCAGAGCGTCGACACCGGCATCTATGCCTCGCCCGAAGGGGCCGGCGACTACACCCTGGTCGTCGGCGACAAGGACACGATTGCGGCCCCCGAACCGACCGACAAGGTCGAGGCGAAGCCGGCAGCTCCGGCCGCCAAGGCTGCCGAGTCCGCCGAGCAGAACCCCGAAGGGCTGCGCCCCGCGTTGGGTCTGATGCCCGCCTACGGCGCCGAAGGTCCCGGTGTCACGGTCGAGTCCGTGCGCGAAGGCGGCCCGGCCGACGAGGCGGGCATCGAAGCCGGCGACATCATCCTCAAGGTCGGTGATGCCAAGATCGAGGACGTCGAACAGTACGCTGAGGTCCTCGACACCCTGCTCATCGGCAAGACCGTGACCGTGCACGTGCGCCGCGGCGACGCCGAGGTCGATCTGCAGGTGAAGGTCACGTCGCGCTCGCGCTGATCCGCAGCACGCCGCGAGCAACCACGCCGCGAGCAACCACGCCGCACGCAACCACGCCGCACGCAACCACGCCGCACCGCAACGTCGCCGCGGTGCTGCAGGTCGCGCGAACGGGGATCCGTGCCATACTCCTCGGCCCGATGTCCCGCTTCGCCGTGCTCGCCGCCCTCGCGTGTCTGCCCATCGCGCAGCTCGCCGCCCAGCAACCGACGCCCAACCGCGCCGGTCTGGGGGCGATCTACCTCGACGTCGATTGCGACCTGCGCACCGGCGCGACGGCTCACCTCGGCGTGGCCGTCGATGCGCAGGGCTGGTTCTACGTCAGCGCCGCTCAGGGCGGCGGGTCGCAAGGCCACCAGGTCTACGTGTTCGATGCGTCGGGCTCGATGCTCGGCTACTTCCCGCAGCCGGCGCTGCATCAGGCGAGCGGCTTCGGTTTGCGCGACCTGGAGTTCGACGGGCAGAGCCTGATCGGCGGCAGTGAGTTCGGCATCTCGGTGTTCGACATCATCGGCAACCCCGTCAACCAGATCCTCGCCGCGAACGGACCGCAGCCGGTCGTGTTGCCGATCACGGGACCCGTGGCGAACCAGCTCGCCGTGTTTCGCGCGATCGCGCTCGATCGCAGCGGCAACGGCGGCAACGGCTCGCTGCTGGTCGCCGACTTCGGCTCGCCGATCTTCGAGATCGATTTCGCCGGCAACGTGCTGGCGACGTTCGCCAACCAGGGTTGGTCCGCGTACGGCCTGACGATCGATCCGGTGACCGGCAACCCGTGGGTGTTCGCCGGCCCGGGCGGCGCGATCGAAGAACTCGACCGCAACACGATGACGCCGACGGGCCATCGCCTGTTGCCGATCCAACCCGGCGCGCCGGGTGGGCTCGCGCTGGCCAGCCCGACCGCGGGTCATCACGAGCCCTGGGCGAATCGCGCGGCGCTGGTGCATCTGGTGCAGGGCGCGACCGATCACTTCGCCGTGCAGCGTCTGCACCTGCATCCGGCGCAGCCGGGTTGGGACGAGGTCGTGCTGCAAGCCGGCCGCAACAGCGGGCCGCTGGCGCCCGCACGCGTGCCGTTCTGGATCGGTGACACGCTCGACTTCCGGCTGTTCGATCCGACCGGTCTGCGCAACGGCAACTTCGCGTTCGTGCTGCTCAACGTCTACTTCGACGCCAACCGCGACGCCTACACCGACGGCAGCATCTTCGGGCCCGGCACCGGCATGCTGCGCGAATTGCGCGCGCTGAACCCGATCAGTCAGCCCAACACGCCGAACGCGTTGATCAGCGTCGCGCAGGTCGGCAGCACGTTCAGCTGGTCGTTGCCGGTCGGTTTCCCGGTGCTGCAGGACGACCTGTTCCGAGCCCAGGCGCTGGTGTTCGACCCGAATTCGCCGCAGCTCAACCTGCTGGCGAGCAACGAAGTGAACTGGCAGGCCGACGGCGGTGAGCGCGGCATCGTCGTCGCCGCCGAAGGGCCGACCAGCTACCACGGCGCGGCGGGGCAGCCGTTCTGGACCGTGATCAGCGACGGCACGCACGGCCACGGCGACATCACTGCGGTCGAGTTCACGGTGATCGGCGCCACCGGCAATGCCGCGCTGCAGCGCTTCGACATCGACCAGGACGGCATGAACGACCGCTTCGACGGCGGCAACTCGCTGCTCGCGGCGCACCAGGGCACCTACCGGAACGGCAGCGCGGCCCTCTGCGGTCTTCACTTCCAGGCGCCCGGGGTCTACGTCGCGCCGTTCCACCTGGTTGGGGAGAGCTGCGGCGCCGCCTTCTCCAGCCCCCCGGACCCGGCCGGCTACGTGCAGGACCTGCGTTTCTCGTTCACGGCCTTCTCACCCGGCAAGACCTTCGCCTTCGACTGCGACACCGACGGCGGGCCCCCGTCCGGGGCCGATCATGCCGGTTTGATCGTGCGGGTCACGATGACCCTGTCGGGTGTGCTGCAGGGCGCCCTTCACATCGACCCCTCGGTTCCGGGGCGCGCGGTCGTCTGGTTTCCGTAGATCGAAGGCCGCAGAGCCGTGGCGCGCCACGGCGTCCGGCCCTATCATGCTCGCCCCTTTTCCGCGCCTCTACCCTCCGAGGAGCCGTGACCGAGACCCTCCAGATCACCGACATCCCCGTTCCTGGTTACGAGCGCGTCGTGCGCGGCGTCGACCCGGCCTCCGGTCTGCACGCGATCATCGCCGTGCACGACACGACGCTGGGCCCCGCCCTCGGCGGCCTGCGCATGTGGAACTACAAGACCGAGGACGAGGCGCTGTTCGACGTCAAGCGCCTCAGTCGCGGCATGACCTTCAAGTCGGCGGTCGCCCACACCGGGCTCGGTGGCGGCAAGGCGGTCATCATCGGTGACCCCAAGAAGATCAAATCCGAAGCGCTCTACCTGGCGATGGGGCGGTTCGTCGACTCGCTGGGCGGCAAGTACATCACCGCCGAGGACGTCAACACGTCGGTCGCCGATCTCGAGATCCTGCGCCGCGCCACCAAGTACGTCACCGGCCTCGAACCCAAGGACGGCGGCAGCGGCAACCCCTCGCCCTACACCGCCTACGGCGTCTACCTCGGTGTGCGCGCCGCGCTCGGCTGGACCTTCGGCGACGACAGCCCCAAGGGCAAGACGATCGCGATCCAGGGCATCGGCGCGGTCGGTTCGGCGTTGGCGCGGCGCCTGATCGAGGCGGGCGGCACGGTCTACGCCGCCGATCCCAACACCGATCGCCTGACCACGCTCGCGAAGGAGATCGGCGTCAAGCCGGTCGGCGACAAGGAGGTCATGACGATGAAGTGCGACGTGTTCGCGCCGTGTGCCCTCGGCGCGATCCTGCACGACGAGTCGATCGCCGCGCTCAACACGCCGATCGTCGCCGGCGCCGCCAACAACCTGCTGCTCGAGCCGCGGCACGGCAAGGCGCTCGCCGACAAGGGCGTGCTCTACGCTCCCGACTACGTGATCAACGCCGGCGGCATCATCAACGTCTCGGTCGAGTTCCACCCGGGCGGCTACGACGAGAAGGTCGCGCTGGGCAAGATCGAGCGCATTCCGCAGGCCCTCAAGGAACTGTGGACCATCGCCAAGGAAGAACGCATTCCGCCGAGCGACGCCGCGGACCGCCTCGCCGAGCGCATCGTCGCCGACGCGCGCGGTGCCAAGAAGACCGAGGCGTGTCCGATCCCGCCCAAGGGCAAACGCGGCGGCTGAGGCTGAGCGCAGTGGCTCGCGCGTGACGCGAGCCGAGGTGCGACGCCGCCAAGAACGAAGCCCCGGAGGTCAGAGGACCTCCGGGGCTTCGTTCGTTCGGGGTGGAAGACCGGGTCAGAAGCCCAGGTTGAACAACCAGCCGAAGAAGCGCAGCCGGCTCTCGACCTCACCGCCGTCGTTGTCGAGGGCGATCCACAGGCTGCCCCAGGACACGCCGATGCCTTCGATCTTCTCGTAGGGCGAGAACTCGTCGACCACGTCGCGCACCTCGACCTTGATCACGGTGTCGCTGGCGTCCGGCACGCCGTCGGTGTCGGGCACGAGGCCGTTGAGGTTGAAGCCGTAGACCTTCTTCAACGTGGAGCCCGAGCCGATGCCCTTGTCGCGTTCGATCACCAGGAAGCGGTCGTTGCCGATCTGCGTGATCTCCGACAGGCCCGGCCAGTTGACGGGGTCGTTGGTGTCGAGCTGGTAGTAGAAGAACTCCCAGTCGCCGCCGAAGCGCAGGCCGTTCTGCGGCACGGTCGGGCTCTGCAGCTGCTGCAGGTCGTAGCGGGCGATACGCGCGAACTTGGGCCCGGTCGGGAACTCGCCCGCGAACTCGCGCTGGATCGCCGCATACACGTAGCGACCGTCGTGCGAGAGGCTGAGGCCCTCGAAGCCGTTGCTGCGGATACGGCCGCCGGCTTGCGGACCCTGGGCCGTGCCACCCAGGTTGGCGTCGGCACCAGCGTCGATGCTGTTCGGCAGCTGGATCTCGCGCAGCACTTCGCCGTGGCGGTCGACCTGCACCAGCAGGTTGGGCTGGGACGAGGCGTTGCCTTCGCTGGCGAACCAGAAGCCGGCGTGTTGCGGCCGCACGATCGAACGATCGAGGCAGATGCCCTCGCCGTCGTAGTACTGCTGCACGCCGTTCCTGACGACGGGCGTGAACACCTCGACGGGCACGAACGACGAGCCGGCCTGCAAGCGGTAGATCGCCGTCGGCAGGGCGTTGTCGTTGACCGCGAACAGCTGGCCGGGCCAGATGCCGGCGCACAGGCCCGAGATCGCGGCCCACGGCGTGTTCAGGTCGGCCGAGAAGAGCTGCGGCTGCGTCGGCGACGGGCGGTAGGCGCCGCGGTTGCCCTTGTAGATGTTCAAGGTGCCGGAGACCTCACACGCGGTGACGACGAGGTTGCGGTTCTCGATCACGGCGATGCCTTCGGGCGAGATGCCGGTCGGCAGGACCTGCACCAGGCGCGGCTGGCTCGGCGAGTCGATGTCGTAGACCGCCATGAACGAACCGCGCTCGGACAGCACGAACGCGAAGGCGCGGTTGCCGAAGCGGCCGGTGGCCATGCCTTCGACCTCGATGCCGCGCGCGTCGGAGCGACCGTCGGGGTAGTGCGAGAACACCACCGCGGTGTGCTCGAGATCGCCGCCGTCGTCACCGAGGAACGTGCCGTTGCTGCTCCAGCAGCTCATGCCGCGACCGCCGGTGTAGTTCAGCTCTCCTTCGTCGGCGGTGAAGAT
This sequence comes from uncultured candidatus Brocadiaceae bacterium, assembly GCA_964392305.1. GTDB lineage: Bacteria > Planctomycetota > UBA1135 > UBA1135 > UBA2386 > JACKIC01. Next base: position 20,734 of record CAYMPV010000010.1, read on the forward strand.
CACCGAGCCGTCGGGCGAGAACGCCAGCGCGTCGGGCATGCGTGAGCCCGCGGCGACCGGGTTGTTGCCGGCATCGACCACGGCCGGCGCACCGGTCGGGTAGGTATCGGTCAGCGAGATCACGTCGTTGTCGTCGAGGTCCGCGGGGCGCGGTGCGACGATGCCGGTCGAGAACACGCCCGTCAGCTGCGGCTGGTTGGGGTTGCTCATGTCGATCAGCGCGATGCCGTTGTTCTCCTGCAGGGTCACGGCGACGGTGTGGCCGTTCCAGTCGACGTATTCGGGCTGCGGGTCCGCGGGATACAGACAGCCGGCGGCGCTCAACGTCGCGGCGGGCAGGGCCACGTCGGTGACCACCGAGTTGGCGAGGTTGTTGACGTCGACGCGGATCACCTGCACGAAGCCGGCGGGGCCGACGTCGTTGGGGCTGCCGGGCCGATCGTCTTCCGCGACCAGGCCGTTCTCGACGATCACCGGTTGGTTCTCGATCGCCACGACGACGTGGTAGCGGTTGCCGATCTTCTTGACCTTGCAGCTGTCCGGATGAAAACCGATGTCGACCATGCCGACGATCGTCGGGTTGTGCGGGTGGTGCAGGTCGACGACCACCAGCTTGCCGGGGTTGAAGGCCGGCGGCGGGTTGCCGATCGACGGCAGATCCGCCCAGACCGCTGCGAACGCGTACTTGCCGGCGATCGCGACCGAGGTCGGCTCGCCGGGCATCGTCAGCGTGGTGATCGCTTGGGGATGGTTCGGGTTGCCGATGTCGACGAAACCGAGGTTCCGGTTGCCGGCGTCGGTGTAGACGAGCAGGCGACCGTTGTCGCCGGCGGCGACGATCTCGGCGGTGCCGGCCGACACGTTGAACGTGGCGATCTGCGAGAAGCTGTCGACGCGGCCGTGGTGCCCGAAGGGGCCCTGGGCGAGGAGAGTTGAGGTTGCCGCGGCCGTCGCCGCAGCACGGACCAGCAGGCGAGTGAAGGTTGTGCTCATGGAGTGGTGACTCTTGGGTTGCTCGTGGCGCCGTGAGTGGCGCGCATCGGCGACCGAGTCTTGGCGGTCGGTCCGATCGAGCAATCGCAATTGCTGGCCGAATGGACCGCGCCAGCGTCGTTTCACCGCTCCTTGCCCGTTCCTTCTCCCGTGCGCCAGGTTCACCTGTGACGAGGCGCGAATCGACGTCGCGGCAGCTGCCTACTCGGGCGGCCGCGTCAGTACTTCGGCACGATCTTCGTGGATGAAGATCGTGTGCTCGAACTGCGCGATGCGCACGCCGGGACGTTCGCACAGCGGCGGGTACTCGTCGATCAGCGCCTTGCGCAGCAGCAGCTTCAGCGCTTCCTCGCAGCGTTTGGCCGAACCCAACCAGCGCACCAGGTCGCGCCGCGCGAACGGCAGGCCTTCGGTGCTCGCCATCGCCGCCACCACGTCGGCCGGCAGGTTGTCCTTGGGCCGCAGGTCGCGTTTGGTCATGAACACCTCGGCGGCGCCGTCGATGTCGATGTAGCCCTTGCCGTCGCTGGCGAACGGTTCACACGCGATCGTCTGGTTGGCGCGCAGGCGCGGCGCCTTGGCGTCGGCGTAGTTGGGCACCGACGGCGCGCAGTGGATCGTGTAGCGGGCGACGCCGTGACCACACAGGTTGCGCACCGGCTTGAAGCCCAGCGATTCGATCGTGGTCTCGACCTGGCGGCCGACTTCGGTCAACGACGCGCCGGGGCCCATCACCGCGATCGCGTTCTCGAGCGCCATCTTGCTGGCCGAACACAACAGCGAGTTGTCGCCGTCGCGCAGGTCGACCGTGGTGGCGTTGTCGGTGACGTAACCGTCGACGTGGGTGCCGCAGTCGAGCTTGACGATGTCGCCGGCCTGCACCAGCGTCGGGTCCGCGGGCGGCGAGCAGTAGTGCGCGGCGATGTGGTTGCGCGACGATTGCGCCGGGAACGCCGGCGAGCCGCCCAGTTCGCGGATCTTGGCCTCGACCGCCAGCTGGATGTCCTCGAGGCGCGCACCGGGAACGATCATCTTGCGGCCGTGGGCGAGCGCGGTCGCCGAGATCCGGCCCGAGAGCCGCAGCTTGTCGAGGTCGATCTTCACGAGATCACGCCCAGACTCTTGCCGACCTTGGCGAACGCGGCGACGGCGAACTCGAGTTGTTCGATCTCGTGCGCGGCGCTGATCTGCACGCGGATGCGCGCCTTGCCCTTGGGCACCACCGGGAACGAGAAGCCGATCACGTAGACGCCTTCGTCCATCATGCGCCGCGCCATCTCCACGGCGAGCTTGGCGTCACCGAGCATGATCGGACAGATCGGGTGTTCGCCGGGCACGATCGCGAAGCCGACGCGCGTCATCTGCTCGCGGAAGAACCTGGTGTTGCGTTCGAGCTTGTCGCGCAGCGCGGTGGTCGCCGACAGCTTGTCGAGGCAGGCGATGGTCGCGCCGACGATCGCGGGCGCCAGCGTATTGCTGAACAGATACGGGCGGCTGCGGTTGCGCAGCAGGTCGATCACTTCCTTCCTGCCGGTGGTGAAGCCGCCGGCGGCGCCGCCGAGCGCCTTGCCCAAGGTCGAGGTGATCAGGTCGACACGCTTCTGCACGCCGTGGTACTCGGGCGTGCCGCGGCCGGTGGGGCCGAAGAACCCGGTCGAGTGGCTGTCGTCGACGACCAGCATCGCCTGGTACTTGTCGGCGAGATCGCAGATCTGCGGCAGCTTGGCGACGTAACCGTCCATCGAGAACACGCCGTCGGTGACGATGATGCGGCTGCGCGCGCCGCTGGCGGCCTGCAGATGCTGCTCGAGCTGCTGCATGTCACCGTTGTCGTAGCGGTAGCGCTGCGCCTTGCTGAGCCGCACGCCGTCGATGATCGACGCGTGGTTGAGGCTGTCGCTGATGATCGCGTCCTCGGGGCCCGTGATCGTCTCGAACAGGCCGCCGTTGGCGTCGAAGCACGAGCTGTAGAGGATCGTGTCCTCGGTGCCGAGGAACGCGCTGATCTTCTGCTCGAGCTGCTTGTGGATGTCCTGTGTGCCGCAGATGAAGCGCACGCTGGCCAGGCCCATGCCGTGCGAGTCGATCGCGGCCTTCGCGGCCGCGCGCAGGTCCTCGTCGTTGGCGAGGCCCAGGTAGTTGTTGGCGCACAGGCAGAGCACGTCCTTGCCGTTCGCCGAGATCCGCGCGCCCTGCGGACTGGTGATGATCCGTTCCTCCTTCCAGAGGCCGGCGTCCTTGATCTCGGCGAGTTCGGTGCGGAAACGGTCGCGGTCTTGTTCGAACATGAGTCTGTCGGGGCGCGGTCTCAGCGCGCCCGGTGGGGGTAGAGCACGACCTTTTGTTCTTCGCCCTTGCCGAAGCGTTCGACGCCGGTGCCGAACTGGTCGAGGTTCATCTCGGCCGTGACCAGGTGGGAGATGTCGAGGCCGCGCTTCAGCAGATCGAGCATCTGCTCCCAGGTGCGGAACATCTCGCGGCCGATCACCGCGTGCATGGTCAGGCCCTTGAAGATGAAGTTCTTGCTGAACTTCTCGATGGTCACGGCGTCGCCCTTGGGCAGCCCCAGGTTGACGACGTGCCCGCCCGGGCGGCACATCTGGATGGCGTTGTTGATGCCGACCGGGTGGCCCGAGATCTCGAGCGCGACATCGACGCCACCTTCGGTCGCCGCGAGCACCGTCTCGACCGGCGTCTGCCGCGCGTCGATGACCGTGACCTTGCTGGCGAGGCCGCGGCGCTGCACCCAGTGACGCGCGCGCTCGAGCGCGTGGTCGGCGACGTCGAGCACGAACACGTGGCTGGCGCCGACGAACTGGGCGATCTCGCCGCACATCGCGCCGATCGGGCCGAATCCCACGACCGACACCGAACGGCCTTCGACCGGCACCTTGAGCGTCGTGTGCACGGCGTTGCCGAGCGGGTCGAGGATCGCCGCGACCTGCACGGGCAGGTCCTTGGGCAGCACCACGACGTTGCCGGCCGAGACCACGACGAACTCGGCGAACGCGCCGTCGAGGTTGATGCCGCGGATGTGCGCCGTGGCGCAGGCGTGGTAGGCGCCGTTCCGGCACGCCGGGCACGTGCCGCAGACCTCGTGCATCTCGGCGCTCACGAACGTTCCCAGCGGCAGCTTGTTCTCGTCGACGCCGGCGCCGAGCTTGTCGACGTGGCCGCAGAACTCGTGGCCGAGCACGACGGGCGGCTTGATGATGCCGTTCATCGACGGGTCGCCGCTGCAGATGTGCACGTCGGTGCCGCAGATGCCCGACGCCGCCACGCGCAGCCGCACTTCACCGGGCCCCGGCTCGGGTACCGGCAGGTCATTGCGCAGGCGGAATTGGCCGGGGGCGGTGAGCTGGACGCCGAGCATGGTCGTCATGGTGGTGGGCAGCGAGCGGTTCCCGCGATGGCGGGCGGAGCATTCTGCGGCTAAAACGAACCCGGCGCCACAGATGAAGTCCTCAACCCGCCTCGTCGTACCGGTCCTCGCCGTCGTGTTCGCCGCCTGCGGCAGCACGCCGCCGCCGCCGGCTCCCTACTCGGCGCGGGCCGTGGTCGAGCTGGCTCGTTGGCAGGTGCTCTCGGCCGGTGAGCCGATCGGTGTCGTGCGACATCTCGAGATCCGCGACCCGAGCGGGCCGTTGCCGTTCTACCGCATCGAGGACATGGACGGCCGCTGGCTCGGTCACGCCTCGCCGGAGGGGCGGTTCAGCCGCCGCGTGCCGTTCGCGGAGCAGGAGGAAGACCTCGGCGTGTGGTCGATGGCCAGCGGCGTCAAGAAGCTGCTCGAGGCCAGCGGTGAGGTGTCGCTGCAGCCGGTCGCCGTCGACGCGGTGATGAAGAAGTAGGCGCGGCGGTCTGGCCGACTCGGTTGCGGGGCCTACAGTCTTCGCCCCGATGACCGCACCCAGCTCCAACCCGTCTGCCCGCACCGTCGCCGCCAGCAAGGTCGAGATGACGGAGATCGTCTTCCCCAATGACACCAACCCGCTCGGCAACGTCATGGGTGGGCGCATCATGCACTGGGTCGACATCTGCGCGGCCGTGGCCGCCGGCCGGCACGCGCGCACCCCGGTGGTGACCGCCAGCGTCGACCGGATCGACTTCCACAACCCGGTGCCCGTGGGCGGCATCGTCGTGATGCTCGCGTCGGTCAACTTCGCCGGCCGGACGTCGATGGAGGTGGGCGTCAAGGTCTGGCAGGAGGACCGCGCCACCGGGGACCGTAAGCACGTCGCCTCGGCCTACCTGACCTTCGTGTCGCTCGACCCGGTGGCCCGCAAGCCTTGCCAGGTGCCGACGCTGGTGCCGGAGTCCGACGTCGAGAAGCGCCGTTACGCCGATGCCCAGCAGCGTCGGGACCGGCGCCTCGCCGAGCGTTCCTGAGGCCCACGGGGCCGCTTTCGCCCTTAACCCATGACCCCCGTGGCGCCCGTCGCGGCCCACCGCTAGAGTCTTCCGCCCAATGTTCGAGGACTTCGCCGAGAAGACCGTTCAGGCCGTGCATCGCGCCGAGGAGCTGGCCAAGCAGCTCAAGGACGAGTCGGTCGCTACCGGGCACGTGATCTACGGGCTCTGCGCCGATCGCAGCGTCTGCCTGCATCACATCTTCTTGGACCTCAACGTCGACCCGGACATGTTCTCGGGTTACGTGCACAGCCTGCCGCGCGAACCCGAGGTGCCCAACGGTCCTTGGAATCGCCACGTGCAGACCGTGTTCGGCCGCGCCAAGGACGCCGCGCAGCAGCTCGGCAGCAAGAAGGTCGAACCCGAACACCTCGCGCTCGCCGTCTTGTCGGTCAAGTCCGGCTCGTGTTACGAAACGCTGAAGGAGTTCTCGATCGACCCCGAGTATGTGCAGGGGTTGATCATGCAGGCGCTGGGGCTCGATCCCGAGCTCGTGCCCGAGTGGTTCTGAGCGCGTGCCGCTGAGGCGTGCCTGAGCGGTTGTCCGTCGTCACGGTGGATGCTGCCCGTGACGACTCGATGGTCCGAGAGCTGGCCGGCGTCGCTACACTTCGCCGCGTGGCCTCCCCGCGCACGATCCTGCACGCCGACATGGACGCGTTCTTCGCGGCCATCGAGCAGCGCGATCGTCCCGAACTGCGCGGCAAGCCCGTGATCGTCGGCGGCAGCGGGCCGCGGCAGGTGGTCAGCACGTGCAGCTACGAGGCGCGCAAGTTCGGCGTGCACTCGGCGATGCCGGGCGTGCGCGCCAAACAGCTGTGCCCCCAAGGCATCTTCGTGGCGCCGCGCATGGCGGTCTACGAGCAGGCGTCGCGGCAGGTGCTGACGGTGTTCGAGAGCTACACCGACATGGTCGAGCCGCTGTCGCTCGACGAGGCGTTCTTGGACGTGACCGGCAGCCGGGCACTGTTCGGCGACGGCGCGACGATCGCGCGCAAGATCAAGGACGACGTGTTCGCGGCGACGCAGCTGCGCGTCTCGGTCGGCGTGGCGTCGTCGAAGTACGTCGCCAAGGTCGCCAGCGACCTGCGCAAACCCGATGCGCTGGTGGTTGTGCCGCCCGGCACCGAACGTGAGTTCCTGGCGCCGTTGCCGATCAAGCGGCTGTGGGGGGTCGGCGCCGTGACCCAGCAGACCCTCGACCGCGCCGGCCTGTTCACGATCGCCGATGTGCAGGCGCGCAGCGAGGCGCAGCTGCGTTCCGCGTTCGGCGACAGTCTCGGCGAACACCTGTTCGTGCTCGCCAACGGACTCGATCCGCGTGCCGTCGAGAGCGACCGCGCCGCAAGGTCGATCGGCCACGAGATGACCTTCGCCGAGGATCTGCACGAGCCGCAGGCGGTGCGCGACACCCTGCTGCAGCTGTCCGAGATGGTCGGTCGGCGGCTGCGCAGCCACGGCGTGCGCGGCACGGTCGTGCGCCTCAAGCTGCGGCACCCCGACTTCACGACCCTGTCGCGCCAGCGCAAGGTGCCCGCGACCGCCGACGACCTGCAGATCCATCGCGTCGCCTGCGAACTGCTCGATGACTGCTGGACGGGTCGACCCGGTGTGCGCCTGCTCGGCGTCACCGCCGCGCAGTTGGTAGCCGGCGAAGGCCCCGTACAGGGCGACCTGTTCGCCGCCGCGCCCAAGAAGCGCGACCGCGTGCTCGAGGCGATGGACAAGATCCGCGATCGCTACGGCGACGATGCCCTGCACCACGGCGGCGAGCGGCGCAGCACCACTCCGTGGGGTCCGCAGCGCTGAGGGGTTGCGTACCGAACCGGGTACAAACCACAACCACCGGCGGCGAAGCCGCCGGTGGTTGTGGTTTGTACCCGGTTCAGTACGCAACTCGCCAGAACGTGGGCCAGTAGAGGTCGCGTTGCCCTTCGGGGGTGAACAGGTCGGTGAAGGTGAACGAGTTGGTGGCGTAGCTGATGGCGTAGCGGCCGGGGCCGGCGGCGAGCGCGGGGTGAGCCTTCGCGGCGTAGACGAACGGCCGCGGGCCGCGGGATTCGGGCGGAGTGAACAGGTCGCGCGCTGCGGACCACGGGCCGGTGGGGTGAGGGGCGCGACGTTCGGCGACGGTGGTGGCGCCGAAGCCGCGGCTGTGCACGTGGCGCCAACCGTCGGCGACGCGGTCGACGGAGCACTCGGGGCCGGCGTCGTCGAGAACGGTGGCGGGTGCCGGCGCGAGGGACGCGCTCCAGGCGTCGCCGTTCCACCATTCGGGCGCGGCCTCGCCGCGGCGCAAGGCGTCGATGGCGAAGCGCGCGAGCACGCCGCGGTGCGGGCCGTTGCCGCGGGTGCCGAGGGTCACGACGTGATCACCCTCGCGCCAGACCGCGGTGCCCATGACGCAGTCGCCGGGAACTGCCCGTAAGGCTAGTTCGCGCCACTGCCACTGCTCGGGATCGAGGTCGGGCCGGTCGACACCGACGATGCGCCAGCCGTCGATGGCAAAGCCGAGGCCCTGCCCCGGCGTGTTGCGCACCAGGGTCTGGAACAGCAGCAGCGGACCGTCGGGCAGCCTGATGCCGTGCAGCGGCCAGTAACCGGTGTCGCCATCGTCGCCGAAGAACGCCGCGGGCCGCCCGTCCCCGGCGCGCCGCCAGTGGAACGTCATCGCGGCGTGTTGCGGATCTCGGCCGCGTTGCACGGCGAGTGTGTTGCGCACCATCACCGCGTGGCGCCGATCACGCCGCATGTCGGTCGCGACGAATGAATCGCCGAACAACCACAGGATGCGGTCGTGACCGAGGTCGACCGAGTAGACCGCATCGCCGCCGAGCCAGTGCGCATCGCTGCGGAACATCGCGTCCGCGGCGGGCCAGGGTTCGGGGCCGTTGGCAACGGGCGCCGGCGCTGCGCATGCCGCGAGCGCCGCCGACAACCAGAACGCACCCCGCGATCGCATCAGCCCAGATCGTCGAGGATCTGCTGCGGGTGGGCGCGCGCATCGACCTTGGGATAGATCCTGGCCACAGTGCCGTCGGGTGCGACGACGACGGTGATGCGTTTGGGAGTGCCCGCAGTGGCATCGGCCGCGGCGCCGTAGGCGACGCCGAGTTGCTTGTCGGTGTCGCACAACAGCGGGAACGGGAACGCATACTTCTCGCGGAACGCGCGGTTGGCCGCGACGTCGTCGAACGAGGCCCCGACGACGGCGATGTTCTTGGCATCGAGCTGGGGCTTCAGATCACGGAAGCCCCGGCCTTCGGCGGTTCAACCCGGGGTGTCGGCCTTGGGGTAGAACCACAGCACGAGGGTCTTGCCGGCGAAGTCACCGAGGCGCCGGGTCTGGCCGGAGTCGTCGACGACGGCGAAGTCGGGAGCGGGGGAGCCGAGGGTCAGCATCGTTGATCGTGGGTCGGGAAGTTGCCGGCAGTGTGGCTGGGTCGGCCGGGGAAGTCGCGGTGATGCCGCGCGGTTTCGCGGCGGTGTCGGGTCAGCGTGGGTGTCGTGCACCAGTTCTCAAGCCGAAAGCCTCCGGAAATCGATAACGGGAGACAACCTGGTCTGGCGCGGGGGCGATCTCCGCGGCTGTCGAATCGCCCCAATGAGCAGAGGTCCCATACGCCTGACCCTCGGCACGCGAGTGCTGCTCGTGCTGGTCGGCGTCGTCACGGCGTCGACGGTGATCGCGGTGTCGCTGCAATACAGTTCGCTCGCGACCGAGCTGCATCAGTCGGTGCGCGCCGGACTGCATCGCGCCGCCGTCACGGCGTCGAGCCTCGTCGACGAGCGCCTGCGCACGCAGGCCGACCGCTACGGCACGGTGGCGGCAACGGCGCACTTCCTGAGCGAGATCGACGTCGGCAACAAGTCCGGGCTGATGCGCGTCGTCGAGCGGGTGCGACGTCTGCACGACGGCGCCGCGGTCCTGTTGCTGGATGCCGACGGCCTCGAACTCGCCGGCGCCGGGCCCGACGAGTTGCGCGTTGCCGCGCGCGCGCAGATGACCTACGCGACGTTGCCCAACACCGTGGTGTTCTCGGGGGATCTGCCCTACGCCGTCGTCAGTTGCCCGTTGCGCGCCGTGTCGCGGCGGCCGCTGAGTCTGATCGCCGTCGAGGCCATCCGCGCCGAGGAATTCGCCGCGTGGTCGCGCATCTGTCGCGCCAAGGTCACCTACGGCACCGTCAACGACGGCGGCGAATGGTCGTTGCCGTTCCGCGCCGCGGGCACGCGCGAGCTGCGGGTCGCCGACCTGGCCGACCTGCAGGTCAGCGTGCTCGAGCGGTCCCGCGCCAGTCTGCTCGCCGGCGGCACGCTCGGGCTGGCGCTCGCCCTCGGCGCGAGCATCGTCCTGGCTCGTATCCTGGTGCGCCCGATCCGCTCGATCCAGCGCGTCACCGACCGCATCGCCGCGGGCGACACCGAGCTGCGCCTCGACGAGACGCGCAACGACGAGGTCGGCGACGTGGCGCGCTCGTTCAACCGCATGCTCGACAACCTGCAGCGCAGCGTCGTCGAGCGCGCGCGCGTCGAGAGTCGCATCAGCCACCTCGCCTTCCGCGACAGCCTCACTGGCCTCGCCAATCGCCGTCTGCTCAAGGAGCAGTTGTCGCAGGCACTGGAGCGATCGCGGCAGCGAAAGTCGCAGGTCGCGGTGGTGTTCCTCGACGTCGATCGCTTCAAGAACATCAACGACTCTCTCGGCCACAGCGCCGGCGACACTTTGTTGCTGGGGGTCGCCTGCCGCCTGCACGCGTGCGTCGAGGCGTTCGGTTCGTTCGAGGCCGGCGACGATCGCGCGGCGCTGTTGGCCCGCCTCGGCGGTGACGAATTCACCCTGGTGTTGACCGACGTCGAGGATCGTGAACAGGTGACCGCCATCGCCGAACGCATCCTGGCGACGTTCGCCACCCCATGCGAGGTGCGTGGCCACGAAGTCGCCGTCAGCGCCAGCCTCGGCATCGCCATGGCGCCGTTCGACGGCGAAGACGTCGAGACGTTGCTGCGTCACTCCGACATGGCGATGTATTGCGCCAAGGGCCGCGGCGGCGCCGGCTACGAGTTCTATTCCGACACGATGGAGGAGATCGTCGCCAAGCGGCTCGAGCTCGAGAACAAGCTGCACCGCGCGCTCGAGAACGACGAGTTCGAACTCTACTACCAGCCCAAGGTGGACCTCGTGACGGGCGGCGTCACCGGCATGGAAGCGTTGCTGCGCTGGAGTGGTCGCGACGAGGTGGCCGTCTCGCCGGCCGAGTTCGTGCCGATGGCCGAGGAGACGGGCGCGATCGTCGCGATCGGTGACTGGGTGCTGCGCACCGCCATCAAACAGTGTGTCGCCTGGCGTCGCGCCGGCTTGCCGCCGGTGCGCATGGCCGTGAACGTCTCGCCGCGGCAGCTCGAGTATCGCGACGACTTCGTCACCAAGTTGGAAGGCATGCTCGAGGAGTCCGGTCTCGACCCCGCGCTGCTCGAGCTCGAGGTCACCGAGTATTCGTTGCTCAAACACGAAGAGACCGCGGTCGCCCTGTTCGAGCGCGTGCGGGAACTCGGTGTCGGGCTGTCGCTCGACGACTTCGGCACCGGCTACTCGTCGCTGAGCTACCTGCGCAAGTTGCCGATCGACACGGTCAAGATCGACCGCTCGTTCATCCAGGGCACCGACGAGAACCCCGCCGACGTCGCTCTGGTCGGGGCGATCATCGCGATGGCGAAGGTGCTCGGTCTGCGCGTGATCGTCGAAGGTGTCGAGACGCAGCAGCAGCTGGACCTGATCGAGCAGCTCGGCTGCGACGAGTTCCAGGGCTTCCTGTTCAGTCGCGCGGTCGACGCCGACACCGCGACCGCGATCCTGCTGAGCAGCGCCGTCGACTGCGGCAAGATGGCCGTGCTGCGCTGAACCGGCGCTCGCGCCGATCAGCGGCGAAACAGCGGCTTGCGCCCGCGCGCCAGCGCCAGCGTCACCATCGTCGCCAGCACCGCTGCGCCGAGTCGCGCCTGGTGCTTGGGTCGCGACAGGCGCAGGTCGAGTTCGCGGCAGCGCTGCATCATCGCGTCGAGCGCCTGGTCGACGACGTAGCGGTACTGACCGGTGAGGGCCGACACCTTGGTGCGCAGATCGACGCGGTTGCTCTGCAAGAACGTCGCCGCGCGCAAGGCCCGGCCGCCGGCCTCGGGGTCGCTGAACAGCAGTCGCAGCTCGGCGTCGTGCCGCCACGGCATCTGCACACCGTAGTAACCGCGCCGTCGCCGGTAGTGTTCGCGCAGCGTGTAACGCAGCTTGGGCAGCGACTCGTCGCGGTCGCGCGTGGTCACGGCGGGCTTGTCACCGCCTACCTCGTGCAACAGGCGATCGAGCGCCTGCAGCTTCTTGAGCGCCGGCCAGCCCGCGTAGAACTCCTGCCAGTTGCTGTTGGGAGCCAACCACACCGAGAACGTCTCGGCGTAGTCCTCGGCGGGATGGCTCTGCGCGTACCACGCGCCGAGGTTCTGCACGAAGCTCTTGCTGGTGGTGTTGGCCTCGTAGGCGTTGCGATAGGGCAGGCTGTACTTGCCGAACGTGCGCCGCCACGCGGCGCGGCGATGCAGTCGGTAGGCGTTGTCGAACGCGTGTGCGGTCTCGTGTCGCAGCAACTTCATGCACCAATCGTGCGTGCTGCCTTCGGCTTCGAACATCTGGCTGTGTTCGAGTCGCACCAGGCGCGGATGGGCGAGGTAGAACGGCACCGCGAAGCCCGACGAGCCCTCTGGCGTGAACCAGTCGACCGACAGATAGACATAGGGCCGGAACACCAGGCCGGCGCGCTCGAGTTCGCCGTTCAGCTGGTCGATCCGGCGCTGCAACGCGGTGCCCGGAAGGCTCAGGTCGAGGTCGCACAGGCGCACGTCGAGCAGTTCTTCGGTGGGCAAGGCGGCCCACCACGGCGTGGCTGGCTGCTTGGCGCGCCGGCGGCGTTTCGCGGACTTCGTCACCGTCTCAGGATAGCTGTGAGTAGGACGCTGACCACGGTGCGCTCGCGGATAGCTTATGAGTCGCGCGCCTAGCGATGAACTCCGCCGATCCCCGAGCCCCCGTGATCCTCTTCGACGGCGTCTGCGGCCTGTGCCAGGGCTGGGTGCAGTGGGTGCTCATCCACGATCGGCGCGCGCTGTTCCGCTTCGCCGCGCTGCAGTCGAGAGTCGCCGGCGAACTCCTGGCCACCGCGGGCGTGACCGGGCCCTTGCCGGACAGCCTCGTGCTCGTCGTCGACGGGGCCGTGCACACGCGGTCGGGCGCGGCCCTGCGCGTCTTCGGCAGTCTGGGCCTGCCGTGGTCGCTGCTGCGGGTCTTGCTGCTGGTGCCGCCGTTCGTGCGCGACTGGACCTATGACCTGATCGCGCGCCACCGCTATCGCTGGTTCGGCAAGACGGAACAGTGCCTGGTGCCGAGCGCGGCGCATCGCGCGCGCTTCCTCGACGCCGACGGTTGAGGGTCACGCGTCGCGCACCGCCTGCAGCCAGCCGGTGCCGAAGCGCTGATCGGGCTCGAGGTAGTGCCCTTCGCTCCACTCGTTGAGCGAGGCGACGAGCACCAGCGGGTCGTCGACACCGATCGGCGAGCGGAAGCTCCTGGCGGCCCGCAGCGCCGCGGCGAACAACTCGGGGTGTTCACCCGTGATCACCGGTGACCACGGGTACTTGTCGGGCCGCGCGTCGCCGAAGTCCGCACCGCGCGGTGAGGCGTCCCAGCCGGGCGCCACCGACGGCATGTACGGCAAGCCCGATCCGTCGGCGAAGTGTGCCCACTGGCCGGCGCGCAGCGTCGCGTAGTGCGCGTAGTCCTGTTCGAACGGGCCCTTCCAGTCGGGCAGGAACACGTAGTGGGTGACGCTGTCGAAGCCGACTGCGGCCGCCAGCGGCAGCGTCTCGGGGTTGGGTTCGATCGCGGCGAGGTGCAGGTCGCGGTGGCCGTGTTCGGCGAGCCAGCGGCGGGCGGCGGCGATCGCCTGCGTCGCGCCGGCGACGCCCAGTTCGCGCACGAAGAACGTCGAGTCGAAGATCGACAGGTAGTTGCGGCCCTCGACGGTGACGTAGTTGGCGCGGTGGAAGTAGTTGTCCGCCAGCATCGCCACGAACGCGACGAAGTCGTCGGCGTCGCTCGGCACCTGGCGCGCCGGATCGATCACCGGCAGGTCCTGGCGCCGCACCGGCAGCACCCGGCGCGGCATGCGGTTGGCCCACATGCACGCGAACGGCATCGAGTCGCCGACGGCGCTGCCCAGGAAACCACGGTCCAGGCCGGCCTCGAACACGCGTTTGCCGCGGCACCAGAACACCCCGAACACCAGCGCGTCGACGCCGTGATCACGCGCGAGCTGCACCCGCTGCGCCATCGCGATGGGGTCGCGATCGTCGTACTCGCCGAGCGCCGGGAGGCGCGGTTGGCGATGCCCGGCGAACCGCGGCCGGCAACTGCGCACGAGCTCCCATTCGGTGAATCCCGGATGGAACGCCGCGTCGCGTTCGGGGATCGCGTGCCAGCCGGTGTAGACGTAGGCGGCCGTTCGCATCGAGCGGATGCTGCCCCTCGAGCTGAAGCGCGTCCAGATTGCATGGCAGGTTGCGGTGTGCAGCAAGTGGTGTGGTGGCAGGCAAAACACCGGATCACGGAACTTCGCCGTGTGATGCGTCCGTCGAAGCGGCTTGGTCGCCTTCTCCTCGGGCGTCTCCCCTGGCATCAGGGCCTTCTTTCCCAAGAACACCGGGCTCACTGCCCGGCAAATGAACCCCTCTCCCGCATAGGACCTATGCACAAGCTCCTCAGTCTGGCTGCGGTTGCCATGTCCGGCGCCGCTCTCCTTGCTCAAACCCCCTCATGCAACGGTCCCGCCCCGGCCGGTTCGCTGACGACCCTGTTCGCCGGCGGCGTCTACCTCGGTGCCACCAGCGCTGCGGTCGGCTTCAACCAGATGTTCGACCTGTCGTCGAACTCGGATCTGACCATCAACCAGATCGACCTGCACTTCTACGACAACGGTGCGCCGGCAACGAACCCGATCCTCACGGGTCTAACGACGACGGTGTCGTTCTGGACCTGCCCGACGACGAGCGTCGGCAACGAGACCAACCAGGCCGTTTGGACGCAGCTCGGCACCGGCACGGTGACGATTGCGGCCAATGGCACGCATTCACCCGCGGTGTTCACGCCGTTCCTGCTGCCGGCCGGTAGCTACGGCGCCGTGGTGCACGTCGATCCGGTGCTCGAGCCCGTGACCAACACGCTGGTCGGCGCGCACCCGCTCTACACCAACCCGGCGTCGACGCCCGGCACGGCGACGGTCTACAACGATCAGTACCTGACCCTGACCGCACGCGGTTTCCAGGGCACGGCCTGGGCCGGCATCCCGGCGCTGCGCGTGATCAACACGCAGATCTACTACCAGCCGAGCGTCAACGCCGGCTACTCGACGCCGTACGGCGCCGGTTGCTACGAGCGCCCGCAGACCATCTATGAGTATCAGGTCGGCCCCGGTGGCGGCCTCTTCACGACGTCCGACTTGTCCAACTCGTCGGTGACGCTCTTGAACCAGGGCAGCAGCTACCTGGTGATCCCGAGCGCGGTGGCGTTGATCCCGCCGACTTCGGCCGGACTCGCGACGGTCGGCACGACCCTCGACGACGACATCTCCGCGCCACAGATCCTGCCGTTCTCGTTCCCGTACCCGGGTGGCTCGACCAGTCAGATCATCGTCTCGACCAACGGCCACGTGTTCCTCGGCGCCAGCCCGGCGACTTTCGGTCCCTACAACATGTCGCAGTTCTTCACCGATGTGCCGCGTCTGGCATGCGCCTGGATGGACCTCGACCTGACTCATCAGGGCTCGATGCACTTCGACGTCGACCCGAGCAACCAGTTCGTCACCATCACCTGGCAGAACTGCCCCGAATGGGACCCGCTCCTGTCGATCCCGGGCCTCGGCTCGAACACGTTCCAGATCATCATGTGGGCCACTGGTCAGGTGGACTACGTCTACTCGGGCAACGTCACGTTCTACAACTGCCCGTTCGTGGTCGGCTTCGGCCGCGGTGACGGCACCATCGATCCGGGCTCGATCGACCTCAGCGCCTCGATGCCGGTGATCGGCGGTGACGGCAGCGTGCCGCCGGTGCTCGGCCTCGACGCTCGTCCGGTGACGGGCAACTCTCTGAACTTCGTCTGCGACGGCCTGACCAACAGCACGTTCTTCGGCGTGTTCTTGCTGAGCTTCGGCTCGACCAACCCGGTGTCCCTCGCCGGCTACGGCATGCCGGGCTGCTCTCAGCACGTCGCCGTGCCTGGTGTCACAGTGTTCCGTCCGGTCACCGCCGGCGCCATGACCGCGCCGCTGACGATCCCCAACGACCCCGCGTTCAACGGCGTCAACCTGTTCGGCCAGGCCGCGCCGCTGACCAGCGGCTTGAACGCCGCGGGCCTGCTGACCTCGAACGGTCTGTGCGTGCACGTCGGCACCCAGTGATGTCGGCGGGGTGGCTTCGGTCACCCGCGCGTAACCACCCGCGAGCCGGTCGATCCCCACGGGGATGACCGGCTCGCGGTGTTTTGCAGCACTCGCGGCGGCGAAGGGTCCCGCGGTGAGACGCGCGGCAACCCGCGATGTTGTGGGGCGGCCGCGGGGCACTGTCGGATTCCGCAGCAATCACCGCTCAACTCGTTGGGCAGGCGCGGCGATACGGGCCCCGTCCCGAGTCCGGGAGGCTTCCCATGCACAAGAGCATTGCCATCTCCGCCGTCGTCCTGTTCCTGAGCGCCGCGACTGTCGTCGGCCAGGGCCTCGTGCCCCCGGGCATCCAGGTGCCACCCGGGATCCAGCCGCCGTCGCCGCCGCCGGTCGTGGAACCGCCGCCCGTCGTCGAGCCGCCGCCCGTCGTCGAGCCGCCGCCCGTCGTGGAACCGCCGCCGGTCGTCGAGCCGCCGCCCGTGGTGGAACCGCCGCCCGTGGTCGAGCCGCCGCCGGTCGAACCGCCGGCCGCAGACGACGGCGCCTGTGCGCACCACAGGCTCGGCAGGGCGATCAAGGCGTTGCGCGAACACGCCGGCAAGGACCAGGATCGCCGCGACATGATCCGCGAGCAGATCGAGCTGCACAAACAGCGCATGCGGGCCCACCAGGAGCGCATGCGTGAGGCCGCCAAGGCCAAGAAGGGCCACGGCCGCGGTCACCGCTGATCGCCGGGCCGCCGACTGCTGCCGAGCCGGTCACTCCGATGGGGTGGCCGGCTCGTTGCTTTTCGGGCGGGCATGGGCAGATCGGTGGCTGTCGCCTGTCCCGCGCGGCCGGGGTGTGGACAATGCCGCGCCGTGGATTCCCGCGACCTGTTCGAGATCCTGGTGCGTGAGCACATCGACTCGGTGCGGGCGTTCCTGCTGTCGACGCTGCGCGACGGCGTCGCCGCCGAGGATCTGCTGCAGGAGACCTTCCTGGTCGCCTGGCGCATCCTCGATCGCTACGACCGCAAGCTGCCGTTCGGCCCGTGGGTGCGGGGCATCGCCGCCAAGCTGATCCTCAACCACCGGCGTAAGCTTGGGCGCAGCCGCATGCACTACTGCGACGACGAAGTGCTCACGCACCTCGACGACTCGTTCCGCAAGTTCGCGCAGCTGTCGGGCGACACCTTCGACGACCAGCTCGACGCGTTGCGCGGCTGCCTGTCGCGGCTGACCGGGCCGCAGCTCGAAGCGATCAAGCTGCACTACGAGCACGGCTTGCACTGCAAGGAGATCGCCAGCCGCCTGGGCATCGGCTTCGAAGCCGTCAAGAAACACCTGCAGCGCGGGCGGGCTCAGCTGCACCGTTGCCTCGAACACAAGATCGTCGGCGAAGGAGCTGCATGACCGATCACGACCCACTTCCTGAAGGGCCACTTCCTGAAGGGCCACTTCCCCAGGGTGACGTGCCCGCGGCGTGGCAGCAGGCCGACGACACCCTCGCCGACGCCGCTGCCGAGCACGTTCCTGCCGGCAGCCAGGGTTGGCTCGCACAGCAGCGTTTCGTGCACGGGCTGCTGCGCGCGCTACACACCGCCGATGCCGCGGCGCGCGAAGCGCGGCTGCAGAACCTGCTGCAGAGCATCGATGTCGAACGGGCCGCCGTGCCGCGCACCGGATCGCGGCACTGGCTGTTGGTCGCGGCGGCAGCGCTGTTGTTCGCGGCGCTGGGCATCTACGCGGTGCTGCCGCCGCGTCTGCCCACGGCCGAGGCCGCGGTGCAGCGGGTCGTCGAGCATCTGGCCCGCGACGTCGACCTGCGTTACCAGTTGCTGCTGACCGCCGTCGACGCCGACGGCGTGGAGAAGTTGCGGCACGAGTTCGATCTGGTCACGCGCCCGGGCATGCGCTTTCTCGTCGATGGCAAACTGTCGTTCGGCACGATGCAGCTCGGTGAGTTCCGGATCGGCTGCGACGGCGACGAACTGTGGGCCCGTTCGGCCAATGGCGCGATGCGGCGGGCGATGCCGATCACCGAACGCGAACGACTGCTGCAAGGGCTCGGCGACGTCCTCGATCTCGGCTACCTCGACGTGCACGCGATGGTGCGCCGCCTGCCCGAGGACTTCGAGCTCAAGGTCGTCGGCGCCGAGCAGGCGGCGAACGGGCGCCGGCTGCTGCGCATCGAGGCCAGCCGCGAACGTGGTGGTCGGCGGCCGGTGCTGCGCAGTGCCTGGCTGCTCTGCGACGAAGAGACCGGCATGGTGACGCGGCTGCAGGTGCAGACGGCGACGGGCCGGGGCCTCGTGCGTGAAGTGGCGTTCGAACTGATCGGCGAGGAGCCGGCCGGAACGATCGACTACCGCAAGCCCTGGTGAACGGCTGCAGCTGACATTCGGCATCGGTGCCAAGTCCCGGTAGAGTCCGGCCGGCGCCGATGACTGCGATCGATCCAACGTCCCTCGCGCGGCTGCGTGAGCTGCTCCAGGACGCGACCGCGGCTCCTGCGGACCTCGCGCGCCGTCTCGCCCAGGCGCGGCGGGACGC
This sequence comes from uncultured candidatus Brocadiaceae bacterium, assembly GCA_964392305.1. Classification (GTDB taxonomy): domain Bacteria; phylum Planctomycetota; class UBA1135; order UBA1135; family UBA2386; genus JACKIC01. The sequence goes on from CAYMPV010000010.1 coordinate 39,152, forward strand.
GACGGCCGGGGCGCCGATCGCCGCCGAACTGCTGTCCCGGGAGCTGTTGTGGCTCGAGCAGCAGGTGGCGCACGACGCCACGCCGCAGCTGAGCGCCAGCCTGCGTGAGACGCGCGGCGACTGGCTGCGGTGGCGGCTGCAGGGGTTGCTCGCCGAACCCGAAGGTGAGCCGGCGGTGTTCTTCGACCTCGCCGAGATCGAGGGCCTGGCCGAGTGTGAAGGTGACGACGGACTCGTCGCCGCCAGTCGGCAGGCGATCGCGACGCGCGCGCCGGCGGTGGCGAGCAGCGGCCGTCTGCAGCAGGAGACCAACGAACGGTTCGCGGCCCTGGCCTCGCTGCCCGACGACGTGTCGCTGGCGCGGCACATCAATCTGCTGCGGGCGACGAGCCGGGCGATGACGCTGGTCGCGCAGACCGAAGCCGGCAAGGCCTGTCGCGGCCCGGCGCGGCGGTTGGCTCGCCGCGCCGACGATCGTGAGCTGGCGCTGCGGCTCGAGCGCCGGCTGGGTCGTCGCGGCGTCGCGATCGTCGAGTCCGTCAACTTCCTGCTGCTGCTGGTGGTGCTGGTCACGTTGGTCGTGGAGTCGGTGATGGATCTGTCACCGTCGCAGCTGTTCGTGCTGCACGCGATCGACGCCGCCGCGTGTTGCTTCTTCGTGCTCGACTTCCTGGTCGAGTTCGCCTTGCACCCGCGCCGCGGCTCGTGGTTCTTGCGCAACGTCGTCACCGACTTGCTGCCCGCGATCCCCGCGGTGTTGTGGTTGTTCCCGTCGGTGATGGTGCCCGGCATCGCCGAAGATGCGGTGGTGCTGCGTTGGGTGCGGTTGATGCGCGTCACGTGGGCGGCGCAGTACGTGCGCGCGATGCGGCCGCTGCTGCGTTCGGCGCGGTTGCTGGTGTTCTTGGTGCGTGGCATGGACGGGCTCGCGGCCCGCTTCGCGCGCATCCTCAACCGCGACTTCGTGTTCGTGCCCGCGGCGATGGAGATCGACCGGCCGGTCGCCGACGAGGTGCGCCGCGACCTGCTGTTCGCGGTGTTGCGGCGCGAACACGACCTCGTCGGTCTGCTGGCGGTCGGCGAGCGCGTCGAGGCCCTGCACGAACGGCTCGGCCTCGCCCGTTCGCAGCTGCAGGTCGTGCCCGGGCGCGTCGTCGACCGGGCGTTCGATCTGCTGTCGCGCGACGTGCCCATCGACAGCGCGATCGAACTGCTGTGGACCCTGCAGCCGCAGGATCTCAGCCGCTGGCTGCGCCCGGCGGACATCGGTGCGCTGGATCGGGTGGTGCGTGTGGTGTCGGCGCCCCCGGTGCGCTGGCTGCCGATCATCAGTCGCCTCGCCGTGGCCAACGGCGCGGGCAGCTCCGAAGAACGCATCGTGCTGCTGGCGCGGCGCATCGCCGAGTGGCTCGAGTCGTGGCACTCGCGGCTGCTGTTCTACGCCGACCTGCACGGCATCGTGACCGGCCCGCAGATCCTCGACCGCATCGCCACTGCGCTGGTCAAGGCGACGCAGCGGCCGACCGTGCGGTTGCTGCTGATCGGCGGCATCCTCGCGCTGCTCGACAAGGAACGGTTCTCCGAGCCCGTGCTGATCCTCGGCGCGATCTGCTTGGGGCTGTTCTCGCTGGGCCTGTGGCTCAAGCGCATCGCCGGCGAGGCCTCGGAGACCTACCGGCTGACCAGCGAGGCGCACTTCCTGTCGCAGGTCGAACTCGTCAAGCGGCGCTACGAAGGCGTCGACCTGCCGTTCCTGGCGCGGCGCGTGTTCTGCGACGGCGCCGCGCCGCTGGCCGCGCTGCGTGCGCAACTGGTCGGCACGCGCGCGGGTGTGCCGGCGCGTGAACAGGGGCTCGACGAAGAGCTGTGCCTCGAGGCCAACCGCGTGGCGTTGCTGTACCTGCACTTCCTCGACGGCGCGCCACTGCACGTCAGCGACGTCAAGACCACCGAACAGCTGCTCGCCAACCAGTCGATCGACAACCTGCGCACCGAGTTCCTCGGCCACGGCCGCAAGGAGAAGAAGCTGCTGCGCAAGCTGCGGCTCGACGACGGCACGATCTTCCGCGGCCCGTTCCTGTGGTTCAGCTTCATCACCGAGAGCATCGCCGTCGAGGCCGCCAAACGCATCGCCGGCTACAACCGCTGCTGCCTGCCGCTGGCGGAACAGGAACGCGCCAGCGACGAAGAACGGCAGCGCATGCAGACATGGTTGACGTGGCGCAGCGATCCGCGCGCCGGCCGCACCATCGGCGCCAAGGCGGGTCTGCTGGTCGGTGACCACTGCGCGACGACCGAGTTCACGGCGCTGGACTTCGTGGGCGCCGACCCCGAACGCGACCGGCACGTGGCGGCGACCTTCGGCGAGGAGGTGCTCGCGGTGTTGCGTCGCGATCGACGCAACATGGTGCGCGAGATCTTCGGCACCAGGCCCGTGCATCAGTTGCCCAAACACGAGCGCAGCTTCAATCCACTGCGCTTCTACCGTCGGCGGTTGTCGCGCGGCCGCGTGTTGCTGGCGCCGTTGCTGCTGCTGTGGCGTTTCGTGCGTTCGCTGGGCTGGGTCGTGGCGCGCACGCGGCAGATCGTGCGTGAGGTGTTCGACCCCGAACTGGCGATGGCGCGGCGTGAGGCCGGCGTGGCGCCGTTCGCGGTGGCGCTGCGCAAGATCCACCGCATGAAGGCGCCCGGCCTGATCGAGGCGATCCGGCTGCGGCTCGGGGTCGATCCGGTCTACGCCGGCGCGCCGGCCGGGTGGTCGAGCGCCGAACCGTTCGTGGCGCCGGCGCCGCTCGAACGTGATCTCGAGTTCCTGCAGCTGCGCGAACGCGAGGCGGCGCAGCTGCGCGACCAGGCCGCCGAGATCCGTCGCCGCGTCGGTGCCCTGCACGCGGCGCTCGATTGGTTGCCCGAGCTGACTGCGGGGCTGGACGACCGCGCCGCCGCCGAGCTCGCGATCACGGTTGCGTGGATCACCGACAAGGATCACTTGCGCACCCTGCTGCTGGCCGAACGTTGGCGCGTCGAAACGCTGCCGCGGCTGGCGACGGAGCGGCCGGGCAGCGGTTGGCTGGGCGATCTCGGTCGCGCGGCGATGGGCCTGTTCCGCGTGCATCCCGTCGATCGATGGCTGCAGCGCCACGGCCGCGATCTGCCCAGGCAGCTGCGGCGGCCGCTGATGCGGGCCTACGCGATCAACTGGCAGGACACGCGCACCGTGCTCGATGCCTGGCGCGAACTGCCGGCCGGAGCCTCGCCGGCCGACACCTCGATCGCCGCCATGCGTGCGATCGCGCGCCGCGGCACGGCGGTGCGGCGCGACCTGCTGTCGCTGCGTGCGGTGCAGTCGTTGGCGGTGCTCGACGTGCGCAACTACCGCGACCTGGTGTTCCAGCTCGGCGACTATGCTGCCGAGGGGGAGGATCCCCTGCTCGGTTCGGCACTGCCGCAGGTCGAATAGTCAGCCTTGTGCCGGCTTGCCGGTCGGCCTAGACGCGCCGTTCTCTTCGCATCCCGTCACCCAACAGAACCATGAAGACCCTGCTCCTGCTCCCCGTCGCCGCCATCGCTCTCGCCTTCACCCACGACCTCGCCGGCGGGCCGCTGCCGGCATCCGCTCGCGCGCTCGGCGAACACGACTGGGCCGTCGATGCCGGCCACAGCTCGGTGGTGTTCCGCGTCAAGCACGCGGGTGCTTCGTGGTTCCAGGGCACGTTCGACAAGATCGAGGGCACCGTCACGTTCGACCCCGCCAAGCCCGAGACGGGCGCCGTGCAGTTGACGATCCCGGTAGAGAGCGTCGACACCAACGACGCCAAACGCGACGGGCACCTCAAGGCGCCCGACTTCTTCAACGCCAAGGAGAACCCGCTGATCGTGTTCACGAGCACGAAGTTCGAGAAGAAGGGCGCGGACCTCTACCACGTCACGGGCAAGCTGGCGATGGCCGGCAAGGAACAGGAGGTGACGATCCCGGTCGAAAAGACCGGCGCCGGCGAGTTCTACGGCCCGCGTGAAGGCTGGATGTCGACGTTCACGATCAAGCGTTCGGACTTCGGCATGAGCTACGGCATCGCCAAGAACTCACTCGGCGACGAGGTCACGCTGTCGATCGCGCTCGAGACCGTCAAGCCGCAGAAGTGAGCCGGTGGAGCTGACCCCGATCCTGCATGGCGTGCTGCCGCCGATCCTGCTGGCGCTGTTCGGCGTGAGCCGGTTCGGGGCGCGCGCGCTCGGTCTCGCCGCGGCGCTCGGCGCGCTGATCGCCTACGGCCTGCTCAAGCAGTGGCCCGCGCTGCCGCACCAGTTGTGGCACGATGCCAACGGCACCGAATGGCTGCTCTGGAGCCTGTTGGGAGCAGCGCTCGTGGCGCTGGCCTGGCGCGCTAGCGGACCGCGGGCCGCGGGCCTGCCGATCGCGGCGGCGCTGTTCACGGCCGTTGCCACGCACCTGCTGTTGACGAAGGTCGCGGTCGGTTGGAGCACCACGGTCACGGCGCTGCACGTGGCCGGCGCGGCAGTCGGTGTCGGTCTGCTGACGTGGGGCCAGCGGCGGGCACTGGTGGCGATGCCGCAGGGCATGTTCCCGTTGGTGCTGGCTTCGGTGGTCCTCTCGCTCGATGCCGGCATCGTGACCTTGGGCAAGAGCGCGTTGCTGGGACAGCTCTGCGGCGCGATCGCGGCCGCTTTCGGCGCCACGGCTGGCGTGCGGTTGTGGCGCAAGGACGTGGCGCTGACGCCAGCCGATGCGCTGTTCTTCGCCTTCGCGCACGGTGGGTTCCTGCTGGCCGGCGTGCATCTCGCCTACTTGCCGTGGACGGCGGCGGGTCTCGCGGCTGTCGCGCCGTTGCTCACCCTGGCGGTGCCAGCGAAGTGGTGGAGTGCGCGCCCGCAGATCGCTCTGGCAGCGACCGGCGTGCTCGTCGTCGCGCCGTTGTTGGCCGCGATCGGCACGCTGCTCGCGGAACAGGATCCCTACGGTTACTGAGCGAGCGACGTTTGCGCGGGCGCCGCGGCGGCGCGTTCGAGGCTCGTCACCACGACCCCTGCGACGATCGCCGCGCCACCGAGCAGTTGCGGAACGCCCAGGCGTTCGCCGAGCGTGAGCCAGCCGAAGAACGCCGCGAACAGCGGTTGCAACGCGAACAGCAGCGCCAGGTGCATCGATGGGATGCGGTGCTGCACGCGACTCTGCACGCCGACGCCGAGCGCCGATGCGAGCACCGCGAGATAGGCGAGCAGCAGCACGGCGGGCAGCGTCCAGTTCGCGGTCGGGTTCTCGACCAGCAGTGTTTCGAAGGGCAAGCACAACGAACCGACGAACGCCACGACGAGCATCTGCCAGGTGCAGAACGTCGCCGTCGGCATGCTGCTGCCGAACCGTGACAACAGCAGGATGTGGGCGACGTAGCTGACGGTGGCGATCAGCTGCAGCACGATGCCCAGTGCGGTGTCCGTTCCATCGGGTTCGGGCCAGCACAACAACGTCATGCCCAACATCGCCAGCGCCAGGCCCGCCGCCGACCATCGACCGAAGCGCGCGCCGAAGAACAGGCAGCCGCCGATGGCGACCAGCGGCACGATCAGCCCGGCGAGGAAGCCGGCCATCGACGCCGAGGTGTACTGCATGCCGACGGTCTGCAGGTTGTAGCCCAGCGCCAGCGCGCACCCGGCGGTCAGCCCCGGGCCGAGCGTCGTGCGCCAGTCGCGCCGCGGGCCGACGAGTGCGAACGGCAGCAGGCACAGCGCTGCGACCCAGAAGCGCACCGCGATCACCGTGAACGGTGGCAGCGCTCCGAGCGACGCCTTGACGACCGCGTAGCTGCCGCCCCAGATCGCGATCATCGCCGCGAGCCAGAGGTGGGGGACGTAGCGGCCGAGCGGCTGGGTCATGAGGCCAAGCGGTGTATCCGCCCGCTCGCCCGAATCCACTGCGGTCAACGGCGCGGCCAGACCACCGGGAAGTCAGGTCCGTCGATCACCGCGCCGACCGGTAACTCCGCGACGCCGCGCAGCAGCGGTCCCGGTGTGGCGACCTTCACATCGGCCGCCATGAAGTTGAGCACCACCGCGCGCCGCCAGCGGTCGCTGCGGTTGGCGTCGCTGCCGTGCAGCACGTGGCTGTGGTGGATCGTCGCCTGCCCGGCGCGAACCGGCACCGCTACCGGACGCCACTCGGCGCCGGCCGGCAGATGCTTACGCACCGCTTCGATCGGCGCGTCGAACGGCACCTTCGGCAACAGGCCCCAGCGGTGGCTTCCCGGCACGAACTTCAGGCAGCCGTTGTCCTCGTCGGCGTCGTCGAGCAGCAGGTTCATGGTGATGTGCCGCGCCGGCGCCGTGCGTGTCCAGTACGAATAGTCCTGGTGCCACGGCACCACGCCCGGATGCCGCGGTGGCTTGCAGAACACCTGGTCGTGCCAGAATCGCAGCTGCTTCACCTGCAACAGCTGCGCACAAGGTGCCGCGATGCGTTCATCGAACACCAACTCGCGCAGCCGCGGGTGCACGCGCCAACCGCCCAAGAAGTGGCACACCACCTCGCCGGGCCGTTCGGTGTAGGCCTGTTCGACCTCGTAGAGCAACGGCGCGAGGCGTCCGAGGTCGGCCACCACCGCGTCGACGGCGGCCCGCACGTCCGCCACTTCGTCGTCCGCGAGCACGTCGATCGGCCCACAGAACCCGTCGCGTGCGAACGCCGCGACCTGAGCAGCAGTCAGTGAGTGCATGGCAATCGCGAGGGTACCACGGCTCCGTCACGTTCAGGGTCGGTTGCGTACGGTACCGGGTACAGACCACAACCGGCTGCCGCGCAGCGGCAGCCGGTTGTGGTCTGTACCCGGTACCGTACGCAACAGATTCTCGCATTGTCGCCAGCGGGTGGGGGGGCGGTCGCGTAGAAGGCGGCCGTGGTCCACCGGCTGCTGCGCTTCCTCGGTCTGCACGATGCGTCCTTGGACGAGCGGCGGGCGACGCTGTGGGTGGGCGCGATGTTCTTCTTCGCGCTGTCGAGCACGTTCCTGCTGCGGCCGCTGCGCGATCAGTTCGGCGTCGACGAGGGGGTGATGGGGCTCGAGAAGCTCTACTCGCTGACGCTGCTGGCGACGGTGGTCGCGGTGCTGCCGTTCTGGTGGCTCGCCAACCGCATGCCGAGCCGGCGCTTCGTGCCGATCGTGCTGCACACCTGCGCGGCGGGCTTCGTGCTGCTGGCGATCGGCCTCAACGCCATCGGCGACTACGACTGGAGCCGCCTGCCGTGGCTCGGCGGAACGTTCTGGGGCGGCTACTCGGCCGTCAACGTGATCGTGCCGACGATGGTCTGGATCCACGCCGTCGAACACTTCCGCACCGACCAGGCGCGGCGCCTGTTCGGCCTCGTCGCGGTCGGCGGCACCCTGGGCGCGGTGTTCGGGTCGTGGGCCGCGGGTTTCCTCACGCAGACCGTGCACGCACCGTTGTGGGTCAGCGGCGCGAGCTCCGCGGCGCTGCTCGAACTCGCGTTCGTGGCGTTCCTGGTGTCGTTCGGCGCGTGCCGGCGCATGCGCGACGCGGGGGGCGTCGCCGCGGGCGAACGTCCGGCCGCGGCCTCGGGCGGCGTGCTCGAAGGGCTGCGCGTGCTCGCCCGCGACGGCTACGTGCGGCGCATCGGCGTCTACATGATGCTGCTCGGCATCCTGGCGACGTCGTTCTACGCGGCGCAGACCGAACTCGTCGGCGCGCAGATCAAGGCCGGCAGGGCGCAGCATTACTGGCTCGCCGAGGTCGAGAGGAACGGTCAGGGCCTCGTGCTGCTGCTGCAGTTGTTCGCGACCGGTCAGCTGATGCGGCGCGTGCCCGGCGTGCTGCTGCTCATCTCTCTGCCGCTGGTTTCGATCGTGGGCCTCGGCACCTGGTGGCTGTGGCCGAGCGCGTTTGCGATCTTCTTCATCCAGATCGGTCGCCGCGGCACCCAGTACGCGCTCGAGAAGCCGGCGCGCGAAGTGCTCTACACACCGCTCGATCTGGCGACCAAACACAAGGTCAAGTTCCTGCTCGACACGTTCGCGTTCCGGCTCGGTGACCTGCTCGGCGCGGTGCTGCAACTGCAGCTGCGCGACTGGAAGTTGAGCACGGGCGGCATCGTGCTGGTGACGATGGGTGTCGCGCTGGTCTGGATCGTGCTCGGGCTGAGTCTGGGGCGGCGGGCGGGTGAGGCTCAGCCCGTGCCCACCTCGTAACGCAGCCATCGACAATCGATCGGCCCGTTGCGCACCGGAAACCGCTGGCTCGCGCGCAGCCCCAGGAACCGCGGCAGGTCAGGATCGCCGCTGAGCACGTACGCCACCGCGCCGCCGCAGCGTTCGTGCAGGAAGTTGCCCAAGCGCCGCCAGCTCTCCTCGAGGTCTTCGGGGTCCTGTTGCAGACGCTCACCGTAGGGCGGATTGGTCACGATCACACCGACGTGCGGCGGCGGCGTGAAGTCGCGCGCGTCGCCGTGCGTGAGTTGGATCTTGCCGGTGAGGCCGGCGCCGGCGAGAGCCTTCTCGGCGATGCCCAACGCGCCCGCGTGGCGGTCGTTGCCGCTGAGCACGGGCAGCTTGTCCTGGCCCCTGGCGGCGCGCGCCTCGGCATCGTCGTAGATCTGCTGCCACGCTTCGGTGTCGGTGTCGCGCCAGTGCTCGAACGCAAAGCTGCGGCCCAGGCCCGGCGCGCGGTCGGTGGCCATCCACGCGGCCTCGATCAAGAACGTCGCCGAGCCGCACATCGGATCGCACAGCGGTTCGCGGCGATCCCAGTCGGTCAGCTGCAGCAGCCCCGCGGCGGTCGCTTCGTTGAGCGGACTCTTGTGCTGGATCAGGCGATAGCCGCGCTTGTGCAGCGGTTCGCCGCCGAGTTCGCGATAGAGGATCGCCTCACTGCCCTGCAGCACGAGCTTGATCGGCAGGTGCGGTCGTTCGCGCGCGACGTCGGGGCGGATGCCGGTGCGGCTGCGGAACTGGTCGCAGATCGCGTCCTTGACGACGAGCACCGGGTACCGCGTGTCGTTGGCGAAGCTGTTCTTGACCGAGCCGTCGATCGCCAGCGTCTGCCGCGCGGTGATCGACAACGACCAGTCGACCGTGCCCGCGAGGTGGTAGAGGTCGTCCTTGCCCTCGACGTTGCCGCGCACGAGCTCTTCCTGCACGCGGATCGCCGACCGCGCCCACAGGCACGCCGCGTAGGCGACCGGCGGCTCCGCTTCGAACTGGCACGCGCCTTTGCGTTTGTCGATGTTGCCGGCGCCGAGTTGGCGCAGGTCGTTGGCGAGCACGTCTTCGAGGCCGAGCGTGCAGGCGGCGTAGTAGATGGCCAAGTCAGTTTTCCTGGGGTGCGCCCGGACCCGCGGCGCGCGCGAAGTCGTCTGCGAAGCACGCCAGCGCGCCGAGCACCGGCGCGGCGGCCATCTCGATCAGCGAGCAGAAGCCCTTCTTGCGCGAGAAGTCGGCGAGCCTGGTGATCTTCTCGGCGTAGCCGGGACCCTTGCCGGCCTGCGCGGCCTTGAGGAAGTGCACGAACTGGTTGGTCTGCATGCGGCACGGCGGGCACTGGCCACACTGTTCACGCATGAAGAACTCGGCGATCTCGACGGTCAGCGCGACCACGTCGGTGGTGTCGTCGACGAGGCGCACGCCGCCGCAGCCCGGCGACGTGCCCAGCGGCCGCAGCGTTTCGTAGGCGATCGGCACGTCGAGGTGTTCGGCCATCAGGAAGCTGCACGACATCGCCGGCAGGATCGCGCGCAGCGTGCGGCCGTCGCGCAGGCCGCCGCCGCATTCTTCGATCAGCTGTCGATAGGTCGCGCCGAACGGCAGTTCGTAGACACCCGGTCGCTGCACCGAATCGGGCAGCGTGAACAGCAACGTGCCCTTGCTCTCGGCTGTGCCGATCGCGGCGAACGCCGCCGCGCCGCGGCGCGCGATCCAGGCGACGTGCGCCAGCGTCTCGACGTTGTTGACCGTGGTCGGTTTGCCGAACAGGCCTGCTTCGCCCGGGAACGGCGGCTTCTTGCGCGGCTTGGCGGGTTTGCCCTCGATCGCCTCGAGCGCGGCGGTCTCCTCGCCGGCGACATAGGTGGTCGGGCCGCACGCGATCTCGACCGGCATCGTCAGCAGGCCCGCGTCGCCGAGCTCCTGCAGGGCGCGTTCGGCCGCGGCGCGCTGCGTGTGCATGTCCTCGATCAGGTAGAGGTAACCCTTGCTCGCGCCGGTCGCGTGGCCCGCGAGCAGCAGCCCTTCGAGCACCGCGTGCGCATGCGTGGCGACGAGGTGGCGATCCTTGTCGCTGCCGGGTTCGTGTTCACCGCCGTTGGCGACGACGAACTTCTGGTCGGCGACGGCGCCCGCGGCGAGCCGCCACTTGCGCGCGGTCGGGAACGACGCGCCGCCGCGGCCGCGCAGCTGAGCCTGTTCGATCTCGCCGAGCAGGGCTGCGGGTTCGGCGCAGCGCCACTTCGCCAGGCCCTCGCCGCCGCCCCGGGCGCGGTACTCGGCGAGCGATTCGGGGCCGTTCACGGCTCGCTCCGGCAGCAGCAACTTGGTGTCCACCCGGCGCATGGTAGGGCGGCCGCCGAGGCGTTCCACCAGACAGGCGCGACCGCCCCACAAGAGCGTCCGATTCCGGGCTCTTGGGCCCACTGCGCGTGACTGTCGGCCGGGGTCGAATCCCAGGTGTGGAGGACCAAGCCATGATGCGTCACGATTCCTCGCGCGCCCTCGCCTACGCCAAGGCGCGGCGCGCCGCCCGCGACTGGGTCGACATCTACCGGCCCGTCGGCAAGCTGTATCCCGCCGTCTGCCGGGAGTGTCACGCAACCGAGTGGAAGGGGCGCTGGAGCTGGGACGCGCCGCTGCCGGACCTGCCGCGCGTGCTCTGCCCGGCTTGCGAACGGATCCGCGACGGTGCCGCCGCTCACGTGCTCGAACTGACCGGGCGCTGCCGCGGCTGGTGGGACGAGGTGCGTGGGCTGATCGGCAACGTCGAGCGTGCCGAGAAGGAGCAGCATCCGCTCGAACGGGTGATGACCCTGCAGGTGGAGGGCGAGCGGGTGCTGGTGCCCACGACGGGCGTGCACATCGCCCGGCGGATCGCGGCGGCGATCGTGCGGCGTTTCCGCCACGACGTGCGGCTCACCTTCGGCGAACGCTTCACGCGGATCGAGTGGCTCTGATCCGACCCGTGCGGCGACCCTGAGCACCAAGGAGTCCCGCCCGGAACGTGGTTCTGGGCGGGCCGGTCCCTATCATGCTCGGCCCCGACCGTCGCTCCAGCGACGGCGCGCAGAGGACCTTTCAATGCAATCGACCCCCCTCCTTCCGTTCGCCGTCGCGCTGCTCGCCCTCGGCGCCTCGTTCCCCGGCTCGACGACCCGCCCCGACGAGGGCATGTGGCTGTTCGACGCCCTGCCCCTCAAGACCCTCAAGGAGAAGTACGACTTCGAACCGACGCAGGAGTGGATCGACCACGTGCGCCTGGGTTCGGTGCGCTTCGACACCGGTGGCTCGGGTTCGTTCGTGTCGCCCAACGGCCTGGTGATGACCAACCACCACGTCGCGCTCGAGACGATCCAGAAGGTCTCGACGCAGGAGAAGGACTTCGTGGAGACGGGCTTCTCGGCCAAGGAATACGGCAGCGAGGTGCCCGGCACCGACCTGACGCTGCGCCAGCTGATCGAGATCAAGAACGTCACCAAGGACGTCGTGCAGGCGATGGCTGCGGCCAAGGACGAGGCCGAGAAGGCCGAGCTGCGCGGCAAGAAGCTCGAGGAACTGGCCGCGGCTGCGACCGACGAGGCCAAACACATCGTCGGCGACGCGGTCACGCTGTTCGACGGCAACGAGTTCCGCATCTACGTCTATCACGTCTACGACGACGTGCGCGTGGTGTTCGCGCCCGAGAAGCAGGTCGCGTTCTACGGCGGTGACCTCGACAACTTCACCTACCCGCGTTACTGCCTGGACTGCGCGTTCTTCCGCGTCTACGAGGACGGCAAGCCGATCGACTCGAGCAAGTTCTACTTCAAGTGGAACGCGCAGGGCGCCAAGACCGACGAGCTGGTGTTCGTCTCGGGCCACCCGGGCAACACCGAGCGCCTGCTCACGCACGAGGAGATGGAGATCCACCGCGACCTGTCGGTGCCTGCGATCGTCGATCTGCTGACCCGCCGCGCCGAGCAGATGAAGAAGGCGATGGACGCCAGCAAGGACGCGGCGTTCCGGCTGCGCGACCAGTACTTCGGCGTGATGAACAGCCTCAAGGCCTACTCGGGCCACCTCGCCGGTCTGCGCGACGAGGAGATGATGGCGAAGATGAAGGCCCGCGACGAAGAGCTGATCGCCAAGGCCGGCACGCCCGAAGTCAAGGCTGCGTTCGAGTCGATCGCCGGCGAGATGCAGAAGCTGCGCGACAAGTTCGGCAACAACGGCGGCAAGGTCGATCTTCGCCAGATGATGCCGGAGCTGCAGCAGGCGACGATGCAGACCTGCGCCGAGGCCAAGTCGACGATCAACAACGCGCGTTTCGCGGTCTACGGCACGTCGATGTATCCCGACGCGACGTTCACGCTGCGTCTGGCCTTCGGCACGGTCAAGGGTTACGAGGCCGGCACCACCGCGGTGCCCCCCAAGACCACCCTCAACGGCCTCTACGACCGCAACTCTTCGTTCGACAACACGCCGCCGTTCGATCTGCCGCAGCGCTGGATCGACGTGAAGAGCAAGCTGAACCTCGACACGCCGTACAACTTCGTCAGCACCATCGACATCATCGGCGGCAACTCGGGCAGTCCCGTGCTCAACCGCAACGCCGAGATCGTCGGTTTGATCTTCGATGGCAACATCGAATCGCTGCCGGGCAACTACTGGTTCGACGAGCGCGTCAACCGCGCCGTCAGCGTGCACACCGGTGGCATGACCGAGGCGCTGACCAAGGTCTACGGCGAGCTCGACCTGGTGCGCGAACTGCGCGACGGCAAGTGATCGCCATGGGCGGGTGTCATGCTCGGCACCCGCCTGTCGCGACACGGGCCGACGAAGGGTGATGGGGAGGAGACGTGGGCGAGATGACGGGCTGGGTGAGGGTCGATTGTCGGCGACGAAGCGCGTGCAGTTCACGGAGCTGCGGGACGACGAGATCGCGCGCATGGAGGCAGCGTTGCGTGACGCCGGTCTGTGAGGAGCCTGTGCAAGACACGCCGATTGCTGACCACCGATCTCGCGACCCTCGCGGTTTCGGCGCGTGAGCTCGGCGGCGCTTGTGGGCAGGATGCGGCCTTCCGTCTGCAGGGGCATCGCATCGACGCCCATCCCCACAGCCGGGTGTCACCCATGTGCCCGGTCAAAAGTGTTACCCGTGCCCCCGTTGCACCAGCGCCCCCGGACAACCACTCTGCAACCACCATGGCAACCCCGCCTCGTGTTCTGACGGCCGCCCTCGGCCTGTTCGCCGCCACCAGTCTGCTCGCACAGGATCCGCCGGAGCCGCAACCGACGCGCCTGGCGCAGTCGGGACCGGCCGCTGGCACGGCGCTGCCAGCCTGCAAGGTGTTCGCGCCGGCCGGGCCGTTCGAGGGCACCGAGTTCGATGCGGCGACCCAGATCGGCAAGGGCCCGGGCGTGCTGCTGTTCGTGCACGAACTGACGCGCAACACCGCGCCGATGATCACGGGTCTCGACCGGCTCGCCGTGCAGCTGGCGTGGACCGGGTTGCAGACCCACACCGTGCGCGTCGCGGGGGATCGCACCGAGGCCGAACTAGGCAGCAAACGCAGTTCCGAGGCGATGGGTCTGCACCGGCCGATCGTCGTCAGCGTCGACGGCGCCGAGGGGCCGGGCGGCTACGCGCTCGATCGCAAGGTGACGCTGACCCTGGTGCTCGCCAACGACGGCAAGGTCGTGCGTTCGGTCGCGTTCACCGACACCGGTCGCGCCGATCTGCAGAAGCTGCGTGCCCTGGTCGAGGAGGTCACCGGCCCCGTGCCGACCGATCCCGCCGAACTGCGCACGATGATGGAGGCGCGACTGACGCGCGATCCCGAGCAGCTGCGGCGGCTCGCGATCGACCTGGCGTTGCTGGTGCAGCGCGTCGACGCGGTCAACGAAACCCGCATGCAGCGGCAGCGCGAGAACCAGCAGCGCCAGCAGCAGCGTCAACAGCAGGGCCGCGAGGGCCAGGGCCAGACCGAGGGGCAGATGCGGCCGGATCCCGCACGCCCGCGCGAAGGCAAGGCGCCCGAGGACGCGGAGCTGCGCGAACTGCTGCGACGCTGCATCCAGCGCGGCGCCGACGCGGCCGAACTCGACGCTGCGTTCGCGGCCGTCGAGACCCGCATCGGCGACGACGCCGGGCTGCGCCAGCAGGGTGTCGAGATGTTCAAGCTGATGTTGAGCCTCGACTACGGCAACGACGACGCCAAGGCGCGGGCGCGCAAGTTCGTCGAACAACACGCCGGCCGATGAAGCTCACGCTCGTCGCCTTCGGGTTGTGCATCGGCGGTCTGTCATGGCCGACGACGCCGAGCAAGGCCTTCGACTTCCGCCACGACGTGCTGCCGTTCCTGCAGCGGCAAGGATGTGCGTCGGCCTACTGCCACGGCGGCGGCACCGGGCAGGGCGGCATGCAGCTGTCGCTGTTCGGCGGCGCGCCGCTCGATGACTACGGCGCGATCACCGTCCAGTTCGGCGGCCGGCGCGTCGATCTGCAGCATCCCGAGCAGAGCTTGCTGTTGCAGAAGGGCCTGGGCCGGCTCGACCACGGCGGCGGCCGACGGTTGCCGCGCGATGGTGCTGCGGCGCGGGCGCTGGCCGCGTGGATCGCCGATGGGGCGCCGTGGCAACGTGATGGTGGCCGCGAACTGCAGGACCTGCAGTTGCGCCGCGACGGCGCGCGCCTGCTGGCCATCGCCGACTTCGACGGCAGCAGCGAAGACGTCAGCGATCGGGCGTTGTTCTCGTCGTCGGACCCGCTCGTCGTCGAAGTCGACGAGGAAGGCACGGTGGTCGAGAAGGCGCCCGGTATGGCCTACGCGATCGTGCGCTTCGGCAGCGCCACGGCGCGACTGCCGATCGTCAACCGCTTCGGCGCCGGGCCTGCAGCACCCGTCGTTGGTGGTGCCGCTGCACACGCGTTGGACCTGGCATGGGGTGGTGACCTGCAGACGTTGGGCCTGCAGCCCGCGGCACCCGCGGCGCCGCAGCGGTTGGCGCGGCGCCTGTATCTGGACCTGATCGGCAGGCCGCCGACGCCGGCGGAACTCGACCGGTTCGTGGCGACGCCCGACGTCGAAGCCGTGGCGCGCGATCTGACGAGTCGCCACCAGTTCGCTGCGGTGTGGGGTGAACACCTCGCCGAATGGCTCGAGGTGCCAGTGAGCAACGCGGCGCTGCGCCGGGGGCTGACCGCCGCGCTCGAGGCCGGCGAGAACCTGCGGGCCATCGCCGCGCGCGTCGCTGGCGGCGATCTCTCGAACGCGGCTGCGATCGCCGATCCGCGCGATCGCGCCGAACTGACGGCTCGCACGCTGCTCGGCCTGCGTGTCGGCTGCGCGCGTTGTCACGATCATCCGGGGGATCGTTGGCGCCGCAGCGAGTACGAAGCGTTCAGCGCGGCGTTCGTCGCCGGCGCCGCCGGTGGTGGTGGGGTGATGGTGGGGCAGGTGTTCGACGCCAACACCGGAGAGGCGGTGCAGGCGCGTTGGTTGGCGCTCGACGGCGGCAGCGTGCCGGTGACGCCCGCGGGTCGCGCGACGCTCGCGGCGTTCGTGCTCGATCGTGGCCACGGGCGTCTGGCGCGTCACTTCGCCAACCACGTCCATGCCGAACTGTTCGGCCGCGGTCTGGTCGAACCGCTCGACGATCATCGCCCCGGCAACCCCGCGCGCTCGGAGAACCTGCTGGCGGCCCTGGCGGCGGAGTTCGAACGTTCCGACGGCGATCTCGCCGAGCTGCTCCGGTTCGTGACGACCTCGCGGCTCTACGCCTTGGAGCTCGCCGCGCCTGACGATCCGAGCGGCGCGTGGTTCGCGGCGCGGCGTTCGCGCGCGCTGTCGAACTCCGCCTATGCGCGTGCCGTCGGTGCCGTGGTCGGTCGCGATCCGATCGGCGACCTCGGCGAAGAACCGCTGGCGCGGGAGTTGGCGCTGCGCAACGGAGACTTCTTGCGCACGGTGCTCGATCGCGGTGGCACCACGGTCGACGCGCTGTTCGAGTTCGGCGCGTCGCCGCGCGAACGTCTCGACGAACTGTGGCGAACCGTGTTGTCGCGCGTGCCGCGGGTCGAGGAGGTGGCGGAGTTCCTGCCGCTCGCGAGCGCCGACCTTGCGGCCTTTCGTGATCTGGCGATGGCGTTGCTGTCCGGGCGGGAGTTCCGGCACGTACGATGACCACGATCGATCGACGTTCCTTCTTGCGCGGTCTGGGTTGCCTGCCCGCGGTGCTGCCTGCCTGGTCGCTGGCGGGTGCGCGCCAACGCCGGGCGTTGATCCTGGTGTGGCTCGACGGCGGCATGTCGCACCTGGACACCTTCGACTGCAAGCCCGAGGCGCCGGTCGAGGTGCGCGGTGATCTGCCGACCATGCGTGCGCCGGTCGACGGGGTGTTCGTGTCGGCGCATCTGCCGCAACTCGCCGCGCGTCTGCCGCGTTGTGCCTTGCTGCGTTCGCTGAGCCACGGAGAAGGCAATCACGATCGCGGTTCGCACCTGCTGTTGACGGGTCATCGGCCGTCGCCGGTGCTGGTGCAGCCGGCGCTCGGCGCGGTGTTCGGTCACGACGACGACGGCGCGATGCCGAGCTACGTGGCGATCCCGCGGTCCGTCGAGTACGGCGGCGCCGGTTTCCTGCCGGCGTCGCGCGGACCGTTCCTCACCGGCGGAGATCCAGGGCGGGCCGACTTCGCCGTTCGCGATCTCGCCGACGTGCCCTCGCGGCAGCGTGTGCATGTGCTGCGGCAACGACTCGACGCGCTGGACCGCGACGCGGCCGGTGCGGTGGAGGCCGAACGCGACCGATTCGTGTTGCGCGCCGATCGGCTGTCGAAGGATCCCGAGGCGCGTCGCTGGTTCGACCTCGCGGCCGAAGACGCGGCGATGCGGCAGCGTTACGGCCGGCATCGACTCGGGCAGTCCTGTCTGTTGGCGCGCCGCCTGGTGCAGGGCGGGGTGCGCACGGTGCTGGTCACCGACACCGGCTGGGACCACCATCAGCGCATCGACACCGCGCTGACCTACGGGTTCCCTCCCAAGCTGGCCGCGCTCGACCAGTCGTTGGCCGCGTTGTTCGACGACCTGCGGCAGCAACAGCTCGACGATCAGGTCGTGGTCTGCGTCGCCAGCGAGTTTGGCCGCACGCCGCGCCTCAATCCTTCGGGCGGTCGTGATCACTGGCCGCGGGCGCAGAGCGTGTTGCTCTGGGGCGCCGGCATCCGGCCCGGGGTCGTCGGCGCGACGGATGCGCGTGGTGAGGAACCGAGCGAACGACCGATCGCGCCCGAGGACCTGTTCGCCACGCTCGTCGCGGCGCTCGGGCTCGACCTCGACATGGTGCTGCACACTGCGGATGGGCGCCCGGTTCGGCTGGTCGCGCCGGGCGCGGCGCCGGTCTTCGAGGCGCTGCGCGGATGAGCAGGGGGTGGTTGCTGCTGTTGTCGCTTTCGTCGGCGTGTGTGACGCCGGCAGCGGACGACGACCCGGCAGGCTGGTTCGCCGCGGCAGGACAGCGGGCGTTCGCATGCGCGCAGATCGAGGCCGGTTGGGTGGTCGTCGGGGGCCAGCCGGCGCGTCAGGGGCAAGTCAGCTACTACACGCTCGCGGGGCGGTGCGCCGCGACGTTGCGCGTGGGCGACGACGTCGCCTACTGCGTCGACGTGCGCGGTGAACGCGTCGCGATCGGCATGGCCGATGGCCGGTTGCTGCTCGCGACGTTGCCGAAACTCGAGCATCTGCAGACCTGCTGGCAGCATCCGCGCCCGGTGGTTGCGGTGGCATGGGCTCCCGACGGCGTGACCATCGCGAGCGCCGGTCACGACGGCATCGTGCGTGTCGGCGCGGCGACGGCGGACGCGGCGTTCGCCTCGCTCGAACACACCGCGGCAGCGACCTGCGTGGCGTGGTCGTCGGACGGGCAGCAGCTCGCGTCCGGGGCGCTGGACGGCAAGGTGCGGTTGCACACTGCGGATGGGCGACTGCTGCGCACCTGGAACCGTTTGGGGGGCGAGGTTGTCGCGGTGCGCTGGCTGGGGGAGCGGATCGAATGTGATGTGCGCGCGACCGTGCTCGACGACGTGCGTCGTTGCCTCCTCGGCGGCGAAGATCACTCGTCCGACGATTGAGTGCGCGTGGCGTGAGGGCTCGCGCGGCGCTCGTTCGTCCGTGGCAACGACACTCCCGCGCCGACCCGCGGAACGAGCGGTGGCATGGGCTACGTTGCGTAGGTCGATCGGGCGAAGGGTCGCGTGCTGCAACAGTGCAACCTTTGCGCTACTCTTTGCATCCCCGCTGCCGATATGGACGAAGCCAACTCCATGGAACGAACTGCACTACTGAATGCTGCGACCAAGCTGACCGAGGCATCGAAGAAGCACTTCTACGATGTCACGACCCGCCTGCCGTGGGAGGACAAGCTCGACGACTCGCAGTGGGTCATGAGCCCCGAGCTCGTGTCGCTCTACGGCACGCCTGCATGGGAAGCCCTCGACAAGGATGGCCAGCGCCGTCTCGCGTGGTTCGAGTGTGCCGGGTTCTTCAGCCTCGTGCTCCACGGTGAGCGGCCCTTGCTCGAGGGTATGAGTCACCGCCTCTACACGGTGGAGAAGGATCTGACCGTGCTCGAGTACATGCATCACTTCCTCGACGAAGAGAACAAGCACATGATGATGTTCTCGACCTACCTGAGGAAGTTCGTCGGCAAGATCTACCCCGAGAAGAAGATCCCGTTCGCGCGGTCGTTCGCGCCGGGCGAGGAGGAGGTGGCCTTCTTCACCAAGGTGCTCGTGGTCGAGGAGTTGAGTGACTACTACAACGTGCAGATGTCGAAGGACGACCGGCTGGCCCCGCTGGCCCGCGCCATCAACCATGTGCACCACGTCGACGAGGCGCGTCATATCCACTTCGGCCGCACGATCCTGAGAAGCCTCTGGGCCAGGCACTCGGTTTCGTGGAGCGCAGAGCAGCTCTGTTCCTTCCGCAGTTGGCTCGTCGACTACATCAACGCGAGCTGGCGGGACTTCTACAATCCGGCTGTCTACCGCGACGCCGGCATTGTCGACGCATACGAGGCGCGCGAGGCCGCGCTGGCATCGCCGGTCTGCCGCGAACACCGGCAGAAGGCGTCGGAGAAGTTCCTCAAGAACCTCGTGGATTCCGGGATCCTGCTCGAGATCCCGACCCTCAACTGATCGCCATGTCGATGAACGAAGATGAAGTGCGCGGCAAGATCCGCAAGTGGATCGTCGGTCGCGCCAAGGGTGATGTCTCCAAGTTCGACGACAACACGCCGATCCTCGAAACCGGTGCGTTGAGTTCACTCGACGTCGTCGAGTTGGTGATCTTCCTGGAGCAGTTGCGCGGCGGGGAGGAGATTCCACCCGAGCAGCTGAACGCGGAGTCGATCTACAGCGTCGCGGTGATCTACTCGCGGTTCTTCGACCGCAGTCGGGCCTGAGGGCGACGCAGCGAAGAGCTGTTCCGGTCCGTGCCGGGTCGGCGGTCCTGCTGGCCGACCAGCAGTCGCCCAGCAGTCGGGATGATCAGCGTGGGAACAGGATGTCGAACGCCTGCTTGCGGTCCGACTTGCCGTTCGGCGTGCGGGGCATGTCGCCGACGACCGCGACTTTGCGCGGCAGCATGTAGGCGGGCAGCTCCCGTCGCATCGCCGCGACCACGCTTTCCTGCGTCGTCTTGGCGTCGAGGCACAGCAGCGCGCCGATGCACTTGTCCTCGATCGAGGGGCTGTCGTTGAAGACCACAGTCACTTCGAGCACGCCGGGGATGCGCAGGATCGAGGCTTCGATCTCGCCGAGCTCGATCCGATTGCCCATGTACTTGATCTGGTGGTCGCGTCGACCGAGGAAGTAGATCTGGCCCTGGTCCCCCATGCGCCCCAGGTCGCCGGTGCGGTAGAGCGGGTCGTGGAACCGGTCGTGCCTGGGGTTCTGGATGAAGGCGGCCGCGGTGCGCGCGGGGTCGTTCAGGTAGCCGTAGGCCACGGACGTGCCTCGCACGACGATCTCGCCTTCGGCGCCGGCGCTGTCGGTCAGCGTGCCGTCCTCGAGCATCAGCAGCACCTCCATGTTCCGTCTGGGCCTGCCGATCGGGATGGCGTCGGTCGGTTCGGGCAGGGACGTGATCACGTGGTAGGTGCAGTCCACCGTGATCTCGGTCGGACCGTACATGTTCGTGTACTGGATCTTCGGCAACAACTGCATCCAGTTGCGCACCACCTCCGTCGGCAGGACTTCGCCGGCGGCGATCACATGCCGCATGCACGGCAAGCTCTCCGGCTTCAAGCGTCCGGACTTCCACAGGATGGTCATCACGCTCGGTACGCAGAACATGATCGTGACCGATCGCTCCTCGAGCCACGAGACCAGTCGGCTCAGCACGAGGTTCATCTCGTCCGGTATGACGTGAAGGGTCGCGCCCGCTTTCCAGGTCGTGTAGATGTCGAACGTCGAGTTGTCGAAGTAGAACGGCGCGTGATTGGCGAGGACGTCGTCGGCGACGATTCCGTAGGTGTCGACGCACCACTCGATGTAGTCGACGATCATCTGGTGGCTGATCATCACGCCCTTGGGCGTGCCGGTCGATCCCGAAGTGAACAGCGCGTAGGCGATGTCGATGGAGAGGTTCTCGGGCGTCAGTGCGGCGACGGAGGCGCTGGGCGGCGCGCTGATCTCATAGATCTGCACGGGCGAGTCCGCGCCGACCGCCGCGCGCAGGGCCGCGGCGCTGTCCTTGTCGGTGATGACGAAGCTGCACCCGGTCGCCGCCAGGATGTCGAGCAGTCGCTGGCGGGGTGAGTTCACGTCGAGCGGCACGTAGGCGCAGTCGGCCTTGAGGATCGAGAGCAGGGAAACGATCGATCCGACGCTCTTCTTCATGAAGAACGGCACGAACGAGCCGCGGGTCAGGCCGAGTTCGCGGAGCTGTCGCGCGTGGGCGTTGGTCAACTGGTCCAACTGCTCGTAGGTGAGGGACTCCGTGCGGCAGCCGACGGCGACCTTGTGCGGGTGGAGTCGAGCGGACTCGGCGAAGTACTGTTGGACGAGAGTTGTCGATGACATCGTGGGTGAGTCAGGCTGAGGGGGATGCGAGCGTCAGCCATGTGGCTGCGACCTGAGCGGCGCCGAGGTTGCGCAGCAATCCTGTCCGCAGGGCGAAGGAGCGAGGTGTTACCGTGCGATTGGCGAGCATGCGTTCGGAGGCGGCGACCTGCGCGCGAGTAACCTTCGGCCGGCGGAGCTGTTCGAATTGAGTCAGTGCCTGCCTCGGATCTGCCGCGGTCGTCAGTCGTTCGGCGAGCACTCGGGCGTCCTCCAAGGCCATCGCTGCACCCAGCGACAGCGTCGGCGGGCAGGCATGGGCCGCGTCCCCGATCAGCACGGTCCGCGATGTGTGCCAGGTCTGCAGCTGCAGGGAGTGGTAGCTGGTCGGGTGCAGATCGGTGTCGGCGGTGAGCGATGCCAGCGCCGTCTGCACCGGTTCGCCGAAGTCGCGAAAGGCGTTGCGCATCCGGTCCATCGGGCCATCACCTTGGACGTTGCCGGCGTCCACGGGCCCCGCGCCGCAGTAGGTCTCCCCGCCCGGCAGAGGGTAGAGCAGGAACGTCGCCCCGTTGCCCAGCAGGTGCAGCGGGCGGCGCAGCGCCAAATCGCTCCGGCTGACGAAGCGCCACCCGGTGAAGTCGCGCAGCCTGGTCTCGTGCTCGCCGAAGCGCCGACTCCGGACAGTCGACCGCACGCCGTCCGCTCCGATCACCACGGTGTGTGCCGTTGTCGACCCGTCGTTCCACTTCGCGCGCACACCGCTCCCGGTCTCGTCGAGTTCCACGAGCGTCTTGCCCCACTGCACCCGGGTCGGCTCCAGGGCTGCCAGCAGAACGTCCTCGAGCCGTGCCCGGTTGATGCAGAGCCACGTTCCCCACGCGTGTTGATCACCGAGGTCGAGCGTGAACAGCGCGGCGCCAGCGGCGTCGGCGAACTCGATTGCCGCGAAGGGGCTGCCGGCAGCGAGCACCGCTGCGTCGAGACCGAGCTCGGCCAGCGCGGCGACGGCGTTGCCCGTCAGCACGATCCCGGTGCCTTCGGCGGCCGGGGTCGCGCGTCGCTCCGCGAGCACGAATGGCACCCCAGCGTCGCGCAGCGCGATTCCCAAAGCGAGACCAGCTATGCCCGCTCCGACGATCAGAGGGCACGAGTCCTGTTGCATGGTCCGATTCGCCTGCCGAGAGGTTCTTGCCTACGGGCAGTTCGCGAGAGATACCATTCTCGAGTCGTGCGTGGAAGTGTCGACGCCAAACTTCGACACGACCCCAATGCGCAGCGTTCAGCAGGTCATCGATGCATACCAGGGTCTTCTTTCGCGATGACGACATGGGCCCGCTGCTCGAGCCGTTGCAGGCCGTGATGCAGGTGCTCCGCGAGGCGAGCGTGCCGTGCAGTTATGAGGTCGTGCCGCAAGCGCTGACGACCGAGGTCGCGCAGATGGCGCTCGCCGAGCGCGCGCAGGCGCCGGAGCTGATCGCGTTCCATCAACATGGTCTGCGTCACCATCGCATCGTCGATGGTCAGGTCGACCACGCCGAGTTCGCCGGCGGGAGATCGCTGCAGGATCAGGAGCGCGACATTCGCTCGGGGCGGGAGATGCTGCGTGACAAGCTTGGCGACGCGCTGGACGGCGATGTCTTCACGCCGCCTTGTCACAAGTGCGATGCCAACACCCTGCGGGCGCTCGAGAACGTCGGCATCCGCACGTTGTCGGCCGGGGTACAGACGGATCTGGCGGCAAGGATGTACTACCGCGCAGGGCGGATGCTGCGCCGCGTCGACTGGCTCGGACGTCGGGTGTCCTATCACGGTGGCGCGATTCCGGGGACGGCCCTACGGGAACTGTCGACCTGCGTCGACTTCGACCTCTACCAGGGCGCGGCGTGCTCGCGGAGCATCGACGAGCAGTGGCGCAGGTTCTCCCAGTGCCGCAGGGTCCTCGGCATCGTCGGCATCAATCTGCACCACGCCTGCTACACCGAACAAGGCAAGATCGACACGCTGCGTGCGTTCGTGCAGAGGCTGAGGCAGACCGACGGCGTCGTGCTGTGCTCTATGAAGGAGCTGTGTGCCGGGATGGGCGGCGCTGTCTGAGAGCAGGCAGGTTGCTCGCTGTGCCTGATCCGGCAGGGCCGATCAGTACGGGCTGTCGAGCATGTCCCAGATGATCTGCTCGACGTCGGGCTGGCACTTGCCGGTCAGTCGCTTCACCGCTTCGCCCTTGCCTTCGATGTGCGCGGCGATCTCCGGCAGGTCGGCTTCGGTGACCTGGCTGTAGAAGACCTTGTCCGGGTAGAGCGTGACGTTGATGCCCTGTTCGCAGGCCCCGAAGCAGGGGTAACGACGGATCTTGATGCGCTCCTCGTTGGGGTCGAACTCGCGCACCAGGTCACGGAGCTTGTCGAAGATGTCGCCGCTGCCCTTCTCGGTGCAGTCGCCGCCTTCACAGACGTAGCAGAGTCGATTGGTCATGAATCGGTCGTGGGCATCGGCGGCAGCGCCAAAGAGGGCGAGAGTGGGCGAGCCTGGCTCGCGCACCGCGCTGCCGTCGCCGTTACCGCAAATCGCGGGTGTTGTCGGCGGCAGCGCCAAAGAGAGTGAGAGTGGGCGAGCCTGGCTCGCGCACCGCGCTGCCGTCGCCGTTACCGCAAATCGCGGGTGTTGTCGGCGGCAGCGCCAAAGAGAGTGAGAGTGGGCGAGCCTGGCTCGCGCACTCTCAGTGGAACTTGACGTACTCGAACTCGATCGGCTGGTTGTTCACGCCCTGCTGCGGCGGGGCGATGTAGTTGGCGAACTTGCCCGGTTCGGTGACGTGCACCATGCACGACTGCACGTAGTCGCGGTCGGCCTGGGTCGGCAGCCAGTCGGTGTGGTGCTTGGTCCAGGTCGCTTCGTCGATCAGTTCGCCGGCGGGGTTGAAGCGGAAGCCTGCGTAGACGCCCTGGTGCCGGTTGAACTTGTGATCGGGCAGCGCGATGTGCTGGTGCACGCCGAGTTTGTCGAGGTCGCGGTTCCAGCGTTCGACGATGCGTTTGCAGTCGGCGATGTACGCGTCCAGCAGTACGGCGTTCATGGCGCGGCGCAGCGGGATGTCCTTCTTCTCGATCTTGCCGTCTTCGGTCGGCATCTCGAGCGAGTAGTTGGCATTGAGGGCCTTGGGGTCCTTGTAGATGCCGTCGCTCTCGCGGTAGCGGCCCTTGAGGCCCATGGCGAACGCCTCGGCGGCGTTGGTGCTGTCCTCACCGCCGAACAGGTCCATCGAGCCCGTGAACCAGAAGTTCACGTAGCGCTGGATGACGTCGAGCGGGATCGCGCCGACGGTGCGTGGGTCCTTGCCCTCGGCCATGATCTCGCCGGTGCGCTTGACGATGCGGCCGACGCCGTTCTCGCCCGTCTGCAGGTGGTAGGCCTCCTCGGCGAGCATGAACTGCGTCGTGCGCGCGAGTGGGTCGAAGCTCGACTCGGCAAGCGACGCGAGCTGGTACTTGCCGTCGCGGTCCATGAAGGCCGTGAAGCAGAAGAAGTCCAGCCAGTTGTTCACCGGGTAGTTGAACGCCTGCAGGATGCGCGGGTTGTCCTGGTCGCCGCTGTGGCGCTCGAGCATCGCCTCGGCCTCGTCGCGGCCGTCGGCGCCGAAGTGCGTCTGCAGCAGGTAGACCATCGCCCACAGGTGGCGGCCTTCCTCGACGTTGACCTGGAACAGCGAGCGCAGGTCGTAGAGCGACGGGCAGCAGTGCCCGAGCATACGCTGCTGCTCGACGGATGCGGGTTCGGTGTCGCCCTGGGTGACGATCAAACGACGCAGGCGGTTGCGGAACTCACCGGGCACCTCGGGCCAGGCCTTCTCGCCGAGGTTGTCACCGAAGTGGATCTTGCGATCGTCGGGACCGTCGGCAAGGAAGATGCCCCAGCGGTAGTCCGGCATCTTGACGTAGTCGAAGTGGGCCCAACCGCCCTGGCCGACACCGATGGCGGTGCGCAGGTAGATCTGGTCCTGATTGAAATCGGACGGGCCCATCGTGGCCCACCAATCGAGGAACTTCGGCTGCCACTTCTCGAGCGCCATCATCAGGCGCTTGTTCTCGCGGAGGCCGACGTTGTTCGGGATCTTGGCTTCCAGGTCGACGATGCTCATCGGATCACGTCCTTCTCCAATCGAACTTGGCACTCTCGGGAGCGCCGTAGCGGGTCAATGCGCCCTCTTCGCCGGTGGCGTTGGGGCGCGTGAAGATCCAGTTCTGCCAGGCGCTGAGGCGGCCGAAGATCTTGCTGTCGCAGTTCTCGGCGCCGCCGAAGCGCAGCGATGCCTCCATGCCGGTCAGCGCGTCCGGTGACAACGACACGCGCTCTTCGAGCGCGATGCGCACGTCGTCATCCCAGTCGATGGGATCGAGCAGATAGGTGCACAGGCCGGCCTCGTCGGCGTCGGCCGATGCGTAGCTGCCCTGCTCCGCCGCGAGCTTCGCCGCCTGCTCGGGCATCGCCAGGAAGCGATTGTGCAGTCGCGTGATGCCGTGGCTCATCGGCAGCGCGCCATCGCTGAGCGGGCCGATCGTCATCTTGACGTTCGCGTCGTCGAGCAGATAGACGCGGTCACAGCCGAGCGTCATCTCGAAGAAGGCGCCCGCGGCGCAGGAACCCTCACCGACGAGCGCGTACATCGACCGCGCCATCAGGTCCCAGCGGCGCAGGGTGCGCGCCATCTGCAGCAGGATCTCGTTGCACAGCCAGTGCGATTTGTTCGCGAGCAGGTCCTTCTCGACCTGCAGGATCGCCGCCGCATCGCCGCGCGTCTGCAGCACGATCAGGCCGACCTGCTCGTGGTCGAAGCGCAACTGCAGCAGCGCGTCGTCGAGTTCGCGGAAGCAGCGCAGTGCCCAGGCCGCGCTGCCGGCCTTCTCGTAGTCGGCGCCGGTCACGGGCTGCGGGCCGGTGGGGCCGTTCACCGTCACCGTCGCGAGGCGCCGCGCCGCGTCGACCTCGAGCTTGACGTGCGTGTAGGTGTAGACGTCGCCGTCGCGCTGGGCGACGATCGGCTCGAGCTCGATGCCCTTCTTGCCGCTGCCCTTGGCGAGCTTGTCGGGCAGCGTCGCGGCGAGCTCCTTGGCACGTGCGTTGACCTTGTCGGCGAACTGCGACTTCGGCCAGATCGCGTCGACGAGGCCCCAGCCGAGCGCCTTCTTGCCGCGCATGCCTTCTGCCATCGTGCAGAACACGTCGGCCCGGTCGCGGCGCACCTTCCGCTTGTCGACCAGGCGCGTGAGACCGCCGGTGCCCGGCAGCACGCCGAGCAGCGGCACCTCGGGCAGCGACACCGCCGAGTTGTTGTCGTTGACGAGGTGGATCTCGTCACACGCCAACGCCAGCTCGTAGCCGCCGCCGGCACACGCCGCGTTGATCGCGCAGATCGACTTCAGCCCACTGTGCTGACTGGCGTCCTCGAGCGACAGCCGCGTCTCGTTGGTGTACTTGCAGAAGTTGACTTTGAACGGGTGCGTGCTCGCAGCCAGCATGCGGATGTTCGCGCCGGCGCAGAACGCGCGCTCCTGGGCGCTGCCGACGACCACGACCTTGACCTCGGGGTGTTCGAAGCGCAGCCGCTGGATCGCGTCACACAGCTCGATGTCGACCCCCAGGTCGTAGCTGTTGAGCTTGAGCTCGTAGCCGTCCTTGAAGGGGTGCTCGGAGTCGACGTTCATGCGCAGCTGCGCGATGTCGCCGTCGATCTGGAGCTGCCAGTGGTGGTAGCTGCTCGGGTGGCGGTTGAAGTCGGTCATGCGGTCAGCGTCGCGAAGTTCGGCTGCGAAAAAAGGCTGAGCAGTGTCGGTTCGGGGGGCCACGACGGCAAGCAGCTTATCGCAGGATTTCTTCGCCAGATGCGGCAATATAATGCACGTTCGACCATGGGCAATGGCGGCAGGGACGGTGCGAGGCGCACGGCCCGCTGCCAAGGAATCGGTTTCGCCGACTGCCGAGGCTCGTAGCCTGTTCGCGTGACCGAAGCCGTAACCACGATCACCCTGCATCACGCGGGCCGTCTCTGCTACGCGATGCAACAGAGCGGGGTGCCGTGGCTGCATTCGCTCGCGGTGCACAACCCGGGCGCGACGGTCCTCGAAGGTCTGCAGATCGAAATCGCGATGCGGCCCGGCGGGCTGTCGCCCCACGTCGTGCGCGTCGCCGCCATCGCTCCCGGTGCGACCTTCGCGCTGGACCGGATCGACCTGCGCCTCGACGCCACCGCGCTCGCCAACCAGCTCGAACGGCAGCGCGCCGAACTGGTCGTGACCGTGCGCCGCGCCGACGAGGTGCTGACGACCGTCAGCGAAGACGTGACCTTGCTGGCCTACAACGAGTGGCCCGGGCTCGCGGTGTTGCCGCCGTTGCTGGCGGCGTTTGTCTCGCCCAACCATCCCGCCGTGGCGCCGTTGCTGCAGGCCGTCGCCGATCGGCTGCAGGCCGCGACCGGTTCGCGCGCGCTCGACGGTTACCACTCGGGCGATCCGGCGCGCGCCAGGTTGATGCTCGCGGCGGTGCACGAGGCCGTCGTCGCGTTGGGCATCACCTACGTCTATCCGCCACCGAGCTTCGAGCAGCAGGGGCAGAAGGTGCGCACGCCCGAGCAGGTGCTCGGCGATCGCCTGGGCACGTGCCTCGACCTGGCGCTGCTCTACGCCGGGTTGCTCGAACACGTCGGTTTGCACCCGCTGCTCGTGCTGCAGCAGGGGCACGCGTTCGTCGGTGTCTGGCTGACGCCTGGATCGACGCCCGAAGCGACGTTCGGACCTGCCGTCGAACTGCGCAAGCGCTGCGACCTCGGCGCGATCGCCGTGCTCGAGACGACCCTCGCGTGTGCGGGCAATGCCAGGCCCTTCGCTGCGGCGGTGGCCGCCGGGCGCGCGCAACTCGACGACGACGCGGCGTTCCAGCTCGCGATCGACGTGCACGCGGCACGCCGGTTGGGCATCACGCCGGTGCCGGTGCGCACGACCACGTTCGCCGCTCACGACGCGGCGGGTTTGCCACCTGCCGACGAGGAACCCGTTGCGGCGAGCGCGCCGGTCGTTGCCGCGGCGGCCCGAAGCGAAGCCGCGCCGACCGCGGCGCCGCGCCCCAAGGACCGGCTCGAACACTGGAAGAGCAAGCTGCTCGACCTGTCGATGTTCAACCGGCTGCTCAACTTCGTCGAGACCAAGAAGGTCGTGCCGCTCGCTGCGCACGACCTCGGTGCGCTCGAGGATCGTCTGCAGCACCGCGGACGCCTGCAGGTGCATGCGCGCCCCCAGCTCGGCGGCGCCAGTGATCCGCGCGACCTCGAGGTCACCAGGGAACGCACCGGCGTCGACATCGCCGCCAACTACCTGGCCGACGAACTGCAGGCCGGGCGATTGCGTTCGACCCTGGAAGATGCCGAACTCGATACGCGCCTGGTCGAGATCTTCCGCCACGCGCGCACGTCGCTCGAGGAGAGCGGCGCCAACACGCTGTATCTCGCGGTCGGTTTCCTGCACTGGTACGAATCGCCGTCGTCGACCAAGGTGCGCCGCGCGCCGCTGCTGCTGCTGCCGTTGGTGGCCGAACGGACGTCGGTGCGCGAAGGTGTTCGCTTCGTGCTCGACGACGCCGAGCCGCGCCTGAACCAGACGCTGCTGCAGATGCTGCAGCGCGACTTCGAGCTGCGCGTGGACCTCGGTGAGGAACCGCCCGAAGACGAACATGGCGTCGACGTCGCGGCGGTGCTCGACGCGTTCCGCGTCGCGGCGTTGGCGATGCCGCGCTGGGAAGTGGTCGCGACGGCGTGCATCGGCTTCTTCTCGTTCACCAAGTACCTGATGTGGCTCGACCTCGCAGCGCGCGACGACCTGCTGGCGAGCCCGGTGCTGCGCCATCTGGTGCAGACCCCCGGTGAGCGCTTCGCGCAGGACCAGCCCGAGGTGCCGCGCGGCGAGCTCGACGACGTCGATCCCGCCGAGATCTTCTGCCCCAAGGACGCGGACAGCTCGCAGCTCGCCGCCGTGCTTGCGGGTGCCGCCGGGCGCACGTTCGTGCTCGAAGGTCCGCCGGGCACCGGCAAGTCGCAGACGATCACCAACCTGATCGTGCAGGCGCTGGCCAACGACAAGCGGGTGCTGTTCGTCGCCGAGAAGCGCGCCGCACTCGAGGTGGTGCAGCGGCGTCTGCACGAGGTCGGCGTGGCGCCGTTCGCGCTCGAGCTGCACTCGAGCAAGAGCGGGCCGCGCGCCGTGCACGAACAGCTGCGGCGCACCCTGGATTTCGGCGCGCGCCGCGAACCGGCCGAGTGGCGCCGGGTCGCCGAGCAGCTGCAGCAGGATCGCGAACGACTCAACAGCTTCGTCGAAGCCCTGCACCGACGCCGCGAGCACGGCGAGTCGGTGTTCGACGTGATGGGGCTGCTGGTGCAGTTGCGTGAGGCCGCGACGGTGCCGCTGCCGCAGCTGCCGTCGAACGAGCCCGCGGCGATCGAACAGGCCCGCGCGGCGATGGCCGAGCTGGGCACCGCGGCAGGTGTGCTCGGCGTGCCGAAGGACGAACCGTGGTGGGGCGTCTTGCGCGGCGAGTGGACGCCGGCGACGAGCCGCGAGGTCGAGCCGCAGGTGCAGCGGCTGCGCGTTGCGGCGGTCGCGCTGCGGGCCGCGGCCGACGCCTTCAAGGTGGCGTTGGTCGGTGACGCGGCGTTCGCCGGTGGCGACGTGAGCCGCGCGCAACTGGGACCGTTGCTCGAACTCGCGGGCCTGTTCCGGGCGACGTCGTTGCCGCCTGCCGGGCTGCTGCGCGCCGCCGACTGGGCGCAGCTCGAGCCCATGCTCGCCGCATGGGCGAGGGCCGGGGCGCGTCGCGACGAGTTGTGGCAGCCGCTCGCGGCCCGCTGGCGCACCGAACTGCTCGACCTCGATCTCGACGGCTTGCTGGCCAAGTATCTGCACGCGCAGGGGGCGTTCTTCCTGGTGCGGTGGTGGCGGCTGCGTGGCCCGCGCCGCGAACTCGCCGGGGTCGCGGTCGGCGGGCGCGTCGGCGGCGTCGCGGCGGTGCGCGCCGATCTCGAACGCGCCCGCGGCGCCCGCGACGAGCAGGCAAAGCTGCAGGCCGGTGCCGCCGTCGCACAGGTTCTCGGTGCGGCGGTGCAGGACGGCAACGCCGATTGGCCGAAGGTGCTCGCCTGGCTGCAGTGGGTGCGGGCCGCGCGGGGCCTGCTGCTGCAGCTCGCGCCCGGCGCGTTGGCGGTGCCGCCGGCGCTGCTCGATGTGGTCGCCGACCGACTCGACGGCCTGGCCGAGGGTAGTGGCGTCCTGCCGCAGCGCATCGCCGCGCTGCAGCAGGCCCACGACGAGTTCGCCGCCGCCCAGACCGCGATCACACGCTTCCTGCAGCTCGACGAAGAGCAGGCGTTCGCGCCCGGCGACCGTGCCGACTACCTCGGCGCCGTGACGGCGCGCTGCGACCGTTGGCGCGACGCGGTGCCGCGCCTGCGTGATCATTGCGCCTACGTGCGCGCCGCGCAGGCCGCGATCGCGGCCCACCTGCGTCCGCTGGTCGACGCGCACGCGAACGGGTCGCTGGCGACGGCGGCGTTGACCGACGTGTTCGAACGCACCTGGCGCCAGGCCTGGCTCGATGGCGTGCATGCCGCCGAACCGTCGCTGGCGCGCTTTCGCGGCGTCGAGCACGAGCGCACCATCGCCGGTTTCGCCGAACTCGACCGCCGCGCGATGCAGCTCGCCGCGGAAGTGGCGGCGGCCCGGCTCGCAGCGCGCCTGCCGCAGGTGCGTGACACCCAGGTGGCGAGCAGCGAACTCGGCATTCTCGAACGCGAACTCAAGAAGCAACGGCGTCACAAGCCGGTGCGCCGATTGTGCGCCGAGATCCCGAATCTGCTCGGGCGGTTGGCGCCGTGCCTGCTGATGAGCCCGCTGTCGGTGGTGCAGTACCTGGGCCGCGGTGCGTTGCCGTTCGACATCGTGGTCTTCGACGAGGCCTCGCAGATGCCGATCTGGGACGCGGTGCCCGCGATCGGTCGCGGCCGCGCCGCGGTGATCGTCGGCGACAGTCGCCAACTGCCACCGACAAGCTTCTTCCAGCGCCTCGAGCAGGGCGACGAGCCGTTGCACGACGACCTTCCCGAGGATCTCGAGAGTGTGCTCGACGAATGCGGCGCCGCGGGTCTGCCGCGCATGCACCTGGACTGGCACTACCGCAGTCGGCACGAGTCGCTGATCGCGTTCAGCAACCACCACTACTACGACAATCGTCTGCTGACCTTCCCCGCGCCGATGCCGGCTGCCGCCGGCATGGGGGGCGCCTGCAGTTCGTCGCCGGCGTCTACGATCGCGGTGGTTCGCAGCAGAACCGGATCGAAGCCGAGGCGCTGGTCGCCGAGGTGGTCGCGCACCTGACCGACCCGGCGCGGCAACGGCGCTCGTTGGGCATCGTCACGTTCAGCCGCGCGCAGCAGCAACTGGTCGAGGACCTGCTCGACCGGGCCCGCCGCGAACGTCCCCAGATCGAGCCCTTCTTCGCCAACGAGCACGAGCCCGTGTTCGTCAAGAACCTCGAGAACGTGCAGGGTGACGAGCGCGACACGATCCTGTTCTCGATCTGCTACGGCCCGGACGCGGCGGGCAAGCTCTACGAGAACTACGGCCCGATCAACGCGCAGGGCGGTGAACGCCGCCTCAACGTCGCGGTGACCCGCGCGCGGCGCGAGCTGGTCGTGTTCGCGTCGATGCGCGCCGACCAGGTCGCCAACCGTTCGGCAGCGCTCGGCGCCAAACACCTGCGCGCGTTCCTCGATTACGCCGAACGCGGCCAGGAAGCACTGCGAGCGGCGATCAGCGTCGATCCGCGCGCCGACGTCGAGTCGCCGTTCGAAGCCGAGGTCAAGAACGCGCTCGAGCTGCGCGGTTACGAGGTGCACGCGCAGGTTGGCTGTTCGGGTTATCGCATCGATCTCGCCGTCGTCGACGCACGCGCTCCCGGTCGTTACCTGCTGGGCATCGAGTGCGACGGCGCCACCTATCATTCGGCGGCGACGGCGCGCGACCGCGATCGGCTGCGCGCCGCCGTGTTGCGTGGGCTCGGCTGGCGCCTGCATCGCATCTGGTCGACGGACTTCTGGCAGGATCCGCGCGGGGAGATCGAACGCGCGATCGCGGCGATCGGCGCCGCGGCCAGTGAGCCGATCGAAGTCGCGCCCGTGCAGGTAGCAGCTCCACCGGCAACAGTCGCGGCAGTGGTGGCGGATGCTGCTGGCCAGCTCCAAACGTCAGGATCGACGACTGCCGCGGCGCCCGAGTCGCTGGTCATTGCTGCGCCGGTCGATGCCGACGGCCCACGCCCCTACGTCGCCGCGCAGTTGCCACCGGCCGCCAATCCCGATGCCTTCGATGCGCCGGCCGCCGTGCCGGTGCTGCGTGCGCAGCTGGCCCTCGTATTGCAGGCCGAGGCGCCGATCGTCGCCGATCGCCTGGCGCGTTGCGTCGCCGAAGCCTGGCAGATCGGCCGCGTCACCGAACGAATCCGCGAACGCATCCTGGCGTCGCTGCCGCCCGGTGCGGTGCGCGACGGTGAGGTCGTCTGGGGCGGTGCCGACGAGGCGGCGGCGCACAGCGGTTTTCGCGTGCCCGGCGATGGCAAGGTGCGCACTGCCGAGGAACTGCCCGCGATCGAGGTCGAGAACGCGATGTGCTGGCTGCTGCGCCAACACGGTGCGCTGGCCGCCGACGACCTGGCGCGCGAGACGGCGCGGACCTTCGGCATCACGCGGCTCGGCTCGGTGGTGCGCGGCGTCATGGAGGCGAGTGTCGATCGGCTCGCGTCGCGCGGGTCGCTGGTGCGCGACGGCGACACCGTCCGTTGTGTGTGAATCGTCGACGAGGTTCACGCCACGGCGAGGCCGACTGCGGCGGCGACCGCACGCTGCCGTTCGTCGAGCGTGACGAACGTCACCGGCACCCGCAGTCGATCCAGGAACAACGCGCAGGCGACATGCCACAGATCGCCGCCACGCAGCGCGCCGGCGTCGAGCACTTCGTCGATCTCGGGCTGCAGATCACGGTTGGGCAGCAACCACGACACGGCACCGAGGAACGGTGCGACCTGCGTCGCCGGGACCCGCTCGCGCGTCGCTGCTGCCGCCAGTTCTGCGGCCAGGAAGTTGGCGGCGTAACGTCGTTCGAACTGCGCGAGCGTCGCGCGAACGGTGCCGGCTGCGGCTTCACCGAAGAGCAAGCAGGCGATCACCGACGTGTCGACGTAGCAGACGCGGGTCACTCGCGCTCCGCCAGGAAGCGGTCGAGGGCGCCCGGTCGGGACGCAGCGAGGTCTTCGTGCGGCAGCTCGCCACCTGGGCGCGGCCGCGTGAGCACGCCCGCGGCATGCAGGTCGAGCAGCCGTTCGTCGAGATCCTCATCCGCGGCTACTGGCACGACGCGAGCGACCTCACGACCGCGATCGGTGATGGTGATCCTTCGCCCGTCACGTACGGCTCGCAGGATCTCGCTGAGCCGGGCCTTGGCTTCGTAGACCGAGTAGACGAGCTTCATGGGGCGGAACATCGACAGTCTAGTCAGACTAGTCAAGTAGGTTGGTGCTGTCGGCAGTTCGGTGTCCATGCCATCCAGGTGTCCGGGGAGGGGGAACCTGGCGTCAGCGATCGACCTGGCACCGGCTAACGCAGCTGTACCCAGAGCACGATCCCCAGGACCACCAGCAGGATCACCAGCAGCACCCGGCTGAACTGCCGCAGCAGGAAGTTCAGCACGTTGGGGCCCAGCTGGT
The DNA here is from genome assembly GCA_964392305.1 of uncultured candidatus Brocadiaceae bacterium. Taxonomy (GTDB): domain Bacteria; phylum Planctomycetota; class UBA1135; order UBA1135; family UBA2386; genus JACKIC01. The sequence goes on from CAYMPV010000010.1 coordinate 73,219, forward strand.
CGAGCAGCCACACGGTCAGGAAGATGCGTGGGAAGCGGCTCAGCACCGAAGCGGCGACGAACACGCCGAAGTCGACGTCGGCGTGACACACGCCCGCCATGACCGTGAAGATCTTGTAGGGCAGCGGCGTGAACCCGGCGATCCACACCCACAGGAAGGCCTCGCTGCCGTACCAGTTGCTGACCTTGGTGAACATCTCGGGCGTGAAGCCCGGCACGTGCGCGAAGGCGAACTCACGCAGTCCGTGTTCCCACAGGAAGTAGCCCAGGCCGTAGCCGACCATGCCGCCGATCACCGAGGCCAGCGAGCACCAGAAGGCGTAGTGGTAGCGCTTCTTGGGCTGCAGGATGCACATCGGCACGAACAGCACTTCGGGCAGGATCGGCGACACGCACGCGTCGGCGAACGACAGCAGGCACATGAAGAACAACGCGAAGCGGCTCTCCGCCATGCGCTGGAAGCGGCCGGTCAGCGGCGGCAGCGGCAGCGGCGCCTGATCGTCGGCGCGGTCGGGTTGCGAGGTTGCCGTCGGCGGTTCCTGGTCGGTTTGGTGTGAGTCGCGCATCGCAGAGGCGCCGCGATAGTCCACGGCGCCTGCTCGTGCCACCCCCAACCGGCGCACTTGGGTCGCGAAGCAGGTAGCCAGCGGCCGGATGCTGCTGCGGGTGGTGGTGGACTGGACGGTTCGTGTGCTTCAGGCTTCGGCCACGCGCCACCCCAGGTTTTCCCCGGCGCGCATTGGCACCAACTCGTCGTCGCCGAACGGCAACGACCTCGGCACGGTCCACTCGTGCCGTTCGAGCACGATCGTGTCGGTGTTGCGCGGCAGCCCGTACCAATTCGGTCCGCGATGGCTCGCGAACGCCTCCAGCCGGTCGAGCGCGCCGGCCAGTTCGAAGGCCTCGGCGTACAGTTCCATCGCAGTGTGTGCGGTGTAGATGCCCGCGCAGCCGCAGTCGTTCTCCTTGGCGGAACGCGCGTGCGGCGCGCTGTCGGTGCCCAGGAAGAAGCGCGGGTCGTCACCGGTGGCCGCAGCAACGAGCGCCTGACGGTGTCGTTCGCGCTTGAGCACGGGCAGGCAGTAGGCATGGGGGCGCAAGCCGCCGCGGAAGATCGCGTTGCGGTTCCACAGCAGGTGGTGCGCGGTGATCGTCGCGGCGACGTCGGGACCGGCGGCCTGCACGAACTGCACCGCGTCGGCCGTGGTGACGTGTTCGAGCACGATGCGCAGCCGCGGGAACTCGCGCCGCAACGCCGACAGGTGTGTGTCGAGGAACGCCTTCTCGCGGTCGAAGACGTCGATGTGCGGGTCGGTGACCTCGCCGTGCAGCAGCAGCGGCAGGCGGTGTTCTTCCATCGCCGCCAGCGCCGGCCGGGCGCGTTGCCAGTCGGTGACGCCGTTGTCGGAGTTGGTCGTCGCGCCCGCGGGGTAGTACTTGACGGCGACGACGAAGCCGCTGGTCGCGGCCGCTGCGATCTCGGTCGCCGGCGTGCTGTCGGTCAGGTACAGCGTCATCAACGGCACGAACGTCGAGCCCGCCGGGCGCGCGGCGAGGATGCGTTCGCGGTAGGCCGCGGCCGCGGCGACGGTCGTGATCGGCGGTTTGAGATTGGGCATCACGATCGCACGGCCGAACTGCCGGGCGGTGTCGGGCAGCACCGCCGTCAAGGCGACGCCGTCGCGAAGATGAAGATGCCAGTCGTCGGGCCGGGTCAGTGCAAGGCGCATCGGGGCGAACAGGATAACGTCGCGGCGCGCCGCTGTCGGCAACGCCGCGACGACTCCGGGGCGAATCGAACCGGCCACCGTGGTATAGGAGTCGCCCCCATGGCCAAGACCGGACTGCCGATCCTCGAGTTCGTCACTCGCAACTACCAGAACTTCAACTCCCGCGCCCTGCGCGACGCGTTGTTCGCGTACTGGGACCACGTCGAAGCCGGCGGCAAGATGTACTGGACCCTCGCGGGCGCGATGTCGTCGGCGCAGCTCGGCATCACGCTGGCGCCGGCGATCCGCGCGGGCCTGATCCACGGCCTGTCGGTGACGGGCGCCAACCTCGAGGAGTCGCTGTTCCGGCTGGTGGCCAACAGCGGCTACAAGGACTTCCCGGACTATCGCTACCTGACCAAGCGGGACGACACGCGCATCCTCGAGCAGCGCATGCGGCGCGTCACCGACACCAGCATTCCCGAGGACGAGGCGTTCCGCGCCGTCGAGAAGATCCTGGTGCCGATGTGGAAGCAGGCGACCGCGAACGGCGAGCGCCGCTTCTGGCACGAGTACTTCTACGAGCTGGTGCAGAAGATCGGCAGGAAGCACTACCAGGGCAACCCCGACGAGTGCTGGCTGCTCGCTGCGGCCAAAGCCAACCTGCCGATGGTGGTGCCGGGCCACGAGGACTCGACCTTCGGCAACATCTTCGCCTCGCACGTCAAGTTCGGCGAATGCAGCGCCAGCATCGTCAAGTCGGGCATCGAGTACATGACGCAGCTCTACGACGACTACAAGCTGCTGTCGAAGGGCAGCACTTCGGGTGGACGCGGAGTGGGCTTCTTCCAGATCGGCGGCGGCATCGCCGGTGACTTCCCGATCTGCGTGGTGCCGTCGATCAAGTACGACCTCGAACAGCCCGTGAAGCCCTGGGCCTACTTCTGCCAGATCAGCGACTCGACGACGTCGTACGGCTCCTACTCGGGCGCGACGCCGAACGAGAAGATCACCTGGGACAAGCTCACCGAGAAGACGCCGATGTTCGTGATCGAGTCCGACGCGACGATCGTGGCGCCGCTGATGTTGACGGCGTTGCTCGAGTGTCAGGCGGCGCCCAAGGCGGCGACGGCGCTCATCGGCAAGGCGCGCGCGGCGCAGCAGAAGACGCGGGCGCGCTGAGCGGTTGCCAGCCTCCTGGCGGTTCACGTACGGGACGTTACCTTGCTGTTCCGTGAGTGGTCCCACCGTGTTGACCTTCGGCTTCTCGCCGTGCCCCAACGACACCTTCGCGTTCCACCGCGCCGTGCACGGCGGCGCCACCGAACACGGACTGCTGCTGCGCCCGTTCCTCGAAGACATCGAAGCGCTCAACCGCCGCGCCGTGGCGGGGGTGGCCCCGTTCGACGTCAGCAAGCTGTCGATCCCGGCATTCGCGAAGGTCGTCGATCGTCACGCGGTGCTGCCGGCGGGCGCGGCCCTCGGCTTCGGCAACGGGCCTCTGGTCGTGCGCCGCGCCGATTCACCGCTGCGGTCGCTGGCGGAGTTGCGAGACGCACGGATCGCGATTCCCGGCGAGAACACGACCGCGTGGCTGCTGCTGCGTTGTCTGGGCGCGACGACAGGCGAGGTCGTGCCGATGCGCTTCGATGCGATCATGGCCGCGGTGGAGAACGGTGCCGTCGATGCGGGCCTGGTCATCCACGAGGGTCGCTTCACGTATCCCGATCGCGGCCTCGCGCTGGTCGCGGACCTCGGCGAGCTGTGGGAGCAGCAGACCGGTGGGCCGTTGCCGCTGGCGGTGATCGCGGCGCGGCGCGACCTCGACCATGACCTGTTCGCGCGCGTTGGCGCGGTGCTGCGCGAGTCGGTGCGCGCGGCCAGAGCCGACCCGACCGCGTCGCGTGCCTACGTGCGTGGCCATGCCCAGGAGCTCGACGAAGCGGTCTGCGCGCAGCACATCGCGCTCTACGTCAACGACTACTCGGAGGACCTCGGCGCCGTCGGGCGACGCGCGATCGAAGAACTGATCGCCCGCGGCCGCGCGGTCGGCGTGTTGCCCGCGGGTCCGAATGTGTTCCAGGAGGGGACGTGATCTTCCCGCTGGTCGCGGCTTTGGCGTTCACCCTCGCGACGCTGCTGCCGCTGTCGTTGTTCGGCGGCGTGTGGCGCTGGTGGCGCGGGCCGCAACGCGGCTACTGGCGCCGGTTGCTGTGGCTGCATCTGGCCGCGTTCGCGCTGCATCTGTTCGTGACGTTCCCGGCGCTGCTCGGTCTGTGGGGCTCGCGCGGCCTGGTCACGCGCGGTGACGAGGGGCGTTACGCGGGGCCGCGGCTCGCGGCGAACGGTGAACTGTTGTTCCAGGACAGCAAGACCCTGCGCGCCGAACGCGACGGCGCGGTCGTCGTCGATCCGGCGATCGCGGCTGCTGCGGCGGCGCGCGCAGTGCAGATCGACAGCACCGACGGCGTGGTGCTGCGGGCGTTCCGGCTCGAGGCACGGCGTGAGCCGCCGGTGGCGGTGGTGGTGATGGTGCACGGCTTGTTCCGTTCGGCGCTCGAACTCGAACGGCCCGCGGCGATGCTGCGCGACCTCGGCTGTGAGTGTTGGTTGGTCGAACTGCGCAACCACGGCGGCAGCTCGCGCGCGCCGTTCTCGGGCGGCCTGCACGAGAGCGACGACGTCGTCGCCGCAGTGCAGCACGTGCGGGCGTTGCCGGAGCGTGCCGCGTTGCCCGTCGGGCTGTTCGGCGTCAGTCTGGGCACGATCGCGGTGGCTCTGGCGACGCCGCGCATCGACCACCTGGCCGGGCTGATCCTCGACGCACCGATGGAGGATCTGGGCGCGGCAGCCGACCGCATGTTGTCGTTCCATCGCGCGGGCGACAAACGCTCGTGGTTTCGCCTGCTGCAGCCGTGGCGATCGTTGGTGGTGGTCTCGCTCGAGACCTGGTCGGACTTCCGGGTCGCGGACGCTTCGCCGATCGCGGTGCTGGCCACGCTGCCGCACGACCTGCCGGTGTTGATGATCGGCGGCGGCAACGACGACCGCGCGCCGCCCGATCGCGTCAGCGCCCTGTTCGCGCAGCTGCCGATGCCGGCCGCCGACAAGCAGCTGTGGATCCGTCCCGAGTCGGGTCACGGCGACGTCTGGAAGGATGATCCCGCCGGTTACGCGGAACGGTTGGCGTGGTGGGTGGACCAGCTGCGTCGCTGAGTTGCTGAGGCGGAGCGGCGGTGCGTGCGGGGTTCTACTGCGCGTCGGGATCGCTGAACGGCACCATGATCACGGCGATCGCGAACAGCACCCCGGCGACCACCGTGTACGGCAACGGGGCGCCGTTGAGCATCCAGGCCGTGAGCGCGAGCAGCACGCCGCCTTCGAGGATCGCCACCGGTATCAGGTGCGCCTGGAACTGCAGTCCCGGGCGCTGTTCGGCATCGGCCGCGGCGGCGCGGCCTTGCAACACGCTGCGCATGAGGACGGCGGCGACCACCGCCGCGCCGCCGACGCCGAGCACCACCGAATCGAGGATCGGCAGCGGTTGTTCGGCGAGGCCGACCCATTCCTGCTGTCCCAGCAGCACGCCGACCACGACCGCGTAGAAGATCATGCCCAGCAGCAGCGCGAACAGCATCAGCCGCTGCGCCGCGAACGGTGGGGCCGTGCCCTTGCCGTTGCCGAAGCCGCCACCGAAACCGCGCGGCGCGATGATCATCGCCGCGCGAACATGCCGAGCACGTGGCCGGAACCGACCACGAACAAGGGCTTGGCCTGACGTTGCTCGAAACCGCACGCGCTGGCGACGTCACGCACACGCTGGTTGCGAAGCACGTTCTTGCGGGTCTTGCCGAACAGCTTGACGCGCACCTCACGCAGCAGGTTCTTGAGCGAGGTCGCCGAGAACCACGTGACGATCACGGCTTTGCGGGCGACGCGGAACAGTTCGCGCAGGTGCTGTTCACGCAGCTCCTGCGACTCGAGGTGGTGCGAGAGCCGGAAGCTGACGACCACGTCGACGCTCTGATCGGGCAGCGGGATCTCGAGCGCCGAGGCGCGCACGTAGTGACGGTGGTCGGTGCCGTTGTCCTGCTGGTTGAGCGACACCATCGTGAACGACCAATCGCCCTCGAGCAGTGTCTTGCAGCGCGTCTTGAAGAAGTCCGACAAGCGACCGTGGCCGCACGGCAGGTCGAGGATCGTGTCCACCGGGCCGATCTCGGCGAAGTAGCGTTCGAGCAGCGTCCGCTCGCGCTTGTCGGACAGCTTGCGGTGCAGCTTGTTGCGGTAGTCGGCCTTGTAGGCCTGGGCGCCGCGGGCGCTGTTGTAGTTCTGCAGCTTGCCCTGCTGCATCGGTGCATGCACGTCGGTCATGGTGCGTTCGCTGGCGTCGGGTTGCGTCCCAGGTAGACGTTGCGCACGGTCGAGAGCGAGCGGCGCAGATCGTTGCCCATTGTGGTTCGTCGGCTCAGGGTTCGCCACAGTCGTCTGGTCTGCGCACGATCTCCGGCCGTGTATGCCAGCAGCCAGCGGCGTCTTTCCGTGGGGGTGTAGTCGCGGCAGCGGCTCGGTGAGAAGGCGGCGCGGAACAGGTCGATCGTGGCCACGGCGCTGCCCAGGATGCTGCCGGGATAGGTGATCGCGCCGGGCACGTCGCAGACCGCCAGGTTGGCGGCGTGCGGATCGCCGACCAGCAGCATGTTGCGCGGCATCGGCGTGTTCCACAGCATCCCGCCCGCGTGCAGTTGGCGGACCAGGCGGCCGGCGGCGGTCACGATCCGCAGGCGCAGGCGGCGGCGGGCGACACCGCTGGGGTCGGCGCTGCTGGACGCATCACCATCGTGAGCGACGAGGAACTGCTTGAGTGTGGTCGCCTGCGGCAGGAAACGGGTCACCAGGGAAGACTCGTCGACGAAGCCCAGGCGCCGGTGTTCGGACCAGCTGACCGGTTCGGTGCAGGGCACACCGAGGCGATGCATTGCGGCGAGGTTGGCGAACTCCCGAGCGGCGCGGCTGGTGCGCGCGAACGTCTGCCACCACTGCAGGCCGCGGTTGCGGTAGGTCTTGCGCACGCACCGGCCGTGGGCGGTGTCGAACAATTCGACGACTGCCTCGGGTGCGTCCTTGAGCAACACTGCGGGCGCGGTCGCCGGTGCCTGCGGGCTGGGTGTGGGTGCTGGGTTCGCCAATGCGTGGCGAATCAGGGTAGGACAAGGCGCGGGTGGGCGCCACGGGCTCGGGCGTTCAGCGGCGCCGCAGTTCCTGATCGAGCGCGCCAGCCAGCTCGTGCGTCGGCCAGGTCTTGCTCAACGCCATCGTCACCAGATTGGTGTGCATCAGCGCGTGGTCGACCTTCGCGCGCGGTAGCTCCAACCAGTCGCGCACCTCACGCACGGCGAGCGCCTCGGCGGGATAGAGCAGCAGGCCCGGGTCGTCGAAGGCCCCGCCGCGTCGCTGCGCTTCGACGAGGTGCAGGTCGAGCACGTCGGCCAGCTGTTGGCCGAGCAGGCGCGGCTCGCCGTGCCAATGCTGCAGCACGCCTTCGTAGGGTCCCAGGCGCGCGCTGGGGCCGGGTCGCTCGCCGTGGCGCAGGGCCAACAGGTCGCGCACGAACAGCGGCAGGTGATCTGCCTCGGTGAACGCGCCGTCGGGCAGATCGCGCAGCAGGTCGTAGAGTTCTTCGGCGTGCGGGTCGCGCAAGGCGAGGCCGAGCAGCGTGGTCCAGGCGGCGTGGGCCAGCGAGAACGGCAGCTTCTCGATGCGGCCGCGGCGCACCGGCGCGGCCTGCTGGCGGGCCCGCAACAGCAGCGAAGTGCGACGCAGCGACTGGCCGACCCTGGCCTCGTCGAAGCCCTGGCCGTCGCCGTTCATCACCCGCAGCATGCCCTGGCCGAGGTGCCAGGAACCGAGCATCCACGCGGCGACATGCACCTGGGTGCGGCGCGCCGGCGCACCCAGGCTTTGCTCGAGCTGCGCGACCTGGTCATCGTGCAGGAACTGGCGGTTGGCGGGGCGGTCGGCCCACTCGGCCAGGTTGCGACGCAGCGTGGTGATCGCGGTGAGCGACATTCGGCGCCGAGGGTAGCGCTTCGTGCTGTCGGGCACGATGCGTAGAGTGCGGCGCCGTGACACTCTTGCGTTGGTTGCTCTACGGGCTGCTGCCGGCGATCTCGGCCGTCCTGGTGTTCGTCGGCGTCGGTGGACCGCGGCTCGCCGCGATCGGGATTGCGACCGGGATCGCCGTACCGTTCGGTTTGCTCGTCGCCTGGCCGGATTGGCCCTGGGACCTCGACCTCACTGCCGCGACCGCCTTGCCGTGGTTGTTCTGGTCGGTGGTCGGCGCCGGCTTGCTCGGCACGCTGCACGACCTGCGTTGGTTGCCCAAGATGGTCGTGATCCCGCTCGAGGCCGTGCTGGTGGTGATGCTGCCGTGGATCCTGTCGGCCCCGCTGCGGCCGCGATGGAGTTTCGAGACCGCGCTCGTGCGCCTGAGCCTGGCGTGGGCCGGGCTCGTCGTCGTGTGGTGGGTGCTGCGTACCGCTGCCGAACGTCGCCCCGGCCGGCTGGTGCCCGCAGCCTGCGTGCTGTTCCTCGCCGGTGACTTGTGGCTCGTGCAGTCGCGCAACCACGACCTCTCGTGGCAGCTGCTGGCCGCTGGCGTCGTGGCGCTGGCCACGGCGCTGGTCGTCGCGTCCTGGCGCCGACCGTTCCAACTCGGGACTGGTGCGATCCTCGTCGTCGTGCTGCTGCACGGCGGCATGCTCATGGCCTGTCGCGTCTACGCCGGCTTCGCCGCCAAGCCGATGCTGCTCGCCCTGCTCTCCCCCGTGCCCTTGTGGATCAGCGTGCACAAGGGCTTCGACGAGAGCCGCCGCACCGGCGCCGCCATTGGCCTGACCTTGTCCGCCGTGATGTACGGCCTGGCCGCTGGCGTGTTGTGACGAGTTGTCCGCAAGCGAGAAGGGCCCGACCTGCCGTCGGCAGATCGGGCCCTCACCTGGCGCGCGGAGCGCCGGTTGCGCAGGTCGGACCGCTGCCGATCAGTAGATCAGCACGCTGGTCGGCTCGCTGACCATCGTCGGACCCGTGCTCGGGTCGAGCACCACGAACGCGTGGTTCAGGGACAGGCCGGCGAACGCCGGGTAGTTCGGGAAGTTGAACGACGCCGTGGCCTTGCCCTGCGCGTCGAGGAAGCCGAACGAGTTGGTGTACATCGCCGAGTTGGCGGCGGCGAGCGAGCCGTTGAACCAGTAGTCGACGTTCAGCGGGATCTGGAACTGCTGGAACGGGAAGCCCGGGCGCGTGCCGCTGGCGGTGCCGGCGATCAGGTAGATGAAGCCGGCGTTGGCGCTGCCCGCGTCGAGTTGGAACACCTGCGAACCGCCGGTGCCGGCGATCGAGGTCGGCGTGGCCTGCATCGCGCCGATGTGGCCCTTGACGATCGCGCTCAGGCTCGAGGCCGCCGGCGTGCCCGTGAAGAACGGGCGGGTGATGAAGTCGCCGTTGTTGTTGAAGCCCAGCGTGCTGCTGTCGCCCGAGGGGAACTGCAAGGGACCGCTGATGTTGGTCACGTCCTGGGTGTTGACGTTGCTGCCGAACGACTCGCCGGACAGCAGCTGCAGCTCGAGACCACGCACCGGGTCGTAGGTGTAGAGGGCGTTGTAGTTGGTGCTGTTGAGCAGGACGTTGGGCTGGAACACGATCTGGCCGCGCTCGTTGATCTTCGGCGTGCTGGTGCCGTTGACGATGCCGCCGCCCGAGGTCGAGCCGAACACGCCGCCGGGCACACCGGGTGCCGCGTCGCCTTCGCGCGCGATCACGCGGACGTTGCCCGCGGTGCCGGCGAAGATCGCCGCGTCGGTGTCCGCGGTGACGTTCGGGCCACCGACGAAGCCGACGAAGGCGATGCCGCCGTTGTCGGTGTAGGAGATGCCCGTCGTGATCGTGGTGAGGGTCTCCCCGACGGCGAGTCCGGTGACCGCGTCACCCTTGCGCACGGCGAGCTGCACGCCGGCGAGACCGCCGACGAAGATCGCGCCGTCGTTCTGGCCGGGCACCGTGTCGCCGTTGGCGAGCGCGGTGTAGAAGGCCGTCTGACCGGTCCGTGAGAAGCCCTGGGCCGGCGTCGGCGAGCCCGAGTAGATCGCGGAGGCCGTGCCCGGAGCGGCGTCGCCTTCGCGCATCAGGATGTTGTGCACGTTGCCGGGCAGGGTGATCAGGATCACCTTGTCGTCGTTCGCGGTCGCCGGGGTGGTGCCGAGCGTCGTCGACAGCGTCTCGTCGTGCAGCACCATGCCGGCGTCGTTGATCGCGGCGTTGAAGCCGAGCGTGGCGATGGCGACGTTGCCGTTGAGCAGCGGGTCCCCTTCGCGGATCAGGAACTGCAGGTTGCCAGGCGTGCCGATGATCCAGGCGTTGTCGTTCTCGGTGCCGTTGACGTCACCGCCGGTCAGCGCGCTCTTGAACACCGCGACGCCGAGGCCGCTCAGCGCCGAGGCCTGCTGCGAGACGCTGCTGAACGCCGTGTTCAGGGTCGAGCCGCCGGAGGGCGCCAGGTCGCCGCGACGGGCGAGGATCAGCAGCGCGTTGGGCGTGCCCCAGTAGATCGCGGTGCTGTTGGTGCCGGCGCCGCTGTAGATGATGCCGGGACCGTTCAGCGAGGCACCGAACATGATCAGGCCGCCGTAGGGGCTGATCAGATAGCTGCTGGGCAGGCCCGCACCAGTCGGCGCACCCGTCGTGCTGCTCGAGGTGTTGATGGTGACGCCGGGAAGCGTCAGCGAGGGTTCCTGGTCACCGGCTTGCAGGAACATGTGCACGTCGCCGTTCGAGCGACCGAAGAACATGCCGCGTTCGGTGAGCACACCGAGGGTGGTGTTGAGCAGTCGCGCGCGGAACAGCACGTTGCCGTCGAGGTCCATCACCGGGGTGTCGAACGGGCCCGAGCCGCCGATGGTGACGCCGGGCTGGCTGACGATCGGGTCGTCGACGGCGGACAGCACTTCGCCTTGGGTCGGGAGCAGGCCCTGGGCGGCGGCGCTGGCCGCGGCGAACGCCAGGAGAAACGGAGTGAGGATGCGGGTGGGGGTCATGAAGACGGCCGGGAACTGCCCGGGTAGGGATGGAGGGTGGGGGCGTTGGCGGCGCAGTGCGCCACCAAGAATGGCGACGAATCCTGGTCCGTGGCCGGTGGTACCTGGCTGCTTTGCCAGGTTTCCTGATTCGCCCGCCCAACCTGCGGTGCGGTGGCCGTCTTCAGTGGCGGCGCGACGTTCCCGGATCGCGACTCATTCTTGCGCTCGACCGAGAGCCGAAGCCGGCGCAGCGCGAGCCATGCTGCGCGCATGCACGCGGACCAGCAGCAGTTGGGACGTGATCGCCCCGCCCAGCGCCATCGTCATGTCCCACTGCGCGTCCCACGGGTCGCCTTGCATGCCGAGCCACTCGGGCCCGGCGGCGGGGTAGAAGAGCAGCACCACCGCCATCTCGAGCAGTTCGTAGCTGGCGCTGAACGCCAGACAGCAGCCGGTGACGAGCCAGAACAGCGTGCCGCCGGCGGGCAGGCCCCGGCGCCGGATCAGCCACTCCCGCAGCAGGATCGCCGGTACGAAGCCTTGGAAGAAGTGCCCGATGCGATCGACGGGGTTGCGCTGCAGACCGAGCAGGTCCATCAGCGCCTGCGGGAACGGCACCTCGGCGAAGGTGTAGCGACCACCCAGGCACTGGATCACGAAGAACCACGTCAGCAGCACGTAGGCGAGGTCGGAGAAGCAGAATCGGCGGCGGCGCACCGCGAACACCACCATCACTGTGCACAGCGGCAGCACCTCGAAGGCCCAGGTCGGCTTGTCACCGGCGCCCGCGAACGACCACGCCGCGACGGCGATGCAGAACACCGCGAGGCTGGGGAACAGCCACGGGCGCGGCGGCAGGTCGGCGGTCATGTTGTTCACTTCTGGCTGGCGAGGAACGCCACCAGATCACGCAGCTGCCTGCGGTTCAGCGCGCCCGCCATCGGCGGCATCGCGCTGGTGCTGCTGGCCTCGCGTCTGGCGATGCGGTTCCACGCGACATCCTGCGCCGCACCGGTCAAGTCGACGATCGTCAGCATGCCGTCCTGGTCCTTGGTGACGAAACCGACCAGCAGGCCGCCGTCGTGCAGGTGCAGCGTCGTCGAGCCGAAGCCGGCGGCGATCTTGGCGCTCGGCGCGACCAGCGACTCGAGCAGGTAACCGCGCGACTGTTTCTTGCCGATGCCGTCGAGCACCGGGCCGGCGTTGCCGCCGTTGCCGTTCAGCGTGTGGCAGCGTGTGCAGCGCGTCGCCTCGTTGTCGAAGAAGATCTTGCGGCCCTCCTTGGCGTCACCGCCTTCGAGGCAGGCGAGGAAGGGTCGCACGGGGTCGGCGCCGTCGACGGCGGCTTCGAGCGCCCGCAGCTGCTTCTTGATCGTTGCGTCGTCGTGTCTGGCGGCGGCTTCGACCAGGTCGAGATGCAGAGCCGGTTCGACCTCGGCCTGTTGCAGGCGCTCGAGCCAGCTGCGCAGCACCGCCGTCGCGGCGGCGTCCTGCAGCTCGCCGAGGGCAACGAACGCTGCCTGCCGTTCGCCGATCGGCGCGTTGTCGAGCAGCGAGGCCAGCACCGGCACGGCTTTGGCCGGGGCCGTGCGCGACAGCAGTTCGACGGCGCGTTTGCGCAGCGGCACGGGAGCGTCGGCGCGGATCCCTTCGATGGTCGCCACCAACCCGGTGGCGTGCAGCTGGTCCAAGGCGTTCAGCGCCGCGACGCGTGCCTCGACCTTGGCCCGATCGTCGCCGACGAGCGTCGTCAGGTGCTGTCCGCAATCCACGAGCTGCAATTGCCCGACGGCCTGCGCGGTTCGCTCGGCGACTTCGGGGTCAGCCAGCAGCTGCGGCACCGCCGCGGCGAAACTCGCGGCGACGCGTTCGGCGCCGGGGTGGCTGCACGGGCGCCAGTTGCCGAACACGCGGTCCTGACCGTGCGGCTCGCGCCAGTCGGCGAGGATCGCGATCGCCTCGAGGCGCGTCTTGGTCGGGTGGTTCGTCGAGGTCGCGACGTGCACCAGGGTCTCGCCGTTCTCCACCGCGCCGAGCAGGCGATTGGCGTTGAGCGCGCGCCAGTCGATCGGTTCCAGGTCGGCTCGGTCGTCGCCGGCGAGTCGCGCCAGCGCCGGCATCGCTGCGTCGATCGGCTCGCCGTAGATGCCGCGCGCAGCCTCCTGCCGCAGCGTGGCGTCGGTGTCGGTCAGGAACTCGGCGACGATCGGATCCTGCATGCGGATCAGTGCCAGCAACACGCCGCGGCGCACCGCGACGCTCGCATCGTTGCGGTGGTCGTGCAGCACCTGGCGAGCAGCGATGTCCGCCAAGGCGAACACCGCGGCGTGACGCAGTACGTGATCGCGGTCGTCGTTGTGCCGCAGCAGTTCGACCAGTTTCGCGCCGGCGTTCTTCGGCGCCTGGGTGCCCAGGCGCGCCAGGGCCAGCGCCGCCTCCTTCTGCACGCGGGCGTTGCCGTCGTCGAGCGCCTTGACCAGCTGCTTGCCGGCGCTCGCGACCCGCGCGTCGCCGAGCGCGCGCGCGGCCATCGCACGCACGTCGGCGTCGCCGTCGGTGAGCAGCGCCGGGATCGCTTCGAGTGCGGTCACGTCCTTGCGGCCGAGGATGCCCAGGCCCCAGATGCCGTGCAGGCGCGCGAGGCGGGAATCGGGATCGGCGAGCGCCGCGGTCAGCACGTCGCGCGCGCCGAGGTCGACCAGCGCGAACTGCGCCGCCTGGCGCACGCGGCGGTCGGGGTGGGTCAGCAGGCTGCGCAGCTGCGTGGTCGGTCGCTTGGTGAGGTCGCTGGCCAGCAACGCTGCACCGTTGCGCAGCGCCATGTTGTTGGCCATCTGCGGCGTGCGCACGCGGTAGAGGCGGCCCTTGCCGGTCTTGTTCCAGCCGGACACCCAGTCGGAGACGTAGAGCGAGCCGTCGGGCGCGAAGTCGACGTCGGTGGCGAGGATGCTCCAGATCGGCTTCTGCACGCTGACCAGTTCGAAGCCGGCGCCCTGCCGCTGCACGCGCAGCGCGTGCACGCCGCTGTACGAACGGCCGCCGCGGAAGTCGCACAGGAAGAAGCAGTCGCGGTAGCGCTCGGGCAGGCCGACACCGACGTCGTAGACCAGGCCCGATGGACCGTCAGCGAAGTTCATGATCGGCGGCATGACCCACGCGGGTTGGCCGACGTGGCGCGGATGCCACATCTTCTCGCGGTTCCAAGCGCCACGGTCGGACAGCCACTGGTAGCCGATGCGCCAGCCGCTGTCGGCGCCGGGCACGATCGGCACGAACCGCGCGCGGTCCCCGCCGTCGCTGTTGTTGTCGCCGGTGAACAGGTCACCCCACTGGTCGAAGGCCAGCTCCTGCGGATTGCGCAGGCCGCGGTGCACGACCTCGAGGCCGCTGCCGTCGAGTTCGCAGCGCAGCACCGCACCCTCGTGCGGATAGGCGTGGGTCTTGCCTTCGTGCTCGACGTGGAAGCCGCGGTCGCCGATCGAGAAGTAGAGACGGCGGTCCGGGCCGACGATCAGGCCGTGCAGATCGTGGCCGATCAGCGAGGTGTGCACGCCGTAGCCGTCGTGCACGACGTGGCGTTGGTCGGCGACGCCGTCGTCGTCGGTGTCCTGCAGCCGCCACAGCTTGGGGATGTTGGTGAAGAACACCTGGTCGCCGACCGGCAGCACGCCGGAGCCGATGCCGTCGGCGAGATCGTTGAAGCCGCTGGCGAACACCGTCGAGCGGTCGAGGGTGCCGTTGCGGTCGGTGTCGACGAGCAGGCGCACGCGCTCGGGGAACGCGGTGTACCTGGGGATGTCCTTGCTGATGAACTGCTCGTACTTGGCGATGCGTTCGGCGACGGTCAGGCAGGCGAGGTCGTTGTCCTTCCACTGCATGTAGTTGCGTGTGTCGAACACGCCGTCGTTGATCCGGAACGTCTCGGCCACGTAGACGCGTCCCTTGCCGTCGATCGCGAACGCGACGATGTTGCAGAGGTCGGGTTCGGCGGCCACGAGGTCGCAGACCAGATCCGGTGCCAGCTGGAACGACGCGATCTGCTCTTGGGCTTCGTTGCTCGCCGCCGCGATCTTCAGCGCGCCTGACGGGTCCTGAGCCGCCTGCTCGTGTTGGGCCGCAGCGAGGGATGAGAGCACGGCGGTGGCCGTGGTGAGCAGGAACGCAGGGCGCATGGCGGCGATGTTCGGGGGGGCGGTGCCGACCTGCAACTCTCGTATCGGAACGATCCCGAACGGCGCCCGGTCGTTATCGTGCCGCGAATGGTCGAGCTCTCACGTCGTTCGTTCCTCGCGTTGGGTGCCGCGGCTGCGGCCGCCCGAACCGTGCCAGCTGCTTCAATCCAGGCCGCCTCATGGGGGGCGGCGCCGCAAGTGGGCTCGACCTGGCACGACGTCGTCGACTGGCCGATCGAGGGGCGCGCCTTCGCCGACCGCAAGGCGCCGTACGACCGTCTGCCGGCGCGCGCGGAGGGTGTGGTGCGAAAGCAGGTCTGGGACCTGTCGCGCGACAGCGCCGGCATGGTGCTGCGTCTGCAGACGGCCAGTCCGTTCTTGTCCGTGCGCTACCAGTTGAATCGGACCCGGTTGGCCATGGCGCACATGCCGGCGACCGGTGCCAGCGGCTGTGACCTGTACGGCCACGACGGCAAGGTCTGGCGCTGGATCGAGGTGACCCGGCCGGCCAAGCAGCAGGTCGAGGCGAAGCTGTTCGACGGTGCGGGCGCCGCGCCGCGCCGTTTCCAGCTCTACCTGCCGCTCTACAACGGTATCGACAAGCTCGAACTCGGCGTCGCCGAAGGTGCCAAGCTCGAGCCGCTGCCGCCGCGCGACGACAAGCCGATCCTGTGTTACGGCACTTCGATCATGCACGGCGCGTCCGCGTCGCGACCCGGCATGGCGTGGCCGGCGATCGTCGGTCGCGCGTTGGATCGGCAGATGCTCAACTTCGGTTTCTCGGGCAACGGCAGGATGGAAGCCGAGGTCGCGCAGTTCCTGGTCGAGCTGGATCCAGCGGTGTTCCTGATCGACTGTCTGCCCAACATGTCGCCGCAACAGGTGGCCGAACGCGCCGGGCCGCTGGTGAAGCAGATCCGCGAACGGCGCCCCGACACGCCGATCCTGATGGTCGAGGACCGAACGTTCGCCAACGCGTGGTTCCACGGCAAACGCGCGAGTGACCACGAGGCGCGGCGGCAGGCGCTGCGTGAGGCCGTGGCGAAGGCCCAGGCCGATGGCGTCAAGGGGCTGCATCTGCTCGGCGGCGCCGATCTGCTCGGCGACGACGGTGACGGCACCACCGATGGTTCACACCCCAACGATCTGGGCATGGCCCGGCAGGCCGAGAAGGTGACCGCGGCTCTGCGCGCGATCCTCGGCTGAGAGGCTCCCTTTCCACCTGTCGCCACAACCTGCGATGAACCGCCCTGCCCCAGACGAGTATGCACCCTACTTCCACGGCTACGTCGCGCGTGTGCCCGGTGACGAGCTGATCGTCCGACTGCGTGACCAGGGGGAAGGCACACAACGCCTGTTCGCCGGCGTCGACGAGGCGACCGGAATGCACCATTACGCCCCAGGCAAGTGGACGGTGAAGCGCGTGCTGCAACACGTCGTCGACGGCGAGCGGATGTTCACCTACCGCGCCCTGTGCATCGCGCGCGGCGAACAACAGGCGCTGCCGGGCTTCGACGAGAACGCCTACGCCGAACTCGACGGCAGCGATGCGCGTTCCCTGGCGTCGATCGCCGCCGAGTTCGCGGCCGTGCGCGCGGCGACCATCGCCCTGTTCACGGGCTTCGAAGACGCCGCGTGGAGCCGTCGTGGCATCGCCAACGGCAATCTGTTCACGGTGCGCGCGCTCGCCTGGGTCACTGCGGGTCACGAGCTGCACCACGTGACCGTGCTGCGCGAACGTTATCGCGTCGGCTGATCGGGGTCGGGGCTCGTCGCCGCCCCGCGCACCTCTTGCGCGGTGACCCTCAGTGCGGTGACCGCGACTCCGCCATGCCGCGTCGTGAACACCGCCTGCAGCGGCAGGCCGCTGCGGCGCGCGAGGCGCGGGTCGTGCGCCAGCAGCGTCGCCGACCAGCCCGCACCCAACGCCGACACGCAGTTGCCGAACGTCTGGTAGAGCGGCAGCAGGCTGCGCCCGGCGCTGACGCGCAAGCCGTAGGGCGGGTTGGTGACGATCCTGCCGATCGCCGGAGCCGTGGCGGGGTCGCGAAGCCACGGCTGGGCGCGCAGCGCCGCGCACGTGAACTCGATCGCGTCGGCCAGGCCGGCGCGCTCCGCGTTGGCGCGCGCGGACTCGATCACCCCGGCGTCGCGGTCGCCGGCCGCGACTCGCGGCGGGTCGTTCACCTCGGGCCGGGCGGCGGCGACGCGCGCCCAGGTCGCGGCGTCGAACATCGCCAGGTGCTGCAGCGGCGGCGGCCGCAGCCGCCCCGGCGGCAGGCCGTGCAGCAGCGCCGCAGCCTCGATCGCGATCGTGCCCGAGCCGCAGAACGGATCGAGCACCGCCGCGCCCGACGGCACTTGCGCGGCGAGCACCAGCGCGTGGGCGATGTCCTCACGCAGCGGTGCCTTGCCGGAGGCGAGGCGATAGCCGCGGCGGTGCAGCGGCGTCACGCTGGTGTCGAGCGAGATCGTGCAGTGATCGTCTTCGAAACGAACGGCGATGCGCGCGACGGGAGCGTCCGAGTCCGGGGCGAGCGCCGGCAGGTCGCCGAGCACGTTGTGGATCGAGCGTTCGACGCGCTCGGTGATCGCACCGGTGTGGAACAGACGCGAGCGGCGCGCCGTGGCGGTGACCTGCGCGGCGACGTCGCGGCGCAGCCACTGCTGCCAGGGCATCGTCGCCGTCTTGCGTTCGAGCTCGCCGAGCGCGCGGCAGCGGAAGTCGGCGAGCCGCAGCAGCACGTGGCTGGCGGTGCCGAGCCACAGGCCGCAGCGTTGCAGCAGCTCGAGGTCGGCTGTGAAGTGTGCGCCGCCCGGCGCTGGTTGCGGATCGGCACCCAGTTCGCGCAGTTCGGTCGCGAGCAGCGGTTCGAGACCGGGCAGGCACGCGGCGAAGGCGGCCGACGAGGGGGGCATCGACGCACGGTAGCGGCGGCGCCGGTGCGATCCAGGTGCCGGTCCGCTCACGCGATCCGTGGGTTCCGGCAACCGGCGGGTTCCGGCGACGAACGGTTCAGTCCGGTCGCAGCTCGCGGATCACCGCCAGCATGCCGTCGATCGAGGGCAGCTTGTGGCGCAGCTGGCCGCGTTCGGCGCCCGCGGCCTGCTCCCAGGCGTCGAGGCGTTGCCAGTCCGACCAGTCGACGACGAACACGCCGCGTTCGCGCAGCAGGGCGCCGAGGTCGTCAGCGATCGGCTGCAGGTGTTTGGCTGCTTCGCGGTCGGCCAGCATCTGCTCGACCGTGGCCTTGGCGTCGGGGCTGTTGGTGCCGATCAGGCCGGTCGGTCCACGCTTGCACCAGCCGACGACGTATTGGCCGGTGATCACCGCGCCACCCGGTTGTGCGAGCACGCGCCCGGCGTCGTTGGGCACGATGCCCTTCTTGGGCTCGTGAGGCACGCCGGGAACGGGCAGGCCCTTGTAGCCGATCGCCTTGAACAACAGGTCGACCTGCAGGTCCTCGTAGCGGTCGATCGCCTTGGGGCGCGGGGTGCCGTCGTCACCGGCGACCAGCACCATGTGTTGGATGCGAACGCCGGACAGGCGCCCGTCGGTGCCGCGCAGTTCGACCGGGGCGACCTTGAAGCGACAGCGCAGCTTGCGGGTGCCCTGGCCTTCGCCGAGCTCGGCCCGTTCGTGAACGAACTTGACGTTGCGCTGCTGGCTGCGCGGCGCCGACTCGAGCCACTGCTCGCTGAGTGGATCCAGCGCGGCCTCTTCGGCGGTGACGACCACGTCGGTGTCGGGCAACTCGGCGATCTCCTCGATCTCCTTGGGTGAGAACGCCGCCTGCGCGGGGCCGCGACGACCCAGCAGTACGACCTCACGCACCTTGTTGCCGCGCAGCACGGCGAGCGCGTGTTCGGCGATGTCGGTGTCCGCGAGGCGTTCGGCGGGACTCAGCAGCACGCGCGCCACGTCCATCGCCACGTTGCCGTTGCCGACGATCGCGACCCGTTCGGCGCGCGCCAGGTCGAAGCGGTGATGTTGGTGGTCGGGGTGGCCGTTGTACCAGCCGACGAAGTCGGTCGCGGCGTAGATCCCGTCCAGGTCTTCGTCGGGCAGGCCGAGCTTCTGGTCGCTCTCGCAGCCGAACGCGTAGACGATCTGGTGGTAGTGACGGGTCAGATCGTCGACCTGCACGTCGCGACCGAGCTTGACGTTGCCGAAGAACCGGAAGCCCGGGTTGGCGGCGATCTTCTCGTAGACCTTGACCACGCCCTTGATGTTCTGGTGGTCGGGCGCGACGCCGCCGCGCACCAGTCCGTAGGGGACCGGCAGCCGGTCGAACATGTCGACGCGCACGCCTTCTCCCAATGCCTTGAACAGCGCTTCGGTCGCGTAGAACGCCGATGGCCCGGCGCCGACGACGGCGACGCGCCATGGTTGGTTTGTGGCCCCGTGCATGGCGCGCGATGATAGCGTCCTGCTTCCTGGCGTCTCGCCAACGATCGATGACTTCGGCCGACGGTTTCGTGGTGCGTTTCGGGCTCGACGACCTGCCCGAACAGTTGCAGGCGTTCGCGCAGCGGCATGCCGACGCCGTCGCCGATCGCCGCGGGTTGACGTTCGTGGCCGGCGCCGCGCGATTGCGACCGCCGTTGCTGGCGCCGCGGGTTCGCGCCGGCGAGCCGATCGCGAGTTATCTCGAACGGTTCGCCGAGGTTCGACCCGGCGATGCGGAGCGCCACCTGATCCTGCTGCTGCGCGCCGGCGCGGCGGCGATCGGCTATTGGGAAGGTGACGAGCTGCTCGACCACAAGGCGCTCTCGGCCTACGTGGTGCGCGGCAACGGCAAGGCCCAGCCGACCTACCTGGCGAGCCGCGGCAAGTCGCGCTACGGCTCGCGCCTGCGCCTGCAGAACTGGCGGCGCCTGCTGACCACCGTGAGCGAGCGGCTGCAGCGCTGCGTCGATCAGTACGGCGCTCCGGAGCGCATCTTCACCGGCATGCCGGTGCGGCTGGTGGCCGAACTGTGGTCGGCCGAGCCGGTGCCGCCGTTCGCGTCCGACGACGAACGGGTGCAGCGGCTGCCGCTGCACGTGTTCCGCCCCGACTTCGGCGAACTGCAGCGCGTGCGCAGTTGGATGGCGACGGGTGCGCTGGAGTTGCCGGGCTGACCCGGCCGTGCGGGACTACTTCTTGGCCGCGGGTCGCGTCAACTCGGGCCGGCCCAGGTCCAACTCGCGGATCCAGATGTTGCGGAAGCGCACGGGGTCGCCGTGATCCTGCAGACGAATCGCGCCCTTGGCGGCGTGCTTCTCGTACCTCGGCAGCGAGCGGTGTGCGGTCTGCCCGAGGTAGGCCTGATCGTGCTGCACGAGGATGCCGTTGTGGATGACCGTGATGCGCGCCGGCTCGAGCAACTCGCCATCGGCGGCGAAACGCGGTGCACGGAAGACGATGTCGTAGGTCTGCCACTCGCCGGGTCGGCGGCAGGCGTTGACCATCGGCGGTGTCTGCCCGTAGAGCGATGCGGCCTGGCCGTCCGCATACGTGGGGTTCTCGAACGAATCGAGCACCTGCACCTCGTAGCGGCCGAAGAAGAAGATGCCGCTGTTGCCCCGCCCCTGCGACTCGCCCTTCGCCGGCGCCGGTGTCGCCCACTCGACGTGCAACTGGCAATCGCCGAACTCGCCGCGGGTCTGGATGTCACCGGTGCGGTTGACCTCCGCGAAGCCGTCGGCGATGCGCCACTGGGCCTTGTCGTCGCGGCCGGTGAACGCGTCGAGCGACTTGCCGTCGAACAAGACGGTCGCGTCCTCGGGAACCGGCAACGGCGCGGTCGGCGCCGGGCCGGGATCGACGGCGCGGGGGCGCGGCCGCATCGAGTCGTGGACATGCCAGCCGCTGGGCAGCAGCGGGGTGTCGGTGTAACCCGGGCCTGGCTGATCCTGGGCGAGCAGCGCGGCGCAAGAAGTGAGCAGGAAGACGGCGTGCGAGAGTGGCGACGGCATGCCCATCACGATGAACGGGTGCCCGGCGGTAAACCAGGGCCTTCGAGCAGTCGCCGGGCCTTGCGCGTGATCGAGGACATCGACCGGCGGAAGTCGCGGGGTTGCATGCCGCAGCTGCTGGCCGCGGCGCGGTGGCTGCGACAGGTCAGGGCCGCGTGCAGGGCGTCCTGTTGGCGCGGCGACAGCGTCGCGTGGACATGTTCGCGGACGAAGTCGGCGCCGCGGGCTTTGCGTTCCGCCTGCAGACCCTCGGTCCACGCCGTTTCACGCGCCACGGCGTTGCTGCCCGATTCGAGCGGCAGGGTTCGGCCCCAGCCCTTGCGCAACAGCGAATACACGCAGCGTCTGGCTACAGCCCGCAGCCAGGCCTCCGGGTTGGTCGGTGGGCGGCCTGCCAGGGTTGCCAGCGTCAGTTGGTGAACGGCCCGCTCGCTGGCCTCGTCGGCGAGGAAGCCGGAGCGGACGATGTTCGCCGCGGCGCGGCGAGCGACGGGTAGGAGTTTTGCCGGATCGTGCATGGGTGCGGTTCCTCGAAGCCGGAAGACACTGGTAGTGGATGCCGACTCATACTTTTTCATGCCGATACGTCAAGTTTCGTGTCGAATAAGCCGATACGCACGCGGAGGTTCTTCGGGTCTTTCGCGGAAGTCGGGCCTCCGCCACAATGGATGCGTAGGGACGCAAGGTCCCTTCAGTGCACGACGTGAGCGAACTCCCACAACCGAACCCGCCCGAGCCGAGGCAGTCCGACTCCAGCCCGGCCCGCCCGCTGGCCAACCATCTTTCCGGCCGGTTGCGCGAGTTGCGGGCCCGTCGCGGCATGACCCAGGATCAGGTGGCAAAGCACCTGAACTGCCACGAGTCGGCCGTGTCGCGTTGGGAGAGCGGCACCCGCTTTCCGACCGGCGAGGACCTGGTGGCCCTCGCCGACCTGTTCGAGGTCAGCACCGACGACCTGCTCGGTCGGGCCAGGCAGTATGCGTCCGCGGGCATGGCGCTCGTCGACATGCGCTTGCTCGAGCAGCTGGCGGCGGCGCATTCGACCGAGGAGTTCGACCAGGTCATCGCCGCGCATGAAGAGCAGGCGATCTGGTTGCCGGTGCCCGAGGGTGCCGTGTTGGTGCCGGTGGCCGAGGCGATGCGTCTGGCTCGCAAGGTGGCCGACAAGCACAAGGCCAGCCGGTTCGCCGATCGGCTGTTCCGCCCGCGGATCTGAGTGCCCGCGGACCTGGTCGCCAGCGGATTCGGCCGGGTGCGATCAGGCCTTCGCGCCGAAGCGTTTGCAGACGGCGGCCGTGAACTGCGCCGTGTCGAGCGTGCCGCCGAGGTCGCGGGTGCGATCGCCGGCGGCAATCGCGCCGCGCACGGCTTCGTCGAGCATCGTGCCCAGCCCGCGGAATCCCGTGTGTGTCAGCAGCATCGCGAACGCGAGCAGCGCCGCGGACGGATTGCACACGCCCTTGCCGGCGATGTCGGGGGCGGTGCCGCCGGCGGGATCGAACATCGCCAACGCGACCTCGCCGCGTTCGTCGAACGAGTAGCTCGCGCTCGCCCCCAGGCCGATGCTGCCGACGATGCCGCAGGCCATGTCGGACAGGAAGTCGCCGTATTCGTTCGGCGTCACCACCACGCGGTAGGACTCGGAAGCGAGCAGCATCTTGTAGAGCAGCGCGTCGAACAGCTCACTCTTGTGGCCCACGCCCGCGAACTGCTTCTTGACGTCGAGCACGACTTCCTCGAACAGGCCATCGGTCGCGCGTTGGATCGTGTACTTGCTGCTGCTGACGACGTCACAGCCGAGCCGCTGCGCCAGTCGGAACGCGAACAGTGCGGCCTCTCGCGCGGGTTTGCGTTCGATCACGCGGATCGACACCGCGGCTTCGCTGCCGATGCGTCGGCCGGCGTCCTCGTAGGTGCCGCCGACGGCGATGCGGATGATGTGCAGGTCGACCTTGCCCTGATGGCGCGTGCGCACGCCCTCGATCGACGCCACCGGGCGGTGGATCACCGAGAAGTTGCAGCGCTCGCGCAGCACCTTGTTGGGGCTCTCCTTCTCGGTGACCGTCGGATACTTCATCGCCACGCGGTGCGTGCCGATCGCCGCCATCGCGGCGGCGTAGCTGGCCTCGGCGTCGCGGCGCCGGTTCTCGAGCGACAGGTCGACGGGATGGAACTCCACCGCCAACGGCAGGGCCGCGGCGACGGTGTGCACGGACGAGGACAGTTCGGCGGAGATGCCGTCGCCGAGGAATTCGGCGACGTGCAGTTTTTCGCGGTCGGGCATTTCGGGCAGCGGTTTTAGCCCGGGTGCCCCGCGGGGTCCATCGTGGTCCACACCGCGGGGGCGGTCGCCGGCGGCCACGCAGGTCGCCGGCGACGGTCAGGCCCTCACTTCTTCGCCGGCTCGGCGTCCTTCTTCTTCGGCATCGCGGCTTCTTCGGTGGTGCGCTTGGTCGTGGAAGTCGTCTTCATCGCGATCGTCATGTCGCCGCCGCCCATCGGGCTCGGCATCTCGATGTCCATCGCCATGCTGCTCGACGATTCGACGACGAAGCCGTCGGTGCGCGAGACCTTGAGCTTGCCGGCGATCTTGCCGTTCTTGATCTTCATGTTGGCCATCATCTCGCGGGCCATGGCCGCCTCCGGGCTCTCTTCTTCGCCGGCTTCGGGAGCGGCGGCTTCCGGCTTCTCGACGGTGCCCTTGGCCTCGATCTCGAAGCTGGTGTCGTCGAGCTTGGCGAGGGTCAGCTCCATCTTGTTGTTGGCCCGGGTGCGTCCGGACTTGCTGTTGTCGAGGCGCGTCCACGAACCGCCCAGCGCGATCGGCTTGTCCGGCAGCACGCCGAACGCGTTCTCGACCAGCGATTCGAGCGCCTGGTCGGTCAACGCCGAGGCGAGCATCTGGCCGCCCATCTGGCCGCCCTTCTTGCGCGCGGCATCGAGGAGCTCCTTGGTGCCTTCGACCTTCTCGACCTTGCCGTAGGGCGAGACCGTGGCGGTGAACTTCTTGCCGGCGAGTGAGGCCATGGCGTCACCGAGCGCGGCCATGCCGAAACCGTCGTCTTCGGCGGGGCCGGCGGCCGAGTCGAAGGCGACTTCGCCCATCATCGGCAACACCAGCGCGCCTTCGACGCGCAGGATGTCGATCGTCACGTCGAGCGAGCCCTTGTCGGACACTTCGCCGACCGTGACGCGCACCGTGTAGTTGACGGTGTTGCCCATGTCCATCGTCTGGCCGTCCATGTCGATCGCCTGCTCCTGCTTGGTCGACTGCACGAACCAGGCGGACGACCCCTTCTTGGCAGTGGTGCGCAGGTCGTGCTCGGTACCTTGAGCGACAGCGACCGCGGCGAGGGCGAGAAGGGAGAAGAGGGGGAGTGGACGGGAGATGAGTTGCATCATGCGAGGCGCACTGTGGCCAAAGGGTGCCACAGTACGTCGGCCCCCCCGGTGCCGTCGATGTTCGAGTTGC
This sequence comes from uncultured candidatus Brocadiaceae bacterium, assembly GCA_964392305.1. Classification (GTDB taxonomy): domain Bacteria; phylum Planctomycetota; class UBA1135; order UBA1135; family UBA2386; genus JACKIC01. The sequence goes on from CAYMPV010000010.1 coordinate 97,606, forward strand.
CGAACCTGTCGCCGCACCGTGCCTGCAAGGCAATCCTGACTCCAAGGCAGTCCTGGTTCCGCACCGGGCCGCGAGGCCGGTCGCAGGCCCGATCAGCCGACCGGATCGAAGCGCAGGCCCAGGCCGCGCACGGTGATCAGGTGACGCGGCGCCGTCGGATCGGCCTCGAAGATCTTGCGCAGGCGCAGCACGACGTTGTCCAGGGTGCGCACGGTGACCGGTGCGGAGCTGCCGAACAGGTGTTCCACGATGGCCTTGCGCGTGACCACGGCGCCGCGATGCCCGGCCAGCAGCTTCAGCAGCTTGGTCTCGGTGGCGGTCAGTTCGATCGTTTCGCCGGTCCGTGTCGAAGCGGACATGGCGCGGAAGTCGATCCGGTTGCCGGCGAACTCGAGCACGTCGTCGCCGGCGGTCGGCGCCTTGCGGCGCCGCAGCAGGGCGTCGACGCGCAGCAGCAGTTCCCGCAGGTTGAACGGCTTGGTCAGGTAGTCGTCAGCCTGCAGCTCGAGGCCGCGGATGCGGTCCTGATCGGCCGAGCGCGCGCTGAGGATCAGCACCGGCGTGGTGTCGCCGCGGGCGCGCATCTGCCGCAGCACCTCGAAGCCGTCGAGGCCGGGCAGCATCACGTCGAGGATCAGCAGGTCGATGCCGCCGGCTGCCATTCGTTCGAGCGCCTTGGGCCCGGTGAACACGTGTTCGGCGTGGTAGGACTCGAGCGACAGGTTGTCGCAGAGCATCTCGCCGAGGGCGCGTTCGTCTTCGGCGACCAGGATCCAGCGGCTCATGCGGCACCTCTGTGGATTGGCAGTTCGACGGTCAGTTGGCAGCCGCGGTCGCGGCCGGCGCTGGTGGCGGTGATCTTGCCGCGGTGCGCGGTGACCAGTTCGCGCGCGAGATGCAGGCCCAGGCCGGTGCCGCCGCTGGCGGTGTCGCTGCCGCGCCAGAACGCGAGGAATGCGTGCTCGAGCTCGTCCTGGTCCATGCCGCGGCCCTGGTCGGTGACGCGGATGGTCGCGACTTCGCCGTCCGAGCTCAGCGCGACGTGCACCGTGCCGCCGGCGGACGAGTACTTGATCGCGTTGTCGAGCAGGTTGCGCAGCACCAGCTGCATCGCGACCGGGTCGCGTTGGAACGGCAGCGACTCGGGCAGATCGGCGTGCAGTTGCACCGAACACGCGGCCGCGTGACCTTCCATGGCGCCAAGCGCCTCACGCACGTCGACGGCCAGATCGCCGGTCTGCGGCTTGCCGGTGCGGCGCGTCGCGCGCAGTCCGGCTTCGGTGAGCACGTTGTCGAGCCCCAGGCGCAATCGCTCGACCTGCTGCAGTCCGTTGCCCAGATACCGGTCCATCTTCTCGGGCGGCACGCGACCGGTGCGCAGTGAATCGAGCAGCAGCACCAGTGTCGCCAGCGGCGTCTTGAGTTCGTGGGTGGCGGCAGCGAGGAACCGATCCTGCGTGCGGCGCGCCTCGTTCTCCCGCACCACGGCGACGCGATACAGCCACCCAGCCGCCAGCAGCACGATCGCGAAGAAGATGCCCTCGGTGGCGAACATCCAGCGTCGTGCGGCCGCGAGCCGCTCGAGCCCGGCGACGCTGTCCGCGCCCAGGGCGCGGGCCGTGCCCTCGATGTCGCCGGCCTGCAGATGCAGCGCGGCGCTGCGCAGCTCACCGGTGGCGACGAACGCGAACACCGCCCACCACAGCAGCAGCGCCAGGGACAGGGCGAAGATCAGCGTGAACAGCAGGGAGGGGAGCTGGCGCGGCACGTGTCGGTCAGAGCGTACCGATCCGCACCGCGAACCCGAAGGGCTTGACCTGGGTCGCGATCGGCGCGTTGGCGTCGAGGTCGTTGACGACCGTGTAGGTGCCGCGCCCCAACGGTGCCATCGAGCCCAGCGTCACGGCCAGCGCGTCGGACAGCACCACGCTGAACGGATTGACGCCCGCGACCAGCGCGCCGAGCTGTTCGTAGACCACCAGGCCGGCGGCGACCGGGATGTTGGGCACGGCGAACGCTGCACCGGGCTGACCGGCGATCACCGAACCGCTGGCGTCGGCGAGCACCAGCGAGGTGGCGTCGACACTGGTCAGCAGCGAACAGTTGGTGCCGGGCAGGTTGTAGGGCAGCGGGCCGAAGGCGCCCTGGGTGTTGTCGAGGCCGAACATCACCACCACCGGCGAGTTCGCGCCGAGGTGGTCGCCGGTCAGGAAGTGCGCGGCACCCGGGGCGCGCAGCCCGGTGATGCCGACCGTCGCCGGCATCGCGCTGGCGCTGACCGCGCAGCCGGCGCCGTAGCTGCTCGACTGGCCGTCGATCGGGCCGCCCGTGGTGTTGGCGCCGTCGAGGAAGGTGTGCGCGTAGCCGGTGAAGTTGTTGTCGGTCATCGCCATCTCGACGACCAGCCAGCCGCCGCTCGGGATCGCGACCGGCAGCGGCGCGTTGAACACGAAGCGCAGGCTGCCGTTGGCTTCGCCCCACGGCTGCGGGCCCGATGCACCCTGATCGGGGAAGTAGGTCCACGGACCGTTGAACACGGTCGTCAGCGGCGCGGTGAGGTTGTTGTCGAAGCGCGACTCGGGCACTCCGACCGTCGTCGTGCCGACGCGGATCTGCAGGTTGGCGATCGTGAACGGCCCAGGTGAGCCGACCGGCGGGATCGGGCCGTCGTAGCGAAACGACAGCTCGGTCGCGGTGAACGTCGCTGCGCCGGCCTCGGTGGCGTCGAAGAACATCTGCAGTCGCGCGTCGTGCGACATGAACGGCAGCAGCGAGTAGTTGGACAGCTCGAGCGTGGGGTTCGCGGTCGCCGGCAGGAGCAGCTGGTTCTGCGCGGCGAGGCCGGCGGTCAGCGAGCAGAGGAGGATGGTGGTGACGGTGTTCATGGTCTCGATGCGGCGCGAGTGCGCCTTCTTTCCTGCTCGCGAATCTAGGTTCGTGCCGCGTGTGTGTGTCACCATCGCGTCATTCCGCAGATCTCTTTCAGGGTGCAATTCGGGCTACACTGCGCGCCGCCGTGATCCCCTCACTCGCCGTCGCCGTGCTGCACCTCGCGCCGCAGGAACCACCTGCGCAGGTGGCCGCGTTCCTCGAACGGCACTGCGTCGAATGCCACGACGGCGACGTCGCCAAGGGCGGATTGAATCTGCTCGCTGCGCCCGCGGACATCGTTTCGTCCCTGGCGCGCTGGAGTCACGTGCGCGAACGCGTCGTCGCCGGCGAGATGCCGCCTGCGGACAAGGACCGCCCCGAGGTGGACGAAAGGCGTAGTCTCGTTGCCTGGATCGACCGCACGTTGCGCGCCGAAGTGCCGCGCCTGCCCGTCGATCCCGGGCGGGTGACGGTGCGACGCCTGACGCGCGCGCAGTGGCAGAACACCGTGCGCGACCTGCTCGGCGTGACCTTCGACGCCTCGGCCTTTCCCGCCGACGATCTCGGTTACGGCTTCGACACCGTCGGCGAGGCGCTGACGTTCTCGACGCTGCATCTCGAGAAGTATCTGGCCGCGGCAGGTGACGTCGCGCGCGCGGTGATCGACGACACCGACCCCCGGAACCCGGTCGTGCGCCGTTTCGACGCCGAGATGATGACGCAGCTCGACGGCGCCGACGGTCGGCGCGGCGACCGCTTCGTGTTCTTGTCCAACAGCACGATCGAACAGCGCCTCGACCTGCCGCGCGCGGGCACCTATCGCGTGCGGGTGTCCGCGGGCGGCGACCAGGCCGGCCGAGAACTCGTGAAGATGGCGGTGCGCATCGGCGACGGACCCGCGCGAACCTTCGAGGTGCGGTCGCGGCGGTTGTCGCCGTTCGACTTCAACGTGCACCTGGACGGCGGCCAGCAGCGGTTGTCGATCGCCTTCCTCAACGACTACTACCGGCCCGACGATCCCGACCCTGCGCAACGCGATCGCAACCTGATCGTCGATCTCGCCGAGGTCATCGGTCCGCTGCACAGGTCACCGGTGCCGCCGCAGGCGGCGTGGCTGGCGGCGGCGTTGGCAAGCTCGGTTGATGCGCCCACGCTGTTGCGCAACGTCACCACCTCGGCGTTGCCGCGGCTGTGGCGAAGGCCGGTGTCGGCGCAGGAGATCGAACGCCTGGTCGCGCTCGGCACCGCGGCCGTTGCCGACGGCGACTCACCGCTGTTGGCCGCGCGGCTGGTGTTGCAGGCCATGCTCGTGTCGCCGAACTTCCTGTTCCGCATCGAAGCCGGCGCCGTCGGCGAGGGTGGTGTGGCCCCGGTCGGTGTCGTGGAGCCGGTCAGTGTCGCGGAGCCGGTGAGTGGCCACGTGCTCACGCAGCGCCTCGCCTACTTGCTGTGGGGCAGCGCGCCCGACGACCGGCTGCGGCAGTTCGCCGATGGCGGGCGCTTCACCGACCGATCGCAGTTGCTCAACGAGGTCGACCGCATGCTGCGCGATCCGCGCGCCGAGTCCCTGGCCACCGACTTCGCATCCCAGTGGCTCGAACTGCGCAGCCTCGCGGAACGTGCGCCCGATCCGCGGCAGTTCGGCGACTTCGACGACGTCCTGCGCCGCGCCATGCGCCGCGAGACCGAACTGCTGTTCTGGGCCGTGCTGCGTGAGGACCGCGACGTGCGTGACCTGCTCGACTGCGACTTCACGTTCGTCGATCGGCGGTTGGCAAACTTCTACGGGCTGCCGGCGCCGGCTGCCGACGCGGGCTTTACCCGCATCACGCTGCCGCCAGAGCAGCGCGAACGCGGCGGCGTGCTCGGTCACGCCAGCATGCACGTGCTCACTTCCAACCCGACACGCACCTCACCCGTCAAACGCGGCAAGTGGATCCTGCAGAACCTCCTGGGCCAGGCTCCGCCGCCGCCGCCTCCCGGCAACGACTCGTTCGCCAACGAGGCCGCGATCGACAGCAGCAAGACGTTCCGCGAGCAGCTGGCGATGCACCGCGAGAAGAAGAGCTGCGCGGTGTGCCACGTGCGCATGGATACGCTCGGCTTCGCGCTCGAGCGTTACGACGCGATCGGGCGGTTCCACGAACGCGACGGCGGCGGCGTGATCGACGCCAGTGGCGAACTGCCCGATGGCCGGGTCATCGACGGCTTGACGGGGCTCAAGGCGGTGCTGCGCGACGACCCGGCGTTCGTGCGCACCTTGTGCCGCAAGCTGTTCGTCTACGCGCTCGGCCGCGAGCCGCGTCCCGGCGACCGCCTGCGGCTGGACCTCGCCGTCGACGAACTGCTGCAGCGTGACACGGTGACGCTGCGCGATCTGGTCAAGGTGATCGTCACCGACGTGGCGTTCACGCACCGCAGTGTCGAACGCCGCTGATGTCCGTCTCGCGCCGCATCCAGTTCGTGGTCTTCGGCCGTGTGCAGGGCGTGGCCTTCCGCGCGCACTGTTGCGGCGAGGCCGATCGGTTGCAGCTCGCCGGGTTCGTGCGCAACCGGTTCGATGGTGCGGTCGAGGGTGAGGCCGAAGGTGACGATGTGCAGCTCGCAAAGTTCTGCGCATGGCTGCAGCGCGGCTCGATGTGGTCGAAGGTCGAGCGCGTCGACGTCTCCGAACTGGCCGCGACCGGCGCGGCGCCGGGGTTCGAAGTTCGGCGATGAAACACGTGCAATCCGCGCCCGCCCCGATCTGCTGACCACCCGCCGCGATGCAAACCCTGTCAGTCGCCGTTGTCGCCGTGATCGTCACCGCCTGCCTGTGGCGCGCGGCGCCGCGTGGTCTGTTGGCGATCACCGCCACCTCGCTGCTGTCGCTGCTCGGCATCAGCACGATCGTGGCGACGTTCTGGTACGAGCCTGCGGCCATCGCCGTGCCCACGAACCGACCGCTGGTGACCGCCGCTGACGGTTACGTCGGTTCGGCCGCCTGCCGCTCGTGCCATCCCGCCGAGCACGCGTCGTGGCACGACTCCTTCCATCGCACGATGACGCAGGTCGCGAACCGCGACACGGTGCTGGCGCGTTTCGACCGGCTCGAACTCGACTGGTTCGGCAAGCCGGTGTTGCTCGAGTGGCGCGGCGAGGAACTCTGGGTGCAGTTCGAACGCGGCGGCAAGCAGCCCGGGTCGGTGTCGCGGCCGGTGGTGCAACTGACCGGTTCACATCACCTGCAGGTGTTGTGGTACTCGACCGGCAACCAGCGCGAACTGGCGCCGGTGCCGATGTGCTTCAAGATCGAGGAAGGCATCTGGCTGCCGTTGACGACGGTGTTCGTGCTGCCGCCCGAGTTCCGCGATCCGCCCGATCCGGGTGCCTGGAACCAGAACTGCCACATGTGCCACGCGACCGGCGTGCGGCCGCGCGTCGACACCGATCGCTGTGACACCGAGGCCAGCGAACTGGGCATCGCCTGTGAAGCGTGCCACGGCCCCGGCGAGCGGCATGTCACGGCCAACCGCAGCCCCGTGCGGCGCTACGCGCAGCACTTCGAAGAGGGTGGGGACAAGACGGTGGTGTTGCCCGAACGCCTTGGCCCGGCGCGTTCGGCGCAGGTCTGCGGCCAGTGCCATTCGGTGAACATCCTGCGCAGCGCGCACTTCGACAGCTGGCGCGAGCACGGCCTGGTCTATCGGCCCGGCGGCGACCTGCACGCGTCCAACCTGGTCATCGACCCCAATCACCGTCACGCCGACGAACTGCGGCGCACGCTGCAGCACAACCCGCAGTTCTTCGCGAGCGCGTTCTGGTCGGACGGCGAGGTGCGGCTGTCGGGGCGTGAATACAACGGTCTGGTCAAGTCGCCGTGTTACACGCACGGTGATCCGGCGCGGCAGCTCGACTGCAGTTCGTGTCACGAACTGCACGGCGCTTCGCACGGTGTGGCTGGTGGTGGGAACGAGGCCGACCGCGACGCGTGGCGCGACGACCAGCTGAAGTCGGGGCATCGCGGCAATGCGGCATGCACGCAGTGTCACGAGACCTTTCGCGACGACGCGGCGCTCGCGCAGCACACGCACCACGCGCCCGGCGGCGGCGGCAGCACCTGCTACGACTGCCATATGCCGCACACGAGCTTCGGGCTCATGAAGGCCGAACGCAGCCATACGATCACGTCGCCGAGCGTGAACGCCGAGCTGCAGACGGGGCGGCCCAACGCGTGCAACCTGTGCCACCTCGATCGCACGTTGCAGTGGACCGGTGAGCGCCTGCAGGAGTGGTACGGCATCGAGCCGCCGACGCTCGACGACGAACAGGCGAACGTCGCTGCGGGCATTCGGTGGTTGTTGACGGGTGACGCGGGTCAACGTGCCGTCGCGACCTGGAGTTTCGGCTGGCAGGAGGCCCAGCGCGCCGCGGGCACCGACTGGATGCGGCCCTACCTCGCGCGCCTGCTCGACGATCCCTACTACGTGGTCCGTTTCGGCGCCGCGCGCTCGCTGCGTTCGTTGCCCGGCGGCGCGCCCGAGCTCGAAGGCTTCGACTTCGTCGCCGAGGCGGGGGCTGCGCGTGCGTTCGGCGAGCGGGTCACCGCGCGCTGGCGCGAGGGCTATCGCGGCGCACCGCGTCCGGCGCTGCTGCTCGAAGAACAAGGGCTCGCGGTCGAGGCGTTTGCGCGTCTGTATGCGCGCCGCAACGATCGGCCTGTCTATCTCGCGGAGTGAGCCGGAGTGTTCATCGTGCAACCCGCGCGACGTTCGCTTGTTGCCGCACTGTCAGCCCCGGGAAAACGTCGGAATCGAACTCATGCGTAGCGCTGCGATTGCCGTCTGGATGTTGGTCCTTCTCCTGGAGTCCTGTGCCGGTGCACCACCTCCCGCGGGTGTCGCCGCGCCGTGTTGATGCAGGCTTCTGCCTTGGCCGATCCGCTAGTATGCCGAGGTCGGATGGATGTGCCGCGATGACGAGGATCCTGTTGCGCGAGTCCATGCCTGGGATCTGGCACCGTGACCCAACTCTGGTGATCGACCGCACGCTTCGGCACATCGTTCGGCGGATCAGGCGGTCATCGCTGGCGAGCCCCTCGAGGATTCGTCCTGTTGAGCCCAGTGCATCGCGTCGACCGCATTCTCCAAGGGCTCGCGAGCGAAGACCATCTGACTCGCCGACGATGCGTCGCGGCAGCTGGTGAATCGGTCGAGTTGGGTCACGATGCCATCGATCGAGTTCTGGCTTCACTCATGGCGGAGGAGCCGGATGGCCTCACCGCTCAGGCCGCTTTCCGGAGCTACGTTCTCCGCAACGGCCGGGCTGGTGCTCAGAAAGTGCACGAGGTCGTGCACGCGCGAGGCGCGGGTTGGCTTCCCTATGCTGCGGCTGCGCTCGTGCTCCACCCCGACGAGGAGTTCCTGGACGTGTTCCGGGCAGCTGCCGAAGATGGCGTGTGTCAACTCGAAGGTCGCCGTGGCTTGAGCCGCCTCGGTCGACTAGGGGACGAGACATGGAGCGCCGACGCGAAGCGATACGGGGACGAGAGGTCGCTGGAGGAGTATCGCGAGGCCTACGATGCCGCCAGCGCGCGATTGACGGGCATTCGGCTGGGTAGCATTGCCGAGATGGTTCGCGAAGCGGCGAATGCGCGCGTCGTGATCTTCTCGGAGGTCCACCACGACGGATTCGTGCGTGCCTGGGAGATCGGGATCCTGCAGCAACTCATGCACCTTTGGGGCGGGCCAATGCGGACGCGCCTGCTGTACGAGTCGCAGAGCATGCAGCAGGCACTGATCGCCGCGGGTGAAGAGTTGGGGTGTCGCACGCTCGCGTGCGAGCAGGGGCATGGGAGCGGTTTCGACGGTGGTCCCGTGCAGGCGTGGAACCTCGCGAAGCGTGACGCCGAAGCGATCGGAGCGATCCTGGAGTACGCGGCTGATGCCGAGGTGCGGGACGTGGTCGCCTACGGGGCGCTCCACACCACCCACATCCAAGCGGCGCTGCTTGCCCAAGGTGTGCCGACCGTGCGCATCGTCCTGAGCCCGGATGCGACGATGCGAGCCGGTGCCATGCGCGTCGTGGGCAGCCTGAAGACGCTGGGCAAGGCGTTTCGCTACGACGACGGGACCTGGTTCGTCGACGTACTCCCATACTCCAGGTGGGGTTGTCCGGAGTTGGACGAGAAGCTCGAGGAAGAGGAGCGCTGATGCGTTTCCGTCCGATTCTCGGTTTGCTACCCACTCCCGTCTACCTCGCCGAGTGACCCCGCGCGTTCACGACGTCAGCAGATGCAGACCCGCGACGGCGGAGACCGCGTTGGCGAGCAACGAGACGCCGAACGCGCGCAGCGGCAGGCCCGTCGCGATTGCGTAGACCACGCCCTCGACGATCACGACGAGGACCTCGATCGTCCACCAGCCGAGACTCCCGGTGGTGACGGCGAGCCACGCCAGCGGATGGGTGAGCAGTTGCGCCGCTGCCGCGATGCAGGCAGTGAGTCGTCGTTGGCCGCGCGGGGCGAACGCCGCGACGAGCGGGACCTCGAGGGCGAGCGTCAGCAGGAACCCCATGAACCAGAGGTGGGGTAGCTGACCGCCCGTCAGCGTGATGTTGATCCACCAGACCACGTCGTTCATGGCATCCTCGGTCTCAGGGAAACGGGCGTCAGCGCGAGCAGCAGCGCCGGGAACTCGGCCCAGACGTGCACGGCGGCGAGGATGCCGTAGGTCGCCTTTGACTCGCGGAAGTCCAGTCCGAAGGCGGCGAGGAACACCACGCCGAGGCCGGCGACCAGCACGAGGAACGGCGCGTCGCGCCGCGCGGGAACCGCGTCGGGGGCGGCACCCAGACGCGGCAGGATCACGAGCACCGCGACGTAGTGCAGACACTGCAGGAACGCGGCGGCGCGCAGCAGGTCGAGCGCGTGGCTGGGCGGCAACCAACCGGGCACGAACGCCGCGAGGCCGTCGGCGAGGCCCAGGTCGAGGTGCGCCGCGGCCGTCATGTCGCCGGCGGTGGTCGTCATGTCCGCGAGGCCGAGCCAGTTCGCGGCGACGCCCGTCGCGAGCCATGAAGGCACGAGCACGAAACCGACCAGTGCCGCGGCCGTCCATCGCGTACGGTCGTGCTGCGCGAGGTCGGGGTCGCGCAGCCGATCGGCGATCAGTCCCACCGGGGTCACGTTGTGCAGCACGGCGAGCACGAGCAGGGTGTCGAGGGGCGCGTTGGCGACACCGATCCCGAGCGCGGCGAGCGCGAGCGTCGCCACGACGCTGCGCAGTACACACCGGCGCGTGTTCCGCGGCAGCACGCTCGCGACCAGCGCCATGCCGAGCGCGAGTTCGATGGCGGCGAGCGTCGCGCCTCGCCAGCCCAGCTGGAACGCGAGCAGCCGCGAGGTGCCGATCAGCGCGAGCAGCGCGACGACCGGGATCACGAGCGCGCGCCAGCGGCCGTAGCGGCGTCCGACCCAGCGCAGCTCGACGAGCGCGTGCGGCACCCCGAACACGGCGAGCGTTCCGGCCCAGATCGACAGCGGCCAATGCGCACACGCGATCGCGAGTCCGATCGCGGCGCTGCCGAGCAGCATCGCCCGGACCGCCCCGTTCATGGCTGCGGCGACGGCCGGCGTCGCCGCGCCGCGGCCAGCAGGTAGCCGAGCAGCGCCGCGCCCGCGACGGAGATGAGCACGAGGCGCAGCTGGCTGTCCCCCGTCGGGATCCAGTGGGGGGTCTCCTTGCCGTGCGCGTCGACGTAGTGCGCGGTCGGCGGCGTCGCGAATCGCACGTCGCCGCCGACGTCGGCGATCGGCAGCGAGACGATCACGCGCGCGACCTTCGAGGTCTCGGACACCCACTGCGAGAAAGAGAACGAGTAGGGGGCATCCGGCTGCGCGCTGAGCACCTTCTGCACCAGCGCGCGCAGTTCGGGGCCTGCGCGCTGCAGGACCGGATCCGACCACGGGCAGTCATCGGCGACGAGCTGCTGCCATTCCCGCTGCCGCGCGATCGGAACCGGAAAGAGGCGCACGTCGATGCTGCCGCTGTTGCTCGCCGCGTGGCTGAAGACCGGCTCGACGAAGCCGATCTCGTTGCTGATGGTGGAGACCGAGCGCGCCGTCACCCAGCGATCCCAGAGCGAGTGAATCCAGATGCAGCACGAGCTCTCGACGATCTCTTCGGGCGGGATCCAGATGTCGACCCCGCGGGGCAGCTGGGCCTTGGGGTCGGTCGGCAACTCCAGGCCCAGTTGCCGGTTGAACTCGATCATCGCGGCGCGATTGCCGCTCCAGATCGGCGCGATGCTGCCGATGTCCTCCAGCTTCGTGGGGCGCTCGACGCGGAACGCGAGCGCATGGTGTCGGTGCAGCTCCTGATAGGCCTCTTCGGGGATGCAGAAGCCGTAGGGCACCGGGCGCGCACCAGAGACGATGCCGTTGGGCCTCGGCGCGGCAGCGGGCAGGAGCAGCAGCAGCGCGGCCAGGGTCAGCAGCGCGGCCCGACCTGATGCCTGCCGCGTCTCGTCGTCAGTCGAGTGTCGCATCCATCACCTCCGGGGCGGCAAGATAGCCCCTGGCCCGGATCGCGGCTGCTGCCAATGTGGGAGGGGCGCACAACTCCCCGCGCGCGGCGACAACAAGGACTCGCGACCGAGGCGTTCGCGCGCTTGTATGCACGCCGCCGCGACCGCCCGATCACCCTTCGCCCGATGAACGCGCCCGACCCACTCCCTGACGACACCGACCGGCTGCGTCGCCGCCACCTGCGCGCCGGCTGGTGGAGCCTGTTGGTGTTCGCGGCGCTCGGCGCCTCGCTCGAAGGCCTGCACGGCTTCAAGGTCGACTGGTACCTGGCTGTCGGCAACGAGACCCGCCGCCTGCTGTGGCGCCTCGCGCACGCGCACGGCACGTTCCTCGCGCTCGTGCACATCGCGTTCGGCTTGTGCTGTGTGCACGTCGAACGGGCGCCGCGGCTCGCGTCGGGATGTCTGCTCGGCGCGGGCGTGGCGCTGCCGGCGGGGTTCTGGCTCGGTGGGTTCGGCGTGGTCGGCGGAGATCCGGGGTTGGGCATCGTGCTGGTGCCGCTCGGCGTGGTTCTGCTGCTGGTCGCGGTGGGGGGGATGGCGACGGCGCTGCGGCGCTGAGCGCAGCAAGAGCAAATCGACGTAGCACGACGCGCCCCTCGGGATAATCACCGCCCGTGTGGCGTGCCCCAGAAGACCGTCTGTTCGAACGCTTCCGCAAGCGTCGTGATCCGCGTCTGCTGGCGCGGGTCTTCGATCTGACAGCGCCGGGTCTGTGGCGGGTGGCGCGTCACCTGGCCGGCCAACGGCACGAGGCGGACGACGTCCTCCAGCAGACGTTCCTCGCGGCGATCGAACGCGCGGACACGTGGGATCGCGAACGCGGGTTGTTCCCGTGGCTCGTCGGCATCCTGACCAATCAGGCGCGCCTCACCCGCCGCGCTGCGCGGGCCCACACCTCGAGGGCGGCGCTATGCTGCGCAGCCGCGTGTAAGCCCTCGGCACACGGAGAATCCGACCCGCATGCGGAACAGTACGACTGCATTCTTCATCCTGGTTCTGCCTCTTGCGTCGTGTGCCGGTGCACCGCCGCGCACCGAAGATCGTCTGCTGGCGCAGATCGAGCAGCTGGCGCAACTTCCCGGATGCCGTCGCGCCGTGCTCTTCCAGGCGTGCGCCCTCGCCGATCCGCGGCTCGCCGAGGTTGGATGGCAATACCGCGACGACGAAGACTCGCTGACCCGACTGTATGCGTGGGACGTCGGCCTCATGAGTCCAGCGCACCGCGTCGAACGAATCCTCGAGGGGCTCGCCAGCGATGACCGCCTGATCCGCCGACGATGTGCCGAAGCGTGCGGTCGATCACCAGAGTTGGGTCACGGTGTCGTCGATCAGGCTCTGGGCAAGCTCATGGCCCAAGAGCAAGACGGCCTCACGGCTGAAGTGGCCTTCCGAAGCTTCGTGCAGCGCAACGGCCGGGCGGGGGCCGAACACGTGTACGAGGTCGTGCGCGCGCGCGGCGCTGGTTGGTTGCCATACGCCGCGGATGCGCTCGTGCTGTGTCCGGACGAGCAGTTCCTCGACGTGTTTCGTGCGGCGGCCGACCATGCCACGTGTCAAGTCGCCGGCCGACGAGGCCTGAGCCGCCTTGGGCAACTCGGCAACGAGGCGTGGATCGCCGATGCGAATCGATACGGCGACGAGAAGTCGCTGCAGGATTACCGGGACGCCTACGACGCGGAGACCGCAGGGTTGTCCGGCATGCGTTTGGGCAGCATCCGCGAGATGCTTGGCGAGGCAGCTGATGCGCGCGTCGTCATCATCGCCGAGAGACACCACGACCGTTTCGTGAGTTCTTGCGAGATCGACATCCTGCAACAGCTCGTGGACCTGTGGGGTGGACCCGCGCGCACGCGCCTGCTGTACGAAGCGCTCCGTCTACAGGGATTGCTGATCACCGCGGCCGAGTTGCTGGGGTGTCGCACCATTGCGTGCGAAGAAGCGCAGCAGGACGACTTCGGCGATCGGCCAGAAACCAGGGCGTGGAGCCTCGAGAGGCGTGACGCCGAAGCGATCGAGACGATCCTTGGGCACGCAGTCGATCGCGATGTGCGTGACCTGGTCGTGTACGGCGCGTTGCACACCACTCACATCCAAGAGGCACTGCGCGCTCGAGGGGTGCCGACCATGCGGATCGTGTTGATTCCCGATGCCGCGATGCGCGCTGGCGCGATGCGGCTGGTGGGCAGCCTGAAGACTCTGGGCAAGGCGTTCCGCTACGACGACGGCACCTGGTTCGTCGACGTGATCCCGTACTCCAGTTGGGACTGTCCGGAGCTGGATGCGAAGCTGGGCGACGAGGGGCGTTGAGCCTGCAGCGTTCATGACCCTGCAGCGTTATCGCCCCTTGCAGTGTCTCTTCGCGTGCAGGTCCCATCGGCGTCGTGCCGCTGGCCGCTATCCTCCGCCGCACGTGTTGCATTTCGTCGAGAATCACCGGACGAACCCGCGTTCGCCGACACTTGTCACCTGACCATGTCCAGCCCGCCCGCGCGCTTCGACCCCGAAGAACTCCTGGCCGAACTCGGCTGGGTGCGCGCGCTCGCGCGGCAGATGACGGGCGACGCACACGTCGCCGAGGATCTGACGCAAGACGCGCTGCTGATCGCGTTGGGCGGCACGACTTCGGAGTCATCGCCAAAGAATGCGCCGTCGGCCGAGCGTCCCGCCGCGTTGCGCCGCTGGTTCGCGGCCGTGTTGCGAAACCTCGGCCGCACCCGTCGACGCGGCGAGCGGCGGCGCGCGGAGCGCGAGGCGCAGGTGGCGCGGCGGGAGCTGGCCCCGGCGACGGTCGAACTGATCGAACGCGCGGCGACGCAGCGTGCGTTGGTCGGTGCCCTGCTGCGGCTGCGCGAACCCTATCGCTCGACCTTGCTGCTGCGGTTCCATGCCGGTTGCACCCAGCGTGAGATCGCCGCGCAGACCGGTGTGCCGGTGTCGACGGTGGCGACGCGCATCGCCGAAGGCATCGAACGCCTGCGCCGCAAGGTCGGCAGCAGGGACCGCTGGTTGTCGGCGCTCGGTGCGTTGCTTCCTTGGCCGCAGCGTGCGGGAGCGGTGGCGCAACTTCTCGGAGTGTTGTTCATGAGCGTGCAGACCAAACTGATCCTCGCGGTCGTCGTCGCCGTCGGCTTGTGCTCGTTGTGGTACAGCGAACCGGACGTGCCCGCGCCGGGAGGCGTGCCCCCGGCCGGATCGTCGGCAGCGGCCGCCAGCGCTGTCGCCGACGCGATGGATGTCGAACGCGAAGATGCGAGCGGGACACCGCCGGACGCGGCGTCGTCCGCGCGCTTCGACGAGATCCCGGCGCACGCCGGCCTCGTTCGCGTGCGCGTACGTGGGCAGGTGCTCGACGTCGCCGGTGCACCGGTGGCTGGGGTCGAGGTCCAGCGCGTCAGCGAGCCGGGTCGTATGGCCGACACCGGGGCGCTCGTGCCGGCGCGGGTATTGGGCAGCGCCGACGCCGACGCCGCCGGTCGGTTCGAGATCGAAGGCGTGCCGCCGTTCGCGCTGCAGGTACGCGACGAGCGTTTCACGACCGTCTGCCAAGGGGTGGTGGGCCGATCGACCACGCAGGAGGTGTTGATCCTCGTCGCGCCGCGGATCGGGCTCGGCGGCGTCGTCGTCGACGGTGACGGTTCGCCCGTTGGCGGCGTGCGGGTCACGTTCTTGGCCAAGGTCGGGAGGGCGGGCCACGACCTGAGCACGTCGAGGATGGTGTACCCCGAGGTGAGCACCGACGAACGCGGCACCTTCTCGTTCGGCGACGCGGGTTCGGTAGCCGGTGCGCGGCTGCAGTTCCGCGCGGCCCTGTTCGACCTCGAGACCCTGGAAGTGCCGGTCGGCGGCGATCCGGCGATGTATGTCGTAATGAACAAGACCGCGTCCTCGACGTACACGATCACCGGCCGGGTGGTGTTGGCTGATGGTGCCCCTGCGGTCGGCGCGCTCGTCTCGACCGGCGTCGTGGCGACCCGCGTCGACGAGCGCGGCGCCTTCGCGTTCGACTTCGAGCCGTGGTTGCGGTTGCGCGTCGACGAAGACGCGCCGACGGTGGTGACCGCGGTGCGCGCGGGACTGCTGCCGGCAACGCGCACGTTGCCGTCGGTGCGCGAGGCGCGCACGAAGGGCTGGCCGAACGAGTTGGTGCTGCGTTTGCAAGACACCCCACGAACGATCCGCGGCGTCGTCGTCGACGAGACCGGGGCGCCCGTTGCCGGCGTGTTGGTCGAACCGGACGATCTGACCCCGTTCGGGGTCGTTCCCGAGCAGGGCATGCCGGCGTTCTCCGGCTCTCCCAAGTCGCTGGAGCAACTCGCCGGCGGCGGCGCAACGCAAACCGCGGCCGATGGCACCTTCGAACTGCGGGGGCTGACGCAACGCAACTACTCGATCTGCGTGTTGCAGCGTCCGTCGCTGCTGTGCGCGGTGTCGCCGCCCGTGTTGGCCGGCGAACAGGGCGTGCGCATCGTGCTCGACCGGCGCGGTCTGGGCACGATCCGCGGTCGGATCGTCGGCCGGGACGGAATCGGCATCGGTGGTGTCCGCGTCGCGGTCTCGCGCGAGCGCATCACCGAACTGGTGATCGGCAGCAGCGCCGTGACTGCAGCGGACGGCACCTTCGACATCGACGGAGTCACACGCGAACCCGCGTTCCTGCGGCTCGAGGGGGAAGCCATCGTGCCCGAACTGTTCCGTCGGCTCGATGCGAATGCCGACCTGTCGGCGCTCGAATTGACGGTCGGGCGGCGGCGGCGGGTGCAGTTCGATTGGGGGGCGTGGCCTGGGCGCGAAGACGAACTGCGCGTCGTCGATGAGCGTGATCAGCCGTTGACGATGATGTTGATGCGTGGCAACTCGATCGGTGAGCGTCACTCGATCAACTGTGGGGAGGGGGTCTCCGACACTCTGATGGTCGCGGACACCGCGGCGTTCGCGGTGGTCTACCGCGAGGGTCGAGAGGTGACGCGCGTGCGGCTCGATCTGGTCGGTGAGGACCTGCACGTCATCCGGCTGTAGAGCCGCTTCCTGCTCCATCCGCGGGTGCCAACGAGCATCTGGGCATCAATCCCGAGCGCGATGGTCCTGTCCTGTCCATGCGAACGGGCGCGGTGTGCGACCTGTCACTCGGCGCGTTCGGCGTCAGTTTCACGAACGGTCTGCGCGGCCTGATCGGCGCGACCGACGCCCGTTCGTGATCGCTGCCGACCGGGCGGCGATCAGGTGCTGCTCCCGCATCGGGCGCAGTCCCGCGCGGGCAGGAACTCGCCGATTTGCTAGAGTCTGGCGCCGCTGGCCGGACCAGAGCACGGTTTCGGCCATCGCGCGGTTTTTTCCGTGACACAGGGAACCGGATGGCGTCCGTCGCCATGGACCTCGACTTCCCCTTGCACCCGCACACTCCTCGCACCGTCATGAGACTCCTGTTCCTCGCCGCATTCCTCGCCCCCGCCGCGCCGCTCGTTGCGCAGGAGCCGGCTTCCCACGCGCTCGTTTCCTTCGAGATCGATACGGAGCCGCCAGAGAACGATAGCCCCGACGGCGGCATCTGGGTCGAAGCGGGACAGGTGCCTGGTGGCATCGCAGTGCGTGAGTTCCGGATCCGTGTCAATGGTGTCGAGGGAGGGTGGTCTTTCCCGGTCCTGGGGCTCGACATCGGGAGCGGTTACCAGACCGCGCCTGCGTGGATGACCCAGTTCGCAGGCACGCAGGAGGCCGCAAGCTTGCAGTGGTATGGATGCCAGTTCACGGTTGAGAACCCCCCTGGCGCTTGGCGTGCACCGTTGTTCCAGCGGTATGTCAACGCGGTCCTTGCCAGCGGGCAGACGGTCTCCGACGCCAAGTACTGGTGCCAGCCGTTCCTCACGCAACAGCCCAACTCCGGCGTGCTGAATCCGTCGACCAGGCTTTGGACCGCCGATGGGCCGTTGTGGAACGGCCCGATCGGTGGCCTGAACAAGTCGTTGTGGATGGGGATCCTCGAGGATCTGGCTGCCGGCAGCCCGAATCCACGGCTGACTGCGTTCTCCGGCGGCGCCGCGGTGCGGCAGGCTCTGTTGATGCAGAGCATCATCGCCACTGGTACGACCGACCAGGCGATCAACTATCTGAACTCCTCTGACTTCAAGGTGGCGGTGTCCGAGGGCTGGCTGTTTCTGGTGCTGCAGGTCTTCGCGCTCCGGTCCGCGGGGCTGCCGATCGGGACGCCGATCGGGGCGCCCTGGGATACAGATGACAAGGTTCCTGGCCTCGGCGCGTTCAACCCGCCGCCGAAGATCGGCATTACCGGTTATGAGAAAGTCGGCGTTTCGTGGCCGGAGCACAGCGGCGGTGGCGTCAGCCCTCTCGGCAATCTGGTCCCCAACCAGGTCTTCACCTTCACCTCGAACTGGGCGACGCCGCCCGTGACCCTCTGGTTCCCAAAGGCCAATGGGGTTACCAGCACCGTTGCACGTGCGGCCGGGACCTTGGATTCGCCAGGTCGGATGAGGGCCCAGGTTCCAGCAGATGCCGTGGCGGGTCCGATCCTCTACCAGGCCGGCCTCGATCCTTTTGCGGTCATCATCGGCCACATTCCGCCGCAGGTCGGGCAGTAGCGCCGCGTGGCGGAAGGCGCCTACCGGCCCCGGATCGCGCTATCGACGTAGTTCAGCAGCTTCCGCTTCCAATTGTCGCGTTCATTCAGCAGCAACTGGCGCGCTGTGTCGGCAGCCGTCTTCGCCTCGGTCAGGTCGTTGTCCGCGAGGGCCAGCAGGGCGGCGAGCAACCAACCGATCGGGCGCGCTGGTTTACCGAGAAAGAGCTCGCCCGGTGGCATCTTGCCGAGCGCGTGGGTGAGCCTGGGGCGGATGTCGCGCATGGGCCGTGACCAGCCCTGGGGCATGGCCTTCCTGGCATCGGCGAGCGCGTCCATCTGCCATTGCGCGGCGACACCGTGGTCGACGTAGGCAGCCATGAGGTAGTGAAGGTAGGTGTGATGCGCTCGCTCCAGTACGACCGCGGGCGCGTTCGCGTCGAGCTGCGAAAGGACCGCGCGCGCGGCGGGCATGTCTCGGGCGGCGAACAGGGCGCGGGCTTGGAGCAGGCTGCTGTCAAGCCGCACCTCGGCGCTCTTGGTCTTGGCGGCCAGCAACCCTGCCTTCTCGGCCAGGTCCCGCAGCCACGTCTTGGCATGGTCGTCGACTTCATCGTCCCAGGGCAGCCAGAACGGCATCACCTGCGCGACTTCGAGCCACATCGCGGTCAATCTCACCCTGTCGCGTTGGACTGGGGTCCTCGCCATGTCCTCGTTTGCCGCCAGCACCGCCAGCAATTGGCGGGCGCCGTCCGGATCGGTCCTTTGGATCGCCCGCGCGGCGAGAAGCTTGACCATGCTGTCGGTGGGCCACTTGTGGCGTGCAAACGAGAGGATCTCAGCAGCTGGCTCGTCGAGCCAGAAGCAGGCTTCGAGCACGCATGCAGCGTCGGCGGCTGTCCACGTCGACCGGTCGTGCTCAGCGAGGAACGCGTGCAGTTGGGAGCGTGCTTCGACATTGTTGCCGAGTTTGATCGCCTCGAACATCATCAGCCGGCGCACGATCCGGGGGAACGCGTCGCCTCGTGGCAGGCCGCCGAGTGCCTCAAGGGCGGCAGTGTGATCCTTCTCGTTGACGAGTTGGATCGCATGCTGCAGGCGCACTCGCCAGCCGGTTGCGTCGAACTTGCGGGCGAGGTTGATCTCGACGCGGCGTTCTTGCAGCGGTCGCTGCGCGAGCCGCATCGCCAGCGCCGTGAACAGGTGGTCGATCGGCGACTTGCCGTCACCGAGCTGCCATGCCCCGGTGTCCTGCCAGTCGTTCTCCGCGGTGGCGATCGCCGCCCGCAGCGCATCGCGCCCCCGGCTGTCGGGCAACGCGTCCACGAGTGCATGCGCCGCCTGGTAGTCCCCGCAGATCGCGAGCGCCAGGGGCAGCGCCAGCGAGTACTCGGGGCACCGGTGTTCGGGAAGATCGTCGGCGTGGATCGCGGTGGCCACCGCGCGCAGTTCTTCCGGATCGGCATCTTCTGGCAACGCCTGCACGCGATCGAGCAGTTCATCGAGCGCCAGGCAAGCCACGAGCTGTCGGTTCGCGGACTGCACCTCGAGTTCGTCCGGGGCGTCGGCCAACAACTGCGTCAGCAGCGCCTGCGCCGACGCCATGTCGTTGATCTGGATCGCCTGACGTACCCGCGCCACGCCGCTCTCGAGCAACCGCGCACGTTCGTAGACGGTCCAGCCGAGCGAAACCCCGAGCCCGGCGGCGACGAGCACTGCAGCGCCGATCATCGCCGTGGCGGTGCGGTTGCGCCGCGCCAACTTCCAGACCCGCGTCGAGAGGCCGACTGGCCGCGATTGGATCGGCTCGCCGGCGAGGTAACGCTCGAGGTCCAGGGCCATCTCGAGGGCCGTCGGGAACCGCCGCTCACGATCCTTGTCGAGCGCGCGAAACACGATCGTCGCCAGGTCGCGGCTGACCGACAGCGGCGCCGGTTCGCCCTCGAGGATCTGGTGGATGACCTTGCCGGGGTGGTCGCCTTCGAAGGGCGCCCGACCGCTGAGCAGTTCGTAGAGCGTCGCGCCCAGCGAGTAGATGTCGGTGCGAGCGTCGAGCGTCGTGGTCGTGCCGCCCGAGCGCAGCTGCTCGGGCGACATGTAGAGCAGCGTGCCGGAAACGTGACCGGCGACGGTCGTACGAGTCACTTCGGCGCCGTCGCGGGCGAGGCCGAAGTCGACGAGGCAGGGGTTGTCGCCGTCGAGAACGATGTTCGACGGCTTGACGTCGCGGTGGATGATGCCCGCGCTGTGCGCCTCGTGTAGCGCCTGCGCGACCGCCGCCGCGATGCCGGCGGCGCGTTCGGGCGGCAGCGGTGCGCCGATGGCGTCGAGCGCGGGACCGGTGAGCCACTTCATCGCGATCCACGAGCGGTTGCCGTGCTCGCCGACCGCGTAGATCGGCACGATGCCAGGGTGATCGAGCGATGCCGCAACCTCGGCTTCGCGGCGCAGGCGCCGCTGCGTCCTGGGATCACCTGCGCTCTTCACCAGCTTGAGCGCGACCAGCCGCCGCAGCGAAGTCTGTCGGGCGAGCCAGACTTCTCCGGAGCCCCCATGGCCGATCGGTGCGATCAGCTCGTAGTCACCCAGCTGGTCCGGAGGCGGCGCCACGTCGTCGTTGGCCCGTGGCCGCGGCGAGAACAGGTCGTCGAACTCTTCGGCGCGTCCGAGCAGTCGCGCGAACTCATCGGCCAGGTCAGGGTGTGCGGCGCAATGTTCGGCGGGATCAGGCGTCTCCCCGGCTTCGAGGCGAACGAACCAGGCTTCGAGCAGTTCCTCGAGCTGGTTGCGTTGGTCAGGATTCATCGAGCAGCTGGTCGAGTCGCAGGGTCAGCGTGGCGCGAGCGCGGGACAGCAGCATACGCAGGGCCCCGGGCGAACGGCCCATCGCGACGCCGATCTCCTCGTACTCGCGGCCCTCGAAGACGCGCAGCTGCAGGACCCGCCGTTGGTCTTCCGGCAGCTCGGCGAGAGCCTTGCCGACCGCGGCGAGATGTTCGACCTGCATTGCCTCGACGCTCGGCGTCGGCCCCTGATCGGGTCCGTCGACCGGTTCGTCCAACTGTTCCTCGGGGGCGCGGCGTTGCCGACCGTAGAAGCGCAGGCGGTCGCGCAGGTTGTTCTCCATGATGCGCATGATCCAGGCGACGAAGGACTCGGGGTCTTCGCCGCGGAACTCGCCGATCGAGCGCACGACATCGACATAGGTGGTCTGCAGCAGGTCGGAGGTCGCCATGCGTGCGCGCAGCGGGCCGCCGAGGCGGTTGGTCGCGGCCGCCCGCAGACGCGCTTGCAGCGTCGTCAGCACGCGGTCGAGTGCGCCGCGGTCGCCGCGTCGCGCGTGCGCGATGTCGTCCCTGATGTCGTCGTCAGGCATGGGGGCGCATGGTAGCGCGACGGCCGAGCGGGACGGATCGGTGACGGGGGGCATGGCAGGATCGGTGTCGAGGTGAGGCCGCGGTGCGCGAGCCCCACCTCGACAGGACGCCGCCGCCGCGTCGGCGTCACGCGGCCCGGACGGGTTTTCCCTGCGGTCTACTGGTTGAGCTCGAGCATCACGCGGTTGCTGATCGTGCCGAGCGAGTGACCTGCGTCCGAGGTGATCGCCTGGACGTAGACCTGACGTTCGAGGCCCAGCACGGCCGGGTCGAGGGTCAGGTTCGTCGTGAACAGGCCCGTCGCCGGGTCGGCTACACCGGCGCCGACCTGTACGCCGGGGGTGATGCGCCAGTTGCCGAACGGGTTGACGAAGGTGTTGGGCGTGACCGGATCGGCGCCCGCCGCATTCCAGAAGTAGACGAGGCAGAGGTCGCTCGGCATCGCCGTCAGGGTGAGCGTGATCGTCTTCGCGACGCCGCCGGTGTGCACGTTGCCGAAGGCATCGACGTCGACAGGCGAAGCGGCCAGGCGCACGGTGGTGCCGCCGGTCAGTTCGTCGGCGCCGATGTCGACGATGGCCGCCGCGTTGCGGTCGAAGTCGAGCACCCGCGAATCACCATCGAAGTCCATGCCGACGTCGGCGCGGGCGGTGATGGTGCCAGCGGTGATGTCGATCACCGGCAGCACGAAGCTGTTGGTGCCGGCTTCGAGCAGCGGCGAGGTCGACGACAGGTGCAGGTCACCGGAGCCCTGGGTGGTGGGCGGTGAAACGAACCCCGGGGGGGTGCCCGCACCGACGACTTGCAGGATCCAGTTGGTGGCCTCGGTCGTCGTGCCGTTGAGTCCCGAAGTGTCGTAGTCGATTGCCCCGCCGCTACCAGCGTATGAGTCAGGGTTCCACATGATGTTGTTGGCGACGACGTGATCGCCCTCGGTGGCGAGGATGACGCCGTACACCGTCTGCCCCTGGCTGAACTCACGGCCGTAACCCTGGGTGTTGTTGACCAGGTAGGACGAGCACCACGCCAGCGCGATGCCCCACTCCGAGTCGCGCACGATGTTGGCGACGATGCGCGGCTTGCAGCGGTCGGGAGCAACCGGGTTGGTGGGCCCCCAGATCTCGATGCCCACTTCGTTGTCGTGGATGTAGTTGGCGCGGATCAGGTAGCTCGAGTCACCGGCGTCGAAGGCCCGGATCCCGTGACCGAAGCCCTGCGAATCCGCATTGCGCGCGATCTCGTTCTCCTCGATGACGTGCTGCGAGCGGCGATCGGAGGCGGTCTCCAGCAGGATGCCCTTGGCCTCGTTGTCGACGATCTTGCAGCGTTGGATGCGCACGCGGTCGGGGGTGGGTGCCGGGCTGCCGCCGACGAGCGACGTGTCGATCTCGATGCCGTTGAGACCTTCGCGCAACTCGAGGCCGCGAATGACGGTGTCCGGCGTGAAGCCGCACGCCCCGCTCAGCGGGCCCTTGCGGTTGACCTGGAGAACCGCTTCGTTCGCCAACCCACTCACGACCACGCTCGGCTCGAACGCCTGCAGCTTGATGCCGCGCGCGGGCAACGTGATCGGGAACGTCTCGCCGGTCTGGTAGGTGCCGGCCCTGACGTTGATCGTGATCGGTGTGCCCGTGGGCGTCAGGCTCAAGGCCTGAGCAACGGCGAATGTGAGCGTGCGCCAGGGTGACGTGATGGTGCCGCTGTTGGCGTCGCTGCCACCGTTGTTGTCGTCCACGTAGTAGACGTCGCCGCACGACCAATCCGCCTGGATGTGCGGCACGGGTTGGATCGGTGGGCGGTTGGGCACCTTGATGACAGTCTGCGCGGACAAGGTGCCGAGCACGAGACCGGTGGCGTGAACACCGCGTGTGAGGGCGATGAACGAAGAGCGGGTGAAGGACATGGGGATGCTCCGTGACGATCCTTCGGGATCGGGTGAGTCGGGGAAGGGGAGTTCAGAACGTTCCGAACCCGCATCCCAAGACGTCACTGGTCGCGGTGCATCACGCAGAAACGTCCCCCCGACGAATGCGTGAGCGTGCCCCGATGCGGCGGCACTCGAGCCACGGAACGATGGCGGCTGTTTGCGCTCGCATCAGTCATCCCGCTCTCGTAGAGCGCGTCCATGGATAGTCGCCTGCAAAGCTCACTGTTCTCCCTGCTCGCCTTGTGCGCCTGCGTGCAGCCGCGCGCCCAGGAGAGCGCCGCAACGGCACGCGCGGCGATCGAACAGGCGGTCACCGGCCACCTGAAGGCCCAACGCGAGGCCAGCGGCGTGATCGGCGTCTCCGCGGCCTGCGTGTTGCCGGACCAATCGATCGTCGCGGTCGCGATCGGGGTCGACGGCGCCGACGTGCCACTGACGATCACGTCCAGACTGATGTCGGGCAGCATCGGCAAGACCTACTGCGCCGCCGTCGTGCTGCAGTTGGTGGCGGCAGGCGACCTCGCGCTCGACGGCAAGGTCGGCGACGTGCTCGGCGGTCACGAGTGGTACGCACGCATCCCCAACGCCGGCTCGATCACGCTGCGGCAGTTGCTGAGCCACACGTCCGGCATCCGCGAACACGTCTGGAACCCCAAGTTCCACGAGGCGCTGACGGCTGACGCGGACCAAGCGATGACGCCGGCCGAGTGTCTGTCCTTCTGCCTCGACGACGCGCCGCTGTTCGCCGCTGGTGAACGCTTCGCCTACGCCGACACCAACTACCTGCTCGCGGGCCTCTGCGTCGAGAAAGTCACCGGCAAGCCGTTCGCCACGGTGCTCAACGAGCGCATCCTCACCCCACTGCAGCTCTCCGACACGAAGTGGAACGACAGCCGACGAATGCCGGCGCTCGCCTGCGGGTTGGCCAGCGGTGCGGCGTTCACCAAGGGGCCGACCGTCGTGGACGGCAAGTACTTCGTCAACCCGGTGTTCGAGTACTGCGGCGGCGGCATCCGCTCGACGCCGAGCGACCTGGCGAAGTGGATGCGCGCGCTGTTCGCGGGCGACGTCGTGCCCGAAGGTCTGCGAGTCGAGCATGTGCGCGGCGTCGCGGCGCCGCGCTCGGTGTCGGGCAGCTACGGACTCGGCTGCTTCGTCGGGCCGTCGCAGCACGGCGCCGCGCTGGGCCATTCGGGCATCATGCCGGGCTTCCTGAGCTACGCCCTCTACTACCCCGAGTTGAAGGTCGCGGTCGCGGTGCAGTTTCCGAGTGACGACGGCCGCAAGGTCGGCAACATGCGGCGCCTCTGCGACGAGCTCGCCGGTCTGGCCGCCGGCATCCCAGCCGGCAGCAAGGCCGGCGGGCGCTGACGCCGGTCATCGCAGCACGTGCCACAGACTGCTGAAGTCGTCGGTCCACAGCAGGCTGTGCAGCGGTGACGACGGGGCCGCCGCCGCAGTCTGCATCTCGGCCTGCGCCAGGAACTGCGCGTTGTCGGTGACGATCGCCCATGCCGAGCCGACGTTCGTATTGGTGTCCTCGGCGCGCACGGTGACGCAGCGCAGCTGCCTGTTCGCGTCCGCCGCGAGACCGCGCACCACCGGCAGCAGGTCGAGGTAGCGGTTGCTGATGTGCACGAGCAGCATCCCGTCGGCTGCGAGGTGCTGCCAATAGATCCGGTTGGCCTCCTGCGTGAGCAGATGCACGGGGATCGAATCGCTGCTGAACGCGTCGATGACCAGGACATCGAGCCGCGGCGGTGTGCCCGACAGCAGCTCACGTTCCATCTGGATGCGCGCGTCGCCGAGCAGGACCCGGACCTCGGCACCGCGTCGGCGCGCGTCGGCGACGTAGGTGAAGTGCTGCTCGGCGACCCGAGCGATCGCTGGATCGATCTCGTAGAACGAATAGCGATCGTTCCGGCGCGCGTAGTACGCCAGGGTGCCCGTGCCCAGGCCGACGATGCCGACGCGCAAGGGGCCGTTCGCGACCTGCGGATGACGACGAAGGGCGTGGGCGACGCCGGACTCGTAGCCGAAGTAGCTGTGCCCCGCGCCCGGCGCGACGCCGTCACCGGTGACCTGTTCGCCGTGCAGCGTGCTGCCGTGGCGCAACCGCCTCGTCGTTTGTACGAGGCGACGGCCATTCGCTTCGGCGACGTGCGTGAGCTGTTGCACGGTGACGCGTCCGAAGAAGTTGCGGCTGCGTTCGATGGTCTGGGCGCCGTCGCGCGCCCGGACCACGATGGCGCCCGCCAGCGCCACGCCGAGCACGAACGGCAGCACCCGGCGTCGCAGCAGGCGGGTCTTGGCTTCGGCGCCGGCGAGCCGACGCACACACGCGAACACGCCGACCACGGCGCACAGCCCCAGGCCGATCTCGACCTCGAGGTAGCTGCGGAACAGCAGCGGCGCGGCGAGCGCGACGAACGCGCCGCCGATCGCTCCGCCGGTCGCCACGCACAGGTAGAACCCGGTCAGGTGCGCCGGAGCCGGCTTCAGGCGTACCAGTTCGCCGTGGCTGACCATGCCGCACAGGAACAGGGTCGCGAGCATGGTCGTCGCCTGGGTCGCGACCGACCCCGCGAACCACGCCGCGTCGGCGCAGGCGAGCAGCACGATGGCGAGTGCGGTCAGCATCGCTCCCATGAACACGGGTCGATACCAGCGATCGCTGTCGAACGTCAGCACGAAGGTCAGCAGGTAGATCGCCAGTGGCATCACCCAGAAGAACGGCGTGACTGCGATGTCGACGCAGATCGCGTTGGTGACCGCGAGCAGCATCGCGGACGGCAACGACGCCAGCGCGATCCAGCGGCGACATTGCCGCGCATCGGGCGCCTGGGCCGCGCCGATGGCCGCAGGTGTCGGTGCTGCGGGTCGCATGGGGCCCGTTGGCCTGGGGCCGATCAACTCCGCGAGTTCGGCGCGCACGCGTTCTGCCACCGAGGTCGTGAGCCCGGCCGTGAACGCCGGTGCGTTGGCGAAGGCAACCAACGCGGGGGGCAGCAGGTCACCGCGGGTTCCCGTGCCGGGGTCACGACGATCCGGCCGCGGCTCGGCCGGTGCGAGCTCGGTGCCGGTCGGGCGGGTTGCCGCCGATGCGGACCACGCGCACGCCGCGCAACAGGCCACGAACGTGATGTAGGCGATCGACCACGCGTGCGCCTGCATGCCGTTCGTCAGGTTCGGTTCGAACAAGAACGGAAAGCTCAGCAGTGCGGCGAGCGAACCGAAGTTCGAGAGCGCGTAGAGCCGGTAGGGCGCGCGCCCGGCGAACTCGCGCGTGAACCAAGCCTGCAGCAGCGGTCCGGTCGCCGCCAGCAGCAGGAAGGGCAGGCCGACGTTGGCGAACAGCAACAACAGGATCTGCAGTGTCGGGTTCTCGGCGGCGGTCGGCCGCCAATGTCCGGCCGGCAGAACCGGCAGGAAGGCCAGCGACACGATCAGCAACGTGACATGCAGGAGCGCCTGTGCGCGCGGTGCCAGTAGCCGCTGCAGCACGTGGGCGTAGGCATAGCCCGCGAGCAGCATCACCTGGAAGAACAGCAGGCACGTCGACCACACCGCCGGTCCGCCGCCGAACCACGGCAGGATGACGCGCGCGAGTTGCGGCTGGACCAGGAAGAGTAGGAACGCTCCGAGGAGGATGGTTGTTCGGTAGCGCACCGCGGTGGGCTATCGACGCCTTGGCATGGGAACTGGAGGTTCCGCGTGCCCCTCCTCGGGCGTCGTGAAGTTCTTCTCGGGCGGCTCGAGGCCGCCTGGTCTCACCAGATC
Source organism: uncultured candidatus Brocadiaceae bacterium (assembly GCA_964392305.1). Classification (GTDB taxonomy): domain Bacteria; phylum Planctomycetota; class UBA1135; order UBA1135; family UBA2386; genus JACKIC01. The sequence goes on from CAYMPV010000010.1 coordinate 124,700, forward strand.
AGCAGGCCGGTCACGTTGGTGAACGCCGTACCGGTCGCGCTGATGTGCACACCCTGCATGAAGAACTCGAGACCGGCGAAGGCCGGATCGTTCGGGATCACGAACGGGATGCTGGTGTTGCCGACGCCCGACAGGTTCACCGGCAGGATCAGCGTCGGGTCGAGGGTGAACTCGCCGGTGATGGCCGGGTTCGTGTAGCCGGAGCCCGAGGGGACCAGGCCGAAGCCGAACGCCATCAGCCAGAACGTGGTGGCCGGCGTGGTCACGTCGATGGTCGGCGTGTTGCCGACTTGCGTGACGCCGGTCGTCTGCGCGTGGAACGAGCTGTTCGACAGCGGGTCGCGGGCGTTGCTCGCCTGCAGCACCTCGGCGTAGTTCACTTCACCGTCACCGTCGTCGTCGGCGAACGGGGCGACGACCAGGGCGTACTCGTAGGGAGTGCTGAGTGACGACTGCGTGCCGATGCCGTCGAAGCTGCCGAAGCTCAGGACGCCGGGGACCTCGATCGTGCCGGTGGCCGGATCGATGCGGCGCACTTCGCACGGCGGGCCGACGCCGGAGAAGGTCAGGCGCTGCGTCGCCCACAACTTGCCGCTGAGGTCGAAGGCGAGGCCGAGCACGCTGCTGGGCGTCTGCACGTACGTCGACAAGACGCCACCCGTGGTCGCATCGATCTCGAGCAGCGTGCCGCCTGTGTTGCCCGTCCACAGGTTGCCGTTGGGCGCGACGACGAGTTGCGACAGGCCGGTGCCAGGCGGCACGTACATGTTCAGCGTATTGCCGTTCTCGTCGAGCTCGAACAGGTGTGACGGGCCGTCGCCGACCACCCAGATGTGGCTGGGCTGCAGCAGGCCGCGGAAGTCGGCGACGAGGCGGACCGGCAGGAACGTCGACGGCGCGCCGACCAGCAGGTGGTTGGTGACGACGCCAGTCGAGTCGATCTTGGACACCGATGCCGGGTTGGCGCGGTGCGCGATCCACTTGTTGCCAGCGGTGTCGATGGCGATGCCGAGCGGAGCCGTCGCGGTCAGGGGGTAGGTCTGGATCAGCACGCCGTTCGCGTCGTAGTTGACGACCTGGGTGCCGGCGGTCATCCAGGCAGTGCCCTGCGCATCGAAGGCGATGCTGTACGGGTTGCCGGGGGCGATGATCGGTGTGATCGATCGCGTGACCGGGTCGACGATGTCGAACGTGCCCTGGATGAAGCGCACGACCCAGACCTTGCCGTCGGGGGCGACGTGGGCGCTGCGCAGCGAAGTGCCCATGTCGATGCGGTCGCGGATCGAGCCCCACGGGGACACTTCCATGATGTCCATCGAGGCGCGGTTGGCGATCCAGTAGGTTTCCTGAGCGGTAGCGGTGGTGGTGACCAGGGCCGCGGTGGCGAGCAGAACGAGTGGTTTTCTCATGGGTTGCAGGGTTGGGGTCTTGGTGAATCTGGCGGGTGCCAGGGAGGAGAAGGTAGGAGGGGCGGTCGCGGTCTACCGCGGGTGGCAACCCGATCCGGACGATGGGACGTGTTGCTTGCGTTCGAGAACAGTTGGCGAACGACCTGTGGTGGTTCGCGCGTGGTGCCGCCTGCGCCGCGCAGAACTACTGGCGGCGGTCTTGGAGCCCGTCTCGATCGTTCGGGTGCTCGTGGCGGTGGGGGCGATGGGTGGTCGCGGCGGATGCAGGAGTGGTCGCCCGCGGGTGAGCAGGCTGCGATCGGGAGGAACACCAGGCCATTGGCAGTCCGCGGCGCACTGCGGCGGTTCTCGGACGACGCACGCGCAGTGGAACGGAAGCCGTGGCTCGGCGTGGCCAGTAGTGCACATCGCCGACAAGTAACGCTGTTTCGCCAGCAGCAACATCAACGACACAATCGTGCCGATGCGACCGGGCGCATGCCGTCCAGCGCATCGCATCGGGAACCTCCGCGCGACTTCCTCGCGCTTCCAGGCAACCGTCGCCTCGCTGAGGTCGGGCCTCGACCTTCCTTCCCCTGAAGGCACACCAGGGGTCGCGGCAGCTCAGTGCTTCTTGGGCGCCTGGTAGATGTGCACCGCCATGTTGTGCACCGCTTCGGCGGCTTCCATCATCGCTTCGGGCAGCGTCGGGTGCGCGTGGATCGTCTGCGCCAGGTCGTTGACGGTCGCGCCCATCTCGATCGCGAGCGCCGCTTCGGCGACCAGTTCGGTGACTTCGGGGCCGATCATGTGCACGCCGAGCAGCTTGTCGGTCTTGGCGTCGCCGACGACCTTGACCCAGCCGTCGGTCTCGTTGAGTGACATCGCGCGGCCCGAGGCGCCGAACGGGAACTTGCCTTCGATGGGCTCGAACCCGGCGGCCTTGGCCTCTTCGGCCGACAAGCCGACGGACGCGATCTCGGGATCGGTGAAGATCACCGCCGGGATGCAGGCGGGGTCGTAGGCGGCGCCCTTGTCGCCGGCGATCGCCGCAGCCGCGATCAGGCCTTCGTGCGAACCCTTGTGCGCGAGCATCGGCTGGCCGGCGACGTCACCGATCGCGTAGACGCCGGGCACGTTGGTCATGCGCTTGTGGTCGACGCCGATGAAGCCGCGCTCGTCGACCTTGACGCCGATCGCCTCCAGGCCCAGGCCCTTGCCGTTCGGCTTGCGGCCGACACACGAAAGCACCACGTCGCACTCGAACTTCTCGGGTTTGCCTTCGACCTCGGCGGTGACCTCGAGGCCGCCCTTCACCTTCTTGAAGCCCGTCGCCTTGGTCTTGAGCACGACGTCGATCTTCTTCTTCTTGAGCGAGCGGCCCATCTCCTTGGAGAGTTCGGCTTCCATGCCGGGCAGCACGCGATCCATGAACTCGAGCACGCGCACTTCGGTGCCGAGCTTGTGGTAGACGAGACCCAGCTCGAGGCCGATGTAGCCGCCGCCGATCACGATCATGCGCTTGGGCAGCTGCTTGGGCGCGAGCGCGTCGGTCGACGACCACACGCTGCTGCCGTCGAACGCGAACCCGGGCACCTCGATCGGCGTGCTGCCGACCGCGATCACGACGTTCTTCGCCTCGACCGTCTTCTTGCCGTCCTTGGCGGTGATCTCGACCTTGTTCTTGGCGATCACCTTGGCGTCGCCCATCAGCACGTCGACCTTGTGGCTCTTGAGCAGGCCGCCGACGCCGCTGGTCAGCTTGTTGACGATGCCCGCCTTCCAGCCGACCAGCGCCGGCAGGTCGAGGCCTTCGAACTTCGCCTTGATGCCCATCAGGTCGGCGTGCTGGATCTTGTGCACCAGCTTGCTGGCGGCGATCAGCGCCTTGCTCGGGATGCAGCCGACGTTGAGGCAGACGCCGCCGAGGCTCTCCTTCTCGACGATCGCGGTCTTCAGGCCGAGCTGGGCACAACGGATGGCGCAGACGTAGCCGGCGGGGCCGGCACCGATCACGAGGACGTCGTAGGTCATGGTTGGGGGCGAAGAGGATACGGCGCGGGGGCGGTCATTCCAGGGTGAGGTGTCGCGAGGGGGCGGGAGAGGGTGTCAGCGAGGCTGCGGGGGCTGTACCCGGTACCGTACGCGCGCTACGACAAGCCCCGAGACGGCACCGCCCCTATGCTGCCGGGATGAGGTTTCTCGTCGCCGTGCTGCTACCGGTGGTCGCCGCCGCGCAGGACCAGGTCCCCGACGCGGCGCGACTCACGCACGTGCGCGATCGTCTTGCTGCCTGGCCCGAAGACCACCGCGCAATCGTCGTCGCCGTCGTCGCTGGCCACGAACCCGTGATCGTCTGTCGGGGAAGGTGCGAGGACGGATCGCCGGTTACCGACGAGACGCTGGTGCCGGCTGGAAGGCTCGCGCGCCTGCTCATCGCCGACGCGCTGTACGTCAAGCACGGTGGCGATCTCACGGCAAACAGCGGCGTGAAGGTCGGCCCGGTCGAGCCGACGCTGATGCAGCTGGTCGGCGGCATGCAGGAGGTGCCCGACTACTGGGACTGGCGGGCGGACTCGAAGGCGCTGACCGCTGCCGACATCCTTGCGTGCTGTGCGACCGCCACGCGCTGCGGCTTCGACCCGGAGTGGAATCGGGCTGGGATGGCCGAGTTGATGCTGCTCGAGCCCGCCTGCCTGGACGAGCGCATGCCGACGTGGCCTGCGTTCCTGCGCGTGACGCTCAGCCCGGGAGTGGGGGGCCTCGATCCGGTGGATGCCGGGTCGCTGCCCGAAGCCGGCAACCAGGCTCCCACGGTGCTCACCGAGATCGCGCGACACGCGAAGCCGGCCCCGATGCGCCTCCTGCTCCGCCCGCAGGACTTCGCGAACTGGTGGGGCTGGCGCACGCGCGAGGCGATCCCGCCGCCGGATGGTTGGCGGTCTGGCTACAGCGGGAAGCTGGATCGCAGGGGTGGCGTGGTGAGATGGAGCTTCGAGGACTTCTGGAACACACCCGTGAAGACTATGGGCACCGTCTACCCGGACCAGCGCTGCGCGTTGCTCTGCATCCTGATCGAGCCGGGGCGCCGGGGCCCGAGCCTCGACGACGACCTCATGGAGGCCTTCGAGGCCGATCTCTGGGGCGAGCTCGAGCCCGAGGTGTTGCTCGGCGCCGGCGGACGATTCGGTGGCCTCGCTGGCCGTAACCGCCCGCTCACCTCATGGAAGGGGCACACGTGGAAGACCGCAGCGGGGGCGGCGTACCCGTGCGAGATCACGGTCACCGAGGTCTCCCACAACGGCCTCTCCATCACTTTCGACGGAGTGACGATGTCGTCGTCGCAGGTGCTCGCGAAAGGCGATGCGATGCGCATCGTGGTTTCGAAGGGCAACATGCGCGGCGGCGTGCTCTGGATGGTGCCGACGCCGGGCAGCACCGAGATCGGTTCGATGACAGCGGTGCTGCATTGGTGGGACACGCTGCATCGCGCTCCCCACGTGCTCGAGTTGACGGCGCAGGACGGGTAGCCGCGGGTAGCCGCGGACCACAGGTCGCGCGGCGCGAGGGGGGATGGTCGGGAGCGACTCGACAGGGCGTTGGCGTGGGCGGCGTCGTTGGCTGAAGCGGGTTGGAGCCTTTCTTGCCGGTTGTGGAAGTCATGCAGTTCCCTGACGTCACACGCCTCTTCACATGAACGCCTTCGTGACATGCGTGATCGCCCTCCTGTTCGGCGTGAGCCCACTCGCCTGCCAGGCCGTCCCGGAGAAGGACGTTCCGCCGAAGGAGTTCTCGCCGATGGTCTTCACCGAGGGGCTGGTCATCGAGTGCGCTCGGCAACAGGAGTTGCAGATGCCCTTTTTCGGCATCAGCTCCCCACGGCAGCTTGAGGGGCATCCGGACTTCGTCGACACGACGTTTTTCGATTCGCTTCGCGGACAGGGAGAACCCGGTGAAGCCGGTCGCAATGCCGACGAGATTCCTACAGGCGATGACCAAGAGCTTCGACGCGAGCAAGATCTGGCGCATCCGGAGTCTCGCCGTCGAACACAGCGGACCGGATCTCTGGGTCGTGAAGAAGTTGGTCGTCGGATCGCGGCGCCAGAAGGGAGGTGATTCGCCCACATACGTGACGTTGCCACGCGTCGAGGCCCTGTTCCTTGAAGCCACCGGCAAGCTCGCCGGGCGTGAGGAACGCCAACTCCTGTCTCTCTCGATCGACCTGGCTGCCGAGCGCCCGACCGTGGTCGCCGGGTATCTCATGCGCAGCGAGGACCCCAGGCAGGAACTCATCGCGCTGACAGCAGAACTCGAGGCCTTGGCGAAGGACGACAAGAGCCAGTTCACGTCCGTTCGTGCGCTCGAGGCACCGGAGAAGGAGGACCGGCGCGAAGGGATCGTGCGTCGCGTCGAGTTGGAACTACGACAACCGCCTGCTGGGGAGAAGGACGCTCACCCAGACCCCAAACCCAAGCGGTAGCCGCCGAGCCACACGCCGTTGACGCACGCCCGTCCGGACCCTACGCAACGCCCTCATGAGCAAGCTGCGCGTGAACGCTTTCGCGGTCTCTCTCGACGGATTCGGCGCCGGTCCCGAGCAGAGCCTGGAGAACCCGCTCGGCAAGAACGGCACCGAACTCATGCAGTGGTTCTTCCCGACCCACACCTTTCAGAGCATGCACGGCGGCGGCGATCAGGGCACGACCGGGATCGACGACGACTTCGCCAAACGCAGCTTCGAGAACGTCGGTGCGTGGATCTTGGGTCGCAACATGTTCGGCCCGATTCGCGGCCCGTGGCCGGACGAGAACTGGCGCGGGTGGTGGGGCGACAACCCGCCGTATCACGTACCGGTGTTCGTGCTCACGCATCACGCGCGCAAGTCCTTGCAGATGGAAGGTGGCACGACGTTTCATTTCGTGACCGGCGGACCCGACGAAGCTCTGCGGCTTGCTCGTGAGGCGGCGGGTGCGCGCGATGTGCGCGTGGGTGGCGGTGCAGCGACCATTCGCCAGTACCTCGAGGCTGGGAAGATCGACGAGATGCACCTGGCCATCTCGCCGACGCTGCTGGGAAGTGGTGAGCCGGTCTTCCGGGGGTTGGACCTGCGGGCTCTGGGCTACGAGGTGATCCGACAGGTGCCGGGCGAGGGGGCCTTGCACATCGTCGTCGCCCGGGACTGATGGTTTGCGAGCAAGAGGCGTCGGCGGACGCGCACGCCCTGGTGTCTGGCAAGATGCCCGCCTCGCCGATTGGCCGGCCCCTGGCGATCGCGCCGTCGATACGCTCGCAAACGATGAACTCCTCCGCTTCGTCGTCCTCGCTGTCGACTTCGATGTCGGCATCGATCGCCCAACGCGCCAATCACCTCGGCAAATGGGCCGGCATCGGCGTCGTCGCGTGGAGCGTCGGCATTTCGCTGTGTCGGTCGAGCCTGGACCCGGTGGTGTTCTGGACCCTGCTGGTGTTCGGCGGCGCGGTGATCGCTTCCCTTCCGGGGTGGTTCCTCGGCAAGAACGTGCGCCGCGCGATGCTGGCGGAACGGTCGCAGGCTGACTCGTCGCAGGGCTGAGGCGCCCCGCCTGCAACCGGCCGGTGCGGCGTTCAGCGTTTGCGTTCGCCCGGCGGTGCGAACTTCAGCTCGACCTCGGGCAAGGTCGCGGCGGGGTCGCAGTCGATCGACAGTCCGGTCTGCGCGGCGCCGCGGGTGGCGCGCAGTTCGAGGGTCCCGGTGATCGGCAGCAGCGCGCGGCGAAAGCGGCCCGCGGCGTCCGAGCCCACCGCGCCCTCGCGCGCGAGCAGACTCGACACCAGCGGCAGGGGCAGCTCGTGCTCGCGCGGCTCCGCCGTGCCGACGACCTTGACCTGCGCGTAGATGTCCGCGCCGGCGACCGGCTCGCCCTGCTCGTCGCGCACGACTCCGGTCAACTCCGGCCGCGCGACCAGTTGCACCTGCAGCCGTCGCGTCGAGCCGTCGTCGCGCACCATGCCCCAGCCCTGCGGCGTCACGGCGACCAGCAGCGGCTGCTGTCCCTGCGCCGACTGGCCGAGGTCCGGGATCAGCACGCGGCCGAGACGATCGGCGCGCGCGGCGAAGAGTTCCTGCACGCGACCGCGCGGCTGCAGCGCCGCGGCGACGACCGTCGCGCCCGTCGCGGGTGTGCCGGCCACGGACACGACCTGCACGGCGCGACAGGCGTCGGGCAACAGCGGATCGACGCCGCCCAGCAGCGCCGCCTTCGCATCGGGCAGTCGGAACGAGCGCGGCGGCGCAGCGCCGAGCGCCGCCTCGAGCTCGCCGCGCAGCGTGTCGGGCAGCTGCACCCAGGCTTGCTCGAGCTTCGCGTCGGACGGCAGCAACGGCCTCGCGACTTTGCCCGCGTCGCAATGCAGCAGCGGCGGCGAGAACGGCATGCCGCCGCCGTCGCCCTTGCCGACGCGCCAGACGGTCGCGACCGGGCCCGTGTAGGGCTGCCCACCGAGCTGCAGTTGCAGCGCGACGTCGCCAGCGCCCGGCAGTTCGAACACCAGTCCCGAGCCCTCCCCTTCGCCGACCTGCTTGCCGGCAGCCATGCCGTGCCCGTCCTTCGAAGCCAGCACGAACAGGCCGGCGAGCCCGTTCTCGGGCATCGGCAGGCGCACCTGCACCCAGCCTGCGGCGTTGACGCCGACCTCCGGCCACAGGTTGCGGAACCGCTGCGCGAACGGCACCGTCGGGCTCTGCGTGTACCAGTAGTTGCGCAGATGCCGCTGGATCATCGCGCCGGCGAGCGGCGCGCCGCGCGCGTCGACGACCGCCATGCGCACCTCGGTGATCGGCGGCAGGCGCCGTTCCGCGGCGTTGTCGGGCGCGATCGCCCACACCAGCCGGCCGTTGCGGTCGAGGATCTCGACGATGCGCACCTCCATCGGCGGCAGACTCGGCAGCTCGAGCATGCCGTCGCGCAGCGGCACGTCGACGAAGTCGAGGTTGGCGCTGCCGACCAGCGCCCGGAACGACAGCGGCGCGAGCTCCTGCCACGCCGGAAGACCGACCAGCGGGACCTGCGTGGGGCCCGTTCCCGGTGCGGCGCGCAGCTCGACGAAGCCACCGTCGGCGACTGCCTCGGCGACGGCGGTGGCGCCGGTCGGCCAGCTGGCCCACACCGAATACTCGCGGCCGGCGAGCAGTTCGCCGCGGAACACGCCGTTCTCGTCGCAGCGCAGCTCGCGGCGGTCGATGTCGTCGCACTGCAGGTCGGCGGGCAGACCGCGGTGCATGCAGCGCACCGTCGCCGCAGCCACTGGTGCGCCGGCCGCGTCGAGGACCCGTCCCGAGATCCGCACCGCCTTGGGTGCCTGCGCCGCGAGCGGGACCGCCAGCGAGAGCAGCAACGACATCGACGAGATCCGCATCTGCGGCATGGTAGTGCGGTGTCCGGCGAGCACACCTGCGCCGAAGGTCAGGAGGCGGGCGCAGGCCAAGGGGTATAACGTCGCCGATGCAGCCTGGAGCGAACTCCGAGGGCGCAGACCTCACCTTCGTGGCGCCCGCGCGCCGCGACTTCTGGTTCTGGTCGACCCTGGTCATCCTGCTGGCCGGTGTCGTGCTGCGCATCGTGCCGGAGCTGTTCGAGATCCCTCCCGTGATCCACGATGCCGTGGGCTACCGGGACTCGGCTCGCTACCTGGTCGAGAACGACTGGGACTACGCGAACACGTTCCGCGAGCCGCTGCTGCCGGTCCTGCTCGCGCTCACCCAGACCTTCCTCGGTGACGGTCTCGCCACTCACCTGCGCGTGCTCGGACTGCTCAGCGCCTTGGCGATGGTGCTGGGAGTCCGTCTGTGGTGGAGGGCGACTCCGGTCCGTGTGCCCTGGGTGCCACCGCTGCTCGCCCTGCTGCTCGCGATCGACGGAGATCATCTGGAGTGGGTGATCCAGCTCTCCACCCTCGCGCCACACTCGCTCCTGTTCACGGTGGCCGTCACCTGCCTCGTCGTCAGCGTGTCGACCGGGTCCCGGGGCTGGGCGGCCGGCGCGGGCGTCTGCCTGGGGCTCGCTGGGCTCTCGCGCGCATCCTGGGTCGTCATGGCGCTGCCGGCCGCCGCGCTGTCGCTGCTCGGCCCGAAGGCCGGCCGGTGGGTTCGCGCCACCGCCGTCCTGCTGACTGCGGCCATCGTGTTCGTGCCGCTGCCGATCTACAACAAACTGCGCCACGGCTGCTTCGCTCCCACCTCGGCCAGCGGCGTGCACGTCTTCACCCGCACCTGGCACCTGGCCCCCGAGGGGGACGCGTCACCGGAGCTGCGCGCTCTGGCGCGTCGGTTCGCCCAGGACCATCCCGAACTGCACGGCGATCTGCTCTCGGAAGCGGTCAAATGGGACGTGCTGGCCGAACTGCAGCGGCAGGGCGTCGACGACTGGGAGATCGATCGGCGTTTCCGCGCGGTGTCGCACGAGAACGTGCTGCGCCATCCCGGTGAGTACCTGAAGGAGTCGGTCGCCATGGGGGTCAGATCCCTGGGCATGTACGACTTCACCTGGTACGGGGGGACGTGGGCAGCGGCGATGAAGCGGCCGCTCGCCGAGGCCATCGGGCAGCTCGATCTGCTGTCGATCTTCGTCAAGGTCACCTTCCGGATCCTGTTGCCCCTGGGCGCGGTCGTCGCCTTGCTCGGTGGGTTCGTGCTCGCGCTGCGTCGGCGACAGCCTGCCGTCGGCGCGCTGCTCGGCATGGCGGGCTCGGTGGTCCTGCTGCTGGCGCTCGCCGCCCCTTCGACGGGTGTGCGGCGCTACCGCGCCGAGATCGCCAGCGTGTTGCTGCCCGCGATCGCCGTCGGCACGGTGACGTGTGTTGCCGGGCGATCGCGCAGCGCGCCAGTTCAGGAGGGGGTGCCGCGCTGATCGCGCACCCGGCGCGTGGTCATCGGATCGCGCGCGCGGCGCGCACCGCGGCATCGGCCTGCAACAGGCCGTTGCCGTAGGTCGTGTCCCACCCCCGATCGCCGAGGTCCTCGGCGCTCTGCTCGAGGATTTCCTTGATCCGCCACACGGGCAGCTCCGGGCACACCGACAGCACGAGGGCGGCCACGCCCGCCGCGTGCGGGCCGGAGAACGAGTTGCCCTGCGGCCCCAGGATCAGGCCGACGCCGCGGTCGTCGCTCCAGACGACCTCGACCTCGCGTCCCGGCATCGTTCGCCAGTGCCACACCGGGAACCCCGCGGCGCAGCCCGCGACGTCCGGCTTGGGCAGCGGCGCATCGGTCGGGTAGTCGTCGAAGAACGGCACATCGGCCCACGTGCAGGGGCCGCGGCTGCTGAACGGCGGGGCCGAACCGTTCCTGCCGATGCCGCTGGCCGTGATCACGCAGGGGATGTCCTTGGGCAGCGCGATCTGGCGCCCCTCGGGTTGCGTCTTCGCGAAGTTGCCGGCGCCGCCGACGGCGACGACGCCGCACGCGGCCAGGTGTTCGTGCGCGGTGCGGAACACGCCGCGGTAGCTGCCGAGTTCGCGCCCGATCCACATGTAGCTCATCGACAACACGTCCGCGCCCATCGTCGCCGCGTACTCGTAGGCCCGCAGCGAACCCATGCCACGCAGCACCATCAGCTGCGCGCGCGGCGCGACCCCGGTGACCGTGCGCGGCTCGCCCCACGGCCGCCCGGCGACGATGCCGCCGCACATCGAGCCGTGCGATTGCGGGCCGTCGCCGACGGCGAAGCGCGTATCGCCGTCGAAGTCCCAGCCGAACAGGTCGTCGACGAGGCCGTTGCCGTCGTCGTCCTTGCCGTTCGGCTGTTCACCCGGGTTCCGCCACAACGCCCGCGCCAGGGGTTCGGTCACGATGAGGCCGCTGTCGAGCAGCGCGACGACGACGCCCTGGCCGGTCGCGCCCTCGCGCCACGCGGCGTCGGCGCGAACTGCCTGCAGGTTCCACGGCACGGTGAGTCCGTCGGGGTCGAAGTTGCCCTCGTCGCCGCGCGCCGCCAACATCGCGAGCGCCTGCTTCTCCTCCTCGCCGCGCTGCGCGAGCCATGGATCGGGCTGCTGCACGTGCGCATGTTGCGGCCGGCCGGGCTCCGTCTGCAGGTGCACGTAGGCGACGCCGGGTAGTCGCCGCAGCCGCTCGACGGCTGTTGCCGTCGCGTCCGCCGCGAAGCCGTTGACGATCCAGAACCGCTGCGTTCCGCGCAGTTCCGCCTTCTTCTCGAGCTCCTCGATCGCGTCGCGAACGGCGCCCCAGCTGCCGTCGGCGCGACGGTGCAGGTCGGCGAGCATCTCCTTGCGCAACTGCGACCGCGGCGTCGTCGCGTGCTCCTTGCAGAAGGCCTCGAACGCGCCGCCCTGCGCGAAGCGCTGGTCCTGCATGCGCACGAACACCGGCTGCGGCCGCTTGCCGGCCAGCAGCGCCGCGTCGCAGGGCGCCGGCTCTTGAGCCGGAACGGCGGCGAGCAGGGCGGCGAACGACGAGAGCAGGGCGAGCGCGCGCATGCGCCGCACTCTATCCGTCATCCGGTCGCTCGGTGCACGGCGCAGCGGGCTCATGGGGGGAGCACCCGCAGCTCGACCAGGCGTGCTGTTCGGCACGTGATGGCCTCTAGCGCGGCAACACCAGCTGCACCTCGGTGGTCTGCCCGGGCCTGACGAGCGTGTCGGAGGACACCTTGGTCCCTTCCTGTGCCGGCACCCACGCGTGTGCCTTGAAGGCCTCGGGCAGCACCTGCGTGAACTCGACGTAGCCGTCGCCGTCGGTCTCGCCCTGCCATGCGCGGGAGAACGGGTCCTCGACCACCTGCTGCAGCGAGGCCAGGACCTTGACGGCGGGTGTGCCGTCCGCGCGCAGCACGCGCAGGCGCACCTTGCCGCAGCGGCGCATGCGCACCTCGACGACCTCGCGGCGCACCGTCGTGTCGAACGGCCCGACGCGCGCGCGCGCAAAGCCCTCGGCCTCGAAGACGAACGTGCAGTGGCTCCCGGTGACCAAAGGGCCGATCTCGAAGGCGCCGTTCGTGCCTTCCCCGACCTGGTCTTGGCTGGCCCCGTTCGCGACGTGGGTGGTCCGGGACACCATGAACTTCGGCACCGCGGCGCCACCTTCGTCGTCGACCACGGTGCCGGCGATCACGAACCCCTGCTTGTCGATATCGCGGATGGTGAGCAGCAGGCCCGTGGCCGGCACGTCGAACTCGTGCCCACGCACCCACAGTTCGCGGTTGTCGGGCAGCGCGCGGCACACCAGGCGATAGCGGTAGCCTGCAGGCGTCAGGAACGAGAACGTGCCGTCCTCGGCGGTCGGGCCGCGCGGCAGGATGCCGTGCAGACCGCTGCGCATCTCTTCGAGCCGGTCGCGTTTGCCGACCCTGGACAGGCCGACGTGGGCGCCGGCGCACGGCTGGCCGAGTTCGTCCACGATCTTGCCGGAAACCCGTACGAACGGCGTGGTGCGCAGCGTGACCTCCTGCTGCGGCCGCGCGTCGTCGAGCACCAGCTGCGCATGCGCGGAGGTCTGACCCTGCTTGCCGCCGATGAGGTCGACCGTGCCGCCCGCGGTCAACAACATGCGGAAGTGGCCTTGGGCATCGCTGACGGCGCTGTGCATGGCTCCCGTCCCGGCCTCGAGCAACTTCACTTCACCGACCAGCGGTTGCCCTTCGCTGTCGAGCAGCGTGCCGCTCACGGCGAACGCGCCGGGGAACCTCAGCACCACGTCGCGGACTTCGCCGGGTTTCAATTCCAGCTCGCCAGGAAGGACCGCGTACTTGCCGTCGAGTTCGGTGCGGAAGCGGTAGTCCTTCTGCGGCAGGATCTCGCATTGGAACCGGCCGTTCTCGTCGCTGCGTGTGGGCGGCAACTCCCCGCTCAGTCTCTCGACGACACCGAGCATGCGAACCGTGAAGTAGGCGAGGACCCTCGCGCCGACCGCGGGCCTGCCATCGGGCTGCAGCACCGTGCCGCGCACGGTCGCCGTTGGCATCAGCACGACGTACAACTCGCCGTCGCGCCCGGCGTGCCCCGGATCGAGCATCAGGTCACCGGACCAGCCGACGCCGTCCTTCCTGGCCGACAGCAGCAGCGATCGGTCGACCCGTACCTGACACCTGCCGAGCACATCGGTGGCGATTCGTTGCGCGGCGACGCTGCTCGCGCGCTCGTCAGCATGGTCCTTCTTCGCTTCGTAGATGGCGACGTCGGCGTCGGCAATGGGCTTGCCGTTGTTGTCGGCGACGCGCACCTGCAGGATGACCGGCGCAATCTCGGCTGTCGGTGTCTGCGTCGCAGATGTCGGTTCCGGTGTGACGTTCGCCGCGGTCCGCGACGGCGATGGGGCATCTGCGGGTTCGTGCGTGGCGTCGATGGCCCCCGCGCTCACGGTGTTCGCCGGGCCCTGTGGTGCAGCCGGCGCCAGCGCGTCGCTGCGCGGTGCCCACTGCCAGTACAGCAACCCCATTGCCACGAGCAACGCGGCACCGACCATCACCTTCTTCATCAGCAGACCTCCGAGCAAAGCCGTCACCCCGATCCCCGCCGCCGCACCCTTTGTCGTCGCGGCCGCCATCACGCGTTCGCGCACCGCGGCCAGCGCCGGCCTCGTGCCGCACTCGATTGCGGCGCCGAGCGCGAGCCCCTTGGGCAACGACCTGCGCAGCATTTCGAGACCGCGCCACAGCTGGGTGCGCACGGCGCCGGGCGAACGCTGCAGCCGCTGGGCGATGCTGCCGGACGGCAGCGTCTGCACGAGATGCAGTTCGAGCACTTCGCGATACGGATGCGGCACGTTGGCGATGGCGTCGCGCACGGCGACGTCGGTCTCGACGGCCTGCAGCACCTGCGGCGGCGGCGGCTCGTCGCCTCGCCGCACCTTCGCCGCATCGGGCACGCGGCGCGCGCGCCTTCGCGCGCGCTTGACCTCTCGATGCAGGATGCCGAGCAGCCAGGGCCGCAGCTGTCGTCCCGCGGCGAAGCGCTGCGCGCGTTCGATCGCGATCAGGAACGTCGCCTGCACGGCGTCCTCGGCGGCCTGCCGATCGCGGCAGATGTGCATGGCCACGGCGAACAGCTCGTCGGCGCACAGGTCGAACACCGCGCCCAGGCTCGCCGGGTCACCGGTGGTGCGGAAGTGCAGGAAGAGCTGTTCGGCGCGCATCGGTAAGGTGAGTGCCGCAATCGCCACGAACCCTGCGTTCGTCACAGGGATTCCGCGGGCGGCGACGCGCCGGCCTGGCGGCTCACCTGGGTGCCGAGGTCCTTGAAGAGCTCGACGGCGAGTCGCCGCCGTTCTTCACCGATCTCTTCGGCGATCACGAACAGCAGCTCCGGCGACACGTCGACCGCGGCGTCGATGTGCATGCGCAGCGCCGCGAGCGCCGGCTCGCCCAGGCGCAGCAGCGCCGCGCGTGCGCGCGCACGGACTGCGGGCGACGCGTCGTCGAGCGCTTCGATCGCGCGCGCGATCTCGACGTCCTGCTGCGCGAGCGCGAGGCCTGGGTGCAGCGTGAGCAGCGCGAAGGCGCATGCGCGGATCTTGGCACTCATGGGATCACCGTGGGGCGGACGACGCGGGAGTCTATCCGCCGCCCGGGTGATCGGTGCGCCGCAGTGCTCCTACCGCGGCGCGGCGGGCTCGCGCTCGCTCTCGAGCTGCTCGACCGTGGACGCGGCGATGTCGACGTGGAAGCGACAGGTCACGTGGGTCTCGTCGGCAGCATCGTCCCACGCGATCGACACGAGGTAGAGCTGGCCCTCGACGGGGTCCGCGACCCACGGTTCGCCCTCGAAGCGGATCGCGCCGCTGCGGCGGCGGTCTTGCAGGTGTTGCCAGTTGGTGCGGCCCGAACCCATGCAACCCGAGTCCTTGGCGAGGCGGATCGCCTTGAGCCGGCCCGGATCGAGATCGCGGTAACCGAGGCGCTCGCAGATCCAGTCGCGGTGCTTCCAGGCTGCGTAGCCGCCTGCGCCCGCGACGAGCAGCAGGAACAGTACGTCGCGCTTCTGCATGCCGGTGCTATCGGCCGTTGCCGCGCACGTGATCAGCCCAATCCGACGCGCGGCGGGCGAGCCGGCGCGTGCGGCGGTCTCGCGCCCCATCGCAACGGCGTTGCGGCCGGCCTTCAGCCGCCGGCCGCGATCCGGATCAGCGCCTGCAGGCGCATGGGATCCGTGGCCGACGTCTTGCACATGAAGCCGCTCTTGTGGGCGAAGTGCACGTCGGGTTGCCCTTCGAGCCGGCAGAAGTCGAGGCGGGGATCGTCTTCGAACCGGCTGATGCCGTAACCGCCGCCGCGGCGGTCGGGATAGACGGTGGCGCCGATCTCGGCCTCGAGGCCGGATGCGAGGATGAAGCGATGCACGGATCCCGACGGTTCTTCGGGCGAGTCGTCGCCGCGCGGCAGGAACACGGTCTGGATCTCCTCGTCGCCGGCGCGAACCGACCAGCGCTCGCTGCGCGCGCCGACGAACTCGATGCTCTGGCGCACGTCCGCGAGGAAGGTCAGCAGATCCTCGCCGACCAGCCGCATGTACTCGTAGAGCGTCTCTCCGGGCAGGTGTTCCTTCTGCGCGGCGAAGCGGCGCAGCAAGGTGATGTCGATCGGCGAGTTGAGCCGGGAGATCGCGCGCCTGGGCACGCCGAGCCACTCGGCCGTCGTGTTCGGGCCGCGCGAGTCGAACCACTCCGCCGCCTCGAGCCAGTCGCAGAAGCGCAGCGCGTCCTGGTAGATGCCCAGGGAATCGAGCACCAGGCTCAGGGCGCAGGTGGGGGGGTGTTCGCGCGGGAAATGGTGATGGTCGAAGTTGCTGAGCGCCGGGTCGTGCGAGCCGCCGATGTCGACGATCGCGACCGTCGGGTCGAGCAGTTCGTCCGGCGTGGGGTCGCGCCGGACGATCGGGCACGCGTGTCTGGCGATCAGCACGCAGCAGGCGAGCACGTCGTCCTTGTGGGCGCCGCCGGGGTGGGTCACGACTCTGTGGAGCTCGGGCATCGGCACGAAGTGTGACGCTTCGCGCGACCCGCTACCAGCTGCCGATCTGTTGCGCGAGCCCGGCGGTCCACGACGCGAGGCCGCCGGGCCCGCCGCTGTCGAGGATCACGGCTTGATGGTTGAGCGCCAACCCGTAGAGCGCGCCCCATGGCGGCATGCTCAAGGTGAGGTTGGCGGCGCCGCTGCCATCGGTGAGCACGAAGTTGGTCACCGAGGAATTGGGATCGACCCAGACCTGGATGCCCTGCACGACGAGCGACGACTGCGCGAAGCTCGTGATCATCAGCGCCGGCGCCAGCGGCAGCGCGTTGCCCAGCTGCACGTCGAAGCTGCGCGGCACCGCGCCCGTCGGCACGACGATCGCGCGTTCGCTGCTGCCGAGCGTGGGCAGGCCCGGCGTGCCTGCACCCGCCGTGCCGTAGCTCGTCTGGATCGGGCGCTGGCTCGTCAGCGCGACGAACACCGTGAACGTCGACGAACCCTGCGCCGGGATCGTGCGCTGCCACTGGAACGCGCCGTTGTGGTCGGCGGGGCCGAAGGTGCCGTTCCAGCCGGTGAGGTTGTCGACCGTGGTGTTCGACAGGATGAACGGCAACGCGCCGGGCGTCGACGGTCCGAACACGTCGACCTGCACCTGGTCCGCGTCAGGGCAGTAGTACTCGATGCCGTGCGGCGTGTTGGTCGCGACCTCGGCGTACTGCGAACGTACGTTGCCCCAACAGACGTTGTTGTTGAAGTAGGGCGCCGACGATCCGCCGGCCTCGAGATCCGAGATCGAGAACATGTCGAGCTGCAGCGGCGCGTTCGTCAGGTTGGTGAGGCTCATCGACGCCACCACGTAGCCGCGGTCGACACCGGTGCTGACGACGATCTCGGTCAACGCGGCCGAGAACAGGCCGCGCCCGCGCACGTCCGGCCACGTCGTCGTGATCACCGGATTGGTCACCTGGCGGGTCGGCGCGTTGGGTGCTGTGTCGTTGACGAATGCGTATTCCTGCGGGTCGCCGGCGACGCGGAAGTACCACCACAGGCTCCACAGCGCGTCGGTGCTCGATGCTCCTGCGGCTCGCAGTTCGGCGGACGGCCAGGTGTTCGAGGTGGCCGCCGGCAGGGCGGTCTGGCTGAAGACCATGTTGTTGTCGGTCACCGTGACCGTGCTGGTCGTCTGTGCCGTCAGCGTGGATACGACCGAGGCGAAGATGCAGATCGAAGGCAGGTGGCGCATGCGCGAAGCTCCTTGCGTGAGGGTCCGTTGGCGAGCCGGACTGGCGTGGTCGGCGAGAAGGGGAGCAGCGTATCGAGACTTCGGATCGCGTGCCCGGAGGTGGCCTGGTCCATGGAACTTGACCCGACCCAGGTCGCCGGGCTGTCCGTTACTCTAAGCTGGCTTCGTGATCGGCTGATCGCGATGCACCTCACCCTCGCAGCCTTGGCGTTGATCGTCGGAGTGGCCGTGCTGGTGCTCTTCGGCCCAGCGCTCATCGCCGCCGTGCCGGCTCGACTCGTGCCCTGGCAGCCGCCGCCCGATCGCGGCTACCCGACCTTGCCGCGCCGCGCGCAGGTGCTCGTGCCGAGCTTGCTCGTGGGGTTCTGTTTCATCATGGCGCTGGGCAGCCTGGCTGGCCACTTCCTGCTCTGTGTGTTGCCGTGGGCCGGCCCCTTGCTCTTGTCGACCTTGCACGGCGACATGCCTTCGACCGCCGTCGCGCTGCACGCCGGCCTCGTGCTGCTGGCCATTGCTGCCCACCCGCTGCGGCCGAACGCGTTGACCGGCTTGATCACCGTGGCCGGCTGCGGGTGGTGGGTTCTCATCGGCATGGCGTGTACCTACTCCGGCGCGTGATCGTCGCCGGCATTGTTACATGCCGCGCCGACCCCTTGCGGGCTTGTTAGGATCCGGGGAACCGAAGGCAGGGGCGCCTCGTTGACGCTGCGCCCGCCGCCGCCCGCGATCCACTCCGCGATGCAACTCGTCCTGCAACTGACCCGCGACTGCAACTTCGCCTGCACCTACTGCTACCAGGCACACCGCCAGGGCCGCGGCATGTCCCGTCAGGTCGCCGAGGCCGCGATCCGCATGCTGGTCGATGCCGGCCACACGCACGTCGCGGTCACCTGGTTCGGCGGCGAACCGCTGCTGGAACGAGAACGTATCGAGGAGCTGCAGCCGCGGTTGCTCGAACTAGGCGAGGCGCACGGCGTGCTCGTCACCGCCAAGGTCTCGACCAACGGCGCGCTGCTCGACGAGCGCTTCTGTCGCTTCGCGAAGGCGTACGCGCTGTTCGTGTCGCTGTCGGCGGACGGTTGTCCGCAGGCGCAGGACCTCACCAGGCCGAGCGTCGGCGGCACGCCGACCTCCTCTCTGGTCGAACGCGCGCTCGCGGCCTTGGTCGCGGCGCGCACCCCGTTCGCGACCTACTCGGTGGTGACGCCGCGCACGGCCCGCCTGCTGCCCAAGTCCGTCGACTGGCTGCACGAACGTGGTGCGCGGATCCTGATCTCGACCCTCGATTTCGGCGCCCAGTGGCGCGCTGCCGAACTGCGCACGCTCGAACGCGCCTACCGCGCGCTCGCGGCGCGTTACCGTCGCTGGAGCCGTCAGGGCCGCGACTTCTATCTCGCGCCGTTCGACGCCAAGATCGCCGCGCACACCAACCGTCGCGCCGTGCGCGGCGACCGCTGCGCCGCGGGGCACCGGCAGATCGCCGTCGATCCCGAGGGCTTCGTCTACCCGTGCATCGAGTTCCTCGAGTCGCCGGCGCACCGCATCGGTCACGTCGAGCGCGGCATCGACCAGGACGCATTCGCGCACTGGCGGCACGAACACGGTGGCGAACGGCCTCGAGAATGCTCGGGCTGCGGCATCCGCGAGCGCTGCGGCTCGACCTGCGCATGCTTGAACCTGCGCACCGCCGGCTCGCTGCACGGCGTCACCGAGTTGCTGTGTGCGCACGAACGTGCGGTCACGCTCGCGGCCGACCGCCTGGGTGCGGACCTGTTCGCCGCGCGCGACCGCACCTTCCTGCGCCGCCACTACGACCCCCGCCACCATGTGCTCTCGGCGATCGAGAGCCTGCTCGAAGAAGCGAGAACGCCATGAGCGAACCACGCATCCAGCGTGTCCCTGTTGGTTACGACCCGCGTTATCCGGCCGAACTGGACCGCGTGAGTTATGAGCGGCTGATCGCGCCCGACCAGCAGCGCCGCATCGCCGCAGCGGCGGCTGCCGCAGCCGCGCTCGCGCTCGCGGGCACGACCGCGGCGCAAGGTGAGGGCAAGCCGGCGCGCAACCGCGCGGAGGCGGTGCTGGCGATCCTCAACACGGTGGCCGCCCAGCAGTCGACGTGGCTCGACAACGCCCGCTTCGTGCGTCAGAAGGACCAGCAGGGCAACACGGTGATCGTGCCGCACATTCCGATCAGCTTCGGCAACTCACACAACGGCGTGTTCGACGCCGGCCGCGCGCGCAAGCTCGCGCGCGAGCTGTTCGTCGCCTACGGGCTCAAGCCCGAGGTCGGCTGGAAAGCGACAGCCGAGGGCGTCGAGGCGACCCTCGACGTCTACGACGCCGCGCTGCAGGTCGGCACCAAGCTGCGCGGCAACACGCCCAAGGACCAGGGCATGCTGGGGACGGCCGAGACCGAGGCGCCGGCAACCGGCCTGGACGACGAAGAGCACGGCAAGCTCATCAAGCGTGGCCTGCGTGTGCACTGTGCCGACCTCGATGCCTATCCGCTGATGGACGGCGACCAGGTCACTCCGACCCTCGCCTACCTGGCGGGTATCGTCGCGTTCCTCGACGAGGTCACGCAGGGGCCGCCGATCGGCATCGAGGGCGTGTTGGTCAACGAGCGGCTGCAGTTGTCGATGCCCAAGCCGACGTCGAAGGATGCGCTGAGCATCGATGGCCGGGTGCTGACCGCTGCCAGACAGACCGAACTTGTCTTCGACGTCGATCCGGCGGCAGGCTACGAGCAATTCGTCGCCGGGCCTCACCCGCGCGGTGGCGAATGGCGGAAGGTCGCCAAGGCGCCGCGCGCCGGCAACCTCGTGCTGCTCAAGTTCGGGCCGGGCGCGCTGACCGTCGTGCAGGATGGTGAGCCGCCCCTGAAGGTCGTCGCGCGCGCCGGTCAGGCGTTCTTGCCTGCGCGCTTCGATCCCGGCCGTGCGTTCCAGCTGCGAGTAACCGTCGAGAAGGGGCAGTACTATCTACCGTCGGCGCTGCTGTTGCTGGGCGCGAAGGTCGATTGAGGGGCGTCGCGCGCGGGCTCGCTACCGCTTCTTCGCGATCACGAGCTTGTCGAGCTTGGCCCGCGTCTTGATCGACTCCTCGCTGCGAGTGAGTGACTTGCTGATGGCCTGCAGGCTCATCCCCTTCTCGACCAGTTGGTGCAGCTTGGCGATCTCGCTGGGGGTCCACGGCTGGCGGTGACGTTCGAAGCGGTCCTTCATGTGTTCGTCCTGCGGTGAGGTCGGCGGCGGAGCCCGCGGTGGTGGCCAGCGCCGAAGAGATGCTAGCTGCTACCCGATCCGGGCGCGACGAACGTGACCGGCGCGGCTGCGACGCCGCGATGCGTGTGACTGGCGCCGATGTCGCGGTTCCCGTACGACTCGGCGCCCTGTTCGCATGCACACCCTGCCCTGGACCGCTCCGCCCGGCATCGCCGGCCTGATCTTCGATTGCGACGGCACGCTCGCCGACACGATGCCGGCGCATTACCGCGCCTGGCAGGCGATGCTCACACCGCACGGCATCCCGTTCCCCGAAGCGCGCTTCTACGCGATGGGGGGCATGCCGACGGCGAGCATCATCGGTGTGCTCGCCGACGCCGCCGGCGTCACCGTCACGGACGTCGAGGCGATGGTGCGGGAGAAGGAGCGGTTGTTCCTGGAGTGCCTCGACACCTTGGCGCCGATCGTACCGGTGGTCGCGATCGCCGCCGCGCACCGCGGCAAGCTGCCGATGGCGGTCGCCAGCGGCGGTTACCGCGACGTCGTCGCCAAGACCCTCGAACGGCTGCGGCTGCGCGATTGGTTCGACGTGTTGGTTGCTGCCGAGGACACGGCGCGGCACAAGCCCGAACCGGATGTGTTCCTCGAAGCCGCGCGGCGACTGGGCGTCGAGACGACCGCGTGCGCGGTGTTCGAGGACACCGACATCGGCCTGCAGGCAGCGCATCGCGCCGGCATGTTGGGCATCGACGTGCGGCCGTGGGGCAAGGTCTGAGGTCGCCGCGCCCGACCTCGTCGACTCATCGACCGTCACAGCTGGTCGCCCGCCGCTGTTGCTCGGGTTGGCGGGGCGCGACTGCTCGGTGTCACCCGAGCCCGGTCGGTTGTTCGCTCGCGACTACGGAGCGGAGCTGCGGGAGTACCCCGAGTCGGAACACTGCATGCGCGAGGCCGACTGGTTGGACCTGTGGGGGCACACTGGCGCGTTCATGCGGCGGCATCTGGGCGGTGCATAGATGCAGCGGTGTGGTGCTGATCGCCGATCGGTTCGGTTCACAGGCGCAGCGCCCAGGTCAGCAGCAAGCTGTGGCTGTCGGTGCCGACGTCGGCGAACGTGTCGCCGCGGATGTAGGCGACGCGCAGGGACTGCCCAGCGCCGATCGGCAAGCCGCAAGAGACTCCGTACTGCAGGTTCGATCTGGCGTCGTCGAGCTGGTTGTCGTCGATGCTCGACTCACCCCCCCAGCCGTAGGCGGCGCCCATGGATACCCAGAGGCCCGACTCGAACGATCGCACGACGTGCGCCTGTGCGTAGTAGAGGGGATCCTGTTCGAGTTGCGTGTTGCCGAAGAATTCGTCGTTGTCGGTGTAGAAGAACGCCGAGCCGGTCAGTTCGTAGGACCAGGCACCGGCCGTGTGCAGGACGCCCAGCTGAGGCTCGATCGAGTAGCGGTTCTGGCCCAGGTTGATCAGTCGATCCGCGTAGTACTCGCCCAGCGGCAACCGGACGGCGACTGCGGCGCCGACGGTGGTGTGCGAGACGCGTTGGTTGACATGGTCGAGATACTCGCGCCCCTGCAGTGCCGGCGCCCCGGCAAGGTTGACGGAGAATCGCAGCCGCGGATCACCGAATCCGTCGCGGCTGGTGGCCGCAGGCGCGCCGTCGAGCAGGCCTTCCCAGCTGCCGAGCTGATAGGGGACCAGCACGTCGAGGCGGGCCGTCTGGCCGAACAGGTCCAGGTAGTGGTTGTACGAGAGCAGCACGGAGTGCTGTTCGACCTTCGCGTCCTGGATCCGCGACGCAGGATCGAAACGGAGATCACCGACCGTGTAGATGTACCCGGCGCCGACGATGTCGGTGCCCACGGGCATGTGGGTCCAGCGCCGTGGCTCGATGTCCTGAGCGATCCCGATGCCGATGCTCACGGGCCACGCCAGCAGGAAGGTCCGGACGCGGGCTGAGGTAGAGGCGGTTCCGAGTGTTTCACGCATGGCGGGCATGGACGGGGCGACCTACCTGACGCTGCACGAGGCCGTGTTCGGATCGAACCAGATTTCGACCTCACCGCGTGAGATCAGACCGAGCACGGTTTCGATCTTGGTCTCGTGATCCGAGAACTCGGTGCCGTCGCGGCTCACGATCTCTTCGACGATGCTGCGCAGCGCTGCGGCGTCGAGGTGCTGCGGCGGGATTCGGACGGGCGGCTGCTGCTCCATCGGCTCTGCACTCTACCGCGGACGGCGACAGGATCGTCTGCAGGACTGCGGCGGGTTGCTGGCCCGCCGTCAGGCGAGCACACCGCGCACCACGTGCGCCGGTTCGACGCCGGTCAGCCGGGCGTCGAGCCCGCGGAAGCGATACGTCAGCCGTTCGTGGTCCAGGCCCAGGCAGTGCAGGATCGTCGCGTGCAGGTCGCGCAGGTGCACGGGATCGGCGGCGACGTTGTAGCAGAACTCGTCGGTGGCCCCGTACCCGATACCGCGGCGGATGCCGCCGCCGGCGAGCCCGACGGTGAAGCAGCGTCCATGATGATCGCGGCCGGAGCCGGGTGAACCGAGTTCACCCTGGCTGTAGACCGTGCGCCCGAACTCGGTCGCGATGATCACCAGCGTGTCGTCGAGCAGGCCGCGCATGCGCAGGTCGCGGATCACGGCCGCGGTGGGCTGGTCGACGTCGCGGCACTGGTTGGGCAGCTGGCGCGCGAGCGCGATGTGCTGGTCCCAGCCGCGGTGGAACAGCTGCACGAACCGCACGCCGCGTTCGAGCAGGCGCCGCGCCTGCAGGCAGTTCGCCGCGTAGCTGCCCGGGCGGCGCACGTCCGGTCCGTAGCTGGCGAGCACGGCGGCGGACTCCTCGCGCGTGTCGAGCAACTCGGGCACCGACTCCTGCATGCGGAACGCCATCTCGTAGGCGGCGACCCGGGCGACGGCTTCGGGATCGCCGCGTTCCTGCGCCGCCATGCCGTTCAGCGCGGCGAGGTCGTCGAGCATCGCGCGGCGACGATCGCGGTCCAAGCCGTCGGGGTTGGCCAGATACAGCACCGGGTTGGCGCCGGGTCGCAAGCCGACGCCTTGATGCGACGACGGCAGGAAGCCGCTGCCCCACAGCCGCGAGAAGATCGGTTGCCCGGGGTTCTTGCCCGAGCCCTGCGAGACCATGGTCAAGAACGCCGGCAGGTTCGGGTTCTCGCTGCCCAGCGCGTGCGAGACCCAGGCGCCCATGCTGGCGTAACCGGGCAGTTGGTTGCCCGTGTTCATGAAGGTGATCGCGGGGTCGTGGTTGGTCGCCTCGCTGTGCAGCGACTTGATCAGGCACAGTTCGTCGGCCACGGTCTGCAGGTGCGGCAGCAGGTCGCTGATCCACAGGCCACTGTCGCCACAGCGACGTCCGGGAGCGATCGGCGGCGCGATCAGGAACTTGCCCTGCCCCGAGGTCATGCCGGTCACGCGCTGCGTGCCCTTCACCGACGGCGGCAACTCCTGACCCGCGAACCGGTGCAGCGTCGTCTTGTCGTCGAACAGGTCGACGTGCGAGAGCCCGCCGGCCTGGAACAGGCAGAGCACGCGTCTGGCTCTGGGCGCGAAGTGCGGCAGCCCGGGGCCGTGCCCCGCACCCGTCGCCGTGGTCGACGCGAGCGTCGGTGTCGTGCAGCCGGCGCCGAGCGCGGAACCCAGCAGCGCGCCGAGTCCGATCTGGCCGATGCCGGCAGCGCTGCCGCCGAGGAAGGCGCGGCGCGTGAGTGCGTCGGTCGCGGCGTTCGAGGTGGTCGATGGCGTGTCCATGCGACTGTCAGTTGCGGGTGACGGTTTCGCTGAGGTTCAGCAGCATCGCGGTGACCTGCGCCCACGCCGCATGCTCGACGGCCGGCAGGGACTCGTCGCGCGTCGGCTCGCCGCTCTGCAGCAACCGCGCCGCGGCGGCGGGGTCGTTCGCGAACGCCGCACGTTCGCGGGCGAGGGCGCGCTGCAGCACCGCCAGCTCCGCGGGCTTCGGCGGTCGTGAGGTCGCCTCACAGAACGCCCAGCGCAATCGTTCGCGATCGTCGCCACCGCGCTCGTGCACCCGTGCGGCGAACTTGCGCGCGGCTTCGACGAACTGCGGGTCGTTGAGCAGCACGAGAGCCTGCAACGGCGTGTTGGTCGTCGGCCGCGACACGGTGCAGACCTCGCGGTTGGGCGCGTCGAACGCGACCATGTTCGGCGGCGGCAAGGTGCGCTTCCAATAGGTGTAGAGGCTGCGCCGGTAGAGCTTCTCGCCGTGGTCCTGCCGAAAGCTCTGTGCGGTCGCGTGCGTCGACGCATAGTGGCTGATCTCGCGCCACGGGTCGCCGGGGGTGTACGGATTCACGCTCGGCCCGCCGATCTGCCGCACGAGCAGGCCCGACACGGCGAGCGCCCCGTCGCGGATCGACTCGGCCGGTAGGCGGAAGCGTGGTCCGCGCGCCAGCAGCCGGTTGTCGGGGTCGTGCGTGAGCATCGCCGGCGTCGTCGCCGACGACTGCCGGTAGGTCTGCGAAGACACGATCGTGCGCAGCAGCGCTTTCGTATCCCAGCCGCTGGCGACGAACTCGACGGCCAGCCAGTCGAGCAGTTCGGGATGGGAAGGGCGTTCGCCCTGGACTCCGAGGTCGGCGACGGTGCGCACGATGCCGGCGCCGAACAGCATCTGCCAGAAGCGGTTCACGGCGGCGCGCGCCGTGAGGGGGTGGTGCGGCATCACCACCCACTGGGCCAGGCCCAGTCGATCGTGCGGGGCGCCTGCCGGT
This sequence comes from uncultured candidatus Brocadiaceae bacterium, assembly GCA_964392305.1. Classification (GTDB taxonomy): domain Bacteria; phylum Planctomycetota; class UBA1135; order UBA1135; family UBA2386; genus JACKIC01. The sequence goes on from CAYMPV010000010.1 coordinate 150,266, forward strand.
GGCGGCGGCAGTGCGGGTGGTGTCGCCGCTTCGACCGGTTCCCGCGGATCGTCGTACAGCCCACGATGCAGCACGAAGGTCGCGCGCGGTTTTGCTGCCGTGTCCATCACCATGGTCGGGAACGCCTCGGTGCGCGCCGCGAGGCGTTCGCGAGCGTTCGCCAGCGCGGTGCGCGTGGGCGCCATCGCCTCGCCGAACTCGGTGAAGTGTCTGGCGAGCAGCTGCGCCTCGTCGGCACTGCGATCCACCTGTCGTTTGCCGAGGATCGACACGATGTCGCGCGGCAGGTCCGTGCCGTCGTCGTTGCCGGTCATCGCGAAGAACTCCATGCGGCGCGCCAGCAGTTGGCCACCTCGTCCGAAGTTGAGCTGCGCGGTGAGGAACCTGGCCTCTTCGCCGGTGATCGCCGCATCGAAGGTGACGGTCACGTGCACGGGCCCGTTCGCGTCGAGATCGGGTTTCCAGCCGTTGTCGTAGCTGGTGGACAGGGCGCCGCGCGGATGGCCGTCAGCGGCCCACGAACTCGCCGTGATCGTGGCCAGTGGCAGCAGGCGGTAGAGGTTGACCTGATCCGCGGGCACGGCGCCGGCGCTGACCGTGATCGTGGTCAGCTGGAACGTGCGTTTGCCCTCGCGGCCGCCGCCGTGGCCCCAGCCGGCGTCGGATGCACCGGGGTCGGGGTGCATCACCACACGCAGCCCCGTGATCGGGGCTCGGGTCGGCGGCAACCGCATGCTGACGTCGAAGGCGGCGAAGCCCGGTGCGCGATCGATGCGCGCGAAGCGCTCGCCTTCGATCGAGAACCCTTCACCCGAGTTCGGCGTGCTGATCTGCAGCAGCGTCGCGCGGTGCAAAGCGAAGTCGCGGCCGCGCGCGGCGAGGCGCGCGTGGGCACCGGCCTCCCAGGCGGCGAGCGCCGCGGGCGAAGGCGCCGCGAGCTCGGCTTGCAGGGCGGCGATGCGCGTTCGCAGGGCTTCTTCTTCGCCGGTGACGAGCACCGAGCGCGCGGCCACGACCGGGCCGGGGCTGTTGCCGCCGTCGCCGTCGTGCGCCTTCTCGGAGCCCTGGTTGAAGAACGCGAACAGCGAGTAGTAGTCGCGCTGGGAGATTGGATCGAACTTGTGGTCGTGGCACTGCGCGCACGCCAGGGTCAGGCCGAGCACCGCTTCGCCGAAGGTCATGACGCGGTCGGCGGCGTAGTTGACGAGGTTCTCCGCGGCGATCGTGCCACCTTCGTGGGTGACCATGTTGTTGCGCAGGAAGCCAGTGGCGATCAGCGTCGCCTCGGTGCGATCCGGCAGCAGGTCACCGGCGATCTGTTCGACGAGGAACCGATCGTAGGGCTTGTTGGTGTTGAACGCGTCGATCACCCAGTCGCGCCACAGCCAGGCGTGGCGGCCGCCGTCGATCGAGAATCCGTTGGTGTCGGCGTAGCGCGCTGCGTCGAGCCACGGCAGCGCCATGCGTTCGCCGAAGTGTGGGCTGGCGAGCAGGCGATCCACCGCGCGTTCGTAGGCCAGCGGATCGGGGTCGCTGCAGAACTGCGCCACGTCGTCGGCCGTCGGCGGCAGGCCGGTGAGGTCGAAGGTCACGCGCCGCAGCAACGTCGCGCGATCGGCCGCAGGGGCCGGCGACAGACCCTCGGCTGCGAGTCGCGCGCGCACGAACGCGTCGATCGGGTGCGGCGCCAATGCCGGGGGCAGGGTCTGCTGTGGCGGGGCGAGCGACCAGTGTGGAGTGGCAGCAGCGACAGGATCCTGCGCCGAGACCGGCGCGGACACCAACCAGCCGAGCAGCAGGGTGCAGGTGCGTCGGCGCAGGTCCAGGACTCGGTGGGATCGCATGGCCAGAGCTCCCACCGGGACTGCGATCACCGCGTCGCCGAGGGTTCGTCGCCCGTCTCGCTGCGGCGCGGGAACGTGCCGAACACGAAGTCCCATGCCGGCGTGCTCACGCCGAAGCGGGCGTCAGGATCGTCGTAGTGGTGCAGCAGGTGGTAACGCTTGAGCCACCGGCCGATCGGGTTGCGCATCGGCAGGTGGTGGGTGGCGTAGTGCAGCAGGTCGTAGGTCAGGTAGCCGAGCAGGAACCCGCCGAAGCTCGGCGCCAGCCACGCCGGCGCGTCGAACACCTGCACGATCACCGCGTCGAACAGCCAGTAGAAGAGGAACGCCAGCGGCACGCTCAGGCTCGGCGGCATGACGAGGCGGGCCTTGTCCCAGGGCTGCACGTGGTGGATGCCGTGCGATACGAACAGCACGCTGCGCAGCCACGGCCACGACTTGGGCGGATCGAAGTGGAACACGAACCGGTGCATCACGTACTCGGTCAACGTCCACACGAGCAGGCCCGAGCCCAGCGCCGCGGCGAAGGTGCCAGCGCCGGCCTGGTGTTCCGCTTGCCCGTCCCAGCCGGTGACGAGGAGCCAGCCGATCACCGGTGCCCAGATCGCGACCACGACGGCCGGATGGATGACCGTGAACATTTCGAGCAGGCCGGAGCGGAACAGGCGGATGCGCGGCTCGCGTCGGGTTTGGGGCTGGAAGTACACGCGCGGTTATCGAACGTCGCCTCGGGGGCGCTGTCCAGCCGTTTGCCCGGGGATGCGGCGCCGGCGCCGGCGAAGTAGGCTGCCCAGCCCCGGTCGCGTCATGAGTATCCCCTGCCTTAGGCGCGCGTTGTTCGCCGTGCCCGTGTTGTTCGCCGCGACAGTGTTGTTCGCCGCGACAGTGCCTGCCCAGGCGTTGCCCAACATCATCATCGTCTACGCCGACGACCTCGGTTACGGCGATCTGTCGAGCTACAACCCGCGCGCTGCCTACCAGACGCCCCGGCTCGACCGGATGGCGCGTGAGGGTATCCGCTTCACCGACGCGCACAGTCCAGCGACGATCTGTTCGCCCAGTCGCTACGGCCTCTACTCGGGCCAATTGGTCTGTCGCACGGGTCGCGGCGCCCGAGCATTCGAAGGGCCGGGCGGGCCGAGCTACCTCGAGTCGGGCACGATGACCCTCGCCGACATGCTCAAGAAGCATGGCTACCACACAGGAGTGTTCGGCAAGTGGCACGTCGGTCTCACCTGGCTCGACGAGGACGGCAAGGTGCTCGGCGGCGGGTTCGACAACTCCCTGCTGATCGACTACGCGAAGAGCACGCCGCTGATCGACGGCCCCAATGCGCGCGGTTTCGACGAGTCCTTCGTCACGCCCAACTGTCCGACCACCGACCCGCTCTACGTCTACATCGAGAACGGCATGGTGCCGGTTCCGGCGACCGAGCGGCACCAGCGCAGCGCCTTGCCCAACCCGGGTGGCAAGTGGCGCTGGGACAACGACGAGGGTTGGAAGGCCAAGGGGTATCGTTTCGTCGACGCCGACCTGTTGTTCTTCGACAAGGCGATGGCATTCGTCACCAGGCACCGCGAGCGCGCGCCCGAGCAGCCGTTCTTCATGGTGTTGTCGACCCAGATCGCGCACGCGCCGGTGCTGCCCGCGGCCGAGTTCGACGGCAAGACCGGGGCCGGGCCGCGCGGCGACTTCGTGCACGAGCTGGATGTGTTGATGGGGCGGCTGCTCGACGCCCTCGATTCGCTCGGCATCGATGGCGACACGTTGGTGATGTTCAACTCCGACAACGGTCCGGAGACCGTGCACACGATCTGGATGCGCGACGATCACGGCCACGACGCCGCGGGAGGCCTGCGTGGGATGAAGCGCGATGGGTGGGAGGGCGGCCACCGGGTGCCCTTCATCGCGCGCTGGCCCGGTCGGATCCCGGCGGGGCAGGTGTCTGCCCAGCTGATCAATACCACCGACATCTTCGCCACCATCGCGTCGCTCGTCGGCCATGAACTCGGCCCGGACGTGGCGGTCGACAGCTTCGACATGTTGCCGGTGCTGCTGGGCATGCGGGAGGACAGCGACCCGGTGCGCCCGCACATGCTCACCCAGAGCTTCCGGTCGCAGTTCCAACTGCGCGTCGGCCAATGGAAGTACCTGGCCCACACCGGTTCGGGAGGCAACGACTACTCGAATGGGCCGTTGCAGGAGTTCGCTTTGCCCGAGACTGCCCCCGAGGCGACCGGACAGCTGTTCGACCTGGCGAACGATCCGGGTGAGACCACGAACCTGTTCTTCGCCGAGGTCGACCGGCGACAGCAGATGCAGGCACTGCTGCTGCAGTTGACCGCGAAGGGCGTCGGGCGCAGCGCACCGGTCGCCCGGCCGCCGCTCGGCATCGGGAAGGTCCCGCTGCTGGACAAGCGATGAGCGGGCGCAGGTCTCGCGCAGTCGACGAGGGCCGCCCCGATCAGCGCGGCCTGGCTCACCAGTCCGTGCGCAGCGTGCGCGCCACGTGCTGCGCGAGCGGCGCCGGCACGCCGAGACCCTCGGCCAGCGCGTTCCATCCGGCGAACGCGGCGAGCACGTCGTCGAGTACGGCCAGTTCGCGCCGGCGCGGCAGGCCGGCGTAGTCGGCCAGGTGCGCGAGGTCAGCCTTGGTGAAGTCGCGGGTCTTGCCGTTGATGCTGAGCTGGTGCTGGCTCGTGAACGCGCTGCCCTCGGCGTGGCACAGGTCGTAGGCCGGCGTGATGTCCCAGTTGCCGCGCCGGTCCATGACGAACGCGAAGTTCTTGACGTGGTCGTCCTGGTTGCAACCGACCAGGTTGAACACGACGCGTCGGAACTGTTGTTCCATGGCCGCCGGCGGCACCCGCAACTGCTTCATGGTCAAGAACAGCTGCTCGTAGGAGTGTTGCCCGGTCTCGAAGTAGTCGAAGTGCGCGAGCGCCGCGAACGTCTGCACGAAGCGTTTGCCGCCGCGTTCGTCGCGATCGAAGCGGCGCGTCATGAAGTGCGAGCGGCCGTTCTCCTGCAGCAACCGGCACTCCGCCATCGTGATGCCGCAGGCGCGCGCGAGCTGCGAGTAGCCATACTCGAGCAGTCCGTAACCCTTGGGGTCGGCGATGCCCCAGTCGCCGTTGAACGCGACGCCGTCGAACTTGATCAGCCACGGCTGAAAGCCCTCGGGCAGGCGCGTCTGGCCCGAACGCACCTCGTTGGTGCGTGGGTCGAACGCGATCACCGCCTTGGCGCGCGCGCCGCCCGCCGACGTGCCGACGCTGAGGATGTCGAGCAGCGCCTGTTCGCCGCGAGCGGTGTCGAGGTGCGTCTGCAGACGGTCCTTCGCCGCGAACGCCATCGACGCCAGTTCGACGAGTTCGGCCACCTCGAGCCGGCGGTCGGCGAGTTCGGTGCCGCCGGTCGACGGTTCGAACTCGAGCGCGCCCATGCCGCGGGTGCCGGTGTAGCAGAGGCGATCGACGGCGTGGAACCGATCGGGCGTTCGGCCGGTGCGCGCCAGCCACACGTCGATCAGGCGGTTGCCGAACTTGTCGGGCAGGCTGTCGGCGAGCATGCCGGGCAGTCCGTGGAACGCGCGCGGCTCGAGGTCGCGGAACTGGTAGATGCGCCGCGGCACGACCGGCATCTGCAGCGGCGCCACCTCGATGCCGGCGGCGGCGAACGCCGGGTCGTACTCGAAGCGCGCGAAGCGCTCGCCGTGGTCCATCGACACGTAGCCGATCGGCGTGCCCCAGAGCTTGACCGTCGCGGTCGTCACGGGCGTTCGTCTCCCCAGACGAAGCCGCCGTCCGGATCCTGGTCGCCGCGCGGCGGTCCGCTCTTCGGCGCGCGCTGGCGCCGGCCCTTCACCTCGGCCAGCGGCGAGCGGAAGTCCTCGGGCAGCAAGCCGTCGACCGCGCCTTCCATCTGCAGGGCGAGCAACAGGCGCAACCACGAACCGAGCTTGCCGTCCTTGCCGTCTTCGATGCGGCGCAGGGTCGCGACGCCGACGCCGGCGGCCGCAGCGAGGTTCTCCTGCGACAGGCCCTGTTGCTTACGCACGTTGGCGAGGCGCTGGCCGAGTTCGCGCAGGATCGTCGTGGTGGGAGTCAGGCGGTCGATTCGCATGCGATCGCGAGTGATCGAAAATGGTAGGATGTGGGCCGAAACCGATCACTTGTAATCGAATGATCGGTCGCTCTGACTGAACTGGAAACATATCAGGAACGATCGAAAACTGCCCAATATCCACAAAAATCGATCACGAATGATCGAACAGGCGTCCTGCCTGACCGGGGCGGGTCAGCGGTTCCGCGCGCAGGTGACGACCACCCCGTCAGCCTGTTGCAGCACGATCGTAGGCGCGCCGTCCGCGGTCCGGACCATCTGCAGCGGTGCGCCAGGCAGCAGTTGGCCCGCCCATTCGAACTGGGGCACAGCCGCCGCCGAGTCCGGGTCGTGCTTCGGCTGCCACCGGTAGGTGCGCAGCGTCTGCTGCAGCTGCCCCCCGGTGTAGATCGACAGCGGCGTGGTCAGGTGCACCGCGCCCCGGTCGTCGCGCCATGCCACGAACCCGGGCTCCACGAGGATCCCCGGCAGGTCCTCTTTCGAGCTGCTCCAGGTTCCTTCGTGGTCGCGCACCCAGAGGCGAACCGGTGCGCGCCGCATCGCGGTGGGCTGTTGGCGGACGAACGCGAGCAGGTTTCCATCGGCCTGGGCGCACTCGACGTCGGTGCCGCGGTCGCTGCCGAGCGGCTGACCACGAACCTCGACGAACCGAGGCATGGGGTGGGTTCGGAAACGGCGGCCCTGCAGCTCGACCTCGCGCGGGCGCATGTCCCCGAGCGCGACCTCGCCGAGCACGACCCGCGGCGCGCCGCGCCACGTGAACGCGACCTGCGCGGTCAGCGAGGCGCGATCCCAGCAGGTGACCTCGGCGGCGTCCGGTCCTTGGCTGTGCTCCGTCCCCGAGTCCCGATCCGTCCAGGTGATCCGTTGCAGCCGCGCCTCGCCGACGAGCCCGAACTCGGCGTCGGCGCCGTCGCGCGCGAACGCGAACACGGTCACTTCGCTCATCGCGTTGCCCGTGTCCATCGCGACGAGGATCTCGTGCGGCGACATCGCGCGCGCGGTGAACGGGCCCGGCATGGAGAGCAGGAACGCGGTGCGCTTCGACGTCGAGCCGTCCTGGTCGCGACGCTGCAGCTGCAGGTGGCTGTGCCCGTCGAACGACAGCTCGATGCGATCGCCGACGTTCGGCATGACGACCATCGCCGCGGTCGTGCGCGGCAGGTATTGCGACCAAACGACCTTCCCGGTCAGCCGGTCGATTTGGTCCTGGAGCCGATCGGGGTACGGCTGCAGCACCCTTGCGCCGCGCTGCTGTGTCTCGTCGGGTGGGTTCTCGCCGCCTTGCGCCGCGAGCACGCAGGTGAGGGTGAGAAGGCCCGCAAGCGTCGGTGCGTGCGTCATCAGGCGGTCGGTGCGGTCGGTGCGGTCCGTGTGGTCGGGTGGTGTCCGCGGGCAGGCATATGCACGCTGGCTGCGAAAGGTAACCGCTCCCCTTTCCGCGGTGGGGCCTTGGCTCTTACGCGGGGCTTACGTAACGCCGAGCCGGCGCGCGGATACTGGAGGCCGACCCTTTCAGGAACTGGCCCTTCCGGACCTGGCTTCGAGGAAGACATGAGAAACCGCGCATTCCCGCTCCTGTGCCTGCTCTTCGCCGGCACCTGCCCGCCGCCGCAGGACGGCGTCACCTGGCAGACCACGACCGAGGCCGCGACGCGGCTCGCCGCGCAGCAGGGCAAAGGCGTGCTGGTGCTGCAGCTGTTCGGCCGCTTCGACGAAGAGTTCTGTTGAACGAACGCGCGCACCCTGAGGACCGTGCTGTTCTCGGACCCCAAGATCCAGGCGCTGCTGCGTGATGACCTGGTGCCGTGTTGGCAATCGGTGCACGAAACCGCCAAGGTCGCGATCACCTTCGCCGACGGCAAGAAGCTCGAACGCACGCTCGGCGGCAACACGGTGATCTACATCTGCACCGCCGGTGGTGTCGTCGTCGACGCACTGCCCGGCATCTACACGCCCGACGACTTCTTCGCCGAGGCGGGGCCGGCGCTCGATGCCGTTCGCGCGAAGCGAGCCGCGACGACGCAGGTGCCCCGGGAAACGCGCGGCGCCGCAGCGCCTGGAGCGGCCGGGGGTGAAGGGGTCGCGAAGACCGGCTTGCAGACGATCGACGCGGACCTGGCAAAGAGGCTGACCACGATCAGCAAGGGCGTCGTCGAGAACCCGCCGCGCCTGGCGATGCCGCTGGTCCTTCCGCCGCAAGGGGCGACGATCGACCTCAGCAAGTTCGCGATGAGCAGCCGCGAGGTGGTGCAGCTCACGGTTCCCGAAGCGGCGAATGCGGCGCCGACCGAGATCGGCCTGCAGGTCGTCGCCTTCGACTCCGCGCAGAACCGCCGCCTCGTTCGCCCGCTGGTGCGCCAGCTGTTGGCGCGCACCCAGGGGCCGTGCACGCCGGACGCGTTGAAGCACGAGATCTTCGAGGGCATCCTGCACGTCTCGCTGTCGGATCCCTACTTCGGCTACGGCGACGTGCTCGTGCCGGGCACTGCGGGCATCGGGCGCTGACGGCGGCTCCGCAGCGGGCGCTGCCGCTGGTCAGCGCGAGCCGACGCGCAGGTCGAGGCCGTTGCTGGCGATCACCCCCGCGGCGTTGCTGCCCGGGGCCAACACCAGCGCCTGCTGGTAGAGCTGCAGGCCGACCATCGCGGTGCTGTTCGGGATCGGCAGGGCCCAGGTCGCCCGGCCGTTGCTGGCGATGCGCAGGTCACTGACCAGCGGCGCCACATGTTGCGTGCAGCCCGGCATGCCGAGCGCGGTGAGGCTGTTGGCCGCCGGGGCAAAGCCGGTGGCGAAGAACACCGGCACGCTGCCCAGCGGCACCCGCTGCACCTCGCTGGTGTAGGTCTCGCCGATCCACGGATAGGAGAACAGCTGGTTGTCGAGCTTGGGCGTGCCGGCCGGCCCGACGCAGCCGGTGCCGTAGCGCGCGGTGGTGGTCGGCGACAACGAGCCGAACGCCCACAGGTCGGTGGTCGGGGAGCCGTTGCTGACGCCGCCGAACATCACCAGGCGATGACCCGGTTCGTCGAAGGCCATCGAGTGCTGGCTGCGCGCGTTCGGACAGGCTTCGACGCGAAGCGACCAGTTCTGGCCGTTCCATTCCCACGGGTAGTCGTTGGCCAGCGCGCCGCCGTGAACGATCACGCGGCCACGTTCGAGGTCGGCCGCGATCGCGCCACCGATGCGCGGCGGCGGCACCGAAGCCGGAAACGACTGCTGCCACTGGTGGCTCTGCGCGTGGTAGAGCCAGGTATCGGCGTAGGTGATGTCCTGCTGGCCGGAGACGGCGCTCTGCAGCGCGCCGCCGTGCAGCAGCACCTTGCCGTTGACGGCGTCGAAGGCCATGAGCCCCCACGCGCGCGGGCTCGGGCCGTTGGTTTGCGCCGGCACCAGGCTCCACGAACCGCCTGAGCACTCCCAGGTCTCCTGCAGGTAGCCGCTGACCCAGCCTGGGACCACGCCGCCGAACATCACGATCGTCATGTTGATCGGGTCGTAGGCCATGCTGTGGTTGCGGCGCGCGCTGGGGCCGTTCGAGCCCTGCTGCCACTGGTTGCCGTCGAAGATCCACGTGTCGTTCCGCAAGCCACCCGCGTACGAGAACCCGCCGAACAGGACCAGCAGTTCGCGCCGCACGTCGTAGGCCATCGCCGCGCCTTCGCGCGCTGGCGGCAACGGCCCCGGCATGGGCGTCCAGGTGTTGCCCTGCAGCAGCCACGCGTCCTGGAGATGGCCCACGCTGGGTTGGATCACGGGCGGCCTGCCCGAGAACAACACGACGGGCCCGTCTTCACCCAGGCAGGCCATCGCGGCTTCGAAACGCGGCGCGGGCGAAACCGGTGGATAGAGCAGGCTCCATGCCGCCTGGGCGGATGCGGTCGAGCAGAGCAGCGAAACGACGACGAGGGGCGGCAGGGATGGCATGGTGTTCCGTGACCGCGCGGCGCTTGCCGGGGTCGAGTGGGTTGGCGCCAACGCGGTGTCGTTCTGGCCAGGATTCCGCCGGTGCCCGCAACGGCGCGACGTGCTTCGGCGCGGCGGTACGCCGGGAAGTCCGCGCGGCTTGGACCGTCCGAGTCCGCTTCCCCGCTTGCCGTCATGAGAACCCACAGCATCATCCTGGTGGCCGTCGCCGCCGCGGCGTGCGCGGCCCCCGCCGACTCGGATCTCGTTGCCGTTCCACGCGGCGAGGCCACCGCGTCCGCGGCGGTGGCGGCCCCCGTGCTGCGCGGTCGCGTGATGCGCGACGGCCGGCCCGTGATCGGCATGGTCGTGGCCCTGTACGAGCCGCTGGATCGTTCGGCCGGCGTGCACATCCGGTTGTCGACACCGCTGGCCACCGCGGTCGCCGACGACGAGGGGCGGTTTGCTTTCGCGAATCCGATCCCGCCCGGCGACTATGAAATCTGCCTCGAGGATCATCGTCCGCCGCAGTTCTTCGGCAGCCAGGCGCCCTGGGTGGCGCGCCGCGCGCTGACCATCCGCGCGGGGGAAGTGTTGCCGGAACTGGACTTCGTGCTGCGTTGACGCGGCGGGTGGCGTGACGCGTGCCGTTCGAGCAGGTCGAGCCGGTCAGGTAGTCTGGCCATCACCCGATCGCGCGACGTAGGATTGCTCGCCGCCGCGGCGCTCGAATCCGCCGCGCGCGTATCCAGGAGACCGATCATGAAGCCCCAAGTCCTTTCCCTTCTCGCCCTCAGCATCGTGTTCCCGCCGCTGCTCGCGCAGGAGACTGCGCCCGAGGCGCCGGCGCAAGAGATGCCCAACCCCAAGACCGCTGAGCACGACGCACTCGCGTCCCTCGTCGGCACCTGGAGCACGTACGCGAAGATGGCGGCGATGCCCGGCGTGCCCGGCATGGAAGAGGCCACCGAGTGGACTGGTTTCGAGAGCGCCGAACTCGTCTGCAACGGCCTGTGGCTCAAGGTCACCGGCGACAGCAAGTGCGACGACAAGGGTTGCTCGGGCATCTGGCTGCTCGGCTACGACCCGTTCGCGAAGCGCTACAAGTGCTTGTTCGCGTCGGATGCCGAGGAGGCGCCCGGCGTGCTCGACGCGGTGCGTGACGCCAAGACCAACACGTGGACCTTCACCGGCAAGTCGCCGATGGGGCAGTTCCGCAGCGTGTTCGTGGTGAAGGACAAGGACACGTCGGTCGAGACGGTCTACTCGGTCGCCGACGACGGCACCGAGAAGGAGATGATGCGCATCGATCGCAAGCGGCACAGCGGTGCGATCCCCAAGCCGGCGTCCGCGAACAAGGCCGCCGGTGCGGACGCGAGCACGCCTGTGGCCCTGGTGGCGCTGACGCAGGACTGCGGCACGTGGAACGCCGAGATGAAGATGATGATCCCCGGCGCGGCGGTGATGGAGTCGAAGTGCAAGGAGGTCGTGCGCCCGATCTGTGGCAGCAAGTGGACCTGGTCGGACTACACCGGCACGGTGATGGGTATGCCGTTCGAAGGTCACGCGCTGACCGGCTGGGACGCCACCAAACAGAAGGTCGTCAGCTACTGGATCGATTCGATGTCGGCGCCGCTGATGCAGACCGAGGGTGTCTACGACGCTGCCAAGCGTTCGTTCGCGTTGCGCGGCACGAGCTACGACGAAACCGGTCAGGCGGTGCCCGTTACGCAGATCAGCACCCACAAGAGCGACACCGAGCGTGAGCTGCGCATGACGTTCGGGGAAGGCGAAGGCCAGCACGTGATGACCATCCACTACTCGCGCGTCGGCAAGTGAAGTGCATCGTCGGGGGGCGACAGCGCCTGCCGTTGCGCCCCCGACCTGGGCGCCCCCGACATGGGCACCCCCGACATGGGCACCCCCGACATGGGCGCCCCCGACCTGGCCGCACACCTACCACGGCACGCGCACGAACATCGGCCCGCACTTGCTCAGGTCGGTGAGGTGCCAGAGGGTGCTGCCGTCCTTGGCGAACAGGTAGAGGCCGCCGACGCCCGAGACCACCGTGCGCCCGTCGCGCAGGCGGGCGACGTCGTTGGCGAAACCTTCGACCTTGAGTTCGCCGACGACCTTGCCGGCGCTGTCGACCTCGAGCACCTGGCCGCTGTGAGCGCTCAGCATCACGTTGCCGTTCGGCAGCGGATACAGGCCGCAGCACGGCGTCGGCAGGTCGATCGCCCGCAGTTCTTCGCCGGTCAGTGAATAGGTGATCAGCCGCGGCGGTTTGCGTGCGACCGCGAGCACCTCGTCGAACAGGCGCATCGACCGGTACGCGTCGTTCTTGTGCGACCAGCTCACGGTGCCGTCGGCGCCGCGGCGCGCCAGCACGCCGTCGCCGTCCCAGTTGGTGGTGATGCAACCGCCGTCGTCCAGCGGCAGGTAGGAGGTGATGCTGTGGATGACCTTGAGGCTGTCCTTGACCTCGCCGCTCCAGTCGATCTGCTGCACCATGCCTTGGTTGAAGCTGATCGCGCCGAAGTGATCCTCGGGCATCGGCCACACGCCCCACGGGCTCTGGCACGGAGCGCGCCGCACGACCTTGCCGTCGAAGTCGACTTGCACGACTTCGTTCTTCTCGTGCAGCGAGACCAGGATGCACGGCGGTCCCTCGATGCGCGCGATCGTCCGGGCCAGCTCGCTGCGCCAGGGCTCCTTGGCCTTGTCCATGGCGCGGTGCAGCACGGGCGCGGCGGGGGCCGCCTCGCCGCCGAGCTGGTCGAGCACTCGCAGGGCCGATGCGGCGCCGGCGTCGTCACGCGCGATCACGGCGGCCAGCATGGGCACCGCCGGTGAACCCGATTGCCACAGCGCCAACATCGCCGCGTGCCGCTGTGCGGGATCGGCGAGCGCCAGCAGGTTCCGTTCGATCGCGGTGCGCGGAGCGCGGACCGGAGTCGTCGTCGCGGAGTTCGGTTCACCTGTCTGGGCGGTGGTCGGGCCCGAGGAAGCGGTGACGATCGCGAGCAGGGCCAGAAGACGCATGGTTTCCATTGTGCCGTCGAATCGAAGGGCGCGCGCGCCCTGCATCGAATCAGCGGCCCATGCGCCAGCGCGGTCGCGCCTCGCCGAGCCGCGCGCGCAGCAGCGCCGCGGTGCGGCCCAACGCCGCGGTGTCGGCGTCGGCGGCGGGAACGTCCACTCCGAGCAGCTGCGCCGCTTCGCGCAGGGCCTCGGCGACGCCGTCGCTGCGGTTGCGTTCGAGGTTGCGTTCGGCCCACGTGGTGTCCGCCTGGGCCAGTGCGACCTTGTCCTCGTCGCTGACCAGGCGCGACTTGACGCCGCGCAGCAGTGCGATCGACGCCCGCAGACAACCGTCACCCTCGTCGTTCGGCAGGCCCATGAGCATGCGGATCGGTTCGCCGGCAGCATCGACCGTCTGGCGCATCTCGCGCTGCGGGTTGCGGCCGTCGGCGCGCAGCGCTTCGCGCAGCTGGCTGTCGGCGATCGCCACGGCGTAGAACGCGGTGGTTGGGGCCAGCGCGTCGATGCGCGCGAACAGCTGCTGCGGGTCGACGTCGCTGGGGCCGGTGGCGCGCCATTCGCCGATCTTGTCGACGAGGTCGAGCACGTCGTAGCCAAGGCCGTCGGTGGCGCCGGCGAGTTCAGCGTGTTGTCCGACGGCCGCGACGAGGCAGTCGGCGGCGGCCTGGCGGCGGCCGGCGCGGACCTCGGCGAGGCCCTCGCCGAGCCAGCACAGCGCCGCGTAGTGGCGGCAGCTGTCCTGGTAGTCGGGGCGCTGCGCGGCGGCGGTGGCGAAGCGTTCGCGCGCGGTGGCGTAGGCGGCGGTCGCGTCACCCATGCGTTCGGTGCGGCGGTGGTTCTCGGCCTGCAGCATCCACGCATAACCGGCGAACCACAGGGCCGCGCCGCGATCGGGATGGTCGTTGCCGAGTTGGCCGGTGATCGCCGCGGTGATCGCGTCGGCGACCGTGGCGACGTGTTCCGCACGGCCGCCGGCCCACAGCGCCTGGTTCATGCATTGGCGGATCGAGCTGCCCGACGGCACGCGCAGCGCGCCTGCGAACGCGGCCGAGAACTGCCAGCGCCACAGGCCCAGCGCGCCGCATGACGACGCGAAGCTGGTCCAGTCGTTGTCGTCGCCGAACACGCTCCTGGCGACCATGCCGAACGCGCGCAGCGCCTCGGCCATCGACACCGCGGCGCCGACCGGGTCCGTCGCCAGCTGTTCGCGGTAGCGGTTCATGCAACCGTCGCCGAGCCAACGCAGTGCCTCGACGGTGGCCGCGTCATCGAGTATCGCCTCGACGTCGAGTTCGCGCAGGGTCTTGCCGCTCGCCGCCCGCAGCGCCGAACCCGCGAAGTCGACCTCGGCCGCGAACTCGCTGCGGTAGTAGGCCGTGCGCGCCCGTTCGATCCACCAATCGGCGCGCTGTGGCTGCTGTTCGAGCGCCTTGTCGAAGTAGTTCTCGGCGTCGGCCAGCAGCAGCGCGACATCCCTGCCGCCCGACTCGATGCGCCGACGGGCCAGATCGAGCGACGCCTTGGCGAAGCGCGCGCGCAGGTCGACGTCGTCACGGTGGTCGCGCAGCTGACGGTCGAGCTGGTCGAGCTCGGCTTCGAGCGCTGACTCGGTCGGCAGTTCGACCGTGAACGGGTCGGGTTCGGGTGCCCTGCCGGTCGCGCTCGGCAACGTCGCGGCACGCAAGACTTCGTCGGGGGACGATCCGCTCGCCAACGCCGTTCCGAGCGCTTCACCGACCTGCGAGCCGAAAGTCAGGGACACGGCCTCGTCGCCGGCACCGGTTGCGCGAACGGCGAGCAGGTACGCCTGCGTCGCCGGGCTCTTGCCATCGACCTGGGCCAGGATCGAGAGCCACTTCCGCCAGGTTCGCCGCGCCTGCAGTTTCTCATGGGCCTCGCTCCACGCGGCGGTCCCGCACGTGCCGACTGTCGAGGGCCGATCCGCATGTGGCACGCTCTGTGGGTCGATCGTCTCGATCTGCTCTCGCAGCATCGTCGCTACCGGCACCCCGAGTTGCAGCGTCGCCACGGTCGCGACGAAGCGCTGCTGCAGCGCGTGCGACAGTTGGGGCAACCGCACGGCGATCAGGCGCAGCGCGTCGATCGAACCTGCGTCACCGTGCGCAGCGAGCGCGTCGAGCGCGGTGCCGAGTTCGGTTTCGTCAGAGGTGCGTGCGATCGCCTGTTCGAGCAGCACGCGGCCGCGGTCCGAACGTTGTCCCGCGAGCTCGGTCCAGCCCGAGGCGCGCAACGGCGACGGCGGCGGCAGGTGTTTACCGGTCTCGATCAAGGCTCGGTCGATGTCGGTGAGATCGAAGCTCAGCGACAGGTCCCAGGCCTTCTGGCCATCGGGCAACACCACCGCGTGGCGCGGCGCGACGCGTTCGCCGTCGGCGAGCAGTTCCTGGAACATCGCCGGCTCGTTGGCGATGTGTTCGCCGCAGGTGATGTTGCCCAGGCGCGGACACGGGATGCGGTTGCCCTGGTCGTCGAAGTCGCGCGGGTTGTGGCGGAACAGGCTGGCGACGACGCAGACGTAGTTGCGGCTCGCGGCGACGAACGCGGGGTCGCGATACTGCTCGTGCACGATGCGGTCGCTGGCGCTCTCGCCGTCCATGTTGACCGCGAGCAGCAGGGGGCGCTGCTCGGCCTTGGCGAGCGCGATCGCGTCGTCGAGGCTGCGTTCCCAGTGGATCTGGCGGGCGGCGTCGACGATGGCGCCGCTCGGGTCGATCGCGCCCGAAGGCGACTCCGTGCCGCTGCCACCGGGGGAATGGCAGCTGAGCAGGTACAGGCAGACGAACAGCGGAGGAACGGAGCGCGGCGGTCGTGGCATGTGGATCCTCGGTGGCGACCGGAGGCTCGCGTCAACCTTAACCGGCGCGCCCCGGCTTGCACGGCGGTTGGCCGGCTCGGGAGGGGCCCAAAAAGTTCCGGTGTGCTGTGATGCGGCGGCACCGGGCAACGAATCATGGTGCGCCCCGATGGACGTCGCCGAGTTCACCCTGTTGCTGCGCCGCCACACCGGGCTGATCCACAAGATCGCCTACGCCTACTGCCGCGACGCCACCGACCGCGAGGACGTCGTGCAGGAGGTCGCCGTGCAGCTGTGGCGGAGCCGCGAGCGGTACGACCCGACGTTCGCCGAGACCACGTGGGTCTACCGCATCGCCCTGAACGTCGCGATCTCGTTCCACCGGCGGGAACGGCGGCATCGCGAGCGACGTTCGGCCGACGACGTGCACGCGATCGCGATCGCCGCACCGGTGCAGCAGCCTGACGAGGCGGCGGTGCAGTTGCTGCGCTGCATCGACGACCTCGGACCGCTCGACAAGGCGCTGGTGCTGCTGTTCCTGGACGGCAACGAACACGCCGCGATCGGCGATGTGCTCG
>CAYMPV010000011.1:0-157327 GCA_964392305.1 uncultured candidatus Brocadiaceae bacterium
GACATCGCTCCCTGTCTGTGGCAAGAAGCACCCTCCCGATGACAGCTGACCCGAAGAAAACCTGCGCGGCTACGGCCCCATCAAAGCCAGCAGTTCCTTCAGAGGGCGCCGATCGTCAGCGTGAGCGCATTCGAACTCGACAACGAGACGAGGCCGCCGAACGCGTCGATCTCCGCCTGCAGGAACTGCTGCCACAACTGCACGCCGACGAACGCGGGATCGCGCGGGATCACCAGTTCGACCGCCGCCGCGCCGGCCTGACTCGGCACGAACTGCACCGCGTCCGGCGTCGTCCATGCGCGGCAGGCCGCACCGCCCGCCGGGTGCAGCGTCGACAGCAACGTGTTGGTCGGCGAGAGCCCGAGGATCGCGACGGCGAGTGCGCCGTTCGCGAAACCATCGCAGCGACCGCGCGCGACGCCGCCGATCCAGGGCAGGTCGATCACCTGCAGCGTGAGCGGACCCGCGCTGCCGGCGCACCCAGAGCCCGTCACGATCGAGGTCGCTGGACAGTCCGAGGCGAGGCGCGCGAAGTAGGCTGAGCCAAGACCCCCGGCCAAGGTGAACGCCCCACCCACGGCAACCTCGTCATCGGGCAACACCGCGGCGCAATGTGCCGAGCTGCTCAGCCCGGAACCGAACGGCGACCACGAAGAGCCGTCCCATCGGGCGATGCCACCCATCGGTACGAGCGGGTTGCCGGGCAACCAGGCGACGCCCAGCACGACCAGGTCGCCGTTCGGCAGGCCGACGCCCCCACCGCCGCCGATGGTGGCCGGCAGCATCTGCCAACCCGAGCCGGTCCACTTGCCTGACCAGCGATTGAGGGTCGTGCCGTTACTGGCGCCGAGCGCGTAGAGGTCGCCGCCCGGAGTTTCGACGAACTCGCCGATCGAGACGATGCTGCTGAACGAAGCCGTGCCGAACGCGGCGAGGCCCGTGCCCATCGCCGACCACTGGCCGCTACTCCACCGGGCCATGCCGTTCGCGGGCACGCCGTCGACCTGCGTGAAGCTGCCGCTGATCACGAGGTCACCGTTCGACAGGCCCAGCATGTTCTGCACGGCACCGTCGATCGTCGTCGCCAAGGGCGACCAGGCGCTGCCGTTCCAGCGGCCGATCGCGTAGGCGTGACCCGGCAAGCCAGCGACGTAGGCGACGAGGTCGCCGTTCGTGAGGCCCGTGACCTTCAGCGAACTGAAGACGACGCCGCTCGTGCCGGACGGCGCGAGAATGCGCCAGGCGCTGCCATCCCACGCCACGAACTGCGGTGCGACCAGACCATCCTGGAAGACGACGTCGCCGTTCGACAACCGACCGCAGACCATGAACCACGGCGCGGTCGCCGGCGTCGGCGGCGCCGGCAGCGGATTCCACGTGAGCCCGTCCCAGCGGGCCCGCCCTGGCACCTGCATTGCACCGATCCGGGTGAACTGGCCGACGGCGACGAGGCCGCCCGCAGGATCGACGAACAGATTGCTGACGTAGTGGTCGAAGGCCGGGGCGGCGACGACCGGCGACCACGACGCGCCTTGGTGCACCGCGATGTGCCACGCCAGCACCGCGTCGACCGTCTTGAAGAACCCCACGGCTACGAACGTCCCGGGCGACGTTTCGACGGCAGCGCTCATCGGCGTGGGCTGCGCACCTGAGACGGGGCTCACCCAGGCGCTGCCGTTCCACTCGATCATGCCGTCGATGCCGACGGACAGCAGGTTGCCGTTGGCGCGGAACGTCAACGAAGCGCACCCTTCCGGCAGATTGCCGCTGCCCATCTGTGACCAGACGCTGCCGTCCCACACGCCCACGTTCCGGACGCTCGTCATGTCCAGACCCGTGAAGCGCCCGCCGGCGACGAGGTGGCCGTTGGGCAAGAACACCAGGCTCTCGACGGTGGGACTGCCGGGCGCCTGGCCGGTGCCGACGGCTTGCCACGAGCTGCCGTTCCAGCGCGCGACCCCCTTCGCCGGAGCATTGCCCACCTGCACGAACTGGCCGCCGATGTAGACGACGCCGTTCGTGTCGACGGCGACCGCCCGCGCCGACGGCAACACACCCGGTGTCGGGTTGATCGCCGCCACGCCGCTGCCGAGCGCCGACCAGTTCGAACCGTCCCAGCGCGCGACTCGCGAAGCGGGGACTGCGCCGATCGCGGCGAACTCGCCGACGACATACAGGTCGCCGTTGGGCGCGAAGGCGATGTCCCAAACCGGACCGTCGGGCGCGTTCGTATCGATGGCCTGCCACTGCTGGCCGTCGAAACGCGCGACGCCAGGCGCCGGCACGCCGCCGGTGCGCGTGAACTCGCCGACCGCGTAGAGGTCGTTGTTCGGGGCGACGCGCACCGTGCGCACCATGCCGTTCAGACCCGCGCCCAACGCCTGGAACTGGTTCGCGGCGACGTCGTAGGCGGCGATCCGCGAGAGCGGCTGCGTGCCGATCGTCTGGAAGTAGCCGGCGATCACGACCACGGAAGCGCCTGGCCCGGCACCGTCTGGATCCCACGCGATGGCATCGCAGACGGCCTCGTTGGCGCCGGCGACGTTGCCCGGTTGCCATTGCAGGCCACATTGCGACGTGCCGGGATCGGCGAACAACAGGCAGGCGGCGACGAGCGTCGGCGCAGCGGATCCGCCGAACAGCGATTTGCGGAGCATCATGCCTCTCCTGGGCAGGGGTCTCGGGGGCGAGCGAGGCAGTCTAGCCCGGACTATTCATGAGGGAAGTTGCGAGAGCCCGCAATGCCGCTCGGTGCCAAGGCGCGTGGCAGGTTCTCCCACAAGCGTGGTGTCTGCCACGCTGAGGACAGGTTCTGCCGCGCAACGCAGGCAGCGAGGGGCAGGGCGGGTTCGCAGCCGCCTAACGAATCGTGCCGCCGACGGCGACGCTGCTCGCCAGGGGCAACGACGTTCCGCAGAAACCCTGCAGCCAGATCGTCCGATACTGCAGCGCGGTCGTCGCGGGGATCGACCAGGCGCCGACGGCGAGTCCGCTGGCGTCGGCGACCAGCAGCCCGGCGGGGAACGCCGTGTTGAGGTCCAGCAGCAGCGCGCTCGTGAGCACAGGCACGCGCGTCACCGTCAGACCGAGGGACGCCCAAGGGAAGACGAGCGCACCCGGATCGCTGTGGAAGGCGAGCGACAGCGTCTGCCCGATCTGCGGCGGCAGCGATGACGTTCGTGATACGCCGAGCATCGGCAGCGGTGGCAGTGGCGAGCAATTGGGCAACAGGGTGCAGCGCGCGAGACCACCACGGCTCGCCATCACCGGGCACGTGGCCGAGGTCGCCGTGATCGTCGAGTCACACAACTGCACGGTACTCGCAGCGTCGGCAACCACTGCCGGCACGGCCACCGGCGACGCGCCCGTGCCGGCGGCGATCGTCATCCCGGTGCCATGGAACGTCGATGCGTTGATCGCGATGGCCGTGCCCGGCAGCGCGAAGGGTGTGCCATCCAAACCGCGCACCACACAGTCCGACGCGAAGACCTCGGCGGTGTCGAGCATCAGCGGCGGAAAAGGTGCGGTGACGTTGCCCGCGCCTTGGAACCCGCAGTGCTGCATGTGCACCACCGCGTTGGCGATGACGAGCCGAGGCTGCGAACCGGTGAACGCGCAGCGATCGAGCGTCACCTGCCCACCCCCGATCGTCATGGTCATGAACGCCAGATCGACCAGGTGTGCGACCTGGCCAGCCGGCACGGTGACCGTCGGGGCGAACGTCGAACCGAACGAGAGGATCGTGGTGCCGCCCGCGGCGCTGCCGATGATCGTGAGACCCTTGTCCAACGTGAACGGGCCGTGTGTGCCCGGGTCGACGCGCACGATGTCGCCCGGACTCGCGGCAGAGATCGCCGCCTGGATCGTGAGGAAGCCGAAGACGCCGACGTGATGTACCGTCTGCGCCGACGCATGGGCCAGCACGACGAGCGAGATGGCGGGAGCGAGAAACAGCCTCACCTTGTGCATGACGACTTCCTGGGGCGGTCGATGCCGCCACGTGACGAGTCGGGGGCGGCGCTCAACGGTAGGCCCGCCGGGCGAGTTGACAACTGGGTCCGTGCCGCGCGCGATCGCCTTCGGCCAGCAACCGATGCGGCCAATGCTGCTGTTTGAACTCGCCCGCTGCTACTTGGGTCTGGCCGGCGGCTCGGGCAACGACACCTTCAGCGTCTGCTTGTCCACGGCGAACTCGACCTCGAGCGTGCCCTTCTTGATCGCCGCGTTGGCGAGTTTGAGCACAGCGACCGGCTTGTCGACGGCGGCATCCGCGGCCTCGACCGTGCCGGTCGTCGTCTTCTTCTCGTCGGGCGGCACGATCGCACCGAAACCGAACTGCTCGGTCGGCGCCGCCATCCACGGCACCAGGCGCGCATCGTGACCTGACAGCAGCACGTTCCAGCATTCGAGTTCCTTGCCTTTGCCGCGGCTCAACACCGCGACCGGCACCCGTGCTTGCTCACGCCCGGCGACGATCGCGGCTGGCACCGCGAACACCGTCAACTCCCACCGGCCGAGCTTCTTGACCTCACCACCCAGCAGCTGCATCGATCCGCTCCAGCCGTCTTCGCCAAAGCCGATGTTGAGCATCACGGGCAGCACACTCTTGTCCTTGCCGTCGGCCGCCTCCTTCTCCCACCCCAACTCGAGCTTCTTGCCGGCCTTCTTGCTCTTGGCCAGAACTCCCTCGACGCGGATGTCGTCGCCGCCACCGAGCGCGATGCCGCTGCCGTTGGCGACCACCGCACACTTGTCCTCGGCCAAACGCACGAGATTGCAGCGGTAGACACCCGGCGCCAACAACCGCTCGCCGATCAGGATCGGCATCTCGACGGTCCACGTGCTCGCGAGATTCATGCCCAAACGCCAGTCACCACCGACCGGCAGGTCCGCGAGTGAGTGTTTGCCAACGGGCACGGCCCCATACGCGATGGTGGTGCTGCGTTTCTGCCACTCGATCGATGGTTCTTCTCGTTGTGCCAAGGAGAACGACGGCAGCGCGGCAAGGGCGAGAGCAAGGCAGTGTGGGGTGCGAGGCTTCATGGCGAGTTCCGGGGGCAGGCGGCGCAGCGTAGTCGGACCGGCCGTGACGGTCACAGGGCGGACAGAAACTCCGGACCGGAGCGACTCGGAACCGCTTCGACTTTGCCCCCGCATCGGCGCACGCCAACGAGTAATCCTTGTCGCTCTCCGCAAAGACGCGGACCGCGCAGCCGGTGCCACGCGCGGGGTCGTCACCACACGACGGACCGCGACGGAGTGGCCACCGACGCGCGCACGCCTGAACCGGACCCTCGCTCGCTCATGGATCTCACCGCCGTCTTCGCCGCGCTGATCTTCTGCCACTGCCTCGTCTCCCGTCGGCTGGAGCGCACCGTCTTGACTGCGCCGATCGTGTTCACCGTCGCCGGCATGGTTGCGTGCCTCTTCTACCCAGCGATGCAGAGGCGGGAAGACCATCTCGGCACGCTCCTGGGGATCGCGGAGATCGGGCTGGTGCTGCTGCTCTTCAGCGACGCCAGCCGCATCGACCTGCGCGCCTTGAAGAGCATGAGCAGCCTGCCCACACGACTGCTCACCACGGGCATGCTGCTGACCATCCTGCTCGGCGGACTCCTCGCCCTCGTCGTGTTCCGGCAGCTGACCGTCTGGGAAGCAGGAATCCTGGCCGCGATCCTCGCGCCGACGGACGCCGGGCTCGGCCAGATCATCGTCAACAGTCACCGCGTGCCGTTGAAGATCCGGCAGGCCCTCAATGTCGAGGCAGGCATCAACGATGGCCTGTCCGTGCCGTTCCTCTTGTTCTTCATCGCGCTGGCTGGCGGCGCCGAAGAGGACGGGCACTCGAGCCTGGGCCGCTTCATCGTCGAGCAGCTCGGATACGGCACGCTCGTCGGCGGCGGCATCGGCTTGCTCGGCGGGTGGCTGCTCGGCAAGGCGCACCAGCGGCAGTCGATGGCCCACTCGTGGCAGCAGCTCGGCGTCGTCGCGCTACCGATCCTGTGCATGATGGTTTGCCATGCCGTCGACGCCAGCATGTTCATCGCCGCCTTCGTCGCCGGCCTGGCGGTGCAGGTCCGCTTCAGGGAAGCCGGCGCGCAGTCGATCGAGTTCGCCGAAGGATGGGGCCAGGTGTTCAACCTCTCGGTGTTCTTCCTGTTCGGCATCCTGATCACGAACACCCTGCCGGACTTCCGCGCGGCGCATGTGATCTACGCCATTCTGAGCCTCACGGTCATCCGCATGGTGCCGGTCGCCATCGCGCTCGCAGGCACCCGCCTTGGCCTCGCGACCGTGCTGTTCATGGGTTGGTTCGGACCGCGCGGTCTGGCATCGATCGTGCTCGGCCTCGTCTATCTGGAGCAGGAGACGCATCAACCCGGCGAAGCGACCATCAAGGCCGCAGTGATGGTGACCGTTCTGGCGAGTGTGATCCTGCACGGCCTGAGCGCCATGCCCGGAATGGACGTGTATGCGCGCAAGATCGCAAAGCTCGGGTCCGACGCGCCCGAGTTGTCGCCCTGACCTGCCGGAGCCAGCAGTTCGCCTACCTGCTGCTGTCCATCTGCACGGCCCGACCATGCAACGGCTGCGTCGGCCGGTTGTTGCCGCGGTAGACGCGCGTGAATGCGGCGATCTGCGCCTTGGACATCCGCACGGGCTCGACCATGAGGTGCCAACGCACGCCTTCGGTACCGGGCGGAGTCGTCAGCGACCCCAGGTAGCGGTAGGTGCGCGCGTCGGCCGGCAGCAGGTCGGCGGCGTTGATCTGCACGTCGAAGCGCTTGGCCGGCCCGGCCTGCGCGGGCAGGTTGTTCCAGATCGCATCGAAGTGCGCATTGTGCTCCCCTTCTTCGATCAGCACACCGACGACGGCCAGTGCACCCGTGGCGGACTTGTGCACGAGGTGCATCTCGGCGCTCGCGTGCTTGCCGGCGATAGTGTGCTCGCTCGGAGCGTGGAAGTGGAACTGCAGGAGGTCGTAACGCACGCCATCGACGTCGAGGTGACTGCCCGGCGCGTAGTTCACCTGCACCGTGTGACCGTTGTTGACGATCTCGACCGGCACCGACACGTAATGCAGTTCGAGGTTCTGCAGGTCGACGCTGGTGGTGTCACGAATGTCGATCGGTGACTGACTCGTGCCGCTCGCACAGAGTGCATAGTCCGGCGACAGCGAGCCCCAGTGTCGTGGTCCGGTGGCCCCTTCGTAACTCCAGTGCGCGTGGGCCGACTCGGGAGCACTGTGGCTCTGATGGGCGCACGCGGCCAGCAGCAGGAAGGGGGCGAGAAATGCAACACGCGGCAATCGAAGGGGGGTCATGCCGTCGACCTGATATCGCTGCCGTGGTCTCTGCGCCACCTCCATCCACAGCGCCGAAGAACCGCGGCACTCGGCTTGACCTGACGCCCGCGCCGGCTACCGTGCCGGGCCCATGCGCTCGTTGCCGCACCACCCCGCCCACCATCACCACCATCGCCATGCGGCGATGGCCGGCCGGTAGGGCACACGCGGACCGAACGAACGCACCGCGACCCTCACCCGACGCCGGCTGACGCCGGCGTCGCGCGTTTGTAGGCGAGACCTCGCCGACGGAACGAGCGGAGCCGGCTTTCCCCCGAACCGCTCCGATGATCACCGAATCGACGACTCCTCTCCGCCTGGCCCTGCCCAAGGGCCGCATGCAGCATGGCGTGCTCACCCTGCTCGCCGACGCCGGCATGCCCGTGCAACTCGGCTCGCGCGACTACCGGCCGCGAGTCCGCAACGCCGCTTTCGACTGCAAGCTGCTCAAGCCGCAGAACGTCGTCGAGATGCTGCATCAGGGCAGCCGGGATCTCGGCTTCGCCGGCGCCGACTGGGTCGCCGAGTTGCAGTTCGATCTCGTCGAAGTGCTCGACACGGGGCTCGATCCGGTGCGCATCGTCGCCGCCGCGCCGGGCCGACTCCTCGAGGATGGCGCACTGCTGCGCCGATCGTTCGTCGTCGCGTCGGAGTACGAGACGCTGACGCGACGCTGGCTGCAGCGCGGTGACCACGAGGCGACGTTCGTGCGCAGCTACGGCGCGACCGAGGCGTTTCCGCCCGACGACGCCGACGTGATCGTCGACAACACCGCGACCGGCGACACGCTCGTCGCCAACGGTCTGGTCGTGTTCGACGAGTTGTTGCGCAGTTCGACACGGCTCTACGCCAGCCCACGTTCACTCGACGACCCGGCGCGACGCGCCTCAATCGACGCGTTCGTGCTGCTGCTGCGTGCGGTGCTCGACGCACGCTCGCGCGCGATGCTCGACGTCAACGTCGACTCCGCGCACCTGAACGCCGTGATCGCGGCGCTGCCGGCGATGCAGAACCCGACGATCGCGCCCCTGCACGGCGGCAACGGCTTCGCGGTGCGCGCTGCGGTGCCGCGCGCCGACCTGCCACAACTCCTGCCGCGCCTGCGCCAGCTCGGTGCGCGCGATCTCGTCGTCACCAACGTCGCCCAACTCGTACCGTGAAGAAGCCCTGCCCACGCCCCGGACTGCCGTCACGTGCCTACACCCGGCCGCACGACGCTGCCGCGATCACCCTGTGGCTCGACAGCAACGAGGGCCCCAAGGCCAACGCGCGCCGCCTGGCCATGACCGCCGTCGATCTCCAGACGCTGCGCTGCTACCCCGACGACCGCGCTCTGCGCGAACGCCTCGCGGCACGGTTCGATGTCGCCGCCGATCAGGTGGCGATCGGCACCGGCGCCGACGAACTGCTCGACCGGATCTGCCGCGCGTACCTCGCGCCAGGTCGGCGCCTCGTCGCACCCGCACCATGCTTCCCGATGCTGCCGCGTTACGGCCAGCTCGCCGGCGGCGAACTCACCTTCGTGCCGTGGCACCAAGGCGCCCTGCCGACCGCGGCCCTGCTCGCGCGTGTGCACGCGCACGACGGTGAGGCGGTGCTGTTCCTGACGACCCCGAACAACCCGACCGGCCTGCCGATCGCCACAGCGGAGTTGCTGACGATCGCGCGCGCGCTGCCGACGACGCTGATCGTCGCCGACCTCGCCTACGTCGAGTTCCAGGACGAGGATCCCAGCGCCGCGCTGCTCGCGCTCGACAACGTGCTCGTCGTGCGCACCTTCAGCAAGGGGTTTGGCCTCGCCGGACTGCGCGTCGGCTATGCGCTCGGCCCCGCCGCCCTGATCGCGCCGCTGCTCGCCTGCGGCAGTCCGTTCCCGGTGGCAGGCCCTTCGCTGGCCATGGCGCAACGCGCGCTCGACGCCGGACCCGATCGCACGGCGATCGAGGCCGTGCGCCGCGAACGGTCCACGCTGCGCGATGCCCTGCTCGGGCGCGGGCTCACCGTGCTGCCGAGCGACGCGAACTTCGTGTTCGCGCGAGCGGCGACGGCGGCGGCAGCCCACGCGTTCGCCGAGACGCTGCGGCAGCGCGGCATCCAGATCCGCACGTTCTCGGCCGACGACCCGTTCCTCGCCAGCGCCCTGCGCATCACCTGCCCCGGCGACGACGCCGACTTCCACCGCCTCCTCACGGCCCTGCCCCAGACCATCGCATGAACACGCGCACCGCTTCCCTGCAACGAACCACGGCCGAGACCGACGTGTTGTGCACGCTGACACTCGACGGCCACGGCGGTGCGAAGGTCGCCACCGGCGTGCCGTTCTTCGATCACCTGCTCACGGCGCTCGCGCGCCACGGCAACTTCGACCTCGAACTGCGCTGCTCGGGCGACCTCGATGTGGACGATCACCACAGCGTCGAGGATTGCGCGATCGTGCTCGGCCAGTGCTTCGATCGCGCGCTCGCGACCCGCGTCGGCATCCGTCGTTTCGGCCACGCCTACGCACCGCTCGACGAAGCGTTGGTGCGCGCCGTCGTCGACCTCTCGGGGCGACCGTACGCAGTGATCGACCTGCCCTGGCGCCGCGAGGCGATCGGCGGGCTCAGCCTGGAGAACCTGCCGCACGCATTGGCGACGTTCGCGACGCATGCGCGGCTGTGTCTGCACCTCGACGCCTTGCGCGGCGACAACGACCACCACCGCGCCGAGGCGGCGATCAAGGCCCTCGCGATCGCGCTGCGGGCTGCGATCGAACGCATCGGCGCAGGCGTGCCGAGCACCAAGGAGATGTTGTGACCGCGATCACGCTGGTCCCGACCGGCGTCGCCAACCTCGCGTCGGTGCGCGCCGCATTCACGCGTCTGGGCAGCACGCTCGTCGAAGCACGCTCGCCGGCAGACATCACCGCTTCGGCGGCCGTGCTGCTGCCCGGTGTCGGCCACTTCGGCGCGGCCCGTCGCGCACTCGACGCACGCGGCTTCGCGGCGCCGCTCGCACGAAGACTGCTCGCCGATCGACCGACCCTCGCCATCTGCCTGGGCATGCAGCTGTGCTGCGAGGGCAGCGACGAGGATCCCGACGTGCCGGGGCTCGCCGTGGTGCCCGGGCGCGTGACGCGCTTCCCCGCTGCCGAACGCTGCCCGCAGATGGGGTGGAATCCGATCAACGCGACCGCCGACGCGCACCTGCTGGCCAGCGGCCACGCGTGGTTCGCGAACTCGTACCGGCTGGCGACCCCGCCGGCCGGCTGGACCGTCGCCCTGGCCGAGCACGGCGGCCCGTTCGTCGCGGCGCTCGAACGCGGCCCGGTGCTTCTGTGCCAGTTCCATCCCGAACTGTCCGGCGCGTTCGGCCAGGCGCTGCTGCAACGCTGGCTCGACCGCGCTGCTGCGGAGGTGCCGTGCTGACCCTGCGAGTGATCCCGTGCCTCGACACCGATGCCGGTCGCGTCGTCAAGGGCATCCGTTTCCAGGACCTGCGCGACTGCGGCGACCCGGTCGAGCTCGCGGCCCGCTACCAGGAACAAGGCGCCGACGAGCTCGTGGTGCTCGACGTGTCGGCGACCGTGCAGGCCCGCGGCCACCGGCTCACGACCATCCGCGCGGTGCGCGCGGTGCTCGGCATCCCCCTGTGCGTCGGCGGCGGCGTGCGGTCGGCGGACGATGCCGCAGCCCTGCTCGAAGCCGGCGCCGACAAGGTGGCGATCAACTCTGCCGCCGTCCTCGACCCGGGGCTGCTGACGATCCTGGCACAGCGCTTCGGCAGCCAGGCGGTCGTGCTGGCGGTCGATGCGCGGCGCGACGGCGATCGCTTCGTCGTGCACACGCACGCCGGCCGCAGCGCGACGCCGAAGGACGCGATCGATTGGGTGCGCGAAGGCAGCGACCGCGGCGCCGGCGAGATCCTGTTGACCAGCATGGACCGCGACGGCACCGGCCTTGGTTACGAACTCGACCTGCTCACCAAGGTGCGCGCCGCGACCCGCGTTCCCGTGATCGCCTCGGGCGGCGCCCGCACGACCGCGCACCTCGCCGCGGCGCTGCGCAGCGGCGCCGACGCGGTGCTGGTCGCCTCGATGCTGCACGACGGTCACTGCACGGTGCGTTCGCTCAAGGACGCCCTCCTCTCCCTGAACCTGCCCATCCGCCCATGATCCTGCCCTCGATCGACCTCCAACGTGGCCACGCCGTTCAGCTGCGCTCCGGCAAGGAACTCGTGCTCGACGCCGGTGACCCGTGGCCGTGGCTCGAACGCTTCGCGCGCGTCGGCGAAGTCGCCGTCGTCGATCTCGACGCAGCGCTCGGCACCGGCGAGCATCGCGAACTGATCCATTCGATGTGTGCGCGCGCGCCGTGCCGCGTCGGCGGCGGCATCCGTTCGGTCGAGGTTGCGCTCGACTACCTCGATGCCGGCGCCACCAAGGTCGTGCTCGGCACCATGGCGCAGCCCGCGATCCTGCGCGAGCTGCCGAAGGACCGCGTCGTCGCGGCGCTCGATGCGGAACACGGCGAGGTCGTCGTCGACGGCTGGCGCACGCGAACCGGAGTCTCGGTGCACGAGCGCATCGCCGAACTGAGGCCCTACGTGTCCGGCTTCCTGGTGACGTTCGTCGAACGCGAAGGCCGGCTGCTCGGCCTGGACCTCGACGCGGTCGCGGCGCTGCGAGAGGCCGCCGGCGACGCCGAACTGGTGATCGCGGGCGGCGTGGCGAGCCCCAACGACGTCGCCGCGCTCGACCGGCTGCACTGCGATGCCCAGGTCGGCATGGCGCTGTACCAGGGTGTGTTCCACGAGGCCGACGCGCTCGCCGCGCTGCTGCCCGCCGGCGAGCTGTGGCCGACCGTGGTCTGCGACGAACGCGGCACGGCGCTCGGGCTCGCGTGGTCCGACGCCGAGAGCCTGCGCGTCGCGCTGCGCGAGGGCCGCGGCGTCTACCGTTCGCGTCGGCGCGGCCTGTGGCACAAGGGCAACACCTCGGGCGCCCATCAGGAGCTGCTGCGCGTCGATCTCGACTGCGACCGCGACGCGTTGCGATTCCTCGTGCGGCAGCACGGCGCTGGCTTCTGCCACCAGCACACGTGGACGTGCTGGGGCGAGGCCCAAGGCCTCACCGCACTCGCGCGACGCCTCGCCGCGGCGGCTGCGGGCGACGACGTCGGCAGCTATACGCAGAAGCTGCTCGCCGATCCGGACTGGCTCGCCGCCAAGCTGCGCGAGGAGGCCGGCGAGCTCGCCGCCGCCGCGGGGCGCGAGCACGTCGCCGCGGAGACCGCCGATCTGCTCTATTTCGCCGCGGTGGCGCTGCAGCGCGGCGGCGCGACGTTGGCGGACGTCGAACGGCAGCTCGACCTCCGCTCGCGCCGCGTGCGCCGGCGACCCGGCCTGCCCAAGCCCGAAGGAGGAACGTCATGAGCCTGCTGCGCTGCCGAACTCCCGACGAGGTCACCGCACCCGCCGGCGCCGCCATCGACGCGCAGGCACTTGCGGCCGCGCGGTTGATCGTCGACGACGTCGCGCAACGCGGCGCCGCGGCGGTGCGCGAACACTCGGCGCGTCTGGATCACCACGACCCCGATGCACCACTGCTGCTACGGCGGCAAGCGCTCGCCGAGGCGTTCGGAAACCTGCCGACCGCCGACCGCGAACTGCTCGTTCGCACCAGGGACCGGATCCACGCGTTCGCGACCGCCCAGCGCCGCTCGCTGGCCGAATTCGACCTGCCACTGCCGGGCGGTCGCGCCTGCCAACGGCTCTCGCCCGTGGCGCGAGCCGGCTGCTACGCGCCCGGCGGTCGTGCGGTGCTGCCCAGTTCGTTGCTGATGACGGCGGTCACCGCTCGGGCTGCCGGCTGCGCCGAGGTCTACGCGGCCTGTCCGCGCCCCGCGGCCATCGTGCTCGCCGCCGCGCACGTCGCCGGCGTGGACGGCCTGTTGCTCGCTGGCGGCGCGCAGGCGATCGCCGCGCTCGCGTTCGGCATCGACGACCTGCCGGCCTGCGATGTGGTCGTCGGTCCGGGCAATCGCTTCGTCACCGCTGCCAAGCAACTCGTGCAGGGCCGCGTCGGCGTCGACCTGCCCGCCGGTCCCAGCGAGTTGTGCGTCGTCGCCGACGACAGCTGCGATCCCGGCGACGTCGCCGCCGATCTGCTGGCCCAAGCCGAACACGACGAACTGGCGCGGCCGTGGCTGCTGACGTGTGCGCCCGCGGTGATCGACCGCGTCGACGCCGAGCTGCAACGACAGCTGGCCTGCCTGCCGACCGCCGCGACGGCGCGCGCCGCGCTGGCCGGCGGCGGCGCCGTGCTGTGCCGCAATCCGGACCAGCTCGTCGCCGTCGCCGACCGCCTCGCCCCCGAACATCTGCAGCTCGCCGTGCAACACCCGATGGAACTCGCGCCTCGCTTCGCCAACTACGGCGCGCTGTTCTTCGGCACCGCCGGCGCGGAGGTGCTCGGCGACTACGGCGCCGGTCCCAACCACGTGTTGCCGACCGCCGGCGCCGCCCGCTTCTCGGGCGGCCTGTCGGTGTTCCACTTCCTGCGCATCCGCACCTGGCTGCAGCTCGATGGCGGCGCCGCATCGCTCGCTGTGGACGCGGCGCGCCTCGCCGAACTCGAAGGGCTGCCCGGCCATGCGGCAGCGGCGCGGCGGCGCGTACGGTGAGTCGGGTGGTCGGTGGATCGAGCTGCCGATGAGTGGGGCACGATTGCCCATCGGCCTGGGGGAAGAGGACCCCATTTGCCGTGCCACGAAGCACGACCGCGTTCAGTAGACGCGCAGCTCCAGCCCGTTCGAGACAGCCACGCCACCGCTGGCGCCCGGATCCAGAACGAAAGCCTGGCACGCAAACTCGTAGAACCAGTACGCGGCTGCGAACGGCAGCTGACGACTCGCCTGCCCTGGCGTGGGGCCCGAAGCAGTCCCCAGGGTCAGAATGACATGCGCGCCGGGTTCGACGGTCAAGAGCCCGCCGAGGAACGGCGTCGGCACACGCGAGAAGCCGATCGCCAACAATGCTGGAGCACCGGGCAGACCGTTGCGCAGATGCACGTCAACCGGAGCGCCGTACACGGGCAGACGATCGACGCCGAGCAATGGCGCATTGCCCCCCGTGCCGGGAGCGCTACCGCCGAGGGATCGACCACCAGCCAACCACTCGACCTTGGGATCGCCGACCGGACCACTTCCGGGCCAGGTGTCGCGCCAGATGCCGAGCAACGCCGAGCGGGATTCGACGAAGTGTGGCCTGCTCACCCCAGCGGGGTGCGAAACGCCGACCGAACCTCGCCACGTCTGCCCGCCATCGTTGCTGACGTAACGCGTGTGAACATAGACGCAGGGCAACTGCCAGCATTCCCGCCTGATCGCCGTCGCCGTGAACCAACCATTGCGACCGGCGGAAATCACCAGCTGCGAGCCCGGAGAGGACGGCCTGCTGGTACCGATGCGAACCGGCGGGTTCGACCAGGTCCGGCCGGCATCGCTGGAGCGGATGCACCATGCCTCCAGCGGATTGCCAGCGGCGGCGGTTTCCCACACCGCGAGCAACGAAGATCCGTCGGTGACAATGTGGTAAGGCGTGGCCAGCGCCGGGACGGCGACAGGGTTGGACAACCACGTCACCCCCCCATCCAGGGAGCTGTTGCACCAATACACGCCATTGTGAGTACCGACCACCGCGAGCCAACCGTCACCCACCAGGAAACGATTCAAGTACGAGGGCGTCATGCCCACGGGATGCAGCAACTGTCCGACCGGCAGCCAGGTCTGCCCGAGATCCGCGGAACGTGCGTACCACAGCTGCCTTTGCCCGTTGGGGTCAGACTCCCAGACCGCGTGCAGGACACCGTCCTGGGCGAGGAGATTGGGCGAGTAGGCGAACGACTGTCCACTCCATGCGCCGATCACGCGGGGCCCCTGCCAGGTCGCTCCCTGGTCGGCGGACACGAACAGCACGCCACCGTACTGCATGACGATCGAGCCAGAGACCTCGTGGACCCCGGTCACGCCCCACCGCATCGGTGCTTGATGCAACGTCCAGGTCACCCCACGATCGCCCGAGAACGCCACATCCGGGGCGTTCCAATTGCCATTGTAGTCTGGCGCATGCACGAACAGATCGTCGCCGACCGCGACGACCCGAGGCGACCTGCTCGACAATGAACTCGGCAACGGTGTCGGTGCCAGAGGTGTCCAGGACCTGCCGTCGTCGTCGGTCCGCGACCACACCAGCGACCGCGCTGGATCGGTGGTCGGGAAGAACACATAGGCACACGCCTCGGCGACGGCGGTGACCGGTGGCTCGAAGTCGACGTACTGCGCGACTCCCGAGTCCGGGATCGGCAGCAGTGTCCATAGCGGCCAACTCATCTGGCCCACAGCTGGTGAAGCAAGTCCCACACACAGGGCAACGATCGTCGCCGATGCCAACGAGGGCGCACTGGTGAGCTGTGCAATCGCGTTCATGTCAGAAACTCCCGATCGAAAGGCGCAGACCCTGTGAGCCGAGCACGCCGAGTGCATTGGCATTCGCGGCTGGGTCGAACACGAACGACTGCGCGAATACGACTGACGTCACCGCGTCGGGAACCACGAACGGTACGGTCGGTGGGTTCGTGCTACCGAGCGGCAAGAGCACCGTCGCCAGCGGGGTGACGTACTGAGTGCATCCTGGCATTCCCAGGGAGCCCAGATCGAACTGCGGGTTGGCGAAGCCGAACACCCACGCGCCCAGCAGCGCCGTGGCCGACACCGGCTGCATCGACAAGTGCACCGTCGTGTTGCGGATCGGTCGCGCCGAGGCCGACAGCTGCAGCCTCGGCAGGTCGTTCGACGCCGTGTGATGCCACAACGCCGCCGCGCCGAGATCGACCGGCCCCGGGTCGAGCGATGCACCCCCTGGCGAGAAGCCTACGACGTAGCAATCGAAGCCGGTGGACAGCACCCCCCCGACCGTGGACATCGATTCGAACAGGAAGGTCACGGCGTCCGTCTGCGTGTCGAACTGCAGCTGGAACCGGCTCGGCGTGAGGTCCAGTTGGTAATCGACGATGGCAAACACGTCGAGGAAGGTGATGCAGACGACAGCACCCACCTGCTCAAACCACACATTGCCGATCGCGGTCGGGACGAAGTCGCGCCACACTCCCCATACGGCGTTCGGCTGGTCGAGGAATGCCTCGACCGAGGTGAGCCAGTCCAGCGCGTTGGCGTCGGCGGACACCGTACCGTTGGAGCCCACTTCGAAACTGGAAGTGCTGCCGCCCGGATAGTCGAACACACCAGTGAAGCTGCACGTCGCGGCCGATTCATCGACGAGTCCCAGCGAGACAGCGGCCGCCGAGGGGGGCAGCCAGACCCCACCTCCGGCGGTCACTTCGTAACCTCCAGCCTGCGGCAGCAAACGGAACGACGTGTGCGAGAGGTCGAAGGCGGATGCCTGAGCAAAAACCTCGTAGAAGGATGCGAACTTGCCGCCGCAACCAGGGCCAACATCGGTAGCGCGGGCGAATCCCGGGCCCGGATCGTTGTAGTGAATCTCGAGGTTCGGAACGCGGCCGGCGAACACCGGTGCGGCGAAGGGCACATTGCTGGCGGACCCGGCCGTGAGCCGCAGTTCACTGGTCGCGAACGCGCTCGGGATCGGTGGCGCCAGATTGTCGTAGCGGTGCTCGAGGTTCTGGGCGACCACCGCGAAACCGTGGTTCCCGGCCGGGATCGTCCACGGAGTTGAGAAGAAGGCACTGCTCCATTGGTGCTGTCCGGCGGGGTTGACCGTCGCCGACGCAACCTGGTTCCACACTGCGGCGTTGGTTTCCTGGCCGACGTGGCTGCCTGCACAACGGTAGACGAGCACGGTGCCGCTGCTCCAACCGGTCAGGTGCAGCTGGAGCAGCGAGACCGACAGCGGCGCCTCGGCATCGAGATCGAAGTAGATCGCCCCGCCGGTCGCGCCCCCGTTTGCGCCCCACAACACGGTCTGCAGCGGCGACTGGGCGACAACAGCAGGCACCACGGCGAACACGGCCGACCACCAGAGAACAACAGAGCGTACGAGTTGAGCAATCATCGCGAGGAGGGCGCAACCGGCTCGGCAAGACTGGGCCAAGACCGTGAACGCTGGGGACGAGTTGGGAGAAGAAGGCCACCCCGGGCCGGGCGCCAACCGGTGGGTATCCGTCGCGATCAACCTCGGTTGGCTCGACGGAACCATCCATGACGGATGTTAGCATGCCACCGGTTCCGCAGGCTGAACACCATCAACGCACGACCGTTGCTCGTAACCGGGCACTCGATCGGCCGACTTCGCTTCGCAATAACCTGACCGCCACCGCCGCGAACCAGCAGCCTTGCGGTAAGAAGATCCGCGGATGAGTTCTCCGCGTCGTTTCCTCGTCGTCGGCATGCAGCGCAGCGGCACGTCGGTGACCCTGGACTGCCTCGCCGGACATCCGCAAGTCGCCGTCTGCCCTGAAGAGATCCACACCGCGCTGTTCGCGACCGCGCTGCCGCGGGGAACGAACGAGCCCCCCGCATCCGACCGCACGCAGGACCTGCTGGCGATCTTCGACCATCTCGCCGGGCGTCGCGAGGACCGGGCGGTCGTCGGCCTCAAGACCGCGTTGCCCACGGTCGAACACACGGCCCGGCTCGTCGGCTGTCTGCGCACCCACCTGCCCGAACTCGACCTGATCGTGGTGCGGCGCGGCGACCTCGTGGCGCAGTTCGGCTCGCTGCGGCGGGCCAGATCGATCGGCAAGTGGCATCGCCAGAGTGGCGAGCCGCGGCCCGACGCGTCGACCATGGTGCACTTCACCGCCGAGGAACTCGACGACTACGTACGGCGCACGGTTCGCTGCCACCGTTTGCTGCAGGTCGCCGCCCGCGGCCGACGCGTGCTCGAACTCGACTACGAACAGGACATCGTCACCGGTCGCGCCTGGCCGCGACTGTTCGCGTTCCTGGCGATCGACGACTTGGCGCCAGACTGGCTGACGCTGCGCAAGTCCTCGCCGGAGCCAGCCAGCTTCATCGCCGACTACGCCGACCACGCCGCGCGGCTGCCCGGGTTGCTGGCCGCATCAGAGGCGGAACCGGCGCCGACCGTGACCTTCGCCACGGCCGAATCGCGCCTGTTCCTGCTGCACCGCGCCCAGCTGCGTCGACGCGCGGGAGATGACGTTGCCGCGATCACCGACGCCGTCGCCGCGCTCGCGGCTCCGCCCGACTGGGGCGTCGAGGACCGCAGTTGGGCATGCACGACGATCCGCGACGCGTTGTTCCGCCTCGGCGACCCGGCGCGCGCGTTGGCAGTGCGCGACAGCTTGCTGCGCGACCACCCCACCGACGCCGAAGTGCTGGCGCTGGCCGCGCAGATCGACGCCCACCTCGGCGACGCCTGAGCGCCGCCGACACAGGTTCCGCGCCGCGTCAGTTGCCGACGACCGCCGTGCCGGCGTTCGACGTGACCGCGCCCGCCGGGTTGCCGGCCGCGGGATCGAGCGACAGGCACTGCTGGTGGAAGACGATGCCCTCGAGCCCGCCCGGGATCGTCATCGTGAAGTTCAGCGTCCCGGAGCCGTGCGCCACCAGCACCGCGGCGTCGACGCGCACGTAACCCGTGCAACCCGGCATGCCGAACCCGCTCAGGTCGAGCGGCAGCGGCAGTCCGTTCCAGCTGGTGTTGTCGAAGCCGAGCACCATGAACGCGAACCCGCCGAGCGTGGGCAGGTTGAT
Source organism: uncultured candidatus Brocadiaceae bacterium (assembly GCA_964392305.1). GTDB lineage: Bacteria > Planctomycetota > UBA1135 > UBA1135 > UBA2386 > JACKIC01. Next base: position 19,081 of record CAYMPV010000011.1, read on the forward strand.
GACCTGCGTGGTGAACGTCGACGCGCTGCGCGGCAAGGAACTGCCTTGCGCGGTCAGGATCGGCAGACCGCCGCTGCCCACGCAGCCGGTGCCGTAGACCGCGAAGCTCGCCACCGGCGTGCCTTCGAACTGCCAGGTCTCGGAGTAGTGGGTCTGCAGGTTGCCGTGCGAGCCGCCGTAGATCACGACGCGGTCGCGGTTGATGTCCATCGCCATCGCAAAGCCGGTGCGCGACGACGGCGTGCCGGTACTGACCATCGTCCAACCGCCGCCGTCGTAGACCCAGGTCTCGGGCGGGTAGGTGCCGTTCGGCGTGCGCCCACCGTGCAGGATCGACTGGCCGCGCAGCGGGTCATAGACGAGGCGCGCGTTCATGAGGCCCAGGCCGGGCGACGCAGTCGGACCGAGACCAACCGCCGGGGTGCGGTCGATCCAATCGACGCCGTCGTATTCCCAGGTCTTCTGGTCAGGGGCGCCGAAGAAACTCGTGCCGCCGTAGAGCACACAGACACCGCGCTGCAGGTCGTAGCACATCGCGGTCTGCTCGGCCTCGGCGGGAGCGTGGGCGGTGATCACGCGCACCCAGTTGCTGCCGTCGTATTCCCACGTGTCGGCCAGGGTGCTCGGCGCATTGGGGTTGCTGGTGCCGCCGAACATCACGATGCGACCGCGCAGGGCGTCGTAGGCCATGCTGTGGGTCGTGCGCGCCGGCGGCGTGGTCACCGTGCTGACCGGATGCCAGGTGCTGCCGTCCCATTCCCACGTGTCGCTGAGGCGCCCGGCTGCGCCCTGGCCACCGAACATCACCGTGCGGCCACGCACCCAGTCGAACGCCATCGCCGCCTCGCGCCGCGCCGGCGGCACCGTCGCCGGCGTCGCCGCGGTCCAGTTGCTGCCGTCGAAGAGCCAGGTCGTGTTGAGCGTCGGCCAGCCGCCGAACAGGACGGTGTGACCGCTGGCGACGTGGAACGCCGCCGCCGCGTCACGCAACGCGCCGGGGTTGGCGGCGGTGGTGACCTGGGTCCAGGTCTGCGCGGGGACGATCGAAACGAGCAGCAGTGACAGGAAGTGGTGTGCGGCGGGACGCATCAGGTTCTCGGATGGGGAGGAATGTTCAGGGACCAACTCAAGGCGCCGTTTGCCCGCCGAACAGCCAACTCGATTCGCCAACGCGGCGAATTCGTGCTCGACCTACGTGCCGGCGAGCAACGCCAGGGTCGCGAACGCGGTGCTGGACACGACCATGTAGCTGCTGTCGAGGAAGTCGCAGTAAGTGCCGTCGGCGCGCTGCGTCTGCAGGATCTTCGCCCGCAGTTGCTGCCGCCAGGGCTCACGTTCGTCGGCCGGCAACAGTTCGATCGCCTGACTGCAGTAGTAGTGACCGAAGTAGAAGAAGTAGCCCGCGTTGGCGTAGTAGGCCTCGTGCGGGATCGGGCGCATGCGCGCGACGGCCAGGAACTTGTGGTGGGCGAAGAACTGCTCGACGCCGCGACGCAGCATCCCATCGGTCACGGTCGTGTCACCGGCGCGGCGCAGCGCCCAGTGGCACGCCTGGATGCGCCCGAGACTGCCTTTGACGTCGTTGATGTGTTCGCCGCCGTCGATCCGCGGGATCGGCGTCAGGTCGTAGGCGTAGGCGCCGTTCGGCAAGCGGCAACGGCGCACGTAGTCCGCCGCGCGGTCGCGCGTCTCGGCGTCGTCGAGCCAGCCGAGCTGCGTCGCCAGCCCCAACGCGGGCACCACCGCGGCGGTCGAGAAGCTCGTGCCCCACTTCGGCCGGCGCGTGTACGGCGGATCGTCGTAGTAGCCGAAGCCGCCGAGCGGCTCCTGGTTCTTCGCCAGCCAGCCGACGAACTCACGGCCGCGCTGATGCACCGGACCGCGCCACTCGTCGGTCGAGAAGCGCCGGTCCTGCGCGATCGCCACCGACGCGACGGTGCCGTAGAGCCACCCCCAGACCGCGTCGTTGTCCCACGTGGTGCCGCGCAAGGTCATGCGGCAGTTCACGAGCCAGCGCACCGCTTTGTCGAGCGCCGCGCGTCGCTCCGGGGTCTCGGGCGCCTGCAACAGCGCCATCGTCGCCAGCGAGTGGGCGGCGACGGACCACGCGTAGTGGGTCTCGACGGCGAACACCATCTCCAGCGTCGTGTCGCAGGACCTCGTGCCCCAGCTGCCATCGCCGTGCTGCGTGCGGACGAAGAACGCGAGCGCCTTGTCGATGCCCTGCTGCGCCGCCTGCGGCGTGGTGAGGTCCGCGGCGGTCGCTGCTGTTGCCGGGGCCTGCGCCGGGGCCTGCGCCGTGGCCCTTGCCGACAGTGACACCGCCAGCAGCGAGACCAACAGAACGCGGCGCGGGATCACTTCGCCGCCTTCTCGAGCTTGCGGCCCAGCTCGTCGATCTCGGTGCGCAGCTCGGCGATCCGATCCGCCGCCTTGCGCGCGGCGAGCTCGGCCTCACGCTGCTGCTTCTCGGCCTCGAGCTCGGCCTTCTTGCGTTCGCGTTCGGCGTCGACGACCTTTCGCTGCAGTTCCCGCACGCGCTTGGGCACCGCGACGTTCTCATGGTGTTCGAGTTCCTGCCGCGCGACCGCGAGACTGCGCTCGGCCATCTCGAGTTCGCGGCGACCGCGCTTGAGCACCAGCTCCTTGGTCGCCTTGGCGAACTCGTCGGCCTCGTACATCGCGGTCAACTCGGCGAGTTCGTCCTTGGCGTGATCGGCCCGATGCACGCTGCGGTCGAGGCTGATGCGCTTCTCCTCGAGTTCGCGGGGCTGCACCTTCTCCTGGTAGTCGCGCAACTCGTTGCGGGCCTCCGCGAGTTCGTCCGCGGTGCGCAACAACGCCGCCTCGGTGCCGAGCTGCTGCAGACGCCGGTCGATCGCGGCGTTCTGTTGCTCGACCTCGGCGTACCCGAGATCGCGCTGCTTGTGGCGCAGTTCCTTCTGCAGGTCGGCCAGCTCCTTCTCGCGCGCCGCCTCGTCGCGGGCGCCGGCGACTTCGACCTTTGGCGTCTGCTGCCCTGGAGCCTGCTGCCCGGGAGGTTGCTGCCCGGACTGTTCGGGAGCCGAGGAACACGCCGCCGCCAGCGCGAGGAACACGAACGAAAGGGGGTGCGTTGTCATCGTCAGGCGGTCGGTTATAGCAGGGCCCCGCCGCGACGCTCCCACACCGCTCGCGTGCGCTTCGCCCCCACCCGCCTGCAGCCGTGCCCTCCTCCCTTCGCCGCCTGGCGCCGCTGCTGGCGCTCGCCACCGCGCTCACCCTGGCCACCCACCTCGTGGTCTGGTGTGAGGTCGGCGACAAGCAGGCGGTGATCTGGCTGCCGAGCGGTGTCGCGATCGCCGGGCAATGGCTGCTGGGTTGGCGCGCGTTCGTGGTCATCGCCCTGACCACGATCGGCAATCGACTGGCGATCCTCTACGACATCGACTCGGCCACCGTCGCCGGCATCGGCAGCGCCCTCGAGGCCGCGCTCGGCGTCTGGCTGCTGCGGCGCTTCGGCCTGCAGGGTCGTTTCGCGCGCCTGCGCGACGTGCTGGCGTTGCTCGTGGCGGCCGCATGTGCGCCGATCGCCAGCATCACCTTCTCGTGGATCGCCCGCTACGCCCTCGACCTGTGGCGGGAAGCCACGCCGTTCTACTCGCGGTGGGACAGCTGGTGGCGCATGAACGCGCTCGGCATCTTCGTGGTCGTGCCGTTGGTGCTGACCTGGCGGGCGACGACGAGCCAACCCGATCGCCCGGCTTCGCGCTGGTTCTTGCCGACCCTGCTGTCGATCTCGGCGCTGACGCTGTGGGGCATGACGGTGGTGTTGTCGCCGTCGCCGACCGCCATCGGCGCGCTCTACCTGATGCTGCCCATCCCCCTGCTCGGAGCACTGCGCGAAGGTCCGCGGGGCGCCGTGATCACCGCCGTCGCGAGCGCCTTGATGGTGACCGTCCTGACCGCTGCCGAGCTCGGGCCGTTCACGTGCGTGCCGCTCGACCGGCGACACGAACCGCTGCAGATCTTCCTGCTCGCCACCACGATCGTGCCGCTGATCATCGGCAGCCTGATCGCCGAACGCGAAGCGATCGCGTCGGCCAGTCGATCGCTCGAGGACCAGCTGCGCCAGGCGCAGAAGCTCGACGCCATCGGCAAGCTCGCCGGCGGCGTCGCGCACGACTTCAACAACCTGCTGACCGCGATCATCGGTTACGCCGAAGCGGCGCGCGATCGCTTGCCCGCTGGTGACGAGAACCGGCGCGACATCGACGGCGTGCTGCAGGCTTCGCAGCGCGCCGGCGCGCTGGTCCGCCAACTGCTGGCGTTCAGCCGGCAACAAGTACTGTCGCCACAAGTGCTCGACCTGGGCCTGGTGGTGGAGAGCATGGCGCCGATGCTGCGGCGCCTGCTCGGCGAACGCGTTCGGCTCGTCACCCGCGTCGCCGACGGCCCCCACCACGTGCGCATCGATCAGGTGCAGATGGAGCAGGTGCTGCTCAATCTCGTGCTCAACGCGCGCGATGCGATGCCGGCCGGCGGCACCGTCACGATCGAGACCACCACACCCGCCGCCGTCCGATCGAGCACGTCGTCGAGCGCGTCGAGCGCAGCAACCGGGGTCGCCCTGACGGTCCACGACGACGGCGTCGGCATGAGCGCCGAGGTCCGGACGCGCGCGCTCGAGCCGTTCTTCACGACCAAGGACCCGACCAAGGGCACGGGGCTCGGATTGTCGACGGTCTACGGCATCGTCGAGCAGAGCGGCGGCACCCTGCACCTCGACAGCACACCTGGCCGCGGGTGCACGGTCCACATCCACCTGCCGCGTGCCACCTCGGCGCCGGTCGCGCCGACGCCGGTGGTCCTGCCGCGCCCGGAACCGTCGCGCGCGACGGTACTCGTGGTGGAGGACGAGACGATGGTGCGCAACCTCGTCGTGCGCCTGCTGCGACGCGCCGGCCTGCAGGTCCTCGACGCGGCCAACGGCCCACAGGCGCTGAGCGTCGCGGCGCAGCATCGCGGCCGCATCGACCTGCTGCTCACCGACATGATGATGCCCGACATGACCGGCACCGAGCTGGCGACGCGCCTGCTGAAGACGCGGCCCAACCTGCCGATCCTGATCATGTCGGGGCATGCGCCGGAGAGCGACGCACGGGACCTGGACCATGGCGTGCCGCGCGCGTTCCTGCAGAAGCCGTTCGTCGCCGAACAACTGCTCGACGCCGTCTGGGGTCTGCTGCAGCGCACCACGACGGCGCCAGCGGACGCCACCTGAACTGCCCCATCCAAGCCAGCAGTTCCCTTCAGTCGGGGGGCGCGGCGACGATCGTTCCGCTGCGCACGACCTTGAGCGGCACCTGCACGATCGGCCGGTCCATTTCCTGGTCGGGTCGCGAATTGGCGATCGCCTGCAGCGACGGCCCGCAGATGCGCGCCTGGCACGGCCCCATGCCGGCGCGACAGCCCATCTTGATGGCGCGCAACGAACTGCCGTGCAGCGCCGCGGCGGCTCGCACCCGCTGTGCAGTCACGTCCTCGCACCGGCAGACGATCGTCTGTGGCGTGGCCAGTTCGTACAGGCCCGGCAACGGCGCGAACGCACCCAGCATCGCGTCGGCGGCGCGGCGTTCGGCGACGACGGCGGCCCGCAGCAACGGATCGATCGGCGCGCCGCGCAGTTCGTGCAGCACCGCGGCGGCCGCGAGCTCCCCCTCGGCCATCGCCACCTCGGCGCCGCCGATGCCGCAGATTTCGCCCGCGGCGAACACGCCGGCGACCGAGGTGCGTTGCGCGTCGTCGACGACCAGGTGATGGCCACCGCGCGCAGCGTCGTGGCGCGATGCGCAGCCCAGGTGCAGGCCCAGTTCGACCGAAGGCACGAGGCCGAAGCCGGCGCCGACGACGTCGACATCGATCGACCGGGCGGTGTCGCGCCGCGGTCGTCCATCGCGATCCACCTTGCCGATGACGGCGCGCTGCACGCGACCGTCACCTTCGCAGCCGAACACTGTCCAGCCCCAGCGCAGGCGCACGCCGGCCAGCAGCAGCTTGCGTGCATACCAGAACGCTTCGCGCCGGCGCGCCGCGTTGCCGAGCACGGCTGGCAGGGCGCGCAGCGCGCGCCAGCGTGAACTCGCCTCGAGGGCCGCCACGACCTGCACGCCGGCGCTGAGCAGCGACGCCACGGTCGGCAGCAACAGCGGCCCCGAGCCGACGACCAGTGCGCGGCGGCCTGGCACCACTCCGAAGCCGCGCACCATCACCTGCAAGGCGCCAGCGGTCATCACGCCGGGCAGCGTCCAACCGGGGAACGGTACGACGCGGTCGTAGGCGCCCGGCGCCAGCACGATCTTCTCGCAGCGCAACAACCACGACTCGCCGTCCTGTTCGAACCACAACCGCCCCGGCCGCGCGTCCCAGACGCTGGCGCCGTAGCGGCGATCGACGCCGGCGCGATCGAAGCCGCCGATCAGGTGATGGCCGTGCTCGTGGCTCGGCGGTTCGGCGATGCGGCCGTGCCCATCGCAGCCGGCCGGCAACTGCCGGAAGATCTGCCCACCGGCACGCTGACCTTCGTCGAGCACCACCACCTGCAGTCCGGCCGCCGCGAGCCGACGCGCCGCGGCCATGCCGCCGGGTCCCGCGCCGACGACGCCGACGTCCGCTTCGACGACGCGCCCGTTCACGGCTTGCCTCCGCGCTGCACGACCATGCCTTCGCGCACCGGCGTCGTGCAGCCGCGCACGGTGACGCCGTCGACGACGAGCAGGCACTCGTAGCAGATGCCCATGTTGCAGAACACGCCGCGCGGTGCACCGTCGCTGCTGCTGCGGCGCAGTTCGGCCTGCCCGTCGGCCCACAGCGCCATCGCCAGGGTGTCACCGGCGTTGGCCGACACGGGCCGCCCCGCGAACGTGAACGTCACCACGGCGCGTTCGCCGAGACCTTCGATGCGGCCGTTCATCGCACGAACCTCGCGGGCAGATAGGGAGTGTGATCGATCGCGGGCCGCTGTCCGGCGAGCTGCTGCGCGAGCAACCGCCCGGTGATCGGCGCCAACGAGATGCCCAGACCTTCGTGGCCGGCGGCGATCCACAAACCGCGCAGGGGTGGCCAGGGACCGATCAGGGGGTGCTTGTCGATCGCGTAGGGACGCAGGCCGACCCAGGTGCGCACGATCGGCGCGGCGCCGATGCCGGGCACGTAACGCTGGGCGCGCGACAAGGAGCGACGCAGCAGTTCATGGTTGATCGTCTTGTCCATGCCGCGGAACTGGCGCGTGCTGCCGATCAGGCAGCCGCCGTTGGTCTGCGGCTGCATGTTGACGGCGTGCCCGCCGACGTCGTCGGTGCGGGTCGGATCGACGGTGGCGGCGCCGTGCGCGAAACGCAGGTAGCTGACCTCGAGCAACTGGGTGCGGATCGGCGAGCTGTGGTGCCCGGTGATCGCGAGGTTGCCGGCGCGCGGGTGGATCGGCAGACGCGCTTGACCGAACAGCTCGTTGAGGTCCGGGGCCCAGACGCCGGCGGCGTTGACGACGTTCTCGCAGCGGATCGTGCCGCGTTCGCAGCGCACGCCGGTGATCCGGTCACCATCGCGCTGCAGGCCGATCACGGCACACTCGGGCCGCACCTGAACGTTCGGATTGGCTCGCTGGGCGACGCGCAGCATCGCGCCGCAGGCAAACATCGGCAGCACCACGCCGTCGCCGGGATAGTAGAGACCGCCGGGCAGATCCTCGGCGAGCCCGGGTTCGACCTCACGCAACTGCTTGCCGTCGAGGACCTCGGCCGAGGCGCCGTTGCTGCGGAACTGCTCGAGCAGCGTCGGCAGCAGTTCGAGGTCCTCGGCCGCGTCGGCGAGATACAACGCGCCGGTGGGGTTGTGATCGAAGCCGCCCTCCTGCAGCTGCAGCTCACCCCACAGATCCAGGCTGGTGCGCGTGAACGCGTAGTCCTGCGGCGTGTCGGGCGTGACCATCAGATGGCCCATGCACCCACCCGACGTGGCCCCGGCGATGGGGCCACGGTCCAGCAGCAGGATGCGCGTCGACGGCGGCAGCAGCTGCGCGGCGTGCCAGACGACCGAGCAGCCGATGATGCCGCCGCCGATCACCACGAGGTCGGCGGTCTCGGACATCGAACGGGCGGAGCATGATGCCGACCCGGCACCGGCTTGCAACGTCCGGCAACCGCTACCGCGAACTGCGGCGTCCGCCGCCGTCACCAGCCCGCTTGTTGGCGCGGCGCCGGCCCAGCAGCAGTCGATGCTCGAGATGCTGGCGCTGGGCGGCGTAGAAGTCGCGCAAGAACTCGGCCCGGTCGCGCACCGGCAGTTCGCCGCCGGCCCAGCCGATGCGGCCGGCGATCTTCTTCGCGACCGCCGCCACTGTCTCCTCGCCGCCGGGCAACCGCGACTTGCGCAACACGTCCTCGAGCACCTGCAGTTCGTGCTCCCCGTAGATCGCCAGCTGCGCCTGGGTGAACACGAACCGGGCCGCCTTGGGCGCCGCGACGGCGTCGCGCGAGTCGGCCATGTCACGCAGCAGCGGCACGGCCGGCGACACCACCACGCGGGTGCCCGCGAGCAGATCGCCGATGCGCAACCGATGCGGGTTGGTGAACGGGAAGAACAGCAACAGCAGCACCCAGACCGAGGCGACGACGCGCACGATGCCGATGTGATCGGCGAACAGCAGGTCCGGCGCCACCAGCAGCGTGAGCGGCAGGAACATCTCGACCTCACGCGTGAGGTTGCGCGCCAGCAGGATCTCGGTCGTGAGCGGCCCGCCGTCGGCGCGGATCACCCGCAGGTTGAAGCGCCGCTTGCCGGGCGTCGAACCGTTCCAGCGGGTCTCGAACCAGGCGAAGTAACCCTGCCGCAGCAGGAAGAACAGCAGCAGCGCACCGCCGATGCCGAAGACCAGTCCCATCAGGATGCCGACGAACAGCATCACCAGGGCCATCACGAACAGGTCGATGCCGACCGCGACGATGCGTTCGCTGGCGCTCGCCGTGGCGAAGTGCAGCTCGATGCCCTCGGGCACCAGCACCGATTCACGCAGTTCGACCTCGCTCACGGCGACCTCCGCCCCGCGTAGACGAAGTAGGCGATCCAGGCGCCACCGAACAGAATCGCGAGGCCGTAGCGCGCCCCGAGATCCTGCACGATCTGGCGGAACACACCCTCGATCACGCCGGCGAGCAACAGCATCAGCACCGCGCCGGCGACGACGCTGCCCATGCGCCGGCCGATCAGCGCGAGTTCCTGCTGGCGCGAATGCTCGGCCGGGAACACCAACCGCTGGCCGACCGCCAGGCCCGCCGCGCCACACAGCACGATCGCCGTCAATTCGCTGACGCCGTGCGGCAGGATCCAGGACCACCACTCGATCGCCAGGCCGCGTTGGTGGAACAGCGCCGTCATCGCCCCGAGCAGCATGCCGTTGTAGAACAGCAGCAGCACCACGGGCAGGCCGAACACGAAGCCCAGCCCGAAGGTCATGATCCCGATGGTCGAGTTGTGCGTGAACAGGAAGGTCGCGAACGTCAACAGCGACATGTCGTCTTCGCCCGAGAACAGCGTCTCGCGCAGCTTCTCGGTGGACGCGGTCGGGTCGCGGCCACAGGCCATGCCCTCGTCGACGAACAGGTAGTAGGTCTCCGGATCGGCGACGACCATCGCGTAGGCGATCGCGCCGCCGAGCAGCAAGAGGCCCGCCGACAACGCGACGTGCCAGCGGATCGAACGCACCGCCGCCGGAAATCCCCGGGTGAGGAACGGCAGGAACACCTGCCCCAGGCTGCGCTGCGGCGCGTAGACGGTCAGGTAGGCGCGCGCCGTCAGGCTCTCGAGGTAGACCAGCAGGCCGCGGTCGAGCACCGACGCGCGCGCCACGCTCAGCGACGACAACGTCGCCCGGTAGAGCATCGGCAGCCGCGCCACCTTCTCGGCGCTCTGCTCGTGCAAGGCGCCCTTCTCGGCGCGTTCGACCAGCCGTTCGAGTTCGCGCCAGCTGGCTTCACGTTCGCGGCGGAACTGCACCGACCAGGGACCGTTGTCGCGCTCGCTCATACCAGCTCCCGCCGCTTCACGGTCAGGTAACGATCGACCAGATCGACCGCGAGTTGATCGACGCCCGCGTCTACGACTTGCGCGCCCGAGCGGCGGATTCGTTCGAGCACCAGCTCCCGCTCCCGCTGCATCTCCTCGGCGACGACGGCGCGATGCATGTCGTCGAGACCATTGGGCACCGCCGACGCCAACTGGTCGAGCAGCGGATCGCGCATCGCCACGAACAGCAGCAGGTGCCGCCGCGCCAGCCACCGCACGTTGCGGATCATCAGCTCGGCGGTGACGCTGTCGACGAAGTCCGTGAACAGGACCACGAGGCACCGCCGCTGCAGCCGCTGCAACAGGTCGGTCATGCCGAGCGTGAAGTTGGTCTCGTGCACGCCGTAGTCCAGCGACGCCACCTGCTGCTGGATCGCCTGCAGCGCATGCATGCCGGCCTGCGGGGTGAGGAAGTGCTGCGGCGCTTCGGCGAAGGCGTGCAGTCCGACGCGGTCGCCGGTGCGCAGGCAGACGTAGCCCAGCTGCAACGCGGCGTGGATCGCGTGATCGAGGCGCGGCATGCCGGCGAGCGGTTCGCGCATCAGCCGACCGGTGTCGATGCACAACAGCACCGCGTGATCGCGTTCGGCGCGAAACTCCTTGCACAGAAGGGTGCGATGCCGCGCGGTGGCCTTCCAGTCGATGCTGCGGCGGTCCATGCCGGTGACGAACTCGCGCAGCGCTTCGAACTCGCTGCCGTCCCCGAGGTATCGCTCGACCCGGGCGCCGGCCCGGAACTCGCGTCGCGTGACCATCTGCAGGGCCTTGCGGCGCACCGCCGGAACGTTGGGCAACACGGTGATCGTGTGTTGCAGCGACGCTGAGTACTCCGCCCGCAACAGACCCAGCGGTCCGACCCAGGCGACGTGCCAGGCCGACAGCCGCAAGATGCCGCGCTGCACCGGCAACAACGGCAACCCGGCGACGGCGCGCTGACCGGGCTCGACGATCAGGTGGCCGCGCGGCAACGGTTCGTGGGCACCGTGCAGATCGACGGCAACGGTCACCGCGACGCGCCGCGTCGTCGACACCTCGACCTCGACCTCGCTGGCGTCGCCGAGGTGCACGACGCGTTCGGCGGTGACGTTCACCGCCACGGCGTTGCGCAGCGGCAGCCGCGCGAACTCCAGCAGCAACGCCGCCACCACCACACCGACGCCGGCCAGCCACAGCGGCCACAGTTCGGGTGAGCCGACGATGGTCGGCATCGCCGCCAACGGCAACAGCGCGCCGGTCACCGCCAGGGCCCTGCCGGTCGGTCGGATCATCGCGGCGCCTTGGTGCGGGCGACGATCTCGGCGATCACGGCCGCTGCTTCCTGGCCTTCGATCTCGGCCGCCGGCGTCAGCACGACGCGGTGCGCGAGCAGCGGCGCAGCGAGTTGCTGCACGTGATCGGGCAGCACGAAGTCCATGTCCGCGGTCGCGGCCACGGCGCGACTCGCCGCCACCAGCATGTTGATCGCGCGCGGCGACGCGCCGCAGCGCAGCGCCGGGTGCTCACGCGTGGCGCGCACCAGATCGACCAGGTAGTCGAGCACGTCGGCCTCGACGCGCACTTCTCGCACCGTGGCCCGCGCCATCGTCAGGAAATCGGCATCGAGCAGCGGCTGCAACTCGAACCGATCGAGCTGCGCCACCGACTCGCCGTGCACGGCGGCCATGCGCCGTTCGTCGTCGCGGCTCGGATAACCGATGCGCAGTTTGAGCAGGAAGCGATCCAGCTGCGCCTCGGGCAACGGATACGTGCCCTCCTGCTCGATCGGGTTCTGCGTGGCGACCACGAAGAACCCGTCGCCGAGCCGGTGCGTCTGCCCGTCGAGCGTCACCGACCGTTCCTGCATCGCCTCGAGCAATGCCGCCTGGGTCTTGGGCGGCGTGCGGTTGATCTCGTCGGCGAGCAGGACCTCGGTGAAGATCGGCCCCTTGCTGAGCCGGAACTCGTTCTTCTCGAAGTCGAACAAGCTGGTGCCGAGCACGTCGGCGGGCATCAGGTCGGGCGTGAACTGGATGCGGCTGAACCGCAGGTCGAGCGAACGCGCCAGCGAACGCGCCAACAGCGTCTTGGCGGTGCCGGGCACACCCTCGAGCAGCACGTGACCCGCAGCGATCCAGGCGGCGAACAGCAGGTCGACGTTGTCGTCCTGCCCCATCACGACCCTGGCGATCTGTTCGCGCAGGCGCTGGGCGGCGGCGGCGATCTCATGACACGACATGCAGTTTCTCCTCGGTGATCTCGTAGACGCGACGTGCGACCTGCAGCGCCTCGGCGGGGCTCATGTCCTCGGGCGGACGCTGCAACAATTCGATGAGTTCGCTGCGCGCCGCCCCGGCAGGCATCCGGCTCAGCAGCCAGTCGCGGCACGGCTCGTCGCCCAATCCGCGCGGCGCGTGTTGCCGTTCGGCGGCGAGCCGCACGCGCTGCCGCAGGTAGCGGCGCAGGGACGGCGCGTGACGGCCGCCGCGCTGCAGCAGGTTGATGATGTTCTCGATCAGGAAGCGTTTGCCCGCACCGATCGGCGGCGCCGCCACGCGAGGGCTGCCGAAGCGGCCGGCGGCCGTCCACAGCACCAGGGCCAGCACCAACAGCAGGTGCACCGGCACCAGCACCAGCGGGAAACGCCCGGCTTCGGTCCAGATGCTCGGCGCAAGACGATGGCCGTGTGAGGTCTCGTCGAAGACGATCGCGCCCGGTGTCTTGATCGCGCGCACGATCTCGATCACGAGCTCGGCGTTGTCGCCGCGGTGCAGGCCGTGGTTGGCGATCAGGTCCGGGTCGCTGAGCACGAACAGCGTGCCGATGCGCCCCAGCAGGACGCCCTCGCCGCATTCGATCCAGCTGTCCAGGTCACTGCCGTCGAGAAACCGGCGCGACTCGAACAACTGCGGCGCGGCCAGCGTCGGCGCCGGTCCTTGGCGCAGGCCGGGGCTGCGCCAGTTGGACGCGGCGTTGACCCGTGTGATCGTCGGCGCCGCCACTGATACCTCCGCGATCTCCGCCAACAACCGCCGCAGCACGTCGCCGCAGTCGTCCGGGTCGATCAGTTCGTCCGATTCGATCCAACGCGGATTGTTCCGATCGCGTTTGCCCTGGCGTTTGGGCAAGACGAACAGGGTCACCGGCGCCTCGTCGACCGCGTCGCTGAGCCGGCGCAGCGCCGCGTCGTCGACCTCACCGGGTTCGGCGATCACCAGCAACCCACACTCACCGAGCGCACGCGGCTGACGCAACTGCAGCACCGGTTCGCCGAGTTCGCCGAGCAGTTGCAGCAGGCCGCTGTGCCCGAGCGCCGAGCGGCTGTAGGTGTCGGCGCCGACGCTGTCGACGCGCGACAGCTCTCCCGGCCGGAGCAACAGGTAGAACGACGCCAGCAGCGAGGTCACGGCCGCAGCGACCACCCAGCGCGCGACCCGCTGGGAATAACCCGCTGCGCTCGCCGGCGACGGCGCCTTCACGGTTTGGGCCGGCAAACGCGCCTCCACAGCTCGTACTGTTCGCGGCTGCTTTCGTAGAGCCTGCGGTCCGCAGGTTGGCCACCGAAGTGCACCACCTCGAAGGTGCGCACCAGCCCGCCCAGATCCTGCACCGGCAACGACCGCGCGCGCGCGCGCCGCACGACCTCGCGCGCAGTCGCGTGCACCGGCAACGCGCCGGCGACTTCGGCGAAGGCCTGCTCGGCGCGTCGCACCAACGCGTGGATGGCCGCACCGAAGTCACCCGCTGCAGCCAGGCGTTCGTGCTCGGGCAGCGCCTGCGGCGCGTCCGGGTGATCGTCGAGGTGACGCACGACAACCGGCGCCTTGACCGGCGCCGCCGTGCGCGCCGCACCGCCACCGAGGCTGCGCGCGATGACCACGATCAAGCCGATCGCAGCCAGCCCGACCATCAGCCACAACACCGGCTCGGCGATCGAGAACGAACCGGTCGAGAAACGCGGCCCCGAACCGCTGTTGCTGCTGCGCCGCTGGCCGCGCGGCGCCACCCTCCGCTCCGGCCGCCGCGGCGCCGAGCCGGAAGCCTCCGGCGGCGCGTCGTCGGGCAGTTCGAGTTGCGATTCCTGCCGCTGCAGCAGCCGGCGGGCCAGACCGGTGAGGTCATCGGCCGGCGCCGGTCCGGTCCCCTGCGCGAGGAGGCCGGCACAGCAGAGCAGCAACGCCAGGAACCCCTCGAGAAGACGCATGCGTGGCAAGTGGGCAAACCCTACCGGGCATCCGGGGCCCCGCAAGGCCGCGACTTGCGCCGACGCATGGCTCACCTAGGATCTCGCGCCACCCTCAACCCTGGAAAAGGACTCGATGGCTCGCACACAGTTCCAGCTCTCGGTCGGCGCCTTGGTCAGCAAGTCGCTCGGCATCTACTTCCGCAACCTGGTGCCGTTCGTAGTGCTCGCGGCGATCGTCCTGGCCCCCTGGATCGTCCTGCGGTTGACGCTGATGGAGGACCCGGACCTGATCTGGGCCCCGCTGGCCGGCATGCTCCTGCAGACCGTCCTGGGCTTCATGCTCACCGGTGCCCTGACCTACGGCGTCGTGCAACAACTGCGTGATCAGCCCGCCGGAATCGCCGCCGCGCTCAGCCAGGGTCTGCAGTCGTTCACCCGCGTACTCGGCACGTCGCTGCTCTGTGCCGTGCGCATCGCGCTGTGGTCGCTCCTGCTCTACATCCCGGGAATCATCGAATCGGTAAAGCTGTTCGTCGCGATCCCGGCAGCCGTGATGGAGGGCAAGGGTGCATCCGCCTCGATCGAACGCAGCAACCGGCTCACGGAAGGCTCGCGCTGGGCCATCTTCGGGGCATGGTTCCTGATCCTCATCCTCGGCTTCGGTGCGTTCTTCCTGATGATGTTCGTGCTCTCGTCGGGCATCGAGGCGCCCGAAGAAGGCCGCAGCACCGCATGGCTCGACATCGGCATCGCCCTGCTGATGACGCCGTTCTCCGCCACGATGGGCTCGGTGACCTACTTCCTGCTGCGCAAGGGCAAGGAGAACGTCGACGCCAAGGAGATCGCCGCGGTCTTCGATTGATCGCGGCGCGGTTGCGGGCCGGTGCACCGCCGCGGCTATCCTGCGGCGCATGCGCCTGCTCGCCGCCGCCTGTCTGCCCACCGTGCTCGCCGCCCAGACGCCGGTCGCCGTGCCCGACGGCGCCGGTCGCGACGCGATCGTAGCGCTCGCCGCAACCGTGCGGCCGAGCCCGCGCCAGGTCGCGTGGCAGGCGACGGGCAGCAACGCGTTCGTGCACTTCGGCATGAACACGTTCAGCGACCGCGAATGGGGCGACGGCAAGGAAGACCCCGCGACGTTCGCGCCGACCGACTTCGACGCCGACCAGTGGGTCGCGACGTTCGCCGCGGCGGGCATGAAGGGGCTGGTGCTCACCTGCAAGCACCACGACGGGTTCTGCCTGTGGCCATCGGCGACCACCGCGCACGACATCGCTGCCTCACCGTTCAAGGGCGGCGAGGGCGACGTCGTCGGCGAGGTTGCGGCGGCGTGTCGACGCGGCGGCCTGAAGTTCGGCGTCTACTTGTCGCCGTGGGACCGGCACGAGCCGAGCTTTGGCACGCCCGCCTACCAGCAGGTGTTCCGCAGCCAGCTGCGGGAACTGTGCAGCAACTACGGCCCCTTGTTCGAGGTCTGGTTCGACGGCGCCCATTGCCCACCCGACGACCCGACGCTGTTCGACTGGCAGGCGGCGTTCACGCTGGTGCGCGAACTGCAGCCCGACGCGGTGATCGCGATCACCGGGCCCGACGTGCGCTGGGTCGGCAACGAAGCCGGCCACACGCGCACCGACGAGTGGAGCGTGCTGCCGCTGCCTTCGGCGGCCCCGGGTGAGTTCGCCAACGATCGCGACAGCTGGCGGGCGCTGTGGGCGTTGCGCGCGCGCAATCAGGAACCGGACCTCGGCAGCCGGCAGGCGCTGCAGGGCGCCGCGGCGCTGTGTTGGTGGCCGGCCGAGACCGACGTGTCGATCCGGCCGGGCTGGTTCTACCACCCGCACGAAGACCACCGGGTCAAGCCACTGACGACGCTGCTCGACTACTGGTTCGCCGCGGTCGGCGGCAACGCGGTGCTGCTGCTCAACGTGCCCGCCGATCGCCGCGGCCTGATCGCCGCACCCGACGCCGCGGTGTTGGCCGACCTGGGCACCTACCTGCGCGCCACCTTCGCCACCGACCTGGCCGCCGGTCGGACCACCAAGACCTACGCCAAGGCCGGTGAGGTCTACTTCGACGCGCCCACCACCGTGGACCTGTTCGACCTGGCCGAGGACGTCGCCGCCGCGGGTCAGCAGGTCGAACGGTTCCGCATCGAGGTGTTGCAGAACGGCGGCTGGCGGCAGTGTGCACGCGGCACCACGATCGGCTTCCGGCGGCTGCTGCGCACCGAACCGATCACCGGCGACGGCTTCCGCTACTGGATCGAGCAGAGCCGCGGCAAGCCGCACATCGCGCGCTTCTCGCTGTTCCGTCGGCCGCAGCTGGTGACGTCACCGGTCGTGATGCGCGACGCCGCCGGGTTGGTGACGGTCACGGCCGATGGCGGCGAACTGCGCTACACCACCGATGGCGCGCCGGTCACCGCCGCGTCGCCGCGCTACACGGGGCCGTTCGCGTTCGGCGACGGCGGCACCGTGCGCGCGCGGACCTTCGCCACGCCGGGCGGCAATGCCCTGACGCTGCAGACCACCGGGGAGACCAGCGCCACGTTCGGCCCGTGCCCCACCGGTTGGCGCGTCGTCGCGTGCTCGAGCGAACAGGGTGGCAGCGAAGCCGCGCGCAAGGCGATCGACGGCGATCCGCGTACGCATTGGCATACGCGTTACTCCCCCGACACGTCGCGACCGCCGCATGAACTGGTGATCGACCTCGGCAAGGCCATCGACCTCGGCGGCTTCGTCTACCAGCCGCGCGCCGACGGCGACAACGGCACCGTCGCCGACTACGAGTTCTTCGTCAGCCCGGACAACGTGACGTGGCGATCGGTGGCGAAGGGCACGTTCGACAACATCGCCGCCAACCCGGTGCCGCAGGTGGTGCGGCTCACCGCGCCGGCGACCGGCGCGCGCTTCGTCAAGTTCGTCGCCAGCAGGGAAGTGCATGGCCGGCCCTGGGCCTCGTGCGCCGAGTTGTCGGTGTTGCTGCGCTGACGGCGGTGAGGAGCATTCCATTCCTGCCGTGAATGATTATCATTCACGACATGAATAAGTTGCCGCGGCTCGTCGGCACTGCCTTGCGCGAACGCCTGCGAGCCATGCCCGCCGTCGTCGTCACCGGCGCCCGTCAGACGGGCAAGAGCACCCTGGTCGAGCATCTCATGCCTGGCCGGCGGCAATACCGATCGCTCGACGAACTCGACGTGCTCGACCTCGCGCGGCGCGATCCCGAGGCCCTGGTCGGCGGCCCACAGGCGGTGACGATCGATGAGGTGCAGCGAGAGCCGCATCTGCTCAGCGCCGTCAAACGTGCGATCGACCGCGACCGTTCTCCGGGTCGCTTCCTGCTCACCGGCTCGGCCAACTTGCTGCTCATGCAGAAGGTCGCCGAGTCGCTGGCGGGCCGCGCCAGCTACCTGACCCTGTGGCCGATGACCCGACGCGAGCAACGCGGCCAGGCGCGCTGTGGCATGTGGGACGAACTGCTCGCTGCTCCCGATGGTGATTGGCGCGATCTGCTGGCAGAAGCACCGGACGAGCCGGAGGACTGGCGCGCGCTCGCTCGCCGCGGCGGGTATCCCACTCCGGCAGTCGCGATGAAGACCGCTGCCGAGCGGGCGATCTGGTTCGATGGCTACGTACGCACCTACCTGGAACGCGACCTGCAGGATCTGGCGAGCATCAGCGCATTGCCGGACTTCCGACGGCTGATGCGTGCGACCAGTCTGCGGCTCGGCCAACTGCTGAGCCAGACCGAGCTCGGGCGCGACGTGGCACTCCCGCAGCCCACGGTGCATCGTTGGCTCAACCTGCTGGAGACTTCGTACCAGCTCGTACGCCTGCCGGCGTACGCCGTGAATCGCACCAAACGCCTGATCAAGTCGCCCAAGGTCTACTGGGCGGACACGGGGCTGGCCATGCATCTCGCCCAGACCTCGGAACCGACCGGTGTCCTTCTCGAAAACCTCGTGCTGAAGGACCTGCTGGCGTGGCGCGATGCGCGTCTCGATCGCGCCGAGCTCGGCTACTGGCGCACCGCGGTCGGCGAGGAGGTGGACTTCGTGATCGAAGCCGGTGGCGATTTGCTGCCGATCGAGGTGAAGGCGAGCGCACGCCCGAAGCTCGCCGACGCGATGCACCTGCGCACCTTCAAGAACGAGTATGGCAAACGCGCTCGCGCGGGGCTGTTGATCCACACCGGGAGCAAACTCGACTGGCTGACGCCGGATGTGCTGGCGGTGCCGTGGTGGCGGGTGTTCTGATCGCCGCGGCTGGGAACCGTTCAGCATCAAGAGAAGTGAGGGGCGCCGAGTTGTCGGTGTTGCTGCGCTGACGGCGGCGCGCGCGGTATCGTCGGCGCGATGCGGTTCGCCCTACTCGTATCCCTCCTCCTGCCGACCTCCGCGCTGCTCGCCCAGCAGGCCGACGCCGACCTGCGAGCCAAGGCCGCCGCGATCCACGCGCGCATCCTGACGCTCGACACGCACAAGGACATCGACCCCAAGCTCGCGCCCGAGTCGCTGCCCGAGGACCCGGCGACGCGCGAGCGCTTCCGCCGTCAGTTCGATCCCTCGGTGCGCGGCGACGCACAGGTCGACTTCGTCAAGATGCGCGAGGGTGATTACGACTGCGCGTTCTTCATCGTCTACGTCGGCCAGGGCCCGCTCAACGACGGCGGTTACCGCCGCGCGTTCGCCGAGGCCGAGGCCAAGTTCGACGCGATCGAACGCATGGTGCGCCTGCACGGCGACACCATCGGGCTGGCCACGAGCCCCGACGACGTCGAGCGGCTGCACCGCGAGGGCAAGCTGATCGCGTGCATCGGCATCGAGAACGGTTACCCGATGGGGCTCGACCTCGGCAACATCGCGAAGTTCCACGCGCGCGGCGCCCGCTACATGTCGATCGCGCACAACCGCCATTCGCAACTCGGCGACTCCCACACCCCGGCCGAAGCGATGTACGGCGGCCTGTCCGAGCTGGGCCGCAAGGCGGTCGTCGAGATGAACCGCGTCGGCATCATGGTCGACGTCTCGCATGCGAGCCGGCAGGCGATGCTCGAGGCCGTGGCGCTGTCGGCGGCGCCGGTGATCGCGTCACACTCGGGCTGCCGCGCCGTCAACGACCACACCCGCAACCTCGACGACGAGCAGCTGCGCGCGTTGGCGAAGAAGGGCGGTGTGATCCAGTGCGTGGCGCTCGCCGACTTCGTCAAGACCAACGAGTTGAACAGCAAGGCCGTGGCCGCGCTGCGCGCCGAGCTCGGGCTGGGCCGCGACAACGCCGGCAACGACGATCGCCCGCGCGAGGAACGCCTGGCCGAGTTCGTTCGCCGCCGCGCCGAGATCGACGCCGAACATCCGCGCGCCAACGTGCGCGACTTCGTCGACCACATCGACCACGCGGTGAAGGTCGCCGGCATCGATCACGTCGGCATCGGCTCGGACTTCGACGGCGGCGGCGGCATCGACGGCTGGAACGACGCCAGCGAGACGCTCAACGTGACGCTCGAGCTGGTGCGCCGCGGGTACACCGAGGAGCAGATCGCCAAGATCTGGGCCGGCAACCTGCTGCGCGTCTGGCGTCAGGTCGAGAAGGTTGCGGCGGCGACGGAGAGCGGCCGCTGACTCACTCGCCGGTCTCGTCGACGATCGGCGCCGGCGCGTCGATCTCGACGGCGCGTACTTCTTCGATCTCGGCGATGTTGCCGTGGATGTCGACCCACACCTCTTCGATGCGTTCGCAGTCGCCGCCGGCCCACCACGTGCGGACGAAGTGCGACAACTCACCCGCCGGGGTGCGAACCACCCGAGGAACGTAGGCAGCGTTCACGAACAGCGTGTCGCCGCGTTTGACGAAGCGCGTGCGTTCGGCGCCGCGCGGGTGGGCGAGGCGATGGTGCATGTGCCCGGCGATCACGGCGCGCACCCGCAGGCCCAGGCCCTCGATGCGCTGGATCGCCAGAGCCAGATCGCGGTCGCCCCAGTCGCCGCCGGGTTTGCCGAAGTCCTTGCCGAAGATGTCCTCGGGCTGATCACCCAGGCCGAGGGGCCCGTTGTGTGCCAGGATCACGATGTCGCGGTGATGCGCGTTGCGGGCGGCGTCGAAGATCGCCGCGGCCGACTGCCGCATCGTGTGCACGCCGTAGATCTCGTCGTACAGCTCGGGACTGCGCAGACTCTGGCCGCCCCACGAGAACGGTCGCGCGCCGACCACCGAGATGCCGGCGGCGGGCACTTCGCGAACCGCGTAGGCCAGGTGATCCTCGCCGAGGATGTGCAGCGACTCGGTCAGCTTCTCGGTGCAGGTGCGGCGGCCGAAGCTCTGCCACGCGTCGTGGTTGCCGAGCATCACGACCTTGGGCACGGCCAGGCCGGCGATGTTGCGGACCATCTCGACGTCTTCGTCGCCGAGGTCGCCGACGAACAGGGACAGGTCCGGGCGCGTCAGTTCGAGGAACGCGGCGTCGGCCGGTCGCCACCATCGGTGCAGGTCACCGATGACCGTCAAGTTGGCGAGGTGCGGATGTGCGGGAGAATGCAAGGGCGAGCAGGGTAGCGAGAAACGGCGACGACTGAAGTGCCGCCCACCGGATATCGGGGTTCGTCGGCGACTACGGCGCGAGCAGACCGTGGCGCACGAGCTTCTCACGATAGGTCGTGCGCGGCACGCCGAACAGTTCGGCGGCGCGCGTCAGGTTGCCGCTCGCCTCGGCGAACGTGCGCTGCAGCGCCTCCTTCTCCTGCGCCTCGAGGCGTTCCTTCCAGGTGCTCGCCTGTGACTCCTCCGCCTCGGGCGCCGCGGCCGGCGCCGCCGCGGCCGGCGCGGCGACCAGCGACGGTCGATCCAGCTCCAGGTGCGCGGGCAGGATCGGGCCGCCGCCGGCGCGCAGCGCGGCGCCCTTCACGACGTGTTGCAGCTCGCGGATGTTGCCGCGCCACGGCGCCGCCTGCAGCTTCGCCATCGCCTCGGCGGAGATCGCGGGAACTTCCTCGTGACCGAGCTCCTCGGCGGCCTGAGCCAGGAAGCGCGCCGCCAGCATCGGGATGTCTTCGCGTCGCTCGCGCAGCGGCGGCAGCACGATCTCGAGTTCGCGCAGCCGGTAGTAGAGGTCTTCGCGGAAGCGGCCCTCGCGCACCATGCGTTCGAGGTCCTGGTGGGTCGCAGCGAGGATGCGCACGTCGACGCGCACCTGCCGCCGACCGCCGATCGGCGTGACCACGCGGTCCTGCAGCAGGCGCAGGATCTTGGCCTGCAGCTCGAGCGCCATGTCGCCGATCTCGTCGAGCAGGATCGTGCCGCCGTGCGCTTCCTCGAAGTGGCCGCGCCGCGCCTGCAGCGCGCCGGTGAAAGCCCCCTTCTCGTGGCCGAACAACATGCTCTCCATCAGCTGCTCGGGGATCGCCGCGCAGTTGACCGGCACGAACGGGCCCAGCCGCCGACGCGACAGATCGTGCAGCGCGCGCGCCAGCACCTCCTTGCCGGTGCCGGTCTCGCCGCGCAGCAGCACCGTGTAGTCGGCCGGCGCATACAACTCGACGCGCTGCACCAGTTCGGCACACGCCGGGCTCTTGGTCTCGAGCGCCCAGTGCGCCGCCCGCGACGAGTCGCGTTCGCGATCGAGCAGGCTGCGCACCAGCACGCGGTTGCCGAGCGAGGTCGCCAGCATGCGGCTGCAGAACGCCATGCGCTGCAGGTCCTCGGCCGACAGCACCGCGCCCTCGCGCGTGCAGTCCGCGTAGACCACGCCGAGCATCTTGCCGAGCGCCTGGATCGGCAGCGCCACCGCCGACGAGATGCCTTCGCTGCGCACCGAGTGGAACGTGCGCGCCACGGGGTCGGAGGCGGCAACCGGCACGTGCACGACGCGCCCGGCGGCGCGCACCTGGTCGACCAACGACCGGCTGATGCGGAACGCGCGCTGGTCCTTGGGCCGGCTCATGTAGAACGCCTGGCCTTCGCCGTCGTCGAGCAGGATCGCGACGCGATCGGCGCCGGTCGCGCGCAGG
Source organism: uncultured candidatus Brocadiaceae bacterium (assembly GCA_964392305.1). Taxonomy (GTDB): domain Bacteria; phylum Planctomycetota; class UBA1135; order UBA1135; family UBA2386; genus JACKIC01. Next base: position 41,349 of record CAYMPV010000011.1, read on the forward strand.
ATCGCCGTCATCGCAGCGGGCAGCAGTTGCTCCTGGCTGCGCAGCCCCTCGAGGTGATCGGCCATCTCGTTGAACGTCTGATACCAGGCGCCGACCTGCGTTCCGGGCGCCGGGGTCAACGCCGACGGATCCAGTTCGCGCACGTTGTCACCGCTCGCCTCGGCGCGATACCGCAGCTTGACGAGCGCCGGCCCCAGGTTGAGCACGTCGCCGTCGAGCACGTTCTCGAACCGGCTGCCGATCGAACCCGTGGCGCAGCGCACCGGGAACGGCAGGCCCGGCTCGGCGCGCACACGCACCCGACCACGCTCGTCGCGCGCCACTTCGAGCAGGCGACCGACCACCCCGGGCAGATCGAGTTCGACGGCGCAGCCGGATCGTTCGCTGCCGATCCAGAAGCTGTCTTGATCGAGTTCGATCTCGCGAGAACCGCTGCGGTCGGTGACATCGAGGACCAAGGGCATGCGTCGGATTGTCGCCGGCATGCGAGAACTGCGCGACCCCCCGTCGGTTTTCCGTCGGCGGCACCCAAACCTGGGCGTGGCCCCAGACTGAAGTAGACTCCTGGGTCCGTCGCCTGCCCACCACCGGCTCCCCGCCGCGGCATTTGACGGTGCCACGGAACGCAGCACCCCCATGCCTGCGTCCAAACCCTCCCTGCTGATGCCCGCTTCCGCCGACACCGCGGATGCCGACCGGCTGCTCGCCTGCACGCCGGGCCGGCTCGTCTACAGCTCGCGCGATCCCGCGACGGGCCGGGCCATCGTATGCAAACGCTTCGACCAGGGCGCCCTCGCCGATGCCGAGCGCGAACTCGACCTGGCGCAGTTGTTGGGCGACCTCGACGTCGTCGAGCATCTGGACGCCCGGCAGGACCCTTCGACCGGCCGACCGCTGCTGATCACCGCATTCGTCAGCGGCGAGAACCTCGAGCAGATGGTCGCGCGGCGCGGCATCCTGCCGGCGGCTACGGCCTGCGCCCTGCTCGCGCCGGTGGCCCGCACGCTCGCGGCGATGCACAACCGCCGGGTGCCGCAGGCGCCGTTCGGACTGTGCCATGGCGACGTCAAGCCGAGCAATCTGCTGGCCACCGAACGCACCACGCTGCTGCTCGACTTCGAGCATGCACGACCACTGTCGGAACGTGGCTCCCGCGCAACCGCGCACGCCGGCTTCACCGGTGGCACCCATGACTTCGCGCCGCCCGAGGCCAACGCCGGCGCCCCCCCCGACGCCGCGTTCGACGTCTATGGTCTGGGCGCGAGCCTGGCCTGGCTGCTCACCGGCCGCGCGCGGCCGCGGCGACTGCCCTGCGCCACCGACAACACCATCCGCCTGCAGCAACTGCTGCACGAATGCCTGGCAACCGACCCGCAACAGCGCCCTGACGCTGCGGCGGTCGCCGACCGACTGACGCAACTCGCCGAGGCTCTGGCGGACGACTCAGCCGAGCTCCAGATCGATGCCCGCCTGCGCGGCGAAGCGGTCAGCGGCGACAGCAGCGATGCACTGTCGCGGCTGGTCAACCGTCAGGCACGCCTGCTGCGCCGCTTTCCGGACCTGCTGCTGGTGCCACACACCCCGCCGCCCGGCGACCCCGCGGCGTTGTGCCTGGAACTGCGCCGTTGTGAAGTGGCCCTGCGCGGCTTCGGTCGCCACCGGGACATGCTGCTGCGCCGCGAGCGCCTGCGCGCGGCGGTCGGCGACCGACTGCGCACGGCCGCGAGCGTGATCGCCGACGCCGCGCGCGACGAGGACTTCGTCACCGGCAACCGCTGGCTGCAGGCGCTGACTCAGGCCTGGCTCACCGCCGCGCGGCAACCCGGGGGCATTCCGTTGCCAACCGACGTCGACTCGCGTCACCCCGACCCCGCGTTGCGCGATCCGCGCACCTTCCTGCGCGCGCTGACGCAGCGCCTGCAGCAGGCCGACGAGGAACTGCAGGCTGCCGAACAGGAGATCACGCAGGCCGAATGCGAACTCGACCTGCCAGCGGCCGAACGCGCGATCGGCAAGCTTGCGGCAGAACGCGGCGGCGCCTCGCCGACCGCCACGCGACGCCGCGATCAGCTGCACCGTCTCGGCTTCTACGTCGACCGCGTCGCGCGCGCCGACGCCAACGTCGAACGACTCGCGCAACTGTGGGATGGTGCCGCATTGCGGCCCCTGCTGGACTTCACCGAGCGCTGCGCGCTGGTCGACGACGCGGCCCTGACCGGTGCCAACCCGGTCGGCCTGCGCAGCCTGCTGGTCACGCTGACCAACCTGATCGACGAGTTCGCACACGTCGCCGAGCTCGCCGTGCCCGCGCGCGAAGCGCTCGACAGCGCCCTGCTGCACACCACCGACCAGGCCTGGGATCTGCTCGCGGACGCCAAGCACAAACTCGAGGCGGTGCCCGTTCCGGTGCGGCCGCTGCAGATGATCCTCGGCCGCCTCGACATGCTGCGCATCCTCGAGGCGTTCGTCGATCGACCGGACCGCCCGCGCAGTGAACTGCTCGACCAGATCGAGCGCCTGCGTCTCACCTGCGAAGAGGCGCGCTCGACGCGCGATCGACTCGCCAACAGCGCCGAACGGGCGCTGGCCCGCGGTCACTGGACCACCGGGTTGTTCGACATGGAACGGGCCGTGGCCAGCGTCGCGGCCAGCGGCGACCCCGATCACCCCGAAGTGAGCCGACTCGAAGAACGGCTCGCCGAGGCGCGGCGCCGCAAGCTCGAGATCGAGGGCGCCGTGCGGCGCAACGTCGAACTCGCGGCCCGTTATGCGACGTTGCAGGACGCTGCCGACGGCAACTTCCAGAGCCGTCTGGCAACGCTCGCCGAACGCCGCGATGGGCTGCAGTTCCTGATCGTGCACGTGCCGGCGGAACGCGCCGCGCTCTACACGCGCGACCTGCGCGACGTCGAGATCCAGATCGCCCTCGAACGCGCCGCACTCGCCGAGAGCCAACTCGACCGCACCATCGACCCCACCGCGCGCCTGGCGCTCGCCCACCGCACCCTGCAGCAGTTGACTGCGGCGCTGCAGGATCTGACGCCGGGACAGGAGCCGCCCGGGCGCGTGGTGCGTCAACGCGAACACTGGCGCAGTCTGGTCTCGCAGTGCGAACAAGCGCTGGCGACCGCAGCACAGCTCGCGCGCCGCCAACGGCAACGCCGGCGGCGCAATCTGTGGTTGGCCCTGGCAGCCGCGGTGACCGTGATCGTCGCGTCGTTCGCGCTGCGCCTGCTGCCGCTGCCTTGGAGCGGTGAACCGGTGCGCGCAGCGACGCGCGACGACCGCGAGCTGGCCTTCACGACGATCGCCGCAGCACCGGCCCAGCACCTCGAACAACTGCTCACACGCAGCGAAGCGCTGCCGACCGCCGACCGCGCGGCGGCATTGCCGCTGCTGCAGACCCTGACCAAGGCGCAGGACGTGGTGACCTTGCGCCAGGCAGCAGCCAACCTGCGCGCCGCCACAGCCACCGCCCCGGCATCGGCGAAGTTGGCCGCGACCGCCACCGAAGCGATCACCGCCGCAGCCATCCTGGCGGGCCACAACCGCGCCGCGCCGGACGCGCGCGACGCCATCGCCGAGCTGATCGACGCTGCAGTGGCGACGGGCTTGTGGTCGGGCCTGCCGGTGGACGAACTGCTGCGCCGCTGCTTCGACGCGCGGTGAGCGCGGCGGGCTCCGTCACCAGCGCGATCGGGAAGGATGCCCACATGTCTCGCGCGGCAGGCCAGGCGGCGGCGAGAGAAGCGAGGAAACCACACAGAATCGCCTGACGAGGAACGTAGGTCAGCGGCATTCCCCTGCCGTGCATCGCGACTCCCCATCACCCCAGCTCGAACAGTTGCTGACCGAATCCCGCTGGGTCCGGGCACTGGCCCAACGGCTCGCCAGTCCGGGACACGACGCCGACGACCTCGTCCAGGACACGTGGCTGGCCGCGATGCGGTGCCCGCCCGGCAGCACTGCCGACCTGCGCAACTGGCTCGCCACCGTGCTGCGCAACCTCGTGCGACAAGGCCACCGGCGCAGTTCGCGGCGGCGCCGACGCGAGGACGAGAACTCCGCCGGCAGGCCGACGGCCGAGCCTGCCGCAGCCGACCTCGTCGAACGCGCCGCCACGCAACGTGCGGTCGTCGATGCCGTGCTCACCCTCGACGACCCCTACCGCAGCGCGATCCTGCTGCGTTACTTCGAAGACCTGCCGCCGCGCGACATCGCCGCTCGCCAGGGCATCCCGGTCACGACCGTCCACACCCACCTCACCCGCGGCCTCGAGCAGCTGCGCCGCCGCCTCGACCTTTCCCGCGGCAGTCGCGCCGCCTGGGTCGGCGCGCTGTTGCCGCTGACCCCGCCGCCAGTCCTGCTGTCGCTCCTGTGCATGCTGACCATGAAGACCAAGACCCTCGCCATCGCCGCGCTCGCCATCGGCGCGCTCGCCGTCACCCTCACCAACATCGAGTGGCGCGACCCAACGCCGATGCGCGACGGGGACTCGGCCAGAACCGCGCTCGCGAGCGGCGACCTCGAACGTGGTTCCAGCGGCGCCGCACCGGCCCCACACACCCAGCGCGTCGACGCGACACCGGCCGAAGTCGAAGCACTGGCCACGGCGGCAACTCCTGCCGCCCGCGTCGCACGAGGTCGCACGGTCGACCCCGAGGGCCAGGCCATCGCCGGCCTCGGCGTCGCGCTCGCCACCGACATGGGCGAGATCGCCGACGAGGCGCCTCGCACGACCGGCGATGCATCCGGCGCCTTCGCGCTGCCGTTGCCGGCGGACACAGCAGGCCGCATCCTCGTCGACCGGGCAGGTTGGCGCACCGTCATGCACGCATCCTGTGGAACGAGCAGTGTGCCGCGGCTCGCGCTCGTCGTCGCCGCACCCAGCGTCGAGCTCGCCGGCTTCGTGCGCAGCGACACGGGGTCACCGCTGGGCCACGCACAGGTGCGCGTCGTCTGGCCTCAGGACTTGCGTTCCCGCCTGTCCGACATCAGCGATGCAGCGGCGGAAGAGACGATCGAGGCCCTGGCCGACAAGGACGGAGCCTTCACGTTGCGCGCCGCCCGCGTTCGCGGCGCGTTGCTGATGACCACGGCCGACGGGTTCGTGCCGGATCGACGCGCGCTTCCCGAAGTGGCAGCGCCTGGAATGCAGATCGTGTTGACGCGCCACGTGCCCACGGCGGGCGCGGTGCAGGGTCAGGTCGTCGACCCGCGCGGAATGCCCGTGGCGGGCGCGAGCGTGGCCCTCGGCGGTGCAACCGTGTTGAGCGACGATGACGGCTCGTTCCTGATCACCGACAGCGACCCGGGCACGACCCTGACCGCAGCCCGCGCCGGCCACCGGCGCGGCGTGATGCAGAAACCCGACGCCGGCTGGCCGCCGTTCGTGGTCCTGACTCTCGGCCCGCAGCCGTTGTCGATCCGCGGCCGGGTACGCGACGCCGGCGGCGCCCCGGTCGCCGACGCCAAGGTCTGGATCACCAACGGGACACTGCACGGCGGCGGCAGTCGCCCACAAGTCACCGAGGGCATCGCCGCGGCATGCACGCCCATGGAAGAGCTCATCAGCCGGTTCCGTCGCGGTGAGATCACCGATCCCGAAGCAACGCTCCGACGCACACCGACGACTGCCTGGCCGTTCGTGTTCACCGACGCCGACGGCGCCTTCGAGTTGCGCGGTCTCGAGGACCGTCGCTACGACCTGCGGGCGATGGCCATGGACTCGCTGCTGATGGCCGACGCGAAGGGCATCGACGCGAGCGCCACGGAGACGACCATCACGCTGCCCAGCGACGCGATGTTCCCCACGCTCGCAGGCGTCGTCGTTGGCGGCGATGGACTGCCGGTCGCAGGTGCTTCCGTGCACGTCCAATGCGACTCGCTGCGGCTCGCCAACAACACGATGCACAGCCGAGCCGCGACTACGACGACGACCGACGATGCCGGCCACTTCCATCTCACCAACGTGCCGCACACCCGGGTCTACCTGCGCATCGACGGCGAGCCGATCCTGCCGATCGAATTCGGTCGCGAAGTCCCGGGTGGGCTGCTCGAACTCAGCGCCGGCCAAACCGGCCACCTGCGCATCGTCGCCACCCGCCGCATGCACGTGCAGGTGGAACTGTCGGATCCAGCGCTCGCTGACGGACTCGTGATCCTCGACCTCGAAGGGCGCTGTCTGCCGATCAACGTGTTCGCGGGGCGCAGCCGCCGCACCACTGACACGTTGCCACTCGAGAACGGCAAGTCACCCGTGTTCGTGGCTCCCGACACGGCGGCGACGATCGTGCTGCGAAAGGCCGAAAAGGAGGTCCGGCGCGAACCGCTGACCCTGCGCAGCGGTGCGGTCAACGAGCTGCGATTCTGAGTCGATCAACCGCCCCAGTGCGGTGGACGGGTGTCGTGCGGCTCGATCGCGTCGCCACCCGTGCGCAGACGATGGACCTGCAGCACCAGCGCATCGAGGTTCTCCTGCAGTGCGTCGATGCGTCGCAGTTGCGCGGCGACTTCACCACTCAGCACGTCGACGGTGTGCTCGAGGATCGCGACTTTGCTCTGCAGTTCGATGCTTGAATCGGACATGGCGCGATCATTGGCGATGGCGGCCACCCAGGCACGAACTGTTCGGGAACTCCGCCCACACGCTACCCGCTGACTGGAACCAGGCCGTGATCGTCACCGCGCACCTGCCCACGCGGCACGACAGCGAGATCGAACCCGTCGAGCAGTCCTGCTGGCGCACACCGCGCGCCGCGGGGCCGCAGCCCGAGTGTCGCGGCGAGGAACCCGACCACCGCCGTCGCCGCGACCCCGCTTTCGCGCAGATGCCGCAGCGACGTGTCGCCATGCCGTTTCGCCAACCGCAGACCGTCACCGCCGACCATGAGCGGCACGTGCGCGAACTCGGGCTCACGCAACCCCAGGGCGCGATAGAGCAGCAACTGTCGCGGCGTGCTCGGCAGCAGATCGTCGGCACGCAACACTTCGGTTACGCCCTGCGCCGCGTCGTCGACCACCACCGCGAGCTGGTAGGCCGGCAAACCGTCGCGTTTGCTCACCACGAAATCGCCATGGATGCGCCCGGGCTGCGGTCCCGCGAACCGATCCACGAACGGCACAGCGCCGACGTCGACGACGAACCGCAGCGCCGCGTCGCGCCCGGTCGCCGCCTTGGCTTCTCCCAGGCTCGAGAAGCGGCCGCGGCACGTGCCCGGGTAGACCGGTTCGTGTTCGACTGCTTCGTGCGGCGCCGACGCAGCCTCTTCGATCTCCTTGCGCGTGCACACGCACGGGTAGGCGAGCCCCGCGGCGACCAATCGCTCGGCGGCGTGCCGGTGTTGGGTGAACCGTTCGCTCTGCAACAAGGGTTCGCCATCCCAATCCAGTCCCAACCAACGCAAGTCCTCGAGCGTCGCGGCAAAGGCACCCGCCTTGATGCGAGGACCATCGATGTCTTCGACACGCAGCAGTAGAGTGCCGCCGCGCGCACGCACCGAAAGCCAGGCGAGCAGGAACGTGCGTGCGTTGCCCAGATGCAGGGCCCCGGTCGGACTGGGCGCCAACCTACCCACCACCGTCGCTCCGAATGCCACCGTCATCGTCGCAGGGTCTCGTTCTACGCATCGATGCCAAGGTGTGCCACGTCGAGATCGACGGAGTGCGGCGGCAGGTGCCGCTGCTGGGCAAGCTGTTCGAGACCGCGAGCCACGAGAAGCGCCCGCTCGCGGTCGGCGACATGATCGAACTCGACGCCACCGGCAACGCCATCGACGTGGTGTTGCCGCGCACCTCGCAGCTGCACCGCCGTTCGACCGGCGAAGGGTCGACGCGCGCGCAGGTGATGGCGGCGAACATCACGCTGGTGCTGGCCGTCGGCAGTGTCACGCAGCCGCCGTTCCAGTCAGAGCTGGTCGACGGCGTGCTCGCGGCGGCGCGGCGCGAGGAGATTCCGGCGGCGGTGGTGCTGACCAAGGCGGACCTCGATCCCGCGGCGGCCGAGAAGTGGCGCGCGGTGTACGAACGGATCGGCATCCCCACCTACGTGACCAGCACCGCGCCGGGCGCCGAGTCGAAGGCGTCCCTCGCCGCCGTGGCCGACCTTCTGCACCACAACCGCAGTGTGCTGTGCGGCATCTCCGGCGCCGGCAAGTCGTCGCTGCTCAACGCCGTGATCCCGGGTTCGGTGTTGCGCGTCGGCTCACTCAACCACATCCGCCAGGGACGCCACACGACCACCCACACCGAGCTGGTGCCGCTCGCGGGCGGTGGCCACGTGCTCGACACGCCGGGCGTGCGCAACTTCCACCTGTTCCACGTCGGCGAGCAGGAGCTGCAGTTCCTGTTCCCCGAGATCGCCGCGCGGCTGCCGCAGTGTGAATACCGCAGCTGCCTGCACGACGACGAACGGGACTGCGCCGTGCGGGCCGCCGCCGAACGCGGTGAGATCGCGCCAAGTCGATTCGCTTCCTATCAGCGCATGCTCGCCAACGCGCGCCAGGAAGCGCGGCCCGGCACCAAGGCCGCACCGCCGAATCAGCGCGGCGGGCGACGCCGGCCACCGACCTGAGACCAGCGCCGATCAGCGACGACGCCGGCCGCGCAGCAGCGCCGTGATCGCGCCGCCGAAGCCCGCGCCGAAGGCGACGACGGTCGCGGCGAGCACGCTGATCATGCCGCCGCGGCCACCCTGCAGCGTGGCGAAGAACGCGTCGATGTCTTCCGTCGGGAGCTGCTGTTCGACGAACGCCTCGCGCCACGCCGCTTCGTGTTCGGGCGAGATCGTGAACCCCTGCAGCAACGTCAACGTGACCAGGGTGATCATGCCGATGCCGATGGCGATGAAGCCCAGCGCGAAGCCGGACATCGAAGAAAGCCGCTCGCGCCGCGTCGCCAGCCACACCGGCAACACGCCGAGCGGCAGACCCGTGAGACCGAAGGTGCCGAACACGACCACCCAGAAAAAGTGCTGCGAGACCACCGGCAGATGCAGGAACACCGCGACGATCGCACCCCAGGTGATCGGTCCGCGCCACGATGGCGGCGGCGGTTCTTCGGGTTCGGTCAGGCCTGCCATGCGGCGCACTTGTAGGCCCACGCGGCGAGCAACAACACCAATGCCCCGAACAACACGCGCCAGAACGGCAACCGCACCAGCAGATCGACGAACGAGCGCCGCCAGAGAATGCAGTAGAGACCGTGCGCCCCGAGCAGCAAGCCACCGATCGCGAGCACGGCACCGAATGGCTGCGTGATCACGGCGCTGATCCAGCGACCGTGCACGATCAGGCAGGCCGCGGTGGTGCAGCCACAGGTCGGGCACGGGATGCCGTACGTAGCCGGCCAGCCGCACGGCTGCATGCCTAGCTGCACGTGGGTGTCGAAGCCGCGTGCATCGGCGGCGAGCGGTGCGAGCACGACGACCGCCGCGATCGCCAGCCCGGCCGCCAGGCCCGCGAAAGCCCGATCGACGGCAGGCGACACCGGCGCATCGGCGAGAGGAATCGTGAACGGCTGACGCGTGGCGACCAAGACTGAGCGGCGGTTGGGCAGCGCGTCACGATAGCGCCGCGACCGCAGTCTGATCAGGAGAAGTCGTAGACGTACGCCATGCGGTCGCGGCGCACGATCGCGTAGTCAAGGGTGCCGAGCAGGGCCAGTTCGGGATGCGACAGGTCCAGGCCGCGGAACTCCGGCTCCTGCATGATGAAGAACTTGCGCGGATTGCTCGACTGGGTCTCGTAGGCCGCGGGCTCGATCATGCCGGACAGTTCGAACTGCACCGGCCCGTTGTAGAAGGCGCGGATCTGCGTGGTCTTCTGCTTGCCCTTGGCGAGGCGCCGCTGCACCTCGTCACCGGCGAGTTCGAGCAGTTCGTGCGCCAACAGGATCTCGCGCGTGTTGACCATCAGCGACGGCGTGCGGATCACCTCGCGACTGCGCAGCGAGATCATCGTCGCGTCGACCACGTTGAGGAACGAACGTGAGTAGTCCTCGAGCAGGTTGGTCAGACGGCGCGACTTGTTGGGCAGGCGGCCCTTGATCAGGAAGACGTCGGTGAGGAACAGGTCCTCGACGAAGACCGGGGTCGCGGTCGAACCAGAGCCGTCAGGTTGATCGTTCATCGTGCGTTCTTCGTTCGCGCCAGCAGGCGACGGACCGCGCCGACGAGGTAGAACGAACCGATGACGAGCCGCAACCCGTCGTGCGCACGCAGCGCCGCGAGCCCGTGCTCGACATCATCGACTCGCTGGGCCATGACGCCGAGACCGCAGAGGTGCGCGACGATCACGGCCGCGTCCTCACTCGACGTGCCCGTCACTTCCGTGACCAGGAATCGATCGGCAACCGGCAGCATCGAACTCAAGCTCTCGCGCCACCGTTTTCCGGAGGCGGACGCGAACAGCACCTGCGGGCGCTGCCCGGGCCAGCGGCGCTCCAGCTCCGCTGCCACCGCGGCGATCGAGCGTTCGGTGTGCGCGCCGTCGAGGATCCAGGTGGCGCCATCGTCGTCGGCGATCAACTCGAAGCGGCACGACTGCTGCGGCCGCGGCAGGTCCCGCAGCTCGAGCACGAGCGACGGCGACAGCGTCGACAGGCACGCAGCGGCCATCGCCAGCGCGGGCAGTTCGTAGAGTGCGCCGTCGCGCAAGGCGAACGGCAGCATGCCGCCCGTCGGCAATCGGATGTCACCGAGCAGTGCGTCACCGCGATCGCGCTGCAGTCGCGCTTCGAAGTCGACGCCGTGCACCAACAGCCGCGCGTCCACTCGGCGCGCGTGGTCCTGCACCACCGCCAGCGCCTCGCCGGTCGCGGTCGTGAAGCCCAAACCACCCGGGCGCACGATCGCGGCCTTCTCGGTCGCGATCGCCGCGATCGTGTCGCCGAGCACATCGGTGTGTTCGAGTTCGATCGTGGTCAACAGGCTGGCATCGACCGGCACCGCGGTGGTCGCGTCGAGACGGCCACCGAGTCCGACCTCGTAGATCGCCAGGTCGACACGTTCTTCGGCGAACCACTGCACCGCAGCGGCAGTAAGCGCCTCGAAGAAGGTCGGCGCGCGGTCGGCCGCGGTCGCCAGCAGATCGCGCAGGATCGGCGCGAGGCGCGCGACGGTGATCGTGTCGGAACCGATGCGCAGACGTTCGAGCAGGGTGTCGACGTGCGGTGACGTGTAGACCCCGGCGCGTAACCCGGCGCGACCGGCCAGCATCGCCAACATCGCCGCCGCCGTGCCCTTGCCCTTGCTGCCGCCGATCTGCACCGCGGGGCGCGGCGGTGCGGCTGCGCCCGGGCGCGCCAGCAACCGCTGCATCGCGGCGAGGTCCCAGAGCGCCTGGTTGGGACGCGAACGCTCGTAGTTGACCAGTTGGTCGAGCAGCGGCGCGAGTTGGACAGCGGCGGGATCCACGCGGATTCTCGGCACCCCCCTGGGCGCGGACACATCGAACCGCAAGACTACCCGCGCCCTTGTTCCCGAGGTATCGCATGCTCACCCGCCCCGCAGCCACGTTGCTCCTGTTCGCGACCGCTTCCCTGTTGCCCCAGGTGCTACCCGCCCAGGGCAACGACAACGGTGGTCGCCGGCAGCGGCCGGCGCCGGCGCCGGTCGAACTGAAGAACTTCACGTTCACGGAGAGCAAGTTCGAGAGCAAGGCGGTCGGGCGCGAGATGCCGTTCGGCGTCTACCTGCCCAAGGGCTACGACGACGAGGCCAACAAGGACGTCAAGTGGCCCCTGGTGATCTGGCTGCACGGCATGTTCGAGGACCACCTGCGATTCCATCACCGCGGTGGCGCGCCGGTGCTCGACGAGTGCGTCGGCGAAGGCAAACTGCCGCCGTGCGTGTTCGTGACCCCCAACGGCGGCAGGACGTCGATGTACGTCAACCGCAAAGACGAGCGCTGGGAAGACCTGGTGACCGTCGACCTGCTCGACCATCTGACCAAGACCTACCGCGTCAGCGACAACCGCGACGAACGCGCGATCCTGGGCGTCAGCATGGGTGGCATGGCCGCACTGCGCATCGCCTTCACCAAACCCGAGTTGTTCGGAGTGGTCGGTGCACACAGCGCGGCGGTGTTCCCCGAGGACCCCAACGACCTGCCCGATCGCATGAAGGCGATGGCCAGCCGCCTGGGGCTCGACGAGGTGTTCGGCAACCCGATCCAGAAGGAACCATGGCAGCAGGCAAACCCCCTGTGCCTGGCGCTGAAGACCGCGCCCAAGGACCTGTCGCGACTGCGCATCTACTTCGACGCCGGCACCGACGACCGGTACGGCTTCGCGGCCGGCAACGAACTGTTGGACAAGGCCCTCACCGAACGCAAGGTCGAACACACCTGGCGCCTGATCGAGGGCGGCGGCCACTCGTGGGGCGCGGGGTTCCAGGACCAGACCCTGCCCCATTCGTTCGCCGCGGTCGGCGAGACGTTCGCCGCGGCGAAGGCGCGCGCCGCGGCGCTGCAGGCGCTCAAACCCCATGGCAAGGGCGATGCGGGCAAGCCGGGTGAGGCCGGCGGCGGCCGCTGAGCCGGGACACGCGCGGGTTTTCTTCGCTCGGGGTGCACGACTCGTGCATCCGCGCCGATGAACGCCACTAGAGGAGGCGTTCGAACGGCTGCCGGTGGCACCGCGAAGAGGAATCCCGACATGTTCAACCTGGAGCACCGCGTCCGCATCTTCGTGTTCCAGGTGCTCGACCAACGCGTCGAGTACCTGCTGCTGCGGCAGAAGCCGCGCGAAGAGTGGCCGCTCGGTCCGGTGATCGGCCCCGTGACCCCCGGCGAGAAGATCGAGGAAGCGATCCGACGGGAAGTTCAGGCGGAAACAGGATTGCGACGGCCCATCCACCTGATCGAACTGGCGGCGCCGCAGCCGGAGATGTTCGGCGATCTCGGCCTGGTGGAGTGGCCGTTCGCGTGGCAGGCGGGCACCCCGAGCGATCCGGTCACGAAGCTGCGTCCGGGTCCGATGGTCGGGGAGGTGCACTGGCTCGGTTTCGAGGCGGCGTTCCAGAGTCTGGAGATGGCGCCCGACCGCGACGCGTTGGTGCGACTGCAGCTGGCCTTGCAATAATCCTCATCCGTTTGGACCCTTGGGGCGTATAGGGGCGCCTGCCATCCGGCCCTGCGCGCCCCTCCGACCCTGCGCGCCCCTCGCACCAGCCATGACGGACGACTCCAAGACCAACCCCCGGGCCGCCAGCGCCCCCGCCGACTCCACCCTCGCCGACGGTCGCTTGCCGAGTTCGTCGATGCGCAGCTACGCGCTGCTAACGAACGATCTCAAGCAGCTCTACATGGGCTTCTACAAGGCCACCTACGGCAAGTCGAAGATCGACCTCAAGACCAAGGAGTTCATCGCCATCGCCGCAGCGTTGACTTCGGGCTGCAAGGGCTGCCTCGAGGGGCACCTCAAGAAGGCCAAGCGCGAGGGCGCCACCAGCGACGAGATCGCCGAGGTCATCGCGATCACGCTGGGGGTCAACGCGGCAACGATCGTCGATCGTTCGGACATCGCCAACTTCAACCTCGGCGGTCTGTTCGAGCGCCCCGAGAACTGATGTCGACGACCCGCCAGCTCGGCCGAAGCGTGACCGCGCAGCCGAGAACCAGGCAGATGGATCGCTCGACGAGCAAACCCGCGGGCTTGTGGCTACGTTGACGGTGGGTCCGATGCAAGCCATCCCCCGTCTCACGCTCCTGCCCCCGATCCCGCCAGCGGTGCGGTTCGCCATGTCCGGCTTGCTGCTCGCCGGGATTCTGTACCTCGGCTTGTTCTGGGAGCCGGGCACAACCCCGACGCACCACCAGCCAGCGACTCCAGACATCGTGGTGCCGGTTCCCAACCTCAACCACGAACTGCTCGCAACGGCTCGCGACGCGACTCGCGAACAACGGATCCTGCTCGAACCGGAGCCGTATCGGCATCTGCTGGCCGTCGCCATGGACGTCGTCCCGAGCGTCGCCGCCGCCCTGGGTATGCCCGACGAGCCGGTGGCGCTCGCCGAGGTGCAAGCGCACCCCGACAAGTGGCGCAGCCGCTGGCTGTGGTACGAAGGCCGGATCGAGGACCTGACCGGGCCGCGCGAGGGCCACCCGATCAAGGGGCGGTCGATCTACGAAGCGACGATCCGCCTGGCCGACGGTGGCCATGTGATCGCAGCGTTCACGCTGCCCCCGCCCGAAGACGTGCACGAGGGGTCGTGGGTGCGCGTCGAGGGTTACTTGCTCAAGCTGCGCGACATCAACTACCCGTTCGAGGTCGAGTCGGCGCCGTTGCTGGTCGGTCGCGCGATCCAGCGCGACTACGAGAACTGGGCCCCCGTGACCGAACTCGATCCGCGCATCATGGCGCAGATCACCGACGACAACTTCTGGCCTGGCAGCCCGGCGTGGCGATCGGTCGAGGAGGACCAGGGCGAGCCGTTGTGGCATCTCGGCGCCTTCGCGCGCGACACGGCGGCCAGTCGCACTCTCGCCGATTGGCGCAAGTTCGGAACGCTCAACGCAGTCGAGACCCACCCGCTGTTGATGCGCAACCAGATCGCCCACGGCACGCCGATGCGCCTGCTGGGCACCTTGATCCGACGCCAGACCATCGCCGCGCCAGCCAATCCGGCCGGCATCAAACACTGGACCGTCGCCTGGGTGCAGGTGCGTGACTACGCGGGCCACGTGATCCCGGTGTGGGTGCCCAAGCGGGTCGCCGATCTGCCCGAGCGCGTCGACCTCGAAGTCCGCGGCTACTACTACCGCTGGTACGTCTACGAGACCCAGGACGACACGCGCCTGCACGTCCCGCTGTTCATCGCCGCCGATCTCGACCCGTACAAGCTCGAGGTCGATGGCGCGGCGCGCTGGCTCACCGGCTTGCTGGGCACGTTCGTGACCGGCCTGATCATCCTGTTCTGGTGGATCCAACACAGCTGGGCGAAGAGTTCGATCGCACACCAACGCCATCTCGACAAGCGACGCCGCCTGCGCCGTGAACGTGAGGCGACCGCGTCGTCGTCGCCGTCGTGATCACGCTGCACTGTCGTCCGCCGGGCGAGACTGCGACCCAAGTGGAGATCGGTCGCGGCCTGTTCGCCACGCTGCCCGGCGAGGTCGGCACGCGGCGGGCCTTCCTGTTCTTCGATCCTGCGGCCCCGGGCGCTGCCGCGCTCGGCGAATGGCCCCGGCTGGCGTTCACCGCCGGTGAAGCGGGCAAGACGCTGGCACACTGCGAGACGCTGCTGCGGGCGATGGCCGATGCCACGCTCGACCGCTCGGGCTTGCTGCTCGCGGTCGGCGGCGGCGTGGTCGGCGATCTCGGCGGCCTTGCCGCGGCGCTCTACCTGCGCGGCATCGACGTCTGGCAGGTGCCGACCACACTGCTGGCAATGGTCGACAGCAGCGTCGGCGGCAAGACCGCGGTGAACCTGCCGGAAGGCAAGAATCTGGTCGGCAGCGTGCACCCGGCGCAGCGGGTGTTCATCGACGTCGATTGGCTCGCCGCGCTGCCGGAGCTCGAGTTCCGCTGCGGCCTGGCCGAGGTCGTGAAGATGGCGATCGGCCTCGATCGAGAACTCTTCGTGTTGCTCGAGCAACAGCGAAGTGGCATCCAGGCGCGCGACCCCCAGCTGATGATCGAAGTCGTACGCCGCTCGATCGCGGCCAAGATCGCGGTGGTCGAACGTGACCTGCACGAACACGGCCCGCGGCGATTGCTGAATCTCGGCCACACGCTGGGGCACGCTCTCGAGGCGCACGCGGGCTTCACCGCACCACACGGCCTGTGCGTGGCGCGCGGCCTGCACTTCGCACTCGGTGTCGCCGCAGCCAGTGGCACAATGCCGAGCGCCGACGTCACACGCGCCCGCGACCTGCTGTTCGCATACGGCTTCGAACGCACCCCATTGCCGCCGGCGTCCGAACTGCAACCGTTCCTCGCACGCGACAAGAAGGTGAGCCGGGAAGTTTTGCAGTTCGCGATGCCGACGGGCATCGGCAGCAGTGCAGTGCAGCCCGTGACAGTCGCGGAAATCGGGCATTGGC
Organism: uncultured candidatus Brocadiaceae bacterium; assembly: GCA_964392305.1. Lineage (GTDB taxonomy): Bacteria > Planctomycetota > UBA1135 > UBA1135 > UBA2386 > JACKIC01. The sequence continues at coordinate 57,392 of CAYMPV010000011.1, forward strand.
TGGCGCTCGAGCCGAATTCGTGACACGACGCACGCGCCCACTGCCAAGCCGACCGCCTGCAACGAGTTGCAGGGGAAGCGCGGCACGTGATCCGTTCGCGCCGTAGCCGCCCGCGACGGCTGCCCAGGCATCGTGGGAACATCGCCGAATGCCCGCGCGTCCCCTGCTGCAGGAGGTGACAGCCATGGCTGCACGTTACGAAGTCGTCCTCGACGAGGCCGGCAGGTTCTCTTTCCAACTCTGCGCGCCCGACGGTGATGTCCTGCTCACCAGTCTGCCCGGGTCGAGCAAGATCATGGTGCAGAGCGGCGTGCTCAACGCCCGCAACTCACTGCGTGATCCCGAGCGCATGGTCACGCACAGCGCGGAGGACGGCAGCCACTTCGCCGTGCTCAAGGATCGCAACGGGGAAGTGCTGGCGCGGACCGCGCGCGTCGCTTCACCCGAAGCCCTGCAGACGCTGCTCGAGAACGTGCGCACGCTGGGCGCAACCGCGCCGCTCGTCGATCGCACCAAACGTCGACCTGAGCAGACTGCCAGCTGAGCGAGCCGGCACGGGGCAACGACTGTCACCTCGAGCCGCGACCAGACTGGTGATCAGGTTCGCGCAGACTCGAGCAGCGCCCTGGCGCGCTCGAGCCCGGTCGCCGCGTGCACACCGTGCCAACAGAAGTCGCGGCCGCTGCACTGCAGCAATCGGGCCGCGCCGAAGCGGCCGTGCGCAACGAACTCCTGCACCTGCGGCTCATCGAAGATCCAGGGCTCGTCGGGCAGCAGCACCAGATCCACGCCGGTGGCCACGACCTCGGCGATCTCGATCACGGGATAGCGGTCTTCGTACTGCGCGCACACGTTGATGGCGCCGGCCAGACGCAACACGTCGTGGATGTAGGTCGTTCGATTGATGCTCATCCACGGCTTGCGCCAGATCGGATAGAGCACCCGCACTGGCGCTGACGCGATCGCGATCTGCTGGGCGGCAGACAGGCGACCCGCCACCATCTCGACGCGGTCCGATGCGCCCAAAGCCTCTGCCAACTCACGTAGACAAGCAGCGCTCTGCGCGACGGTGCAGGGTGATTGCACCAACACCGGCACACGTCGCGCCAGCCAGTCCAGGTGTTCCTGCCGGTTCTCCTCAGCGTTGCCGAGAACGAGATCCGGAGCCAACGAGAGGATCTTCTCGAGCGCAGGGTTCTTGGTGCCGCCGACCCGCGGCACGGCGCGCAGCAGCGCTTCGGGATGCGTGCAGTATCGGGTGCAGCCGACGAGCCGCTGGCTGTCGACGAGAGCGACCACACTCTCGGTCATGCTCGGCACCAGACTGACGATGCGCGTTGCCGACACGGCCGCTCGCGCGGTCACACCCGCCAGCTCCGCGGTACGAAGCGCCATAGCCCCAAGCCAACCGTGCGGCGCAGTTGCGGCAAGGGCTGGGTGTGGCGATGGGCGTGTTCGTCCGGGCCGTCGCGATGCTCGGCTCCCACCGGGCACGCGAGCTTGGTATTGCAGCCGGTTTCACAGTTGCCGGCATCGCGATGCGAGGCGCAGCGCAGCAGATCCTGATGGCCGTTGCCGTCGTAGACCCTGGGCGCGCACGCGGTGACGCATGGCCGCGAACAACCACAGCACGGCTGGAAACGGTGCGCGATCGACGCATTGCCGATCGGGCCGAACGGTTCGCCATCGAGCAGCAACAGAGCACGAAGTGCGATCCATGGACCGAACTCCGGATGCAGCAGGTGCCCGGTCACCGGTGAGACGACTCCCAGGCCGGCCGACTCACCAAGGCATGAGAACCTCACCGGCGTCCGCGGACCGGGCTCGACCACGCTGCCGGTGACGCCTTGCGCCGCCAGCCAATGACCCAGGTCGTGCGCCAGCCGACGCGCGAAGCGATCCGCGGTCACCGCGGGGGATTCCCCGGCCTCGGCAGCGACGCCCGTGCCACCGGCCTGCGCCTGGAACCGCTGCCAGAATTGACGACCGCCGGTGCCCAGAACCACCACCGTGCCGCAGCCCGCGCGTAGTTGCTGGACTCTGCGATCACAAGGTTGGCACGCATCGAAGCGCTCGGCACGCACCAGACCGAACAGGTTGAGACCGGCCTGCTCCGCCCGTTGGCGCGCCTCCTGCAACAGGGAGGAAGCCATGAGGTAGTTGGGTCGGCGCGCGAGAGGCTGCGCGCCACGCAGAGGTTTAGGGTGACGGAAGCCCCTGACAAGTCCCGAGCACCAGCCTTGCCCGTCGAGCCCCGACGCGTATCGTGCTTTCATCCCGTGCGGGGAAGCCGATGCGAATTCGGCGCTGTCCCGCAGCTGTGACCGGGGACGAAAGCCCAAAGTGCCACTGGGAACGCCGCGTTGGCGTTGCTGGGAAGGCGGGTGAGTAGGCCGATCCGGGAGCCAGAACATCCGCGCGGGCCGCGACCTCAGGGTCGCTTCTTCGTACCTACCAGGCGCGCAAGACGCCAAGGTGCTGCTTGAAGACTGCCCTCTTCGCCCGCGCGGCTTCCCTGTCCGCATTCTGCCTGCTCCCGCTCGGCCTGACGTTCACGCTCCGGGCCCAACAACTCCCGGACGGCTACGCCTCGTACCCCAGCCGGCTGCAGGCCAACGCTGGCAACGTGCTGCAAGTCGCCAACGGCCATCAGGCGTGGTTCGACGGCCAGGATCTCGTCACGCAGTCGAGTCTGGGCACGACGACCCTGCTGCACTTCGGCACGCCGGTGTTCGGCTCGTTCACCATCGCCACCGGCGGTCCCGCGGTGCTGTTCGGGGAGAACAGTTCGAACGGCTTGTGGCTGGTGCCGCTCAACGGCGCGGCACCGACACAGCCGCTGGCGACGCTGACACTCAACTACGACGCAGCGATCTATGCGCCTGGGTTGGCGGTGGTCTCCGCCAAGGCCGGCGGCTGGAGTTCGCCCGACAACGAACTGTGGTTGGTCGATCTGCAGACCGGCGCGCTGCAACTGCTGGCACGCTTCCCCGGCGCCTCGGGCCCCGTTGCCATCAGTCCGGACGGCGACATCTACTACGCAACTGCCAGCCAGCTGTTTCCACCGCCACCGGGGACGAGCGACATCTTGCGGCTGCGACGCGCCGTCGTCGACCAGGCACGGCAGCAGAACCAGGTTCTTGGCGTGGCGCAAGCCGACGTGCTCTGGACTGGACTCGATGCGGCCAGCGACCTGGCGTTCGACGATGACGGCGACCTGTTCTTCGTCGACTGGTGGAACAACCGAGTCGCGGAGCTCAACGACATCACCTCCGTCTCGCCGTGGGTGACGACCTGGATCGACTACGGCACCGCCAGCTACGGAGCGACTTCGCTGCAGTTCGTGCGCGGCAACGGACGCGACGTATTCGAACCGTTCCAGCCAGAGTCGGCCCGCCTGCTCGTGCACGAGACGAGTTTCGGCACGATCAGTCAGGTGCGCGAACTGCGCAGCCGCCGCCCGACGGCGACTGTGACCGCACCCAGTCCCATCCCGTCGGGACCATACGCGTTGCAGGTCGCGAACGGTCCATGCCTTGGCTTGGGACTCGTAGCGTTGGCCATCGACGGTCCCAGCATGCCGATGACCCTGACCATCCCCGGATTCGAGTCGCCGCTCCTGTGGGACTCACGACTCAACGCGGCGCTCGGGACCTACGTGGTCACTCTCGACAACCAAGGACAGGCGGCGCTCAACCTGTCCAATCCGGGCACGCTCATCCCCCTGCCACTGCTGGCCCAAGTCGCATGCTTTACCCCTGGCAACGGCCACTTGGGCAGCTCGGAAGCAATCCGGTTCGAACTGGGCTGGTAGGCGCACTTTCGGCAGGGTGCAAGGTCGTTACAGCCCCGCGCTGTCGGCAAACCGGCCGAGTGGCCGTAATAGCTATCTCGGCACCGGGGCCCGGTGCCGACTCACTGTACCGCCATGCAAAAAGTCCTCCTGCTGCTCATCGGCGCTGTCCTCCTGATCGCGGGCGCCTTCCTGGTCCCGCGACTGCTGTCGAGCGATGGGCCTCCCGTCATGCGTTGGAGTGAGGATGACGAAGTCGTCGTCACCAACGAAGCCTCGAGCCTGGAGCAGGGTGACCCGGCCCTCGCCGAGGGAGCGGTCGATCGCACCGCGGTGGATCTGTCGCCGGCGGCGTCGGCGGTCTCCGACGACCGGGTCGATGCGGTGTTGCGCGGGCGGGTTGTGGACAAGTTCCAGCAGCCTGTCGCCAACGCAAAAGTCTGGTTGGACTTCGGTCGGGGCGGCCAACGGGGACGCGGCGGTCAACAGAACCAGCGGCGGGTACCCGACCCGGTCGTAACCGACAGCGAAGGACGCTTCGCGTTCCAGGGCCAGGCCTTCCGCAACTTGCGGGTGGCCTTGCAGGTGGCGCACCCGCAACACGCCGTCGGCATGTTCGACAAGGACCTGGGTGCCATCGGCGCCGAGGTCGACCTCGGTGACCTCGCCCTGACCGAAGGCGGCTTCGTCGTCGGCCGGGTCACGGACCTCGACGGCAATGGCATCAGCAGCGCCAACGTCGTACTGCAGCCCGAGAACGGCAACCGCCTGCGCTTCGTCCGGGATCGTGAGAAGTTGATCGCCGCCGTCGCCAGCGACAACAACGGATTCTTCCGCATCAACCACGCACCCGCTGGCGAGTGGACCGTGCAGGTCACCGCCAAGCGTCACACCGAAGGCCGGTCGCCAGTCTTCGTCGTGGAAGAAGAGCAGCAGGTCGACCTCGAAGACATCCGTCTCGGGCCTGGCTACGAGATCACCGGCTACGTGCGCGACAGCCGCAGCCAGCCGATCGCGAAAGCCGCCGTGACCCTGCGCAGTCAGAACATGGGCCGCGGCGGCCGCGGCGGCCCTGGTGGAACAGGGGGACCGGGTGGCGGCCAGGGGCGCGGCCCCGGCGGTGGCAACCAGTGGAGCTTCGGCGGCGGTCGCGACCACCGCACGACCACCGACGAACAGGGACGCTTCTTCCTCGAACACTTGCCGGGCGCGCCGATGTCACTCGACGTCGACGCCGACGGCTTCCTCGACTACGCCCAGGAAGGCATCGACGCGACGCTGGGCCAGACGATCCAGGTGGTGATGCAAGATGGCTTGCGCATCGCCGGCCAGGTCCTCGACGACACCGACAACACGCCGGTGACGATGTTCGCGGCGCGCGCCGTACGCCTGCGTGGACTGCCAGTTCCAGGCATGGAGAACGTCGATTGGGCGGCGATGATGACGAGGATGCGCGACGGCAGCCTCAGCGAAGCCGAGCAGCAACAACTGCGCGCGCAGATGATGTCGATGCGCGAGCAGTTCGGCGGCCAGCAGGGCGGTCGACGCGGCGGCCCTGGGGAACCGGCGGATGCCCAGCAGGGCGGACGCGGCGGGCGCAACGGCGCCAAGCAGGAGAAGCACGCCGATGGCCAATTCGTCCTCACCGGCCTGCAGGAAGGCGTCTACGAGGTCGTGGTGCAGTCGGACGAGCACACGCGTTACCAGTCGCAGGAAGTCGAGCTGCGCTACGGCAGCCCGCCCCCGACACTGACGATCGGCCTCGATCGCGGCGTCTATGTCGCCGGCATCGTGCGCAACGATAACGGCGCGCCGATCGCGAACGCCCGCGTGACGCTCCGTCCGAGCAGCCCCACGGACGGCGCGCCGGGCAACAACGCCGGCGCCGGTCAGCGCGGCGGTCGAGGCCAACGCGGCCAGCGTGGCCAGGCGGGCCAACCCGGCCAACAGCCAGCAACCGCGCCTGACTTCCAAGGCTTGACGCAGCAGTTCACCCAGCAGATGCGCACCTTCCAGCAGACGCTCGAAGAACGCACCAACGCCGAAGGCGAATTCATCTTCAAGCACGCCACCCGCGGCACCTACAAGGTGACGGCCACGGCCCAAGGTTTCGCCGACGCGACCAGCGACCTGCTCACCGTGGACGCCGATCGCTCAGGCGTGGCGCTACAACTCGGCATGCTGGGCAGCATCGCCGGCACAGTGCGCGGCTTTCGCGCTGGCCAGCAAGCCGACGTGCGCGTCGGCGCGATCGTCATCGGCGACGGCAACGGTGGCGGCATCGGCGCGATGTTCGGCCGCGGACGCGGCAACGGCGGTCCGTTCCGGACCGCCGACGTCAACGCCGACGGCTCCTACCGGATCGCGGATCTCGAGCCCGGCAACTACCTGGTGCGCAGCTGGATCGGATCGCCGCAAGAACTGATGCGCGAGCTCGGCCCGCAACTGTTCGACGGATCGCTGCAGGCCGATGTCCAGGTGCGCGGCGGCGAGGAGTCCAAGCTCGACTTGACCCTGGTGATGCCGCAGCTCGGCATCGTCAACGGCACGGTGATGCTCAACGGCGAACCCGCCAAGGGCATGCAGGTCGAACTGACGCAACAGAGCGGCAACAACAACGGCGGCGGCAACACGCCGAACCAGGGCGGTCGCGGCGGTCGCGGCGGCATGATGGGCGGCTTCGGTCGCAACCTGCGCGCGACGGTGGCCAACTCGGGTCGTTTCGAGATCAAAGACGTGCCCGCGGGACAATACTCACTGCAGGTGCGGGGCGAAGGCCGCCGCGGCGGTCCGCTCCACGAAGAGACGATCACAGTGCTGGCCGATGCGACCGTCGAACGCCATCTCGCCGTCGTTTCCGCATCGCTCGAGGGCACGCTGGCCGATGACGGCAGCGGCACCGTCGCGGCGCTGCGCGGCAACGTCACCCTGCTCGCCGGCGTGACCGTGATGCCCGACGACTACGGCGCATGGCGGCGCCAGCCCGGCAACACCACCTACGACGCCCGACTGCAGGGCGGCAAGTTCAAGTTCGACGCGCTGCGCCCGGACAACTACCTGCTGGTCGTCAACCTGCAGGGCCGCGCGCGCACGTCGCAGAGCGTGGTGGTGCCAGCGGGAGGCACAACCGTGGTGGTCACACCGGGCAAGGTCCAGGAGGCGGATCCGGCCAACGGCGGAGCTCCGGCCCCACGCGGCGGCGCCCCCCGTGGCAACGCGCCCAGTGGCCCGACGCCGGGCAATCGCTGATGCTTCGCGGAACCCGCCACACGAGGTGATGCTGCTGGAGACCGTCTCCAGCGGCTACACTGCTGCGCCAGTTCCGGAGCCCAACGATCCGCACCTTCATCGCCATCCTGACCGCGCTGATCGCCGCCGCCGGCCTGAGCCTCGCGGCCTACAGTTATCTGCTGGCGGTGCAGCGCGGCCCCCTGCGAGCGGCGACCGTGGACCCCCTGGGAGAGCAACCACCACCCCTGGCGCTCCCCGAACGTCTGCCTGCGCGCCGCGACCTCAACGAGCCGGTCGCTGCTGCCGGCTCGCGCCCCCTTACTGCGACCGAAGACCTCACCGTGATCGTCGCCGGCATCGACGAGGCACGGCGCGGACAGCTCGGCATCGCGACCTTCGCTTCGATCACCGGCGCGGACTTCGTCTGGACCCCGCTCACCGCCGGCGACGTCGCGGCTGACGGCACGATCACGGTTCGTTGTGTGACGCCGGCTCGGGTCGACCTGGAGATCACTCTGGCCAGCGCCCCGGAGCACGCACGTCACGCCTACTTCGCGCGCCGACAACTTCCGGCTGCAATGCGGCGAGCTGACTCAGCGCCGAGCGTTGCGCTGGCAGCAGCCATCGAGGAAGTGACCTTCGAACTGCCCGAGTCGCCACTGGGCCAGGCCTGTCGCGGCCCGTGGCGCCTGTCGCGCGTCGACGACCCACGCTGGCTCCCACAACAGCTCGCCTCGACGGGCATCTATCTGTCCGGAGAACAGCCGTCGACGCTGACCCTGGGGGAAGGCAGCTATCAACTCCAGGACCCGCTGGAGCCGTCCCGGCAACAGGAGTTCAGGGTGCCCGGCTCAGCGCGAGTCGTTCTCAGCGCGGAGCTCGCAGCGCCTCGAACTGTCCCGCGTTGAGGCGCCAGACCTGCCCCGAGACCGGGTGCGCGGCCTTGCTGGCGATGGCTTGGGTGGTCGCCATCAACTGCTCGAGGTTCTGCCCTTCTTCGGTACCGACCCACAGCGTGTCACGGTCCGGCATGGCGACGAGGAGATCGCCAGCCTGCCTCAGCAGCAGCACACGAGCGGCGTCGTAGCCGTCCTGGGTCTGCAGCACCAACGGTCCGCGTCGCACCGATTCGGTGCCGAGCCCGAGGTCGCCGAGCCGAGCGAGGTTGGCGACCGCGAGATTGTGCACATCGACCTCGGTCTTGCGCCAACTGCGCAGATGCGCGCGACACACGAACACCATGCTCATCTGGTCATCGAGCACGTAGACCGTCACCAGTTCCTCGTTGAGCCTGGTGTAGACGAGTCCCGAGTCGCCGAAGCAGCCCTGGGTCTGCAGCCATGCGTGGCTGCGGATCTGCGGCAACAACAACGGTGCGGCGGCGGCGAAGTCTCGGTCCCCGACTCGATCGAGCCCCACCTCACGCACGTCCTCGAGCAGGCGCTTCACCATCGACGCGAACGCATCGGGGAACGCCTGGTAGTGGCGATAGGCATCATGCAGCGAGATCGGCGTCTCCTGACCGTCGACCCTGAGCAGGCAGGCGAACCGGTCCGGCAGGACACCGAGGAACTCCACGTCGCGACAGGCGCGCGCGATCTCGGTCTCGAGCTTGAGCACGAAGGCCATGACTTCGGCCGGATACCTGGGCCGGCGCCGATCGAAGCGCCGATGCAGCCAGGCGACGACCAAAGCCGCGCCAGCCCAACCCGCTAGACCCCAGAGCCACCACATGCCCGCCCCTATCGGCCGGGGGGACATGCCGCCCGCAGCGGCTTGGGGGCGAATCAGCCGGATTTCCGGCTTGGCCGATGCCGCGGCCAGTGGCACGGCCAGTGGCACGGCCCGCAGCCTCGCAAGAACCACCCAGGGGAACCGCCACAGGGATCGCCCGCCGACGTAACTCGACTACCCACTTCCAACTGCGCGCGAAGAGTAACTGCGGAACCGAGGTGGTCAAGGTGCGCAGTTCGGAATCCGATTTCTCGTCAAGCTCCTTGCCAACCATCTCCGGTTCCCGGAGGATCCGCGCGCCCGGAGATTCTAAGAGGAGCTACATGGATCGTTTACAAGAGAGGGACCGGACCAGCTTCCGACTGCTGGTGTTCGGCAATGGTTCCGTCCGCACGATCCCCCTGCAAGGCGAACGCTGGGTTCTCGGCCGCGCCGACGACTGCACGATCACCCTGCGGGACCCCACGGTCAGTCGCCGACACCTGCTGCTGGAGCGCTCTGGCGACACCTTCCGGTTCCGCGATCTTGGCGGCAGCAACCCGGTCCTCCTGGACAACATGCCGCGCACCGACGGCGTGCTCGAAGTCGGCCAGACCCTGGTCATCGGCCTCAGCCGCATCACCCTCGAACAACGCAACGCGCCAGCCCAGGTCGTGGCCGCGTCGGGCGCGACCGTGGTCCTGTCGCGCGAAGTCATCGACGACGAGTTGCATCTCCCGACCTCGGGCAACACCTACCTCACGGCGGCCCGTCGCGTGCTCGAACGCATCGAGTGGACCTTCGCCGATCTCGGCGAACTCAGCGACGCCGCCGAGCCGCTGATCGAACTGGCGATCAACCTGACCGGTCGGCGCCGCGGCGTGCTCGCGCGACTGCACGCCGAAGATGGCGTCGAGATCCTGGCGACGCTCGACGCACTGGGGCCCTGCGAGGAGATCCGGCTGCCCGAACAGGTCCTGCGCGAAGCCCGGCAACTCGGCCGACCCAATCTAGTCACCACGCAGGATCGCGACCGCGTCGTCGATCGCCTCGTGGTGCCGCTGGGCGCCGGCCCCGATGGCGTGCTCGTGCTCGAAGAACCGATGGCCGACGCCCCCACCGGCCAGGAACTGCTGCGCCTGGGCCGCATCCTGGGCCGCGTCATCTGGCATCGCCTGCAAGAGGCACAAGAACGCTTGCGACTTCGCGACGAAGTGCAACGGCTACGCTTCCACGGTACGGCTGCACACCATGCGCTGCTCGCCAGCACGCGCCTGCACGAAGTGCGGCAACGCGCCCGCGAACTGGCCAACACCGAACGCGTCATCCTGTTCGTCGGTGAGCCGGGCACCGAACGCGAAGAGCTCGCCCACTACACCCACGTCGAGGGCACGCGCGCCAAGGGACCGTTCGTGACGCTCGCCCTGGCCTCCCTCGACGAGAGCAACCACGAATCCGAACTGTTCGGTAACGCGGACTACCCTGGCGCCGTCCGCGCGGCACAAGGGGGATCGTTGTTCTTGGACGACATCGACCACCTCTCGCCCATGCTGCAGGCACGACTGCTCGAATCCCTGCAGCCCGCCGCCGACAGCCCCAACAACACCGGCACGAGGCTGGTCGTCGCCGCCAACAAGGCGCCTGACGAGGACCCCGATCAGTGGGCGGCCAGCCTGCGCGAGCGCGTGACGCTGTACACGCTGCACATCCCGCCGCTGCGCAGCGACGCACGCGACATCCTGGCCTTGGCCGAACTCTTCCTTTCGGACCTCGGACCGACTCGCGACGGCTCGCCGCGACTGCTCAGCGAGCGCACCAAGCGCATCCTGACCGGCCACGACTGGCCGCAGAACGTGCGCGAGCTTCGCCAGGTGCTCGAGGTGGCCGCCGCTCGCGCCGGCAAGCAGCCGATCGCGCCGCGCCACCTGCCGGACAGCCTCGCCGAACCGAACTCGCAGCCCGCCGCGCCCGAGATCGCCACCCTCGAGCAGGTCGAGGCCGAACACATCCGCGAAGTGCTGCAGCGGGTCGGCGGCAATCGGGCCAAGGCCGCGCAGGTGCTGGGCATCGCCGCCTCGACGCTCTACGAGAAGCTCAAGCGCTACGCGATCGAAGAGTGAGGCGGCGCCCGCCTGCGCAGGCTGGCTCCGCTTGCAGCCATCGTTCATGATGTTCGGCCCTTCCTGCCCCGCGACCTCATGACCGACCGGCGCCGCATCTACCTCGACAACGCCGCCACGACCCGACCGCTGCCGGCGGTCGTGGACGCCATGGCAGACACCCAGCTCGACTGCTTCGGCAATCCGAGCAGCGCCCACGCCTTCGGCGCGCCGGCGAAGAAGGCACTCGAAGACGCCCGCGACTTCCTGCGCGGCACGCTCGGCGCGGCCAGGCTGGTATTCACGTCGGGTGGCAGCGAGGCAGACTACCTGGGCATCGTTGGCAGCGCTGCAACCCGCTCGCCCGGACGCGTGCTGATGGCCGCCAGCGATCACCCCGCGCTGCTGGCGACCACGCAGCTGTCGTCGCGCTTCCGCCACCACACGACCGTGTTGCCGGTCACGCCGCACGGCGACCTCGCGCCCGAGACGTTGTTCGACGCGCTCGGCAACGACGTGCGCACGGTCGCGTTGATGTACGGCCACAACGAGCTGGGCACGCTCTGCAAGCTGCACGAACTGGTCGAACTGGTGCGGCGCACGGCGCCCGCGGCGCACGTGCACGTCGACCTGGTGCAGACCTACGGCAAACTGCCGTTCGACATGGACGAGTTCGACGTCGACTCGGTCGCCGTCTCCGGGCACAAGTTCCACGGCCCGCGCGGCGCAGGCTTCCTGGCGCTGGCCAACGACGCCGCGGTCGCGCCGCTGCAGCTCGCCGGCGGCCAGGAAGGCGGCTTGCGCGGCGGCACCGAGAACGTCGCTGCGGCGGTCGGCATGGCGGTCGCGGCCGAGCACATGTTCACCTACCAACGCGGCACGGCCGAACTCACCGCGGCGCTGGCCGAACGTGTCTTCGACGCAGTGCTCGAGGTCCTGCCGACCGCCGAACGCCTCGGCCACCCCGAACGCCGACTGCCACACATCCTGTCGCTGCGGCTGCCCGAGGTCGTCGGCCAGACCCTGCTCGAACGCTGCGATGCGCGGGGCCTGGCGTTCTCGACCGGCTCGGCGTGCCACTCCGGCGGTGACGCCGAAAGCCGGCCGAAGAAGCCGCGCAAAGACAACGACAAGCCCGACAACCACGTGCTCGCGGCGATCGGCTTCGACGCCAGGACCGCGCGTGAAGTCGTGCGCCTGTCGTTCTGCGGCGAGACCACCATCGACGACGCCGACGACGCCGCCGACATCCTGTGCGCCGAGATCGAACGGCTGCTCGCGGCGGCGCCGCGGCGCAGCAGCGGAGCGCCGACGCGCTGATGGACCCGTCGACGCTGTCGCCGGCGATGGCCCAGTACGTGACGTGCAAACAACGTCACCCGGACGCCCTGCTGTTCTTCCGCATGGGCGACTTCTACGAGCTGTTCTTCGACGACGCCAAGCTGGCGGCGAAGACGCTCGGCATCACGTTGACCAGCCGCAGCAAGGGCGACGGTGCGATTCCGATGGCCGGCGTGCCCGTGCGCGCGCTCGACGGCTACCTGCGACGCCTGGTGCAGGCCGGCCACAAGGTCGCCATCTGCGAGCAGATGGAGGACCCCAAGCAGGCCAAGGGCGTGGTCGAACGCGCGGTCGTGCGCGTGGTCACGCCGGGCACGCTGACCGAGGACAACCTGCTCGAAGACCGCCGCACCAACCACCTGTGCGCCGTCGCACTCGGCAAGGACCGCGCCGGCGTCGCCTGGGTCGAGTTGTCGACGGGCAAGTTCCGCGTGCACGAATGCGCGCGCGACCGCCTCGTCGACGAACTCGCGCACGTCGAACCGGCCGAGTTGTTGTTGCCCGAAGGCCTCGCCAGCGACCACAACGAATGGCTCGAGGCGGTGCGCACCCCCACCACGTACCGCTCGGTCTACGACTTCGGCAAGGAACAGGCGACGCGCACGCTGCTGCAGTTCTTCAAGGTCGGCACGCTCGCCGGCTTCGGCATCGCCGAGTTGCCGCTCGCGATCGGCGCCGCCGGCGCCCTGATCAGCTACCTCGGTGAGACCCAGCTGTGCGCGTTGCCGCACCTGCGCGCGATCGAAGTATGGCACGACGGGGATCACATGCGCCTGGACCGCGCCACCCGCCAGAGTCTCGAGCTGGTCGAGACGATGCGCGACACCGAGGGCACGCCGCTGCTGTCGATCCTCGATCGCACCGAGACGCCGATGGGCGCGCGGCTGCTGCGCAGCTGGCTGCTCGCGCCGCTGGTCAAGCTCGACGCGATCACGCGGCGCCAGGACGCCGTCGGCGAACTGCACGCCGACGCCTCGCTGCGTGCCCTGGTGCGCACCCAGCTCGCCGAGGTGCTCGACCTCGAACGCCTGACCTCACGCGCCGCGTTCGGTCGCGCCAACGCCCGCGATCTCGTCGGCCTGCGGCAGAGCCTGCAGCGCCTGCCCGCCGTACGCGAACGACTGCGCACGTGCAGTTCACCGCTGCTGCTGCAACTCGCCGACGCCCTCGACCCGCTGCCCGAGCTCTGCGACCGCATCGCCGCGACGCTCGTCGACGAGCCGCCGGCGACCGTCAAGGAAGGTGGCCTGGTGCGCGCGGGCTGGCACGCCGAACTCGACGAGCTGCGCACGCTGGCCCGCGACAGCACCGAGTGGCTGGCGCGTTACCAGCAACAGCTCGGCGAACGCACCGGCATCCCGACGCTGAAGGTCGGGTTCAACAAGGTGTTCGGCTACTACATCGAGATCACGCACACCCACCGCGCCGTCGAACTGCCGCCCGACTTCGTGCGTAAGCAGACGACCAAGAACGCCGAACGTTACGTCACCGACGAGCTGCGCACGTTCGAGTCGAAGATCCTCAAGGCCGAGGAGAACAGCAAGAACCTCGAATACGACCTGTTCCTGGCGCTGCGCGAAGAGGTCGCGACGCACGTCGATCGTCTGCAGGCGACCGCCACCGCCGTCGCCGAACTCGACACGTGTGCGGCGCTCGCCGAGGTGGCCACCGACCGCAACTACTGCCGCCCGACCGTCGACGACTCGTTGCTGCTGCGCATCGACGACGGCCGCCACCCGGTGATCGAGGCCACGCACGCCGCGGCGAGCTTCGTCGCCAACGACACCGACCTCGATCCGCCCGCGCGCCGCCTGGTGCTGCTCACCGGGCCCAACATGGCCGGCAAGTCGACATGGATCCGGCAGAACGCGCTGCTCGTGATCATGGCGCAGATCGGCAGCTTCGTGCCCGCCGCCAAGGCGCACATCGGCCTGTGCGACCGCGTGTTCACGCGCGTCGGCGCCGCCGACGACATCAGCCGCGGCGCCTCGACGTTCATGGTCGAGATGACCGAGACCGCCAACATCCTCAACAACGCCACCGAACGCAGCCTGGTGATCCTCGACGAGGTCGGCCGCGGCACCAGCACCTACGACGGCCTGTCACTGGCGTGGGCGATCGCCGAGGACCTGCACGAACGGCTGCGCTGCCGCGCGTTGTTCGCGACGCATTACCACCAGCTCGTCGACCTCGCCGGACCCGGCAAGGGCATCGTCAACTGCCGCGTCGCGGTGCGCGAATGGGGCGACGAGATCGTCTTCCTGCACCGCATCGAGCAAGGCGGCACCGACCGCAGCTACGGCCTGCACGTCGCGCGCCTGGCCGGCATCCCCAAGGCCGTGATCGACCGCGCCACGGCGGTGCTCGGCAAGCTCGAGGAGGAAGGTGACGAGGTGCGTGAGGCGCTGGTCTCGGCGCGCGACCGCCGGCGACCCGGGGCGCGCCAGCAGGAGCTGTTCGCGCCGCCGCCGGACCCCGTGCTCGAGGAGTTGCGCGGCGTCGACCTCGACGACGTCAGCCCACGTCAGGCCCTCGACCTGCTGCGTTGCCTGCAGGAACGTTGCCGCAAGTAGCTCGGGGCCGCCGCGTGCCGATAGATTCGGTCCGATGACCGGCCCGATCACCCTGCGCCCCTACCAGCCCGGCGACGAGACCGCGCTGCTCGCCGGACACAACCGCATCTTCGGCACCGAGCGCTCGCTGGCTCACTGGCAGTGGAAGTTCCGCGACAACCCGACCGGGCTGATCCACACCATGCTCGCCGTGCACGAGGACGACGGCATTGTCGGCGCCTACGTGACGATGCCGGCGCGGGTGCGCGTCGATGGCAACGAGGTAATCGCGGGGCAGTGCGTCGATCTGTGGGTGTTGCCCGAACATCGCCGCGCCGGCCCACGACCGGGCTTGTTCGTCAACATGGCGCTGGCCCACTACGAGCAGTGGGGCGGCAAGGGCGAGGGCCAGAACGCGTTCCACTACGGCTGGCCGATCGCGACCTGGCGTATCGGTCAGCGTTACCTCAAGTACGAGATGGTGCGCGACTGGGACTTCCTGTTCCGGCAGGTGCCCGAAGGCGGCCTGCCGCCGCGCGCCGTGCCCACCGACTTGCAGGTGCGCCAGGTGCACCGCTTCGATGCCGACACCGACGCGCTGTGGACGCGTCTGCAGGACGCCAGCCGGCTGGCGATCGTCCGTGATGCGAAGTACCTGAACTGGCGTTTCGCCGACGCCCACGACGTGGCCTACGAGCTGTGGGAATGCCGCGAACGCGGCACCGGCAACCTGCGCGGCGTCGCGGTGACCACGCAGCGCGACTTCCTGTTCCCGAGGACTTCGTTCCTCGTCGACTGGTTGGTGCCCGGCGACGACTTCGACGCGACGGTGGCGCTGCTCGCCACCGCCGAAGAACGCGCCAACGCGCTCGGCTCCCAGGTGCTCTCGACGTTGTTCCAGCACCTCGACCCGCGCTTCCTGCTGTTCCAGCGCCTGGGCTTCTCGGTCTACGGCACCAGCTACTTCCAGGTCGTGATCCCGTTCACGATGGACGACACGCTGTTCTTCAAGGACCACTGGTACCACACGCTCGGCGACTCCGACCTCGTGTAGGCCGGCGCCTCAGGAAACGCGGCGCGGGCCCTGCAGGATGAACAGCGCCGCGGCGCCGACGATCACGATCAGCACGGCCAGGATGATCCAGCCGGGAAACCGCCGCTCTGGCTGCGATGTGCTCATGTCTTGGTGCTGCCGAACAAGGTGATGCCGAGCGCGCCGAACAGGATCGTCGGGATCCATGCGGCGACGATCGGGTGCAGGTGGCCGCGCTGGCCGAGGCTCTGGCAGGTGAGGTCGACGAGCATGTAGGCGCCGCACAAACCGATCGCGCCCAGGATGCGTTCGATACGGCTGCCGCGTTCGAAATGGATCGCCAGCGGCAACGCGAGCAGCAGCAGGAGCAGATTCGCGATCGGGTAGGTGAAGTGGCGGTGCAGGGCCATCCGCAGATCGGCGCGGTTCGGTCGCAACGCGATCGTCTCGAGCAGATCTGTGTACGACTGCGTCTCCGGATCCATGGCCTCACGACCACGCTGCAGCAGGATGTCTGGCGTGAGATCGCCGCGCTGCAGCCATTCCTGCGAACGCTCTTCGATGAGCGTGCCACGCTTCTGCCTGGCCTTGCCATCCAGCAACCGCCAGTCGCCCTTGGCGTCGTCCCAGTTGGCCCGCTTCGCCAGGATCAGCACGTTGTCGGCCTCGACCGCTCCCTCGATCAGCATCGCGACATCACGCAGGGACCGCGCCATCGGATCGAACTCGCCGATCGAGAGCTTCTCATTGGTGTCCCCGAAGGTCTCGTGCACGAGACTCTTCTGCACGACAGTGCGCTGGCGCAAGAACTGTTCGCCCGCGACCAGGGACGCGCCGACCTGCGGCACGATCCACTGCCAGCAGCCGATCATCGCCAGGCCCGCGAAACCTGCCACCACCAGCATCGGGCGCAGGATGCGATGGATGCTGCGACCGACGAACAACATCGGCACGATCTCGTTGGCGGCCTGCAGGCGCGCCACCGCGAACATGCACGCGATCACGGTCGCGAAGGGCGTCACGGATACGAACAGCACCGGCGTCAGCCGCACGTAGTAGAGGCCCAGATAGAGCGCCAGGTCGATGCCGCCGAGTCCGTGCTCGGCAGCGCTGCTGGCGTACTTCGGCAGGTTGTTCAGCAGATCCATGAGGATCGTGATGAACAGGAAGAACACCAGCGTCGCGCCGAACGCGCCGATCACGATCCGGCCGACGTAACGGTCGAGCAGGCTCATCGCCGCAACTGCCGCCACAACAGCGGTCCTCCGACCAGAGCGAGCAACAGCAGCGGCAGCCACGCGCACCAGGGGTTGTCGGTGGCGATCAGCAAGCGCGCCCCCAGCACCTCGCCGAGGTAGAACATGCCCAACGGCACCAGCGCCAGCACGAGCGCAAGAACGCGTCCGCGCGCCTGCGCAAGCTCGGCGATGCAGAAGCCGATCGGCGCCATCAGCACCGGCATGATCGCGAAGTTGCAGCGCCGGAACAGCGTGTAGACCGCCGCCACCGGCTGCGGGTGCACGCCTCGCAACACCTCGGCGAGCAACTGGTCGCTGCGCAGGTCCTCGTCACGTTCGTCGCGGCGCCCGCGCTCGGCGAGATCCTGCATCGGGATGCGCAGCGGCAATTCCTGGTTCCTCAACCCGCCGATCGGATCCTTGATGCCGTGCAGCACGATGGCGATGCTGTCGCTGCCTTCCTCGACCGGGATCGACACGCGCTCGACTATCACGATCGGCGACTTCATGCCCGCGACGACGCGATCGGGTGGGCAGTAGATGGTGCAGTCGAAGAAGTCCGACGCCTCACGACGCCGGTAGGTCATCTCATAGCCGCTGTCGGGGAATCTGATGCGGTCACCGCCGAGGTTCAGGTTGATGAACGCGCTACGGAGCACGTCGGCGATGACGCGGTACTTCTTGAAGTGGATGTCTGGCAACACGTAGTGCATGGCCAGCGAACCGAACACCGAAAGTCCCAGGCCCAGCAGCAGCGCGGCCGCCATCGGCGCGCGCGGCGGCACACCAGCGGCGCGGATCGCGATCAACTCACGGTCCTGCGCCGCGCGTGCGAAGGTCAACACGGTGGCGATCAGGAACGCGATCGTCAGCAGGTGCGGAAACGAGTCCAGCGCCCAGAACAGCGTGATCAACGCCGCGTCGAGCGCGCCGCCGCCCTGCGACTTCTGGATGCCGCGCGCGACCAGCGACACCAACACCACCGCGAACATCACCAGGAAGGTGATCGCGGAGTTGATCGCCAGCTCCCTGAGGTAGTATCGGTGCAGCTTCCACATCGCGCTGCCCCATGGTTCCTCAACGCCCGTCGCCGGGCAACGTTCCGCCGCCGCAATCCGCGGTTGTCTCGCCGATCGCCTGCGGTCGGGCCCACGCACACACCACGGCGGCGATTCGGGAAGGACTGCAAGCCTTGCTGGCGGCCGATGTCGACGCGTGGCCCGGGCGCGGCTTCACCGTGCACAAACAACGCACCGTGCGCACGGTCCTGGTAGGCGCCCTCGACGGGGTGGCGATGCACCTCAAGGTGTTCCGGGCCGACAAGCTGTCGGATCGCGCCCGCGACGCGCTGCGTGGGGCGCGCGGCGAACGTGAGTTCCGCAATCTCGAACGAGTGCGCCAGCTGGGCCTGCCGACGGTCGAACCACTCGCCTACGGCATGACCATGGCCGGCGAGGAGCTGCGCAGTTTCGTCGCGACCCGCACGTTCGCCGACGCCGCGCCGTTCTGCTTCGAACAGCCCGCTCGCGTGATGCAAGCCGCCGGCGCACTGTTGCGTCGGCTGCACGACGCCGGCGAACTGCCCGGTGACCTGCACCCGGGCAACCTGCTCGTCGACGCAGCCGGCGACCTGTGCCTCGTCGACCTGACATCGATCACCCACCGCGGCGAACCGTCGCTGGCCGAACGCGCGGCGGCGCTGGCGTTCTTCTGCAAGGACCTCGACGGCGGCGCGCTCGATCCCGCGGCGCGCCCCGTCCTGAACGGCTACCTGCAGGCCGGCGCACCGATCGGCGGCGACTTCGAGCGCGAGTTGATGCTCGCCACCCATCGCTGGCGCGCCGGCGCCCTGCCGTCGTTCGGTCGCCGCGCCGAGCGCAGCTGCCTGCACACCGAGCTCGGCGAACATCGCCGGGGCGTGCCCCGCTGGTATTGGTTCGTGGGTGAAGGCGGCCTGCAGCCCGGCGATCGTGCGCGCCTGCAGGAGTTCGTGGTCGGTTCGCCGCCTCCCGACAAGAGCGGGCGCCGCGGCGCCGTCTGGCTGACCGAAGAACTGGTCGTCAAACGCCGCGACAAGGGCGCGGCCCAGAAGCTGTGGATCGCCGCCTACTGGCTGCTGTTCGCCGGCGTCGACGCGCCGACGCCGCTGGCCCTGTGCACGTGGCAGGGACAGGGCTTCGTGTTCGCGCGGCGCAGCGGCCCACGCTCATTGGCCGAAGAACTGCAGGCCGGCGCGCTCGACGCCGCCGCGATCGACGCCACCGCCCGGCGCCTGGGCCGTTGCCTCGGCCGCCTGCACGCCCACGGCCTGCGCAACCGTGACCTGAAGTTCGAGAACCTCGTGCGCGAGCCGGCCACCGGCAAGGTGCACATGGTCGACCTCGACGGCGTGCGCAAGAACGCGGTGCCCGACCAGCGCGGCGCCGGCGCCGACCTCGGCAGGCTACTGGCGGCATGGCGCCACGCCGGCGAACCCGGCGGCAACCGGACGCTGCGCACCTTCCTGCGCGCCTACCTGCGTTGCCAGCATGCGCTGCTGCGGCATCCGCCGATCGGCCGCGTGCTGCGCCGCGCCGAGCAGCGCGCCGGCGAGTGGCGGCAGCGGCATCCGGCCAGTTCCTGAGTCGGCCCGATCAGACCCCGATCAGACCAGTTGGCGCGCGGCCAACAGCGCTCGCAGCGTGCCGGTGCCGCCGTCGAGCACCTCGAGGGCCTTGCCGTCGCGGTAGTGCCGTTCGACGTGGTACTCGACCGTGTAACCGAAACCGCCGTGGATCTGGATCGCCTCGTCGGCGGCGAACACCATCGCGTCGATCGCCGACAGCTTGGCTTGCATCGCCACCGCGGTGGCGTCGAGGCCGAGGTCGGCGAGCCGCGCCGCGTGCCAGGTGACGTGGCGCGCGCCTTCGACCAGGCGCGCGGCTTCGACCAGCTTGTCGGCGACGGCCTGCTGCGCGAGCAGCGGCTTGCCGAACGCGATGCGCTCGCCGGCGTGCCTCTTGGCCGCGGCGATGCTGGCCACGCCGCCGCCCGTGGCGGTGGCGGCACAGCCGATCCAGGCGGTGAGGTTGGCGCGATCGATCGCGGCGATGGCGACGTCGCCGGTCGCGAGCGACGTCGCCGGGACGCCGTCGAACAGCAACTGCGCGGGCGCGGCGCTGGCCAGGCCGAGCGCGCGACGCTCGCGCTTCTCGACCGCGGCGCCATCGACCAGGACCAGCACCGGGGCACCTTGCGCCGTGGCGGCGACGACGATCCGGTCGGCCTGCATGCCCGCGGGCACAAGGTCGGCACTGCCCTGCAGCTTGCCGTCGGCGAACACGACGCCGTGCTCGGGACCGACGTAGGCCGCCAGCACCGCGCCGCCGATCACCGCCTCGAGTTCGGCCGAGCCGGCGCCTTCGAGCGCCGCCGCCGCCTGGGCCTGGCCGATCCACAGCCGCGCCAGCGACGAGCTGTGTTCACCGATCGACTCCAGCGCGGCGACGAACGGCAGATACCCCATGCCGACCCCTCCGTTGGCTTCGCTGACGCACAGCCCGAACAGCCCCAGTTCGGCGAGACCGTCGAACTCGGCGCGAACGAACTGTCGGTGTTCGTCCTGGTCGAGCACCTTGGGGGCGACGACGTCGGTGACGAACTTCCTCACCGTGTCGACGATGAGGTCCTGATCTTCCGTGAGTTGCAGGTTGTGCATCGTGATCCTGGGCGCGAACTTCAGCGCCCGCCTTGCCAGAAGTAGAGAAAGCGCGGCCCGGTCGAACTGTGCAGCAGGCGCAACGCGAGATCGGGCTGAGGCGCCGTGACGCCGGGCATGCCGCCGAACAGCAGCTCACCCAGACCGGGGCGGCGGCGCATCTCGACGATCTCGACGCTGCCACCCAGCTGCGTGACGAACCACTCGCGCACCGATTCGAGGTCGCCGATGTCGTCGACCAGCCCCAGGTCTTGCGCCTGTGACGCCGTGTAGACCGCGCCGGTGGCGACGGCCAGCACCTGCTCCCGGTCGAGGTTGGGGCGCCCCTCGTCGACCACCTGGACGAACTGGTCGTAGAGTTCGTCGACGATCCCGGTCAACAGCGCCCGCTCTTCGTCGCGCATCGGCCGCGTCGGCGACAGGATGTCCTTGAGCGGCGTGCGTTCGGACTTGATCGCGATCTGGTCGACACCGAGCTTCTTCGCGGCTTCGGCGAAGTTCCAGGCGCTCATGATCACGCCGATGCTGCCGGTGATCGAAGTGCGGCGCGCGGTGATGCGTTCGGCGGCGACGGCGACGTAGTAACCACCCGACGCCGCCATGTCACCGAACAGCGCGGCGACCTTGACGGACGGGTTGTCGCGCCGGAAGCGCTGGATGCGCTGGTAGATCTCGTCGGAGTCGGTGACGCCGCCGCCCGGCGAGTCGATGTCGAGCAGCAGCCCCTGCACCCCTTCGCTGCGCGCCTGTCGCAGCGCACGCTCCACCAGGGAAACGGTGCCGCCGCTGGCGCCGAGCAGCGCGTTCGACGACTCGGCGATGGCGCCGTGGATCGGGATGCGCAAGACCTTCTGCGGCGCGTCGCGCTCACCGGCGACGTGCACCTCCTCGTAGAGCCCGTCGAGCGTGCCGCCACCGAGTCCGGAGCCGGCCATGCTGCCGAGGCTGAGCAAGAACAGCAACACGTTGAGTCCGGCCGACGCGATCAGCAGGATGCCGAGGAAGATGGCGACGAAGAACGCCACGCCGCGCGTCTCGCGCGGCGCCTGGCTCACCTGGGGCCAACGCTGCGGTTGCGGCGCCCCCTCGGTTCCAGGAGCAACGCCACTGCCGTCGGGCGGGAGCGAACTCATGACATCAACCCGCGGGCGATGACGAGCCGCTGGATGTCGGTCGCACCTTCGTAGATCTCGGTGATGCGCGCATCACGCAGCAGGCGTTCGGCCGTGGTCGCGCCGCTGGCCCCGGCCAGACCGAGGATCGACACCGCCGCGCGCGCCGCGCGGTTCGCGAGGCGCGAGGCGCTGAGCTTGGCCATCGCCGCCTCGGTGCTGCAGCGCACGTCGTTGTCGCGCAGGATCGCCGCGCGCCAGGTCAGGAAGCGGTAGGCGTCGAGGTCGGCGGCGAGGTCGGCCAACGTCCACTGGTCGCGCTGCGACGCGTTCGGTCGTCCCTTGGCATCCACCTGTGCAGCGAGGTGGTGGCGGATCAGGTCGATCGCGGCCCGCGCGATGCCGAGCGCCTGCGAGGCGATACCGAGGCGACCGCCGTCGAGCGTGTCCAGCGCGATGGTGAAACCCAGTCCTTCCTCGGCGATCAGGCAGTCCGCGGGCACCTTGACGTTCTCGAGCACGATCTCGGTGGTCGGCGAGCCGCGCAGGCCGAGCTTACGTTCCTTCTTGCCGACGCCGACACCGGGCCAGCTCTTCTCGACGACGAACGCCGAGATGCCCTTGACGCGATCGGGGCCGGTGCGCGCGAACACCACGAACAGGTCCGCCTCGCTGCCGGTCGTGATCCACAGCTTGGCGCCGTTCATCACGTAGTGGTCACCCTCGAGTTTCGCTTCGCAGCGCAGCGCAGCCGCGTCGGAACCCGAGTACGCCTCCGACAGGCAGTAGGCGCCGAGCCACTCACCGGTGACCATCTTCGGGAACCAACGGCGCTTCTGCGCCTCGTTGCACCACTTGCCGAGCAGCGAGTTGACCAGCGAGTTGTGCACGCTGATGGTCACGCCGGTCGACACGCAGACCGAGTTGATCTCCTCGAGCATGATGCAGCTGGCCAGGTTGCCCATCGCCGAGCCGCCGTACTCACGCGCCACGGTCGTGCGCAGCAGACCCAGTTCGGCCGCGGCCGCCACTGCTTGCCGCGGAAACTTGACCTCGGCATCGTACGCGGCCGCGTTGCCGAGGTGCTTGT
The DNA here is from genome assembly GCA_964392305.1 of uncultured candidatus Brocadiaceae bacterium. Taxonomy (GTDB): domain Bacteria; phylum Planctomycetota; class UBA1135; order UBA1135; family UBA2386; genus JACKIC01. The sequence goes on from CAYMPV010000011.1 coordinate 80,291, forward strand.
CGGCGTAGTCGCGGACCTGGTCGCGGAACCGGCTCAGCTCGGGCGACAACTCGAACTCGGACAGCTGCGGCGCGGCGGACGCGGCTTGCGGGGTGGCTTGCTGGGTCATCGTGGAGTTCTCGGAGATCACTTCGCCTGGGTGTAGTCGTAGAAACCCTTGCCGGTCTTGCGGCCGAGATGGCCGGCTGCGACCAGTCGGCGCATCAACGGGCAGGCCCGGTACTTGTCGTCACCCAGTCCGTCCTTGAGCACGTCGAGGATCGACACGCAGACGTCGAGGCCGATGAAGTCGGCGAGCGTCAGCGGCCCCATCGGGTGGTTCATGCCGAGCTTCATGATCTCGTCGATCGCCTCGCGCGTGGCGACGCCTTCCATGAGTGCGAAGGCGGCCTCGTTGATCATCGGCATCAGGATGCGGTTGGCGACGAAGCCCGGGTAGTCGTTGGCGATCACCGGGATCTTGCCGAGCGCCTTGGACCAATCCTCGACGGCCTGCGCGGTGGCGTCGCTGGTGTCGTTGCCGCGGATCACCTCGACCAGCTTCATCAGCGGCACCGGGTTCATGAAGTGCATGCCGATGACGCGGTCGGCGCGCCTGGTCTTGGCGGCGAGCACCGTGATCGAGATCGACGAGGTGTTGCTGGCCAACACGGCGTTCGCGGGCAGAGCGGCGTCGGCGGCAGCGAACACCTTGGTCTTGACGGCGAGGTTCTCGGTGACCGCTTCGACACACAGATCGACCCCGGCGAGGGAGCCCATGTCGGTGTGGGTCGTGAGCAGGTTCCTGGCCTGTTCGGCAACGGCGCCGTCGAGCTTGCCCTTCTCGACGAACTTGCCGAGGCTCTTGCCGATCGTCGCCACCGCTTTGTCGAGCAGCGCCTGATCGAGGTCGATCAGGTGGGTGCGCACGCCGCACGTGGCGAAGGTCTGGGCGATGCCGTTGCCCATCGTGCCGCAGCCGATCACGGCGACGGCCTTGGGGAGGTTGTGGTTGCTCATGGAGGGAATTCGAAAAGGGTGACTAGACGAGCTCGATGCTCATCGCCACGGCGTTGCCGCCGCCGAGGCACAGCCCGGCCATGCCGCGTTGCTTGCCGTGGTGACGCAAGGCGTGCAGCAGCGTCACCAGCACGCGCGTGCCCGAGCACCCGATCGGGTGGCCGAGTGCCACGGCGCCGCCGTGGACGTTCCACTTGGCCGGGTCCATCTCGAGTTGGCGCTGCAGCGCCACCATCTGCACCGAGAAGGCCTCGTTCATCTCGACGAGGTCGTAGTCCTGCGGGTTGGTCTTGGTGAGCGCGCACAGCTTCCGGGTGGCGACCTCCGGGGCCATCATCACCCATTCGGGCGCCATGCCACCGGTGGCGTAGCCGGTGATGCGCGCCAGCGGCGACAGACCGTGCGCCTTGGCCCAGTCCTCGTCGCAGACGATCACGGCGGCGGCACCGTCGTTGATCGTGCTGGCGTTGCCCGCAGTGACGGTGCCGTCCTTGGGCTGGAACACCGGCTTGAGCTTGCCGAGCGCCTCGACGCTGCTGTCCGCGCGAGGTCCTTCGTCCTTGGTGAACGAGATCGGCTCGCCCTTCCGCTGCTTGATCTGCACCGCGAACAGCTCCGCGTCGAACGCGCCGCCGGCCTGCGCCGCGACCGCGCGACGATGGCTCTCCGCGGCGTAGGCATCCTGCTCGGCGCGGCTGATGCCGTACTTCTGGGCCACCAGCTCGCCGGTGTTGCCCATGTGGAAGTTGTTGTAGTGATCCCACAGGCCGTCCCAGACGATGCCGTCGAGCGCCTGGCTGTGGCCGAGGCGCGCGCCGGCCCGTGCCGCGGGCAGGTAGTAGGGAGTGTTGGTCATCGACTCCATGCCGCCGGCGACGGCCACCGCCAGGTCACCGGCCTTGATCGCCTGCGCGGCGAGCATCACGGTCTTGAGGCCCGAGCCGCACACCTTGTTGATGGTCACGGCACCGACCGCGTCCGGGATGCCGGCGGCCCGCAGGCTCTGGCGGGCCGGGTTCTGGCCCAAGCCCGCCTGTAGCACGTTGCCCATCAGCACCTCCTCGACCTGATCGGCCGGCAGGTTGGCGCGGCGCAGGGCTTCGGCGATCGCCAGACCGCCCAGCTGCGGGGCCGTGAAGGACGACAGCGCCCCCTGAAACTTGCCGATCGGGGTGCGGCACGCGGAAACGATGACTGGCTTGCCCATTGTGCAACTCCTGGGGACCCCGGAACGAGCCCGGAGCTCCCGGGCGCGCAGTTTCAGGGGGGAGGATTCTATTGGCCCACGCTGGCTACAACCACGCCGAAGTGGGCCCGCTTTCACCGAGGTGCGAGGCGCGGCAGAAAAATCGCACGACGCGAACGGCTGGCTGGCGGGGCTGCAAACGCATGCGGCCTACCGGACAGGAGCTGTCCGACAGGCCGCACGGAACTGGTGGAGTCGAGGGGAGTCGAACCCCTGACCTCTGCATTGCGAACGCAGCGCTCTACCAACTGAGCTACGACCCCGCAGCGATCGGGGGCGGCACGTTAGCGAGCGGGGCTCGTCTCGTAAAGGGGTTGTTGTGGTTCTGCCGGGACGCCCTCGACTCGCCGCAACAAGCCCGGCCGAGGTGCCCCCGTCGTTCGGAACCCGGGGACCGGTTCGCGTTGCACGTTGAACAAGGCGTTGCCGCGCAACTCCAGGCGCGATGCCGGCACCAGCTCGGTCAGGCCGTGGCAGAGGACCACCGAGCCGTCGACCGCGGCATCGGCGGCGAGGTGCAGCTCCCCGCCGACCACGATCGCCGCACCGACCTCGACGGCGCGGCGCTGGCCCGGCAAGCCCAGGTAGACGTTGCCCCCACCTTCGATCACGCCAGCGAAGTCGCCGCCCAACGCCGGTTCGCCCACCGACCATCGGCCATTGCCGTCGCGATCGACGAACGACCTGGCGCCAGCTGGCGCCCGGGTCACGAACACCAGGCGCCCGGGCCCCGAGATCGTCGCCGATGCGCCGACGTAGAGGTTGCCCTCGACGACCACCACCAGATCCTGGTCCAGGTGCCAGTCGTAGGCCCGCACCGACGGAGCGAACCACAGGTGCCCGGGAACGACCACGACGCCACCGGCCGGGGGCTTGTAGTCGCCGGTGCCGAACCGGTCGAAGACGAAGTCCGGCGCCTCGGTGCCACCCTGCCATTGCAGCAAGGCGAGCGCCGGGTCCAGACGGAATCCCGTGGCCTCCCCGGCCCTTGGAGCGGCCTTCAGGGCCACGTCATCGAGCTGCGGCAACTCCATGGGCGCCACCACCACGCCTTCGCCGACCCGCGCCGCGATCGCCGCCTCGGTGGTCACCAGCCGCTGCCCGAAGCACGAGGGGGCGGCACCCGACAGGCGACGGCACTCGAACCGCCACGCTTCGCCGGCAACGCTGCGCGTTGACAGCAGCAGCCGTTCGCCTTCCGGCACGGCCAGCACACTGAACTCGCCCACCTTCAGGTGCACCTGTGCCTCGTCGGCAGCGATGCACCGGATCGCCGCCGCCTCCGTGGCCAGCCGGGCCAGCTCCGCGGTCACCTCGGCGCGCACGTCCTCGGCCCGACGCAAGGCGTCGGCGACGTCGACGATCGCGATCAGCCCGAAGGCGAACGAGAAGCACGTTGCCAACAGCAACGGCGAACCCCACAACCAACGGCCGTCGAGCAGCCGCAGCGCCGCGCTCCACTTCATCGCTCGACCTCCGGCGCCGTCGGCACCAGGAACGAGATGCCGTCACGGCTCTGCCATTCGAACGAACGACCGTCGAGGATGCCGGCCACAGCCGCCAACGAACGCGACTCGCACACTTCCTGCTGCTGGCCGCGGTCCGCCAGCACCCGCAAGTGTTCTAGTTGTTCGCGTCGCGCGCTGGCGCCGGCATCGACGAGCTCGACCTTGTGCTGCAGCCACCACAGTCCGCCGCCGCTGCAGAGCAGCAGCAGGAGCGCTCCACCGCGCTCGATGCGGACCGCGACGCTGGGCTTCACGGAGCGACTCCGGCCGACCGGGGTTCGGCGACGGCATCGTCTGCGGCGAGGTCCTCCTCCGACGAGCCAGGCAGTTCGACCAGGTCGCCGCCAGTGCGCACCGCGCCCGGCGGGTTCTTGTTCAACCAGTCGAGCAGCGCGTTGCACTCGTGCGCCAACTCGCCGAGCAGGTCGCCGCGGCGCAGGTTGACGCGGAAGCCGACGTCGCCCGAACGGATCCGCTGCATCGCCAGTCGCAAGCGGTGCTCCGGCCCGGAGACCCTGGCGGCGACGCGCAACGACTGCACCACCACGACGACCGCGCAGGCGAACAGGAACGTCCCGGCGACGAGGTAGATCGTACCCGCCCCCAGGGCCGCCGGTTGGCCGGCAACCGCGCGATCCAGCAATTCACCGCAGACCAGCGTCAGCGCGACGACCGCGAGCAGCAGCAGGAGCAGAGGCAGGGTCAGGGCCAGACGCACCAGGCGACCATCGTCGCCGCCGTTCGGCAGGATCTGCCGACGCTGGGACCTGGACCAGAATTGCGATGCCATGGGAGCGTGAATGCGGCGCGCACCGCCGCCGGGACAGGAGCTGTCACCGCGCGGCGACCACACGTTCCTGGATCGACCGAAGTCGCGCCTTGGTTGACTCATGCAACCTGCAGACGTCTCTCGTTTGGACACAAGGCGGGCGGCTCGTTGTGCCGATGTTCGACGCGGTCCTGGAACAATGGATCAGGGGACAGACATGGCGGAGCAAACCAATCCGGCCGAGAAGGCTGGCAAGAGAGCGACGATCCTGGCGGTGACGTCTGGCAAGGGCGGGGTCGGCAAGACCTCGCTCTCGGTCAACCTGGCGTGCGAGTTCAGTCGTCGTGGTCACCGCACGGTGATCGTCGATACGGATCTCGGTCTGGCGAACGCGCACATCATCGCGGGCATGAAGCCCAAGATGACCTTGTCGGACTACATCGACGGCAAGGCCGAGCTGACCGAGATCATCGAAGACGGTCCCTGCAAGGTGAAGTTCATCAGCGGCGGCAGCGGCGTCAAGGAGATGGCCAACCTCGACGACAACGGTCGCGCCCGCATCTGCGTGGCGATCGAGGAGCTGACGCCCTTCTGCGACATCATCCTGCTCGACACCGGCGCCGGTGTGTCGCGCGGTGTCACTGACTTCGTCACGCTCGCCGATCACACGATCCTGGTGACGACCAGCAACTTCGCGTCGATCGCCGATGCCTACGGCATCGTCAAGGTCATCGTACAAGACGGGTACGACAAGCCGATCCACTGTGTCGTGAATCGCGTCCGTTCGCCCGAAGAGGCCGAACAGGTGTTCCTCAAACTCAAGAGCTGCACCGAGCGCTTTCTGGGTTTCGACCTCAACTGGCTCGGCCTGCTGCCGGAAGATAGCTCCGTTGAGGGCGCCGTTTTGAAGCGCGCGCCATTCAGCGAAGCCTTCCCCGGCAGTGTCGCGGCACGCTATCTGGCGAAGTTGGTTTCGGGTCTCGAGCGCTACCTCGGGACCGTGAAACCAGCCTCGCAGATCGTCAAGAGCTGAAGGGGCAGGATCGAACAATGCAGGTGGTGACACCTGCCAATCTGGAGCCAACTGGGAAAAGGGGATTACGTGATGACCCGCATGACGAAGCAGGATGCGAATAGCAAGGATCAGGCGACGGGCCAGTTCACGGCAGCGACCGAAGAAGCCTTCGGCCGTCAAGCCAACAAGGGCATTCTCGCCGACAAGGTCGCCGAGGAATTGAATGTGCCCCGGCGCACTGCCGCCCGCGTCCTGGACGCGGTTCTCGACTCGATCGGCGACCTGTTGCAGGGTCGTGGCAAGGTCGCGGTGAAGGGCTTCGGCACCTTCGAGCGCCGCATCCGCAAGGGCCGCGCCTACAAGCACCCGCTGACCGGCGAGAGCATCGACGTCGCCAACAAGGAGACGATCATCTTCAAGCCGAGCGACCAGCTGATCGCGGACACGCGCACCAACGCCGCTCCTCGCGCCAAGAGGCCGAGCGGCACGCCGACCGACGACATCCTGTTCAAGGGCTGATCGAAACCGTCACCGCGAGTCGAGGAGGTCATCCGACAAGGGTGCCCTCCTCGTTCGTTGATGGGGCCGACGACGCCCGTCTGGTGGTGACCGGACCCTGATCGACCGCTATCCTGCGCCCCGTGGTCAATACCGACGACGCCAGCGACGTGGTTTTCGCCGCGTGCCTTCAGTTCGACGTGCGCACCGGCGATGTGGCCGCCAACTGCGCGGCGATGCGCGCCGGCGTCGAAGAGGCCGTCGAAGCCGGCGCGAGGCTGTGCGTCCTGCCCGAGCTGTGGTCGACATCGTTCCTCGCGGAGATCGACGACACCGCGTTGCACGAAGCCGAAGAGGCGGAGCGCGAGCTCCGGGAGCTGTCGGCAACTCACGGTCTGGTGACGGTCGGCAGCACGCTGGAGGCGGTCGAGGACGGCGTGCACAACACGGCATTCGTCTACGACTGCGGCCAGGAGGTGGGGCGCTATCGCAAGATCCACATGTTCTCGCCCAATGTGGAACACCGCCATCACCTGCCCGGCGACTCACCGCTGGTGGTGCAGACGAGCGTCGGCAAGCTCGGTGTGCTGATCTGCTACGACCTGCGATTTCCCGAACTGGCCCGCTACTACTTCCACCGCGGCGTCGAGATCCTCGCCGTGCCCGGACAGTGGCCCGAGGCGCGTTCACAACACTGGCGCACACTGCTGCGCGGCCGCGCGATCGAGAACGAGATGTACGTGGTCGGCTGCAATCGCACCGGCCAGGAGAACTCGTTGCGCAACGGCGAGCCGATGCCGTTCCCCGGCGACAGCCGGATCGTCGACCCGACCGGCGAGATCATCGCCTCCGGCTCGGGCGACGCCGGCGCGTTGGTCGGGGCCTTGGAACTGCGCAAGGTGCGCACCATGCGGCGCATCCTGCCGATCGCCCAGGACGCGCGCCCGCAGGTCTATCGCAAGTTGTTCGAAGAGACCTGGGAACAGGCTTGCCGTCAGGCGCGCGGACCGGCGGAATCGAGCTGAAGCACTCGGCGTGAGCCGACCGCGGAGCCGAATCCGACACCTCGGGCGCTCACTCCACGAAGGCCTGCAGCTGCCGCAGCTTGTTGGGCTTCTTGATGCGCCCGATCGCCGCGTTCTGCAACTGGCGCACGCGCTCGGCGGTGATCCCCAGTTCCGCGGCGATTTCGCCGAGGGTCTGCGGCTCGCCACCATCGAGACCGAAGCGGCGCCGCAGGATGCGTTGCTCACGATCGGGCAGGTCCGCGAGAACGCCGGCCAGCGCCTCCTTGAGGTTGCCTTCCTGGATCGACTCCGGGATCGGCTCCAGGCTCTCGTCGGGCATCAACTGGACGAGCGAGGTACCCTCCTCGTGCTTGATCTCGGCGTCGAGGCTGACGGCATAGCGCCGGGTGGCGAGCACCCACTCGACCCGTTCGGCAGGGATGCCGAGCCGCGCGCCGATCTCGGTAGTGGTGGGTTCACGGCCCTCGCGACGCCCGGCCTCCTGAGCCTTGCGGATCTTGCCGAGGATCTTCTGCACCCAAATCGGCACACGCACCGTTCGCGCACTGTTGTAGAGCATCTTCAGCACCGCCTGATGCACCCAGTACTGGGCGTAGGTGCGGAAGCGGACGTCGCGACGCCAATCGAACCCGTCGATGGCCTGGAACAGGGAGGCGTTGCCCTCCTGGATCAGGTCCGCGGTATCCACCCCCAGCCCGCGATAGCGGTTCACGGTGCTGAGCACGATGTAGAGGGCGCCTTCGACGTAGAGATTGCGCAGGTCCTCGTACTGGTGCAGCACCCGCACGAACCACTCGCGATCCAGCTTGGTCTTGCCCTTGCCCTTGGCGGTCACGACCGCCTCTACCTGGGCTGCCGCTGGCTGACGCAGCAGTTCCTCGATGCGATCGGCAGAGAACCCCAACGCCGCAAAACCACGGCGCACGAGGCGACGCACGAAGTCATTGCGACGGGCCATGCGAAACTCCTCCGCGCGGTCCATCGCAGGGATGCGCCGCAGTTCGGCCTGATAGGCCGTGCCACGAACATCCGGCATGTCCCCGACCACTGTCGGATTGGCAGTCTCTGCCATGAACTGCCGGTAGCCTGACACGTCGAGCGTGGCCCGGGCACGGAGGAACTCCTTGGCCAAGGCCTCGCCGGCCGCATCGAAACGGTCCGCAGAAACGTCCAGAAGCTTGTCCAACTGCGACAACGCGATGGTCTGCTGCAGCTGCAACTTGCTCTTGGCTCTAGGCTTCAATCTGGCAAGCACCATGAGGGGTCTCCGTGTGGGCGAGCGGTGTGTTACGACCGCGATGGGACGGTGTTCGTCACAAAGGGTCGCTTGGAGGCACCGCGCGCCTGCAAGTGGGACAACTTCCGTGCCGGCAGCAGACACCGAACCCCACGCCATACTCCGCGAAATCACGGGCCGCCCCAGGCAGCCCACGCCATGGCCGGGTCGTCAACGCGACAGGCGCACCTCGACGGGTATGCCCGGACGACTCGAGGCGGGACGACCTCGAAGGCCCGGATGGGAGCTACTTGCGCCGGATCAACAGACCCAGGATGAGCAGCACCAGCACCCCACCTCCGATCAGCAAGAATGGCATGCGGTTGCCATCTGCGTCGGGAATCGGCTGAGAGTCCGTAGGTGCATCGGGAGTCGGCCCGACAGTCGGAGCCGCTTGGCTGGGCACCACCGCCTCACCACCCAACGCCGGAGCGCGATCCGCCGCACCGGTCGAGCCCGTGTCGTCACTGCCACCTGAAGTACCAACGCGCCCGGCGCCACCGGCGGCCTGGGTCACGTGCGCCGGCATCGTCACCGCCGGATCAGCGGCGTGACCGACCTCGACTTCGGTGGTTGCACGATCGAGAAAGCGCCCCACGACCTGCGCCGACGTGCCGTCGTAGAGGTCGAACTTCATGTCAACGTGAATGGGCTGCTTGCTCCCGATCTTGGCATCGGCAGCCATCGTGATCGGGATCTCGAAGATCGCGGTGTTGTCGTAGACGGGCCGCCCGAGATAGCCGGCCGCCAGGGTGCCGGTCTTGGCCGGGTGAAAGGTAGGAGCACCCAAGGTGACGGCGCCCTGGGTAGCGGGTGACGTGACCTGCAGTGGCGCCGGCGCCGGCAGCACTGCCGCACCCTGCAGAACAGCCGTCACGAACAGCGTACCGCTCTGCCCGGGCAACAGACGCGAAGGTCGCACGGCAGCGACGAAACGGCAGTAGGAAGAGGCACCACTGCGCATGCCGCGCTCGAGCCGCTGCTCGGGAGTCAGGTTCTCCCAGGCCTCTTCCTGGGCCTTGCCATCGGCACTCTTGCTGGCTCCGTCATCCCCGGCGTCGTGCGCGATCTCCTCACGCTGCTTGATGACCTGACCAGGACGGGCGCCGGGCTCGCCTGTGCCAGGCTTGTTCTGGGCAGGGAGGCCAAGACACAGGGCAACGAGAACCAGGGCGATGCGAAGCGACATGGGAAACCGGTAGGCAGGGAATCGGGGAGGGCGCGACCCAGGACAGACTACGACGCGATCGAGACCCCGGATCTTCGACTTCCTTGGGACATTTATCCACGTGTGCCTGCATCGCCGCGTTTGACGCACTGCCATGGCCGCCGCGGCCGGGCCCAGCCGCGGCGCACCGAAGACGGCCCGCCGCCTTGATATGGCCCCAACGCGAGGCTACTTGTCTCCGCCCCATGTCTCAGCCAAAGGCCGCCCCCACCGAAGCCGCCGTCTTCGACGCCTTGCGCGCCGTGCGCGATCCCGACCTGCACCGCGACATCGTCGAACTCGGCTTCGTCAAGGACCTGCGCATCTGCGGCGACAACGTCGCCTTCGCGATCGAACTGACCACGCCGGCATGCCCCGTCAAGGACCTGATGCAGAGCCAGGCCGAGGCTGCCGTGCGCAAGCTGCCCGGCGTCGGTGACGTGACCGTGACCATGACCGCGCAGGTCACCGCGAGTCGACCGCTGCTCGGCGACAAGGGCATGATCCCGGGAGTCAAGAACGTGCTCGCGGTGTCGTCCGGCAAGGGCGGCGTCGGCAAGTCGACGGTCGCCGTCAACCTCGCCTGCGCGTTGGCACAATCGGGCGCGCGCGTCGGCATCCTCGACGCCGACGTCTACGGACCCAACGTGCCGCTGATGCTCGGCCTGACCGGTCAGCCGGCGGTCCAGGACAAGAAGATCGTGCCGTTCGTTCGCCACGGTCTGCAGGTGATGTCGATGGCCTTGCTGGTCGCCGAAGACCAACCGGTGATCTGGCGCGGCCCGATGCTGCACTCTGCGGTGCGACAGTTCTTGTTCGACGTCGCCTGGAACGACCTCGACTACCTGATCGTCGACCTGCCCCCGGGCACCGGCGACGCACAGCTGTCGCTGAGCCAGCAGGCGCACCTGATGGGTGCGATCATCGTCACCACGCCGCAGGACGTCTCGGTGCTCGACGTGCGCAAGGCGATCCGCATGTTCCAGACCGTGAACGTGCCGATCCTCGGCGTGGTCGAGAACATGTCCTGGTTCACCCCGCCAGGCAGCAGCGAACGCTACCACCTGTTCGGCGAAGGCGGCGGCGCCCGCATCGAGAAGGAGTTCGGTGTGCCGTTGCTCGGCCAGATTCCGATCGAGATCCCGGTCCGCGAAGGTGGTGACCGCGGCCAACCGATCGTCGTCGCCGACCCCAGCTCCGCGGCCGCGCAGGCACTCGCCGGCGTCGCCGGCAAGGTCGCCCAACGCGTCTCCGTGCTCAACGCCCAATAGTCATCCTGCAGCAAGGACAACCAACCATGACCGACAAGACCAACACTTCGAAGATCACCGCGTTCACCGCGCAGACGACGATGCTCGAAGCCCTCACCGCCGACCCGTCACTCGGCATGGTGCTGATGCGCGACTTCCACCTCGGCGGATGCAGCCACTGCGGCTTCGACCCACACGACACGATCGCGAACGTCGCCGCCCAGAACGGCATCCCTACCGAACGACTGCTCGCGGCGCTCAATCGTCAGGCCAACTGAGTCCGGCCGCGTCATTCGTAGGGCTGCCCGCACGAGCTCTTGTGCGCACGCACGAGTAGAGGTGGCGCGACACGCTGGCACGGTTTTCCCGTCGCCTGCTGTTGACCGCGCCCTTGCTTCGCCCCCTCCCGAGGTCAAAGATAGACGCCCCTCCCGGCGCCGCGGCGCTGGCCCAAATCAAGCCCACCAAGCCATGGTCACCGAACTGTCCGACTCCAGTTTCCAGTCCACCCTGCAGAACGCCAAGGTCCCGGTCCTGGTCGATTTCTCGGCCGGCTGGTGCCAACCCTGCAAGGCCCTCGCACCGACGATCGACAAGGTCGCCGACGAGTACAAGGGCAAGATGGAGGTCTACAAGATCGACATCGACGCAGCCCAGGACACCGCCGCCAACCTGGGGATCATGAGCGTGCCGACGTGCATCTTCTTCCGCGACGGCAAGGAAGTGGATCGCTTCACCGGCAACGTCGACCTGCGCACCGTGAAGGGCCACGTCGACCGCGTACTGGGCTGATCGCTGGCGGGGGCGTGCCCCGCAGTTCAGGAGGAAGGAGCCCGGTGACGATCAGGGTTGAGCTGTCGCCCGACCGGTGCCGCGCCGCAAGTTGTGCCACGCCAGCGCCAGGCCCAGTGGCACCAGCACGAACGCCGCCCACCACGAACGTCGCGGCGCGGTGACCGGCAGCGGCGCCAGGACTTCGACCCCACCGACCTTGGCCACGAACACGTGGAACCCGACTTCTTCCGGCACGTAGACCACCGCGCCCATCGCGTCGGTGACGCCGCATGCGACCTGCGGTCCCGACGGCTTGCGCACCTGCACCGGCAAGCCGACGATCGCCTGGCCGAGTTGTGTCGCCCGCACGGTCACGGACTGCCCCACCGCAGCGGGATACGGCGCCGGCTCCAGCTGCTGCGGGGCCAGGAGTGTCAACGAGAGGGCCAACAACACGCGCGCGGAGTGTAGGCGCGATGCCGAACCAAATGGAAGACTGGCGCGTCGAAGACCTCGGGCGTCAGCCGTACGGGCCGCTGCTCGAGCGCATGCGTGAACTGCACGCAGCCGTGCACGCAGGCACCGAACCGGGCCACGTCTGGTTCGTCGAACACGAACCGGTCTACACCGCGGGTCGAGCCACGCCGCCGACCGAGCTGGGCAACGCCGTCGTGCCGATCGAGCGCGGCGGCAAGATCACCTACCACGGCCCTGGCCAGCTCGTCGTCTATCCGATCGTGCGCCTGCCGCGCCGCGACGTGCGCGACTGGCTGCGGCGCCTCGAAGCCTTCGGCGTCGCCGTCGCCGCCCACTTCGGCGTCGCCGCCGAGCCCTCGGTCGACGGCACCGGCGTGTTCGCCAACGGCAGGAAGTTCGCCTCGATCGGCGTGGCCGTGAAGCACTGGATCAACCTGCACGGCATCGGCATCAACATCGCCATGGACCTGCAACCGTGGCACGCGGTGAGACCGTGCGGGCTGCCCGCGGACATCATGACCGACCTCGGCCGCGCCGCCGGCAAGTCGATCACGATGGCCCAGGCGGTCGTCGCCGCCCGCGCCGCGCTTTCTCTGCTCGGTGAGGATCGCGATCCCTTATGAACGCGGCCCGATGAGCGGCTCCGTCGAGCTCGATCCGGGCGGCAGCCACCTGCTGATCCGCTTCCCGTATCGCGAAGACCTGGTGGCCCTGGTCAAGGACCTGCCGGGCCGGCGTTGGGATCCGCGCAGCAAGACGTGGCGCATCCCCGCGGACAAGGCCGAACTGGTCTACACGACGCTGTCGCGACACCTGTTCGAGTTCGCGCCCGAGGTGATGTCGATCGTCGCCGGCACGCTCGCCGTGGTGGTCAAGGACGACGCGCCCGCCCCCGCGGGCAAACAGCGCGCGCTGCCGCTCACCGGCGAAGACCCGACCACCGGCGGCGACCTGCAGGCGCTCACCATCGAGCAGCTCAACACGGCGGTCCGCGACGGTCTGCGGCAGCGTTTTCCCGAGGCGATCTGGGTGATCGGCGAAATCGTCGACTTCGACAAGAGCGCGGGCCGGCAACACCGCTTCTTCACGCTCGTCGACAAGGCCGAAGGTCAGCCGCGCGCCCAGGCTGCGGTCGAGGTCGCGTTGTTCGCCGGCACTGCCGAGCGCCTGCTGCCCAAGCTCGCGGGCGGCGAACAACCGCTGACGCTGCGCGACGGCATCCAGATCCGCGCCCTCGTCAAGGTCGACCTCTACGTCGCGTCGGGGCGCTTCCAGGTGGTGATCGCCGACATCGATCCGAGCTTCACGCTCGGCAAGTTGGCGCTGTCGCGCGAACAGATCCTCGCCGAACTTGCCGCCAAGGGGCTCGCCGACCGCAACCGCTCGCTCGGTTTCCCGGTGCCGGCGCTGCGCGTCGGCCTGTTGACCAGCCCCGAGTCGGACGGCTGCAACGACTTCGTTCGCCACCTGCAGGAGTCCGGCGTCGGCTTCGAGGTGACGCTGGTGCCGATCAAGGTGCAGGGCGCCGAACTCAAACCGACGCTGCTCGCCGGCCTGCGGTGGTTCGCGCAGCGTGCCGACGACTTCGACGTGTTGTGCATCGTGCGCGGCGGCGGCTCACGCACCGACCTCGCGTGGTTCGACGATCGCGACGTCGCCATCGCCGTCGCGCAGCACCCGCTCAAGATCCTGGTCGGCATCGGCCACCAGCGTGACCAGTCGGTGCTCGACGCGATCGCCCATTCGGCCAAGACCCCCACCGCGGTCGCCGAACTGCTGGCGGCGATGGCCAACGCCGCGCGCGTCGACTTGACCGAGCGCGCCCGTCAGCTGCAACACGTCGTCGAGCAACTGCTCGGCGAACGTCGCGCCGGACTCGCCGACCTGGCCTACGCGCTGCGCCGGGGCACCGAACGCCGCCTCGGCCACGAACGTGCACTGCTGGCGCGCACCGCCGCGGAGCTGCAGGCCGACACCCGACTGTGCCTCTCGCGGGCCGACGCACGGCTGCGCGCCATCGCAGTGCGCCTCGGCCACGGCAGCCAGCGCCGACTCGACCGCGCGGCGGCCCGCCTCGACCAACACGCCACGCGCCAGCGTCTGCTCGATCCCGGCCGCGTGCTGCAGCGCGGCTACGCGTTGGTTCGCGACCAGAACGGCGGCATCGTGCCCGACGCGGCGCGGCTCACGCCGAGCGCCGCGCTCACCATCCACTTCCGCGACGGACGCGCCAGCGCGCGCGTCGACGACGTACACCTGGACAACCCATGACCGACAAGAAGAAGAAGGGCGATGAGCCCGGCTACGCCGCCGCGAGCGCCGAACTGGACCAGATCCTGCAGGAGATCGAGTCGGGCGAGATCGACCTCGACGTGCTCTACGAGAAGGTCGAACGCGCCGCCGCGCTGCTGACGTTGTGCCGCGACAAGCTCGCGGCCACCGAGACCAAGGTGAAGAAGGTGGTCGAGAACCTCGCGGCGACGATCGACGACAGCGCCGACGGTGAGGAGCACGAGCACACGTGAACTACGAAGTCGTGATCCTCTGGTTCGTGACGTTCGTGATCAGCACGACCGTGCACGAAGCCGCCCACGCCACGTTCGCGATGCTGGGTGGTGACCGCACCGCGCTCGAAGGCGGCCAGGTGACGCTGAACCCCCTGCCACACATGCGACGCGAGCCGTTCGGCATGGTCGCCCTGCCGCTGATCAGTCTGTACCTCTCGATCTCGCAGGGTGGGCTGATGTGCATCGGCTACGCATCAACGCCGTACAACCCGATCTGGGCATACCGTCACCCCAAACGCGCGGCGTTGATGTCTGCCGCCGGTCCGTTGTCCAACGTGCTGCTGGCGGCCATCGCCTTCGCCGTCCTCTTCTTCATCGCCCGCCCCGACGGCGGCACGCAGGAGGCCGTGCGGCAGATCGCAGGCACGTTCATGTTCTTGAACTTGCTGCTCGCGGTGTTCAACCTGATCCCGCTGCCACCGCTCGACGGCGCCGGCGTGGTCCAGGGCATGTTGCCCAAGACCCGGGGGCTCTACGAGACGATGCAACGAGTGCCGGCGGCCGGCATCATCACCTTCCTGGTGCTGATCCAGGTGCTGCCCTACCTGTTCGGCCCGGTCTATCGCACCGTGAACGGCTGGCTGCCCTTCCCCTACTTCCCGAAGGGTTGACCGACCCCACTGATCGCCCGCCGCACCCGTTCCCCCGCATCCGTGCACGGGCTCATCGACCGTTCGTAGGCGAACTCGGGGTCGTGCGCGTCGCGAGCGCGCAGCAGATACCCGACTTCGTCGTCGCACAGACCGAACACCAGCACGTCGGGCCTGCCGAGCTCTCGCCGCAGCTGGGCGGCCATCGCCGGCTCCATCTCACCGGGCACCGCGATCGCCTCGAGCGCGCCCAGGCGCAGGTAACCGACGGTGCTGCGCGCGTTGCCCGAGTAGAGCTCACGCGGCAACACCGTGAACAGGCGGCCGAGCCGGAACAACATCGTGTCGAGCGGCAGGTAGACGTCGCGACGACGCACCTCGATGGCGTCGACCGGCAGTGGCGCGGCCGCGGCGAGCGCCTGCTCGGCGAAGTCGCAGGCCTTCACCCCGAACGTTGCCACGCCGTCGGGATCCCGTTCGCCCCAGTGCGGCGACACCATCGCGCCGAGCGCGCCGTTGACGAACACGGCCTGGCCGTGGCCTCGCTGCCGCCACTGCTCACACATCTCGCCGACGAAGTCCGAGCTGATCAGGGTGTGGCGCCGCGACAGCACCTCGGGGTGACACGCCATGTGCAGCACCGTGCCGACCGGGCGGCCGTCGTCGTTCGCCTTCGCCACCAACACCGACAAGCGCCGATCGAACAGACCATCGCGGTTGCTGTTCTTGACCAGGCCGGCCGGCGGCAGGCGCGTCTGCCCGAACTCGAAGTGCGCCGGCACCGCGTTGGCCAACGCCTCGGCCACCGCCTCGCGCAGCGCGTCGTGCAGCAAGGCCAGGTAGGCGGGGTCGCGCCCGGTGGTGAAACCGTAGTAGCCCCACAGCCCGATCAGATCGGGGCCGGCGTGCGTATGGCTCGCGCACAAGAACACGTCGCCGTTGGCGAAGCCGGCGACGCCGCTCTTGAGCCAGTCCGCGTCCTGCCGCATGACCCCGAGGTTGTCGATGCCGACGATCGCGATGCGCCGCGCCGGTGCGTCGACGACCAACGCACGCAGCTTGAGCGGTGTGCTGATCGCCGTGCTGGTGCGCGCGATCGAGAAGCCCGCCATGTAACCGCCGACCGCCGGCGTGATGTCGCGTTCGGCGCTGCCGACGCGCAGCTGTGCTGCAGCCACGGGTGAGTCCGCCACGAAGCTCGCCGGCACCGCCGGCATGGAGCGCTGGAAGATGCCGGCGCAACCGCCGAGCAGGGCCGTGAGCAGCACAGCCGTCGACAGCAGGGCCGCGCGCGCCCGACTCACCGCGCCTCGAGCAACAGCAGCGCCTTGCCCAGGCCCTGGCGCGCCTCGGGCACCGCGCGGCTGCGCGCCGCGCGCTGCAGACCGCGCAGGTAATGGATCAGGAACTCACGGTCGCTGAGGTCGCGCAGACGTTCCTGCACCGAACCGAAGCCGCGGCTGCGCAGGTAGCGCGCGCAGTCGGCCTTGGTCACGGTGCGCCCGGCATGGAACGGATCGACGAGCACCGGCCGGATGCCGTGCAGACGCACCAGGAAGTGATCGGGCAGCGCCACACCGGCCGCCGACAACCCGGCCCAACGCGCCACCAGCAGGTAGATCAGCGACAGCGACACGGGAATGCCGGCGCCGCGACCGAGCACACGATCGACCAGCACGTGATCGAGTTCGATGCAGTCACCGTCGTCGGCGTCGTTCTCGTTGCTCAGACCCGGCTCACCGTGCAGACCGAGTTCCCCGTGCAGGCGTTCGGCCAGCAGCCGCGCGCACACCGACAGGCTGCGACCCTCGAAACGCTTCTTCAGGAGCCGCGCCTCGGCGCGCAGGCGTCGCGCCAACTCGGTCGCCTCGGGGCCGAACGTGCGCACGATCTGCGCGAGGTGCACGGCACCATTGAGCAGCGGCATCGGCAACGGCGCGCCGCGGCCACCGATCCTGCGATCATCGTCGTCCAGGCGCAGGCTCGCGAACCGGCCCAGCAGTTCTTGCACTTCCATGGTGCGCAGCAAGGCGCGCGACTGGGCGCGGGTGCGAATGTGCTCTGCCTCGGCGGCTTCGCGCAGCGGTCCGACGGCGTCGCTGCCCCAACGCAACAGCCGGTCGCGCGCCGCGGCCTGCACCGGCCCACGGTCGTCGGCCAACAGCACGATCGCGGCCGCGATCTCGGCCGACGTGGGGCGCAGGGACTCGGGGCTACCTTCTGGGCTGGTCATCGGCGGCATCTTTCGTCGCGGCGATCGGTGCTCCACCGATCCGACTTCGTGGCCGGAGCATAGCAACCTGCGACCTTCGACTGCCAAGCTTCTGCATCGCGATCGCGCGTCTGTTACGAGGTTGGCAAAGGCGACAAATCGGCTGCGGAACGCAACGATGTCGCTTCGCACGATGCGGCGCTGCGCAGCCAGTCGCGCGAACCGCCCGTCACATCGCCGAACCGCCACCGCCTCCCGATGAACGACCCCCTGCACCCCGTGCCGCTGTCGATGTCAGCGGAGGATTTCCGCCGCTACGGCCACCGCCTCGTCGATTGGATCGCGGACTACCGCGGCAGCGTCGCGACACGCCCCGTGTCGACTCGTGTCGCGCCCGGCGACCTCACCCGTCACCTGCCGCAGAGCGCGCCTGAAGCCGCCGAAGGTTTCGACGCGGTGCTACACGACCTCGACGCACTGATCCTGCCGGCCTTGTCGCACTGGCAACACCCGAACTTCTTCGGCTACTTCCCGTCCAACAGCGACCTCGCCGCCGTGCTCGGCGACTTGCTCAGCACCGGCCTCGGCGTGCTCGGCTTGACGTGGCAATCGGCCCCGGCACTGACCGAACTCGAGCAGCGCACCACCGACTGGCTGCGCCAACTGCTCGGCCTGTCGACGTCGTGGTCGGGCGTGCTGCAGGACACGGCTTCGACCTGCACGCTGTTGGCGCTGCTGTGCGCACGCGAACGCTGCACCGGCCACGCCGCGACGCGCCAGGGTCTGCAGGGCGTCGCCGCGCCGCTGTGTGTCTACACCAGCGGCGACGCGCACAGCTCGGTCGACAAGGCCGCGCTGCTGGCGGGCTTCGGCCGCGAATTCCTGCGCAAGATCCCGGTCGACGCGAGCCGGGCCATGGACCCTGCGGCGCTGCGCGTGGCGATCGACGACGACCTGCGCGCCGGCCGCCGCCCATGCGCGATCGTCGCAACCACCGGCACCACCACCACCACGGCGATGGACCCGATCGAAGCCTGTGCGACCCTGGCCCACGAACACGACCTGTGGCTGCACGTCGACGCCGCGATGGCTGGCTCGGCGATGTTGTTGCCGGAGTGCCGCGGGCTGTGGCACGGCATCGAAGGCGCCGACTCGCTGGTGCTCAATCCGCACAAGTGGCTCGGCGTGTCGTTCGACTGCTCGGCCTACTACGTGCGCGATCCGCAGCACCTGGTGCGCGTGATGAGCACCAACCCGAGTTACCTGCGCACCGCGGTCGACGCCGAAGTCGTCAACTACCGCGACTGGGGCATCGCCCTGGGGCGGCGCTTCCGCGCCCTCAAACTGTGGAGTCTGCTGCGCACCCACGGCGCCGAACGGCTGCGCCAGCGGCTGCGCCGCGACCTCGCCAACGCGCAATGGCTCGCTGCGCAGGTGCACGCGAACCCACCCTGGCGCGTGCTCGCGCCGGTGGCGCTGCAGACCGTCTGCATCCGCCACGAACCGGCCGGTCTCGACGGCGAGGCCCTCGACCAACACACGCTGGCGTGGTCACAACGCCTGCACGACTCCGGTCAGGCCTGGCTCACGCCGGCCCAACTCGACGGCCGCTGGATGGTTCGCGTCTCGATCGGCGCGTTGCTGACCGAGCGCCAGCACGTCGAACAGCTGTGGCAGTCACTGCGTCGCGCCGTGCAGTGACGGCAGCGTTTCCTGCGCGGTGCCCCTCTGGTTGTCATTCCAGCCGCGCTCGGCAACGCCCTCGGGCTGCGCCGGCAGCGTGACCCGGAAGGTCGAGCCCGCGCCCAGCTCACTCTCCACGACGATGCGCCCGCCGTGTCGCTCGATCGTGTTCTTGGCGATCGTCAGCCCCAGCCCCGTGCCGTGCATCTTCTCGGTCATCTGATCGCGCCCCACCTGCAGGAACGGCTCGAAGATGCGCCCCAGGTCGAGCCGCGAGATGCCGACGCCGCGGTCGACGACGTCGATCACCAGTTCGGCGGCGTCACCTCGCACCTTGATCTCGATCGGCGCATCGTCGGCGCTGAACTTCGCCGCGTTGTCGATCATGCGGATCCAGGTGTCGGTGAGGCGGTGGCCGACACCGAGCACCCTGGGCACCGGCGTGATGACGTCGAGCTGCACCCGCCGCCGCACTTCGGGGATCATCGCCGCGATCGCATTGCGCAGCGTCGTGACCACGTCGATCGACTCGACGCACCACGTCGTCGTGCTGCCCAGTTCGAGCACGTCGTTGACCAGACGGGCGAGCTTGCGCGCGCCGGTCCAGGCGATGTTGCCGAACTCCTCGCGGGTCGCATCGTCGAGTCCGTCGGCCTGCGCCAGGATCTCCGTGGCGCTGAGCACCTCGGTCATCGGCGTGCGGAACTCGTGCGAGACGTTGGTGACGAACTCCGCCTTGGCGCGCACCGCGGCGAGCGCTTCGTCGCGCGACGCGACCAGCGCCAGCTCGGTCTGCTCGCGGCGCCGGATGTTCTCGGCGATCTCGCCGGTCATGTGGTTGAAGGCGGTCGCCAATGCCCCGAACTCGTCGCGCGTCGCGATCTCGACGCGGCCGGAGTACTCGCCGCGCGCGATCCGTCGGGTCGCCTCACCCAGCCGCACGATCGGCTCGAGCAGGTGACGCATCTGCCACAGCGCCGTGAGCAACACCGACAGCAGCGTGCACAGCGCGGTCAGCACGAACCAGCGCCGGAACCCATAGGTGCTCGCGAACGCGTCGCGTTCGGCGCGGGACTGCACCACCAGGGCATCGAAGCCGTACTGCGGCTTGAGGAACACGCGCCAGAACCGCGCCAGATGCTCGACGCCGTCAGGAGCCCAGCGGAAAGACCCCGACGCCGACTGCTGCCCCACCGCCGCGAACAACGGTGCACCGTCGGGCAACTCGGTGAACGAGTGGAACAAGGGCCGATGGCCGTTGTCGTAGACCGCGACCTCGGCGCCAGGAATGCGCAGTTCCTCGACGTCCCACAGCCATCCCGCATGCAGTGTCGCGACCAGACACGACGCCGCGGGATCCTCCTTGTCGATCGCCAGCAGCATCGCCAGCTCGGGCCGATCGGGCAGCGCCAGCACCAAGGGCTTGCCCATGGCCAGGTGCTGGACCTGATCGCGGTCGAGCGGCGGCAGCGGCCGGTACTCCCTGCCGGCGAGCGCCACCGGATCGTGCCGCCCGGCCAGCCAGATCGCGCGACAGCGGCTGCCCAGGAACTCCTCCAACCCGAGTTGCCCGATCGTCGGCGCCGCGCCGGGGTGTTCGCCGAGCGCCGCCCGCAGCAACTGCAGGTCACCCGCGACCTGGCTGAACCGTGCAGCGATGCCCATGCCCGCGGTCTTGGCGCCGTTGTGCAGCGACCGGTCGGTCTCCATCGCCAGCTGCGACGAGACGTGCGTGAACGCCAGCAGCGCGAACGCCACCAGGGGCAGCAGCGCGCAGACGAGGAACAGGAACACGAACCGTCGACCGATCCGTGTCGTCAGGACGCCCGGCTCGCGCGTGTTGACCGCCGGCTCCGTCACCGGGTCGTTCCTTCGGCCACGTTCGCGCCACCGGCGGCCTGCTGCCACACCTCTTCCGTTTCGGCGACGATGCGGTAGCCGTCCAGATCGTCGATCGTCGTGAACTCGTCGAGCCGCGCCTGCAGTTCGTCACTGGCCGCCAGCACCGCAGCGATGTCGACCTCGCCGCCGCCGAAGCGCGTCGCGTCAGCCACGGCGCCGAGTTCGCGGCGCAGCGCGGCCTGGGCGATGCGAGCTTTCTCGATGCGCTGGCTGACACCGACCACCGCGCGATTGAGACACGCGACCTCTTCTTGCAGGAAGTCACCGTCGCGCGTGCGCAACGGCGGCGGCAGCTGCCCCTCGGCCATCAGCCGCAGGTTGCGTTTGTAGCGCACCAGCGGCCCAGCGATGCGGTGCGAGAAGCGCAGCGCGCCGATGACGATCAACACCAGGCCGCCCGCGGCGATCAGCCAGAAGCGGCTGTGCATGTAGAGCATCACGGCCGAGACCTCGGGGTCCGACTGGCTGTTGGGCGCGCGGTCACCGAGCTGCCAGAGCAGCGGCCCGAAGATGCCCGCCGCCACGAGCAGCAGCAGCAGGCCGCCATACGCGATGCAGTGCAGGCACAGGCTCCACTGCAGGCCACGGTCGACGAGGATGCGGGTACGGCGGAATGGTCTGGTCCGGATCTGCACTTCAGTACTCCGATGCGGGGCCGAAGAAGCCGCCGTCGTTGGCGCGAATCACGTCGTCCTGCGACAGCGCCTGACCGAGCGACACCGCGGTCGAACGGTTGGGGCCGAGGCTGAACAGGTCGTAGTCGGTGTTCAGAGGAAACATGTAGCGGTCGCGGCGACGCACGGAGTTGCTCGCCACGGTCGCGTACAGCTCGATGCCCTTGACCTCTGCGAAGGTCGTCTGCAGCGACTGCATCTCGTTGAAGGAGACGTCGCGGCTCAGCGTCGTGGTGACGGTGCGCAACAGCGCGTCGGCAGCTGGCGCCGCCGGAATGCCCGTGCCAGGGCGACCTGGGCCGGTCGGCGCAGTCGGTGCTGCCGCAGCCGAGGAAGTCTCGGTCTGCAGCGCGGCAGGATCGACGATGCCTGCATCGATGGCCCACTCCAGCCCGTCGCCGGTGCCGTCGGCGTAGTTGAGGTAGCAGTAGAGCACGCCCCAGGGGTCGCGTTTGCCGCCGAAGCCGACCTGGTACAAGGTCAGCGGCAGCGCGCCGTTGATGCCGCGGTAGATGTCGACGGCACCGGCGATCGTGACCAGTTCCTGCCGCGCCTTCTGCATGCGCGCCGCGAGCAGCGCACTCGCGTACTGCGGCACCCCGATGCCGGCGACGATGCCGAGGATCGCCACCACGATCATCAGCTCGAGCAGAGTGAACCCTGCCTGCCCAAGAGGTCGCCGCACGCACATCATGCCACTGCGGCTATCGGAGAATGCCGATGCGGATCCTGAGCGCCTGCGCAGTCACGTCCGGGTTTTCCCGCTGTGCCTGTGCACGGCTCGCCCGTGTCGTGCATGCACTCGGGTGTGGCAGAACCCGACACTCCGCCGGCCCGATGTCGACGGCGGCACAAAAAAAACCTCGGGCCCTCCGCAGAGGACCCGAGGCTCTGGTGCCCAGGACAAGAGTTGAACTTGCAAGCCCGGTAAAGGGCGCCAGCACCTCAAGCTGGTGCGTCTGCCAATTCCGCCACCTGGGCCCACCAGCAGGGGCGCAAACACTAGCGGCCGCCCCGGGGTTTTCAACACCTTCGGCGGCCGCCGAGCGCCTCCCGGTGCGGAGTTCGTCAGCGGAAGTTCGCCAGCAGCTTGCCCTGGAAGCGGATGTAGTTGTTCTCGAGTTCGAGCTGCACGTAGCCGGCCTTGAGCATCTGCGCCATGGCACGGAACTGCTGGATCTGCTGCCTGTCGGCGGCGGTGAAGTTGGTGCGTTCCCGGCGCCACCGCTCCTGCAGGAACGCAGTGACGGCGTTGTCGAACTCGCCCCCCGGCTCGGTCATCGAACGCGGCATGCTGGCCTTGCTCGGGTACTGCGGATACCGCGAACGCCGCACCTGGTCCTCGGCGCCGGGACGGCTGATGCGCATCCAGTCCGGATCGGGCAGTTCGCTCGTCGCCTCGGCGAAGTTGAGGTAGTCGTCGAACACCGGCAGCAGGTTCTGGCCACGCAGCCAGATCAGGCCGTTGAGTTCGCCGGGCAACTCGCTCTGGACCTCGTCGCGGAACTCGTCCAGCGTGCGGATCGAGCGCGCGCCGTCGGCCTCGTAGCGCGTGCGCAGGATGTCCTTGATCAGCAGGCCCGAGTTGGAGATCACGAAGAAGTCGCGGAACACGATCATCGCGACCTCGCCCGTACCCGGGATCTGCGGGTTGGTGAACTCGGTCACCGGCTCGGGCAGGTTGCCGCCACCGTACCTCACGGGCAGGTGCCAGACCTTGCGGAAGCCGAAAGTCTGGTAGTAGACCTGCAGCATGCGCACGAGTTCCTCGGCCATCGGCGAGCTGCCGTCGCGCAGCCAGAACACCCACGCGACCTGCGGCAGCGGCGAACGATTGGCCACGGGCACCGCGAGCTCGCCGTCCTTGTCGAGCGACAGGTCGGGCTGGTTGCGCCGGAACACGAAGCCGGTGCGCGACAGGAACGCGACCTTGAGCTTCTCGATCAGGTCGCGGGTGCCGGTGAGCTGCGTGCCCTGGAAGCTCGCGCGCCGCATGCCGTCGTCGAGCAGGTCGCGTTCGGCCGGCTCGAGCGCGTCGAACATCGCGGTCAGGAACTCACCCGCGGGCATGCGCAGCGCCGCGGCGGCGCACGCCGACTCGGGCACCATCGCCAGGAACGGATCGAGCCACTCCTCGCGGCGCTGCTTCTCGGCGCGGTAGAAACTCTCCTGGAACGGCGTGTGTTGGCGGCTGTTGAGCCCGACCTGGCCCGTGAACGACAACGCGCCCGGCTTGAACAACAACGCCCCGGCGAGCTGCTGCCAGCCCTTGAGGTTGACGAAGCTGGCCAGCACGCGCTCGTTCATGCTGTCCTTGTGATTGGGGTTGGGCCACGCCCCCGCGAAGCGTCGGAAGCCGTCGAACGCGTTCGGCTCGACCAGCACCTCGAAGGCGTTCGGTTCGAACTCGCCGTTGTTCTCGGCCCAGGCCTCCACACGCTTTTGGATGCCGTCGGTGTAGGCCGCCATCTGGCCGAGCGGTTCCTCGTCGCGGTTGCCGTCGATCAGACGCTGCGACTGCTCGAGCAGCAGCGTCTGGTTGGCGATCATCACCAGGTCGAGGTAACGCTTGACGTAGATCGGCTCACGCAGCTGCGGCGTCTTGATCGTCAACACGCCGTCGGCAAGCGACGCCTCGATGCCCTGGTCGCGCATCTTGCCCTGCACGAAGCCGAAGCCCGCCAGACCCAACGCCGCCTTGCTGCGCCAGGTGACGCGCGTGTAGGCGCACCACCACGGCGACGGCAGCGGCCGCGGCGGACTCTGCGCGTAGTCCTGCTGGTAACCCGCGATCGCGACCTCGCTGCCGATCGCGTCGCGCAACAGATCGAACCAACCGTCACTGTCCTGCCGCACACGTTCGAGCGTGGATGCCGCATCGGCCAGCGCCCGATCGAGGCCCTCGCGCCGCAAGCCCTGCACCAGGCTGCCCGCCGACAGCTCGGTCCAGCCGCGCGCGTCGGTCAACTCGGCCCAGAACTTCGGCTCGGGGAACGTCGTGAAGTCGTCGGCGAGCCGCTCCTTGCGGGCGAAGAAGTCGACACCGCGCGGCACCACGTCGCGCAGATCCCGCAGGCTGCCCTCGAACGGGTTGAACACGAACGCCGCGACGAACAGCATCAGGAAGGCCGTCAGCGACAGGACGACGATCGTGAGCGTGCGCAGGAGGCGACGCTTCTTCTTGGGCGCTTTGGACATCTTCGGCGAGCGTAGGAAGCGGGCCGGGCCGCGGCCAGTTCGAACGACCCTGCGACGCACGCGGCGCGGTGAACTTCCCGCAGCGACGCAGGTTTGCCTTCGCCGCGCCAGCGGGGTCTACTGCTCGGCTGCACCGGCCCAGCCCAAATGCCAGGACTCGTCCCCAACGCCCGCTCCCACCGCATCGTCGAATCGGCCACCCTGGCGATCACCGCGACGGCCAACAAGCTGCGCGCGGCGGGCCAGGACGTGGTCTCGCTGGGCGCCGGCGAGCCCGATTTTCCGGTGCCGCCGGTGGTCGCCGCGGCCGGCGTCGCCGCGATCGAGCAAGGCAACACGCGCTACACGCCCGCCGCCGGCATGCCGTCGCTGCGCGCCGCCGCAGCGGGCTGGCTGCACAGCGCCTTCGGCATGGACTACGCGGCCGACGAGGTGATGGTCACCGCCGGCGCCAAGGGCGCGCTGCACATGGCTCTGCAAGCGATCGTCGAACCTGGCGACCCGGTGCTGATCCTGGCCCCCTACTGGGTCTCCTACCCGGCACTGGTGACGATGGCTGACGGCCAGCCGGTGATCGTGCCCGCGGTGCCCGACCAGCGTTTCGTGCACTCCGCCGAGACGATCGAACGCGCCGCGATCGAACACCGGGCGAAGGGCCTGCTGCTCAACTACCCCAACAACCCGTCCGGCGCCGTGCCGACTCGCGCGCAGCTGCAGGCGATCGTCGACGTCGCCGCGCGCCACGACCTGTGGCTGATCTCCGACGAGATCTACGCGACCTTGCTCTACGACGACGCCGAGCACGTCTCGCCGGCGGTGCTGCCTGGCGGCCGCGAGCGCACCGTGGTGGTCTCTGGCTTCACCAAGAGCCACACGCTCACCGGCTGGCGCACGAGCTTCCTGGCCGCACCGCGGCCGATCGTCGAAACCTGCGCGCGCATCCAGAGCCAGGTGCTCGGCAACGCCTGCACGATCAGCCAGGTCGCCACCGAAGTCGCGTGCAACACGCCATTGCCCGAAGAACACGACCGCCGTTTGGCCGCGTTCGACGAACGGCGGCGCTACCTGTGCGCGGAGATCGAGACCATTCCCGGCCTGCACATCACCGCGCCGCGCGGCGCCTTCTACGCCCTGGTCGACGCGCGCGAACTGCTGGCGCGCCTCGGCCTGGACGACGTGGCGTTCTGCAGACACCTGCTCGAGAAACACCTGCTGGCCACCGTTCCCGGCAGCGCGTTCGCGATCCCGGGCTTCCTGCGCCTGAGCTACGCCGCGCCGATGGCCGAGTTGCACAAGGCGATGCAGCGCCTGCGCGCCGCGGCCGAGGAAGCCTGAGCCGATGAACAACGACGAACAGAAGCAGCGGGTGCTGACCGCCGCCAACCTCGCCGGCCTCGCGGTCGCCGAGCACGAGTGGGACGTGTTCGCGCAGCTGCGCTCCATCAAGGAGCTCAAGACCAAGGACAACCGGCCGTTCCTGGTGCTCGAACTCGCCGACGTTCACGCGGTCATCGAGGGCAAGATCTGGGACGACTGCGAAGAGGCGATGGCCAACGCCAAGGCGGCGCCCCCGCTCGCCGCGGTCAAACTGCGCGGCAAGATGAGCGACTGGAACGGCCGCCTGCAGTTCGTGGTCAAACGCCTCAAGGTGGTCGCCGAAGACGACGCCCCCGAGGGCTTCGACCCCGACCAGCTCGTCGACCCGGCGCTGCGTCCGGTCGAGGACCTGGTCTGTCGCACGCTGGTGTTCGACATCGAGACCGTGCCGGCGTTCGACCGGCGCGAGTTGCCATCGACGGTGCACGAGGCGCTCAGCGGCTACGCGCAGCGCAAGGACATGGAACCCGGCGCGGTGATGGGCCTGTCGCCGTTCTTCGGCAAGGTCGTGTCACTCGCCATCGGCGAAGGTGACTCCGAAGGCGACATCGACGACGTCACGGTGCTCGCCGTGCCGCCCGAAGGTCACGACCTCGGTGAGATCCCGCCGTGGCTGCGCCTGATGAGCGAAGCCGATCTGCTGCGCGCCTTCTGGGCGCTCGCCAGCCGCGCCGAGACCGTGGTGTCGTTCAACGGCCGCGGCTTCGACGTGCCGTTCGTGGTCACGCGCAGCCTGATCCACGGCATCCCGGCAAGGGTAGATCTGGTGTCGCAGCGGTGGTCGCTGCGGCCGCACCTGGACCTGTTCGAAGTGGTCGGCAACCGCGGCGGCGGGCCGAGCAAGTTGGATGTGGTGTGTTGGGCGCTGGGCATCGAGAGTCCCAAGGAGCAGATGGACGGGTCGATGGTCGCGCCGGCGTATGCGCGTGGGGAGATCGTCGAGATCGCGAAGTACAACGCGCACGATGTGCGGGCGACGAGCGCGGTGTATCGGAAGGTGCGGGATCTGGTGTTGCGGTATCGGGGGGATTGGACGGCGAAGAAGTAGGGCTGGGGGCTTGGTCCCTCGCGTCATCGGTCGAGGGCGTTGCCGTTCTGGGCAGCGCGAGGTTGTGTCGTGTTGGTGCGCGAGAACGAGACACCGACCCCGAGGGCTAGCGCACCCACCAAACACCCCCCATGATCCCGCCCATGCGGATCAGGGCTTCGTCACCGCTCCTCCACACCTTCATCATCGCGCTCCGCATCGCCGCGACCCTGGCCTGCACCCCACTGCTCGCGCAACAGCCCGACGGCGTCGTCGAAGGTCGCGTCCTGGGTCCGCTCGGCGAACCACTGCCCAACGTCGAGATCGTGGCCCGGCACGACCCGCGCATCGCCGCCCACATCGCCACCACCCGCACCGACGGTGAGGGCATCTTCCGACTGGCGCGTCTGCCGACCGATCGCGCCGTGTACCTGATCGCGCGCCAACCGGGCCTCACCGCGGCCGTCGGACTCGCGGCGCTGGACGCGAACGTCAAACAGACCGGCATGACGCTGCGGCTGTGGGCAGCGAACACGGTGCGCGGCCGCGTCGTCGATGCGAACGGCCAACCCGTCGTCGGCGCCGCCGTGCTCGGCACCAAGGACCACAGCGGGCTGGACGGCTCCTTCCTGGTGCCCGAGACGATCACCGACGCAGCAGGCAAGTTCGAGCTCGTCGGCGTGCCGATCGGCGACTGCGTGGTCCGTGCCTGGGCGCCGGGCTTCGAGCTGCGCGAACACGAACTGCACGCCGTCGCCGACACCACGACCGAAGTGGTGCTGGCGCGCGGTGAAGGCACGCTGCTGTCGATCTACGCCAAGGGCCTGCCGGTCGAAGTGCTGCCATCGGTCGAGGTCCAGGTCGCCGCCACGCGCAACGGCGCGGCGATCGCGATGCCGAGCCCGATCGAGCGCGCGCGGCTCGACCACAAGGGCCAGCTGGTGCTGAGGGGCCTGCCGATCGCCGAGTGGCACGTCCGTATGCAAGCGCCCGGGCATCGCTTCGACCCCGCCAGCGCCACCACCGTCAACGGCCAGTCCGTGCACGTGCTGCCGTTCAAGGCCCGCGCCGTGGCCACCATCACCTTGCGCGGTTCGCTGTGTGACACCGACGGCAAGGCGCTGGCTGGCCAACGGTTGATCGCTCGCGCCAGGCCTTCGCGTTCGAACCTCGAGGCCCCAGCGTTCGACGCCACCACCGACGCCGACGGGCAGTTCGCGCTGTCGGCGCCGTTCGTCCGCGCCGAGGCATACGACCTGTTCCTCGCGGGCTCGCGATGGGTGCTGCAGCAGCCGCAGCTGCGACCGCGGTTCGGTCCCGACCTGCGGGGCACCCGCTGGCAGGAGTTCGCCGACCCCGACCGGCAGCTCGAGCTGATCGCGGCCCCGTCGGCGTTCATCAAGGTGCGCCTCGTCGACGCGCACGGCAAGCCGGCGCCGTTCACGCTCGCGCAGCTGCAACGGCACTACCCGGGCGTGATCCCGCCGTGGCGCACGATCGCGCACGTCGTCAGCGCGCGCGACGGCACGCTGGACTTCGGCGGGCTGCCGGGAGGTCCCGCGGAGCTGCGGGTTCATGTCGCCGGCGAGGGCGGCTGCGGGGACTCGGAGGACTTCACGCTGCGCGTCGGCGAACGAGACTCGCTCGAGGTCGTACTCCAGCCCGCGGCGATCGTGCGCGGCAGGGCAGTCGACGCAACCGGCAACCCGGCCGCTGGTGTGCGCCTCACGCTCTGCAACTGGGACCTCGCAGCCAACCAGCAGGACAACACGGAAGTCACCAGGGTCACCACCGACCGCGACGGTCGCTTCGCATTCATCGGCGTGGTGCCGGGCGGCCATCGCGTGGCGACGGCGCGCTACGAGTTCGCGGGCGAGGGCAACAGCGAACCCTTCGCGGCCCTGCCGGGAGAGAAGGCGGAGCTCGAACTGCGGCTCGCGAAGTAGCGCCGGGCTCGATGGGTGTCGATCCGCACCACGCAGACCAGGGCGAGTCGCCGCGGCAACGTTCCACAGCCCGAGAACCCGCACGCGACCTCACCGTGGCGCATGCTTTGCGATCCTCGCGAACAGGTTGCGGCCGGGCCGTGAACTGCCCGCTGCTCCGCTCCATCCCAGGAACAACCGTGCGAAACGTCACCGCCAGCTGTCTGTTCGCCGTCGCCGCCGTCGCTCTACCGGCACAAACAACCCTGCTCGTCGGTCCCGGCGGCCATGCGCAGATCCGCGACGCGATCGCCAACGCGCAGGACGGCGACATCGTCGTCGTGTTGCCGGGCAGCTACGCGCAGTTCGTCGCCGACAAGGCGCTGACGATCCGCGCGCTGACGCCGGGCACCGTGTTCGTCGATTTCGTGCCCGCGTTCGCGCCGCCGGGATGCCCGGGCTTCGTCTGCGTCGAGGACGGCACGCTGCTGCGCGCGCCAGTGACCGGGCCCGTGCACGTCGTCGGCCTCACGTTCCTCGACGGCGAGTTCACCCAGGGCGGCTTCACGGCGCGCCACCACGTGCGGGTGCAAGGCGGCAACGTGACCTTCGATCAGTGCTCGTTCACGTCGAAGGGCGAATACGCGCTCGAGATCTTCAGCAACATGCCCAACCGCACGGTCGCGCATCTGCAAGCGTGCGCGGTGACCGGCACGGGTTTCGGCAGCAGTGCACTGGCGGTCTCCGGCGCGAGCGTCACCGCGATCGACTGCACCTTCACCGGCTCGACGGCACCCGTGAACCCCTTGTTCTCGGGCGCTTCGCGCGGCGTCGTGCTGACGCTCGCCGAGTTCGTCGGCTCTCACCTGTCGATCACGGGCGGCACCCCGAGCACCGTGTCCGCGAGCGGCGCCGCTGTCAGCGCCGTCGCCAGCGTGTTCTCGATCAGCGACGCGACGCTGACCGCGTCGGTGTGCCCGCTGTCGTACACCGGCATCGCGCGCCTCGACCGCTGCCAGCTCAGCGGCGGCGCGAACTGCCAGACCGCGCCGCAGGTACCGCTGCTCGGCGTCACCCGTGCCGCACCGCTGCAACCCGGCATGAACATCGGCCTGCAGTGGCACACCGCCCCCAACGGGCTGGTCGGGGTGCTCGTCGGTCTGCGGCTCGCGACCAGCTACCCCAGTGAACTGCAACAACCACTGTGGCTCGACCCGGCCTACGCATTCGTGTTCGGCTTCACCGTCGCCGACGCGCAGGGGCTCGCGGTCGGCAATTGGGCGCTGCCCGCCAGTCCGGCGCTCGTCGACGTGAGCCTGTGGTTCCAGGGCGTCAGCGGCATGTCGTTGCCGCTCGCCGCGAGTCCGCTGGCGGGAGGCGTGGTGCGGTGAGGATCGATCCTCGCCTGCGGCACGACCGACCTCACAACACCAGCGCGTTCTTGCACCCGGCCGGCAACGCCCGCAGACACAGTTCCTGCAGCTGGCGCCGCACGTGTTTGTCCTCGACCGAAGTGAACACGTAGAGCTTCCACAACCGCGGATAACTCTCGGCGAGGTCACGCAACCGCGGAATGTCCGCGGCGAACGCGTCCAACGGCAACGTGCGATCGCCGTCACCGGGGAAGCGCACCAGCGTCTTCGCCTCCTTGAGCTGCATGCGCCGCTTGGGGCAGTAGAGGATCACGTCGTGAACCTCGCCGGTCAGCGCCTTGGCCTCGGCCTCACGCGCCGCTTCCCACGCAAAGCGCGGTTCGGGTCTGCCCGGCGTGAAGAACGTGTCGAGCAGTTCCTGCTGCACATCCTTGTTGCTGTAGTAGGGCAGCACCAGCACGCGTTTGGGCAGGGACCTGCGCCGGTACCGCGCGACGAACCGATGCAGGCGTTCGGTCGCCGCGGCGTCGCCGAGGTCGAGCCCGTCGAGATGCACGAGCAGCGACTCGTCGGTCATGTGCTGCAGGGCCTCGGCGGTCAGCGCCCCGGCGCGCAGCGCCAGTTCGACCATGCGCGACAGCAGCGCGCCCGCGGCGACCTTGGCGTGGTGGTAGTAGACGCGTTCGCTGAAGTGGTAGCGGCACTCCAGCACGCGCAGCAATTCGCTGACGATGTCCTCGCGCAGCATGCCGTTCTTCTCGCAGTCGACGAACAGACGCAACGTGCTGCGGTCGACGCGGAAGTAGTCGAGCACGCGGCGGTCGTAGCGCAGCTCGAGGCCCGTGAACAACGCATCGCGACGCAGGTAGTCGAGCAGGTCGGCGTCGATGGTGTCGCTGACCACCTGGCGCCAGAACGGCGGCACCGCGCGACCGGTACCGGTGAGGATCGACAACACGTCGTCGCGCATTTCCTGTCGATCGAGCTCGCGACCGAGTTCGGTGTCACCGAGCACCGCCGCGAAGCGTTCCGGCTCGTCGTGGCGCGGCAGCAGCCCGGTCTGGTCCTCGATGTTGTGCCCGTACGGAATGTGCGTGACGTCGTGCAGCAGGGCTGCGACGCGCAGCACGCGTCGTTCCGCATCCGTGACCTGGTGGCAACGCGCCGGGTCGCGCGCCGCGTTGCGGTTGCAGGCGTCGAGCAGCTTGTCGCACAAGAACAGCGTGCCGATCGAGTGCTCGAAGCGCGTGTGCACGGCGCCCGGATAGACGACGCTGGCGCTGCCGAGCTGCTTGATGCCGCGCAGCCGCTGGAACTCGGCGGTGTCGACGAGGCGCAGCTCGTGGGGGTGCAGCTCGATGTCGCCGTGGACCGGATCGCGAAGGATGCTCACGCGGTCGCGACCGTAGCACGGGCGACGCGACGGCAGAAAGAAAAGCGGGGGCCGGACCGACGAGGTCCAGCCCCCCACCACACAACGAAGCCACACGAGGTACGAGCCATGTTCACACAGGGCTCGACGACGAAGATTACCCCACGATCCGGCGGCAGGCGGAGGCAGGCGTTCGGCGAACAGCGACGCTGCCGCCAACCCGCGGCGGCATGGTGAGCAGCGACGATCCCGCCGCGAGACGACCCGCGCCGCGGGTTCGCCGGCTCATTCGGGCGACGGCGCCCGCAGCTCGATCGGCCCGGTCGCATCGACGTGTTCGCGTCGTTCGTGCCCCTTGGCGACGCCATCGACGAAGGTCTGCAGGTCGAACGTGAAGCGACCCGCGTGCGGCAACGACACGCGCCATGGGATGTCCGCGACCAGCGGCTGCTGCAGGCCACCGCCGAGGTTGGTGGCGCCGATCCAGACGCTGCCGGCACGCGGCGGCACCAGCACGAACTCGACCGGACCACCGACCCAACGCGGCAACACCACCGGGTCGGCCGGGTCGGTTGGCACGATGACGCGACCCGCGTGCCCCGGTGCCTCGACGCGCCACCACGCGGCCGCATCGCCGATCACGAACGCGCCTTCGCGGTCGCCGAACGCCGCCAACAGCCCGGGCGCCTCGACCTGTGCGGGCAACAACCGGCGCGCTGGACCAGTCGGCAGGCGCTGGGGATCGTCACAGCCGAACACCCGCGCCCCGGCGACCGGAACGCCGCGCGCATCGACGACCCGCCCGGACCGCGGCGCGACGTAGGACATCGGCAGCGCGAGGTTCTCGGCCCGGTCGCGCAGACGCACGGCGCGCGGCGCCGTGATCGGCGCCAGCGGGTGCACGACGACGACGCCGACCTCGCAGTCGCGCGGCAGATCGTCGATGACGGCGAGGCCGTTGCCGTCGACCGGCCAACCGCCGGCGATCGTCTGCGCGAAGAACGGGTACGAACTGAGCTCGCTCGACACCGTCGCCAACGGCACGACGAACACGCGCGCCTGGGTCCCGGGCTGGCCGATGCCGACGAGCTGCACCCGCAGAGGTGTTGACGGCACCAGCACGATCTTGCGTTCGAGTCCCGCGAGCGTCATTTCGACGAACTCGGCGACCGCCGCGAACCCGGTTGCATGCACGACGATCGGCACGCCGTCGCCGGTCGCCGTGGTGGCCGCGAAGTGGCCTTCGGTGTCGCTGACGACCTCGACGGGCAGCCCGGCGGCATCGTGTTCACCGAGCCACAGGCGCGCGCCAGCGATCGGCTTGCCATCGGCGGTGACGACGGTGCCGGTGACCGGCGCCGGCAGCCCGACGAGGTGTGCTTGCGCCTGGGCTGGGTCGAACGCAGCGCGCCGCACCAGCCGCGCCCCGTCTTCGGTGGTGATGGCGACGAGGCTGAAGCCGCGGCCGTCATCTCCGCGCAACTGCGCGCCGACGCCCGCGAGCAAGGTGGTGGGCAGGCTCTGCCGTGCACCTGGTCGTTGCGCCACGACCGGCGCCGTGACCGGATGCAGGAACTGTTCTTCGCTGGTCACCGTGACCATCACGCGCAGACCGACATCGGGATCTTGGCCCGCCGGCGCGACGCCGGGCGGCGGCTCGCCAACCGTGTCGACGCCGGTCGTCGGCGTACCGTCGGCGGCAACAGTCGGCGTCACCGGCAGGTCCGGGTCACCGCGCAGCCCGAACGCGGCGTAGCCGATGGCCGCGACCAGCGTCGCCAGCAGCGCCACCATCATCGAGGTCCTTCGTTGCATGCCGTTCGGTGCCAGGAGGATACCTTCACGCATGTCCAAGTGCCGCCAACACCTGGTGACCCGTGACCCTGCCGATCGCCATCGACTACCGCCCCGCTCTGCTGTCGCCGGCAGGCATCGGCCGCGCCACACGCGAACTGGCCAACGCCCTGGCCGCGCGCGACGACCTGCAGGTCCACCTGTTCGGGCACTGCCTGGCGCCGGCGCGGGTCACCTCGACACCGCCCGCGAACGCGTTCCTGCACCGCCTGCCGATCCCCGGCCGCTGCCTGCCGCGCCTGGCGCGCCTGGGCTGGCCGGCCGAACGACTGGCCGGCAAGGCGCGCGTGTTCCACTGGACCGACTACGTGTTCCCGCCGATCGGCGCCGCGAGCAAGGTGCTCACCGTGCACGACCTGGCGTTCGTGCGTGAGCCGAGCTGGCACGGCGACGACGCGGCGAGCCTGTGCGAACGCACGCGCGTCGCGATCGCCGCCGCCGACGTCGTGATCGTGCCGTCGCACGCGACCGCCGCCGACGTCACCGCATTCGCACCACACGCGACCGTGCGCGTGGTGCCGTTCGGCGCCGATCACGTGCGCGCAACCGGGCGGGCACGACCGCAGGTTGAACCATACGCACTGTGCGTCGGCACGATCGAGCCGCGCAAGAACCACCTGCGCCTGTTGGCTGCGTGGCGACGTCTGCCGCTGCCGCGGCCGCGCCTGGTGGTGATCGGCCGCGTCGGCTGGGCCTGCGACGAAGCCGTCGCCGCGCTGCGCGCTGCTTCACGTGAAGGTTGGCTGTCGTGGCTGCAGGACGCCGACGATGTGGCGCTGCAGACCTGGATGCAACACGCGCAACTGCTCGTCTACCCATCGCTGTGGGAAGGCTTCGGCTTTCCGCCGCTCGAAGCGATGCAACTCGGCGTGCCGGTCGTGGCCAACCGCTGCGCGCCACTCGAAGAACTGCTCGGTGACGCCGGCCTGCTCGTCGACGCCACGGACGAGGCGCAGTTCGTCGATGGCCTGCAGCGCGCGCTCGGCGACGCGGCGCAACGCACGCAGCTGATCCGGGCCGGCCGCGAACGCGCCGCGACGCGACGCTGGGTCGATTGCGCCGCGGCCCACGCCGCGATCTACCACGAGGTTGCCCGATGAAGGTCGTGTTCGACGGCGCCTGCCTGCGCGATCAGCCGATCACCGGCGTCGGCCGCGCCTTCCTGAACGGCGTCGTCGCCTACGCCAAGGCCCGCGGCGCCTGCACGCTGCTGGTGCCACAGGGCACCACCGCTCCGGCGCTGCCCGGCGTCGAGCACACCGTGCAGTTGGTCACGGCGCCGCGCGGCGCGTTCCGCCGCCAGCTGCTGCTGCCGCGCTTGCTGCGCCGGCTGCAGGCCGATGTGCTGCACAGCTCGGTGGCGTCGGTGCCGCTGCGGGCGCCGTGCCCGACGATCGCGACCGCCCACGACCTGCCGTGGCTGCACCCCGAGCTCGGCGAAACGACATCGGCGCGAGCGCGCCTCGCCAGCCGCCGCGCCCTGGCCGGCGCCGACGCGGTGATCGCGCCGTCGATGTTCACCGCCGACGACGTGCGCCGCTGCCCCGGGGTCGACATGCGGCACGTGCACGTGATCCCGCACGGCACCAGCCTCGGCGCCGAGCCCGACGCCCGGGCCGTGGCCGCGCGGTGCGGGCCGCTGCTCGTGCTCGGTGACGACCGGCCGCGCAAGAACCGTGAACGCGTGCGCGCGGCCCATGCGTTGGCCAAGGCGAACTGTCCCGACCTGCCACCGCTGCGCTTCGCCGGTCCTCCCGACGACTACGTCGACGAAGCCACCAAGCTCGAACTGCTGCGCGATTGCCGCGCCGTGGTGCAGTGCTCGTTGTTCGAGGGCTTCGGCATGCCGGTGCTCGAGGCGCTCGCCCAGGGCGCGCCGCTGGTTTGCAGCGACATCCCGCCGCACCGCGAGATCGCCCGTTCCCAGGCCCTGTTCGTCGACCCGCGCTCGGTCGGCTCGATCCAGGCGGCGCTGGTCGCGATCCATCGCGACGCGACCATGCGCAGCAGACTCGCGGCCGGCGGCTGGCTGCTGGCGCGCGCGTTCGCGCCGGCGGTCACGGCGGAACGCTGGTTCGCACTGCATCAGGAAGTGCATCGCCGCCGCGGCGAGGCGTTGCGCCGATGACGCTTCACGTCGCGGTTTCGGGCTGGCTGCTCGGCACACCTTCGGGCGCCAACCGCCGCCTGCAGGCTTTGCTGCACCACATCGCACCGTTGCTCGTCGGCGACGAACGCATCACCGTGCTGCACCGCGCCGACGTGCCGCCGTTCGCGACGTTGCCGCAGGTCTCGTGGTGCGCCGTGTCGATCGCCGCGACGCCGACGCTGCGGCGCATCTGGTGCGAACGCCGCCTGCTGCCCGGCATCGTGCAGCAAGTCGGTGCGAACGTGCTCGACCACGGCTTCCTGCCGCTGCCGCGGCTGCGTGTCCCGGTGGTGCTGACGGTGCATGACCTGCGCGCCGCCGAGGGTCTGACGCGCTGGCCGCGCTGGCTGGCGCGGCGCACCGTGCGCGACAGCGCCGCGCGCGCCGCGGCGGTCGTGGTGCCGAGCGACTTCACCCGCCGCGCGCTGCGTGCGTTCGCGCCGGCCGCGGCACCGATCGTGATCCACAACGGCGTCGCGCTGCCGCCCGTCGCGGCGACACCGACGACGCGGCCCGGGCATCTGCTGCACGTCGGCCACCTCGAGCCGCGCAAGAACCTCGAGGTGATCGTGCGCGCCCTGGCGCTGCTGCCTGCGGCGGAACGCCCCGAATTGCGCCTCGTCGGCCGCGACGCCGGCAGCCTCGGCGCGTTGCGCACCCTCGCGCTCGCGCTCGGCGTCGAGGACCGGCTCCGCCACTGCGGCCAGCTCGACGACCAGGCGCTCGCGGTGCAGTTCGCCGACGCCCGCGCCGTGGTGGTGCCGTCGCGCTACGAGGGTTTCGGCCTGCCCGCGCTCGAAGGGCTCGCCCACGACCGACCGGTGCTGGTGGCCGATGCGGGCGCGTTGCCCGAGGTCGTCGGTGCCGCGGGCACCGTGTTGCCGGCCGACGACGCCGCGGCGTGGTCACGCGCGATCGCCGCGACCGCCGACGCCACCTCGGACCCCGCGCGTCGTCTGCAGGCGGCTCGCCACGACTGGCCCTCGGCCGCTGCGCAACTGCTGCAGGTCTGGCGCCGCGTCGCTAACGCAGATAGGTGATCAGCCCGTAGGCGACGCCGACGCCGAGCGCGAGCACCAGCGCATACACCAGCGCCTTCATGCCGCCGCCCATCTGCGCCAGGTCGTCGCCGAGCACGCCGCCGCGGTTGTCCTTCTTGTTGAACTGCAGGATGCGCGGCTGCTGCACCATCTCGGTCGCCGCCGCGGGGGCCGGCCCCTTCTTGGCCGCGGGCGCCTCGCGCTTCTTGACCTCGACGATCTCGTCGGCGAACTCGACCACGCGGCTCGGCGGCGGGGCCGACGGTGCTGCAGCGCGCGGCGGGGCCGGCGTCGGTGCGGGAGTCGGTGCAGGTGGCGGCGGAGCTGCCGCTGGCGCCGCGCCGGCGAACAGGTCGTCGTCGCCGAACAATTCGTCGCTGTCGGTCGAAGCCGGGGGCGCGGCGGCCGGCGTTGCGGTCGGTGTTGCCGGGCCCGCGGCCGACGCCGTCGGCAGCGCGCCTTCGCAGTAGAACAACACGTGGCTGCCGATCTGCACCTCGTCGCCGGGCCGCAGCACGCGCCGCGTCACCGTCTTGCCGTTGAGCAGCGTGCCGTTGCTGCTGCCCAGGTCTTCGATCTCGACGACGCCGGCCTCGACGATCAGGCGCGCGTGCCGCCGCGACGCCTTGGTGTCGTCGAGCACGACGTCACAACCGGCGACGCGACCGATCACCAACTCGCCGCGCACCACGATCGTGCGCCCGTCCGCCATCATCAGGTAACCGCTCAAGGCATCGCTCCGCGTCGCTCTTTGTGCTGCTGCAGGGAGAACATGAAGCGGCGAAGGATAGCATCGCCGCGGCATGGTCACCGCCATCTCGGTGCAGCAACTGTCGGTCTCGTTCCCAGGTCGCGGCTCCCGCGCCCGCGTCAGCGCGTTGACCGACGTCAGCTTGCAGCTGCCGAGCGGCCAGATCCTGGGTGTGCTCGGCCCCAACGGCTCGGGCAAGACCACCCTGCTGCGGGCACTCGCGGGCCTGCAGGCGCCCACCAGCGGCGAGGTCGTGGTGCTCGGCCAGCCGGCCACGGCCGCGGCACTGCGCCGGCGCGTCGCGTTCCAGCCCGAGGGGGCGCTGCCGCTCGGTGTGCTGTCGGCACCGGAGATGCTCGCCTACTTCGGCGCGCAGTTGGGCCTGGCCAACGACGACTCCGATCGGCGCGCGGCGCGGCTGCTGCAGAGCCTGGATCTCGAACACGCCGGCAACCGCCGCGCCTCGACCTTCAGCACCGGCATGTGCAAGCGGCTGGCCCTGGCGATGGCGCTGCTCGCCGATCCCGAGGTGCTGCTGCTCGACGAACCGACCTCCGGCCTGGACCCGTTCGGCAGCGAGGCGGTGATGACGATCCTGCGCGAACGCGCCGCCGCCGGCACCACCATCGTGCTGGCTTCGCACCACCTGCTCGAGGTCGAGGAGATCTGCGATCAGGTGCTGATCCTGCAAGGCGGTCGCCGCCGCGCGTTGGGTTCGCTCGACGAACTGCTGGCCACCGGGGAACGTGCCGTGGTGGTGCGCGGCGCCGACGACGCCGGCGTGGCGCGGCTCGCCGAAGCGGCTCGCGCGCTGGGCATCGAAGTGGCGCGCACCGAGCCAGCGCGGCGCAACCTGTTCGCGCTGTTCCGACAACTCGCGCGCAACGGGAACGGGAGCCCCGAGCGGTGACCCGGGGCGCAGCGCGACACCCGGTGACGCTGGCGTTGTGGCGCTGCGTCGCCGTCGCCGGCTGGCCGACGCTGGCCGCTGCGGCAGTGGCGTTCTTGTTCGCGCGGCTCAGCGCACCGATGGTCGAGCCTGGCGCCGCGACGGCAACCCAGAGTCCGTGGCTGCTGCTGCCGTTGCTGACCGCGACCGGTTGCTGCACCGGCGCGGCGATCCGCCTGTGGCCGCTGTTCGCGGCGCAACAACCCGGCGCCGATTGGTTGTGGCGCTGGCAACGCGGACCGCTGCGCGGCGTCGGCGCGGTGATCGCCGGCGCGCTGTTGGCGCAGTTCGCGTTGACGCTGCCGCTGACCACGGTGTTCGCGCTCGCGCTCGGCGCGCCGACCGAGGCCCGCGTCGTGCTGCGGCCGCGCCTGCCCGAACTGCCGGTGCTGCAGGCGCCCGGTCAGCGCCTGGTCGCGTCGCTGCCCGGCGACGTCGCCCTGAGTGAACTGCGGCTGCGGCCGCGCGCGGGTCTGCCGGGCAGCCCGTTCGCGGCCAGCGTGCTCGAACTGCGTCTCGACGGTGAACTGCAGGCAGGGGCGCTGCCCGGTTTCGAACAGGACCATCAGCTCGTCGTCGTGCCGCTGCCTTCCCGAGCCGTGGCCGAGTTCGAGTTGCGCCTGACCGCAGGCTCGGTGCCACTGTGGTTCGACGCGGGCAGCCTCGAGTGCATCGCCGCCGCACCGCGCTCGACGCTCGCCAACGGCGTGTCGAC
Organism: uncultured candidatus Brocadiaceae bacterium; assembly: GCA_964392305.1. Taxonomy (GTDB): domain Bacteria; phylum Planctomycetota; class UBA1135; order UBA1135; family UBA2386; genus JACKIC01. Next base: position 119,696 of record CAYMPV010000011.1, read on the forward strand.
CGCGCTGCTGGCCTTGTTGCCGACGTTGTTGGCCCTGGCTCTGGCGGCGCTCGCCGGCGCGGCCTCGACGACACCGACCGTCGCGCTCGTCGCCGGCAGCTGCCTGTTCGTGACCACGATCGGCGCCATCGGCCCGTTGGACCCGGCGATCGACGCGCTGTTGCGCGGCCGCTGGATCGTGGGCTCGGGCACATTCGGCGCCGCCGTCCCCTTTCTTGCCGCGGCGTGCATGGCCATGATCGGCAGGATGTTGCTGCAAGGGCAAAGACGATGATGCGCGCGCGCGCCCGGTTGGTGCTCGCCGCAGCCCTGTCGGGCGCCGCCGCGACGCTGGTGCCGCCGTCGTTCGGAGCGGTGCGCGAAGTTGCCTCGTGGTTGGTGCGGCCCGCGGTGCTGCCGTTCGCGTGGCGCGCAGTCGACGCCGCCCAACAACGCGGCGACGCCAACGAATTGTTCGCGCGCGCCCAGCAGGTCCTCGACTGGTTGCCCGGCTGGACCGACGGTCACATGGTGTTCGCCTACCGCTTCGCGCTGGACGGCGGCCAGACCAACGGCGACCCGGCGTCGCGCCGCGACGCCGCGCTGCGGCGCCTGGACATCGCCATGAACTGGCTCGAACGGGCCCGCGCCGACGCCGGCCGCCGCCTGCCGCAGCTGCTGCAGACGTTGTCGTTCCTGCCGGTGCTGGCCGAGATGCAGGAGCCGGGACTGCGTGAGCTGCTGCGCGGGCGCGGCGGCGCCGCCGGCATCGCCGACCGGTATCTGGAGGAAGCCGAGGTCCTCACTGGTTCGGCGGCCGTGCGTGAGCAACGCCTGTTCTTCACCCCGCAGCTGGTCGCGGCCATGCTCGACGCCGGGCAGCGGGCCCTGGCGCGCAAGGTGCTGCTCACCGCGATCGCGCGCAGCGCCGACGTTCGCAACCGCGAACTGGCCACCGAGTGGCGCCAGCGGCTCGAGGAACTCGTGCGCTGGCTCGACGGCGACGCCAGCGTCGACCTCACCGCGCTGCGCGCCGACGCACGCTTCTCGGTGTTGGGGCCCCATCTGCGCTGACCGCTTCACCTGTTTGAGCGAACGCACCTGATCCGCCAGCGATGTTCGACCAGATCGTAGCCGCCCTGACCGAGAACCCGTACCTGGGGGTCGCGCTGGTGTTCCTGCTGTGCGGCCTGGGGTTCCCGCTGCCCGAGGAGATCGTGCTGCTGGCCGCGGGCTACGTCTGCGCCAAGTTCCCCGAACACGCCTCGCTGCCCTTGATGATGGCCTGGTGCGCCGGCGCGATCCTGGCCGGTGACCTGCTGCCGTTCGTGCTGGGCCGGGTGTTCGGCGTGCGGCTGCTGCGCCTGCGTTGGCTGCGTTACTACGTCACCAAACAGCGCCTCGCCAACTTCGACCGCTGGTTTCGCCGGCGCGGCGATCTGGTGATCTTCATCGCCCGGTTCGTCGCCGGCCTGCGCGTGGTGGCGTTCTTCACCGCCGGCTCGATGAAGATGCCGTGGCGGCGTTTCCTGTTCTACGACGGCCTGGGCATCGCGCTGATCGTGCCGCTGCTGACCTGGCTCGGTTACCAGAGCGCCGACTTCATCGAGCGCATGATCACCACCGTGCAGCGCGTCGAACGCGGCATCCTGTGGGGCGCGATCGGCGGCCTGCTGGTGGTCGGCGCGTGGTTCTGGATCTGGAAGCGGCGGCGGCGGCTCGCGAAGCAGCAGGCGCCGCGCGACACCTTCGTCGAACCCAAGCAGCCGATCGCCGTGCCGGACGCGGCGGCGATGCCGGCGACGGGTCACGAGGCGGTCGAGCCTCCGACCGCCGATCCGGCAACCGAGGCTGCCGATTCGCAAACCGACGCCGCCACCGAGCCCCCGACGCCACCGGCCGATCCCGACGATTCCCCGCGACCGGCGGGCTGATCGCGGCGCCCGGCCGAGTCGCGCTTGCTCCCGAACGGGCCCGGCGGCTATCTTGCCGCCCCACTTTTTCGCACCGGCCCTCGGAACGCTCCCCCATGTATTACGTCTGGCTCACCCTCGCCCTCGTCATCGCCGTGCTCGGCCTCGCCTACGCCGTGAATGCCTTCAAGCAGATCATGGCCAAGGACCCCGGTGACGCGAAGATGCAGGAGATCGCCAAGGCCGTCCAGGACGGCGGCCGCGCCTTCCTGCACGCCGAGTACAAGTGGCTGGCGGTCTTCGTCGGCGTCGTCTTCGTGCTGCTGTGCATGGGCACCGACGACGGCGCGACCCAGTTCCTCGGCTGGAAGACGGCCGTCGCGTTCCTGCTCGGCTCGGTGGCCTCGGGCGGCGCCGGTTACTTCGGCATGCACTGCGCGACCCGCGCGGCGGTGCGCACCACGCAGGCCGCCAAGACCAGCCTCGGCGGCGCCCTCGACGTCGCCTTCAAGTCGGGCACGGTCATGGGCATGACCGTGGTCGGCCTGGGCCTGCTGGGCATCTCGACGCTGATGATCCTGTTCCGCACGACCGACGTGAACTTCGTCAACTACGTGCTGGGCTTCAGCTTCGGCGCCAGTTCGATCGCGCTGTTCGCGCGCGTCGGCGGCGGCATCTACACCAAGGCGGCCGACGTCGGCGGCGACCTGGTCGGCAAGGTCGAGGCCGGCATCCCCGAAGACGACCCGCGCAACCCGGCGGTGATCGCCGACAACGTGGGTGACAACGTCGGTGACGTCGCCGGCATGGGCGCCGACCTGTTCGAGAGTTACTGCGGCGCGATCATCTCGACGTCGATCATCGGCTGGTCGCTGGCGCCCAAGGACGACGCGGATGCGCTGGTCAACCTGCTGCTCTATCCGATCGTGCTGGCCGCCGTCGGCGTGATCGCGAGCTTCCTCGGCACGTTCCGCGTCAAGGCCGACGACGAGAGCAAACTGTCGTCCGCGCTGTTCGGCGGCCTGATCGCCGCCTCGGGCTTCCTGATCATCGGCGCCGCGCTGGTCACCCAGCTGATGCAGCCGTCGCCGTTCCGCGGCACGGCCCTGGTCGAGCGCGTGCCGCACTGGAACGTCTACTTCTCGGTCATCATCGGCCTCGTCGTCGGCGTGCTGATCGGCAAGGTCACCGAGTACTACACCTCGGAGAAGATGCCGCCCGCGCAGACGATCGCCGAACAGTCGAAGACCGGCGCGGCGACCAACATCATCCATGGCCTCGCCACCGGCATGGCCTCCACGTGGATCCCGACGCTGCTGCTGGCCCTCGCGATCTGGAGCTGCAACGAACTCGCGGGCATGTATGGCATCTGCGTGGCCGCGGTCGGCATGCTCAGCACGCTGGGCATCTCGCTCGGTGTCGACGCCTACGGCCCGGTCGCCGACAACGCCGGCGGCCTCGCCGAGATGTCGCACCAGCCGCCGGAAGTGCGCCAGCGCACCGACGCACTCGACGCGACCGGCAACACCACTGCCGCGATCGGCAAGGGCTTCGCGATCGGCTCGGCGGCGCTCACCGCGCTGGCCCTGTTCTCGGCCTACAAGGTCGCTGCCGGCACCGAACTCGGCCTCGACAACGCCACCGTGGTGATGGGCCTGCTGATCGGCTCGATGTTGCCGTTCGTGTTCTCCTCGATGGCGATGAAGGCAGTCGGCAAGGCCGCCAACGCGATGGTCGAAGAGGTGCGCCGGCAGTTCCGCGAGATCCCGGGCCTCAAGGACGGCACCGGCGGCCAGGCCGACTACGCCCGCTGCGTCGAGATCTCGACCAAGGGCGCCCTGCGTGAGATGGTCGCCCCCGGCCTCCTCGCCGTCGCCGCGCCGATCGCGATGGGCATGATCTTCGGCAAGGCGGCCGTCGGCGGCCTCCTGGCCGGCGCGACCGGCACCGGCGTGATGATGGCACTGTTCATGGCCAACGCGGGCGGCGCCTGGGACAACGCCAAGAAGTACATCGAAGCCGGCCACCTCGGTGGCAAGGGCAGCGACGTGCACAAGGCGGCGGTCACCGGCGACACGGTCGGCGACCCGTTCAAGGACACCGCCGGCCCGTCGATCAACATCCTCATGAAGCTGATGACGATCGCGGCGCTGATCGCTCTGCCTCTCTTCAAGAGCTGATGCTGCGCGCATGAATTTCTCCGCGCCCCTGCCGGGAACCCTCCCGGCGGGGGCGCTTTCCTTGGTGCCCCCCGATCCGGGGGCTTACCCCAACCAGCCGCTGCGGTATCCTCCGCCGATCGCGGGCGTCGAAAGGCGACGCACCGCCCCCAACCGAGAGCTTTGAGCACCCCCCTTCCCGACCGTCGTTCGTCATCCTCCTCCCCCCTCGCCCCGAGCGCCGCTGCCGATGCGGTGCGACTCGCGCTGCACATCGCGCAGCGCCTGGACGAGAAGCAAGCCGAGGACATCGCCGTGCTCGACGTCTCCGGTCCGTTGGTGATCGCCGACGTGTTCGTCGTCGCCACGGTCAACAGCACGCGGCAGGCGCAGGCCCTGGCGCGTGAGATCGACCAGGAGGTCAAGGGCCTGCGCGGCCGCCGCCGGCGCAACACGGGCGGCCTCGAGACCGAGGACTCGAACTGGGTGCTGCTCGACTTCGACGACGTCGTCGTGCACCTGTTCCTGCCCGAAGCGCGCGTCTACTACGCCCTCGAAGAGCTGTGGGCCGACGTGCCGCGCATCCCGTTCACGCCGGCGCCCAAGCCCGTCGCCGCACCCGTCGAGCGCCGTCAGCCGACGTTGGCCGGCATCGACCTCGACGAACTGCGCCTCGGCGACTTCGGCGCGATCGTGCCGGACGACACCGAAACGGACGAAGGTGATGCTGGCGACGGTGATGCGAACCCGACCGCCCCGGACCAGAGCGACGACCGCCCCGAGTAGGCGCCGCGACGAGCGCACCCCACCGCCTGGATCGAGGATTCGGACCGCGACGGTGGAGCCTGCCCCCCGTTGCCGTCGATACTGACCCTGTGGTCACGACAGGACTCGCGGCGAACCGACCACGAACCTCCCCATGACCGAACCGATCCAGTGGCAACACTTCGAAGCGGCGACGCTGCGTCGGGCCGCCGACACGGATCGACCGGTGTTGATGGTGCTGGTCGCACCGTGGTGCCAACACTGCCGCGATCTGCTGCAGACCAGCTTCACCGATCCGCAGGTCGTGCACCTCGTGCACGAGAACTTCGTGCCGGTGCTCGTCGATGCCGAACGACGCCCTGACGTCAACCAGCGCTACGGCACCGGCGCCTGGCCGACGATCGCCTGGCTGACGCCCGAAGGGGAGCTGATCGCTCACGAGAACCACCTCGGCCCCGAACAGCTGCGGCAGCGCCTCGAACGGGTGCGCGCCGCCTGGCGCGAGGAGAAGGACGCGATCCGCAGCGGCCTCAAGGAACTGTGGTCCCACCACGGCGATCGCGGCAGCCAGCGCCGCAACCGCCTGCGCCGCGAGATGGTCGACGAGGTCGCCGACGCGATCTACGAGAAGTTCGACCACCGCCACGGCGGGTTCGGCGAGGGCAGCAAGTTCCCGCACCCCGAAGCGATCGACTTCGCGCTCGTACAGGTCAGCAAGCGCCGCGACGATCGGATGCTCGAGGTCGCCACCAGGACCCTCGACGCGATGATGGAGAGTCCGATGCAGGACATCGTCGAGGGCGGCTTCTTCCGGTTCTCGCGCACCGCCGACTGGCACACCCCCAACCACGAGAAGATCCTCGACCAGAACGCGCTGGTGCTGCGCGCCTACCTCGAGGGTTACCAGGTGTTCGGCAAGGAGGCCTACCGCCGCGCCGCCACCGGCATCGCGCAGTGGATCAGCGAACGCATGCGCAACCCCGACACCGGCGCCTTCGCCGGCAGTCAGGATGCCGACGCCGACTACTTCCAGGCTTCGCGCGAACAACGCGAGCTGCGCCAGGAACCCTCGATCGACCGCACCGTGTACTGCCACGCCAACGCGCTGACGATCTCGGCCCTGTTCAAGGCCGCCGTCGTGCTCGGCGAACCGCGTTACAAGGAAGAGGCCCTGACGGCGCTGCGGTTCGTGCTCGAGAACCTCTACGACGGCCGCGACGTCTTCCACTACTGGGACGGCACCTACCACCTGCCGGGCCTGCTCGGTGACCAGGCCCACCTGATCCGCGCGCTGATCGATGCCTCGCAGAACACCGGCGACGCCGACCTGCTGCTGCCCGCCGAGGCGATCGCCGAACGTGCGATCGCCCGCCACAAGGCGCCCAACGGCGGCTTCTACGACATCCTGCCGAGCACCAGCCAGCAGGGCTCGATGAGCCGCCGCAACCGCTCGATCCTCGACAACGCCACCATGGCCGAGTCGCTCGTGCGCCTGAGCTACCTGTCGCGGCGGCCCGAGCTCTACGACGAGGCGATCGGCGCCCTCGAAGCGTTCGCCGGCGACTTCAAGGAATACGGCTACTACGTCGCGGGTTACGGCCGCGCCATCGACCTGATCTTCTACGAACCCCTGTTCGTGACCATCGTCGGTGACCGCGACAGCGAGGTCGTCGCCGGCCTGCGGCGCGCCGCACTCGCGACCTACGTGCCGTCGCGCATCGTGCAGACCCTCGACCCTCGCCACGACCCGATCCTGCTCGGCCGCAGCGGCATCGACGTCACCGACGCACCGGTAGTGCATCTGAGCGTGGGCAAGTCCCACGCCGCGGTCGCCCACGACGAAGTGGAGCTCATGGCCGCGATCGAGCGCATCGAACGGCAGCGACGCAGCTCGGCGGAGTGATCAACCGCCGTCAACCGCGTTGCTGCTCGAGTCAGATCTCGAGCTTGGTGGGCGCGTTCGCCTCTTCGTCCGGCACCAGCTCGATCAGGCCACGGCGCAGCTCTTCGCTGGCGATCTTGATGTAGTTGCGTTCGCGCGTCTCGAACAGCGGCTTCTGGCCGCGGACGAGTTCGCGCACGCGCTTCTGCAACAGGGCGGTGAGGCGGAACGATCCGCCAACTTGCTTGACCAGCTCCTGGGGGAGGCTTTGTTCCATGCGGACTTCGGGGTCTGGACCGGGGTGGGAGGGGCCGATCGGGGGGCGAGGAAGATACGGTGCCGGCCGGCCACGCGCAACAGCCTGCCGTTGCGTCATGGCGCAAGGAACGCCCGATGCCCCGTCCGGTCCGGATCGGTCAGAGGTCGCGCGTGTCGATGACGATCTGCAGGTTGGCCGAGGCCATCAGCCCGCGCCGGTTGGTGCTGGCGATGACCATGTGTATCAGCACCTGACGGGCAGAACTCGGGCCGACGACCTGGACCTCGAAGCCGTGTGGGAAGCCCACGCCGGTGGTGTCCTCGATGGCGTACTTGGTCACCTGCAGGGTCGGCGCGAACACCGCTGCCACGGAGTGGTGGCGGTAGGACAGCAAACCCTGGACGTTGTTCTCGCGCCGCAACACTTCCCAAGGATCCGGGCGACCACCGCTCGGGGTGGTGCTCATCGAGCCATCGGACTCGTCGATTTGACGGAAGGTACCAACCACCGCCGGATCGCCACCTCGGTCCCAGACCACCTGCACGGGCGTGCGCGCGACACCGGTCGCGTCGGCGGTCCCCAGGGCCAGGTGCTCGAGCACCTCGGCCTGGTCGATGAGGTCGGTGATGCGATCGACGGCCACGCCATCGACCAGCGGCTCGCTCTCGACGCGCACCAGGTTCAGACCGATGGCGCTGCCCATGCCGGGGCCACCGTCCTCGGGCGTGAGGTAGTAGTACACCCACCGATAGACGTCGACGAGGTACTCGTTGGTGCTGGTGCAGACGAAGCGATCGGTCCAGGCCAGGCGGGTGAAGAACAGCGAGTTGCCGGTGATCGCGCGCGAGACCGTGTCCGCCTCGAGCGAACCGTTCGCCGCCACAGTCGGCAACAAGGTGCCGGTGAGCGGCACCGGTGCGCCGCTCAGATCGAGCACGGCGAGGTTGCCGTTGCCCTCGGCGTCGTTGCCGAACAGCCGCACGCTGGAGACCAGCTCCAGCCGCATCTGGTCGACGAGGTCCTGCGAGATCTCGGTCGAGCGGTTCAGGCGCCGCGCATACTCCTGTGAGTCCGCGCCGCTGACCGACAGCGTCGACACGATCATGACCAGGGACGCCAGCAGCGCCGAGGCGATGACCACCTCGACCAGGCTGAAGCCCGAATCGCCCCGGGCGGCGCGGTTGCTTGTGATGTGGCTCATCGTTGGATGTAGATCTTGGTCTTGTGGTACGAGTAGTGCACCTGCGCGCCCTGGCGGAAGCAGTCGATGCGCAGCAGGTAACTGCCCTCGGGGAACTGCGCCTGCGGCACGTCCCAGTCGTAGGTCTCGGCCCCGGCGCCGGAGTCGCCGATCAGGTAACCGCTGTTGGTCGGCCGCTGCGACGGTGTCGCCACCGCGTCGTCCTGCACGTGCAGCCAGGTGGTGCCGTTGTCGGGCGAATACATGATCACGTATTCGAGTTCGAGTTCGTCCTCGGTGAACGAACCGGTCGCCGTGTAGGGCTCGCCGTCCCAACGCGTCCACGACACGTCGAACTGGATCTGGATCGTGCTCGGGTCGAGCAGCTCGGTGATGTCCGTCGGCGATTCGATCTCCAACCGCGGCAGCTGCTGGATGCGCAGCGTGTTGCTCGTGTCACCTGCCTCGAAGAACGAGTGCACCAGCGACAGGCACGCGAACTTGGCGATGAACGTCGTGCCCGCATCGACGGTCTTGTCGATGCCGTTGACGACGATGTACGCGGCGTCGGTGCCGGTGTTGTCGACGAGTTTGACCAGGCCCGAGCCGGTGCCGCCCGCGTGCGTGTAGTAGGTACGGTAGAGGCTCGCGGTGTAACGCTCGGTCGAGTAGGGCGCGAAGTTCCAGTGTTCACCCGTACTGCCGCTCCAGGTCAGCCCGAACGGGCGGCTGATCGGCGCGTCGTTCGGCATCGTCATGTTGTAGTTGTTCGCCAACTCGAGCCCGATCGCGGTCAGCGGACCGGTGCCGGTGGTCGACGTGTGGTGGAACGACGACGACGACGTGCCGATGTTGAAGAAGGCGGTGCACCCGGGCGACGAGGTGCGCTGGTGGTGGTTGTTGATCGCGGTGCCGTAGGCGGTGCGGGTCGCGTTGCCGGCGTAGACGCTGTTGACCGTGCCCTGGTAGAACCGCCCCGCGCTGATGCCCGCGGCCAGGTTGCCGACCATGGCTCCGCCCGCGTCCAGGCCTTCCCAGGTGGCGACCGAGGAGTCCGGGAACAGTTCCCCGAGCCACGGCTTGCCCCACCAGTAGCTGGCGGCGGTGCCTCGCACGAAGCGGCGCGAGCCGGTGATCGTGTTGATGTAGCCGCTGACGTTCGGCACGCCGTGTGGCGTCAGGTCGCTCGGGATCGAGTTCGGGTAGCCGTTGGCCGAGTCGTAGCCGATGTCGTTGCCGATGCCGAGGTAGTAGTAGGAGAAGCCGGTCAGGGTCGTGTAGACCGCGTTGCTCTTGACCAGCGCCTTGCGCAGCAGCTCGAAGTAACGCGGCACGTCGCACGACATCGCTGCGTTCCAGCGGTTGGCCAGCCGGCTGGCCGTGAGGCTCGGGTAGTCGGCCGCGCTGTTCTCGCTGCTGTTGTTGAGCGAGTCGTGGTACCAGTTGTAACCGTCCGGGTAGTCGGCATCGCCCGCGAACAGGTCCTTGTAGGGCACGTGCCGCGGGTCGCCGTTGAACTGCGAACGCTCGGTGATCGGCACGTCCTCGGCGCTGTCCGCCCACCAGGCGTAGGTCACCGACAGGTTCTCGGGCTGGTTGCGCGACGCGGGCGGCCACATGGTGCCGGCCGTGTACGGGTTGACGCCGCTGTAGATGCGCGTCTTGACCTGCAGCACGACGTCGTCGGTCGGGTTGTAGTGGTTGCCGTCGTCGTCGACGAACGAGTTGTTGGTCAGCGCCACCGGATCGATCGTCAGCGTCCAGCGCGCCGTGTTCTTCGGGCCGCTGCCCGACGAGTACAGGTTGGTCGAGAAGTCGCGCGCGGCCTCGATCGGACACGGGATGTAGGACATCCAGTACAGCTGGGCGCGCTCGGTGCTCTCCAGACCGCGACCGCCCACGGGCGGCGCGACCACCGGCGTGTTCCAGAAGTAGATGCGCGTGAACCGCGGATCGCCGGGGATGCCCGAGTCGTTCCAGGTCGCCCAGTAACGCATCTCGTTGGCCTCGACCAACGGGTCGAAGTAGTTCTTCGCCGCCTGGAACGGGAAGTAGGTCGTGTCCGACAGCGGCCCGACCGGCACGCCGCCGCGCAGGCACTGCAGACTGCACGAACTGTTCAGCTCACCGTTCGGCGAGGTGTGGTCGACCAGGTCGATGCCCATCACGTCGATGTAGGTGATCGGCGCGAACTGCGAACCCGTGTAGGTCGGCGTGTGGTCGTTGTAGGCGTAGATGCGCAGCTGCAGCGGATCGCTCGACGCTGGCGTGCCGGGGTCGCGGTAGGTGCGCAACTCGGCCGGGTGCGTGACCACGCGGATGTTCGGGTAGGTGGCCGGATCGCGGGCCGCGTCGCTGTAGTTGCGCAACGCCGGCATCGGCAACAACTCACCGTGCAGGTTGATCATCAACGCGTTGCGGTAGTCGTTCGGGTTGCTGTACATGTCCTCCAGCAGCAGGCGCCAGGTCGGCTCCTTGGACATGTCGTCGAGCTCGGCCGGCGGCGTCGTGTTGGCGGCGATCGCCGCGGCGATCGCCTGCTCACGCGCTTCGATCTCCGCGACGCGCGCCTCCCACAGAGCCAGTTCGTCGGGGTAACGCATGCCGTGGTTGAAGAAGTCGGCCAGCGCATACGGGTGCGGGTTGGTGGTCGCGTCGTAACCGTTGCGCTCGGTGCCGTCGACGTTGATGCGCGCCGCGATGTTGTCGGGCACGTAGTAGAACGACGACGAGTTGCCGGTCGGCATGCGCCCCGGATAGTGATAGACCTCCGGAACGGGCTGCAGGCTGTCGTTCGTGTCGTTGACGTACGGACGGTAACCCTGGTTGCGGCCGAAGCTCGCCTTGGTGATCCAGTGGGTACGGAACTGCAGCCCCGGATTGCGCGTCTCGAGGTCGGTGATCATCGACTCGACGAACGGCTTGATCGAGTCCATGTAGACCCACCAGCCCGGGATGTTCTCGATCGCCAGCAGGTAGACGTCGAAGACCTCGGTGGTCGGGAACGCGCTGCCCGCGGAGTTGATGACCGCCGAGAGGTCGGCCATCGGTTGATCGACGCCGTCGCGATCCTTGCGGAAGATGCGCACGGTCACGTAACGCACGTTGCGGTTGTCCAGACCGGCGAACGGCTGCACGCTGATGCGACGCGACCAGATCCATTGGCCGGCGCGCTGGTAGTTGCCCGACAGCACGTGATCGGGCGCGATCAGGCTGGCCCCCGACGTCTGGATCGACAACGTCGGCCGATTGACGATGCCGTCGTCGAGCACGTCGAGGTCGACGGCCGCGTCGACCTGACCGCGATCGACGTAACCCTGGATCTCCGACAGGATCGCCTGCGCCTTGGTGTAGGCGAACACGCGGTCGCGCTCGGTGTTGGTCGTCAGATAGTTGATCGTCAGGTGGTTGATCAGCACGACGGCGCCGACCACGAGGATCAACAGGGCGAAGGCGAGTTCGGCGAACGTGAACCCTCCTTCCTTCGGATGACGAGGTTTGATCATGTTCGTACGTTCCTGACGGACAACGAGCCTGGACATGGCTATCGGTCCTATCGGCAGGTTCGCGACCCGAGGTGGTGCCGAACCACGACGGCAGTCCCGAGCTGGGACCGGGGGCACCAGACACCGGTGACAGCGACGCGCCGCTCGCGGCACCGCGGTGAGGTGTCGGGATTTGCATCACCGGTCGACCGCGTCGATGCTGCGCGGATCTTGTCGCGTCTCGGTTCGAGTCTCGCCGCGCTGCGTCGGCCCTGGCAGCTGCTGCTCACGCATCGCTGGCTGGTCCTGATCGGCGTGCTGTTCGTGCCGGTGCACGCCGCGATCAGCCTGTGGATGCCGCGACTGCTCGGCCAGACGCTGGACCTGCTGCAACGTGGCGCGGCTGCAGGCGCGGCAGCCGATGGCGCGGCCGCGGTGCTCGACACGCTTCGCGACACGTGCCTGCTGCTGCTGGTCCTCGCGCTCGCCGAGTCCGGCGCGCGCTACATCTCGCGCAAGACCTTGATCGACGCTTCCCGCTACGTCGAGCAGGAGCTCAAGAACGAACTGGTCGCGCACCTGCAGCGCCTGCCGGTGCCGTGGTTCGACCGCGTGCGCACCGGCGACATCACCAGCCGGCTCACTTCGGACGTCGAACTGGTCCGGTTCGTGATGGGACCGCTGCTGCTGCACGGCGGCAGCACCCTGTGTCTGTTGCCCGCCGGCATCTGGCTGATGGCGCAGATGAACGTGCCGGTGACGCTGACGGCGATGGCCGCGTTCGGCGTGCTGTTCGTGGCGATGCGCATCCTGCTGCCGCGCCTGCACCGCTGGAGCAAGACGTCGCAGGAAGCGATCGCGGCGCTGTCGCAGCAGGCCCAGGAGGACTTCGCGGGCATCCGCGTGGTGCAGCAGTTCGACCGCGTCGACCGCGAACGGGCGGCGATGGCGACGCGCAACCGTCGTTACCTGCTGGCCAACCTGCGCCTGGTCCGTCTGCGCTCGTTGGTGCACGCGCTGTCGCATTCGACCAGCGGTCTGGTCACCTTCGGCGTGCTGCTGGTCGGCGGCATGGAGGTCATCGGCGGCGCGATCAGCGTCGGCGAACTGTTCCAGTTCACCGGCTACCTGGCGCTGCTGACGTTCCCGCTCGAGATCCTGGGCTGGACCCTGGCGACGATGCCGCGCGCGATCGCGGCGGCCCAACGCATCCAGGAACTGCTCGACACGCCGCCCGAACGTCGCGAGGGCGCGCGCCCGGAGCTGACCGGCCACATCGAGGTGCGCGACCTGACCTTCACCTATCCGGGTGCGGAACGCCCGGCCCTGGCCAACCTCTCGTTCGTATTGCCGCCTGGCGGCAAGCTCGGCCTCGTCGGCCCGGTCGGCAGCGGCAAGTCGACGCTGCTGGCGATCCTGCTGGCGTTCTACGAACCGCCGCGCGGCACCGTGCTGATCGACGGCCACGACGTGCTCGACCTGTCGCCCGACGCGGTGCGCAAGGTGTTCGCGTTCGCCGCGCAGGAGCCGTTCCTGTTCAGCGACACCGTCGCCAACAACGTCACCTTCGCGCGCGAGAGCGTCGACGCCGAACTGCTCGCCGACGCCGTCGCCGCCGCGGCCCTCGATCAGGACCTGCCGCAGCTGCCGGGCGGCCTGCAGACCATCGTCGGCGAACGCGGCGTGACCTTGTCGGGCGGGCAGAAGCAGCGCGTGGCGTTGGCGCGCGCGTTGCTCGACGACCGTCCGGGCCTGCTGCTCGACGACACGCTGTCCGCGGTCGACACCGTCACCGAACGGCGCATCCTGCGTGGGCTCGCCGCCCAGCGCCGGGACCGCACCACGATCGCCGCCTCGCATCGCCTGTCGGTGATCGCCGACGCCGATCTGATCCTGGTGCTCGATCGCGGCGCCGTGGTCGAACGCGGCACGTTGACGACGCTGTTGGCCGAGAACGGTCGCTTCGCCGCTGCGTGGCGCCGCCAGACCGAAGCCGAGGCATTGGAGACGCCGAGCCAGGAGCCGGCCCCGTGACCGACCCCTACGCGGACGACACACCCGAGGGCCGCCTGCACCTCGGTTTCCTGCGCCAACTCTGGCCGCACGCGCGCCCCTACCGGCGCGGCTTCCTGGCGTGCCTGCTGATCCTGGCCGTGTCGTTCGTGCTCGAACTGCTCGGCCCGTATCTGCTGCGGCTCGCGATCGACGGCCCGATGCTCGACGCCGCCGGGTCGACCGACGATCGCCTGTGGCGGCTGGGCGGCCTCGCCGCGGGCTTCCTCGGCATCACCGCGGCCGGGGCGTTGCTCGGCTTCGTCTACGGCCAACTGACGGCCTGGAACGGCCAGCGCGTGATCCGCGACATCCGCCGCAAGCTCTACGAACACCTGCTGCGTCTGCCGCTCACCTACCACGAGCAACACCCGGCCGGTAAGCTGACGACGCGCGTCACCAGCGACGTCGAGAACCTCAACGAACTGATCTCGACCGGCGTGCTGCAGTCGGTGTTCGACCTGCTCAAGATCGGCGGCGTCCTGGTCGCGCTGTTCTTCCTCGACCTGAACCTGGCGCTGTTCACGGTCGCCACCACACCCGTCGTCGTGATCCTGAGCGTGTTGTTCCGCCGCAACGCCGAACGTTCGTACCGGGCGGTGCGCGGCCGGCTGGCGCTGCAAAACGCGTTCACGACCGAACTGGTCGGCGGCATCCGCACGACGCGCGCGTTCGGCCGCGAGGACGAAGTCGGCAAGCGCTACGCCGCGCGCAACCAGACGACGACGGCCGCCTGGCTCGACACGGTTCGGCACTTCTCGCTGTTCTTCGCCCTCGTCGATCTGTGCCTGCGCGCCACCACCGTCGGCTTGTTGTGGTTCGGCGGCAGCGCCGTGCTCGAAGGCCGACTGCAGGCCGGCCAGTTCGTGCAGTTCTGGCTCTACTACAACCTGCTCACGGGACCGATCCGCGAACTGGGCGAGAAGTACAACGTGCTGCAGGCCGCGTTCGCGAGCTGCGAACGCGTTTTCCAGATCCTCGCGGTACCGACCTTCCCGCCGCCGCAGACCCGCACGCTGCCGTCGCCGCGCCGCGGCGCCGCGCGCGTCGAGTTCGACCGCGTCGGGTTCTCGTACCTGCCGGGCACCGTCGTGTTGCGCGACGTGTCGTTCGTCGCCGAACCCGGCCAGACCATCGCCATCGTCGGTCCGACCGGCGCCGGCAAGACCACGCTGCTGTCGCTGGTCGCGCGGTTGCGCGACGCCGACGCCGGCACCATCCGCGTCGACGGCCAAGACGTGCGCGACCTCGACCTGGCGGCGCTGCGCGCGCGGGTCGCCTACGTGGCGCAGGACCTGTTCCTGTTCACGGGCACCGTGCTCGACAACGTGCGCCTGTTCGATCCACGCATCGACGAGGCCCGCGTCTGGCAGGCGCTGCAGACGGTCGGCGCCGCGGACTTCGTCAAGGCGCTGCCCGACGGGTTGCGGTCCGCGGTGCAAGAACGCGGCGGCACGTTCTCACAGGGTGAGCGCCAGCTGCTCGCGTTCGCACGCGCCCTGGTCGCCGAGCCCGACGTGCTGGTGCTCGACGAAGCGACCTCGAGCATCGACAGCGAATCGGAGGCGCGCCTGCAGCACGCGCTGACCGAACTGCTGCGGGGCCGCACCGCGATCGTGGTCGCCCATCGCCTGTCCACCGTACGAGACGCCGATCGCATCCTGGTGCTCGAGCATGGCCAGGTCGTCGAGTCGGGCACCCACACCGAACTCGCCGCACGCGCCGGTGCCTATGCCCACATGCTGCAGCGCGTGTCACCCCCCATGGGAAGGACCTGAGCACGCACGCACATCCCGAGGTATGCTCCCGCCGTCGGCAATCCTCCGTCGCCCCATGCTGCCGCCCATCCTGCTCGTCTTGCTGTCGTTCGCGGCGGCCCCCCAAGACCCCCCGGCCCCGCGCCGCGCGGTGATGCCCAAGGCCATCGCCGTCGCGTTGCCGATCGCCGCCTCGCAGACGCGTGTCGTGGTCAAGCTGGTCGAAGAACACGACGAGTCTGCGCGCAGCGACCTCGTCACCGCCGGGCAACTCACGGCGCCGGACGTATTGGCCATCACCGCGGACCGACCGGTGTCGCCCTTCTTCGCCGGCCTCGAGAACGAGCTCGCGGCGATCCGCCGCCGCCAACTGGCGCACAGCGCCCGGCCCGAGGTCGACCTCGCACGTTACTTCCAGGTCGAGACGCGCGACGCCGCGGACACGGCAGTCATGGTGCGGCGCCTCAACGAACTCGCTTGCGTCGAGCTGGCCTATCCTCGCGAACTGCCGACGCGGCCTCCCGGTGAGTCAGCGCGCGAACTGGCCCCCGGCGACATCCTGCCGGTGACGCCCGACTACACCAACCAGCAGGGTTACCGCGGAGCGGCGCCGACCGGCATCGATGCCGACTTCGGGCGCAGCATCACCGGCGCCAGCGGCCAAGGGGTGCGCGCCGTCGAGATCGAGTGGGGCTGGGACTTCGACCACGAAGACATCTCGCAGCTGCGGCCTTCGGCGCTGGTCGGCCCGCCGGTCTGGAACGGCCTCTACAACGACCATGGGCTCGCCGTGGTCGGCGAACTCGCCGCCGATCCCGACCAGTACGGCGTCACCGGCCTGGTCCCGGACCTGCAGATGCGCGTCGCCACCAACTATCCGGCCTCCGGCTACAGCGTCGCCAACGCGATCGCCGCGGGCCTGGGCGTGCTGCAGGCCGGTGACCTGTTGGTGCTCGAGGCGCAGACCTCGACCCCGCTGGGCCTGGGACCGACCGAGTGGATCCAACTCGACTTCGACGCGATCCTGGTCGCCACGTCGTTGGGCGTGATCACCATCGAGGCCGCGGGCAACGGCGCCGTCGACCTCGACTCGCCGATCCTCGGCGGGCTGTTCGACCGTGCCGTGCGCGACTCGGGCGCGATCCTGGTCGGCGCGACCAACGGCTCGGCTTCGTTCCGTGCCCCGTTCAGCAGCTACGGCGCGATCGTCGACGCCAACGGCTGGGGCTACAACGTCGTCACCGCCGGTTACGGCAACCTCGCGACCATCGGCAACGACTCGCGCCAGAGCTACACCGACACGTTCTCGGGAACGTCGTCGGCGACGCCGATGGTGACGGCAGCGGTCGCCGCGCTGCGCGGTGCGGCCCATGCCCAACTCCACCCGGCCGCGGCCGCGGCCGTCGACGGTTTCGCGATCCGCCAGCTGCTGCGTAACCACGGCACCGCGATCGCCGGCAACCAACTGATCGGCAGGCGCGTCGACATCGAGGCCCTGCTGGTCGCCGCCGGCATCTGGCGCGGGCTTTCGGTGGTCGGCGCGCCGATCACCGGACAGACCTGCACGCTGCAACTCGCCCCCCCCTCACCGATGGGACCCGGCGATCTCTACGGCATGCTCGGTGCGTTGGATGCCAGCAACCAGGCATTGCCCGCACCGCTGCCGGCGTCGGCCGGACGCCTGCTGCTCGACCCGGCGACGACGGTGACGCTGGCGATCGGCGTGCACGGCACGACCCCCGCCAGCCTGCCGATCACGGTCCCCAACGACCCGCTGTTCCGCGGCCTGAGCCTCTTCGCCCAGGGCGCCTCGTTCGGCATCGGCACGGGCAGCGTGACGGTCAGCAACGGGGTCGAACTGTTCCTGCGGCTCTGACCGTTCGCGCGGCCGCTCTCGCGCCAAGAGCCGCCCGCCGCCACTACTTGGCGAACTCGGCGGGCAGCGGACCGGTCAGCGTCTTGAGGAACGTGACGATCGACGCGATCTCGGCGTCGGTCAGCTTCTTGTTGAGCTGCAGGAGCGCCATGTCCTTCACGGCCTCTTCGAGCGTCGCGATCTTGCCGTCGTGATAGTACGGCGCGGTCTTCTCGACGTTGAGCAGCGACGAGACCTTGAACATGAACTTGTCGCTCTCGCTCTTGGTGACCTCCATGCGGCCCGTGTCCGTCGAGGGATAGGGCCCGTAGACGCCGAGCTTCTGGATCATGCTGCCGCCGACGAGGCGGCTCATGTGGCACTGCGTGCACCCCACGTCCATGAAGGTCTTGAGCCCCTGCTTCTCCTCGTTGCTGAAGGCGCGGTTGTCGCCGTCGAGGAACTTGTCGAACTTCGACTTGGTCACCAGCGTGCGTTCGAAAGCACCGATCGCGAGCTTGAAGTTGGCGGCCGTGACCGCGTCACCAGCGCCGGGGAACGCCTTGCCGAACGCGGCGACGAGTTCGGGCCTGGCCTTGATCTTCGCGAGCAGATCCGCCTCGTCGCTGACACCGTGCTCGACCGGGTTGAGCATCGGCATGATCGCCTGCTCTTCGACCGTTGCCGCGCGCGCGTCCCAGAACTGCGCATACTGCCGGAAGGCGTTGTAGACGGTCGGCGTGTTGCGCGTGCCGTTCTTGCCGTCGGAACCCGGCGACGTCGGCTTGCCGTCCTGGCCGTAGTTGGCGAGGTCGTGGCACGACGCGCAGCTGAGGTTGCCGTTCTTCGACAGACCCTGCTCGTGGAACAGCATCTTGCCGAGCGCCACCTTCTCCGGGGTGCTCGGGTTGTCGACGGTCGGCGCGAACGGCTCGCTGCCGAAGAACGTCTTGACCATCACCATGTCCAGGCGCACGGGCGGGGCCGGCTTCTGCGCCGCAGGCTTGGGAGCCTGCGCGGCGGCATCCGACGCCGGCTGGTCCGGCTTGCCGGCGGGCTGCTGGGCTGGCTGCTGGGCTGGCTGCTGGGCTGGCTGCTGGCCACCGGCTGGTGCGATGGGGGCCGGCTTGTCCCCACCACAGGCGGTGACGCCGAGGGCCGCGGAGAAAACGAGAGGCAGGGCGAAACGGGTCTTCATGGTTCGTTCTGGTCGGACGACAGTCGCCGTATCCGAACCTGGAGAACTCCCGCGGGCCAGACGGATTTCACCTGGCCTTGGCCCCGACACCGGTTCGAATGCCCCCATGACGTCGATCGTGCTCGCCAGCACCTCGCCTTACCGACGGCAACTGCTGCAGCGCCTCGGGCTACAGTTCACCAGCGAGGCGCCCGGCATCGAAGAGGCCGCGATCAAGCAGGCCGGCGGGGAACCGGCGGCGATGGCCAGCGCCCTGGCCCGGCACAAGGCCCAGGCGGTCGCCGCGCGCCACCCCCAGGCCGTGGTCATCGGCAGCGACCAGATTGCGAGCATCGATGGCGAGGTGCTCGACAAACCCGGCACGGCCGCCGCCGCCGCGGCGCAACTGCGGCGCCTGCAGGGTCGCGAACACACCCTGCTGACCGCGGTGGCGATCGCGAACGCGGGTGAGGTCGTAGACTTCCTCGACGTCACACGTCTGTGCATGCGCCTTCTGACCGACAGCGAGATCGAACGATACGTCGCGGCCGACCAGCCCCTGGACTGCGCCGGCAGCTACCGCATCGAGGGCCTGGGCATCAGCTTGTTCGCCGGCATCGATTGCGAAGACCAGACCGCGATCGTCGGCCTGCCGCTGCTGCGCCTGTGCGCCGAGCTGCGCCAACTGGGGATCGCGGTGCCGTGAACACACGCCCCTTCGTCCGGATCGTTGCGGCCCTTCTGACAGCACTGCTGACCTCGACGCTCACCGCACAGGCGCAACACTCGGCCGCCGAACACCGGGCTGCCGAACACTGGGCCGCCAAACACTGGGCCGACCGACCGATCGTTCGCCCCGAGCCCCCGACGATCACCGGCGATTCCACCGCCACGCCGCTCGACCGCTTCGTGCGTGCGACGCTGCAGCAACACCAACTGTTGCCGACGCTGTCGACGGACCGTGGCACCTGGTTGCGCCGCGTCGCGCTCGATCTCACGGGCATCCCGCCCACGCCCGACGAAGTCGACGCGTTCGTGGCCGACACCACCGCGGGCGCCGCGGAACGCCAGGTCGATCGGCTGCTGGCGTCGCCGCGCTTCGCCGAACGCTGGACGCAGTGGTGGCTCGATCTGGCGCGTTACACCGATTCGCAGGGCTACGAGAAGGACGCGCTGCGCCGCACCATGTGGCGCTACCGCGACTGGGTGCTCGACGCGTTCGCCAGCGACATGCCGCTCGATCGCTTCACGATCCTGCAGCTCGCTGGCGACCTGTTGCCGGACGCCACCGACGAGGACCGGTTGGCGACGGCGTTCCATCGTCAGACGATGACCAACACCGAAGGCGGCACCGACGACGAGGAGTTCCGCGTCGCCGCGGTGATCGACCGCGTCGACACGACGATGTCGGTGTGGATGGGCGCGACCGCCGGCTGCGCGCAGTGCCACGACCACAAGTTCGATCCGATCAGCCAGAAGGAGTTCTTCGAGCTGTTCGCGTTCTTCGACCAGACGGCCGACAACGACCAGGGCGACGACGCGCCGCTGCTGCGGGTGCCGACGCGGGCGAAACGTGAGCAGGCGGCGCGCTTCGCCGATCGCGACGCGGCGTTCGCGAACACCGCGGTGCACCGCGGCACCTGGCAACTGCTCGGACCGGTCGCGGCGGCGGACTTCGCCACCGCGCACCGCACGCCGTTCGCGCCCGAGACCGACGGCGTGCGGCTCGACATCGAGCAGCAGGGGCGCAAGTGGTTGCCGAAACCCGAATACACCGACGGCGCCGTGCACAACTGGCAGGGCGGCAACAGCGCGTTCTACCTCTACCGAACGCTCACCGTCGCCGCGGCGACCTCGGCGACGCTCGCGCTCGGCAGCGACGATGCGATCGCCGTGTGGTGGAACGGCGAAGAAGTGCTGCGCCACGAGATCGGCCGACCCGCGGCTCCCGACCAGGAACTCGTGCCAGTCGAACTGCGTGCCGGCGAGAACACGCTGCTGCTCAAGGTCACCAACGGCGGCGGCCCCGGCGGCTTCTACTTCGAACTGCAGCCGCCTTCGTACACGGTCACGGCCGACGCGGCGCCGGCCGTGCCGGTGATGCAGGAACTGCCCGAAGACAAACGCCGCACGACGCGCATCCACCGCCGCGGCAGCTTCCTCGATCAGGGCGACGCCGTGCTGCCGAACACGCCGGCGGTCTGGCCAACGCTGCCCGCGGACGCGCCGCGCAACCGCCTGGGCCTCGCCCGTTGGCTGATGTCGCGCGACAACCCGCGCACCGCGCGTGTGCTCGCCAACCGCCTCTGGTCCGAGCTGTTCGGTCAGGGCCTGGTGACCACGCTCGAGGACTTCGGCAGCCAGGGCGAACGCCCCTCGCACCCCGAATTGCTCGACTGGCTCGCTTGCGAGCTGCGCGATTCGGGCTGGTCGATGCGGGCGCTGCTGCGCACGATCGTGTTGTCGCAGACCTACGCGTTGTCCTCGGTGGTCACGCCCGCGGCGCGCGAACTCGACCCCGACAACCGCTGGCTGTCGCGCGGCCCCGCGTTCCGCCTGTCGGGTGAGACGCTGCGCGACCAGGCCCTGTTCGTCTCGGGGCTGCTGCACGAGCGACTCGGCGGCCCCAGCGTGATGCCGCCGCAGCCCGACGGCATCTGGATGCAGATCTACAGCGGAGAACGTTGGGTCGCGGCCCAGGACGACGACCGCCACCGCCGCTCGCTCTACACCTTCTGGCGCCGCACGAGCCCACACCCGCAGTTCCTTGTCTTCGACGCGATGAGCCGCGAGGCCTGCGTGCTGCGGCGGCAGCGCACCAACACGCCGCTGCAGGCCCTGGTGCTGTGGAACGACCCGCAGTTCTTCGAGGCCGCGCAGGCGCTCGGCGATCTGGCGATGTTCGCCGAACCCGAGAGCGGCGACGAGGCGAAGGTCGCGTGGCTGTGGCGCCGCTGCCTGCTGCGTGCGCCGACGCAAACCGAATGCGACCGACTGGTGACGCTGCTGCGCGACGAGCGGCAGCGTCTGTCGACCGACCGCGACGCCGCGCGGCAACTGGCTGGCGAACGTCAGGAACTGACCGCGGAAGCGGCGGCGTGGACCGTGGTCGCCAGCGTGATGCTCGGGCTCGACGAGTTCGTCACCAAGCGGTGAGGTGGAGCCCGGCTGGCCGGATTCGGTGTTTTGGTGCAACGATCGTGACCGGCGCGGGCAGTCCCCTGCACCAGCCATGAAAACCGACTCCCCCCAACTGCTGCTCGATCACGGCCGCTTCCTGCGCGGCCTCGCCCGGGACCTGCTGCACGACACGGACGCCGCCGACGATGTCGTCCAGGGCACCTACGCCGCCGCGCTGACCCGCGGCCCCCGACCGGGCTGGCCGCTGCCGCAGTGGCTCGCGGGTGTCACGCGCAACCTGGCGCGGCGATCACTGCGTGAGCGCAGCCGCCGCAACGCGCGCGAATCGGCCGCCGCGCGACGTGAGCACGCGCGCCCCACCGACGAAGTGGTCGAGTTCGAAGAGATGCGCACGCGCGTCGTCAACGCGGTGATGGCGCTCGACGAGCCGTACCGTTCCGTGGTGTTGTTGCGCTACTACGACGGCCTCGAGCCGCGGCAGATCGCGACGCAAACGAACACGCCCGCCGCAACCGTGCGTTCGCAGCTGCACCGGGCCCTCGCGCGACTGCGCGAACGCCTCGACCAGCTCGACCAAGACGGGCCCGCCGAACGGCGCCAGTGGCGCTTGTTGCTACCGATGTTCGCTGGCATCAACCCGGCGCCCGCCACGCGAACGCTGCCGCAGGTCCTCGCCGCAGCGGTCCTGTTCGTCGCGGTGGTGATCGTGGGCTGGACTTGGAACCAGGATGGCGTCGCCCCCGTCGCGGTCACGGCCGCCGCCAACGAAGTCACTGCCACGAGCCAACCCGCGATCGCCGAGTTCGCGCCGATCGAACGGGTCCCCGCGGCGCCCCCTGAGGACACCCAGGCGCCGGCGACTGCGGCGTTGCAGGTGCGCTTCGTCGACGAGACAGGAGAAGAAGTGACGGGCGCGGCGCTGCAGCAGGCGTTCGCCCTGAGCAATACGACACCGTCCGCCCTGGCAATCGACGACACGGCGCTGCAGCACCAGGGCATCGACGGCATCCTCGCCACTCTCGCCGCCGATCCGACCACATGGACCCGCGCTTGCGCGCTGCACCTGGATCAAGTGCCGCCCAGCGTGACCGGTCTGCCGACCACGGGCCGTCACCGCTTGCTCGTCGCGCGCCCCGGGGCGCCGGCCTTCTTGTCACCGGCGCTGGATCTGCCGCTGCACCAGGCCCGAACGCTCGAGGTGCGGCTGCCACCCAAGAGCGCACAACGCACCGTGCGACTGGTCGCCGACGACACCGGCGCACCGCTGACCGACGCGGCCGTGCGCATCTACACCGAATTCGGCGACGACCGTGCGTTCGTTCCGGCATCGGTGCTCACCACCGACGCTCGCGGCGAATGCCGGGTGTTCGCGGACAACCTCGAGAACGAACTGCTGATCCGCCCCGCGGTGTTCTGGCTCGAGACGGCCACGCACGCCGGCCGCTTCAGCGTGCCGAAGGCAGATGCCGTCAGCGAGGTGCGCATCAAGCCGAAGGGGCGCATCACCGGCCGCGCGTTCGATCTCGACGGCAAGCCCGCGGCGCAGCAGGTCGTCGCGGTCATGGCCAACAAGGGGCCGTTGCACCGAGTCCAGTGCGACGACCGAGGCCAGTTCGAAGTCGAGGTGCCGGCAGGCCGGCAGCTCCTGTTGCTGCTCGGTGCGACCGCAGGCGACATCGTCACGGTCAGCGTGCCGGCCGGCAGGGCCTTCGAAGTCGAGCTCGGATCGGCCATCGCGCGACCTCGGGTAGAGGGACGCATCACCGCCCGCGGCGCGCCGCTGGCCGGCGTGACGGTCGGCATCCGCGGACCGGGCGACGCGCGATGCTTCACCACCACCGATCGCGACGGCCGCTACGTGCTGCGGCCCGTCGGCGCCGGGGCCCTCCTGATCATGCTCGGTGACCCCGCGATCAGCGACGACTTCGGCCTCTGCAGCGACTCCGCGCTCGAGTTCACAACCGACGCGCCCAACGTATTCGACTTCGATCTGCCGGGCGGCACGCTGCGCGTGAAGGTGCAAGGCGAAGTCGACGGCGAACCGGTTGCCGACGTGCCCGTTGGCGCGACGCCCACCGCCGACGCGGCGACACCCGAGGTCCGGCCCGGCTTCCGCTTCCGCCCTGGATGGGTCGAACGCACCGGCGCGGACGGCACGGTGCTGCTGCGCTGCCTGCCCGAGGGCCTGGCCCACCAGGTGCGCATCGGCGGTCGCGGCATGCCCACGCAGACGATCGACGTGCCCGCGCCGTCCACCGCCGCCGACCCCAAACCGCTGATCGTGCGTTTGCCGCGCGGCAAGTAGGCGACTGGGCCTGTTCGTGCGCCCATGGCGCCGGCCGGGCCCTGAGCCGCGGCGCGGCGGCGCGCGCGATCACCGGTCGCGATCTCGAACGCGATCTGCGCGGCGTGTTCTTCGAGCGCGACCTCGCGCCGCGACTGCGCGACGAGGCGCCCGGTGCCTACAAGGACATCGGCGCGGTGATGCGCGCACAACGCGAACTGGTGCGCATCGAGCGCGTGCTGCGGCCGGTGCTCGCCTACAAGGCGGTGTGAGCGGCGGCGGGCGGTGCCGACGGCCCGTCCCCGATGCCCGGCCCCAACGCACTTTCCCGACCGGGATCGCTGTTGCCGGTCTCGGCCATCACGGCCGAAACTACCCCGTACGGGATATTCTTGGCATGATCCAGCGATCCTGCCGATTACAATCCCGAGCGGGATATTGCCATGACCAACCTCCTCACAACCAAGGACATCGGGGCCGCCGTGCGCCGCGCCCGCCGCGCCCAAGGTCTGCGCCAGCCCGACCTGGCCGGAGCCTGCGGGACCAGCATCCGTTTCATCTCCGAGCTCGAGCGCGGCAAGGCCACCGCGCAGATCGGTCGCGTGCTGCACGTGCTGAAGATGCTCGGGCTGCACTTGTCGCTGCGCGACGGCATGCTGACGGAGAACGACTCGTGACCCGCCCCCTGCATGCGTGGTTCGAGAACGACCTGATCGGCACCTTCGCCCAGGCCGACGATGGTCGCCAGTCGTTCGCGTATGCCGGGTCGTGGCTCACGAGTGCCAACCGGTTCGCGATCTCGTTGTCGATGCCGCTCGGTACGACGGCCTTCGAAGACCGTCTCACGCGTGCCTTCTTCGGCGGTCTGCTGCCCGATGACGAACTGCGCCGACGCCTGGCGCGCTACCTGCAAGTCTCACCGCGCAATGAGTTCGCGCTGCTCGCCGAGATCGGCCGCGAGTGCGCCGGCGCCATCTCGCTGTTGCCAATCGACGAATCGCCGAAACCGGCGACCGGCAGCGCGCGGACCTTGACCGACGAGCAGTTTGCCGAGCTGCTCGAAGAGCTCCCATCTCGCCCGCTGCTCGTCGGCAAGGACATCCGCCTGTCGCTGGCTGGCGCCCAGGACAAGGTCGCGGTGCGCGTCATCGACGATCGGATCACGCTGCCGACCGATGGTGGTCCAACCACACACATCGTCAAGGTGCCGATCCCGGGCTTCGACGAGACGATCGACAACGAGTGCTTCTGCATGCAACTCGCCGCCGCGATCGGCCTGCCGACGCCGCGCGTCGCCACCCGCGTCGTCGGCGCCACGCCGATCCTGTTGATCGAGCGCTTCGATCGCCTCGTCACCGACGGCGTCATCCGACGTCTGCATCAGGAGGACTTCTGTCAGGCCCTCGGGATCCCACCGGACATGAAGTATCAGGCCGAAGGTGGCCCTGGCCTGGTGCAGATGTTCGAACTGCTGACGCAGCATTCCGCGCGGCCCGCCGTCGATCGCCTGTTGCTGCTCGAGATGGTGCTCTTCCACTTCCTGATCGGCAACGCCGACGCGCACGGCAAGAACTTCTCTCTGCTGATCGGCCCCCACGGCGCGCGCCTCGCACCCGTCTACGACGCGCTCTGCACACTCGTGTATCCATCGCTGAGCCCGAAGCTCGCCATGAAGATCAGCGATCGCCGTGAGTTCGCGGACGTGCAACCGTCCCACTGGGAGAGATTCGCCCGGGACACGGGGCTGGCGCCGGGCCTGGTGACGGATCGACTGCGACGCATGCAGAAGGTCCTGCCGCAACTCGCTCGCCAACTGGTCACCGGGTCGCCGCGCTTCGCTTGTTCGGCAATCGTCGCGTCGATCTGCATGCAGATCGAGCAGCGTTGCCGAGGTTCGGCGGCACGCTGACACGCGTTCCTGCGACGCAGCTCCCGGCGACGATCGCCCCCCGCACCCGCGCAACTCAGCGCGCCGTGCCGAGCCGCCGCCGCGCCAGTTCGCGCAACAGCTCCGCCGACCACTTCGTGGTGGCATCGTCGGCCGCGGCGGTCGCGCGTGACCACGCGGCGCGCGCCGCGTCGCGCTCGCCGGCGGCGAGCAGCACGTCACCGAGGAACAGTTCGTTGACCACGATCGGGTAGGCGGCCGCAGCCTCTGCGAGCGAACGCCGGGCCAGCTCGAGGTCGCCGTACGGCCACGGCGCACGTCCGCGGAAGCGCCCCTGCAGACGCAGCGGCGCGCCGTTGTCGAACAGCGGCTCCTTGGCGACGGCCGCGCCGATGGCCTCGACGAGCTTGGGGCCGAAACCGGCGAACAGGGAGCGCATCGGCCCGTTCGCCCACGCCACCAGCGACAGGTGCAGCGCGCGATGCAGCTGTGCTTCGGCGTCGTCGGGACGCGCCGCGACGACGCGTTCGGCCGCGGCAAGACCGGCGCTGCACAACGAGAGGATGCCGGCGACGGCCTCGGTCGGCAGATGGTCGTCGGCGACGACGATCGCGGCGAGGTCCGCGTCGGGGTGCGCATCGAGCCACGCGAGCTGGGCCCGCTGCAGCCGCAGATCCGCGGCCTGGAACAGCAGGTGCGTAGCCTGCATCGCCGCGTCGAGGTCCGTCGGCGTTGCATCGGCGCGGGCCAACGCAGCGGCCGCCGACGCGTCGAGCTCTTCGGCGGTGAGCACCGTCGTGGCGGGTGCCGCGTCGAGCAGGCCGCAGGCGGTCAGCGGGAGCAGTCCCGGCAGCAGCATGAACATCCGCGCGCGCACGTGGTCACGATCGAGGCCGTGGCGCCACCGGTCAAGCGCCGGAACGGAACCGCGGCGAGGCGGTGCCGACATCGCCGGGCTGACCATCGAACCCATGGCCAGGACCGTGATCACACCGCGAATCCAAGAAACCCTGGCGGCCCTTCCGCGCCGCCGGCGCCTCTGATCCAAGTCATGAAACCCCCATCGCCGCGTGTCCATCTCGACCTCTACCGCCGCGCCCGATTGGCCGCAGCGACATCCGCCTTGCTGCTCTGCGGAATCACCAGCGCGCAGTCGCAGGTCGCGGATTTCACGCCCCAGACCATCGGCCGATCCGGCAACCCGACAGCGACGGTGACGGCCGGTGGCCTGGCGTTCTTCGTGGCGCTCGACCAGTTCGGCCAGGAGCTGTGGCGAACCGACGGCAGCACCCAAGGCACCATCCGCCTCGCCGACCTCGCGCCCGGGGCGACATCGAGCGACCCCGAGGCCCTGACCGCGGTCGGCAACCTGCTGTACTTCACCGCCAACGTGTCCGGCTACGGCCGCGAACTCTTCGTCAGCGACGGCACGGTGGCCGGAACCCACCTGGTGCTGGACATCGACCCGACGCCCGGCGTCGGCTCCGATCCGGCCTCCCTGTGCGCCCACCAGGGCCGCATCTACTTCCGCGCCGACGACGGTGTGCACGGCGCGGAGCTCTGGGTCAGCGATGGCACCGCCGCGGGCACCCAGATGGTCGTCGACCAATTCCCCGGCGGCAGTCCGGGTGACGCCACCGGCATGGTCTCCTGGAACAACCTGCTGTGGTTCGTCGGCCAGGACGGACGCGGCCGGGAGGTCTACTCCTCGGACGGCACCGCTGCTGGCACGCAGTTGCTCGTGGATCTCGTGCCCGGCAGCGGCTCCGCGTCG
Source organism: uncultured candidatus Brocadiaceae bacterium (assembly GCA_964392305.1). Classification (GTDB taxonomy): domain Bacteria; phylum Planctomycetota; class UBA1135; order UBA1135; family UBA2386; genus JACKIC01. The sequence continues at coordinate 147,246 of CAYMPV010000011.1, forward strand.
CCAGGTGACCTCGTCGCTGCCGGCGCGCGGCTGTACTTCACCGCGACCGAGAACGGTTTCGGCAAGGAACTGTACGTCACCGACGGCACGTCGACGGGAACGCAGCGGGTGCTCGACATCTACCCGGGTGCCATCGGTTCGTTCCCTCGCTACCTCACGGCGATGGGCAACCTGCTCGTGTTCGAGGCCGGTGACACGATGCACGGCACCGAACCCTGGCGTTCGGACGGCACCGCCGCCGGAACGTTCCTGCTCGGCGACCTCGTTGCGGGCACGGCCAGTTCGCAGGCGTTGTCCTTCACCGCCGCCGGGCCAGGACTCCTGTACTTCTGCGCGCAGGGACCCAACGGCCGCACGCTGTGGCGAACCGACGGCAGTAGCGCGGGCACCAACGCGGTGCAACCCAACGTCTACAACCTCGATCACCTGACCGTCGCGAACGGCGCCGCCGTGTTCGCGGCCCAGACCGCGAACACCGGCGCGCAGTTGTGGGTCAGCAACGGCACCGGCGCGGGCACGCAACCCGTGCCGGGCTCTCCACCGCCGCAGTTCACGCGTCCCTTCGCTGCTGGCGTGCTGTTCACGGCCTACGTCGGCAGCGTCGGCCGCGAGCTGTTCTTCTGCGATGGCGTCACCACCAGCCTCGTGCGCGACATCGGCGTCGACTACGAATCGTCGCCTCTCGACAACCTGACGGCGCTCGGCAGCAGCCTGTTCTTCTCGCCGACGTTCTCGACTGGATGGCTGCCGTGGATCACCGACGGCACCGCCAATGGAACGCTCATGTTGAGCCAGGGGCTCGGCAATCCGATGCAGCCCGTCAGTTGGCGAAACGAGGTGTGGTTCACGGCCTCGACGCCTGCGACCAGCTTCGAGCTGTGTCACAGCAATGGCGGCAGCGGCGGCACTGCCGTCGCCTTCGACCTCGTGGCCGGCACTGGCACACCCACCATCCGAGATCTCCTGCCGACGACGGCACGACTGTTCTTCACCGCCGCGATCGGCAACGGCCGCGAGCTGTGGTCGACCGATGGCACGCTCGCCGGCTGCCACGAACTCGACCTGCGAGCCGGCACCGCGAGCGGGGCGCCACAGGGCATGATCGCGTTCGGCGACCGCTGCGTGTTCTCGGCCGACGACGGCGTGATCGGTCGCGAACCGTGGATCAGCGACGGCAGCAGCTCCGGCACCTTCCCGCTCGCCGACCTCACGCCTGGCGGCGCCGGCAGCAGCCCTGCCAGCTTCGCCAGGCTCGGCGATCGCGTGTTCTTCGCCGCCACGCTGCCCGGTGTCGGGCGTGAACTGTGCAGCAGCGACGGCACGTCGGCGGGCACCGGCCTGTTCGCCGACCTGCTCTCAGGAGCGTCGTCATCCTCCCCGCACAACCTGGTCGGCTGCGGCAACCTGCTGTTCTTCACCGCCGAGCAGCAGGGAACCAAGCTGTTCGTCAGCGACGGCACGGTGGCCGGAACAGGCGTCGTCCGCGACATCAGTCCATCGATCGCCAACGTGCAGATCCAGGACATGGTCGGCACCGACGGCCGCCTGTTCTTCTTCGCCGACGATCGACAGCACGGCCGCGAACTGTGGACTTCGGACGGCACCTTCGCCGGCACGACGCTGGTCGCCGACCTGATGCCGGGCACGGGCGACAGCGTGGTGGTCGGCACCCTGATTCGTGTTCCCGGCACCCAGACCGTCGTGTTCGCCGCCGGAGAACCCCAACACGGTCTGCAGCTGTGGCAGTCCGACGGCACCGCTGCCGGCACCGTGCGTGTCGGTGCGATGGGCACGGTGCCGGGCAGCGGTGCGACGCGGATCTCGTTACCGACGGTGGTCGACGGGCGCATCTACTTCTACGGCGGCATCGGTGATGGCGCCGGCGACGAGCTGTGGTTCGCGCCGCTGCAGCAGCAGGGACTCGCCTTCACCCAGTCTTACGGCGGTTCGTTGTGCCCGGGCACGAACGGTATGCAGCCCCGCATCACCGCGGCCGGCGCGCCGCGTCTCGGCAACGCCTCGTTCGCGATCGGCCTGCACCAGGCGCGCAGCAACTCCGCGGCCGTCCTCGCCCTCGGTTTCGCCCCGGCGGACACGCTGCTCGGAACCTGCCACGTACTCGTCGCCCAGCCGTTGACGGCGACCCCACTGGTCGCGACCGACAATCTGGGAACAGCACACACGCCGCTGCCCATGCCTTCGGATCCGGCCTTCGTCGGCCTGCGTCTGTGTGGCCAGTACCTGGTGTTCGACCCGCAAGGTGCTCTGTTCGGCGCGTTCACCCTCACCGACGGGCTGCAACTCGTGATCGGCACGTGAGTGCGACGACCGTCACGCCGCTGCGCAGATCACGGCCGCGTGCGATAATCCGCCGCATGTCGAGTTCAGCGGCGCACGGCGACGGTCCGCCCCCATCGGCGGCCGAACTGTTCACCGCGCTCGAACGCGAACTGCACGCCATTGCCGAACGCATGGTGCGCGGCGAACGCGCCGGCCACACGTTGCAGCCGACCGCGTTGCTGCACGAGGCGTGGCTGCGCCTGGACGGCATCGACAACCCGTGGTCGGACGAGGCACACTTCCTGCGCGCCGCAGCCGGCACGATGCGACGCATCCTGGTCGACCATGCACGCCGGCGACTTCGCGAGAAGCGCGGCGGCGAGGCGCAGCGCATCACCCTCGCGCCCGAACTGCTCGACGCCCGCGAGACGCCGCACGATCTGCTGGTCGTCGACGAGGTGCTGACGCGCCTGGGCGAGGTCGATGTCGAACTCGTGCGCATCGTCGAACTGCGGGTGTTCGGCGGCCTGACCCACGCGCAGATCGCCGCTGCGCTGGACTGCTCGCTGCGCTCGGTCGAGCGCGGTTGGCGACTGGCCCGTGCCTTCCTGCGCCGGGAGTTCGATGATGACCCCGGCAGCTGAACGCTTCGCGACACTGCGACGGTTGTTCGACGCGGCGCTCGACCTCGCCCCCGACGAGCGGGTCAGCTTCGTCCGGGAGTCCACCGGCAACGACCATGCGTTGGGCAACGAGTTGTTGCGCCTGCTCGCGGCAGATGACGGCGCGACGACGCCATCCGCGCTGGTGGAGAGCGAGCCCCGGGCCGACGGTCACCCCCCTGTCACGACGATGCCGGCGATCGCCGGTTACACCTTCCTGCGGTGCCTCGGCAGCGGTGGCATGGGCACGGTCTGGGAAGCTGAGCAACATCGTCCCAGCCGTCGCGTGGCGTTGAAGATGCTGTCCTCGGCGTTGCCGGGCGAACGCGCACGTCGACGCTTCGAGGATGAGATCGAGATCCTCGCCCGCCTGCATCACCCGGGCATCGCCCAGGTTCTCGAGGCAGGCAATTGCGGCACGGGTGCGCAGTCGAGTCCCTGGTTCGCGATGGAACTCGTCGAAGACCCGCGGCCGATCGATCGCCATGCCCGTGAACAGGCACTGACCGTATCACAACGCCTGACGCTGCTCACCGAGGTCTGCGAGGCCGTGCAGTTCGCGCACCGCTGCGGCGTGCTGCACCGCGATCTCAAGCCGGCCAACGTGTTGGTGGACAAGCACGGCCGCGTCAAGGTGATCGATTTCGGCATCGCGCGCCTGCTCGACGGCAACGATCACGGTCTCACCCGCACCGGCGAACTGCTCGGCACCCTCGCCTACATGAGCCCCGAGCGTATCGACGGCGGCGCCGCCGCCGTGGACGTCGGCAGCGATGTCTACGCGCTCGGCGTGATGCTGTACGAGTTGCTCACCGGACAACCGCCATTCGCATTCGACGGCGTCGCCCCCGGACGCGCCATCGACGTGCTGCGTCGCCACGAACCACCGCCCCCCTCGGACCTCGTGCCGGGCCTGCCACGGGAACTCGACTGGATCACCGCCACCGCGACCGCGCGCGAGCCGCATCGTCGTTATGCAACCGTCGCCGAACTACTCGCCGACCTCGGGCGCATGACGCGAAACGAACCGCTGCTCGCCGGTCCGGTCAGCGCCACCTACCGCCTGCGCAAGCTCGCGCGAAGGCATCGCCTGATCCTGACGGTGACCAGTGTCGTCCTGCTGGCGCTGCTCGCGGGCCTCACCATCGCGTTCGCCGGCTGGCGACGGGTCGCGGCCGCCGAACGCCGCACGCGCGCGGAATCGACGACCCTGGCCGCCGTCAACAGCTTCCAGGAACGGATCCTGCGCGGCGCCTACGGCGACGCCCGCGGCGCCGATGTCAAGCTTGCCGACGTGATCACCCATGCCGCCAACGACCTGGATCGGCAGGTGTTCACCGACCCAGGCATCGAGATCGGCATGCGCAATGCCATCGGCAGCTCGTACCTGGGTCTGGGCATGCTCGACGCTGCAGTCACCCCACTGTCGATGGCGCGCAAGCTGGTGGCCGATCACGGCATCGCCGCGGACGCGCCGATCGTCGCCGCGATCGCCAACAACCTGGGCCTGTGTTACGAGGCGCAAGGTCGGCTCGAACTCGCCGAAAGGGAACTGCGCGATGCCTTGCTGGCGCGCTGCGCCAGCCTCGGCGAGAACGACGCCGAAACCGCCCTGGCGGCGCAGAACATGGTTTCGGTGCTTCTCAAGCTCGGCCGCCCGGCCGAGGCACTGACGCATGCCGAGACCGCACTGCGCACCTTCGAACGATTGCGTGGCCCGGACGACGTGGCTTCGATCGTTGCTCGCGGTTCGATGGCAAAAGCGCTGGCCGACGTGGGCCGGATGGCAGAAGCGTCGGCGACGTTCGACGCCGCGTTCGTTGCGGCGCAGGAACACCTGGATCCGCATCATCCGGCGCGACTGGCTCTGCTCAACGACCGCGGCATCCACCTGCGCCGCATGGGCCGCATCGACGACTACGTGACCGCGATGCAGGAGCTGGCGAGCGCCCGCGAGCGTGTGCTCGGCACGACGCACCCGAGCACCCTCGCGGCGCTCAACAACGTCGCCGTCGGTCAGCAGGACCGCCAGGACTTCATCGCCGCCGAGGCAACCTTGCGTCGGATCGTGGCCGCTCGCACCGAGGCCGGTATCGACGGCGGCTTCGACGTGATCGCGACAGGTCAGAATCTCACCGGGGTTCTGCGCCGACAGGGCAAGCTCGCAGACGCCCTGCCGAACGCGCAGGCGATGGTCGTGCTCGCCGAACGAACCCTGCCCACCGGCCACTGGCTCACTGGCGTGGTTCACAAGGAACTGGGGGCCTGCCTGCGTGAGACCGGAGAACTCACCGCCGCCGAACACGAGTTGCAGCTGGGCTTCACGATGCTCGAACAGGCGGTCGGTGTTGCCGACACGCGCACCCAGAAGGTCATCGACGAGTTGGTGTTGCTCTACGACACCTGGCAGCGTCCCACGGAACGAGCCATCTGGATCGGCAAGCAGCTACCGGCACACCGTTGAAGCGCGGCATCGAGGTTGACGACGCGACCGTCAGCATGATGAGCATGGGTCATCTGCCCCGCACCTCGACCAGCCACGCACCGTCACCACCGTCCTCACGGAACGTGATCGCGACCGGCAGGAAACGCTCGATCACCGCGGCGTTGGTGCGCGTGTGTCGACTGGGCACAACGGTGCGGAACACGCCACCGCCGGCGAGCGCCATCGGGATCAGCAACTGGTCGGCGAGGTGTTCGCCCACCGGCACGTTCGCGGCCAGCAGCTGTCGGACCTCGAGCGCCGCGCGCGTGGCCACGGTCTCGGCGAGCACACCGCGTTCGCCGAGCGCGGTCACCACCTCGGTCACTTCACCGAGGTGCACGTGCAGGATGACGACGTTGCCGGGACCGGCTGAATCGACCTCGTCGATGACGATCTCGTCGTTGCGCAAGCCCAGCCGCGAACGCAGCGTCGACGCCTCGCGCGGCGCGACGCGCGGCGGAATCCGGGCGACGACGATGCGCGCGCGCACGACGGGTTCTGCGCAGCGCGTCAGCAGTTCGAGGGGCGTCCACACGGCGGGCGCGACCTGCGCACGCACGTGCCCCCCGCCAGCCGGGTAGAAGCCGTGCCGCACCAGTTCGAGCTGCAACCCCGCGCCCATGCGGTGCAGCACCGGCGCGAACGTCTCGGCGAGGAAGTCGTAAGGCGGCGCCATCGGGTTGTGCGTGCCGCCTTGCAACGACACGTTCGACGGGCCTGACGCCGACAGCAGCGCCGGCAAGAGGGTCTGCAGCACCAGCGTGGTGCTGCCCGCCGTGCCGATCGCGAACTCGTAGTCGCCCGTCCGCACCGCCTTGGGCGCGAACGCCACGCGTGCCGAACCGAGTTCGGCACCTTCGACGCGCGCGCCGCCGACCTCGGCCGCGGCCAACACCGCGGTCAGGTGTTGGCGCTGCAGGCCGGGCTTCTTGCGGCCGGCGCGCACGTTCTCGACGACACACTTCTCGCCCGTGACGAGCGACAGCCCGATCGCCGTGCGCAGCACCTGGCCGCCGCCTTCACCCAGGGATCCGTCGATGGTGATCATCGTCATCCCTTGACGCAGACCACCTGCTTGAGCGTGTGCACGATCTCGACGAGGTCGTGCTGCGCCGCCATCACCGCGTCGATGTCCTTGTAGGCGCCGGGCGTCTCGTCGAGCACCGCGCCGTCCTTGCGGCACTCGACGCCCGCGGTCGCGGCGATGTGGTCCTCGACGGTGAACTTCTTGAACGCCTGACCGCGCGACATCACGCGACCGGCACCGTGACTGCACGAGTGGAAGCTGTCGGGGTTGCCCTTGCCGCGCACGATGAACGACCGCGCGCCCATCGAACCGGGGATGATGCCCAGGTCGCCGACGCCGGCCCGCACCGCACCCTTGCGCGTCACGAACACCGTTTCGCCGAAGTGCTCTTCGGGCTGCACGTAGTTGTGGTGGCAGTTCACGGCGACCTCACCGTGAGTGAACTTGGGCAGGTCGTCGTGCTGCGCCAGCGCGGCGAGGATGTGGAACATCATCAGGTCGCGGTTGGTGCGCGCGAAACGCTGCGCCCAGTCGACGGCGAACACGTAGTCGTCGAAGTGCTCGGCGCCTTCGGTGAAGTAGGCGAGGTCCTTGTCGGGCAGGTTCGACAGGTGCCGCTTCATGTCCTTCTGCGCGAGGCTGATGAAGTGCGTGCCGATGCGGTTGCCGACGCCGCGTGAGCCGCTGTGCAGCATCACCCAGACGCGCTGCGCCTCGTCGAGGCAGATCTCGATGAAGTGGTTGCCGCCGCCGAGCGTGCCCAGCTGCTGCGCGGTCGCGCCGCGGTCGAGGCTGGCGTGCCGTTCGATGATGCGTTCGTAACCTGGACGCAGCTTCTTCCAGGCGTCCTCGGCGCGCGCCGGCACGTTGGCCCACGCGCCGCGATCACCGCGGCCGCCGCCGTTGGTGCGGCCGTGCGGCACCACACGCTCGATCGTCGCGCGCACGCCCTTGAGGTCGTCGGGCAGGTCGCTCGCCGTGAGCGACGTGCGCACCGCCATCATGCCGCAGCCGATGTCGACGCCGACCGCCGCGGGAATGATCGCGCCGCGCGTCGGCACGACGCTGCCCACGGTGGCGCCGATGCCCCAGTGCACGTCCGGCATCGCCGCGACGTGGCTGTGCACGATCGGCAACTGCGCGACGTTGCGCAGCTGCTGGATGGCGTTGTCGTCCGCGTGCACGCCGCGGATCCAGGCCTTGATGGGCACGCCGCGCGTCTCGATCTGTTCGTAGCTGGTCATCGAATGAGGTCCTGCAGTGAAGGGCATGGGAGTTGTCTTGGAAAGGCGCGCGCTCACAGCGGCACCAGGCCGTGGCCGCCGGCGCGCGGATCGTTGGCGCGGAACGCCGACCACCACTGCCGCCCGCCGGCGACGAAGTCCGACAGCGGCACGCGCAGACCGCGCGCATCGAGCACCTCGAGGTCGTCGAACCAAAGGCACAGGTCGAGGTGCCGGTCGTGGCCTTCCTGGAACAGGGTCAGCGGGTGTTCGCCGCCGCCGGTGCCGCCCCGCCAGTCCAGGCTCAGGCGATCGCCCCAGCGGGCCAGTTCGGTCTCGTGCACGTCGAAGAAGTCCCAGCCGTAGATGGGCTGACCGCCGAACGAACGCACCGCGACCGGCAGGTCGGGGAGCGTCAGCGGCAGCACGGCCGCCGCACGATCGTTCCAGCACCCGGCCCGCAGCGAGGCGACGACGCGGTCGACCGGGTGCAGCAGCAGCTGCACTTCGCGCTGACGGTGTGCTGGCGACTCGTCGAGCACGGGCACGAGCAGGGTGACGGTCGCCGTCCGGGTCGCGGCATCGATTCGGACCCCGACCAGATCGGCTTCGTTGAGTGCGACCCCCAGGCCGCTACGGGTGGCTTCGTCCAGTTTCATGGTGCGCTGGACATGACACGCGGCGTGCCATCACCCACCCGTTGCGGGAAGATTCCTTAACTCACTTGTTCTTAAGTGCTTTCGATTCATTTCGGCGCAGGCCCTCGAGACCGTTCATGGCACACCACGCTCCCTCCCGCTAGAACACTATCCCAATGGCTAATCCCAAGGGCCACACGGTCATCAGCTTCCTCGGTGCGCAGCTCGACCGCCCCCGGGGCCACGACCGCTGGGACCACTGGCGCCCCAACGTCGCCATGTGCCAACACGAGGACCTGCTCATCAGCCGTCTCGTGCTGCTGACCGAGCGCCGCTTCGGCCGACTGTTCGAGGAGATCGCCACCGACATCCGCACGGTCTCGCCCGAGACCACCGTCGAGCGCCGCGACCTCACCTTGCGCGATCCGTGGGACTTCGAGGAAGTGTTCGACGCACTGTTCCGGGTCAGCCGCGAACTCGGCCTCGATCCCGAACGCGACGACGTGCTCGTGCACATGACGACCGGCACGCACGTCGCGCAGATCTGCCTCTACCTGCTGACCGAGACGCGACACTTCCCGGCGCGTCTGCTGCAGACCGGTCCACCGACGACGAAACCGTCGAGCAAGGAACCGTCGAGCGGCACCTGGCAGATCATCGATCTCGACCTGTCGCGCTTCGATCGCATCGCGCAGCGCTTCGCCCAGGAACACCAGGAAGGCCAGTCGCTGCTCAAGTCCGGCATCGACACGCGCAACCGCAGCTTCAACGAACTGATCACGCAGGTCGAACGTGTCGCGCCGGTGTCGGCAGCGCCGATCCTGTTGATGGGGCCCACCGGCGCCGGCAAGTCGCAGCTGGCGAGGCGCATCTTCGAACTCAAACGCCAGCGGCACCTGATCACCGGACCGTTCGTCGAGGTCAACTGCGCGACGATCCGCGGCGACGCGGCGCACTCGACGTTGTTCGGCCACGAACGCGGCGCGTTCACGGGCGCGCTACAACGGCGACCGGGGTTGCTGCGCGCAGCCGACAAGGGCCTCTTGTTCCTCGACGAGATCGGTGAACTCGGCGTCGACGAACAGGCGATGCTGCTGCGCGCGCTCGAAGAGAAGCGCTTCCTGCCGCTCGGCAGCGACCAGGAAGTGCAGAGTGACTTCCAACTCGTCGCCGGCACCAACCGGGACCTCGGCCAGGCGGTCGCGCGCGGCGCGTTCCGCGAGGACCTGTTGGCGCGCATCAACCTGTGGACCTTCCGACTGCCGGGACTGCGCGACCGCATCGAGGACCTCGAGCCCAACGTCGACTTCGAACTCGAACAGTTCTCGGCGCGCGCCGGCCGGCGCGTGCACTTCAGCGCCGAGGCGAGGGCCCACTACCTGCGGTTCGCGACCGCGGGAACAGGGCTGTGGCGCGGCAACTTCCGCGACCTCAACGCCAGCATCACGCGGCTGTGCACGTTGGCCACCGGTGGCCGCATCACCGAGAACGACGTCGCCGGCGAACTGCAGCGGCTACAGACCGATTGGCGCCGCGACGACGACGAGGCCGCGCCGGGCGCGGACGACGATGCGTTGCTGGCCGGCCTGCTGGGCGGCGGGCTCGCGCACGTCGACCGGTTCGACCGCGTGCAGCTCGCCGAGGTCGTGCGCACCTGCCGCCGCCATCGCTCGCTGTCCGCCGCGGGCCGCGAACTGTTCGCCGCGTCGCGCGCCCGCAAGAGCAGCGCCAACGACACCGACCGGCTGCGCAAGTACCTGGCCCGCT